>NZ_JAHKJW010000120.1 GCF_019710745.1 Streptomyces beigongshangae
ATCGCGGCCCTGCGCAACCAGTTCGGCGGCCACGCCGTCGAGTCCGCGAAGAAGTAGTCATGGGCGATCTTCTTCTCGTCCGGCACGGCGAGACCGAGTGGAGCAGATCGGGGCAGCACACCAGCTGGACCGACCTGCCCCTCACCCCGCACGGCGAGGAGCAGGCGAAGTCCCTCGTCCCGTTCTTCGCCGAGCGGTCCTGCGTCCTCGTACTGACCAGCCCGCTCCGGCGTGCGATACGCACCGCGGAGCTGGCCGGGCTGACCGGGGCGGTGGTCGACCCCGATCTGCACGAGTGGGACTACGGGGCGTACGAGGGCGTCGCCACCGTCGACATCCACCGCACCCGTCCCGACTGGTACTTGTGGAACGACGGGGTGCCGCCCGGCCCGGACGGGCATCCGGGCGAGTCCCCCACCGAGGTGGGGGAGCGTGCCGACCGGGTGCTCGCGCACGCGGCGAAGGCGCTCGGCGACGGTGACGTGGTCCTCGTGGCGCACTCCCACTTCCTGCGCGTCCTCACCGCCCGCCGGCTCGGCCTGCCCGCCTCGGACGGGCGGCTGTTCCGGCTGGACACGGCCACGGTGAGCCGGCTCTCCCTCGAACACGGCCGGCCCGTCGTCGCGGAGTGGAACGCCAAGCCGTAGGGGCCGGGGACGGTCCCGGCCGGCGTCGACCGGGACCGCGGTCGGCCGGGACCGCAGCCGGCCGGGACCGCAGCCGGCCGGATCCGCGGCCGGCCGGCTCAGCGCACGGGCCTGTGCGCGTGCTGCGCCGCCAGCCGCACCGGGGCGTTCCGCGCGCCGTAACCGCGGTAGCCCGCGTCGCGCTGGACCAGTTCGAAGAAGACCCGGCCGACCGTCTCCGTGTAGCAGTGGCGGAAGGCGCCGCCCTCGTCCCGGTCGTACAGGATGCCGAGTTCGCCCAGGGTCTCCAGCTCGTCGTCGGCGAACTCGTACCTGGCGGCCAGGTCGTCGTAGTAGTTGGCGGGGATCGCGAGCAGACGGCCGCCCGCGGCACGGAAGCGGCGGGCCGCCGCCACGAGGTCGTCGGTGGCGAGCGCGATGTGCTGGGCGCGGCCCCCGTCGTCGGCGCTCGGGGCCGGGCCGACGCCGAGGGCGATGCGGACGGCGCCGTCGGCGCTGGTGACGGCCCGGCTGCGCAGCAGCCCGTACGGGTCGGCCACGTCCACGCTCTCCCGGGCGCCGAGCCCGAGGACGCCGCGGTGGAAGAGGACGGCCTCGTCGAACTGGTGCCAGGGCTGGGCGAGCGCCAGGTGGTCGATGCGGCGCACCGTGCCGGCGGCCGGCGCCGGGCGCCCCGCGGCCCCGCCGGACTCGTCGGCCCCGCCGGACTCGTCGGCCCCGCCGGACTCGTCGCCCCCGGCTGGTGCGGCGGCTTCGGTCGGCTCGAAGTCGTGCGTCCAGCTGGGCAGTCCGGGCCGGTCGGTGGCGCAGAAGAAGAGTTCCGTGCCGTCGGGTGCGGCGACGGCGTCCAGGGACACGTCCCCCGGGGCCCGGCGGCGCGGCAGCACCGGGGCCAGCAGTGCCTCCGCGCGCCGGGCCGCGCCCGCCGGGTCCGGCGACTCCAGCCCGACGGCCGCGAGCTGCGTACCGTCGCGCCGGGCTCCCGGACCCGTGTTGAGCAGCACCCGCGCCTCGCCCTGCTGCCACAGGTCGACGGGTTTGCCGCGGTGCCGGGCGGTCCGGTCGAAGCCGAGCGCTTCGAGGACCTCCGTGACCGGTTCGACGTCGGGGGTGACCAGTTCGGCGAAGGCGATGCCCGTCGGTACGACGGGCCCGGGCGGTGCGGTCAGGCCGGCGTCCTCCTGCAGGACCAGGAGCGACCGCAGCGCGTCGACGGCGGTCGGCCCGGCCTCGGCCTGCCGGAACACGTCGTTGAAGACCTCCAGGGAGAGCGGCCCCCGGTAGCCGGCCCGGATCACCCGCGCGACGAGTCCGGCGACGTCGAAACCCCCCTGCCCGGGGAAGCAGCGGTAGTGCCGGCTCCACTGCAGTACGTCCATGGCCATCAGCGGGGCGTCCGCCAGCTGCAGGAAGAAGATCTTCTCGCCGGGGATGTCCGCGATCCCTCCGAGGTACTCGGGGCCGGACCCGCGGGCGAGGATGTGGAAGCTGTCCAGGCAGGTGCCGAGCGCCGGGTGACCGGCGGCCTCCACGATGCGCCAGGCGTGGTCGTACGTGCTGACATGCCGCCCCCACGCCAGCGCCTCGTACGCGACGCGGATGCCGAAGCCGTCGGCCAGCTCGGCGAGCCGGCGCAGGTGGCAGGCGGCGAGGGCGTCGTCGTCGACGGCGAGCGGCGAGACGCTGGAGCACACCAGGACGGTGTCCGCGCCGAGCCGCTCCATGAGCCGGAACTTGTGCTCGGCCCGGCGCAGATTGCGCTCGAACTCCTCCTTCGGCACGGCCTCGATGTCACGCATCGGCTGGTAGAGGTCGATGCTCAGTCCCAGATCGGCGCACCGGTCCCGGACTTCCTCCGGGCCGAGAGGGCTGGCCAGCAGGTCGTTCTCGAAGATCTCCACCCCGTCGAACCCGGCCCGGGCGGCGGCGGTGAGCTTCTCGGTGAGCCCTCCGCCGAGGGAGACGGTGGCAATGGACATGTGCACGGTGCTGCTCCTCCGGTTGACCTTCGTCCCACGGTTCGAGAGTTCGAGCCGTACCGCCCTCGGGTGCCCTCAGCGGTGTGCCCCCGTACCGGCGCCGGCCAGCTCGGCGATGTCCGCGAGCATCCGCGCCGTGTCCGGTTCGCGCCCGGTGAAGAGCCGGAACGCGTCCGCGGCCTGGAACACGGCCATCCCCCCGCCGTCGAGCACCGCGCACCCCCGCTCCCGGGCCGCGCGCACCAACTCGGTCTCCAGGGGCCGGTAGACCACCTCGGCCACCCACGACCCGGGCCGCAGCGACTCCGCCGCGAACGGCGTCCCGGGGTGCGCGGCCATCCCGGTGGGCGTGGCGTGCACGACGCCGTCCGCCGCGTCGAGCAGCGCGGCCACCCGGTCCGGCGGGGCGGCGGTCGCGCGGCCCGCGCCGAAGTGCCGGTCCAGCGCGGCGGCCAGCGCCCCCGCCCGGTCGGGCAGCGCGTCCACGACGGTGATGTGCCCCGCCCCGAGCGTGAGCAGGGCGTGGGCGACGGCGGCCCCCGCGCCCCCCGCCCCCCACTGCACGACCCGCTCCAGCGGGGCGTCGGGCAGCCCGCGCGCGAACGACGCCGCGAACCCGGTGACGTCCGTGTTGTGCCCGACCGCCCGGCCCCCGTCGAAGACGACCGTGTTCACCGCGCCCAGCGCCCGCGCCTGCGGGGCGAGTGCGTCGAGGTGCTCGATGACGAGCTGCTTGCACGGATGGGTGATGTTCAGCCCGTCGAAGCCCAGGTCGCGGGCGGCGCGCACCAGCTCCCCCACCGCGTCCGGCGCGACACCGAGCTCGTCGATGTCGATGAGCCGGTACAGACAGCGCAGGCCCTGCCGGTCGGCCTCCCGCTCGTGCAGGGCGGGGCTGAGCGAGGGGCCGATGCCCGCGCCGATCAGTCCGACGAGATACGAGTCCTTGACCACGGCGACCACGGCGGACCTCCTGAACGAACCCGTTAATGTACGAACCAGTACGTTAGCTATACCAGCTTCCCGCAGCCGCGGGAAGGCTTCGCCGGGACACCGGAGGCCGCGCTTCGGCACCGGCTTCTACAATCGCGGGCACTGCCCGTCACCCGGAGGAACCCGAAACCCGATGACCAGCGTCGAAGAACCGGCGAGGCCGAACGGTCGCATCCGCGACGCCGCCCGCACGAAGGCCGAGATCCTCGACGTCGCGACCCGGGAGTTCGCCCGGGCCGGCTACGACGGGGCCCGGGTCGACGAGATCGCCGCCCGCACCCGGACCACCAAGCGGATGATCTACTACTACTTCGGCGGCAAGGAACAGCTGTTCACCGCCGTCCTGGAGCGGGCGTACGGCGTCATCCGCGAGGCCGAGCAGGGGCTGGACGTCGAGCACCTGGACCCCGTCGCGGCCATCCGGCGGCTGGCCGAGCTGACCTTCGACCACCACGAGGCGCACCCGGACTTCATCCGCCTGGTCAGCATCGAGAACATCCACGGGGCCGAGCACATCGCCGCCTCCGAGAAGCTCGGGAGGATCGGCTCGCCCGCGCTGGACGTGATCCGCCGCATCCTGGCCTCGGGGCGGGAGTCCGGCCTCTTCACGGCCGACGTCGACGCCGTGGACCTGCACGCGATGATCAGCTCGTTCTGCTTCTTCCGGGTGGCCAACCGGCACACCTTCGGCGCCCTGTTCGGCCGCGACCTGGTCGACCCCGCGCAGCGCGAGCACTACCGCAGCATGCTGGGCGACATGGTCATCGCCTATCTGACGGCGGACCGCGCGCCACGCTGACACGGCCCGCGGCACGACCTCTTGACACCCGGGGAGCGTGGGCGCACCATCCGTAGCCATCCGCTACTAACTATCCAGTGGGTTAATTGACCGGGCAGCGCCCGGTGCGGCCGTCCCGTCACCCCAGGGAGCCGGCACCCCTCCCCCGCGCCCACTCCGCCCCCCTCCGCCCCCTCCGGAGTCCCCCCGAAGGAGCACCGCCGTGTCCGTCCCCGCAGCACCTTCCGACGCGCCACCGGGCCAGCCCCGGAAGGCCGCGACCGCCGCCTGGATCGGCAGCGCGCTGGAGTACTACGACTTCTTCATCTACGGCAGCGCGGCCGCGCTGATCTTCCCGGACGTCTTCTTCGACGAGTCGGACCCGGCCACCGCGACCCTGCTGTCGCTGGCCACGTTCGGTGTCGCGTACGCGGCCCGGCCGGTCGGGGCGCTGTTCCTCGGGCACTTCGGCGACCGGGTCGGCCGCAAGAAGATCATGGTCTTCACCCTGGTCCTGATGGGGGTGTCCACGTTCCTCATCGGCTGTCTGCCGACACGCGACCAGGTCGGCACGCTGGCGCCCGTGCTGCTGGTCCTGTGCCGGGTCCTGCAGGGCATCTCGGCCGCGGGCGAGCAGGCCAGCGCCAACTCCATGTCGCTGGAGCACGCGCCGCCGGACAGGCGGGGCTTCTTCACCAGTTTCACGCTCAGCGGCACCCAGGGCGGCCAGCTCCTCGCCACCCTGGTCTTCATCCCGGTCGCCGCCCTGCCCGAGGACCAGTTGCTCTCCTGGGGCTGGCGGATCCCGTTCTGGATGAGCATCGCGGTCGCCGTCGTCGGCTACGTCATCCGCCGCACCCTGGAGGAGACCCCGGCCTTCACCCGGCAGGCGGCCACCGAGGGCGTCGCCAGGATGCCGCTCGCCGTGCTGGTGCGCGACCACTGGGCGGACGTCCTGCGGGTGGTCGCGGCCGCCCTCGTCGCCTCGGTGAGCACGATCTTCACGGTGTGGGCGCTGGCGTACGCGACCAGCGAGCCGGTGGGCATGGACCGTACGTCCATGCTGTGGGTGAGCGCGCTGGCCAACCTCGTCGCGCTCGGCGCGATCCCGCTGTGGGCGGTCCTGTCCGACCGCATCGGCCGCCGCCCGGTCTTCCTGATCGGCGCCGCGGGCAGCGGCGTACTGATGTTCCTCTATCTGTGGGCGATCTCCACGGGCTCGTACCCGCTGGTCCTGGTCCTCGGCATCGTGACCTTCGGCGTCGTCTACAGCGCCGCGAACGGCGTCTGGCCGTCCTTCTACGGCGAGATGTTCCCGGCCAGGGTCCGGCTGTCGGGCATGGCCGTCGGCACGCAGATCGGTTTCGCGATCGCCGGTTTCGCGGTGACCTTCGCCGCGCGGATCGCGGGCCCGGACGGCGACGACTGGTCGGCCGTGGCGCTGTTCACGGCGGCGCTCTGCGTCCCGCCGGTGATCGCCGCGATCACGGCCCGCGAGACGCACCGGGTGCCGACGGAGCACCTCGGGGAGCGGGTGTCCCGGGAGCGGACGGACCAGGAGAGCGTCACGGCCTGAACCGCCCCTCCGGCCCGCACGGCGACCTCAGCGGCCCCCCGCGGTCCCCGCCCCGGCGCCGGTCGCGGGCGCGGGCGCGGGCGCGGCGGACGGTGCCGGGGCCGCCAGCCAGTCGGCCACGGCCGTCGCTATGGGCTGGCCCGACTCGATCTGCACGAAGCCGAACTGGCCGGACTGGTTGCACTCCAGGAACCACCACATCCCCTCGGCGTCCTCGGCGAAGTCGAAGGCCCCGTAGGCCAGTCCGGCCTCCCGGAGGTACGCGCGCACCCCGGCGGCGACGGACGACGGTGCGTCCACCGCGTGCCAGGGGGTGGCGGAGGAGGCGAACCGCACGTCCACCTCGTCGGGGTGGGCGTCCGGGGCGACCGCCTTGCGGGCGGCGTGGATCCGGTCGCCGACACAGGTCAGCCGGATGTCGGCGCGCTTGGCCACCCGCCGCTGGAGCAGGGTGGGCCCGAAGGCGACGGCCGAGAAGTCGGTGCCGGGCGCGACCCGGCTGGTGGGAACCGCCCTGGGCGGTTCCTGCGGGTGCGCGCCGGAGACGGGCTTGACCACCAGGTCCGGGAAGCGGACGGCGAAGTCGCGGGCGGCCTGCGGGAACGTGGTGATCAGGGTGGCGGGCACGGGCAGGCCGCTGCGCTGGGCGAGACGGAGCTGCCAGGGCTTGTGGCGGGCCCGGCGGGCCGCGTCGGGGTGGTTCATCCAGCGCGCGTCGGTGGAGCGCAGCATGCCGTAGAGCGCCTGCGCGGACTCCTCGGTCAGCCAGTCGGAGGGCTCGGCGGCACGGGCGGCGGGCACACCGGGCCTGCGGACCCAGACGGACCGCAGTCCGTTCATGCTCACCAGTCGGCCGCCGGCGGACAGATGCCCGTGAAAGGTGCCGCGCACGTACTCACCGGACAGGGCCACGGGACCCGGCAGGTCCGCGGGATCGAGGCGGACGACCGGGATTCCGCCCCGGTCCAGCTCCGCCACCACCATGTCCGCGGTCACATCCTGTTCGCACGTCAGGACCAGAACCGTCATTTTCGGAGGTCCGGATTCAGTCGTCGAAGTGGGTCTTCGAGCCGGCGGTGGAGGTCGTGGCCCCCAGTTCCCGCAACACGGCGTAATCATGAGCGGCGAGCCGCCCGTCCGGGAGCACGTTCAACTGCAGTCTGGAGTCGTAGGCGTACGGAACGCCGACCTCCAACTGCTGGGCCGGACGGGCGTAATTGAGCGCGAACGGTCGCATCGGTTCTCCTTGCTCGGTGCGGACCCGCAAAGGCGGGTCGTGACGCTCCGGCATCACCGTACCCGGCAGGCCCACTGGGCTTCCACGGAGATATACGAATCGAACTGGCTAATGGTTGCCTCACGCTGCGTAGTCACTGAAGCGGTATCACCGGTGACTCGTTGCGGCGGGGCCGATCGTGCGTGCGCGAGGCGGTCACCCGACGGTCGGGGCGTGTGTCCCGGGTCCGCGGATCCGGCGCCGGGCCGCGGTCCGGCGCACGGACGCACACCGGTATGCGCACAACGCCCCGTGCGCCCGTAAGGTGCCCGGCGCGGGGTGGTGCCTGCGGGTGCCGGAGCGCGGACCTTCGCCCGCGCACGCCCTTGACCACGGATTTCGGCCGGCGTGCGCTTCCTTCCCGTCGCTGCCGGCCACTTCGCCGGGGGCGCGCCGGGAGCGGGCAGGGGCGGGGACGGGACGAGGAGCGGCGCACCGCGGAACCGGTCCGCGCCGGCGGCCCGGACTCCGCCCGGACCGGTCCCCCATGTGCCGTACGGACGACCGGAGTCCGGCCGTCCGCGCGGGCGCCCGCGCCCGGGGCGCCCTCAGCGGTGTGGCGCACATCTCACGTCCCACGTCCCGTCCGCGGGTCGTGGACGCGCCCTCTCGATGAGCCGTCCGTGGCCGGGCGTGCGCACAGGGTCGCGCCGGGCACCGCTTCCGGTCCGCGGCGCGAAGTCCGGGCCCTCGCCCACGAGTTCGACGGGCCGCGCGGCGGACCGCACCGTGCTCCGCCGTGCGGCGGAGGACCGGCCGTACGGCCGGTACCGGCGTCGGCATCGGTGCCGGCGACCGGGTGCGGGCCGCCGGGCCGGCGGCAGCCCGTGCTGCCCGTGCGGGT
>NZ_JAHKJW010000121.1 GCF_019710745.1 Streptomyces beigongshangae
GCGACGACGATGGGCCGGCCGTCCAGCACAGTGCACGCCACCGCGTACACCGGCCCGGTGCGACCGGCAAGGGGGCGACCGGAGGAGTAACCGGGGGTCAGGTCCCACACCCGCACTGCGCCGCCGTCGTCGCCGTCGTAGCTGCCGGTGACGGCGACGGGCCGGCCGTCCAGCACAGTGCACGCCACCGCGGTCACCCGTCCAGTGTCGTCGGCGAAAGGGCGGCCGAGGGGTTCACCAGAGGTCAAATCCCACACCTGCACCACGCCGCCGTCACCGTCGTGGCTGCCGGTGACGGCGACGGGTCGGCCATCCAGCACAGTGCACGCCACCCTAAACACCCACCCGGTGTCGTCGGTAAACGTGTTGTGAAGCGCTGTAGTCAGGGTGCCGCCTGTCGCCCAGCGCGGACGCCAGATGTCTTCGGAGAGGGGGTGGGTGAGTTGCTGCTGGAGATGGGTGGCTCCGTAGCGAGCGGCATCGAGGGCGAGGATGAAGCGCCGGGTTTCTGGGTGGGTGTTGCGGTGCGCACGTAAGGAGGTGCGGTAGACGGCGGCAGCCAGGGCCGCCTCCTGTGTGGCGGCGGTGGAAAGTGCTGCGGTGAGGGTGGAGGGATGAGCATGCACCAGAAATTCGGCGTCTGTGATCAGAGTGTCGGTGTTCTCGGTGTCGGTGGCGTGCTGGATGGCATGGCGGAGCAGGTAGGGGGTGGCGTTGGCCCAGACGATGCGGTCGGCCTGCGTGCGGGGGGTGAGGAGGGTGTCGAGGACGAGTTGTGCTGCCGGCAGGCCGTTGTGCGGTGCGTGGGGAGCACGTTCGGGGGTGCGGCGGTAGGGGTGGGCGCGGAGGTGGTCGGCGAGGCCCTGGTGGAAGGGGCGGTAGAGGGTGGTGCCGTCGGTGTCGATGTGGGTGCGTAGGTAGAACATGGATTCGTTGAGGATCTGCGGGAAGCACGTGTGGTCGGCGGCGGGACGGAGGGCGCGGGCGAGGGGGTAGGCGAGTTCGGCGGGGATGCCGTTGCCTTTGGCGTGGGCGATGGCGACCAGGAGGGCGCGGGCGGTGGCGGGGGTGGGGCGTGAGATGAGGTCGAGTTCGAAGACGCCCGGCAGGGTGACCGGCACGCTGTCGCCCAGGCGCTGCGCGGCGCCGGTGTCTTGGGCTGCCGGGGTGGAGGCGAGGTAGCTGGTGAACACCGAGGCGACCAGAAACTCGCCCCATTGTTCGCCTTGTTGTGCGGTGCGGGCGAGGCGGGTGGCTGCGGTGCGGGCGAGGTGCTCCCGGACTGGGCGGGCGGGGCCGGTGCGGTAGCCGTCGATGTGGGTTAGCACGTCGTCGAGGTATACGGCCAGATCTTCTTCCAGCTCGGCTCTGGGGGACTGGTCCAGGTCGATGAGTAGGCCGGTGCTCTGGGCGCGGGCGGCGAGCTGGGCGAACTGTTCCCATGGCCGCATGCCGAGCAGGACCCGGCACAACGGCCGTCCGCCCGGGCGGCAGGCACCGGTCAGGGGCAGCAGCAGGCCTTGTGTGACGTGGCTGGGGTCGATGGCTTCGTCGAGGGCGTCAACTACAAGGGCGGGCGGCTCTGGCAGGGCCCGCAGGGCGTCCATGAACGTGTCGGTTGTCCACTGGTCAGTAGGTTTGGGCAGGTGGAGCTGGCGGGCGAGGGCGGCCAGGACGTCGGACAGGGTGCGCTGGCGGGCCTGGACAGCGGCCAGGTGTTCGTGGAAGGCGGGCCGGCAGGCGCCGGGCAGGCGTTCGCGGATGTGGGCAGCCTGTTCGGCAAGCTGCGGATGGGCAGCGCACACCAGGGCGCCGAGCAGGGCGGACTTGCCGCTGCCGGGACTGCCGGTGACCACGCACAGACGGGCGGCGCCGGGGTCATCCAGCCACGGGGCAAGCAGGCGCAGGTGGCTGCGGCGGCCGGTGAAGTGGCGCCCGGGCCGGTCGGTGAAGTGCCGCACGTCGACCGGGTCGACTTCTTCCAGGAAGTCCCGCACCGGCGGGTCCAGGTGGGCCCGCCGGGAGCGGACGGGGTCGGTGACGAACCCGGAGTGGGCGGGGTTGGGGAAGAACGGCAGCCGCGGAGTGGGAGCACTGGGGTCCATCAGGGTGGCGCGCACCGTCTGCCCGCGGTCGCCCCCGGCTTCCAGGCGCATGCCGATGTGCCGGGCCACGAGGTGGAAGTCGACGAACTCCTGGGAGGGATCGCTGCCCAGGCCGGTTTCGGCGAGATCGTCCAGGACATCGGCGACCGCAGCACTGAACTGGCCGTCGTAAGCCTCCTCCCGGCCGTCGCAGGCGGCGACGACCCACGCGTAGGTCTGCTGCCCGGCCTCGTACACCAGGGACGGCAGCCGGGCGGCAACGCCCGAGCCGCACAGGTCGACCAGGAACAGCGAAGGCCGCTGCTCGGTGTCGCTGTCGGAGATCCAGCCGGCGACGTTGGTGTCGCGGCCGATCTGCCCGTCGGCGGGCACCATGTCCAGGCGTTTACGGTCGGCGTCCGCCCGGCCGTGCGAGATCACGTGCACGATACGGTGCCCGCCCGCGACGCCGGCTCCGGCCGACTGCAGGGCATCACGCAAGTCGTCCTGCACGGGGTCGATGTGGCAGCGCACGCGGTAGCCGAGCCGGCCCAGTGCGGCCTGGACACGCGGCACCACCGACTCCACGAACTCCAGCGGAGGCCAGGTCAGCGCCCCGACCGGCATCTCCTCGCCCTCCGGCACGTGGGTGCGGAAGCTGCCCACGCCCAGAATGACCGCATCGCCCTGTCTCATCCGTCCCCCCGTCGGCGCTCCCAGGATGGACCCAAAACGGCACCCACGGCGTCGGNAGGATGGACCCAAAACGGCACCCACGGCGTCGGAACGCGGCAATCTTTCGCCCCGGACGCACCGGGAGACGGATTCCACGTATGCGCCGGACACCTGGCACTTCCTGGCTGTTCATTAGGCAAGTCGGTTGTCGGGATTGGAGTTGTCGGGTCTGCTGGGCGCCAGGGTGAAGGCGCAACATCATGTGGTCCGCCTTTCGGGTAGGCCAAGAGCGATTCCGTTCAAGTCCCGATCCGGCGGCACCCGTTGTGGTTGGATGAAGGGACGTCACCTGCGTGGAGGCGTGCTGCCTCACCTGCTGCGCTGCGGCCCAGGGGTGAAGCTGATGATTCTCGGATCATCCCAGCACGGAGCCCTGTCGGTGTCGCCGAAGCGCCTTCCTGGCCCGGTGAGTGTGGGGCAGGCTGCGCTTGAGATCGGCGTTGACCAGTTCGTCCGGGTTCAGCTCGGGTGAGTACGAGGGCAGGAAGTGCAGCTCGATCTCGTCCTCGTGCTCGGCGAGCCAGGTCCGGACGGTCTTCGAGCGGTGGGCCGAGTGCCGGTCGATGATTAGGTGGATCCTGCGGTCGAAGTGCCCGGCAAGCCGGTCCAGGAAGCGGCACATGACCTTCGCGTCGAACGACTCGGTGAAGACCATGAAGTGCATCCGGCCCTTCGTGCTGATCGCGGACATCGCGTTCACGGAGAACCGGTTCCCGGTGCGGCGGACGACCGGAGTCCGTCCCCGCTCGCCCCAGATGCGGCCGGTGACCTGGTCCGAGCGGACCCCGACCTGGTCGGCGAAGAGGACTTCACCGTTGTCCGCCCTCGCTCGGGCCCGGATCGTCGGCCAGGTCTCCTTGTGCCGGACGCGGACCGCTTCCGGATCCTGCTCGACGGCCCGCTTGTCCGGACGCTGGAACGTCAGCCCCCAGCGTTTGAGGTACTTGCCCACACCTGGCCCGGTGAAGCGGACCCGATACAGCTTGAAGATCAACTCACCTATCAGGGCCCGTGTCCCCAGCTGACCGGAAAGCCCCAGGCCGAAGGGGTGTGATCGAGGACGGCCTGCCGAACGGCGGCCTGCTCGGCCTGGGACAGAACCTGATGCTCGCCCACCCGGCGGCCGCGCGGACGGGACAGCAGCACGTCCCGGCCACTGGTCTGTCACCTCGTCCACCAGTTGTCCACGGTCCTGACCGACACCCTGAACAAGGTCGCAACCTCTGTCCGATCCCGACCCTCCATCAGCGCGGACACCGCAAGCAACCGCACAGCTCCTGCGCGTCCGGCGACCAGGTCCACGCATCCCCCACCAGATCACTCACGCACGATCAACGAGCCTGAACCCAAAGCGTTTCAAATCAATATCGATAGAGGTTTTACCCCTCGGCTGGTTTGGCCCGGATGCTGTCTTGGGGAGGAAGGGTACGGGTACAAAGGGGGTGTTACGTGAACTCGACGGAATTTTCGAATCCGCCCGAGGGACTTTCCGTCGCACTGAAGCAGCTAACGGCTTGGCTGAGTCTCTTGCCCGGATACCGGCAGCAACTCCCCATGACGTATATGGCTGAGCCGGTCCGGTCACTCCTGTCACTGGATGCCCAGATATATCTACGTTGCCCATCCTGCGCGACAGTATCGAGGTTGAACCCGACGCTTGCGGCGCTCGAATTCCAGCTTGGTCTGCCCTGCCTTAGAGACGGCTCAGAGTTGACCCCTGTGCGGCACCTCCACCGCATCCTGGGACTCTGCGCTGATTGCGATAACTCGTTCGAGCATGTGATCGACGGATTCGGCAGTCATCCGCGGTGTCCCCACTGCCTGTCGAAACGATCATTCGTTCTTTCCGCCGAGCTTGAGGGGAGACTTCCCTTAACCTTCAGGGAAGCGACTTCCGGGTCGCACGCCTGGGGGGAAAACGTGGAGGCAGACGTGAGGCGCATCCACTACGAGGCCCGTCTGGCTGCCGGCCGTCCCGAAGGCGTCCGCCAGGCCCTGCCGCTCGCACTGTTCGCCGAACGACTCGCCGACAGCGGCTGCTACGACGGCGACGGGCTTGTGATGGAGAACATGGCTGGTCTTCTCTTTGGCTCCTACCACAAACTGACGCGCGAACCATCCGCCGGCGTGAAGGAATTGAAGATCTATCTCCGCCTGGCCAATTCAGCACCACCGGACCAGCGTGCTTGGCTGGACCATAATGTAGCGATGGCTGCGTTCAGCTTGATATGCCAACCGAATCTATGGGTTCACGTCGCCACCCAGGGTGGGGAACTCCTCCGACACCTCGGCCTCCACCACGCAGAGCTGGCCTTGTCTGGGTACGAGGTCACTCCCGGTTTCCAGGAAAAGCACAAGCATATTGCCAGAGTCCACTTCCTCACGGCAGACCTCCTTTCTACCGAACCGGCCCGTGAGGAATATCTCAAGGAATCACTTCAGCATTACACTGCCGCCATCAAGTGCATTGAACGGTTCGGTGTCTACTGGAGATTGGTCAGTGACATCAGGGATAAGCAGCGGCGTGCGCGTACGGTCCTGGCGGGACTGCATGGAAACCCTGCACCACCAGGTGCACCTATCAGGCACCCCGAACGTCTGCTGAGAGGACTGCCGGACGAGAAGGCGTGGGAGCATCTCCTGGCGCGTGGCATGGAGAACGAGGCCCGCGGACATCACGAGGATGCGCTGCGTCTGTACGAACTGGCGGCCGTAGCCATCAGCAGGCGGCTTGCCCTCGCACTCGACGAGACCACGGTCGGGCAGATCGGCGACCAGTGTGCCACCGGCTACCACCGCCTCGCCCGGTCCTACGCTCGCGCTGGGCGGCATGAGGACGCCCTCAATGCCTCCGAAACCCTGCGCGCCGCAACCGTTCGCACCGCACGTCGTGAAATCGACCTGCAGAACTTGGCCGACTTGGTTCGCCGTACCGGCACGTACTATCCGGCAGTCGGCGGTCTCACAGGCATTCGCGACGTCATGGTCGACGTTCTTGGTCAGCTTCATGTCATGTCCCCGGGATCATTCGCTCCGGGGTTGGGCTTCCTGAGTCTCACCGTCTCGAACGGAACTGTCCTGGCGTTCCTGGTCTGGCGCGAGGGCGACGAGTGGCGCACCACCGGACTCGACTGGGGCTACGGGGCGGATCTGTTCGATGATCTGGGTGATCTCCACAGCAAAGCCGACTCCCTCACCTTCCGCATGCGCATGTTCCGCCGGGTCCTTCCCCGCCTCTTCCGGACGCTCGTGGCGCCGGTGATGGGGCCGCTCGCGGATCACCACATCGAAAAGTTGGCGATCAGCACGGGAGGGCTCCTCAGCCGTATTCCGTTCGAGGCACTGCCCATCGACGGCAGTCGATGTCTCGGAGAGGAATTCAAGGTCTCGTACGTGCCATCGATACCACTCGCCGCTGAGTTGCCTGTACGCCCTGCTGAATTGAATCCCAGGCTGCTTATCGTCTCGTACCCGGACGCTGATCTGCCCAGTGCTGCCCAGTGCTGCCCAGGAGGTCCAAGCCATCGAAGAAATGTGGTCGGGCAGCGTGCATGTTCTCAGAGCAGAGTGCGCCAGTAAACGCGACGTATTGCAAGCACTCACCGAGGCATGGACGCACATCCACTTCGCCTGTCACGCCGACTTCAACCCGGTTGCACCTCTTCAGTCCTCACTGCGGCTTCGAGGCCGCACTGATCAGGACCGGCACCGTGTGACCGCCGAAGACCTACTGAGTACAGGCCTCACCCCGGGGGTGACCGTGACTCTCTCTGCCTGTTCCAGTGCCCTCACCAGTTTCGGTATCACCAACGACTGCTCGGGCCTCACTGGCAGCCTTCTCCGCGCCGGCGCAGGCGCCGTTATCGGCAGCCGCTGGGCCGTCCGCGATAAGACTGGTGCGGCCTTCATGACGTCGCTGTACAGCAGGCTCCTTCGCCAAGAGGAACCCGCTCTTGCTGTGCACGCCACCCAACGTCAACTCGCCGAGCGACTTGAACTGGATGACTGGGCCGCCTTCTCCTATCTCGGAAAGCCGTCCCCTGTCACTGGCGTGGCCCATACGCGCTCCGCTCCGGAAGGGAGCCTTTCATGACTGATAATCGGGTTCTGCTGGAACTCGTCGTACCGCACGGCACAGACATCAAGGAAGATCTCGACGCAATCTCTGAAGGGCTTGAGGTAACCGATGAAGGGCGCAGCCGCTTCGATCCCGTGACCGTGTTTGGTATCTGTGCCGGTGTGGTCGGGTTGGTTGATGCCCTGTTCTCCCTCGCCGACAGGCTTCGCCGACGCCGACCACCACCTCGGGTCGAGGTGCGCAACGAGGAGGGTGACACCCTGGTTTTAGTCGAAGTGACTCGGGACGAATTGGAACAATTTCTCAGGCGAGAGGCTCCATCTGACGAGTCGTAGTCGCTGCATGGCCACCCCAGAACAGGGCATCGAACGGCGTTGACCCAGACCGCGTGAGCGGTCCTGGCCAGGGCCTCGGCGTGAAGCGGGTACGACCGTTTTCTGATCATGGAATGTCCAGGATGCGCAGTAGCCGGGTGGCGTCGCGGGCGTTTCGTCTGAGGGCGGCGGCGATGCCGTGGCGGCCGGCGAGTCGGAGGACTCCGATGGCGAGGTTGCGCCAGGTGGCACCTGCCGTCGGTTCACTAGGCAAGCCACATATCGCGTATCAGCTTGTCGAGTTTCGCACAGGGAGCGTATCCCTTCCCTACGTCTGGCAGCAGGAGGTCGGTGTTCCGTAATGGACACCTCTACTGACGTTGTCGCCGTGGTGCCGTCAAGGTGAGTCCGGTTTCGGCGAGGCATCCGTTGATCAGGTTGCTGCGGTACTG
>NZ_JAHKJW010000122.1 GCF_019710745.1 Streptomyces beigongshangae
CGGGTTCCGCGCCCCGCCCGGCGGCGGCCGTGACCATGGCACCCTCCGCCGGCCGGAGCGGTTGCCCGGCCGGCTCCGCGGGCGGCCCGGCGTCGTCCACCGGACCCGGTCCGGTGAGGATTCCCGGGTGGTGGGGTTCCCCGGGTTCAGTAAGGTTCCCGGGTGACTGAACAGGCGCGGAAACCCTTCCTGTACGTCGTCGTCTGCGCCGCCGGGGTCGCCGGCGGCGTCGGCGAGCTGATCACCCTGGCGCAGGAGCGGGACTGGGAGGTCGGTGTCATCGCGACCCCGCTCGCGACGGGCTTCTTCGACACCGCGGAGGCCGAGGCACGGACCGGCCGGCCGATCAGGTCCGCCTGGCGTTCGCCCGGCGACCCGCGCCCCTTCCCGGACCCGGACGCCGTGACCGTGGCGCCCGCGACCTTCAACACCGTCAACAAGTGGGCGGCCGGGATCTCCGACACGCTCGCCCTGGGGACGCTCTGCGAGGCGTACGGAACGGGCGTGCCGATCTCCGTACTGCCCTGTGTGAGCGAGGCGCTGACGGCCCACCCCGCCTACCGGGACAGCCTGGAGAGGCTGCGCGGGATGGGGGTCAGGTTCGGGGAGCACGCCTCCGGCGACCCGGACCGGCCCGGCTTCCGGTGGGAACAGGCCCTCGACCTGCTGGTCGGCTGACCCGCCGACGGGTCCGGGGCGGTGGGTCAGCGGGTCCGGCGGACGTAGCCGGTGCTGCCCGGTGCCGACACCGCCAGGTCCCGGCGCACGATGCTCAGCCGGTCGCCGAAACCCGCACGGGCCTTGCGCAGCCCGCCGTCGGTGTACTCCACGACCACGACCCGGTCGTCGAAGGCGTCGGCGTACGCGCCGCACTCGTCGTAGGCGCCGCACTCCTCCACCACGGCGAAGTCGAGCCCGGCACGGGAGCGCCGGTCGGCCAGCTCCACGGTGTTCTTCTGGGCGACGGCCAGCCCCCGGCCGTGCGCCTCGTCCGAGATCAGCCGGGCGAAGGACAGGGCGTCGTCCGCGCTCAGCAGCCCCCGGGAGCGGGTGTAGCTGTCGTAGTTGTCCGGCTCGACGGCGTCGTAGCCCTTGTCCGCGCAGCCGTCGATCCACGGGGCGACCCGCGCCGCGATCCGCTCCCGCTTGGCGGGGGTGCCGATGTCGAGCAGCGGCTCGTCCCAGTCGGCGTCGATGACGGGCTCGCCCTCGCCGTCCCGCAGGAGCAGGTCGTCGGGCCAGTCGTCCCGCTCGTCGGGCTGGGCCTGGAAGGCGTTGACGTAGCAGATGTTGTAGAGGCCGCGCGCCGGGTCGGCACCGCGGTCGCGGGCGACGATGCGGACACCGGACGGCGGGGGGTAGGCGCCGCCGATCTGGTAGTCGAAACCGGCGGGCACGGGAGGCAGCCGCACGCTCCCGGCGCCGGATCCCGCGGCGCCGCCGGACTCCCCGCCGTTCCCGTCCGGCGTGCAGGAGGCCAGGGCCACGAGGGCGACCAGGGCGGCTGCCGCCCTGGGAAGACGCGCGCGGGGGGCACGCTCGGCGGGCATGTCCGCTCCATCGGTCGTGAGTGCGGCCCCGCCTCGGACCCCGTGACGGTCCTGGCGACTGTGGCAGGACTCGGGAACGTGTCCGCTACCGGCTGGGCGCACCTCTGGGCACCGGGCCGGGCCCGGGCACGTCGCGATCAAAGCGCGCGGGACGCCGCACGTCAAATCCCCGGTGCCGCGGAGTCCCGCCCGGCGCGTACCGCGCGGGACTCCGGCACCGGTCCGGCACCGGCGCCCGTGCTAGGTGCGCGACGGGCGCCGTTCCGCGGCGAAGGCCGCCAGCCAGGCCAGCGGCGCGTTCCAGTTGATCGTCACCTCGTTGGTGGAGTACGAGCCGATGTCGTCGATGTAGCAGGCCGCGGGCGCGCACCCGGCCAGGTGCTCCTGCGCCACGGGGTCCTGCAGACCGCTGTTGGGACCGCCCGCGAGGGAGCCCGCGGGCGGGTTCGGCAGCGAGGCGTCGTACTGGTTCGCCCAGAACCGGTGGTGCTGGTTGCGGGCGTACGCGTCGCCGTAGCCGGTGACGTACGACAGGTCCAGGGTGTTGCGGCCCAGCAGGTAGTCCATCGACTCCAGCACCCCGTCCCGGTACCGCTGCCGCCCGGTCAGCGCGTGGGCCGTGGCCATCACGATCGCGTTGTTGGTGACCTGGCTGTTGGAACCCCACACGTACCCGCCCGCGGGGAGGGGCACCGGGTAGCCCTGCCCGGCCATGGTGGCGAGGTGCCCGTCGGCCGCGGCGGTCACGGACGCCCGTACCCGCCTGATGTCGGAGGCGGGCAGCCCGTTCGGCACGGTCGCCAGGGTCAGCCGGCCGAGGGCCGCGGTGTCGGCCCAGTTGAAGCCGGTCGGCGTGAGCGCGCTGTCCGAGGTGTGCCAGGGCGAGGAGGTGACCGCGTCCCGGTAGGCGCGTTCCCCGGTCGCCGCGTACAGCTCGCTCGCGGCCCAGTAGAAGTCGTCGGTGACCTGTGTGTCGTTGTAGGGGCCGCCGCCCGTGCTGTCCGACTCGGGCGCGTACAGCCCGGGGTTGGCCCGCGCCGCCGTCCACGCCGTGCGGGCCACGCTCAGGCACCGCTTCGCGTACGCGGGGTCGTAGGGCCTGAAGACGCGTGCGCACTGGGCCGCCGTCGCGGCGAGGTTGAGGGTGGCGGCGGTGGAGGGGCGGTGCAGCTCGCGGGGTTGCGGGTCCAGTTCGGGCCGGGTCGGGATGCCCGTCCAGGCCGCGTCATGGATCTTGTGGAAGGCCATCCCCGCGAGGGGCTTGCCCTTTGGCACCTGCATCCGCATCAGGAAGTCCAGCTCCCAGCGGGCCTCGTCCAGGATGTCGGGCACGCCGTTGCCGCGTTCGGGGATCCGCTGCGTCGAGTCGCCGAGCGCGGAGGCGGTGCCCGCCCTCTTGGCCCGCGCGAAGGAGTCGACGAGCAGCCAGACGGAGATCCCGCCGTTGACGACGTACTTGCCGTGGTCGCCGGCGTCGTACCAGCCGCCCCGCACGTCCTGTTCGTAGTCGCACACCCCGGCCTGGCACGGCACGCGCGTGTCGCCCTGGTTGGGGGCGACCCCGAGGTGCCCGGCGGGCCGCGCGTAGGCGGGGCCCACCAGCGAGGCATCTATCGGTGTGCCGCTGCGCTGGTGGTAGAAGAAGGCCAGGGAGTCGGAGCGCAGGCCGTCGTAGAGGTCGGCCCGGATGTCGAAGGGCGCGCTGCTTTGCCCGTCGACCACCAGGACGTATTCCGAGCCCGCCTTGCGGTGCGCGGAGAAGTCCGCGACGTGGGTCGCGTCGCCCGAGGCCGTGTCCGTGCCGCGCACGACGGTCCGGCCGGCGGCGGCCACGGCACCCGACGCGCTGCGCAACTGCCAGACCAGGGGCTGGTCGGCGGCCGTGACCACGGTGGCGCGCTTGGGGCCGTCCGGCAGGTAGCCCGCCTGGTTCACCCGGACCGGGGTGGTCGCGGCGGCGGGATCCGCGGCGGACGGCGCGCCTGCCGCGCCGGGCGCGAGGGCCAGCCCGCCCGTCAGCAGCGCGGCCGCCAGCAGGACGGCTGTGGCACGTCTTCCGGTACGTCGTTCCGAGGGGTGGCGGTGCACGTGCGGGAACGTCGGCATGGAGCGCCTCCCGAAGCCAGAATGGGGTCCATGAATGCCGTCCGATGCGGACGGCAGGATGATGGGAGCGCTCCCAAAACGGGAGCATTGCATGGTCATGTGGCAGCGTCAATGCCCCCTGCACGACTGCCGCCGACCCGGTTCTCAGGCGCCGAACACCCGTACCGAGGCCCAGAGTGCGACTACCGCGGGGAACAGCGCGAGGGGCACGGTGAGCAGGCCGAGACGGGTGAATTCCCCCAGGTCGACGTCGTGATCGTGCTGGTGGACGATCCGCCGCCACAGCAGGGTCGCCAGCGAACCGGCGTAGGTGAGATTCGGACCGATGTTCACCCCGAGCAGCACGGCCAGGATCGGTCCGGGTCCCGCCGCCGCGGCCAGGGGCAGCAGGACCAGGACCGCCGGGAGGTTGTTGATGAGGTTCGCCAGCACGGCGGCGAGGACCGCGATGCCCAGCAGCGAGGGCAGGGACGCCGAGTCGGGGACCAGGTGCCCGAGCAGGTCCGCGAGGCCGTTGTCGACCACGGCGCGCACCACGATGCCCAGCGCCAGGACGAAGGCGAGGAAGGGCAGCGAGGTGGCCCGTACGACGGCGAGCGGTGTGGTGCGCCCGCGGACCAGCGCCCGGACGGCCAGGACGAGGGCTCCCGCGAGCGCCGCCCAGGCCGGTTCGGCACCGAGCGCGGACGTCACGACGAAGCCCGCGAGGGTGCAGGCGACGGTGACCAGCGCGAAGAGGGGCATGTCGGTGGAGTCGGGGCCGGGGCCGGAGTCGTGGCCGGATCCGGAGTCGCCGCCGGAGCCGGTGGTGCCCGTAGTGCCGGTTCCGCTCCCCGCCGGGTCCGGAGGGTTGCGGGCCAGGTCCTCGGCGAAGAAGCGCCGGAAGACGAGGTACTCGGCGGCGATGGCGACGGCCCACGCGGGACCCATCAGCAGGGCGAACCGCGTGAAGCTCAGACCGCTCGCCGTGAACGCGAGCAGGTTGGTCAGGTTGGAGACGGGCAGCAGCAGCGAGGCCGTGTTCGACAGGTGGGCGCACGCGTAGACGTGGGGCTTGGCGGCGGCGCCGAGGCGGGCCACGGTCGCGAACACCACCGGTGTGAGCAGCACGACCGTGGCGTCCAGGCTCAGTACGGCCGTGATGACCGAGGCCAGCAGGAAGTTGGCGCCCAGCAGGCGTTGCGGCCGGCCCTTCGACGTACGCGCCAGCCAGGCACCGCAGGCCCGGAAGAGCCCCTCGTCGTCGCAGAGCCTGGCCAGCACGAGCACCGCGGCGAGGAAACCCACGACCGGGCCGAGCAGTTCGGCCTCGGCCCGTGCGTGGTCGAGGGAGATGGCGCCGGTGGCCATCACCAGACCGGCGGCCGGGACCGCCACGGTGGCCTCCGGCAGACCGAAGGGCCGGATCACGGCACCCGCCAGCACCGCGACGAGCAGAACGGCGGAAAGGGCGGTCGCCAGTGTGGAGCTCAGGGGTCGTCCTCGGGAAAGTGCTTGTCGGTTTGGTCCGGTTCCATCGAATCAGACGGGGGGACCCCCGGGAGGAACGGGGGGTGAGGTGAACGGGGACCGCCGGCGTGTGCACGCCCTTCGCGCGGGGCACTCGACGGCGGACGCGACGACGAAAAGCGCCGCGCCGCGGGGAAGGGCCGTGCCCGGAAAGGAGGCGGGGGCGAACGCCGGCTTTCCTCCCCTGAGCGAATGGTGCCGAAGTGGCACCGAAGTGGTTCAGGCGCCTTGTTGGGCATGAGTGACCTGTGCAAGGGTGAACTTCCCGTACATGGCCCTTGGCCAGGTCTGATTCACCGCCCGGGATTCCCCCGCGCCGTTGGCCCCGAAAGGCCCGCGGCCGACGGGGGCCGGGTGGCCGGCGTCCCGGCCGCTTTCGTGCGCCACTGCGCCACGCCTGAAAGGTACGCACCGGACGGAGCTCCTTTTCGGCGGTCAGAACTCCTGTGTGCCACCTTGTGCCTTGGAAGGAAACCACTCAGTGCACACCCCCCACCCGCCTCGTCCGCCATATCCGCCCGGCCCGGGCGCCGTTCCCGGCGAATCCGACGAGAGCCTGGCGGCGCTCCTCAGGGCACAGCCGGAGGGCGAACTCACGCACCCCGTGGCACTGATCCTCGCGCGGCACTGGCAGCCGGCGCACGACTACGCGGTCATCTGCCTCGCCTCCGCGGCGAACGCCCCCGCGGCCGGCGCCGCCCCGATGGTCACCGCCGCCGCCTTCCAGCAGGTGTTCGGACGTCTCCGGCGCGCCGGCTCCACCACCGCGCTGCGCCCTCGACTCCTGGTGGCGGTACGGGACCTCGTCAAGGAGTGGTCGGCGGACGACCGTATGTCCGAGGTGCTGCCCGAACTGCGGAAACCGGCCGGGGGGCGCGGTATGCGCACCACGAACTCCATGACACCGGAGAACCGCAGGCTCGCGGAACGTTCCTTCCAGGCTCTTCCGGGACGCGCCCAGTGCCTGCTCTGGCACACCGAGGTCGAGGCCGAGCACATATCCGTACCGGCCGGTCTCCTGGGCATGGACACCGACAGCGCGTCCACGGCGTTGGAGGAGGCCCGCGAGAAATTCCGCGAGGGCTGTGTACGGGCCCATCGTGAACTCGCGCCGAACAGGGACTGCCGCCACTACAACCGTCTGCTGGACGGTCCGATCCGGCGCGGCGGCGCCCTGCTCCCCGATGTGCAGCAGCATCTCCTGACGTGCCGTTTCTGCCGTTACGCCGCCGAGCAGCTGAGCCATTTCGAGGGTGGTCTGGGCGGTCTGCTCGCCGAAGGGGTGCTCGGCTGGGGCGCTCGCCGCTATCTTGCGTCACGTCCGGGCGGTGGGCGTCCGGGGACCCGGACCGCCCGTCGCGCCGGCGGACCTCCGGGCGGCGGCGGGCGCTCCCGTCTCGGCGGGCGCGTCCGTCCGCCGTCCCGGTTCTCCGCGCGGCGGGGACGGCACTCCTCCCCGGGTCCGCGCCGTTCGAAGGTCCTCCTCGCCGGAGCGGGCCTGGTCTCGGCGGCCCTGCTCACTGCCGTCCTCGTCGCCGTCCTGTCGTCGCGGGACGACGGCGGTACGGCCCCCTCGGCCTCCGTCGGGGTGTCCGGCAGCCCGGGTCCCGGCGGGCGGCCGCCGACCGCCGGGCCGTCGTCCCCGTCCGGCTCCGCGGGGCTTCCCACGGGGCCCGTCCGGACCCGGCTGCGCAACCTCGACGCCGACCTCTGCCTGGACGTCGAGGGCGGCACGGCGAGGGCCGGTGCGGGCACCGAGCTGGACACGTGCTCCACGGCCGGGACGCAGGAGTGGTCGTACGAGAAGGACGGGCTCCTGCGCAGCGCCGCCGACCCGGAGCTGTGCCTGGACTCCCACGTGGACGCCGGGGTGGTCGTCCTGGGCCGCTGCGCGGCGGCGTCCGCCGCGCGGGGCGACGACGTGCGCTACGACCTCACCGTGCGGGGCGAGTTGCTGCCCCGCTGGGAGGCGGGACTCGCCGTGGCTCCCGCCTCCCAGGACGCGCGGGCGCGGACGGAGGTGGTGGTGAGGATCCGCGACAGGACCGACGCCCAGCGCTGGCTCACCGACGCCGCGGGGGAGACCCCCGGGTCCCTGTCGATAGCGGAACCGGACGTGCCGTCCGGCGGCCCGGCGGCCGACTCCGCAGCGGCCGGCCCCGCGGTGGCGGGCCCGCGGACGGGCTAGGACCGTGCGTGCGCAGGCCGGCCGGCCTGCGCACCCACGCACGGGCGCGGCACGCC
>NZ_JAHKJW010000123.1 GCF_019710745.1 Streptomyces beigongshangae
GGCGTGGCGCCGGCGGCCCGCCGCAGGGCCACCGCTTCGAGCGCGGCGGCGGGGTCCCCCGCCGCGTCCACCCGCTCGGTCAGCCGCCGCGCCGCGGCCCCGCCCCACAGGTCGGCGAGGTCCACGCGGCGGTCGCGCAGTTCGTGGGCGGGGACGCCGAGGTAGGCGGGCGCGGTGCCGGGGAAGAACCGGACGCCCGCGTACCGCGCCGGACCGCCGGGGTCGTCGCCCGCGTGGGCGCGGGTGTCGGGACCGGCGACGAACAGCCGGCCCTCGGTCCACAGCAGGTCCATGCACCCGTCGGGCAGCACCGGCGCGGTGTCACCGGGCACGGCGGTACGGGTCCACACGACCGCGCCGGTGAGCCGCGACGCCCGCTCCCGGTACGGCGCAGGCGTCGGCATCGGCGCCGTACCGGCGTACGGTTCGGCCACGGGCGGAAGGCTGCGCCGCTCCCGTGCGGCGCCCTCGCCGGTCACTGCGGCGGCGGTGCCTCGTCACCGTTCCTGGAGGTGGTCCTGGCGTGGGTCCGCAGCCGGGAGGTCACGTCCTCCGGGGGGAGGAAGCGGGACCAGCGCTCGGGGAACTCGGAGGGCATGTCCGGGTCGTCGGGGTCCTCCTCGGCCTGCGCGGCCCGGGCCGCGGCCGCGCGGGCCACGAGGTCGGCGGCCTGCTCGGCGCGCAGCCGTTCGTTGACGGCGCGGGCGGCGGCGGTGGCGGCGGCCGGCCAGACGCGGTCGATGGCCGCGTTGACGGCGGCGCCCACCAGCACGGCGAAGGCGGAGACGCCGATCCACAGGAGGACCGCGACGGGCGCGGCCAGCGAGCCGTAGATCGTGGGGCCCTCGACGGTGTTCGTCAGGTAGATGCGCAGCAGGAAGCTGCCCAGCACCCACATGGCCAGGGCCACGAGGGCGCCGGGCACGTCCTCGATCCAGGGGGAGCGCACGGGTACTGACACGTGGTACAGCGTCGTCAGGAAGACGACCGACAGGACGATGACGACGGGCCAGTACAGCACCTGGACGACGGTCGTCGACCAGGGCACGACGTTCACCACGGCGTCCGGGCCCGCCACCATCAGCGGCAGGGCGACCGAGCCGATCAGCAGGGCCACGAGGAAGAGCAGGAAGGCCATCAGCCGGGTCCGGACGATACCGCGCACCCCGTCGAGGCCGTACATCACGGTGATGGTGTCGATGAAGACGTTCACCGCGCGCGAGCCGGACCACAGGGCGAACAGGAAGCCCAGGGAGATGACGTCGGGACGGCCGCCCTCCATCACGTCGTGCAGGAGCGGCTGGGCGATCTGCGTGACGCCCTTGTCGGTCAGGACCGTGCGGGATGCCTCCAGGAGGCTTCTCTCCAGGCTGGCGATGGTGTCGGCGCCGGTCCAGTCGTCGACGTAGCCGAGCAGGCCGATCATGCTGAGCAGCAGCGGCGGGACGGAGAGCAGCGTGAAGAACGCCGCCTCCGCCGCGAGTCCGAGGATCCGGTACTCGATGCACGAGTTCACGGTGTCCTTGAGCAGCAGCCAGGCGGTCCTGCGCTTGGAGACGTTCCGGTAGAGGGCACGCGCCCGGTGGAGACGACCGGACGTCCTCTGAGGGGGTTCGCTTGCTGGCTGCACGTCCTAAAGGTATCCGCCGGGCGAGGTCGCACTCATCTCCCGGTGCCGCGGTACGGGCCGGGGAGGCGGGGCCGGGACCGGGCGGCCGGCGGCGGAACGCCGCCGATCCGGTTCGGCCGCACGACGGAAAAGCGGCAGCAATTCCACGGTAATCGCAAACAGAATCGAATCCGATTTTTGTCATGCACCCGTGGCCGAATAATTTCCCTTCAGGAAGTGGAAGGCTCAACAACACATGTGACGCCTCCGGGAAAACATCCCGGCAGGACGTGCGGAACAGATCCTTCGAGGAATCCGACAACGTCATCCGGAACAGCGATAAAGCGCCATAGGCCGAAACGGCCTTGACCCGTTCATGAGCACCCCGAAACAATTCGGATTGCATTCCGCCGGGCCCGTGGAGACGGCTCGGTCGCACCACGACACGGGGGACTCAGAAGGGCCCGGAGGAGGGCCGACAGCCGCCTCACCCGCGATCCGTACTCTCCGCGGATCATGCCGTGCCGCCCGCGCCCTTCCCCTCGGCCGCTCCAGCCACCCACGGAACGACCTCCTCCCGCCCGCCCTCCCCTTTCCGCGGACACACTCGCTCCCGTGAACCGTGGACCGTGGACCGTGAACACAGCACTGCCGTGCGGAACATTTTCCGCACGCGGAACAAGCCTACCTTCCGGCCCGTCGGAGTCACCCAGGAATCACCTTGTTCCACCGTCGCCCCGTTCGTCACCGATTCGGGAGCGCATTGAAACTGCGGGCGAGAACTCTTCGCATTCCCCCCGGAGGCGCCAGACACTCCGAACGGTCCGCAATCAGCAGCAAACATCAGTGCCCATCAGCAATCGGCAGCACTCATCAGCAAGGAGACCAAGTGGTGGGAGATCCCGGTGAGGTCACGACCGTCGCTCCGGCGCCGTCACCGGCCGGCCGCGACCCGGTGAGCGGGACCGAACGTGTCCTCGCGGAGGTGCTCGCCGGTGTCGTACGCGTGGAGCGGGTCCCCGTCGACAGTCACTTCTTCGACGACCTCGGTGCCAATTCGCTGGTGATGGCGCACTTCTGCGCACGGGTCAGGAAGCATCCCGACCTGCCGGCCGTGTCGATGCGCGACGTGTACGGCCACCCGACGATCCGCGGTCTGGCGGCGGCGCTCGCCGAGGTCCCGGCCGGGGCGCCCGCGCCGCCGCCCGCGCCGGCCGGGCCGCCCGTCCGGGGCGGCAGCGCACGGTACGTCCTGTGCGGGGCGCTCCAGTTCCTGGCCTTCGCGCTGTACTGCGCCCTCTCCGGGCTCGTCACCGCCCGGGGGTACGGCTGGATCTCGGCCGGGGAGGGCGTCGTGGACGTCTATCTGCGGTCGGCCGTCTTCGGGGGCGCCGTCCTGACCGGTCTGTGCACCCTGCCGGTGGTGGCCAAGTGGGTGCTGGTCGGCCGCTGGAAGGAGACCGAGTTCCCGGTCTGGAGCCTGGCCTACTTCCGCTTCTGGACCGTCAAGGTGCTGCTGCACGCGAACCCGGTGGTCCTGTTCGCCGGCAATCCGCTCTTCGTGCTCTACCTGCGGGCCCTCGGCGCGCGGATCGGCGGGAACGTCACGATCCTCTCCCACTCGGTCCCGGTCTGCACCGACCTGTTCACCGTCGGCGCGAACACGGTGATCCGCAAGGACGCGCACTTCCTCTGCTACCAGGCGCACGCCGGACGCATCCGCACCGGCCGCGTCACCCTGGGCCGGGACGTGTTCGTCGGCGAGAACACCGTCCTGGACATCGGCACCGCCATGGGGGACGGGTCCCAGCTCGGCCATGCGTCGGCGCTGTACGGCGGCGCCGCGGTGCCGGCCGGGCAGCGCTGGCACGGCTCCCCGGCCCGGCGCACGGACGTCGACCACGTACGGGTCGCCCCGGCGGACTGCGGCACCGCGCGGCGGGTGGGCTACGGCCTGGCCACCGTGGTGCAGACACTCCTGGTCTCCATGCCGCTGCTCGTCGGGGGCGCGTACCTGCTGCTCACGGCGGCGCCCTCGCTGGAGGTGCTGCTGGACCGGGAGGCGCGGCACATCACGTCGGGGCGGTTCTACGCCGAGGCGCTCGGGCTGTCGGCCGCGCTCTTCGCGGGCTCCGTCGTGATCGGCTTCGCCGTCGTCACCGTGGTCCCGCGGCTGCTGAACCCGTTCCTGGAGCCGGACCGGGTCTATCCGCTCTACGGCTTCCACTACTCGGTGCAGCGGACCGTCGCGCGGCTGTCCAACGCCAGGTTCTTCAAGTGGCTGTGCGGGGACAGCTCGTACATCGTCCACTACCTGCGCGCCCTCGGGTACGACCTCTCGCACGTCGAGCAGACCGGCTCCAACTTCGGTACGGCGGTGGCGCACGAGACGCCGTTCCTGGTCTCCGTCGGCCGCGGCACCATGGTCGCCGACGGGTTGTCGATCATGAACGCCGAGTTCTCGGCCACGTCGTTCCGGGTCTCGCGCACGACGATCGGCCCCCACAGCTTCCTGGGCAACCACATCGCCTACCCGGTGGGCGGCCGTACGGGCGCGAACGTCCTGCTCGCCACGAAGGTCATGGTGCCGCTCGACGGGGAGCTCCGCGAAGGGGTCGGCCTGCTGGGCTCGCCGCCCTTCGAGATCCCGCGGACCGTGGAGCGCGACACGCGCTTCGACCACCTGCGGGAGGGCGACGAGCTGCGCCGCCGCCTCGCCGCGAAGAACCGCCACAACCTGCGCACCATGGGCCTGTTCCTGTTGCTGCGCTGGTTCGACTGGTTCGTGCTCACGGTCCTCGGCTTCGCCGCCTTCGACCTGTACGGGGGTCACGGCACCGTCGGCGGCCTGCTGATCGGGACGTCCCTGGTCGCCGGCCTCGTGTTCACCACCGGCTACTACGCGCTGGTGGAGCGGGTCCTCCTGCGGTTCCGGCCGCTCCGGCCGCGGCTGCACTCCATCTACGACCCGCTCTTCTGGCGGCACGAGCGGCTGTGGAAGATCCCGGACACGCACTTCGCCGTCTTCAACGGCACCCCCTTCAAGAGCCTGCTCTGGCGGCTCCTGGGGGTCCGCGTCGGCCGCCGGGTCTTCGACGACGGCGCCCACATCACCGAGCGCACGCTCACCGCCATCGGGGACGACTGCACGCTCGGCGCGCACAGCAAGGTGCAGTCGCACTCGCAGGAGGACGGCACCTTCAAGTCCGACCACATCGAGATCGGGGCCGGCGTCACGCTCGGCGTCGGCGCGCTCGTCCACTACGGCGCCTCGATGGGCGACGCGGCCGTGCTCGCCGCCGACTCCTTCCTGATGAAGGGCGAGGAGGTGCCGCCGGGGGCGCACTGGGGCGGGAATCCGGCGGTCGCACCTCGGCACGCCTGACGGCGGCACGAGGCAGGCACAGAACACACGAAGCACGCGGAACAACGCGGAACAACGCGGAACAGCGGAACAACAGGGGGGAACAAGCGATGGACACCATTCCGAGGTGGGCGCCCGACCCGGTCCCGGGCACGGCGGAGCACGAGGTCCCGCTGCCGCCCGGCCCGATGCCGGAGCCGTCCGCGCTCCTGGCCGCGCACGCCAAGGTCCTGGCGGCGCTGTCGGGCGAGCGCGAGGTCGTCACCGGTTACGTCCCGGCGAAGGGCGCGGCGCCGCTGCGCCGCCGGCTGACGGTCGGCGCCGGTCCGTGGCGCGACCTGCTCGCGCGGGCGGACCTGGCGGTACGGGACGCCCGGGCGGACCCGGCGGTACGGGAGGCCGCCGGGACGCCGGCGGTGCGGGGGGCGGGCCGCGAACCGGTCCCCTTCGAGACCGTGCTCGATCCGCACGGCGGCGACGTCGCCGAGGACACCGTGCTCCACGTGCGCGCCGACGGCCGCACGCTGCGCCTGCGCTACCGCACCGACGTCCTGGACGCCGGGGCCGCCGCCCGGATCACCGGCTACCACCTGACCGCGCTCGCCCGGCTCGCCGACGACCCGGACGCCGCGCACGACCGGCACGGTCTGCCGGACGCCGGCGAACTCCGGTTCCAGCTGGACGGGCT
Source organism: Streptomyces beigongshangae (assembly GCF_019710745.1). Lineage (GTDB taxonomy): Bacteria > Actinomycetota > Actinomycetes > Streptomycetales > Streptomycetaceae > Streptomyces > Streptomyces beigongshangae. The sequence continues at coordinate 5,662 of NZ_JAHKJW010000123.1, forward strand.
GGCCGGGCCGCACCGCGCGCTGCCGGACCGCCGGGTCCACGAGCTCTTCGAGGAGCGGGCGGCGGCGCACCCGGACGCCGTCGCCGTGGTGCGGGGCGACCTGCGGTGGACGTACCGCGAGCTCAACGCGCGGGCCAACCGGATCGGCCGGGCGCTGCTCGCCCGCGGACTGCGGCCCGAGGGCGTCGTCGCCGTCGTCATGGAGCGCGGTCCGGACTGGCTGGCCGGGGTCCTCGCGGTCCTCAAGGCGGGCGGTGTCTACCTGCCCGTCGAACCGCACTTCCCCGCCGACCGGATCGGGAAGATCCTCGGGCGGGCGGGATGCGGGCTGGTGCTGACCGAGCACGGCAGCACCGGCACGCCGGCCCGGACCGGCACCGGCGCCCGCGTCCTGCACGTCGGCACGGCCTACGCGGAGGGCCACCCCGCCGGCGACCTCGGTGTCCCCGTCGCCGCGGACCAGCTGGCCTACATCTACTTCACCTCCGGCTCCACCGGCGAGCCCAAGGGCGCCATGTGCGAGCACGCGGGGTTCCTCAACCACGTCCTCGCCAAGATCGACGACCTGGGCGTCGGCGAGGGACGGACCGTCGCGCAGACGGCGCCCCAGTGCTTCGACATCTCGCTGTGGCAGCTGGTCTCCGCACTCCTCGTCGGCGGCCGGACCCTGCTGGTCCCCCAGGAGGTGGTCCTGGACGTCCCGCGGTTCGTGGACACCGTCGCGCGGGGCCGGGTCGACGTGCTCCAGGTCGTCCCGTCGTACCTGGAGGCGGTCCTGTCCGAGCTGGAGCAGCGGCCCCGCGCACTGCCCGACCTGCGCTGCGTGTCGGTGACCGGGGAGGCCGTCAGGAAGGAGCTCGTCCGGCGCTGGTTCGCGGCCCAGCCCGGGATCCGCCTGGTCAACGCGTACGGGCTGACCGAGACCTGCGACGACACCAACCACGAGGTCATGTCCCGGGTGCCGGAGCGGGACCGGGTGCCGCTGGGCCGGCCGGTCGCCAACGTGCGCGTGTACGTCGTCGACGAGCACCTGTCGCCCGTACCGCTCGGCGCGCCCGGCGAGATCGTCTTCTCCGGGGTCTGCGTCGGCCGCGGGTACGTCAACGACCCGGAGCGCACCGCGGCGGCGTTCACCGAGGACCCGTTCCGGCCGGGCGAGCGGCTCTACCGCAGCGGGGACCACGGCCGGTGGCTGCCCGACGGGAAGCTGGAGTTCCTCGGCCGCCGGGACGGCCAGGTGAAGATCCGCGGCTTCCGCATCGAGATCGGCGAGGTGGAGAACGCCCTGCTGCGGGTGGCCGGGGTCCGGGACGGCGCCGTGGTGGTCTCGGGCGGCACCCGGCTGGTGGCGTTCTGCGCCGGTCCCGAGCCGGTCGGCCCGGCGGCCGTGCTGGAGCGACTGGCCGCCTCGCTCCCCGCGTACATGGTGCCGTCGGCCGTGCACTGGCGCGAGGGCCTGCCGCTGACCGCCAACGGCAAGACCGACCGCAGGGCGCTGACCGCGCTCGCCGGGGAGCTCGACGCCGCCGGCGGCACGGGGGCCGCCGAGGGCGCGGGGGCCGCCGAGGGCGCGGGGGCCGCCGAGGGC
>NZ_JAHKJW010000124.1 GCF_019710745.1 Streptomyces beigongshangae
CCCCGGCGGCGGGCCGGGCGGCGCGCACCAGGCCGCGCAGCAGCGGCGGCACGGTGCCGCGCGCGGCGCCCGCCCGCAGCCGGGCGGCGTCGAGGCGTACGGGCACGAGCAGGACGTCGTCGAGGCGCAGCGCCACGTCGAACAGCGCGAGGCCCTGGGTGTCCGAGAGCGCGGCGACACCGCCGCGGGCCATCCGCCGGAGCCCGGCCCCCGCCAGCGTGCCGGTCATCGCGCTGCGCCGTTCCCACAGGCCCCAGGCCAGTGACCGGGCGGGCAGGCCCGCGGCGTCGCGGCGCTCGGCCAGGGCGTCCAGACAGGCGTTGGCGGCCGCGTAGTTGGCCTGGCCCGCGGTGCCGATGACGCCCGCCGCGGAGGAGAAGAGGACGAACGCGGACAGCGGCAGGCCGCGGGTCGCCTCGTGCAGGGCGAAGGCCGCGTCGACCTTGGGCCGCAGGACGCGGTCGAGGCGTTCGGGGGTGAGCGAGGTGACGAGACCGTCGTCGAGGACGCCGGCGGCGTGCACGACAGCCGTCAGGGGGTGCCCGGCCGGCACGCTCGCGAGCAGCCGCGCGACGGCGGCCGGGTCGGCGACGTCGCACGCCGCGAACTCCGCCCGGGCGCCCAGGGCCCGCAGGTCGGCCAGGAGCTCGGCGGCCCCGGGCGTGCCGGCTCCGCGCCGCCCGGCGAGCAGCAGGTGCCTCACCCCGTGCCGGGCCGCGAGGTGCCGGGCCACGAGCCCGCCGAGCGTGCCGCCGGCGCCGGTGACGAGGACGGTGCCGTCCGGGTCCGGCGGCGCGGTGGACCCGGTGGACGCGCCGTCCGGTGCTGCCGGGACCCGGGCGAGCCGGGCGGCGAGCAGTCTCCCCTCGCGCACGGCCAGCTGGGGCTCTTCGAGGTCCAGGGCGCCCGGCAGCAGGGCGGGCAGGTCGTCGTGGTCCGGCGCGTCGACCAGGACGAGCCGGCCGGGGTGCTCGGACTGGGCCGAGCGCACCAGGCCGCGTGCCGCCGCGGCCGCCGGGTCGCTCGGGCCGTCGCCCGGGCCCGTGCGTACGGCGCCGCGTGTGAGGAACACCAGCCGGGTGTCGGCGAACCGGTCGTCGGCGAGCCATGCCTGGAGCAGTCCGAGGGTGGCGCGGACGACGGCCGTCACGGCGTGCGCGTCGGTCCCGGCGGCCCCGTCGTCCTCCTCGGCCCCGGTAGCCCCGGTAGCCCCGGCGGCCTCGGCGCAGGACGCGAGGACCACGCCGGGGACGGCCGCCCCCCGTCCGACCGCCGCGGCGAGCGCTTCGAGGTCCGGGTGGGCCGGGCAGGTTCCGGGCGGCAGTGCGGTGCGGCCGACGGCGGCCCAGTGGGCGGTCCGGGTGCGGACGTCCGCGGGGGCGGGCAGGGGTGGCAGGGGTGTCCACTCCAGGCGGTACAGGCAGTCGTCCGCCGGGGCGGCGGCGCGCAGGGCGGCGGTGTCGACGGGCCGGACGGCGAGTCCGGCCACCGTGACCACCGGGCGGCCGGCGGGATCGCGTGCGGTGAGGGACACGGCCCCGCCGGTGTCCTGGGAGAGGCGGACGCGCAGGGCGGTGGCGCCGGAGGCGTGCAGGGTCACACCGGTCCAGGCGAACGGCAGCCGCGCGGTGCCCGGTGCGGGGTCCGCGCCCCCGGTGCCGCCGGATGCCGGCCACAGTCCGTGGAGCGCCGCGTCGAGCAGGGCGGGGTGGATGCCGAAGCCGGCGGCCGCCGCGCGCAGGCCGTCGTCCAGGCGTACCTCGGTGTACAGGTCGCCGCCGTGCCGCCAGGCGGCGCGCAGTCCCCGGAAGGCCGGTCCGTAGCCGTGGCCGGCCGCGGCGAAGCGCTCGTAGAGGCCGTCGACGTCGACCGGCTCGGCGCCGGCCGGAGGCCAGTGCGCGCCCTCTCCAGGTGGTTCCTCCCCCGGTGGCTCCTCCCCCGCCGCTTCGGCCAGTACGCCGCAGGCGTGCGGCGTCCACGGCCCGTCGGCCGCGGCGTCCGGCCGGGCGTACACGTCCACGGTGCGGCGGCCGGTGCCGTCCGGGGCCCCGACGCGCACCTGGAGCTGTACGCCGCCGGTCGCGGGCAGCACCAGGGGGGCCTGGAGGGTGAGTTCCTCCAGGACGGGGCAGCCGGTCTCGTCGCCGGCGCGGACGGCCAGCTCCACGAACGCGGCGCCGGGCAGCAGGACGACGTCCGACACGGCGTGGTCGGCGAGCCAGGGGTGGGTGCGCACCGAGATCCGGCCGCTGAGCAGCGTCTCGCCGGTGCCGGCGAGTTCGACGGCCGCGCCCAGGAGGGGGTGCCCGGTCGCGCCGAGGCCCGTGGCCCTGACGTCGCCGCCGGTGTGCGGGCCCGGCACGGCCCAGTAGGGCCGGTGCTGGAAGGCGTAGGTGGGCAGGTCGACGCGGCGGGCGGCGGTGCCCGCGAAGAACGCCGGCCAGTCGACGGGCACGCCGTGCGCCCATGCGGTGCCGAGGGACCGGAGCACGCGTTCCATGCCGCCCTCGCCGCGCCGCAGCGTGCCGAGCACGGCGGCGTCGGCGCCCGCCGCCTCCAGGGTCTCCTCGACGGCCGGGACGAGGACGGGGTGCGGGCTCACCTCGATGTAGGCGCGGTGGCCCGCGTCCGCGAGGGCGCGGACGGCGGACTCGAAGCCCACGGTACGGCGGAGGTTGGCGTACCAGTGGCGGGCGTCCATCGTCGCCGTGTCCAGCCAGCCGTCCGTCACCGTGGAGTACAGGGGGGTGTCCGCCGTGGTGGGCTCGATGTCCTGGAGGGCGGAGGTCAGTTCGGCTTCGAGGGCTTCCATGTGGGCGGAGTGGGACGCGTAGTCGACGTCGACCCGCCGGGCCCGCACCCCGTCGGCCGCGCAGGCCGCCGCCAGCTCGTCCAGGGCGTCCGTGTCACCGGAGACCACCACCGCCGAGGGCCCGTTGACCGCCGCCACCGACAGCCGTCCCTCCCAGGCCGCGATCCGCTCGGCGGCCTGCCGCGAGGGCAGCGCGAGCGACATCATGCCGCCGCGCCCGGCCAGCCGGGCGATCGCGCGGCTGCGCAGGGCGACGACCTTCGCCCCGTCCCGCAGGGACAGCCCGCCGGCCACCACGGCAGCGGCGATCTCGCCCTGGGAGTGCCCGACGACGGCGTCCGGGACGACGCCGTGGGCCCGCCACAGCCGTGCGAGGGACACCATCACGGCGAAGAGGACGGGCTGCACCACGTCGACGCGGTCCGGACCGCCGCCGTCGCGCACGACGTCGAGCAGCGACCAGTCGACGTGCGGGGCGAGCGCGTCCGCGCAGGCGCGCATGCCGGTGGCGAACTCGGGTGACTCGTCGAGGAGCCGGCGGGCCATGCCGGTCCACTGGGAGCCCTGCCCCGGGAACATCAGGACGGTGCGGACCTCGGGACCGGCGACGCCGCTCACCGTGGGGGCGCCGCCCGCCGCCCACTTCTCCAGGGCGGGCAGCAGGGCGTCGTGGCCGCCGACGAGGACGGCCCGGTGGGCGAGGGCGGTCCGGTGGGCGAGGGACAGGGCCACGTCGGCCGCACGGGGTGCTCCGGGCGCGTCCGGCCGGGTCAGGTGCCGCAGGAGGCGGCCGGCCTGGGCACGCAGGGCTTCGGCGGTGCGGGCCGACAGGAGCCAGGGCAGGGCCGCCGGACGGGCCGGGGACGGGGTGGACCGCGGTACGGCGGACCCGGGGGCCTGCGCGGTCCGCGGTGGCTCTGCCGGCTCCGGGGCCTGCGCGGTCTCCGGCGGCCCGGCGGGCTCCGGGGCCTGCGCGGTCTCCGGCGGCCCGGCGGGCTCCGGGGCCTGCTCCAGGACGACGTGGGCGTTGGTGCCGCTGAGGCCGAAGGACGAGACGCCGGCGCGGCGCGGCCGGCCCGTGTCCGGCCACGGGGTGGCGTCGGTGGCGAGGGCGACGGCGCCCCGGGACCAGTCCACCCGGGTGGTGGGACGGTCCACGTGGAGGGTGGCCGGGACGGTGGCGTGCCGCAGGGCCAGGACCGTCTTCATGACCCCGGCGACGCCCGAGAGGGCCTGGGTGTGGGCGATGTTGGACTTGAGGGAGCCGATGAGGAGGGGCCGGCCGGCGGGCCGGTCCCGGCCGTAGGTCGCCAGCAGCGCCTGGGCCTCGATGGGGTCGCCCAGGGCGGTGCCGGTGCCGTGGGCCTCCACCACGTCCACGTCCGCGCCGCGGAGCCGGGCGTCGGCGAGGGCGGCGCGGATGACGCGCTGCTGGCTGGGTCCGTTGGGGGCCGACAGGCCGTTGCTGGCGCCGTCCTGGTTGACGGCGGAGCCGCGCAGCACGGCGAGGACGGGGTGGCCGTTGCGGCGGGCCTCGCCCAGCCGCTCGACGAGCAGCACGCCGGCGCCTTCGCCCATGCCCATGCCGTCGGCGCCGTCCGCGAACGCCTTGCACCGGCCGTCGGGCGCGAGACCGCGCTGCCGCGAGAAGCCGATCAGCGCGCCGGGGGTCGCCATCACCGCGACGCCGCCGACCAGGGCCAGCGAGCAGTCCCCGGCGCGCAGCGCGCGGGCGGCCAGGTGCAGGGCGACCAGGGACGACGAGCAGGCGGTGTCGACGGTGACCGCCGGGCCCTCCAGGCCGAGGGTGTAGGCGACGCGCCCGGAGACGACGCTGGGGGCGCTGCCGGTCAGCAGGTGGCCCTCGCCGTCCGCGGAGCGGGCCACCGCGGCGCCGTAGTCGCTGTAGTTGACACCGGTGAACACGCCCGTCCGGCTGCCGCGCAGGGCCTGCGGGTCCAGGCCCGCGCGCTCCAGGGCCTCCCAGGAGATCTCCAGGAGGAGCCGCTGCTGCGGGTCCATGGCGAGGGCCTCGCGGGGTGAGATGCCGAAGAAGGCGGCGTCGAAGTCGGCGGCGTCGTGCAGGAATCCCCCGTGCCGGGTGGTCGAGGTGCCCGGGTTCTCCGGATCCGGGTCGTAGAGGGCGTCGAGGTCCCAGCCGCGCCCGGCCGGGAGTCCCGTGACGGCGTCGACCCGGTCGGCGAGCAGTCGCCACAGCTCCTCCGGCGAGGTGACGCCGCCGGGCAGGCGGCAGCCCATGGAGACGATGGCGATCGGCTCGTCGGCGGCTCCGGGGCGGGTGTCCGCCGCCGCCTCCGCTGCCGCTGTCGCCGCCGTCACCTCGTCCGTGCCGAGCAGGCAGGACTTCAGGTGCGCGGCGAGGGCGGCGGCCGAAGGATGGTCGAAGACGAGGGTCGACGGCAGCCGCAGGCCGGTCGCCCTGTTGAGCCGGTTGCGCAGTTCGACGGCGGTGAGGGAGGCGAAGCCGAGCTCCTGGAACGCCTTTCCGGGCGGTACGGCCTCGGCGCGGTCGTGACCCAGGACGGCGGCGGCATGGCCGCGGACGAGGTCGAGCAGCAGCCGGTCCCGCTCGGCGGGCTGCCGCGTCGTGGTGAGCCTCCCGAGCAGTTCGGAGGCGGCCGGGGCGTCGCCGTCCCCGTGCCCCTCCAGGGCGCGGCGGGCCTCGGGAACGGTCCGCAGCAGGGGGCTGGGACGGCTGGAGGTGAACACCGGGGCGAACCGCTCCCAGTCGACGTCGGCGACGGTCACGAGTGTCTCGTCGTCGTCGAGGACCTGCTGGAGCGCGGCGAGTGCCTGCTCGGTCCCGATCCGGGGCAGGCCGTGCTCCTCCAGGTTGAAGAGGCCGGCGGCCGGATCCCCGGCCTGCTGCACGGTGTCCCCGGCCTGCTGCACGGTGCCGCCCGCCGGGGGCCCGGCCCGCCAGATGCCCCAGTCGACGGTGGTCGCGTTCAGGCCGCGGCTCCGCCGGTACTGGGCGAGGGCGTCGAGGTGGGCGTTGGCCGCGGCGTACGCGCCGTGGTCGCCGCTGCCCCAGACGCCGGCGATCGAGGAGAACAGCACGAACGCGTCGAGTTCGCGGTCGAGCAGGGCGTCGAGGTGCGCCGCGCCCGCGGCCTTGGCCGCGACGACACGCTCGTACGCCGCCACGGGGACGGTGTCGAGCGGGGCGAGCGCGATGTGCGCGGCGGCGTGCACGACGGCGGTGACGGGCGTGCCGTCCGCGTCGAGCCCGGCCAGGAGCCGTTCGACCTGGTCGCGGTCGGCCAGGTCGCAGGCCGGCATCGCGAGGGTCGTGCCGGACGCGGCCAGCTCCGCCCGGAGACCGGCCGCCCCGGGCGCGTCCTCCCCGCGCCGCCCGGGCAGGACCAGGTGCGCGGCGCCGCCGCGGGCCAGCCAGCGGGCCAGCCACGGGCCGAGGGTGCCGGTGCCGCCGGTGAGCAGGACGGTGCCCCGGGGTTTCCAGGTGCGTGCGGGGCGGGCGGGCCGGGGAGCGTGTACGAGTCGACGGGTGAGGAGGCCGGCGGGGCGCACCGCGAGCTGGTCCTCGCCGTCGGTACCGCCGAGCGCGGCGCAGAGCCGTTCCCGGGCCCGGGCGTCGAGCGTGTCGGGCAGGTCGACCAGTCCGCCCCAGCGCCGCGGGTGCTCCAGGGCGGCGACCATGCCGGTGCCCCACACCTGCGCCTGCGCCGGTGCGGTGGGCGGATCGTCCGCACCCGTGGAGACGGCGCCCCGGGTGGCGCACCACAGGGGCGCCGTGATGCCGAGGTCGCCGAGCGCCTGGACGAGGGCGAGGGTCAGGACCGTGCCGCCGGGCAGGCCCGGGTGACGGGGGTGCGGGCGGTCGGCCAGGGCGAGGAGGGAGAGCACTCCGGCGAGGGGACGGCTGCCGGCGGCGGTGACGGCGGCTGCGAGCCGGGTGCGCTCGGCGCTGCCGCGGGCCCCGGCGGCCGGGCCGGGCCCGCCGACGTCGGCCCC
>NZ_JAHKJW010000125.1 GCF_019710745.1 Streptomyces beigongshangae
GGGCGCGGGCGGCGCGGTCCTCGCGCTCGCCGCCACCGCGGTCGGCGCCCCTGCCCTCTTCACCACCGCGCTGGTCTCGGTGGCGGCCGCGATCGCCGGCGGCCTGATCGCCTACTCCGGTCTGGGCGTGCCGGCCTCGGCGGCGCTGGTGGCGACGGTGGTCGCCCTCGCCGCGGGCGCGGTGGCGCCCTTCGCCTTCAAACTGGCCGGGATGCGGCTGCCCGCGCTGCCGTCCTCCGCCGCCCAGCTCCAGGAGGGCATCGAGCCCTACGCGGGCGACGAGGTCGCCGAGCGCACCGAGCTGGCCGGGCGCTGGGTCACCGCGCTCTTCGCCGCCACCGGCGTCATCACCGCGGCCGCCCTGGTCGTCCTGACCGAGGGCCCGAACCTGCCCGAGGTGCTGACCTCCCTCGCACTGAGCCTGCTGCTGCTCCTGCACTGCCGCGGGCTGGTGCACATCGGGCAGCGGCTGACCCTGGCGGTACCCGGTGTCCTCGGGCTGCTGCTGCTCGCCCGCGCCTGGGCGCAGGACCAGGACGGCGACGGGCGCGCGGTGGTCTTCGCGGTGCTGCTCGCCGCCGCGGCCGCCCTCGTGATCGCCGCCTGGACGGTGCCCGGCCGCCGGATGCTGCCGTACTGGGGCCGCGCGGCGGAACTGGCGCACACCGGCCTCGCGGTGGCGCTGCTGCCGCTCGCCCTGTGGGCGGCCGGCCTCTTCGGCTGGCTGCGCGGCCTGTTCGGCTGAGCACACCCGTACGCCGCGGCATGGACAAGGAGTTGAGGAGAGGCCGTGCAGTCCAAGAGAGACCAGGTACACGCCCACACGTTCATGATGGGCAGGCTCAGTTCGAGCCTGCTGACGGCCGACCCGGACGCCCCGGAGAGCCCGCTCGGGCGCACCACCCGCGGTGTGGTCTTCGGTGTCCTGGTCACCGTCCTGATCGGCGCGGGCGCCATCGTCTACGGCCTGCTGCGCCCCGGCGGGAACGACGGCTGGCGTGACGGGAAGCACCTGGTGGTCAACCGCGACACCGGCGCCCGCTATCTGTGGACCGGCACCGACGGCGTACTGCACCCGGTGCGCAACTACGCCTCGGCGCGGCTGATCGGCGGCTCCGACCTGGCGACCGCGGACGTCCGCACCCCCTCCCTGCGGGGTGTCCCGGTGGGCGCCCCGGTCGGTCTCCCCGGCGCCCCGGACGTCGTGCCGGAGGCCGGGCAGCTCGACGACGGCGCCTGGCACATGTGCGTCACCGGCCCCGACGGGGCGCTGCCCGACACCTCCGGCGCCGTGGCGAGCACCGGGGTGGACAAGCCCGGGGCCACCACCGTGACGGCCGGGACGCCCCTGGACTCCCGCGGCATCGGCCGCGACCGCGGAGTGCTGGTACGGGGTCCGGACCGCACCGAGTACCTGGTGTGGCGGGGCAGCCGGCTGCCCCTGGACCGCGCCTCCGACGCCCGCAACGCCCTCGGCTACGGCTCCCAGCAGCCGATGCCGGTCTCGGCGGCGTTCCTCGACGCGCTGGCCCCCGGCCCCGCCCTGAAGCCGCCCGCGGTGGAGGGGCGCGGTGAGGAGGGCCCCGAACTCGGCGGCGAGGCCAGCCGGATCGGCCAGCTCTTCAAGGTCAGCGTGCCCGGCGGCGGCAGCACCTACCAGCTGCTGCGCGAGGACGGCCTGGTGCCGCTGACCCGGCTCGGCGCCGCCCTGGTGCTGGGCGACCCGGCCACCCAGGAGGACGCCTACCGGGGGAAGTCGCCCGAGGTGCGCACGGTCGGCGCGGACGCGCTGCGCGAGCACCGGGCGAAGGACCCGGGTACCGCCGGCTCCGCCGAGCTGCCGGACGCACCGCCCCTGCCGCAGTCCGCGGAGCGCGGCACCGCGCTCTGCGCGCAGGTGGACGGCGACGACGGCGGCGTACGGATCAGGTCGGTGCTGGTCCCGCTGGACCGGCTCGCCCCGGTCGCGGTGTCGCAGGGCACCGCCGAGCCGCTGGAGCCGGCCTGCGTCCCGACGGACGCCACGGTGGTGCGGCCGGGGCACGGCGCCCTGGTCCGGGCCCTGCACGCGAGCGGCGCCGCGCACGCCGGGACCACCTACCTGGTGGCCGAGAACGGGGTCAAGTACCGCGTTCCAGCCAAGCAGTCGCTGGCGGCACTCGGGTACGGGGCCGGGGACATCGGCTCCGTACCGGCACCGCTGCTCGCGGCGTTCCCGACCGGCGCGGACCTGGACCCGGCCGCGGCCTCCGGTGCCGTGAAGCCCAAGGTCACGGCACCGGAGTGCGGCGACGCGGGCAAGGCGGGGCAGGCCGACGAGGAGAAGGCCGACAGCCCCGATGACGCCGGCGGCGGGACCGCGGACGCAGCCGGAGAGGGGGAGGGCGCGGCGGGCGCGGCGGGCACCGTTCCCCAGGGCTGACGCCGCCTGCCGGCCCCGGCGGGGAGCGCATACCGCGCCGCGGGAAAAGAGCAAACAGAAAACGGGCACGGAAAACACCGGCCGGACACGAAGGCGAAACCTCAGGAAAAGCTCAGAAAATCGGGTCGGCCGAACGCGTGGAATCCTCCGGACGCGTGCGCATTGCCGAACGCGGTTCTTCCCGGTGACCGTCCGGTCTCTCTGCGTGTCCGTTCCCCGCATGCTTCGCCGTCATCCGGTGGGCGGCTCGGACCGGCTTGCCCGTGTTCGGGCACGCCTGTTCATCTCGCCGCAACATTCGCACAACTCCGTTGCCATGCAGGAGAATTCTGCCGAACCGGCCGTTTCTCACATCTTCCCTGCACGCATTGCGCGGAACCCTGTTTTCTCTTTAGCCTCAGCGGGCAACGGTGCGACGAGACGCGCCTGAACGAAGGGAGCGTGACATGGCGGACAGTGCCGCGAGGAAAGCGGATTATGCCAAGGGCTTGGGGGGCGTCTCCTCTCTGGAGTCGGCCCGGAACCAGGTCGAGAAGATCCAGGGCAACGTCGAGCAGATCGCCGCGCGTTCGGGCGTCGGCGGTGACGAGGGCCAGGCCCTGCTGAAGCTCTTCCGCAGCTGGAACACCGAGGCACAGAAGGTCGTCGTCCAGATCAGCACGATGATCGACGCGCTCCAGGAGAACGTGACCTCCGCCAACCGCCTGGCGCAGGAGAACCAGGACCTGACCGAGGTCCTCAACAGCAAGACCAGCCAGGGCGTCTTCGAAGCGCTGCGCTGAACCACCCCGTGGTACCGGCTCCCCTCGGCCTTCGACGGGGACCGGACTTCGTGAGCTTTCCGGGCTGGCGCCCGGCCTTCGAGAGGAGACGTCATGGCCGACGGCATCATTGACGTGCAGTACCCCAAGGTCCAGCAGGCCATCGAGGAGTTGATGGAGCAGACCCAGGGGATCATCACGACCCTCAACAACCTGGAGGACGAGCTGAAGCCGCTCGTCAGCACCTGGGAGGGTGCGGACCAGGAGCAGTACCGCGTGGTCCAGGCGGAGTGGGACAACGCCACCAAGAACATGGCGCGGCTCCTCGGCGACAACGGCGAGCTGATCCGGACCATCCACGACAACCACTCCCGCGACGAGCGCAGGAGCGCCGACAACTGGGGCAACGTGCGGGCCCGTTAAGGTCCCGGGCGTTTCCTCTCGTCCGTCCTGAGAGCGGGGCCCGGCGTGGACCGGGCCCCTGCTCGGGAACCGCGGCAACTCCGAGGGCTCCGAGGGCTCCGAGGGCTCCCAGCACTCCGCGGGCTCCGAGGGCTCCGGGGAGACGCGCCGGATGCTGCCGGACGCCGTCGGGCCGCCGGGTGCACCGGGCCGCCCCGTCCCACCCCGTCCGGCAACCAAGCAGCAGGAGTAGGAGATCGTCCCATGGCCGGTGAGAAGGCCGACGTCAAGCATTTCGACCTCAAGCAGATGGAGAACTTTCGGGACAACGAGGTACAGCCGGTCCACACCGCCGCGAAGAAGCACCGCGAGGACGGCGACGGGTCCACCATCCGCCCGCTCGGCAAGCTCATCGACGGGCACACCACCGCGGACAACCTCAACCAGGACGCCCAGCTCCTGCGCATCGGCAAGATGGTCACCGAGCCCCTGGTCTCGGGACCCAAGCTGGTGGAGGGCGTCCGTACCGCGGCCGAGGCCATCGACAAGCTGCTCGGTGACCAGATGGACCTCTTCAAGGAACTCAAAGAGGCGCTCACGGACACCATCGAGGAAGCCAACAAGACCAAGGACAAGAACCTCGGGGCGATCGACGCCCAGACCCTGCTGCAGACCTTCGAAGAGGTCGACACACTCACCGCCGGCACCACCGAGGACCTCGACGAAGAGGACTGACGGAGCCGCGCGCCGGCCGGGGCGGTACAGCCACCCGGCGCACCCCTGTGAACGACACACGCCTGCCCATCCGTACGAGGACGCGGTGCGCCGGCGCGGACGACAACCGACCAGAAAGGGCGCCCGGTGGCCGATCGCTACGATCCCAATTCCGTCGCCAATCTCGACAAGTTCGACAACGCAGGCGACCCGTCGAGCGACACCTGGGCCACCCTGGTCACCCACATCACCGGCTATCCGGTCCCGGACCGCGCCACCGTCTTCGACACGCTCCGCTCCGACCACGGCGGCAAGCTCTTCCGGATGGACATCAAGGAGCGCAGCCTCGGCCTGCTCGTCAAGGACTCCGGCTTCCTGACGAACAAGGGCGAGGACTACGACATCTGGTTCTTCGACAGCGGCAAGAAGCGGTCGATCATGCAGGCCCGCATCGTCTTCGAGGGCCGCGTGAAGGCGGGCGAGGAGATCATCTTCGCCGGCCCCGGCTCCGACAACGTCCACGACGCCCAGGTCCGTGAGGGCAGCGAGTTCACGGACTACAACAAGGACAAGATGAGCACCATCCCGCTCGCCCGGTACATGAACGGGCCGCGGGCGGCGCTCATCGCGCTGCTGAACGGCAGCAGCAAGGACGCCCGGTTCAGCAACCTGGGCGTGGCCGGCGACGTCGCGGTGGACCTGAACTCCTTCAACACCACCGGGGACTCCTTCGACTTCGCCGCCAAGTTCTTCAGGGACCACGCGACGGTGCTGAAGGACTGGGAGGACCGTTTCGGCCGGGACGACGCGAGCTGGAAGGGCGAGGCGGCGGAGGTCTTCCGCAGCCTGCTGAAGAAGATCCGCGAGAACTACGACAGCTACGTCGAGACCTTCGACTCCTCGGTCGGCACCGGCAGCGAGACCGGCACCGGCAACACCGTGTACTCGCGTGCCCTCTCCCTCGGCCGTAAGCACCTGGAGGACGCGGCCACGAAGCTGCTCGACGCGTGGCTGGCCTGGGCCAAGTCCTCGTACTACGACCCGCACCGGGTACTGCGCTACGTCCTGGACGACCTCGCCCAGTGGGTGGACGCGAACAACGTCGCCAAGACGGACATCACGTCGACCAGCACCCGCTACATGACGACCGTCCGGCACAGCCCGCAGGGCGGTTTCTCGCAGGTGCACCCGGAGTACGGCGACCTGACCGACATCGCCAACTGGGCGAAGGTCGGCGACAAGGCCGTCAAGATCTGGACCCAGGGCGTCGACGAGTACCTGGGCAAGCCGGCCGCACAGGTGCAGTCCGCCCTGAACAACCACTTCATCGACCTCGGCAAGGACTTCTCGGAGAACGTGCCCAAGCCGAAGTCGACCGGCACGGCCTCGGAGGAGTACGAGAAGAAGCAGCTGGAGAAGGAGAAGGAGGACCTCAAGAAGGAGAACGAGGAGAACAAGAAGTACCAGGACGAGCTGCGCGAGGAGCAGCGGCGCCAGCGGGAGGAGGACAAGAAGTACCAGGACGAACTCCGCGAGGAGCAGCGGCGCCAGCGCGACGAGGACAAGAAGTACCAGGACGAGCTGCGCGACGAGCAGAAGAAGGAGCAGGACGAGGCCAAGCGCCTCCAGGAGGACCTGCGCAACGAGCAGAACCAGCAGCGCGACGAGGACAAGAAGTACCAGGACGAGCTGCGCGACGAGCAGAAGAAGGAGCAGGACGAGGCCAAGCGCCTCCAGGAGGACCTGCGCAACGAGCAGAACCAGCAGCGCGACGAGGACAAGAAGTACCAGGACGAGCTGCGCGACGAGCAGAAGAAGGAGCAGGACGAGGCCAAGCGCCTCCAGGAGGACCTGCGCAACGAGCAGAACCAGCAGCGCGACGAGGACAAGAAGTACCAGGACGAGCTGCGCGAGGAACAGAAGCGCGAGCAGGAGGAGGCCAAGCGCGAGGCCGAGGAACAGGCCAGGAGCGTGCAGGAGAGCCTCGGCGGCCTCAACGACCCCAACGCGCTCACCACGCAGAACCTGGACGGTATCGACGACCTGCTGAACCAGAACAACCCGGTCACCGAGAGCTCGGGCAACCTCGACGACCTCGACGCGGTCACCACGCGGAACCTCGACGGTCTCGACGACGTGCTGAACCAGAACACCCCGGTCAGCGAGACTCCGGGCGATCTCGGCGACCTGAACGGCCAGAGCGGCCAGAACGGTGAGGGCCGGAACTTCCAGGTCGACGAGACACCGGTCACCACGCCCCTGGGCGGTCTCGGAGGACTGAACGCCGGAGGTGGTACCGCTCTGCGGACCCCGACCGGCGCGACCACGCAGACCGACGGCGGCAAGCTCACCACCGACTTCCTGAACGGCGCCAGTACGTCCTTCGACCCGGACACCGGGCTGCTCACCACGACCTCCCCGGACGGTAC
>NZ_JAHKJW010000126.1 GCF_019710745.1 Streptomyces beigongshangae
GCCTGACCGCTGAAGGTGCTGGACGTCCTCGCCGCCCAGCGTGACGGTCATGAAGTGCGGACTGGGCTGCTCGCTTCCCCGCACGGTCAACGACAGCATCCGTCGCTTGCGCGGGCTCTGGATCCGGGAGGCCACCGCTACCTCCCCTGGGGACGGGACTTGAGCTTCATCGTGGTCATGCGACCACTGTCGGCGGGGCGCTTTGTGCGACACCACCGGTAAACTGACGCCTGATGCCGACAACCCGCCAACCTTCACTGACGCCCGCCGATGCAGACGATGAGATCCTGCAAGGCGGTGCCTGGCTGCCGCACAGCTTCCAGCTCGACCCCCACAGCCACGTCCAGGGCCAGTTGGTCTACGCCGCCGCCGGCGCCCTGGCCACGGCGACGGAGCGCGGCACCTGGGTCGCCCCGGCGGACCGGATCACCTGGACGCCCCCGCACTTCGCCCATTCGCACCGCTTCTACGGCCAGACCGACGTGCGGCTGGTGTCCGTACCGCTCGACCTATGCGCCGAGCTCATTGATCACCCCAGCGTCTTCGCGGTGAGCCCACTGCTGCGAGAGGCCCTCCTGGCGCTCACCGACGAACCGGAACGGCGGGCCGGCGCCCACCGGCGCCTGCTCGCCGTCATCGTGGACGAGCTGGCCGACGCCGCCGAGACCTCCCTTCACCTTCCCGAAGCCAGTGACGACCGGCTGCGCGCCGCCACCGACCTGCTGCGCGCGGACCCCGCCCGGCCTTCCACCATGGCCGAGCTGGGCCGGGCGGTGGGAGCCAGCGAGCGCACGCTCAGCCGCCTGTTCCACACCGAGCTGAGCATGAGCTTCCACCGCTGGCGGACCACCCTGCGCATCCACCACGCTCTGGCGCACCTGACCGACGGGATGACGGTGACGGAGACCGCGGTCGCATGCGGCTGGTCCAACCCGTCCACCTTCATCGACGCCTTCACTGAGGTAGTCGGCCAGACACCCGGCCGTTACCAGGCTGGCCTCCGCATTCACGGACGCTAGCCGCTAAGCCGTCCTGCCTGATTTGTGCTGGTCGAGCATGCAGTGAGCGCGGCCCGAATCGGCTTGGCGGGTTTCCGGTATCGAGTGTCGACTTACCAGTGGTTTGCAACCCGCCGGGTCTTTCACAGTGGACAGCGAGCGGGCGCCGGTCTCCGACCTCATGGCCGGCGCCGCGATGTACGCGTTCGACGCGTACCGACCACCGTACGGATCCGGAAGGGCCTGAACGCATGACTGAGACACGCGACGACACGGCCGTCGTCATCATCGGGGCCGGCGTCGCCGGTCTGACCCTCGGCAACTTCCTGCGGCGCAACGGCGTCGACTGCATCGTGCTGGAGAAGCACCCTCGCGCCTACGTCGAGAAGCGCCAGCGCGCCGGAACAATCGACACCTTCGGGGTGCGCCTGTTCCGCGACTGGGGCCTGGAGGAAGTCCTAGCGGGCGATCCGATTCCGCACAGCGAGGGTGGCTTTTACATCGACGGACACGCGATGCCGATCGACGTGGACGAAGACAACAACGAGAGCCTGTACTGCCCGCAACAGGTCCTGGTGCGCAACCTCACCGAGGTCTTCCTCCGCGAAGGCGGTGACCTGCGCTACGAAGTCGCGGACGTCGCCCTGGAGAACCTCGCCCAGGGCCACCCCGTGGTGCGCTACCGGGACGCCGACGGTGCGGCGCGAGCCATCGACTGCGACTTCGTCGCCGGCTGCGACGGCTTCCACGGCGTCTCCCGCCGCTCCATCCCCGCCCCCGCGCTGACCGAGTACTCCCACGAATACGGCTACTCCTGGCTCAGCGTCCTGGCCGCCACCGAGACCAAGCCCTCGGGCATGGCGATCCACGAACTGGGCCTGGCCGGGATGATCCCCCGCGGCCCCGAAGCTAGCCGCATCTACCTCCAGTGCGCGGTCGATGACACCCCCGAGCAGTGGCCGGACGAGCGCATCTGGAGCGAGCTGGAGGCCCGCTTCGGCACGCCGCCCTCCCCCGGCGAGATCATGTCCAAGCAGATCGTTCCGCTGCGCAGCGTGGTGTTCGACCCGATGAGCTACGGCAACCTGTATCTCCTGGGCGACGCCGCGCACATCGTGCCGCCGATGAGCGCCAAGGGCATTCACCTCGCCCTGCACGACACCGAGGTATTCGCCCGCGCGTTGATCCACCACGCCAAGGAGGGCGACTCCAGCCTCCTCGGCAGCTACTCGCAGACCTGCCTGCCGCACATCTGGAACTACCAGGCGTTCGCAACGTGGATCACCGACACCATGCACAACGCCGGATTCACCGGCTACGAGGGCGAGTTCAAGAAGCAAATCGCCCGCGCCGAGCTCCAGCGCCAGTTCGCCTCCGAGTCGGCGAACAAGCTCTTCAGCGAACTCACAGCCGGAATTAACTAGACCCCACCTCCTTCGGAATTAGGCTGCGTCGTCGTCCTCGTCCAGTTCCGGCCCCTCCAGGCCGCGCAGCGGGCGCAGGGCGCCGGCCGCCGGGGCGGAGGCGTCGAAGCTGTAGAGGCCGAGGAGGTTCAGGTTGCAGTGTTTGAGCGGGGAGAGCCGGGCGATGTCCTCGCTGTCCCTGCTGAATCCGTCAGCAACAACGTCGCGCAGGTCGCGTAGGCGTCGGAACGAATCGTCGGACTTCTCGACCACGTAGCGCGGCGCGCAGATCGATAGCTCGTATCGCAGGCTTGTGCAGGCTTCGAATGGTTCCCACACTGCACGCTGGCGCTGCTGGGAATCGGACACTGGCTCACGAACAGTCATACGGCAAGCGTGTCGAGCCGAGGCAAGAGCAGAGAGGTAGGAAACGTAGAGCGAACGTCGGCTATCGGTGTGCTGGTCGCCTCGTTCGCGCCTCCACCGGCGATAATCAAGGATTCCGGCCGATGCTGTCGTAATTGCTCCGCCGACGATTCGGTCGTTCGTTGATTCCGCATGCCTGTACTTCCGTCACCTGAAGAGATCGAAGCTGCCAAGACATCCAAGGGGGCGTGGACGCGTGCCCAACTCGCCGAATGGGGCGTGCCGTGGCCTCCGCCCAAGGGCTGGAAGGACGAGCTGATCGAGCGCTGGAAGGCTGCGCGCCAGGACGGCGCACCGCCGCCGCCCTTGCCCAGCCCGGCCCCGGCCGACTTCGCACAGGACACGCTCGACTTCGGCTGACCGACGTCAGCGGGGCCGGACAGGATCACCCTGTCCGGCCGCGCTGCTCGTTCCTGGCTGCTCACCGGCTGGGGCGGATCCGCGGCCCCACACGAACTCGNGGCCGCGCTGCTCGTTCCTGGCTGCTCACCGGCTGGGGCGGATCCGCGGCCCCACACGAACTCGAGGTCGTCCAGGAAGACCGTCTCCAGTTCCTTCTCCCACTGGCCGCGCAGGAGGAACGGGGCGCTCTCCATCTGCTCCACGATGACCGGGGTCTCGGGCTGTTCGATCAGTGCGTACCGGCCGTGGGAGGCGGGCGTGCTGCCCGGCCCGTGCGTGCGCAGCATCCCCTCCGGGCGGGCGCGGTGCTGCTCCACGAACGCCTCCAGGCGCTCGATGTACCCCTTGCGCTCCTCGGTGCGTACCGAGCTCAGAGCGACGTCCAGGAAATCACCGCCATCCGGCCAGTGCCGCTCGCCTGGTGCGGCCACGGCCCAGAGGGTAGTCCTGCGGGGGGGTGTGCCACGGGGCTACGCGCGGGAGGGGCTTACCGTGACCGGCGGCCGGTGTGGCGCCCTTGTCCGCGGTCGCCGGGAGGCACGATGATGTCGGTCGCTCACGCTCGTCCACCGAATCTCGTCCGACGAAGAAGGTGCCGAACATGCGCAAGACTCTCCTGACGACCACTATCGCGGCTGCTGCGGCGCTCGGTTTCGCCGCCGCACCGGCGCAGGCAGCCACCAGCGACGTGGACAGGCCCTTCGCCATGACGTACGGCAACAGCCAGACGTCGGGCTCGATCCACTTCACGAGCGGCTACACGGCGTCCTTCAGCGGCGTCGTGCACGCGGCCAGCGGCCAGCGCGCGATCTGCGCCGACGCCTACAACGGCAGCGCGAAGGATCAAGGCTATTGCAGCCCTTGGGCATACGCCGGCGGCCCGGACCAGGTCCTTAAGCAGTCGTTCACCATCCCCCTCCCCGGCGGGGTCCAGCGGGTCGTCATCGAGATGATGGACGAGAACGGCAACATCGTGGCAAGCCAGTCCTGCACCCGCTCGGTCTGCACGCGCATCATCTGACCCGTGGTCGGTGACGACCAGGCACGCGGCGGCCTCCAGGACTACCTCGGCTGCCGCCGGCAGTTGGAAGGCGTACGGCAACACGAACCCGATCACCTCCAGCTCCGCCACGTGGGGCTGCCACGGGAGCGTGACGATCGCGAGCAGCGTGCTCGCGCAGGTCTGCGCGGTCAGGTCGGCGGGCGGAGGCGCAGTGCAGGCGGCGGTGATCGTGCGCAACAACCGATCCACCCTCTTCAGCGTGTCGGCCGCCGCCGACCTGTGGACCAGCGCCGGTTCGCTCGGCGACTGGGCGTGCTCGTCCTCCGGGGTCGGGGCGAGCTCCTGGTCAGTGTGCTTCGGGAAGTCCCTCCCCGAGAGCGCCCCGGTGAACTCGGTGGGCACGGCCAACGGCGTGACCCTCGGCAAGTCGTCGACCGTCTGAACCGGAGCTGCCCCCGGGGCGGGCCAGGCACGCCCGCATCCGGGCCGCTACCAACGGCGTTGTTTCGATGACCGGCAGCGGGCCGTCGTGGTCGAGCCAGGCGGCCCGCTGGGTCAGCCGCGGGTGCTTCGACGCCTGGCGCGCGACCGCCTGCCACCCCTGCCAGGAACCACGCGAAGGTTAAAAAACAAGCTGAGCGCACCCACACCCATCGGCCCCTGACCGGAAGCCCCCGGCCTCCAGCCGCCCGACTTCGGCCGGCCTTCTCCGGCGTTGCCGGCACGCGCCGACCGCGGCTACGCCCGCTTTCTCGCCCTCACCACCTCGGCCGGCCACGATGATGGCCCCCAGGAGGACGCGGCGAGATGCATCGGGCTGCGCGCACGGGAGTGATTTACAGGCAGTGCAATTCCTAACCCCGTGCGGCCCTGGTGTCGGGGGAAGGCGCATGTCGGTGGGCGCGGCGGCATCCGGGTGAGAGCACCGTCCGGCCCGCGTGGCCACAGACGCTGTGGTGAACTGTGACGGTATGGACGAAACAGACCCGGTAGGGCGGCAGTCAGCGCTTGAGGGTGCCTACGACAGCCCGCAGATCGCTACCTGGTACGCCGCGCGCGACGACCGCATGAACCAATTGCTGGGCCACCCCTTCGTCTTCCGCGCCCTGAACCTCGCCGGGCGACGCGACGAGGTGCTACTCGACTACGGCTGCGGCCCGGCCATCGTCGCCGGCCACGCCGCCCGCCACTACGCAGTCCGCATCCTGGCAGCCGACGTCTCACCCGCCATGCTGGCCCACGCCCGCAACCACCCCATCCCCCACGCCTCCTACCACCGCATCACCGACAACCACATCCCGGACCTGCCCGACGCCTGCGCCGATGCCGCCATGTGCAACCACGTCCTGGCCCTCCTACCGGACGAAACCACCCTCCTGCGCGCCTTCCAGGAGATCCGCCGCCTGCTGCGCCCCGGCGCCCCCTTCGCCGCCCTGACCACAGACCCGACCCACACAGGCATCCGCTACACCTGCCAGCAGATCGGCGACCTGGGCGCCACCTACCGGCCCGGCGACACGCTGCCTGTCCATCTACGCTGCGACGACGACACCTGGCAGACCTTCCCCAACGTCTACTGGCCCGCCGACATCTACCCACGCCTGCTGCAGCAGGCGGGCTTCACCAGAATCGGCCAGCACCACCCCACCGTCGCCGAAGCAGAAGCCGACCCCGCCACCGACCCCACCCTCCTGCACAGCAGCACCTGGACCACCGAACGCACCCACCCCCCACTGCTGCTCACCACCGCACGCGCCTGAACCTCGGCCCGCACGCCCGCTGCTTCCACCCGCTTCCGGACAGGCGCAGAGCACACCCCTAGACGGCGCTGGCCCTACGCGGTAGTGCCAGCGTCGGCAACTTCGGCGTCCGGGCACCCTGAACGCCGTGAGGCGGCCAACGGTCCCAAGCCCGAAATCGTTCTGCGCGACGCTGTCAGCAACCGCCTGGAGATTGGGAACACCCCCGCGTCCGCGGGGGTGTTCCAGCGCCCGAAGCCGCGCCGCTCGAGCCCC
The DNA here is from genome assembly GCF_019710745.1 of Streptomyces beigongshangae. Lineage (GTDB taxonomy): Bacteria > Actinomycetota > Actinomycetes > Streptomycetales > Streptomycetaceae > Streptomyces > Streptomyces beigongshangae. Next base: position 6,248 of record NZ_JAHKJW010000126.1, read on the forward strand.
TGGCGTCCTCCCCGCCGACGCGGGGGTGTTCCGCAGGCCACGACGACCGGACTCGGCGTCAGCACGTCCTCCCCGCGGACGCGGGGGTGTTCCAGCGTGGCGGCGCGGCGGGACGAGCATCTCCAGGGGCACTGTCACGTTGACTGACCGGGTGGGATGATCTTCTGGTTGGTCATGCCGGGAGGGGCGTCCGTGGACAGCGCGAGCAGGTAGCCGGGCCCCGAGGGCGACGACGGCGGTGGCGACGACGCCCATCACGTCCAGCGCATTCCGATCGCGGACAGCTGCTCCTGTCCAGAAGCGGTTTGTCTGATCAGTGGGTGGTGGTCTGGCCTGCGTTGATCAGT
>NZ_JAHKJW010000127.1 GCF_019710745.1 Streptomyces beigongshangae
CATCCCGTCACCCGAGTCCCCCGCGAACCGGATGACCACCCGATCCAACCGGCGTACGTCCTTCGTACCCGCCGGTTTGCGCTGTTCTCCTACGACGGCACCGTCGGCCTGCTCAGCCGGACTGCTGACCTGACTGGTCACTGAAGTGAACCTCCTTCGAGGCGGCTGTCCGGGTGCGGCCCTCCCGCAGGCCCACCCGGGCCCAACCCTACGTCGGCAAGGGGCGCCCGCCCCGGGACGCTCGCACAATGGACGCCGTAATGGACGCCGTTTCGAGACTGCCGTACACCCTGCTCCGCCACGATCGCTCCGCCCCCCGGCGTCACCTGTGCAGACGCTCCGCGTCCCGTCTTCGGTTCTCGTACGGACCGGCTCTTCGACTGTTCAGCTGTTCAGCTCATCGGAGGTTCAGAGGTTCAGAGGTTCGGAAGGCCGGAGGTCCTGAACCTCTGAGGTTCTGAACTTCCGAGGTTCAGGAATTCAGATAGGTGAGGACCGCGAGCACCCGCCGGTGGTCACCGTCGCTCTGGGACAGGCCCAGTTTCATGAAGATGTTGCTCACGTGCTTCTCGACCGCGCCGTCGCTGACCACGAGCTGCCGGGCGACCGCGGAGTTCGTCCGTCCCTCGGCCATGAGTCCCAGCACCTCCCTCTCGCGCGGGGTGAGCCCCGCGAGGACGTCCTGCTTGCGGCTGCGCCCGAGCAGCTGCGCGACGACCTCCGGGTCGAGGGCGGTGCCGCCGCGGGCCACGCGGACGACCGCGTCCACGAACTCCCTCACTTCGGCTACCCGGTCCTTGAGCAGATAGCCGACGCCGGTGCTGGAGCCGGCCAGCAGTTCGGTGGCGTACTGCTCCTCCACGTACTGCGACAGCACGAGGACGCCGAGACCGGGGTGCTGCTTGCGCAGGTGCACGGCCGCCTTGACGCCTTCGTCGGTGTGGGTCGGCGGCATCCGGACGTCCGCGACCACGACGTCGGGCAGCGCGTCCTGCGCCGCGAACTCCGTGATCGTCTTGATCAGTGCCTCGCCGTCCCCGACACCGGCGATCACCTCGTGCCCGCGGTCGGTCAGCAACCGGGTCAGGCCCTCCCGCAGCAGCACTGAATCCTCGGCGATGACCACGCGCACCCTGTCCTCCACGATTTCCGGCCCCCCAGCCCATCCCGCACATACGTCGTCCCCCAGCATCCCAGCAACGCCCCGCCCGCGCGGCACGTTTCCGGCCCTCGGACCCGTAGGGGCCGGGGGGAACGGCGTGCGCAACCAAGACGGCACCGTACGCGACGACGGGGCCGGGCCCTGTCAGGGGCCCCTGCCAGGGGCGCGGGGAACGGCGCGCTCAGCCCACGACGCCCCGCGCCCGACGACGGAATCGGGGCTCCCGCGGAACGTCAGGCCGCCCGCCAGGGCAACTCCGCAGTGACCCGAGTGGGCCCGGCCACCGGCGAATCCACCACCAGGATCCCGTCGACCGCGTCGAGCCGGCCGGCGAGCCCCGCCAGCCCGGACCCCGAGGAGGCGTCGGCTCCGCCCACCCCGTTGTCGACGACCTGAAGCATCAGCCGGTTCTCGATCCGCCAGACGTCGACCGTCGCCCGAGTGGCCCGCGAGTGCTTGCTGACGTTCTGCAGCAGCTCGGACACCGTGAAGTACGCGATCCCCTCGATGGCCGGCGCGGGCCGGGCCGGCAGATCGACCTCGACCTGCACGGGAACGGTGCAGCGGGAGGCGACCGAGGACAGCGCCGCGTCCAGACCGCGGTCGGTCAGCACGGCAGGATGGATGCCGCGTGCCAGGTCCCGCAGTTCCTGCAGAGCCGTCTTCACCTCACCGTGGGCCGCGCCCACCATCCGCGCGGCCTCCTGCGGATCCGCCGCGAGCTTCTCCTTCGCGAGCCCCAGGTCCATGGCCAGCGCCACCAGCCGGGCCTGCGCCCCGTCGTGCAGGTCCCGCTCGATGCGCCGCAGGTCGGCCGCCGCGGTGTCGACGACCACCCCGCGGTCGGACTCCAGCTCCACCACGCGCGTGGCCAGCTTCGAGGGGCCGAGCAGCCCGCCCACGAGGAGGCGGTCGACCAGCGTCAGCGCCCGTACGATCCACGGCGTCGCCAGGGTGAGCAGCAGCCCCACCAGCGCGGTGACGGTGATCTCGAAGGGGTTGTCCAGGTAGACCCGGTGCGTCTCGTCCCCGTACAGCTGCAGTCCGTCCTGTCCGGCGTACATCGGGAAGACCCAGAACCACACCGGATACGTCACCAGCGTCCAGCCGGTCACCCACAGGGTGACGGCCACGGAGAAGGCGAACACGGCCCAGGGGAAGTGCAGCACCGTGTAGAGGAGGTGCCGCCAGGAGACGCCGCTCTTCAGCGTCGCACCCATCCAGCCCATCGGGCCCCGCTTGCGCATCCGCAGCGGTTCCGGCGCGGCGACGTCGAGCCCGAGCAGCCCGCGGGCCCGGGTCCGCTCCAGCGCGCCCAGTCCGCGGCAGCCGGCGAGCCCCGCGGCGAGCACCGGGACGCCGAGGAACGTGATCAGCAGGCCCGCGCCGAGCGACATCATCGTCACCGCGAAGGTGAAGGTGACGATGCCGATCGGCAGGCTCAGCACCAGATAGGCGAACTCGCGCAGGCTGCGGGCCTCGACCGGCGCCCGCAGCGCGGCGGGGAGCCGGTGCCACCGCTCCCCGGCGCCCTCCCCCCGGAATCCGGGGCCGTCGTCCCACCCGTATCCCTGTCCGTACTCCGTGGCCATGGCCGCCGTCCGTTCCTGATCGTCCGCTGGTGTACGTCCACAGTGCGCCGTGCGGCGCTTCCGGAACATGGAGCGCATCGGCGTCTCGATGCGGGGGTTTTCCCTACCCCGGGCGGCCCCCATGCGGCCCTCGTGCGGCCGCCCGGCCACCGCACCCGGTCACACACGGGTACGCCCCAGAACGCCCGAGAACGCCCCCGGCCGCCCCCGGTCCGGAACGGACCGGGGGCGACCGGAGGCAGCCGCTCCGCCGCCGCGGGCATCCCCGCCGGGGACCCGGGCACCACCGCCTACCTCTCCCCGGCGTCCTCCGCCCGGTCCCGCCACGGCAGCTCCGCCGTGATCGTCGTGGGCCCGCCGACGGGGGAGTCGACGAGGAACAGCCCGTCCACCGCGCCGAGCCGGTCCGCGAGCCCCGACATCCCCGTACCGCCGTCGAGGGACGCGCCGCCGCGTCCGTCGTCCCGTACCTGTATGAGCAGGCGGTTCTCCGAACGCCACACGTCGACCGAGGCGGACGCCGCACCGCTGTGCTTGCTGACGTTCTGCAGGAGCTCGGAGACCGTGAAGTACGCGATGCCCTCGATGGCCGCGGCCGGCCGCGCCGGCAGGTCGGCCGTCACCTTCACCGGCACCGTGCAGCGGGCGCCGACCGAGGACAGCGCCGCGTCCAGACCGCGGTCGGTGAGGACCGCGGGGTGGATGCCGCGCGCCAGGTCCCGCAGCTCCTGCAACGCCAGCTTCACCTCGCCGTGCGCCTCGTCGACCATGGCGGCGACGGTCTCGTCGGCCTGCCCCTCCAGCAGTTTCTCCTTCGCCAGGCCGAGCCCCATCGCGAGGTTCACCAGCCGGGCCTGCGCCCCGTCGTGCAGGTCCCGCTCGATGCGCCGCAGGTCGGCCGCGGCCGTGTCGACGACCACCCCGCGGTCGGACTCCAGTTCGGCGATCCGCCGCTCCAGTTCGTCGGAGGGCGACAGCAGCGCGCGCACCATCACCCGGTCCGCGTTGGCGAGGCCGCGCGCGATGAACGGCAGTACCGGCCACAGCACGAACAACGACGTCAGCGTCACGGTGAAGGTGACGAGGCTCCACGGCAGCCGCATCAGCTCGTACAGCATCGTGCGCCACCCGACCGGATCCCGCAGCGCCATCCAGAACCGCGTGAGGAAGCCGCCCCGCCCGGGGAACGGCATACGGCTCGGCTCGTCCACCCGCACCCCGAGCAGCAGCCTGGCCCGGCCGCGCTCCAGCCTCCCGAGCAGGCGCGCACCCATCAGCCCGGCCGCCAGCACGGGCAGTCCGATCACCGTCACCGTCAGCCCGGCTCCCAGGAACAGCACGGTGAGGACATAGGTGAACCCCAGGAGGGAGGCGGGCAGATTGGACAGGAGGTGCACGATCTCCTTCCAGGTGTGCCGGTCGTAGGCGAAGCGCGCGGGAGGCGGCCGGTCGCCGCCTTCCTGCGGGTCGGCGGCCAGGATGTGTTCGGTCATGGACGACACCTTGCCGGGCCCGGGCGCGCCGCGCCATGAGGTGGACCGGCTCCCGTATCCGGGGGAAAACCCCACCCCCGGCAGGCCCACCCGTGACGGGCCGCTCACGGTCGCTTTGGCAGGCCCTAGACTCCGGTGCGTACAGATCGTCGAACGCGCCGTGGCGCACGGCGCGCACGAAGGCGCACGCATGGTCCCACGGGCTCAGCCGGGCCTGTCGTACCAGCTCACGCAGCGTCTTACCGGGTCATACGAGGTCATACGAGGTCAGGGAGCGAGGGGCGGACGTGCCGGAACCGACCATGGTCGCGGCTACCGGGACCACTGGAGCGGGAATCATCGATACCGGGGCCGTAACCGGGGCCGCGACCGGATCAGGGTCCGGTGTCGGATCCGCCGGTACCTCCCTCGCGGCGGACTACTTCCAGTCCTATTCGGTCGTCGGACTGCTCGCCGTGGTCGGCGTGCTGTTCGTCGCCGTCGCCTTCGGGGCGGGCCGCCTGCTGCGGCCCGTCGTCCCCACCCCCGAGAAACTCATGACGTACGAGTGCGGGGTCGACCCCGTCGGCGAAGGCTGGGCCCACACCCAGGTCCGCTACTACGTCTACGCGTTCCTCTACGTGATCTTCGCCGTCGACTCGATCTTCCTCTTCCCCTGGGCGACGGTCTTCGCCGCGCCGGGCTACGGCGCGGCGACACTCGTGGAGATGTTCATCTTCCTCGGCTTCCTGGCCGTCGGTCTGCTGTACGCATACAAGAAGGGCGTCCTCACATGGACGTGACCCGTCCGACGCACCCGGACGAGACCGCTGGGGCCACCGGAGCCCCCGGGGCCACTGAGGCATCCGGAGCCCTCTCGGCTCCCGAGCCGCCGGTGTTCCTGCCGGAGCCCAAGCGGCTGGGGGCGCTCGCCCGTCTGGCTCCCGAGCCGATGAAGGTGGTCCTGAACTGGGGCCGCCGCTACTCGCTCTGGGTCTTCAACTTCGGCCTCGCCTGCTGCGCGATCGAGTTCATCGCCGCGTCGATGGCCCGGCACGACTTCATCCGCCTCGGTGTCATCCCCTTCGCACCGGGACCGCGCCAGGCCGACCTGATGGTGGTGTCGGGCACGGTCACGGACAAGATGGCCCCGGCCGTGAAGCGCCTGTACGAGCAGATGCCCGAACCGAAGTACGTCATCTCCTTCGGCGCCTGCTCGAACTGCGGCGGCCCGTACTGGGACTCGTACTCCGTCACGAAGGGCGTCGACCAGATCATCCCGGTCGACGTGTACGTCCCGGGCTGCCCGCCCCGCCCGGAGGCGCTGCTGCAGGGCATCCTCAAGCTCCAGGAGAAGATCGCCCGAGAGTCGCTGGGGGAGCGGTACGGGTCCTCCGGCGCCGGTCGCCCCTCCGCCGCCGCGCTGCAGAGCGGGCTCGTACGGCCGCCGGCCGCGGGGGACGCCCGATGACGACGACCGGATGGCTGCCCGCACCCGCCGGGGAACTCTTCGGCCCGGACGCCACGGCCGAGGAGTCGTACGGGGTACTGACGGTCGACGTGCCGCCGGCGTCCTGGCTCGCCTCCCTGGAGAGCGCGCGTGACACGCTCGGCTGCACCTACTTCGACTGGTTGAGCGCGGTCGACGAGCCCGGCACGGGGTTCCGCGTCTCGGCCCACGTCGTGGCGCTGGCCCCCGTACGCCGCCTGCTCGTCCGCACGACGGTCCCGCACTCCGCACCCGTCCTCCCCTCCGCCGTCGCGGTCTACGCGGGCGCCGCCTGGCACGAGCGCGAGACCCACGAGATGTTCGGCGTCACCTTCGAGGGCCACCCCGGCCTGGACCCGCTCCTCCTGCCCGAGGGCTTCGAGGGCCACCCCCTCCGCAAGGACTTCGTCCTGGCCGCCCGCGTCGCCAAGGCATGGCCAGGCGCGAAGGAACCCGGTGAGTCGGAACACGGCGGCCCCAAGCGCCGCCAGATGCTTCCGCCCGGAGTCCCCGACCCGAACGAGTGGGGCCCTCTCAAGGGACAGCTCCCACCGGCCCCCGCCCGCCCGGCGCGGGGCGCGGGACGTGCGGGAGCCGCAGGCAGGGCGGGTGCCGCGGCGGCCGGCGACCGCCCCGCGCGGCGGACCCGTACGGCCGGGGACGGC
>NZ_JAHKJW010000128.1 GCF_019710745.1 Streptomyces beigongshangae
TCGATCCGGTTCAGCAGCCGGTGGATGCGATCGGGACCGGCGTGCCCGGCCTCCTCCCCCAGCATCCAGCCGTTCTTCCGCTCCAGCGGAGCGACCAGCCCCTGCATGTAAGCCAGCACCGACTGACGCGGCTCCTCCCGGCTGAACCGGTGCACGAACCGCTCGTACATCGCCTCGAGTTCACCCGCCCACACCCTGACATCAGCAAGGTCCCCACCCATAACCACACCAACGACCGAACTGGCCAACAGTCACGGCAAAGACCGTTGCAGTACTAGGACACCGGGGCCGACTCGCTCGAACCGATCGTGGTGCTGGGGCCGAGACGGCAGCACGGCCTCCTGCCCCCACCGGACCAAGGTCAGTTCGTCAGGCCCGCTAGGCAGTGTCTTCAGAGCAGGCGCAGCGGCCCGAGGACGACCCGCAGAAGCTGTTCACCGAGGCGTGCCTGCACGGGCTGAAGGCGAAGTTGTGCGACGGAGTCGACGCCCTGGACACCTACCTGCCGCCACAGACGGCCACGATGGCCCGCCGGGTCGCGGAAGCTCTCGAGGTGCCGGAGCCGGCCACCGCGTGAGCCGCGGGACGGCAGGGCGGGACGCCAACGTCGGCTCCCGCCCTGCCGTCACCTCCCGGCGCGCTCGTAACTGACGATGGCCTTGCCCAGGCGACGTTTGAGCTGGGTAGGCAGGTCGCTGTTCGACGTGTTCAGGAACAAGCGCTTCGTGAGCGGGCCCGGGGCGTAGAAGGACACGTACTCGGTCCGCCGGCCCTTCTGGGGCACGGTGAGCTGACGGCCGTAGCGCTCCAGGGCCCGGTCGGCGATGTGGCTGTCGATGCCGGGCACGTAGGCGCGTCCGCGCAGGGTCTCCAGCAGATGCCGGCGCGCTTCGGCCAGGACGTGGCGGCGGGAGAAGACTCCGCGCACGGTGAAGACGACGGCGGCGACGTCGACCACAGCGAGTGCGGTGTCCACCCATGGCCTCACCCGGGCCCGGATCGCCGCCCCGGCCGCCTGGCACCGCTCAAGGAGCCCGTCGACCATCTGCTGCCCGAACTTCCAGAGCGCGGAGACACGCCACCACGCGAGCAGCTGGTCCAGCGGGCGCGGAGTCTCTTGTCCGGGCGGGTCTCCTGCGCCGCCCACCACGCAGACCGTAGCGGACGCGTTCGCCGGGCGGCCGGCCGTGCTTTTTCACGTAGTCGTCAGTGATGCCCTCGAGGACGTCCTCGATCCGGCGGCGGCGGGTGGCCGACCAGTCGATGAGCTCCTGGTCGACGCCGGCTATCTCCATCACCGGGCGCAGGCCCGGCGTCACCTCCCTCGGCACGGCCGCCAGCCCAAGCTCCTCGCACACCTCGGTCATCATCTGAAGGGTGTAGAGCGTGTCGGCGGCCACGATGTGCTGGTAGAGCCGGACCGTGTCCAGCGCGTACCAGGAACCGTCCGGGCGCTGCACCCGGTTGGCGATCAGACAGTGCTCGTGCAGGAGGGGAAAACCGTTCCTGTTGTCGAAGTGCCGGAACGCCGCGACAACCAGAGCCGGGGCCTTCGCACGCCCCCGGCCCGACGCCCACCGGGTTTCCGCTACCTCATCCTCCAGCCAGCGAAGCGTCGCGGCGACGGCCCGCTCGTGCGCCCGCTCGATGACCCGGCGCGTCCAGTCATCCCCCAGCGCCCACAGCACAACCAGTGACGCCTGCGGCCGGAACACCAAGTCCAGAGCCAGCAACGGGGTCTGCCCCCGCTGCTCGACCTCCTCGATCGGCTGACCCAGGACGGTGGCCCGCCGTGCCGTGGCCGGGTCGACGCCGTCGTCCAGGAGCTCGCGCTCCATACGGTCGGCGTGCGGGTGCCGGCCCTGCCCGTACACCAGCTCCGTCTGCCGCTCCGTCACCGCCTGCCCGGCGGTGAGCCCGAGCGCGGCCAGGCCAAGCCCTCTCCACACCCCGGGCGGGAGTCCAGCCATCTCCTGAGCGTCCTTCAACGCCTGACCGGCGGGGCGGCGGCCGTCCCCGAACGCGACTCCACGCACGTAGTAGCGCCAGGTATTCCGTCTCTGCACCTTCGCAACACTGATCATCCCCACAGAAGACACCGGCCCTGACCTGCGAAAAAGCGCAATCCCGTGGGGCGGGAGGATTCACCGGAACTTCATGGCCGATCCCATCCTGGGATCGGCGGGCCGAGTGGGTACGTCCGCTCGTCGCGGCCTCGCTGTGCCAGATCAAGCGGGAGCAGGAGTCGAACGGGACATCCTTGGGGGTGTTCCGGCCCGCTGAGATCAAGAGCTTTCGGCTGGTCAAGGCCGATGAACGGTCCGCGTGGCAGGACATGATGGCCTCGCAGATGAACATCTTCGACCAGGAGCGCAAGGCACTGGAGGCACTGCCTTACCGGTTCGTCTACAGCTTCCGCTGCGATGACGAGCGCTGCAGAGGACACGAGATCGGGCTGCTGGACTGGGAGGCGGGGGCGGCGTACTTGAAATGGCGTCGCCTGTACGCACCGGGAATGCTGGAGGACAAAATCCGACAGCGGTGGTTCACCGAGATCGCCGGTCCGCAGCGGGACCTGCACTTCTTCGTCGGCAACCTGCACAAACGGCCCCACCAGTTCATGCTGCTGGGAGCGTTCTACCCGCCGCGCGGGGTGATGGACCGCTTCCAGCTCTTCTAGAGGTTGTCCCGTATGCCCACGTCATCTCTGTCACGGAGCAGAGCGGGTACGCGGGCTGTGCGGCTGCCGGAAGGCGGCAGAGTTCTGCGAGGTGTTGGTGCCGGGAAGATCGCTTCATCTCCCGTCGTTCACTGCATACCGTCGGAGGGCCGTCGGCGATCGACGTCGGAGCACGGATCGTGGTGAACGGTCCGAGGTGAACACGGGGTGACGATGGTCTACCTGTCATTGGCTGTGACAGCAGTCGTGTCCGTTGGGGCGGCCGCCGTGGTGGTGCTGGTGCGTCGGCAGCGGCGCCGGATGGGTTCCAGTTCGGAAGCGCAGAGAATCGAAGCGGCTGCTACGAGCGGCATACGCGATGCGCGCCGCCAGGCACATGCCTATTGGTATTTCAACGACGGCGGCGGTCTCAGCGCCGTGCGGGACCGTGACTCTCGTTCGTAGCGGGCGGCGGTCTGGTGCGATTGATCCGGACTGATGCCGGTAGGCAGTCTGGTGCGCGGCGCCTTTCCCATCCGGGCGTGATGTAGTTGAGAGGCGGTTCGCTCCTATACCGAGAGAGCGAGGTTGTCCAGGCGGGCGATGCCGAGCATGGCCTGGTGCACGCCGTTACCTTTGAGGCGGCAGTCTCGCAGGATCTTCCAGTTCTTCAGCCGGGACAGGGCGTGTTCGACCCGGGCTCGAGCCCGGCGATGGGCGGCGTTCTCTGCCTCCTGCTCCGGGCTGAGATGCGTCTGGCCGCGTCGCCGGCGGTGCGGGATGAGCAGGCCGGTGCCCTGATAACCGCCGTCGGCGATGACCGGCGCTCCGCGGCATGCCTGGTCAACACGCGACTCCGTGAACGCCCGGCAGTCGTTGCGGTTGCCGGGCAGTGGGAGGCCGATTGCCACCACCAGGCGACTGTTGGCGTCGATGACGACCTGCAGGTTCGTCGAGTACCGATAGTTCTTGCTGGACGCGGCCACGCGGCGGTCACGGGTGGGCACCAGGGTGCCGTCAACGATGTATACGGTGTCCTTGCGTGGTCGGCGCGCGGGAGAGATGGCCAGCAGGGGTGCGAGATGATCGAGGATGCGGTCAGCCGTGGACTTCGACACCCCAAACAACGGTGCTACCTGCCGCAACGTCAAGTTCGTGCGCCAGTACGTCGCCACCAGCAACACCCGATTTTCCAGTGGCAGCCGCCACCGCCGGCCGCGCTGAACGTCACCACCACGACGCCGCACCAACACCACCAGCCTGGCGAACTGCGCCTCGGACAGTCCCGAGAACGGCTCGATCCACTTCGGATCATCCGCTGAAATCACTCCACCCATGCCCAGCCAACGTGCTACCAGTAGTCCGTTAAACCCGGCGGTAGAGATCAAGAGGTCTTCCGGCGGTGACCGCGTCGAGGAGGGCTTGGAGTTCGGGTGGCGGGTCCTGGTCGGTCCAGGCCCGCCACCAGCGGGTCAGGGTGATCGCTGGGGTGAGCCAGGCTCGGACAGCACGTAAGGCCCTGGGCCAGCAAGGCGGTTGGGGCTGGTGGGGTGTGTCGGCTCCCCCTCTCTGTCCCCTCGTCGGGGCAGGGCTCCGGTGCGGTGGCGTCCAGCGGTCCGGGCGGGGCGAACCCCTGGTCCCAGCAGAAGGAGAACGCGCAGTTCACTAAGGGCTCGCAGAGAATCAAGGTGTTGCTTCCCGTGATGCGGCTCGTTGTTGTGGTATGAGCATCTCCGACGAGGTCCGCGGTCAACTCGCTGTGAGGTTGGAGGTGTTGTTCCCGCACCTTGATGAACGGCAGCGGCGGCTGCTGATGAGGGCCGAGGCCCGGATCCTGGGACACGGCGGTATCCGGGCGGTCGCACGGGCGGCCCATGTCAGTGAGACGACGGTCCGCAAGGGCGTGGACGAACTGGAAGCCGGCGAGGAACCTCTGGGTCGGGTACGCAGGCCCGGTGGTGGCCGCAAGCGGTCCGCAGATCTTGATCCTGGGCTGCGGCCCGCGCTGCTGGCACTGGTGGAACCCGATGAGCGGGGCGATCCGATGTCGCCGCTGCGCTGGACGGTGAAGTCGACCAGGAGCCTGGCGGTCGCGCTCACCGGTCAGGGGCACCGGGTGAGCGCGGACACGGTCGGGGACCTGCTGCGTGAGGAGGGCTTCAGCCTGCAGGCCGGCGCCAAGATGCTCGAGGGTAGGCAGCACCCGGACCGCGACGCCCAGTTCCGCTACATCAACGAGCAGGCCAAAGGGCACATGGACGCCGGCCAGCCGGTGATCAGCGTGGACACGAAGAAGAAAGAACTCGTCGGCAACTACAAGAACGCCGGCCGCCAGTGGCGGCCGTCCGGTGATCCGGTCCTGGTCAAGACGCACGACTTCCTGGACCGGCAGGGGCCCGGCAAGGCGATCCCCTACGGGATCTATGACATCGCCATAAACACCGGCTGGGTGAGTGTCGGCACCGATCACGACACCGCCGCGTTCGCCGTCGCTTCCATCCGCCGCTGGTGGCAGGCCCGCGGCCGGCACGATTACCCGGCCGCCACCCGTCTGATGATCACCGCGGACGCAGGCGGTTCCAACGGCTACCGCACCCGCACCTGGAAGAGCGAACTGGCAGCCTTGGCCGCCGAGACTGGCCTGGACATCACGGTCTGCCACATGCCGCCGGGCACCTCGAAGTGGAACAAGATCGAGCACCGGCTGTTCTCCCACATCTCCATGAACTGGCGCGGCCGCCCACTGACCAGTCACGACATCATCGTCAACAGCATCGCGGCAACCACCACCCGCACCGGACTGACCGTCCACGCCGAACTCGATTCGGGCACCTATGACACCGGCATCAAGGTCACCGACAGCGACATCGACGCTCTGCCCATGCACCGGCACCGTTTCCACGGCGACTGGAACTACACCCTCCACCCCCGACCTCACGACCCCACCAACGCAGCCACTGCCTCACGGCCAGCCAGCGGCCCACCCCTGCAGCCCTGCACCAGCTACCTGCGCAACTCAGAGCTGACCGGCATGCCTGAACCGGCGCTGGACGAACTCATCAGCCAACTGGCTGAGAAAATCGACACGTTGCGTGAGAAGGGACGGCTCCAGCAGCGAGGAGGCGCACGCATTCGTGCTCGGGGCGGTGGAGCCAAGGACAAGCTGACCACCGCCGACAGAGTCCTGGCCACCGTGCTCTACCTGCGCAAACTCGGCACCCACGACCTCCTCGCCCAGCTCTTCGGAGTCACCACCAGCACCCTCACCAGGGCCGTTCACCAAGTCCAGCCCTTCCTGGCCGAGCACGACTGCACCATTCCACCCTCGACAGCAAGATTCCGGTCACCCACCGACGTCAACGCGTTCCTCGCCAACAGCAGCCCTACGAAGATCAAACCAGCATGTTGATTCTTTGCGAGCCCTAACGAGCTGGTGCGTGATTGCGGGTGACATGTTCTTGCTGGTGGGTGTCATGATCC
>NZ_JAHKJW010000129.1 GCF_019710745.1 Streptomyces beigongshangae
GCCGCGCGGTCTGGGGCAGCGGCGCGGACACGCGCGGGTGCCCCCCACCGGCCGCGCCGTCCGCACGCAACGGCGCGAGCGCCCGCGCGAAGCGCTCGGCCCACGCCATGGAGACGGCGTCCACCGCGGCGAGGGTGCCGTGGCCGACGGGCCCGCCGCCGTCCGGCGTGCCCGGTGCGCCGGGGGCCACGCGCAACAGGCGCAGGGCGGTCGCCACGTCGCCGCTGAGCAGCGCGACGGCCCCGCACCCGCGGAACACGGGCGACACCGAACAGGCCGCCTCGTACGTGTCGGCCACCGGCGAGGAAGGCGACGCGGCCGGTGTCTCGGCGAGGCAGACGACGTGGATCCCGACCCGGGGGCCCTCGGCCGCGAGCCGCGACACGGCGTCCCGCACGCCGGCCGACCCGGGGTCCCCGTCCACCACGACGACGGTGCAGGGGCCGGGCCACCCGGTCCGCGCCGGGTCGTCCGGCCGCGCCCAGGACGGCTGCCGGGCTCCTCCCCGCGTCCCGCCGGTCTGCGAACCACTGCGGGGGAGCCCCAGGTGCGTGGCGTTGTCGTCGCGGGCGAGGGGGTGCCTGCCGGGGGCGGGTACGGAGGGGGAGGGGCCGCGGTCGGGCACGCGGGCGCCGGCGGTGTCCCGGCCGCCCCGGTCCGCCGCGTACGTCCCGGGAGGGGAGCCCGCACCCGTGTCCGCCGCGCTTCCCCGGCGGGGCTCGAAGGCTCCGCCGTCGTCCGGGGAGCCCGCGCCGGGGCGGGCTCCCGGACCCTCGCCGGCGGCGCGTCCGGCCTCCGCCAGGTGGTCGTCGAGGCGCCGGAGCAGCTCCTCCGTGCGCGCCGCCGCCTGTTCGCGGTCGTAGGCGAGGAGGAGGCGGCAGTCCTGGCCGTGCGTGGGGCGCAGGTGCGGCAGCCAGCCGAGCCACGACCACTCGGCGGTGCGCTCCTCCACGGACCGTGCGCGGTCCGTGCTGAGGAGGGTGATCTCCAGCGAGTCGGGGGAGTGCAGTGCGGCGAGCTGCGCGACCACCGCGCGCGCGAGCCCCGAGAGGCGCTCGCGCGGCCCGGCCAGGCCCAGCGCGCCGACCTCCCGCAGTGCCGCGGTCACGGGGACGGCGGGCAGCAGCGCGGAGCCGTCGGGCGCGCTCCGGTCCGCCGTGCCCAGCCGCACGGTGAGCATCTCCCGGTGCCCCGGCCCGCGCTCCCACAGCCGCGGTCCCGGTCCGAGCGCCGCCAGCAGCAGCGCGGCGGGGTCGGGCCAGCGCTCGGGCTCGGGCACGCCCAGGGGGACGGGCTCGGCGAACGCCGCCTCGTACGGGTCGTCGTCGGCGTCGTGGCCGTAAGGGTCGTAGGGGTCCTCGCCGCGGGTGCCGGCCAGCCGGCGGGCCCACGCGGACAGCCCGCGCCTGCGCGCGCCGCGCGGTACGGGCGTCCCCCGCAGGGGGGTGCCCTTGCGCCTGCCCTCCCCGGGGCCCTGGACCTCCGGCCCCTCCTCGGCCGGCTCCCCGGGTTCCGCGTACTCCCCCCGCGACGCCCCGCCCTGCCGCGGTACTCCCGGCGGCCCGGCGGGCAGGTGGCCCTGGGGCTCCGGGGCCCCGCCCTCGGCGGCGCCCCACCCGGCCGTCCCGTAGCCGTGGTGGGTCTCGGCGGTCGGCGGCCCGACCCGGGAACCCCCGTCCCGCGCACGGGGCACCCCCGCGTCCTGCCCCTGCTCCTGGCTCCGGCTCCGGTCCGGGGCCGGTTCCCGTCCCCGGTCCCGCCCCGGCTCCCGCGGGGCCGCCGGCCGCTGCCGTCCCCGCCCGGAGGTCCCCGTCGCCACCACCCGTATGTGCCCCTCGCCGTCCGGCGCGGTCTCCCGGACGGCGGGCGGCTCGCCCGCCGGGGCGAGCTGGAGGGCCGACTCGCCCACCCGCAGCAGCGCCCCCGGCGCGAACCGCACCGGACGCCCGTCCACCCGCCTGCCGTCCAGCACCGTGCCGTTCGTCGAGCCCAGGTCCGCGACCGAGACCCGGCCGTCCGCGGCGACCGTCACGGCGCAGTGCAGCCGGGAGACGTCGGGGTCGTCCAGCGGTACGTCGGCGTCGGCCGAGCGGCCTATGTCGATGCGGCCGCCGTGCAGCAGGTGGACCCCGCCGGCGTCGGGCCCGGCGACCACCCGCAGCTGGGCGGCGTCGGGGTCGACGTCGGGACCGGGCTGCGCGGGGGCGCCCAGGGACAGCACGGCGCCGTCCACCAGGGGCGGCTCACCGAGGGTGCAGCGCTGCGCGTCGAGCCGCTCCGCCTCCGCGTACAGCACCCCGGGGCCCTCGCCCCCGACCGCCGAGGCGAGGCCGGAGGCCACCGCCGCGAGTGCGGTCCCGGCGGGTGCCGTGACCAGCACGTCGCAGGACGCGGGACGCCCGTCGGGGCGCGTGCCCAGCGGGTCTACGACGGTCAGCCGGATCTGCATCGCCGTCAGCGGTCCCTTCTGTCGCGGGCGCCCGCGACGAGGCCGTCCCGCGGTCCCACCGCAGATTCCCCCACCGCGCACGGGCACGTCGGCCGGTACGGACAGCATCCTCGCACCTGCGACTGACAACACGCCCGTCTTCCGCCATCAAGTGATCTTGATTGGTCGGCTCTGCCCGCAAAAGTGCCCGACCGGGGATCGCTTGGGACCGGACCCGTCAAGATCCGGCAACCAAAGCACCCGGAGCGGGCGTCCTCCCACCGGACGGACGCGGCGGACTCCCGTGCGGCGCACGGGCGGCGGGGAGGGGGAACCGCGGCGCGACGACAGCCCGGTGCCGTCTCCGGCGGCATTACAGTGGGTCGGAACCACCCGTACCCCGGTGGACGGACCAGGCAAGCAAGCAGCAGGGAGCGCATGACGTGCGGCCGGTGGGCAGCAAGTACCTCCTGGAAGAGCCGCTAGGGCGCGGCGCCACGGGCACCGTCTGGCGGGCCAGCCAGCGCGAGGCCGCGGGCGCCGAGGCGGCCGTGCCCGGTCAGCCCGGCGAGACCGTGGCGATCAAGGTCCTCAAGGAGGAGCTCGCAAACGATCCGGACATCGTGATGCGGTTCCTGCGGGAGCGCTCCGTCCTGCTCCGGCTGACGCACCCGAACATCGTGCGCGTCCGGGACCTCGTGGTCGAGGGCGATCTGCTGGCCCTGGTCATGGATCTGATCGACGGCCCGGACCTGCACCGCTACCTGCGCGAGAACGGCCCGTTCTCGCCGGTCGCCGCCGCCCTCCTCACCGCCCAGGTCGCCGACGCGCTCGCCGCCAGCCACGCCGACGGCGTGGTGCACCGCGACCTGAAGCCGGCGAACGTCCTGCTCCAGCAGCTCGACGGGCGGATGCACCCGATGCTGACGGACTTCGGCATCGCGCGCCTCGCCGACTCCCCGGGCCTGACCCGCACCCACGAGTTCGTCGGCACGCCCGCGTACGTGGCGCCGGAGTCCGCCGAGGGCCGCCCGCAGACCTCCGCCGTCGACATCTACGGCGCCGGGATCATGCTGTACGAGCTGGTCACCGGGCGTCCGCCGTTCGGCGGCGGATCCGCCCTGGAGGTCCTCCACCAGCACCTGAGCGCCGAGCCGCGCCGGCCCTCCACGGTCCCCGACCCGCTGTGGACCGTCATAGAGCGCTGCCTGCGCAAGAACCCCGACGAGCGGCCCAGCGCCGTGAACCTCGCACGCGGCCTGCGCACGGTCGCCGAGGGCATCGGGGTGCACGCCAACTCCGCGAAGATCGCCGCCGCCGAGGCCGTGGGCGTCCTCCTCACCCCGGACCCGGCGCCCGCCCCCGTGCCGGACGCCCCGGGCGCCGCCGACCCCACCCAGGTGCTCCCGCAGGGCGCCGCCTACGACCCGAACGGCGCGACCAGCGTCCTGCCGCACACCGGCGCGGGCGCGGGCGCCGCGGACCCCACCGCCGTCCTGCCCCACCGCGGCGCGGCCGACCCGACCGCCGTCATGCCCCCGGTGCCGCCGAACCAGCCGGGAACGGGCCCCGAGGACCCCCACCCCTGGCAGAACCAGCTGCGCGCGGCCCGCGACCGCAACGAGCCGACGCAGGTGCAGCCGTACCTCGACCCGAGCGAGGACCCGCTGCGGCGCCGTCCGCAGCGGCAGGTCGCCCGGCCGCCCCAGCAGCAGCCACAGCAGCCGCCGCCCCAGCAGCCACAGCCGCGCCGGCAGAACCGGCAGCAGCGCCCGCCGCAGAACCAGCCCGGATACGGCTACCCGCAGGGACAGCAGGGGTACGCCCCCCAGCCGCCGCCCCAGCCCCAGCCGCAGCGGTACGCCCCCGCGCCGCAGCAGCCCCGGCAGCCCGCCCCGCGTCCGCAGCGCGAGCCCCGGCCGCCGCGGCAGCGCAGCTCCAGCCCGATGCGGATCCCCGGACTCGGCTGCCTCAAGGGGTGCCTGTTCACGGTCGTCATCCTGTTCGTGGCCGGGTGGCTGGTCTGGGAGCTGAGCCCGCTCCAGGACTGGATCGGGACCAGCAAGGGGTACTGGGACCAGCTCACGGACTGGTTCGACACCGTCTCCCGATGGGTCGAGGACCTGGGCGGCGGATCGGCCCAGTAGCCCTTTGGGGAGATTGCTCCCACGACATCCCCGGAGCCCTGCCGCGGTTCTGGGGATTTGTCGACATGCGAGGGGTGATTTACGTCGCCGAAGTGAAGGTTGGCGCTCCGGGCGCGTAGTTTTGTCGCCAACACGCGCCCGTAGGAGCAGTCTTGGTACGGAAGATCGGCAGCCGGTACACCGCGCACCAGATCCTGGGGCGGGGCAGCGCCGGCACGGTGTGGCTGGGCGAGGGTCCCGAGGGTCCCGTCGCCATCAAGCTGCTGCGCGAGGACCTGGCGTCCGACCAGGAGCTGGTGGGCCGTTTCGTGCAGGAGCGGACGGCCCTGCTGGGCCTCGACCACCCGCACGTGGTCTCCGTGCGGGACCTGGTGGTCGACGGCAACGACCTCGCGCTGGTCATGGACCTCGTGCGCGGCACCGACCTGCGCACCCGGCTCGACCGGGAGCGGCGGCTCGCGCCCGAGGCGGCCGTCGCGATCGTGGCCGACGTCGCGGACGGGCTGGCCGCGGCACACGCGGCGGGGGTCGTGCACCGGGACGTGAAGCCCGAGAACGTCCTGCTCGACATGCAGGGACCGCTCGGGCCCGGCGGTGCGCACCCCGCGCTGCTGACGGACTTCGGCGTCGCCAAGCTCATCGACTCGCCGCGGCGGACCCGCGCGACGAAGATCATCGGCACGCCGGACTACCTGGCGCCCGAGATCATCGAGGGACTGCCCCCGCGGGCGGCCGTCGACATCTACGCGCTGGCGACCGTGCTGTACGAGCTGCTCGCGGGGTTCACGCCGTTCGGCGGCGGGCATCCGGGGGCGATCCTGCGGCGGCACGTCACCGAGACCGTGGTCCCGCTGCCCGGCATCCCGGAGGAGCTGTGGCAGCTGCTCGTGCAGTGCCTGGCCAAGGCGCCGGCGTCCCGGCTGCGGGCGTCCGAGCTGGGGGAGCGGCTGCGCGAGCAGCTGCCCCTGCTCGCGGGCATGCCGCCGCTGGACGTCGACGAGCCGGACGGGCAGCCGGACGCCCCGCACGAGGACGCGCCCGCCGAGCCCCAGGCCCCGCGGGAGCGGGTGCGGCGCGGGGCCGTCCCGCTGGTGCCGGGGGCCAAGCCCGACTCGAACCGGGACACGCACACGTCGATGCGGGTGCCGGGGCCGGACGAGCTGGCGGGAGGCGCGCTCGGTACGGCGCGCGCTCCGCGGGCGGCCGGGGCGCCG
>NZ_JAHKJW010000013.1 GCF_019710745.1 Streptomyces beigongshangae
ACGTCGCGACCGCCGTCGGGGTGTAGGGGGCGGTGCCCGTACGGGGTGTGCCGCCGGCCGAGACGAGCCGCAGGTCGCGCTCGGCCTCCTCGGCCGACATCCGCTCGGCCGGTTCCTTGCGCAGCAGCCCTTCGACGACCGGGGCGAGCGGGCCCGCCCGGCGCGGAACCGGCAGCTCCTCGTCGACGACGGCCCGCAGGGTGCTGAGTGGGGTGTCCTGCCGGAAGGGCGAGTTGCCCTCGACGGCCGCGTAGAGGAGCACGCCGAGCGACCACAGGTCGGACCCGGGCCCCGGTGTACGGCCCAGGGCCCGCTCCGGGGCGAGGAACTCGGGCGAGCCGATCACCTCGCCGGTCATGGTGAGCGCCGAGCTGCCCTCGACCGTGGCGATACCGAAGTCGGTGAGTACGACGCGGCCGTCGTTGGACATCAGGACGTTGCCGGGCTTCACGTCCCGGTGCAGGACCCCCGCCTCGTGCGCGGCCCGCAGGGCGGCGAGCACCTCCGCGCCGATGTGGGCGGCCCGCTGCGGGGACAGTGGCCCCTCGGTGTCCAGCAGGTCGGAGAGCGCGATCCCGCGGACCAGCTCCATCACGATCCAGGGGCGGCCGTCCTCCGTCGCCACGTCGTACACCGTCACCACGTTGCGGTGCGAGACCCGGGCCGCCGCCCACGCCTCCCGCTCCAGGCGGGCGTACATCCGCTCGGCGCCGGGGCCCGGCAGCCCGCCCGGGGCCCGTACCTCCTTGACGGCGACCTCGCGGTGCAGGACCTCGTCGCGGGCGCGCCACACCGTTCCCATCCCGCCCTCGCCCAGGGGGGAGAGGAGGCGGTAGCGGCCCGCGACCACGCGTTCACTGCCCGGTTCCTCGGACACGGGCGTCCCCCCTTCGCAACCGCACGATCCTGAACAAAAGTAGCTCAACCGAGCGCGGTTGCAGCCCCCTTGAACACCAGACCCGCCCCGAGGGCCACCACCACGAACGCAGATCCGAGAGGTGTGGCCCGGCGGAGCAGCGCCGCGGTCCGGCCCCCCGACCACCGGGCGCCGTTCTCGATGGCCTTCGCGACCCCGCCGCCGACCTTGACCACGGCGAACCCGGCCGCCGTGAGGGTGAGCGCGAGCCCCGCTCCGTACGCCAGCACGAGCAGCAGCCCGAACCATGCCTTGCCGAGCGCCGCGGCACCGACGAGCACGACGACGGCGGAAGGGCTGGGGACGAGACCTCCGGCGAAACCGAGGAGCAGGGTGTCCTTGAGCTTGAGAGCCGGGGCGTGGGTGTGGGTGTGCGGGTGTCCGTGGCTGTGTTCGTGGCTGTGCTCGTGACCGTGGCTGTGCTCATGGCCGTGGGAGTGGCCGTGCCCGTGCCCGTGTCCGCGCTGTCGCCAGGCCCGTCGTACGAGGGTCGCGCCGGCCACCGTGACGATGGCGCCGCTCGCCACACCCAGCCAGGCGATCACCGAGGGCGCGGCCGCCGAACCGGCGGTCACGAGGATGCCGAGGGCGACCACACCGAGCGTGTGCGTGACGGTCACGGAGACGGCGAGCGGCAGCACGTCCCGCATCGTGGCGTCGCCCCGGGCTGCGGCGGTGGCAGCCATGATCGTCTTGCCGTGCCCGGGCGCGAGGGCGTGCAGCGCGCCGAGCAGCACCGCGATGCCGAGGGCGAGCGCGGCGAAGCCCACGGTCAGGTCGTGACGGGACACCAGGTCGTCCAGGGCCCGCGTGAAGCGGTCGGCGCCGCGAGGCAGCACGGACGAGGCGGGCGCGTCGGAGTCCTCCTCGACGAGCGCGGGTCCACCTGGGCGTACCCGCAGGGAGGCGGCCGCCGTGTCCGCCGGTGACGACAGCAACTCCGCCGGGTACTCGGTCAGTCCACCGGAGACCGACTTCTCCGGCACGTCCGAGGCGACGAGGGTCGTCCGGTCGCCGCGCGCCGTGACCTCGCGCCAGCCGGGTCCGTCGTCCACCGAGGAGCGAAAGCGCAGCGACAGGTTCCCGTCGGGCAGCGGAGCGGTCCAGCGGCACTCGACCCGCAGGGTGGTGAGGCCGGCCTGTCCGGGCCGTACCCGCGCGCGGCTCCCGCCGGCGGTCAGGGCGACGGCCCTCCCGTCCACGGTCAACCGGCTCCTCCCGGCCGCCGTACCGCACCGCTCACGGGCCCAGTTCCCCATCCCCGCCTTGTCGATGGCGGGCCGGGCCTGGGTCGCGGGGATCTCCGCCAGGTCCTCCACGTGGAGGACCCGCAGCTCTCCGGGTGCCGTGACGAGACCGTCGTACCGGTTGACGGTGAAGTTCCCGAGCGGATGCGCCGAAGCCGTCCCGGAGGGGAGCAGCACGAGCGCGCAGGCGGCCAGCAGCACGGCCGCGCAGGTCCCGAACGCACGCCGCCGCCGCACGGAGGGCCCACGGCCGGGCCGGGAGCGGTCACGCGGGCCGCTCATGGGTGTGCGTGCGCGTGCGGAAGCGGAAAAGGTACTCACCCGGCACCGCCCAGCGCCGCCAGTGTCTTCCGGGCCAGCTCCGCGCCGACCGGTGAGAAGCCCGGGTTGAGCTCCAGCGCCGCCGACAGACTGGCGCGGGCCTCCTCCTCGTGGCCCGTGGCGCGTTCGATCATGCCGCGGTGGTGGAGGAACGTCGCGTCGCGGTAGCCGGTGGCCGTGGCGCGGCGGGCGTAGGGCAGGGCCTCTTCGTCACGGCCGTTGACGTGCAGGGCCCAGGCGAGCGCGTCCGCGGTGTGGACGGTCCTGCGGCGCTCCCACTCGGCACGCGCGGCGCGCAGGGCGGCCGCCCGGTCGCCGTGGTCCGCCGCGGCGAGCGCGGTGTCCAGGTCGGCGTTGACGCCGTTCGCGCGGGCCAGCGCCGTCCAGGCGTCGACCAGGGCGTACTGGTCGCGGGCCCTCGCCCGGTCCGTCTCGCCGTCGCGTGCCTCGTACAGCTCGCCCAGCACGACCAGCGGGCCGGGCAGCGGGAAGCGTGCCACGACCTCCTCCATCCCGCGGATCGCGGCCGCCCGGTCGCCGTTCGCCGCCTGCGCCCGGGCCCGTCCCTCCAGCGCCGGCAGGTAGGCCCTGTCGGCCCGCAGCGCCCGCTCGTAGTACTTCAGGGCCGGCCCGTACGCGCCCTCGCGCCAGGAGAGCCCGCCCAGCGACGACGCCACGTACGCGACGTCCCCGGGCGCGGTCGCGCCGGACAGGGCCTGTTCCAGGACGCGGCGTGCCGTACGGACGTCGCCGCGCAGCTCGTGCACGTACGCGTACCGCGTGAAGACGGGAACCCCCGGGCGGCGCGAGTCGGCCTCGTCGGCCGCCTCCGCCGCCTCCTTGTAGCGGCCGAGCTCGACCAGGGCGTCGATGCGGACCGACAGCGCGCGCTCGTTGAAGGCGTTCTCGGCCAGTGCCTTCCGCGCGTACCGCAGTGCCTCGGGGAACTCGTGCCGGGCCGCGGCCAGCGCCGCCCGGCCCGCGAGCGCCGGATCGTTGCCGGGGCTCAGTTCCAGTGACCGCGCCAGTGCGCGCCGGGCCTGCGGATAGCGGGACGGGTCGCCGTCGGCGCGGGCCTGCTCGACGTAGGCGACGCCGAGCGTGGCCCAGCCGCCGGAGTCCTTGGGCTGCGCCTTCAGATGGGTCTGCAGGGCGGAGACGCCCGAGGCGAGGCTGCCGCTCGCCAGCAGCTCGGGGGCGAGCCCGGGCGCCGAGGGGACCGTGGGCGTACCGCCGTCGTCCTCGTCGCCCAGCGCCACGGCCCCGGCGGTCATCGCGACGGCGAGGGCGGCGGCGCAGGCCGCGAGCTGAAGCGCCCGGAGCCGCCCCGGCTCCCGGCGCCCGGGACCGGGAGTGGTGCCGGGGCCGGGACCGGAAGTGGTGCCGGTGCCGAGGCCGGGAACGTACGGTCCGGCCCCAGTCGCCCCAGTCGCCCCAGTCGCCCCAGTCGCCCCAGTCGCCCCAGTCGCCCCGGCCGTATCGACGGCCTCGGCGACCTCGGCGGCTTCTGCGGCAGGTTTCCTCTCCTGCGGGTCGTCGTCGCTCCGCGGGGACATTGCGCTCTCCTCGATCGCCCTGACGGGAAAAGTGGTTCGGACGGTGGGCGGCGCGGCCCGTGCGCCGTGGGGGACGGACACGCGCGGGCCGCGCCGGTCAGGGGGGCGGTCAGTAGGCCCGGCGGCGGCCGCGCCACCACAGCAGACCCGTACCGACGAGCAGGAACCCGGCCGCGCCGGAGGCCGCCGAGACGGCGATCAGCGTGGTGTCGTCCATCCCGCCCGTGCCGGTCGTCCCGGAGGCGGGTTGCAGGGCGTCACCGAGCTGGTTGCGGACGTCGTTGCCGCCGGTCGTGCCCTTGGCCAGCGGTCCGCGCGAACCGGAGGTCGGCAGGGCGACGTACGGGAACGCCTTCCCGAACTCCTGGTCGTTCTTGTCGACCGCGTCGCCCAGGTCGTTCTTGGCGCCGACCAGTTCGCCCTCGACGACCTGGAGGGCGATGTCCAGAACGTCGTCGCCCAGGCGGCGGCCGTTCGGGAAGCCCGCGTTGTCGCCGTCCAGCACGCCGAGGCGCTTCTCCTCGGCGGCCGGCTCGATCGAGGTGTTGAGGCGCAGCATCTCCGAAGGACGCACGTTCGGCGGCTGGTTGAGACCCTCCACGCCCTTCAGGAACACGTCGACCAGGTCGTTGCGGGGCTCGTCGGGCGCCTCGATCTTGTAGACGGCCTCGATGAGCTTCGGCAGCTCGGGGTTGGTGACGTTCTGCAGGAAGTCGCCGTCGTTCCAGGGCGCGGACGCGTTGAACTTGTCCTTGTCCTTGATCGGGTTGACGACCTCGTTCACCAGTGGCATGCCGAGGCGCGAGACCTGCCGGAAGTGACCGCCCGCGTTCTTGCGCTGCGTCGTCGACCAGATCCCGACGACCGGCTGGTCGGCCGACTCCGCGATCATGTCGTTCGGCACCTGGAGGGCGACGGTGTTGACGTTGTAGCCCTTCAGGGTGTCGTTGCCGACCTCGGACAGGTTCCCGCCGTACAGCAGGTCGAAGACCCGCAGGTCCAGGAAGAACGGGTCGTCGGCCTGGCCGGCGAACGTCGTCGCTCCGCCCGGGAGTTCGTGGACGGCCTGGTCGCGGAGCTTGGCGTAGTCCGGCATGGACGCCCTGCCGACGTTCGACGGTGCCACCGGCACGTCGTCCGCGACCTTCGTCCGCTTGACCAGGCGCTGGTCCTTCAGCCGCAGCAGGTCGATGTCATAGGTCTGCGTGATGTTGAGGTCGGGGTCGTCGAGGCTCTCGACCGGGCCGGTGTTGTACAGGAAGGTCCTGTCGTTCTTCGTGTGCGTCCTGAACGTGTACCGGAAGACCAGCTCGCCCTGCGCGTCACCGTTGTTGTCGATGTGCAGGTCGTACTGGGCGTCCTCGGCGAACGGGAAGAAGTTCGGTCCGCCGGCCGGTTCCTCGAACGGGATCCAGTTGGCGACGATGGTCGTCGTGTCCGGCTTGTCGGGGCTGGCGAACGCGTACACGTCCGTGTTGTCGTACTGCGGCTGCCCCGAGATCAGCGGAGCCTCCCGGTGGCTGGAGGCGCTCGCCGTCCCCGGTTCGAGCGCGGTCGCACCGGCGGCCGCGAGCCCGCCGGTGGCGAGCGCTCCGCAGACGAGGGTCGCGAGGCTCCTGCGTCCCGCGGACCCGCTGGTGAAAGGTGTCATGCCGTCCGTCCTCTGTTCCAAAACCGTGGGCCGGTGGTGATCCGGGTGGGAGAGACCGCCCGAGCGGTCCGCTGCCGCGCTCGTACCGCGTCGGCCGGTGGTGCCTGATGCACGCCATTCGGAGCCGGCCGGGGAAAGGATTGGTCCGGGATCCACCCGCGTTTTCGCGGAGCTGATCCGTAACCCCATCCGACGGCGTTCCCGCGCCGAATACGTGAGGGCGGGACGCACCGTTCAAGGCCGCGGAGCGCAAGGCCGCGGAAGTCGCGGGAGTCGCGGGAGTCCCAGAAGGGGGAAACGGGTGGAGGCGGACGAACTTCTGGTGCGCGTCGCCGGGGGTGACCAGAAGGCCTTCGAGGAGCTGTACGCCCTGGTGTCCGGGCCGGTCTTCGGGCTGGTGCGCCGGGTGGTGCGGGACCCGGCGCAGTCCGAGGAGGTGGCGCAGGAGGTGCTCCTCGAACTCTGGCGCTCCGCGGCGCGCTACGACCCCGGCCGCGGCAGCGCGCTCGCCTGGGTCCTGACGCTCGCGCACCGCAGGGCGGTCGACCGGGTACGCAGCGCCCGCGCCGCCGGGGAGCGCGAACTGCGCATGGCCCGGCGGGCGAACGGCCCCGCCTTCGACCACGTGGCCGAGGAGGTCGAGGCCGGCCTCGAACGGGAGTGGGTACGCCGCTGCCTCGACCGGCTCACCACCCTGCAGCGCCAGTCCGTCACCCTCGCCTACTACGACGGCTACACCTACCGTGAAGTGGCCGAACGGCTCTCCCTGCCGCTCGGCACCGTGAAGACGCGTATGCGGGACGGGCTCACACGACTGCGCGACTGCCTGGGAGGTGTCGCATGACCAGCATCCTCCGGCTCTTCCGGCGCGGCGAACTGCACTCGCTGGCCGCCCCGTACGCCCTCGACGCCCTGGAGCCCCGTGAGCACGGACGATTCGAGAAGCACCTGAAGCGCTGCGACGGCTGCGCCGCCGAGGTGCGCGCCCTGCGCGAGGACGCGGTCCGCCTCGCGTGGTCCACGGCCGCCCCGGCCCCCGCGGCGATGCGCGAACGGGTCCTCCTGGCCGTACGGACGACCCCTCAGGAACCGGCGCGTGCGGAACGCGCGCCGTCGCGCGCCCGCCGCCCGCCCTTCTCGCCGTTCCTGGTCCCGCTCGCCTCCACGACGGCGGCCGCCGCCCTCGTCGTCGCCGCGCTCTTCGGCATGCAGGCGTCCCGTACGCAGGACCGGCTGGAGGAGGAGAGGGCGCAGGCGCGTGAGATCGCCCACGTTCTCGCGGCGCCGGACGCGCGGGCGGGCACCGGACGGGACACGGACGGGCAGGGCATCGGCGTCGTGGCGTCGGTGTCGCGGCGCACCGCCGTGGTGACCTCGTCCGGACTCGCCGCACCTCAGGGCGAAAGGGTCCACCAGCTGTGGCTCATGCGACCCGAGGGGAGACCGCGTTCCCTGGGGCTCCTCGACGGCGACACGCCCCTGATCGCCACCGAACTGGACCCGGACGCGAGCTCACTCGCTGTCACCGTCGAGCCGCAGGGCGGCTCTCCGCAGCCCACCACCGCACCGGTTGTCCAACTCGCCCTGGAATCGCTCGGATTCGGAGAGTGATCGTCAACACCCGTACCGGGGAGTGGAATCCCGCGACCGGGATACACGAGTGTCATGAGGGAGCGATAGGGTTAACCTGCCCGGGCCGGGTGCCCTCGTACGGGTGGGGAGTGACATGGAACAGATAACGGTGCGTGGCAGGGCGCGAGTCCCTGCGATCACGTGTGGGAGCAGCGCGACCAGTTCGCGCCTCGACCGCCATCTCGCGGTGCTGGGTGGCCCTGCCATCCCTCAGCGCGAAGCGGCCGAGGCGACCTCGCTGATGCGCGAACTCACCGCACGTGACACCGCGCACGACCGCACCGGCAGAGGTGCGCGCGTGAGGCGTGTCTCGCTCTTCGCGCCGCTGCGACGGCTGCGCCGTTCCCTGTTCGGCAGCCGCTGACCGGCTGCCCCGGTCGCTGACAGGCGGCCGAACCCGAACAGGACCCCGACCCGCGCCCAGGCGGACACACCGTCCCGGCGCGATGCCGCGATCCCCTCGTCCGTCATCCCCACGGCACGCGGCAGCGCCCCGGTGTGTTCCCCGGACGCGGGTACGGGGCGCAGGGCTCGCCTGGGCCGCCCGCCCTTCTGCCACCGCTCGACTGTCCCCACCCGGCGGCGGCAGGGCTCGCGGTGGCCCCGGTGCCCCCGGCGACCCCGGACACGGAGTGATGACGGCGTGCGGGAGTGGTGTGTGCGCCGGGGCAGTGTCTCCGTGCATCGATCGCTCCAGCGGGTTGTCGCGCCCGTGGTCCGACCCCCTGAAGGATCGCGCGGTTCCCCGCGCCCCTCGAAAGCAAAAGACCGCGCAGTGTCCCCGAGTGTCCCCGTGTCCGAAGGGCGCCCCTGAAGAGGATCCGCGAAGCGTGTGGTCGGCGTGTGGTCAGAGCAGGGCGAACTGGCCCTCCGGGCCCTCCTCCGGGTGGGTCAGGACGGTGGCCGGGCGGCGGGCCGGGGCGGGGGGCGGGAGTATGCCCGCCCGGTGCAGGGCCGTCGTGGTGAGCGGGGAACTCAGCTCCAACTCGTCCTGCTGAACGTGCAGTTCGGACAGGAGGGCCAGCACCGTCACCACTTCCAGCAGCTCCGACGTCCAGGGCTGGGGCCAGGTCGCGGGGCGGACGGCCTCCAGCGTGCCGGGGGCCGGGCGGGTGATCCGGGCGCTGAACCACTGGTCCAGGACGCGGACGCCGCCCACCTCGAAGTCCCACGCCGCGGGCGGTACCGGGGAGATGCGGCCCTCGTCCAGGTGGAGGGTCTCCTCGTCGCGGTCGTAGCGCAGGGCGACGGGGAAGGCCGGGAGGGGCGCCCGTACATAGGGGCGGCGGCCGCCGGGGAGCTTCGGGCGTTCGCCGTCGCGGCGCATCAGGCGCAGCATGCGGTGGCCCAGGTCGGTGCCCCGCTCCCAGAGAGCGGGGTCGGTCGTGAGGGGGACCGCGGGACCGTCCGGCCCGGGGCGCGCGAGCGTGATCGTCCACGCCAGGACGTCGAGCGGGGCGGGGGCGTGGCCCAGGTGCCCGGCGAGGAGCTCCAGGAGGCCCGGCGCCAGGTTCGGTTCCAGGCCGCCGGGGCGGCGGTACAGCGGGCGGACGCGGCCGGGGCGGGCGGCGGGGACCGTCTTCGGCCGGGGCTGGGTGACGGGCAGGACGGACGTGACCAGGAGCGCCGGACCGCCGGGGGCCTGCTCGACCGCGAACACCTGGTGCTCGTCCGCCACCCGCCACAGCTCCGGCCGCGCCGCGTCGATCAGCCGGTGGTCGGGGATCAGCCACTGCTCGTCGAACGGCCCGGCCAGGACCCGTACCGGCTCCGCGCAGGGGCCCGACGCGCGCGCCAGCCGGCCCGTCCCGGAGGACTGGCCGGGCAGCTGCCCCACCGCCGAGTGCAGGGTCCGCGCGCGGGTGGCGCCGAACAGCGCCTCGCGGTCGGGCCCTTCGGCCTTCACGAGGGCGTCCCACCGCGCCCTCAGGGACGCCGCGTCGGGCGCCGCCGGCCACGCCCGGCCCAGCCGGGGAGGTGCGACGGACCACGGCATGAGGTCCGCGAGCAGCGGAGCGTCGTCGTGCGTCACGTCCGGCATCGTACGACGCGGGCCCCGGGCACCGGCCGGT
This sequence comes from Streptomyces beigongshangae, assembly GCF_019710745.1. Lineage (GTDB taxonomy): Bacteria > Actinomycetota > Actinomycetes > Streptomycetales > Streptomycetaceae > Streptomyces > Streptomyces beigongshangae. Next base: position 9,396 of record NZ_JAHKJW010000013.1, read on the forward strand.
TCCCGCACGCTCAGTGGGCGTCGAGGGTGACCGTGAACGAGAAACGGTCCCCCCGGTAGTGGATGCGGGCCACGTCCAGCGCCCGCCCGTCCTCGCCGTGCACCACGCCCGTGTAGTGCAGGATCGGGCTCAGCAACGGCACCTGGAGCAGCCGCGCGGTCTCCGGATCGGCGAGCCGCGCCTCGACGGTGTCGGTGATCTGGCCGATCCGCGCCCCCGCGACGTCCCGCAGGACCTTGGTCATGGGCCAGCGGACCAGGTCCTCGGGGTCGATCAGGGCCGCCAGCTCGGGCCGGACGTAGTTGCGCGCGTGGTTGGTCGGTTCGCCGGTCTTCTCGTCGCTGCGCAGCCGGTGGTACGTCGCCACCTCCGCCAGGTCGGGGAAGTACGCGCAGAGTTCGCCCGGCACCGGTTCGCTGCCGTGGTCCAGCAGCTCCGTCGTCATGCCCGACTGCTGGGCCACGATGGCGTCCACCGAGCCGAGCAGCCGGACCGGGGCGCCCCGCGCGGCGCCCGGCTCGATGAAGGTGCCGCGCCTGCGGTGACGGGAGATGAGCCCCTCGTCCTCCAGCTCCTTGAGCGCCTGCCGCATGGTCAGCACGCTCACCCCGTAGTGCTCGGCCAGCCGTTCCTCGGTGGGCAGGCGCAGCGGGTCCTGCGGTGCCCGGCCCAGTATCGAGGCGCGCAGGGACTGCGACACCTGGTACCAGAGCGGCAGCTTGCGGTTCAGGACGATCGAGTCCGGCGCGAAGGAGGTCACGAGGGTATCCGTACCGGTCGCGGGCGTTCGGTGCAACGGGCGGTCATCAGGCGCTCTCCGGGTGCTCGGCCGATGTCCGCCGGGCGGCCGTCCGGTGTGGCGGGCGGTCGTGGGCCGTCACGGCCGGCCGGCCGGGCGGAAGTGGCGTTCGAGGCCCCGCCACACCTCGTCGTACGCGGTCTGCAGGTGCTCCGCGCGGGCGGCCTGCGCGGTGGTGGTGACCGGCCAGCGCGTCTCGAACATGAAGGCCAGCCCGTCGTCGACCTTCTGCGGCCGCAGCTCGGCGGCGCTCGCCCGCTCGAAGGTCTCCCGGTCCGGACCGTGCGCCGACATCATGTTGTGCAGCGAACCGCCCCCCGGCACGAAACCCCCCTCTCCGGCGGTCTTGGCGTCGTAGGCGCCCTCGATGAGGCCCATGTACTCGCTCATCACGTTCCGGTGGAAGTACGGCGGCCGGAAGGTGTCCTCGCCGACCAGCCAGCGGGGGGCGAAGACCACGAAGTCGACCCCGGCCAGGCCCGGGGTGTCGGACGGCGACGTCAGCACGGTGAAGACCGACGGGTCGGGGTGGTCGTAGCTGATGCTGCCGATGACGTTGAAGAGGCGCAGGTCGTAGACGTACGGCACGTGGTTGCCGTGCCAGGCGACGACATCCAGCGGCGAGTGGTCGTACATCGCCGTCCAGAGGTTGCCGCAGAACTTGTTGACCACCTCCACGGGTTCCGCCGTGCCCCCGTCGCCCCCGTCGCCCTCGGGGTCCTCGTACGCGGCGACCGGGGCCCGGAAGTCCCGGGGGTTGGCGAGGCCGTTGGCGCCGATCGGGCCGAGGTCGGGGAGCTGGAAGGGGGCGCCGTAGTTCTCGCACACGTACCCCCGGGCGGCCGGGCCCGGCCCGCCTTCGGGCGCGGTGTCCGGCAGCTCCACCCGGAAGCGCACCCCGCGCGGGATCAGCGCCACGTGTCCGGGCTCCACGTGCAGCAGCCCGAACTCGGTGCGCAGGAGCAGCCCGCCGCGCTCCGGCACGATCAGCAGCTCGCCGTCGGCGTTGCTGAACACCCGCCGCATCGAGGAGTCGGCGTGGTACAGGTGCACGGCCATGCCGGTGCGCTGTGTGGCGTCGCCGTTGCCGCCGAGGGTCCACAGGCCCGCGAGGAAGTCGGTGCCGGGCGCGGGCTCCGGCAGGGGGTTCCAGCGCAGCCGGTTCGGGTCCGGCACCGTCTCCGTGAACGGTGCCGTGCGCAGGGTGCCGTTGTCGGTGCGGACGAACGGGGGGTGCGCGGCCGAGGGGCGGATGCGGTACAGCCAGGAGCGGCGGTTGTGCGCCCGCGGCTCGGTGAAGGCCGATCCGCTCAGCTGTTCCGCGTACAGCCCGAACGGGACCCGCTGTGGGGAGTTGCGGCCCCGCGGGAGCGCGCCCGGCACCGCTTCCGAGCTGTGCTCGTTGCCGAACCCGGAGAGGTACGTCAGCGCCTCGGCGGTCTTCCGCAGTGTCCCGGCGCCCTCGCGCGTGTCCCCGCTCATGGTGACTCCCTCATCCCGATTCCTATGCAACACCGTAGGATTCGGGGAATCGGCGCGCAAGGGGGCGCCGCCCGTGGCCGTCGGGGTACGGCGTGATCGCGCCAAGAGTGCTCCGGCACCCGGGAACCCGACCCGAGGGGGATCCGGCTGTCGGGGCGGTGCTCTAATCTCCCGGGCATGTCCTGGACGCGCGCCCCCGCCATGTCGCCCGCGGTCTGCGCCCTGCTCGGCGCTCTGCTCGTGGGGGCGACGGGCTGCGGGTCCGGGGGGTCCGGCGGGTCCGGCGACGCGCGCGGGGGCGGCGGGGTGCGGCCCTCACCGGTGGGGAAGGTGCTGGAGGACACGGACGAGGAGGGGCGGCACTACCGCGAGGTCGACGGGCGCAGCGCCCCCGAGATCGCGATCGAGGTGCAGCCGGACACCGACGAGGACGGCGACGGGGGCGGGGGCGGCGGCTGGGATGTACGGCTGACCGTCCGCGGCTTCCGCTTCTCGCCTGCCGGTACGGACAGGAAGGCCGAACCCGGCCGCGGGTACGCCCTGCTCCGGCTGGACGACCGCCCCCTGTCGGTGCTGCGCGGCCCGGCCCACCACCTCCGCGGCGATGCCGTCCCGCGCGGCACCCACCGGGTCACCGTGCGCCTCCACGCCGACGACGACACGGTGTGGGCGGTCGACGGCCGGCCCGTCGCCGGCACGGCGGACATCACGGTGTCCGGCGCGGCCCCCACGCGCCCGGACGGAGAACGGCCGACGACCGGCCGCCCACGTCCCGCCTCCCCGGCGGACGGCCTGCCGTCCCCGGCCGGCGGCCGGCCGTACGCCGAATCCGACGCCGACGCCGGCGGTACGCGGCCCGCGACGACCGACGCCGGTACCGGTACCGGTGGATGAGCGGCGCGGGCACCGGCTTCGTATTCCAGGGCAGAGTTCACCGGACCCCGGCGGAAAGGCATCATGAAGCCCGTGCCCCCTGCGACCGCGCTGCGCCGCGCGCCCGTCCAACGCCGCAGCGCCGAAAGACTCACCCGCATCCTCGACGCCTGCGCCGAGCTCCTGGACGAGGTCGGCTACGACGCGCTGAGCACCCGCGCGGTGGCCTCGCGCGCCGGCGTGCCCATCGGGTCCGTCTACCGGTTCTTCGGCAACAAGCGGGCCATGGCCGACGCGCTCGCCCAGCGCAACCTCGACGTCTACACCGACCGGGTCACCCACCGGCTGCGGGGGACCGGCGACGGGGCGGGCTGGCGGGTGGCCATGGACGCGGTCCTCGACGAGTACCTGGCCATGAAGCGCACCGCACCCGGGTTCACCCTCGTCGACTTCGGCAACCAGATACCCGTCGGCACCCGCGACGCCGAACCGAACACCCGCGTCGCCGACCGTCTGACCGAGATGCTCTCCGGCCATCTCGGCCGGGCCCCCGACGACGACCTCCGCCGCATCTTCCTCATCGCCGTCGAGGCCGCCGACACGCTCGTGCAACTCGCCTTCCGCCTCGACCCGTCGGGCGACGAGCGGGTCGTGGAGGAGACGCGGGAACTGCTGCGGGCGTACCTGTCGCGCGCGCTCGACTGATCCGTCCCGCCCCCTCCACTCCCGCCCGTCCCGCCCCCTCCGCTCCCGCCCGTCCCGCCCGCTCCACTCCCGCCCGTCCCGCCCCGCGATTTTCCGACCCGGTCTCCGCGACCCCTCCCCATCGTCCATACCGGTCGGTATGCTCGGCCCGGTCAGTGCGTCACCGTTGCCGCCGTCCCTCCGGGAGGACCCGTGTCCACCACCGCCGACTCCCGCACCGCCCTGCGGATCTGCCCCCTCTGCGAGGCCACCTGCGGGCTGACGCTCACCGTCGAGGGCACCCGGGTGACCAGCGCGCGCGGGGACCGCGACGACGTGTTCAGCCAGGGGTTCATCTGCCCGAAGGGCGCGTCGTTCGGGGCCGCCGACGGCGACCCGGACCGGCTGCGCACCCCTCTCGTGCGCAAGGACGGCGAACTGCGCGAGGCCACCTGGGAGGAGGCGTTCGACGCGGTCGCCGCCGGACTGCGCCCGGTCGCCGAGCGGCATGGACCGCACTCCGTCGGGGTCGTCCTCGGCAACCCGAACGTGCACACCATGGCCGGCGCCCTCTACCCGCCCGTCCTGCTCGCGGGACTCGGCACCCACAGCGTCTTCACCGCGTCCACCCTCGACCAGATGCCCAAGCACGTCTCCAGCGGCCTGCTCTTCGGCGACGCGAACGCGATCCCCGTACCCGACCTCGACCGCACCGACCACCTGCTGCTGATCGGCGCCAATCCCATGGAGTCGAACGGAAGCCTGTGCACCGCGCCCGACTTCCCCGGCAGGCTGCGGGCCCTGAAGGCGCGCGGCGGCACGCTCACGGTCGTCGACCCCCGCCGCACCCGCACGGCCAAGCTCGCCCACCGGCACGTCGCCGTCCGCCCCGGCACCGACGCGCTGCTGCTCGCGGCGATGGCGTACGTCCTGTTCGACGAGCGGCTCACCGACCTCGGCCGCCTCGGCGAGCTGGTCCAGGGGCTCGACGAGCTCCGCGACGCGATACGGGACTTCACCCCCGAGGCCGTCGCCGGGGCCTGCGACGTCGACGCGGACACCATCCGGACGCTCGCCCGCGAACTGGCCGCCGCACCCACCGCCGCCGTCTACGGCCGCATCGGCAGCTGCACGGTCCCGCACGGCACCCTGGCCAGCTGGCTGGTCGACGTCCTCAACATCCTCACCGGCAACCTCGACCGGCCCGGCGGCGCCCTCTTCCCGCAGGCCGCCACAGCTCGCACACCGCGCCCCGCGGGACCCGGCCGCGGCTTCGCGCTGGGACGCTGGCACAGCCGCGTGAGCCGCCACCCGGAGGCCAAGGGCGAACTGCCGCTCGCCGCGCTCGCCGAGGAGATCGACACCGCGACCGCCGAGGGCGAGCCCGTCCGCGCGCTCGTCGTGATCGCCGCGAACCCGGTCCTCTCGGCCCCCGACGGCGACCGTCTCGACAAGGCGCTCGACTCGCTCGACTTCATGGTCAGCGTCGACCCGTACCTGAACGAGACCTCGCGCCACGCCCACGTCGTACTGCCCCCGCCCCCGCCCTCGCAGAGCCCGCACCACGACTTCGCCTTCAACACCCTCGCGGTACGCAACCAGGTCCGCTACACCCGGGCCGCCGTGCCCCTCGAACCCGGCAGGACGGCCGAGACGGAGATCCTCGCCCGGCTCGTCCTCGCCGCGACCGGCATGCACGGCGCCGACCCCTCCGCCGTCGACGCCCTGGTGGTCGACCAGACCCTCGGCAGGGCCGTCGCGGAACCGCACTCCCCGGTGCACGGCCGCGACCCCCGGGAACTCGCCGCCGCGCTCACCGGTGACACCGGCCCCGAGCGCCGGCTCGACATGATGCTGCGCCTCGGCCCGTACGGCGACGGCTTCGGCGCCCGCCCCGACGGCCTGAACCTGGAGAAACTGCTGGCCCGGCCGCACGGCATCGACCTCGGGCCGCTCCGGTCGTGCCTGCCCGGGCCCCTCAGGACCCGCAGCGGACTCGTCGAGCTGTTCCCGCAGCCCCTCGCCGACGACCTGCCGCGCCTCAGGGACGCCCTCCGCTCACGCCCGGAGGGCCTCGTCCTGGTCGGGCGCCGTCATCTGCGCTCCAACAACAGCTGGATGCACAACATCCCCGCCCTCACCGGCGGCACCAACCGCTGCACCCTGCACATCCACCCCGAGGACGCCGACCGCCTGGGCGTCACGGACGGGGCGCCGGTGCGGGTGAAGGGCGCCGGGGGAGAGGTCGTCGCTCCCGCCGAGGTCACCGACACCGTGCGCCGCGGGGTGGTGAGCCTGCCGCACGGCTGGGGGCACGACCGGCCCGGCACCCGGCTGCGGCACGCCGCCGCGGACCCCGGTGTCAACGTCAACCAGCTCCTGGACGGCAGCCTGCTCGACCCGCTGTCCGGCACGGCGGTCCTCAACGGCGTACCCGTCGCCGTCACACCCGCCGTCACACCTGCCGTCACGTCCGCCGCCGCACCCGCCGACACGGCGCCCGGCAGCGCGGTGCCCACCAGCGCAACGCTGTGACCAGGAGTTCTGCGCTTATTGCTCGCACGTCAACATCTTGTTAAGACGTGCGGACCCGCCCTAACGTCACTCGGACCGCCGGCCTTGGCGGCAGTTCAAGGGCGAACGTTAGGTGTCCTCCATGCTGACCATCCTCGGCTTCACCATGATCGCGACCTTCCTGGTCCTGATCATGATGAAGAAGATGTCGCCGATCGCGGCGCTCGTACTGATCCCGGCACTGTTCTGTGTCCTCGTCGGAAAGGGCGCCCACCTCGGTGACTACGTCATCGAAGGGGTGGGCACCCTCGCGCCCACCGCCGCGATGCTGATGTTCGCCATCGTGTACTTCGGCGTCATGATCGACGTCGGCCTCTTCGACCCGGTCGTGCGGGGCATCCTCAGGTTCTGCCGGGCGGACCCGATGCGCATCGTCGTCGGCACGGCCCTGCTCGCCGCGATCGTCTCCCTGGACGGCGACGGCTCGACCACCTTCATGATCACGGTCTCGGCGATGTACCCGCTGTACAAGCGCCTCAGGATGAGCCTCGTGGTGATGACCGGGGTGGCCGCCACCGCCAACGGCGTGATGAACACCCTGCCCTGGGGCGGCCCGACGGCCCGGGCCGCCACCGCGCTCAAGCTCGACGCAGGCGACATCTTCGTCCCGATGATCCCGGCGCTCGCCGTCGGCCTGGTCTGCGTGATCGCCCTCGCGTACGTCCTCGGCCTGCGCGAGCGCAGGCGGCTCGGCGTGCTGAGCCTGGACGACGTACTGGAGGAGGAGCGCCGGGAGACACCCTCCGGGACGGTGCTGGTCGGTGCGGGCGCGGGCACCGGCGCGAGTGCCTCCGGCGGAGGCGGCAAGGTGAGCTTCACCAAGACCACGGGCGGCACCGACGCCGGTACCGGTAGCGGTGCCGGTACCGGTACCGACGCCGAAGAGGACGACGACGTACGCCTCCAGGGCCTCGACCCGAACCGCCCGACCCTGCGTCCCAAGCTGTACTGGTTCAACGCGCTGCTCACCGCGGTCCTCATCGCCGCCATGATCATGGAGCTGCTGCCGATCCCGGTCCTCTTCCTGCTCGCCGCCGCGCTCGCCCTGACCGTCAACTTCCCGCACATCCCGGACCAGCGGGAACGTCTCGCCGCGCACGCCGACAACGTCCTGAACGTCTCCGGCATGGTCTTCGCCGCGGCCGTCTTCACCGGCGTCCTGCAGGGCACCGGCATGGTCGACGCCATGGCGAAGTGGCTCGTCGACGGCATCCCCGACGGCATGGGCCCGCACATGGCCCTCGTCACCGGTGCCCTGAGCCTGCCGCTCACCTATTTCATGTCGAACGACGGCTTCTACTTCGGCGTCCTGCCGGTCCTCGCCGAGGCCGGCGCCGCGCACGGCGTCTCGCCGCTGGAGATCGCCCGCGCCTCCCTCGTCGGCCAGCCGCTGCACATGTCGAGCCCGCTGGTGCCGGCCGTGTACGTGCTGGTGGGCATGGCCAGGGTCGACTTCGGCGACCACACGAGGTTCGTGGTCAAGTGGGCCGCCCTCACCTCGCTCGTGGTGCTCGGGGCCGGAATCCTGTTCGGCATCATCTGACCCGCGGTCCGCCGACCCACAGTTCGCCGACCCATGGTCCGCGCGAGACGGAAGCCGGTCCCCCGATGGAGAACGTCACCGCGAGTCCCGGCCGGAGCCGCGGCTGGCTGCTCCGCCTGGTCATCGCCTTCGGCTTCGCGCAGGGGGCGGTGTCGATGGCGCGGCCCGCCGTCTCCTACCGGGCCCTCGCGCTGAGCGCCGACGAACGGGCGATCGGCGTGATCGCCGGGGTGTACGCGCTGCTGCCGCTCTTCGCCGCCGTACCGCTGGGCCGCAGGACCGACCACGGCCGGTGCGCCCCGCTGCTCCCGGCCGGCGTGGTCCTCATAGCCGGGGGCTGTGCCCTCAGCGGTACGGCGGACTCCCTCGCCGCGATGGCGGCCTGGAGCGGTGTCATGGGCCTCGGGCACCTCTCCTTCGTGATCGGCGCCCAGTCGCTGGTGGCCCGTCAGTCCGCGCCGCACGAACAGGACCGCAACTTCGGCCACTTCACCATCGGCGCCTCGCTCGGCCAGCTCGTCGGACCGATCGCCGCGGGCGCCCTGATCGGCGGCCCCGACAGGGCGGGCACCAGCGCCCTCGCCCTGCTGGCCGCGGGCGGCGTCGCGGCCTTCTCGTTCGTCTCCCTGTGGCGCATCGAGCACCGTACGCCGCCGGCGTCCCGCGGCGGGCAGGGCGGACGCGTGCCCGTGCACCGCATCCTGCGCACCCGGGGCGTACCCGCGGGTATCTTCATCAGCCTCGCCGTGCTCTCCGCGACGGACATCCTCACCGCCTACCTGCCGGTGGTCGGCGAGCACCGGGGCATCGCGCCCTCCGTGATCGGCCTGCTGCTCAGCCTGCGCGCGGCGGCGACCATCGCGTGCCGTCTGGTGATGACCCCGATGCTGCGGCTCTTCGGCCGGGCCGCGCTGCTCACCACGACCTGCCTGCTGGCGGCCGTGCTGTGCGCGGGGATCGCGCTGCCCGTACCGGTCTGGGCCCTCGCCGTCGTTCTCGCCGTGCTCGGCTTCTGCCTGGGCGTGGGCCAGCCGCTGTCCATGACGACGGTCGTGCAGGCCGCCCCGGACGACGCGCGCTCCACGGCCCTCGCCCTGCGGCTGACCGGCAACCGGCTCGGCCAGGTCGCCGCGCCCGCCGCCGCGGGCCTGATCGCCGGAGCCGCGGGCGTGGCCGCGCCGTTCGTGATGCTCGGAGGGCTGCTGCTGATCGCCTCCGGACTGGGGCTGCGGCAGGGCCGGACCGCCGCCGCCCCCGAAACGGCCCACGGCCGCGACGAGCCCGCGCCCGCCTCCGAACTCGGGGAACGGCAGGGGGACCGCCGCTCGGCACGCCGCCGATCCTGAGTTGGTTTGTCCGAGGTCTTCCCCGTACGTGCGCGGTCCGTTAGCTTCCGTGACCCACAGATCTCGTGCGAACCCGTACGAGCCGTCCGTCCGCGGAGCCACAGCGCCCCGCGGGGCCCCGGGGGTCACGTCTCATGTCACGTGCCGTCTCTCTGCACCAGGTGAGCAAGTCCTACACGCCAGGCGTTCGCGTGGTGGAAGGGCTGTCGCTCGACATCGAGCCAGGCGAGTTCCTCGTGCTGCTCGGCCCGTCCGGCTGCGGCAAGTCGACCGTGCTGAGGATGATCGCCGGGCTGGAGGAACCCACCGAGGGGGAGGTGCGGCTCGACGGGGCGTACGCCAACCACCTCCCGCCCTCCGAACGGGACATGGCGATGGTCTTCCAGAACTACGCGCTCTACCCGACCATGAGCAGCCGCGCGAACATCGGCTTCCCCCTGCGCATCGAGGCGCCGGGGCAGGACCCGACCCCGCGGGTGCAGGCCACGGCCCGGATGCTCGGCATCGAGGAACTCCTCGACCGCTTCCCCCACCAGCTCTCCGGCGGGGAGCGCCAGCGCGTGGCGATGGGCCGGGCCATCGCCCGGCACCCCTCCGCGTTCCTGATGGACGAACCGCTGGCCAACCTCGACGCCAAGCTCCGCAACCACCTGCGGGCCGAGATAGCCCGGCTCACCCGGAGCCTGGACGTCACCACCGTGTACGTCACCCACGACCAGGCGGAGGCCATGTCGCTCGGCGACCGGGTCGCCGTGCTGCGGGGCGGTGTCCTCCAGCAGGTCGGCACCCCGCGCGCGGTCTACGCGCTGCCGGAGAACGTCTTCGTCGCCGCCTTCATCGGCACGCCCAGGATCAACCTGCTCCGCGGGGTCGTCCTGGCCCCGCTCGACGGCGCCATGTCGATCGGGCTGGGCCGCCAGGCCCTCGTCCTGCCCGAACCCCTCTCCGAGGACCACCGGCTGCTCCGGGTCCAGCAGGGCCGCGAGATCATCGTCGGGCTGCGCTCCGAGGCCGTCCGCCTCGCCCGGCCCTCACGGGCCCGGCCCGGCGAGGTGGCGATCAGCGGGCTCGTCGAGCACGTCGAGTTCCAGGGGCACGAGGTCCTGGTCCACCTCGACACCGGGTCGCAGCCGGCCCTCGTGCCGGAGCTGGAGGCGCCCCGCCCGGTGGCACGGCCGGCCCGGCGGCGCCGCCGGGAGGGCGGTGTCCTCGACCGGCTGCGCGACCGGGCGGGCGCGCTGCGGGCCGGGCCGGTCGTCGTCCTGGAGCACCCCGCCGACGCCGGCCCCGGCCGGGCCGAACCGGCGCCGGCGGAGGCGCGGCTGCCGGGGGACCTCATCGTCCGTACGACGCCGGACCACGCCCTGCGCCGCGGGATGCAGGTCCCGCTCCTGGTGGACCTCGCCCACCTGTTCGTCTTCGACCACCACGGCGTACGGATCTGCCCGGCTCCGGCACACCTGCCGGACCTGGAGGAGTGAGCTCCGCGGGGCGCGCCCGCCCGTCCTCCCGTTCGACCACTTTCCCGCGCCGGGTCCTCCTCTGGCGCCCGAAAACTAACACCGCTAGTTTGGGTGGTCGAGGACGGCTAGGTTGGGGTCGGACCACGACGCCCCCGGGAGGAACGCATGAAGGCACACGACGGCATGTACATCGACGGCGAGTGGCGCCCCGCGGCCGGGGCGGACACGATCGCCGTCGTGAACCCGGCCGACGAGCAGGTCATCGCCCTCGTCCCGGCCGGCACGATCGAGGACGTCGACGCCGCCGTACGGGCCGCGCGCACCGCCTTCCCGGCCTGGGCGGCCACCCCTCCCGCCGAGCGCGCCGCGCTGATCGGCGCCCTGCGGGACGTCCTCGTCGCCCGCAAGGACGAGATCGCCGCGACGGTCACCGCCGAACTCGGCTCGCCGCTGAAGTTCTCCCAGGCGGTGCACGTGGGGGCGCCGATCGCGGTCGCCGGCTCGTACGCCGACCTCGCCGCCTCGTACGCCTTCGAGGAGAAGGTCGGGAACTCGACCGTCTACCTGGAACCGGTCGGCGTCGTCGGCGCGATCACACCCTGGAACTACCCGCTGCACCAGATCGTCGCCAAGGTCGCCCCGGCCCTCGCGGCCGGTTGCACGGTGGTGCTGAAGCCCGCCGAGGACACCCCGCTGACCGCGCAGCTCTTCGCGGAGGCGGTCCACGAGGCGGGGGTGCCGGCCGGTGTCTTCAACCTCGTCACCGGCCTCGGCCCGGTCGCCGGCCAGGCGCTCGTCGAGCACGAGGGCGTGGACCTGGTCTCCTTCACGGGCTCCACGGCGGTCGGCCGGCAGATCGGCGCGACGGCGGGGGCGGCCGTCAAGCGGGTCGCCCTGGAACTGGGCGGCAAGTCCGCCAACGTCATCCTGCCGAGCGCCGACCTCGCCAAGGCCGTGAACGTCGGCGTCGCCAACGTGATGTCCAACTCCGGCCAGACGTGCAGCGCCTGGACCCGCATGCTGGTGCACGACGCGCAGTACGACGAGGCGGTCGCCCTGGCCGCCGAGGCCGCCGCGAAGTACGGCGAGCGCATCGGCCCCGTCGTCAACGCCAAGCAGCGCGAACGCGTGCTGGGCTACATCGAGAAGGGCGTCGCCGAGGGCGCGCGGCTGGTCGCGGGCGGCCCCGAGTCCCCGCGGGAGCGCGGGTACTACGTCAGCCCGACCGTCTTCGCCGACGTCACACCGGAGATGGCCGTCGCCCAGGAGGAGATCTTCGGCCCCGTCCTGTCGGTCATCCGCTACGAGGACGAGGCGGACGCCCTGCGGATCGCGAACGGCACGGTGTACGGGCTCGCGGGCGCCGTGTGGGCCGGCGACGAGGCGGAGGCCGTGGCCTTCGCGCGGCGCCTGGACACCGGGCAGGTCGACATCAACGGCGGGCGCTTCAACCCCCGGGCGCCCTTCGGCGGCTACAAGCAGTCGGGCGTCGGACGCGAGCTGGGCGCGCACGGACTGTCCGAGTACCTCCAGACCAAGTCCCTCCAGTTCTAGCCCTTCCGGTCCTTTCCAGTCTCTTCCGGTCCCTCCGGTCGAAGTCCCCAGAGCCCCCAGGAGCGTTGTACGCAATGGCCCGCGCCGCAGTCCTGCCCGCCGTCGGCTCTCCTCTGGAGATCACCGAGATCGACCTGCCGGAACCCGGCCCCGGACAGGTGCGGGTGCGCCTCACCGCCGCCGGGGTCTGCCACTCCGACCTCTCCCTGACCGACGGCACCATGCGGCTGCCGGTGCCCGCCGTGCTCGGCCACGAGGGAGCGGGGACCGTCGTCTCCGTCGGACCCGGTGTCGGGCATGTCGCGCCCGGCGACGAGGTGGTGCTCAACTGGGCCCCCTCCTGCGGGACGTGCCACGCCTGCTCGCTGGGGGAGGTGTGGCTGTGCGCCAACGCGCTGGCGGGGGCCGCGGACGTCTACGCGCACCGCACCTCCGACGGAACGGACCTCCACCCCGGGCTGAACGTCGCCGCGTTCGCCGAGGAGACGGTCGTGGCGGCGGCCTGTGTGCTGCCGGCGCCGCCCGGCATCCCCCTGGCGGACGCCGCGCTGCTCGGCTGCGCCGTCCTGACCGGCTACGGGGCCGTGCACCACTCGGCGCGGGTCCGTGCGGGCGAGACCGTGGCCGTCCTCGGCGTCGGCGGGGTGGGACTCGCGGCTCTCCAGGCCGCGCGGATCGCGGGCGCTCCGACGATCGTGGCGGTCGACGTGTCGCCCGGGAAGGAGGCGCTGGCGCGCCGGGCCGGAGCCACCGAGTACGTGGTCGCCTCGGACACCACGGCCCGGGAGATCCGGCGGCTGACGGGCGGGCAGGGGGTGGACGTGGCCGTGGAGTGCGTGGGCCGCGCCGTGACCATCCGCACCGCGTGGGAGTCCACCCGCCGCGGCGGCCGTACGACGGTCGTCGGCATCGGCGGCAAGGACCAGCAGGTCACCTTCAACGCGCTGGAGATCTTCCACTGGGGCCGCACGCTCTCCGGCTGCGTCTACGGCAACTCCGACCCCGCCCGCGACCTGCCGGTCCTGGCCGAGCACGTCCGGGCGGGCCGGCTGGACCTGGGCGCCCTGGTCACCGAGCGGATCGGCCTGGACGGCATCCCGGCGGCGTTCGAGAACATGCTGGCGGGCAAGGGCGGCCGGGCGCTCGTGGTGTTCTAGACGGCGATGTCCCGGGGCGGGCGCCCGCCCCGCCCGCCCCACGGCCGGTGGGCGCCGGCCGGCTATGCCTTCTCGGACTCCGGCTCCGGACACGGCTCCGGGCGGGACTCCGCGGCCGCACCGACCCCGGTCGCGGGAGCGGCGACTGTCATGGCCGTGGCCGCCGTGGCCGCCGTGGCCGCCGTGGCCGCCGTGGCCGTCGCGGTCGCCCCGGTCCGCGGCCCGGACCGTGACACGGCCACCCCCGCCAGGCACACGAGACCGCCGGCGAGCGTGATCCAGCCCGGCACCTCGTCGAGCGCCACCCAGGACATCAGCACCACCAGGGCGGGCACGGCGTACGTGGTGGCCCCCATCCGCCCGGCCGTCGTACGGGCCAGCGCGAACGCCCATGTGGTGAAGGCCAGGGCGGTCGGGAAGACGCCCAGGTACACCATGTTGAGGGTCGCGGACAGCGGGGCCTCCCGCGCGTCGGAGACGAGCTGCCCGGCGAACGGCAGGCAGGCCACCGCGCCGATCACGCACCCGTACGTCGTCACCTGCAGCGCGGAGCCGTGCCGCAGGGCCGGCTTCTGGGCGACCACGCCGCCCGCGTACGCGACCGCGGCGAGCAGGCAGAGCAGCACGCCCAGCACGGAGGCACCGCCCTCGCCCGACATGGACAGGCCGACCACCGCCGCGCCGGCGAAGGAGACCGCCATCCCGGCGAGCAGCCGCGCCGGCAGCCCCTCCCCGAGCAGCCATCCCGCGAGCAGGGCCATGATCAGCGGCCCGATGTTCACCACCAGGGCGGCGGTGCCCGCGTCGACCTTCTGCTCGCCCCAGTTGAGCACCACCATGTAGAGCCCGAACCAGAGCAGCCCGGACACCACGATCCCCGGCCAGGCGGCGCGCGCGGGCAGTCCTTCCCGGCGTATCAGGCAGATCGCTCCGAGGACCAGCGCACCGGCGAGCAGCCTGCCGAGGGCCAGCGCACCGGGCGCGTACGCCTGGCCCGCGCTGCGGATGGACACGAAGGCGGAGGCCCACAGCAGTACGGTGACCGACGCGGCCGCGGCGGCGAGCAGTTCCGTACGCCGGGCGGGAGGAGGAGGGTTCATCACGTTCCAGAGGCTAGGCGGGACGGAGTGAAAGGGCCCGCGGTTTTCCGACCTCCCGACAGCAGTCCCGAGGGGCCCCTGAAGGGGCGCGGGGAGCTGCGCGCCAAGCCCCCACGGCCCGCAGCCGGTCGGACCCCGCAGCCGTGGTCGGACCCCGCAGCGGGACCCGCCCCTCAGCGGCGCAGCCCTTCGTACTGCTGGGCCAACCCGTCCAGCAACGCGGCCAGCCCCGTCTCGAAGGCCCGCTCGTCGATCTTCTCCTGCTGCTCGGCGAGCAGGTGCGCCTGCCCGAGGTGCGGATAGTCCGCGGGATCGTAGGCCGTCTCGTCGTCCACGAAGCCCCCCGCGAACGACCCGATCGCCGACCCCATCACGAAGTACCGCATCAGCGCCCCGATGGACGTGGCCTGGGCCGGCGGCCACCCGGCCGCCACCATCGCGCCGAAGACGGCGTCGGCCAGCCGCAGCCCGGCCGGCCGGCGCCCGGGCCCCCGCGCCAGGACGGGCACGATGTTGGGGTGGTCCCGCAGGGCCGCCCGGTAGGAGACGGCCCAGTCGTGCAGCGCGGTCCGCCAGTCCCGCCCGTCCTCGAACATCGACAGGTCGACCTGCGCGCTCACGGAGTCCGCCACGGCCTCCAGGATCTGGTCCTTCGTGCGGAAGTGGTTGTAGAGGGACGGCCCGCTCACCCCCAGCTCCGCCGCCAGCCGCCGTGTCGAGACCGCGGCCAGCCCTTCCGCGTCCACGAGGGTCCGTGCCGTCCCGACGATGCGGTCGGTGCTGAGGAGGGGCTTGCGCGGTCGGGCCATGGCGCACATAGTAGGGCTGCGCATCACAAACTAGCAGTGCTAATTAAAAGCAGGGGTTGATCACAGTGAACCTGGAGCTGAGCGCGGAGCAGACCGCCGTCCGGCGGCTGGCCAGGGACTTCGTCGCGCGCGAGATCACCCCGAACGTGATCGCCTGGGACCGGGCGGAGGACGTCGACCGCTCGATCGTCGGGAAGCTCGGCGAGGTCGGCTTCCTCGGTCTCACCGTCGACGAGGAGTACGGCGGCTCCGGCGGTGACCACCTCGCGTACTGCCTGGTGACGGAGGAGCTCGGCCGGGGTGACTCCTCGGTCCGCGGTATCGTCTCGGTCTCGCTCGGCCTCGTCGCGAAGACCATCGCGTCCTGGGGGGACGAGGAGCAGAAGCGGCAGTGGCTGCCGGGCCTCACCTCCGGCGGTTACGTCGGCTGCTTCGGCCTCACCGAACCGGGCACCGGCTCCGACGCGGGCAACCTGTCCACCAGGGCGGTCCGCGACGGCGGCGACTACGTGATCAGCGGCACCAAGACGTTCATCACCAACGGGACCTGGGCCGACGTCGTACTGCTCTTCGCCCGCTCCACCGACGCCCCCGGTCACAAGGGCGTCTCCGCGTTCCTGGTGCCCGCCGACGCCCCGGGTCTGACCCGCCGCACCCTCCACGGCAAGCTCGGACTGCGCGGCCAGGCCACCGCCGAACTGGTCCTGGAGGACGTCCGCGTGCCCGCCTCGGCCATGCTCGGCCCCGAGGGCAGGGGCTTCGCCGTCGCCATGTCCGCGCTCGCCAAGGGCCGGATGTCGGTGGCGGCGGGCTGCGTGGGGATCGCCCAGGCCGCTCTGGAGGCCGCCGTGGCGTACGCGGGCGAGCGCGAGCAGTTCGGGAGGACCATCGCCCACCACCAGCTCGTACAGGAGCTGATCAGCGACATCGCCGTGGACGTGGACGCGGCCCGGCTGCTCACCTGGCGCGTCGCGGATCTCGTCGACCGCGGCGAACCGTTCGCGACCGAGTCCTCGAAGGCCAAGCTCTTCGCCTCGGAGGCCGCGGTGCGCGCCGCGAACAACGCGCTCCAGGTCTTCGGCGGCTACGGCTACATCGACGAGTACCCGGCCGGCAAACTGCTGCGCGACGCCCGGGTGATGACCCTCTACGAGGGCACCAGCCAGATACAGAAGCTGGTCATCGGCCGTGCGCTGACGGGGGTCTCGGCGTTCTGAGGCGCTCTGGCCGTCCTCACCGGACGCGACCCCTTCGACACGCCGTGAAGCCGTGGGGCCACTGCCCTGAACGGGCACTCTAAGCGCTCGCTCAGTATCGGGGTATGGTGTTCGTCCTGTCACTGGAAGGGGCGAACGAGCGATGAGTACGGCGGAGGAGACGGCCGACGGCGAACCGCAGCCGTGGGCCGAGGTCACCCCGGACGCGGCGCGGCGGCTGCTCGTCGCCGCGGTGGAGGCCTTCGCCGAGCGCGGGTACCACGCGACGACGACCCGCGACATCGCGGGCCGGGCGGGCATGAGCCCCGCGGCGCTCTACATCCACTACAAGACCAAGGAAGAGCTGCTCCACCGGATCAGCAGGATCGGCCACGAGAAGGCCCTGGACATCCTGCGGACCGCGGCCGGACGCGAGGGCAGCCCGGCCGAGCGGCTCGCCGACGCCGTGAGCTCCTTCGTCCGCTGGCACGCCGGTGGCCGCACCACCGCGCGGGTCGTGCAGTACGAACTGGACTCGCTCGGCCCCGACGCCCGTGCGGAGATCATCGCCCTGCGCCGCCGGGTGGACGCCGAGGTGCGCACGATCATCGAGGACGGCGTGGCCGCGGGGGACTTCGACGTCCCGGACGTGCCGGGCACCACGCTCGCCGTCCTGTCCCTGTGCATCGACGTGGCCCGCTGGTTCAACGTGACCGGCCCCCGTACCCCGGAGATGGTCGGGGACCTGTACGCGGACCTGGTCCTGCGGATGGTCGGCGCCGGCACGTAGTGCCCCGGAGGGGCGCGGGGAACCACGCGACCGGCCACGACGTACCCGTCCGGCGGGCCGCAAGCGGTTCAGAAGTAGTACCGGGACACCGACTCGGCCACGCACACCGGCTTGTCCCCGCCCTCCCGCTCGACGGTGAAGCCGACGGAGACCTGCACACCGCCCGCCACCTCGTCGACCCCGGTGATCCTCGCCGTGGCGCGCAGCCGCGACCCCACCGGAACCGTCGCGGGGAAACGCACCTTGTTCGTCCCGTAGTTGACGCCCATCCTGACGCCCTCGACCGCGATCAGCTGCGGCCCGAACAGGGGCAGCAGCGACAGCGTCAGATAGCCGTGGGCGATGGTGGTCCCGAAGGGGCCGGCCGCGGCCCGTGGGGCGTCCACGTGGATCCACTGGTGGTCACCCGTCGCCTCGGCGAACAGGTCGATGCGCTTCTGGTCGATCTCCACCCAGTCGCTGTACCCCAACTGCTCGCCCACCGCCGCCTTCAGGTCGTCGGCGGACGTGAAGATCCTCGGTTCTGCCATGTCCCTGGCCTTTCCCGTCGCTGCGTTCCGGAGCGTCATGCTAAGCGACTGCTTAGCATGGTCGTCGGGAGGTTGCCTGTCAACGGACCGGGAGGGTGGCGGGCTGGGTAGGGTTCGAGGGGTGCCCCAGATTCCCGAGAAGATCCATGAACTCACGGTCGGCCAGCTCTCGGCCCGCAGCGGTGCCGCCGTCTCGGCCCTGCACTTCTACGAGTCCAAGGGCCTGATCAGCAGCCGCCGCACCTCTGGCAACCAGCGCCGCTACCACCGTGACACCCTGCGACGGGTCGCCTTCGTGCGGGCCGCGCAGCGTGTCGGCATCCCGCTGGCCACGATCCGTGACGCGCTCGCCGAACTCCCCGAGGAACGCACGCCGACGCGGGAGGACTGGGCGCGCCTGTCGGAGGCGTGGCGCTCCGAACTCGACGAGCGCATCAAGCAGTTGGGCCGGCTGCGGGACCACCTCACGGACTGCATCGGCTGCGGCTGCCTCTCCCTGGAGAACTGCGTGCTGTCCAACCCCGACGACGCCTTCGGCGAGCGGCAGAGCGGCTCCCGCCTCATGGTGGAACGCGGCGGCCGACGCGTCCCCCGGCCCCCGGGCCCACGACGGCAACCCGATCCCCACACCTGAGCCACCTCCGGGCGCCCCCCCCGTCACCGGGCGCCCGTCCGCCCCCAGGCCCCGCCCTCACCCCCTACGAGGGCCTCACCCCGTACCGGACCAGCGCCTCCCTCACCAACCGGGCGTTCGACGGGGTCCGTTCGCCGTTCGGCAGGGACAGCGTGTCCTCCAGGCCGATACGGGTCGCGAGGCCCAGGTGTGCGGCGAGGCGCAGTACGGGCCAGGCGCCGCCGTCCTCCCCGTGCAGCAGGACCGGACGGCCGTGCGCGGCGCCGAGCGCGGCCAGCAGCTCCCGGGCCGTCCCCTCGGCCGAGCGGGGGTCCGGGTCGGTCACCTCCGCCAGTACGCGCAGCACCCGCGGCCCCAGCGGCGACGCCGCGAACCGCGCGGCCCCGTCCGTGCCGGACCAGATGCCCGCCTCCACGCCCACGCCCCGCTCCAGCAGCGCGGCGGCGACCTCCTCGGCGCCCGGCTCGTGCCAGTTGACCGAGGCGTGGTCCGGCAGGACGCTCCACTCGTGCACGCGCGCGACGCGGGCGGCGGGGTCGGGCTCGGCCCAGGCGCCGGTGCTCACCCCGACGGGAACGGCCACGCGTGACCGGATTTCGTCCAGCGTCGCCGCAACCGCCTTCGGCGACAGGGTGTCTTCTCCACAGGGGGACTTGGGATGCACATGGATGTCCGACGCCCCGGCCGCGACGGCTTCCGCCGCGGAGCCGGCCATCGCTTTCGGCGACAGCGGCACGAACGCACCGTCGCCGGACCCGCGCCTCCCGTTCACACAGACCTGCACCATGCCCCCGATGGTGCCAGGCGGCACCGACAACCGGAGACCGAAAGGGGAACAGGCGATGAGCCTGGCCATCTGCTCGCTCAAATGGGAAGCCGCACGTACGGGGGCCCAGAAGATCACGTACGACAGCGACGGGTACCACCTGGTGCGCTTCCCCTACGTCACGGGTGACGAGCAGTACGACCGCTGGAACATGCACGACCCGGCGAAGGGCGGCACCGCCGCGTCGAAGTTCCCTGACCCCCGCTCGGGGCTGATCTGGCCGAGCCACGACGGCTGGGGCGTCCTGTCCGCGCTGGTCTTCTGGGAGGCGGACGCCGCCGGACTGGAGTACCGGGCGCGCTTCGTGCGCGACCCGCTGGACCTCACGACGAAGTACAACTCGACGGCCACCACCGACTGCGCGCCCACCAGGGGCGGCCAGTACCGGTCCTACATGTGGCAGATGTTCGTCCACCCCGGCACACCGCTCGGCCTGAAGGTCTCCGTGCGCGGCGCGGGCGACAAGAAGATCCCCACGCCGATGATGCTCGCCGAGTTCAAGCTCGCCATCCACACCGACGTCAAGGTCCCGTAGGCACTCGTCCGGGGGTGCGGTTCCGCCGGCGCACCCCCGGCCTCCCCTATCCTCCGACCCCCACCAGCAGGCGGCCCCTCCTGCAGTCCACCAGGGCCTCGGGGGTGAGGACCGGGCGCGGGACCACGATTCCGCAGGCGGTGCAGACCGGGCCCGAGGACGGCTCGTGGGCCAGGTCGTACATCCAGACGAGGTGCTCGCCCGAACAGACCGGGCAGCCGGTGCCCGGCTCCCGCTCCAGCGCGTCGATCAGCCGGCGCAGCACCTCGGCCAGCGGCCCGTGCGGGTGGACGCCGGGGTCGTCGCACCAGGCGACCCCGAAACCGCCCCAGGTGAGACGGTGCCAGTCGTCCACGCTGCCGGGACTGCGCAGACCGTCGTGCTTCTCCTTCTTGCGGCGCCGGGCGAACCCGGCCTCGTAGGCGAGCCAGACGGAGCGGGCCTCCTCCAGCTCGTCCAGTGCGGCCACGAGCCGCGCCGGATCGGGGGACCGGTCCTCGGGGCCGAACCCGGCCCGGGAGCACAGGTGGTCCCAGGTCGCCCGGTGGCCGTAAGGAGCGAACCGCTCAAGGCACTTGCGCAGTGAATAGCGCCGCAGTGCCAGATCGTTCCTCGGGTCGCGCACCTGTCTCGCCAGACTACGGAATCCCGCCATCGCCCTGCACCTCCGTCACACCTGCACCTGTACTTCGGTCACTTCGGCGTCATCACAAGGACGTCGCCGAATAGACGTATCGACACGCGATTCGGCTCCATCTGTTTTCCGGCTGCCGCCGCAAAGCCGCCGACCTGCCGGTTCTCGGCCGCCCACGAGGCGGTTTCAGCCTTCTGCCGAGCCTTTCCCGGCCCGTCGGCCGGTTTCGGTCGGCGGCTCCGGCGGGGCACGTCCGGCCCCTCCGGCGCCAAAAAGTGACGCGTGTTCATCTTCAAACCCGGGGACACCGGCAGTAGCGTCCGGCGCATCCCCGTCCGTGAGGAGTCAGCCATGCCCCGGCGTACCCCACGCACCATGCTCGACAGACTGAGAACTCCCCGCAGATTCCCCAAGTTCCTCATGGGCGCTTCCATATGCGTTCTCATTGCCGGTCTTCTGTCACCGCTTTCCCGCGCGATGGCCGCCGACACCCCCGTCCTGGCCGCGGACGATTACTGCGGCGGTCAGTGTTCGGACATCCTCCCGGCGGGCCAGAACGGCAACGCGACCCTCGCCGAGATCATCCTCAACCAGGCGTTCGGCACCCAGCCCGCCCACGCGGAAGACCAGCTGGGCCCCTATGCCAACCTGGCGTCCGGCCACCGCGCACTCACCGACGCCAAGATCAACGACTTCTTCAGGGACGCCTCGTTCGGGGTTCCCGCCGACCAGGTCGAGTCCACCCTGAAGCCCGCCGGACGCACCGACGTGACGATCGTCCGCGACAGGAAGACCGGCGTGCCGCACATCACCGGTACCACCCGCTACGGAACCGAGTTCGGAGCCGGTTACGCGGCGGCCCAGGACCGGTTGTGGCTGATGGACGTCTTCCGGCACGTCGGACGCGGCAAGCTGACCCCCTTCGCGGGCGGAGCCCCCTCGAACCAGGGGCTGGAGCAGGAGTTCTGGCGCCACGCCCCCTACACCGAGGCCGATCTGCAGGCCCAGATCGACAGCGTGGTGGCGAAGAACGGCGCCCGCGGACAGCAGGCCCTCGCCGACGTCCGGGCCTACCTCGACGGCATCAACGCCTACATCGACGCCGCCGACAGCGGCCGCTACTTCCCCGGTGAGTACGTCCTGACCGGCCACAAGGACTCGATCACCAACGCCGGGACCATCGAGCACTTCAAGGAGACCGACCTGGTCGCCCTCGCCTCCGTCATCGGCGCGCTCTTCGGCTCCGGGGGCGGCGGCGAGGTGAACAACGCGATCTCGCTCCTCGCGGCCCAGTCCAGGTACGGCGTGGAGAAGGGCACCCAGGTCTGGGAGTCCTTCCGCGAGCGCAACGACCCCGAGGCCGTGCTCACCCTCCACGACGGCGAGAGCTTCCCGTACGCCACGAAACCGGCCGTCCCGCAGGGCGCGGCGATGCCCGCCGCCGGCACGGTCACCGAGGAACCCCTGGTGTACGACCGCACCGGCAGCGCGGCCACCGCCGGTGCCGCCAGGACGTCCGCCGCGGCGACGGCGAGCGCGCTCGGCTCGGCCCGGCGCGGCATGTCCAACGCCCTCGTGGTGAGCGGCGAGCACACCGCGAGCGGCCACCCGATCGCCGTCTTCGGACCGCAGACCGGCTACTTCGCGCCACAGCTGCTCATGCTCCAGGAGATCCAGGGCCCCGGCCTCAGCGCCCGCGGCGCCTCGTTCGCGGGCCTGAGCATGTACGTCGAACTCGGCCGCGGCCAGGACTACGCGTGGAGCGCCACGACCTCCGGCCAGGACATCATCGACACGTACGCGGTCGAACTGTGCCAGGACGACACCCACTACCTCCACCGCGGCACCTGCACGGCCATGGAGAAGGTCGAGCAGACCAACGCCTGGAAGCCCACCACGGCCGACGGGACCGCCGCCGGCTCCTACCGCATGCAGGTCTGGCGCACGAAGTACGGGCCGGTCACCCACCGGGCCACCGTCGACGGCAAGAAGGTCGCCTACACCTCCCTGCGCTCCTCCTTCATGCACGAGGCCGACTCGATCATCGGCTTCCAGATGCTGAACGACCCCGGCCACGTGAAGAGCCCGGAGACGTTCCAGTCGGCGGTCCAGCACATCAACTACACCTTCAACTGGTTCTACGCCGACGCGGAGCACACCGCCTACTACAACAGCGGCGACAACCCGGTGCGCGCCGCCGGTGTCGACGCCGAGTTCCCGGTCCGGGCGCAGCCTGCGTACGAGTGGCGGAACTGGACGCCGGCGACGAACACCGCCGATTACACCCCGCCGTCCGAGCACCCGAACTCGATCGACCAGGACTACTACATCTCCTGGAACAACAAGCAGGCCGAGGACTACACCACGGCCCCCTGGGGCAACGGCTCCGTCCACCGCGGCAACCTCCTGGACGACCGGGTGCGCAGGCTGGTCACCGAGGGCGGGGTGACCAGGGCGTCCCTCACCAGGGCGATGGCGGACGCGGGGCTGGCCGACCTGCGCGCCGAGGACGTGCTGCCGAAGCTGCTGCAGGTCATCAGGACCTCACCGGTGACCGACCAGGCGGCAGCGGCGGCGGTGACCAGGCTCTCCGACTGGGTGACGGCGGGCGCCAAGCGCAAGGAGACGTCGGCCGGTTCGAAGACGTACGCCGACGCCGAGGCGATCCGCATCCTGGACGCCTGGTGGCCGCTCCTGGTGAAGGCCGAGTTCGAACCGGGCCTCGGCAGCGGCCTCTACACCGCCATGACGAACAACCTCCCGGTCGACGAGGCGCCCTCGGCGGGCCACGGGCCCACCGGGTCGCACGCCGGCAGCTCGTTCCAGTACGGCTGGTGGAGCTACGTCCACAAGGACATCCGGGCAGTGCTCGGCGAGCCGGTCCGGGGCGGACTCGCCGAGCCGTACTGCGGCGGCGGCAGCCTCAGCGCCTGCCGGGACATCCTGATCAGCACGCTCAAGCAGGCGGCCGGCCGGACCGCGGCACAGGTCTACCCCGGCGACGAGCTCTGCTCGGCGGGCGACCAGTGGTGCGCCGACTCGATCAACCAGCGCACCTTGGGCGGCATCAAGCACGGGAAGATCAGCTGGCAGAACCGGCCGACCTACCAGCAGGTCGTGGAGTTCACCTCGCACCGGTGACGTGTCCGCCGGAGAGGGGCCGCCGCCGGCGGCCCCTCTCCGGCCGGTCCGCCCCGTGATCCGGGGGGCGGACCGGCGCACCGGCGTGCGTCAGCGGTAGAGGAGGTACTCCTCGCGCACGCGCCGGAACGCCGCCAGCTCGTCCTGCCAGCCCGCCACGACCTCGTCGGCCGTCGCGCCCGCGTCGATCATCGTGCGCACCAGGGTGGAGCCCGTCAGCCTGTCGATCCAGTTGTCCGGACGCCAGGCGAAACCGCTCCACGCCTGCCTGGCGGTCACCAGCAGCGCGATCCCGGTGCGCACCGGGTCGTAGGCCGCGCGGTCGTGGACGTGGACCTGCACACCGCCGACGGTCCTGCCCTGGAACTTGGAGAAGGAGGGCGCGAAGTACGCCTCCCTGAAACGCACCCCGGGCAGCCCGAGCCGATCGGCCGCGGCGGCCCACCGCCGGTCGACGCCCTCCGCGCCGAGCAGCTCGAACGGCCGGGTCGTGCCGCGCCCCTCCGACAGGTTCGTCCCCTCGAAGAGGCAGGTGCCCGGATACACCAGGGCGGTGTCGGGCGTCGGCATGTTCGGGCTGGGCGGTACCCAGGGGAGCCCCGAGGCGTCGTGGAAGTCGGACCGCCGCCAGCCCGACATCCGCACGGTGTCCAGCGGCACCGGCGCCGCCAGGAACTCCGCGTTGAACAGCCGTGCCAGCTCGGCGACCGTCATCCCGTGCGCCTGCGCGATCGGCTCCCGGCCCACGAAGGTCGCGAACTCCTTGTGCAGCACGGGCCCGTACGCGCCGCGTCCCGTGACCGGGTTGGGGCGGTCCAGCACCACGAAGCGCCTGCCCGCGAGCCGGGCCGCCTCCATGCAGTCGTACAGCGTCCAGATGTAGGTGTAGAAGCGGGCGCCCACGTCCTGGATGTCGAAGACGACCGTGTCCACGCCCGAGGCCGTGAAGATGTCGGCCAGCGGCTGTCCGCTCTTCAGGTACGTGTCGTAGACCGGCAGCCCGGTCGCCGGGTCGTCGTACCGGCCCTCGGAGCCGCCCGCCTGCGCGGTGCCGCGGAAGCCGTGCTCGGGGCCGAAGACGGCGACCAGGTCCACGCGGTCGTCGGCGTGCATCACGTCGACGATGTGACGCACGTCCCTGGTGATGCCCGTGGGATTGGTGACGATGCCGACGCGGTCGCCTTCGAGGAGGTCGTAGCCGCTGTCGGCGAGGCGTTCGAAGCCGGTCCGGAGCCGGCGGGCCGCCGGTCGCGGACCGGCGGGCGCGGCGGCCGCCGCGCCCGCCGGGAGCGCCGTCGCGGCGGTGGTGGCGGCGAGGAGACTGCGTCTGGAGAAGCGGCGCACGGGGACCTCCGGGTTCGCGGAAGGCTGGCATGTGCACGGTAGGGCTTCCACCGGCCGCACGTAAGCCACCGGATCGGCGTGGCTCCGTCGCGCCCACACGGCGGAGTCGCACACCGATACGGCCCCACGCCCCTTACCGGGTGCATACCGACCGGTTAGTCTGACGGTGGGCAGAGCAGTGATGTCGCCGTGTCGAAGGAGACCGATGGTGGAAGCCATGCAGGATGCCGCAGTGGTCGTCACGGGTGCGGGGGGCGGGATCGGGGCCGCGCTGGCCCGCCGGTTCGCCGCCGCGGGGGCCCGGGTCGTCGTCAACGACCTGGACGGGGCGAAGGCCGAGGCCGTCGCCGGGGAGATCGGGGGGATCGCGGTTCCCGGCGACGCCTCCGCGATCGTGGCCGAGGCCCGGGACGCACTCGGCGGCACCGTGGACGTCTACTGCGCCAACGCGGGCGTGGGCTCCGCCGGCACCGAAGCGGCTCCCGAACAGGTCTGGGAACTCGCCTGGGACGTGAACGTGATGGCCCACGTCCGCGCGGCCGGGCAACTGCTCCCCGCCTGGCTGGAGCGCGGCAGCGGCCGCTTCGTCTCCACCGTCTCGGCGGCCGGACTGCTCACCATGATCGGCGCGGCCCCGTACAGCGTCACCAAGCACGGCGCGTACGCCTTCGCCGAATGGCTCTCCCTCACGTACCGCCACCGCGGTCTGAAGGTCCACGCGATCTGCCCGCAGGGCGTCCGCACCGACATGCTCACGGGCAGCGGGAGCGCCGGGGACCTCGTCCTGCGGCCCACCGCGATCGAGCCCGAGGCCGTCGCGGACGCCCTCTTCGCGGGGATCGAGGAGGACCGCTTCCTGATCCTCCCGCACCCCGAGGTCGCCGGGTACTACCGGGCGCGGGCCGCCGACCCCGATCACTGGCTGACGAACATGAACCACATCCAGCAGAAGTGGGAGACGGACGGCCGGTGACCGCCTCCCCGTACGCGGCCGGGCTGCGGGCCGTGCTCCCGGGCGGGGCCCGGCGCGCACCGGTCGTTCCCGGGGATGGGAGGATTCTCCGTCGGGAGCCGCGGCCCGGGCCGTATCAGGACCGGGACGGGCGGAGAGCAACCGGAACCGCACAGCACGCATCACGAACGACATGAACAGCACCGAGACCACCGAAAAAACCGAGACCACCGAAAAAACCGAGAACACCGAGAACACCGGAAGGCGGGTGGCGGCAGTGCCCAGGACGACGGACGGGGACGGCACGCCCGTTCCGCAGCGGCTGCTGGCCGCCGCCACCCGGCTCTTCGCCGAGCGCGGCTACGACCGCACCTCGGTCCAGGAGATCGTCGAGGCGGCCGGTGTCACCAAGGGCGCGCTGTACCACTACTTCGGGTCCAAGGACGATCTGCTCCACGAGGTGTACGCGCGCGTGCTGCGGGTGCAGCAGGAGCGCCTCGACGCCTTCGCCGACGCCGAGGCGCCGGTGGAGGAGCGGCTGCGGGGGGCCGCCGCCGACGTCGTCGTGACGACGATCGACAATCTGGACGACGCGTCGATCTTCTTCCGCTCGATGCACCATCTGAGCCCCGAGAAGAACAAGCAGGTACGGGCCGAGCGGCGGCGGTACCACGAGCGGTTCCGGGCGCTGATCGAGGAGGGCCAGGAAGCCGGTGTCTTCTCCAGGGAGACGCCCGCGGACCTCGTCGTCGACTACCACTTCGGCTCGGTGCACCACCTGTCGACGTGGTACCGGCCGGACGGCCCGCTCACCCAGCAGGAGGTCGCCGACCACCTGGCGGACCTGCTGCTGCGGGCGCTCCGGCCGTAGGCCGTGGCCGGGGTCGCCCCCGGGCCTCCCGGTGCCCGGCCTCTCCCGGAGAGGCTGATCCCGTCGGCCCGTCGGCCCGTCGGCCCGTCCGTCGGCGGCGGGAGAGCCGGGGGCCGGGTCGCCGGTGTCCCCGCCGGCGGCGCACCACCGGTGAACCGGCGCAAACCGGTAGGCGGGTCAGACGTACCTCTTCAGCTCCGCCCGTGCCAGTGACCGCTGGTGCACCTCGTCCGGTCCGTCGGCCAGTTTCAGTGTGCGGGCCCCTGCCCACAGCTCGGCCAGCGGGAAGTCCTGGCTGACGCCCCCCGCGCCGTGCAGCTGGACCGCCTTGTCGATGATGTCGACCACCGCACGGGGCGTCGCGATCTTGATCGCCTGGATCTCCGTGTGCGCGCCCTTGTTGCCGACGGTGTCCATCATCCAGGCCGTCTTCAGGACCAGCAGGCGCAGCTGCTCGACGGCGACCCGCGCGTCGGCGATCCAGTTGTGGACGACCCCCTGCTGGGCCAGCGGCTTCCCGAACGCCTCGCGCGAGACCGCCCGCCGGCACATCAGCTCGATGGCCCGCTCGGCCATGCCGATCAGCCGCATGCAGTGGTGGATGCGGCCGGGACCGAGCCGGGCCTGCGCGATGGCGAAGCCGCCGCCCTCCTCGCCGACGAGGTTCGTGACCGGGACGCGCGCGCCGTGGAAGACGACCTCCGCGTGGCCCCCGTGGTAGTGGTCCTCGTAGCCGTACACCTGCATCGCGCGCCTGACCTCGACGCCCGGGGTGTCGCGCGGCACCAGCACCATGGACTGCTGGCGGCGGATGTCGGCCCCGTCGGGGTCCGTCTTGCCCATCACGATGAAGATCTTGCAGTCGGGGTTCATCGCCCCGGAGATGTACCACTTGCGGCCGGTGATGACGTACTCGTCCGTACCGCCGGTGCCGCCCGCGCCGCCGGGTGACCGCTCGATCAGCGTGGTGATGTTGGTCGCGTCCGACGAGGCCACCTCGGGCTCCGTCATCGCGAACGCCGAGCGGATCTCACCGGCGAGCAGCGGCTCCAGCCACTGCTTGCGCTGCTGCTCGTCGCCGAACTGGCTCAGCACCTCCATGTTGCCGGTGTCGGGCGCCGCGCAGTTCAGCGCGGTGGGCGCCAGCTGCGGGGAGCGGCCGGTGATCTCGGCGAGGGGCGCGTACTGGAGGTTCGTCAGCCCGGCCCCGTACTCGGAGTCCGGCAGGAAGAGGTTCCACAGCCCCTGGCGGCGCGCCTCGGCCTTCAGCTCCTCGACCACGGCCGGGGTGTCCCAGGGCGAGGCCAGCCGCTCGCGCTGCTCGTGGGCGACCGCCTCCGCCGGATGGACGTACTCGTCCATGAACGCGAGCAGCCTGGCCCGCAGTTCCTCGGTGCGCGCGTCGAATGCGAAGTCCATGGTCCGTCAGCCTTCCTGGAGGGTGGTCAGGCCGTGCTCGATGAACACGGGGACCAGGTCGCCGATGCGGTCGAAGCCCGCGCCGACGGTCTGGCCGAGCGTGTAGCGGTAGTGGATGCCCTCCAGGATCACGGCGAGCTTGAACCACGCGAACGCCGTGTACCAGGCGACGGCCGACACGTCGCGCCCCGAGCGCGCGGCGTACCGCTCGATCAGCTCGGCCGGTTCCGGATGTCCGGCGGCCGTCGCGGTCGTCGAGACGGGGGAGTCGGGCAGTCCCAGCGGCATGCTGTACATCACCAGCAGGCCCAGGTCGGTGAGCGGGTCGCCGAGCGTGGACATCTCCCAGTCGAGGACGGCCGTGATGCGGTCGTCCGCGCCGATCAGCACGTTGTCGAGACGGTAGTCGCCGTGCACGACGGTGGCGGCGGGGGAGCGCGGCAGCTCGCGCCCCAGCGCGGCGTGCAGTTCGTCGATACCGGCCAGCTCGCGGTTGCGGGAGGCGTCCAGCTGCTTGCCCCAGCGCCGCAGCTGCCGGTCGAGGAAGCCGTCGGGCCGGCCGAAGTCGGCGAGACCCACCTCGGCGGGGTCCACCGCGTGCAGCTCCACCAGGGTGTCGACCAGGCCGAGGACCGCGCCGCGCGTGCGCTCGGGACCGAGGGGGGCCAGCTGCTCGGCGGTCCGGTAGGGGGTGCCCTCCACGAAGTCCATGACGTAGAAGGGCGCGCCCAGCACCTCCGCGTCCTCGCAGAGCAGCAGCGTGCGCGGTACGGGCACGGCGGTCGGGTGCAGTGCGCTGATCACCCGGTGCTCGCGCTTCATGTCGTGCGCGGTGGCGAGCACGTGCCCGAGCGGCGGCCTGCGTACGACCCACCGGGAGGTGCCGTCCGTCACCGCGTACGTGAGGTTCGACCGTCCGCCCTCGATCAGCCGGCCGGTCAGCGGGCCGTCGACCAGCCCGGGCCGCTCGCTGTCGAGCAGGCCGCGCAGCCGGCCGAGGTCGAGACCCGGCGGGTGGTCTGGACTCATCGTGTTGCCTCCGTAGGCGGGAATCAGGACTCACCATATGATGCCGACCGGTCGGTATGCCGTCCAGTGGACGAACGAAACGTGACTGGCGTCTCGGCCGCCCACGGGAAACCGCCCGCCGGAAGCGGCCCGGCGGGACCGCCCGGCAGGATCGTCCGATGGGACCGGCCGCCGGGTCCGTCCGGCGGCCGCCGGACGGACCGGACGGAGGTGCTCAGAGGACGAGCGCCGTCGCGCACACCGCCAGCGCGATCGTGCAGAGCGCGGCCGTGCCCGCATGCCGCGGGGTGAACGTCTCCGGGGGTACGCCCCCGGACAGCGCGCGGATCCGGCGGTGCGCCACGCCGAGGAAGCCCAGCCACAGCCCACAGCACAGCACACACCCCGCGAACGCCGCCGCGCCGGGCCCGTCGCGCAGCGCCGACTTCCCCGCGAGCACGGCGACCACGGTCGCCGTCAGGGTCGTACGCCGCCACGCCAGCCGCGTGCGCTCCGGCTGCAGCCCGGGGTCCCGGGCCCCCCGCTCCGGCGCGGACACCCCCGTCACGCCTCCCACCCCACCAGCACGGCCACGACCATCGCGACGGCCACCAGGGCCACCCCGATGCCCAGCAGCGCCGGGAAGCGGGACACCGGCAGGTCCTCGCCCCTGCGCATCGCGCGCTCGCAGCGGATCCAGTGGTTCACCGACCGCAGCGCGCACAGCACTCCGGCGGCCAGCAGCCCCAGCGCGAGACCGACCCGCCACGCCCACCGAAGATCGGGCAGGAACTGGTCCACGGCGAAGCCGCCGCCGATCAGTGCGAGCGAGGTCCGCAGCCACGCCAGGAACGTCCGCTCGTTCGCCAGCGAGAAGCGGTAGTCGGGGGTGCCCCCGTCCTCCCTGATCCGCTCGGGCACGAACCACAGCCGGACGTTCCGCGCAAATTCGATCACGCAGGCGACCCTACCGGGGCCGCAGCCCCGTCAAGGGTGCGGGAAACCGCGTGACCAGCCCTTCGCCCGCACCGGCACCGCGGCACCACCCGGCACCACCACCCTCAGCCCGCCTCCCGGAAGGCCCGCAGCCGTGTGTACGCCGCCAGGCCGTCCGGCACCCACTCCCACTCCGTGAGCCGTTCCCGCACCTCGTCCTCCGGCAGGAAGGCGTACCGGTCGACCTCCTCCGCCTGGGGGGAGACCGGCAGCTCGCACCGCACCTCGTACACCGCCGACCACCAGCTCTTCCCGGCCCCGTCGTCGTACAGGAACTTGAGGAGGAACTCCGGCCGGGGCAGCCCGCGGACCCCCAGCTCCTCCTCGGCCTCCCGCAGCGCGGCGTCGTCGTAGCTCTCGCCCGCGCCCACCACCCCGCCGACGAACATGTCGTACAGGGAGGGGAACACCAGCTTGACCGAGGTGCGCCGGTGCACGAACAGGCGTCCGGCCGCATCCCTGACCTGGACGAACACGCACCGGTGCCGCAGTCCGCGTGCGTACACGTCACCGCGCCGGGCCCGGCCCACCACCTGGTCGTGCTCGTCGACGACATCGAGAATCTCGTCAGCGGAACTCATCCGCCC
Source organism: Streptomyces beigongshangae (assembly GCF_019710745.1). Classification (GTDB taxonomy): domain Bacteria; phylum Actinomycetota; class Actinomycetes; order Streptomycetales; family Streptomycetaceae; genus Streptomyces; species Streptomyces beigongshangae. The sequence continues at coordinate 40,243 of NZ_JAHKJW010000013.1, forward strand.
ATCAAAGCAGCACGCCCCGCAGGGCCGCGCCTCACAGGACCACGCCCCGCAGGACCCCGGCGACTTCGGCAACCGGAGCGGAGCGGTTGACTGGGGTACTCCGGTGCCCAAGGATCTGACCGATCAGTAACAAGGCCGAGGAGGAGCTGCGCATGGCGTACGACGCGGACGTGATCGTGATCGGAGCGGGTCTGGCCGGACTCGCGGCGACCGCGGAACTCGTCGACGCGGGGCGCAAGGTGATCCTCCTCGACCAGGAGCCGGAGCAGTCGATCGGCGGCCAGGCGCACTGGTCGTTCGGCGGCCTCTTCTTCGTGGACTCGCCCGAGCAGCGCCGGATGCGTGTCAAGGACAGCCACGCGCTGGCCCTCCAGGACTGGATGGGCACCGCGGCCTTCGACCGCCCGGAGGACCACTGGCCCCGCAAGTGGGCGGAGGCGTACGTGGACTTCGCGGCCGGCGAGAAGCGGAGCTGGCTGCACCGGCAGGGCGTCCGCTGGTTCCCCGTGGTCGGCTGGGCCGAGCGCGGCGGCTACGACGCGGGCGGCCACGGCAACTCCGTACCGCGCTTCCACATCACGTGGGGTACGGGTCCGGGCCTCGTCGCCCCCTTCGAGCGGCGGGTCCGCGAGGGTGTCGCGCGGGGCCTCGTGCAGCTGAGGTTCCGGCACCGCGTCACGGGACTCTCGCGCAGCGCGGGCACCGTCGACACGGTGAGCGGCGAGGTGCTGGAACCGTCGGGCATCGAACGCGGGCAGGCCAGCAGCCGCACGGTCACCGGCGCCTTCGAGCTGCGGGCGCAGGCGGTGGTCGTCACCTCGGGCGGCATCGGCGGCAACCACGACCTCGTGCGCGCCCACTGGCCCGAGCGCCTCGGCACCCCGCCCGAGCGGATGATCTCCGGCGTGCCCGCGCACGTGGACGGCGAGATGCTCGGCATCGCCGGGGCCGCCGGCGGGCACCTGATCAACCGCGACCGCATGTGGCACTACACCGAGGGCATCCAGAACTGGAACCCCATCTGGGACAAGCACGGCATCCGCATCCTGCCCGGCCCGTCCTCGCTCTGGCTGGACGCCCGCGGCAACCGGCTGCCCGTACCGCTGTTCCCCGGCTTCGACACGCTCGGCACCCTGGAGCACATCATGCGGACCGGGTACGACCACACGTGGTTCGTGCTCAACCGGCGGATCATCGGCAAGGAGTTCGCGCTCTCGGGATCCGAGCAGAACCCCGACCTCACCGGCAAGTCCGTCAAGGGCGTCCTCCAGCGGGCCCGCGCCGACGTGCCGGGGCCGGTACGGGCGTTCATGGACAACGGCGTCGACTTCGTCGTCGAGAAGGAGCTGGGCGCGCTCGTCCGCGGTATGAACGAGCTCACCGGGGAACCGCTCGTCGACGAGGCCGGTCTGCGCCGCGAGATCGTCGCGCGCGACCGGGAGATCGCCAACCCCTTCACCAAGGACCTCCAGGTCATGGCGGTCCGCGGCACCCGCGCCTACCTCGGCGACAAGCTGATCCGCACGGCCGCCCCGCACCGCGTCCTCGACCCCAAGGCCGGGCCGCTCATCGCCGTCCGCCTCAACATCCTCACCCGCAAGACGCTCGGGGGTCTGGAGACCGACCTCTCCTCGCGGGTGCTGACCGAGGGCGGCGACCCGCTCTCCGGGGTGTACGCGGCGGGTGAGGCGGCCGGGTTCGGCGGTGGCGGGGTGCACGGGTACCGGTCGCTGGAGGGCACGTTCCTCGGCGGCTGCCTGTTCTCCGGGCGCACCGCGGGCCGCGCCGCGGCGAAGGCCGTGCACTGAGGGCGGGAGGCCGTGCACCGACGGCAGGAGGCCGGCCCGCGCCGCGGGGACCGCGACCGGGCCCGGCCGGCCGTGGCACGCTACCGGCCCAGCGCCGCCGCCAGCAGTTCGGCGGACCCGGCGACCAGCGCGTCGTCCTTCGGGGCCCCGGGGTCGGACGTGGTGGACAGGACGGCCAGGACGACGGGTGACCCGTCCGGCGTCCAGGCGATGCCCACGTCGTTGGTGGTGCCGTACGCGCCCGTGCCCGTCTTGTCACCGAGCGCCCAGTCCGCGGGCAGACCCGCGCGGAAACGGTTCGTGCTCGTGGTGTTGGCCAGCAGCCACTCGGTCAGCTGCCGCCTGTCCCGCGGCACGAGCGCGCCGCCGAGGACGAGCTTCGCGTACGTCCGCCCGATCGCGGCCGGGGTGGTGAGGTCCGTCGTACGCCAGGGCTCGGCGGAGTTCAGATCGGGCTCCCACCGGTCGAGACGGGTCGTGGTGTCCCCCAGGGAACGGCAGAAGCGCGTGACGGCGGCCGGGCCGCCCAGCTCGCGGAGCAGGAGGTTCGCCGCGGTGTTGTCGCTGTGGGCGATGGCTGCGTGGCACAGCCCGGCGACGGTCATGCCGTGGGCGAGGTTCTCCTCAAGGCCCGTGACGGGGGCGCCGCCCGCCTCCGCCACGTCCTCCTCGGTGTACCGGATCCGCAGCCCCAGGAACTCGCCGCGCCGGTCGAGGTCCCGCAGGACCGCGGCGGCGGCGAGGGTCTTGAACACCGAGCACATCGGGAACGCCTCGCCGGCGCGGTAGCGCACGGTCTCGCCGGTGACCGTGTTGCGGGCGTAGACACCGAGGCGGGCGGAGTGGGCGCGCTCCAGTGCGGCGAGGGCCCCGACCACACCGGACTCGGCCTTGGCCGCGGGCGCGTGTGCCCGCGTCTTCGGCGGGGTCGTCGCCGCCGACGGGGCCGCGGCGGCTGTGGTCAGCGCCGCCACGGCCCCGGTGCCGAGGGCGAGTACGGCCCGGCGGCCGCGGGGGGATGCTGAGCTTTCCAAGATTGCTCTCTCTTCCGCTTCGAACGATGATCGGTGTGCGGTGATCAGTGTGCGTGGAGAGAGACTCATGGGAAGTTCGTGCGGTTCCTGGGAGGTCCGCGGTCCGCGGCCCGCTAGATGATCAGCGACAGCAGCAGGACCAGGCCGCCCGCGACCACCGAGATGATGGTCTCCATGACCGACCAGGTCTTGAGGGTCTGGCCGACGCTCAGGCCGAAGTACTCCTTGACCAGCCAGAACCCGGCGTCGTTCACATGGCTGAAGAACAGCGAACCGGCGCCGATCGCCAGCACGAGCAGTGAGGCGTGCGCGGTCGACATGTCGGCCGCGAGCGGGGCCACGAGACCGGCCGCCGAGATGGTGGCGACGGTCGCGGAACCGGTTGCGAGCCGGATCGCCACCGCGATCAGCCAGGCGAGCAGCAGGGCCGGGATCGACCAGTCCTCGGAGATGTCCAGGATCATCGCGCCCACGCCGGAGTCGATCAGCGTCTGCTTGAAACCGCCGCCCGCGCCGACGATCAGCAGGATGCCGGCGATCGGGGCGAGGGACTTCTCCACGGTCGAGGAGAGGCGGTCCTTGGTGAAACCGGCCGCCCGGCCGAGGGTGAAGAGGGCCACGAGCACGGCCGCGAGCAGCGCGATCAGGGGCGAGCCGATCACGTCGAAGACGCGCTGCACCGTGTTCCCGGGATCGTCGACGACGATGTCGACCAGCGCCTTGGCCAGCATCAGCACCACCGGCAGCAGCACGGTGGCGATGGTGACGCCGAAGCCGGGACGCTTCTCCAGGTCCTCGGAGGCACGCTGCGGGATCATCTTCTCCGGGGCCGGGACGTCCACCCAGCGGGCCGCGTACTTCGAGAAGAGCGGCCCCGCGATGATCACCGTCGGGATGGCGACGAGGATGCCGAGGGCGAGGGTGACGCCGAGGTTCGCCTTGACCGCGTCGATCGCGACCAGCGGGCCGGGGTGCGGCGGGATCAGCCCGTGCATCACGGACAGGCCCGCGAGCGCCGGGACGCCGATGCGCATCAGCGAGTAGTTGCCGCGCTTGGCCACCATCAGGACGACCGGGATGAGCAGCACGATGCCGACCTCGAAGAAGAGCGGCAGCCCGATCACCGAGGCGATCAGCACCATGGCCCAGGGCATCGAGCGGCCGCCGGCCTTCTCCAGGATCGTGTCGACGATCTGGTCGGCGCCCCCGGAGTCCGCCAGCAGCTTGCCGAGGATCGCGCCGAGGGCGATCAGTACGCCCACTCCGGCGACGGTCGAACCGAGACCGGCCGAGAAACTGGCGATCGCCTTGTCGAGCGGGGCCCCGGCGAAGGCGCCGAGCGCCAGCGAGCCGATGGTCAGCGCGAGGAAGGCGTGGAGCTTGAACTTGGTGATGAGCAGGACGATGACGGCGATGCCCGCCAGAACGGCGATGCCCAGCTGGGCGTGGCCCGCCGAGGTGATCGGTTCGACGGGGTCCGCTGCCAGTATCTCGACGCTGAGTCCGGTCACGGTGCTTTTCCTTGCGGGAGGGGAGGGGGGCTTGAAGGAAGGAAGGGGAGAGGGGAGGGGGAGAGGGCTACCGGGACAGGTCGCGCAGCGTGGTCACGGCCCGTTCGGTGATCTCCTCGGGGCTGCCGGTGACGTCCACGGCGACACCCGTCTCGTCCGCCTGGAGCGGCTGGAGGGTGGCGAACTGGGAGTCGAGGAGCGCCGTGGGCATGAAGTGGCCCTTGCGCTGTGCCATCCGGTCCGCGATGAGTTCCCGGTCACCGGTGAGGTGGACGAAGACCACGTCGGGAGCGGCCGACCTGATCCGGTCGCGGTAGGCGCGCTTCAGCGCGGAGCAGCTGACCACGCCGCCGAGGCCGGCCCGGCCGTGCGCCCAGGCGCCGATGGCGTCCAGCCAGGGGCGGCGGTCCTCGTCGGTGAGCGGGGTGCCGGCCGCCATCTTGGCGATGTTGGCCTCCGGATGGAAGTCGTCGGCCTCGGCGTAGGGAACGCCGAGCCGGTCCGCCAGCAGGGGACCGATGGTGGTCTTGCCCGTGCCTGCCACGCCCATGACCACGATGACGTCGGGAGTAGTCATTGCTGCCTCGCTGTCTTCTTCGACATCGGATGAGCGGTTCCGGTGCCGCATCCGTCACGACACTGAAACCTATAGGTCAGACGAATTCAAGAGTCTGTGACGTATAAGTCTGACTTTTTGATCCGTCTCTCCTCCTCGTACCCTGAACCCCATGAGCACACCGGGCCGGGGGCTGCACGGCCATGTACTGGAGCGCCTCGGTCCTTCGATCACCGCGGGCGAGTACCCCCCGGGCAGCGTCCTGCGCACCGACGAGCTGGCGCAGCGTTTCGAGGTGTCACGCTCGGTGATGCGCGAGGCCGTCCGGGTCCTGGAGTCGATGCACCTCGTCGAGTCCCGCCGCCGGGTCGGCGTGACCGTGCGCCCCGCGAACGAGTGGAACGTCTACGATCCGCAGGTCATCCGGTGGCGGCTGGCGGGCGCCGACCGGCCGCGCCAGCTGCGCTCGCTGACCGTGCTGCGCTGCGCCGTCGAGCCCGTCGCCGCGGGGCTGGCCGCCAGGAACGCCACCGCCGAGCAGTGCGCCCGGCTCACGGAGTGCGCGCTCGGCATGGTGGCCAACTCGCGCGGGCGGCAGCTGGAGGGGTACCTCGTCCACGACGTCGCCTTCCACCGGATCGTCCTGAACGCGTCCGGCAACGAGATGTTCGCGCGGCTCGGGGACGTGGTCGCGGAGGTGCTGGCGGGGCGTACGCACCATCAGGTCATGTTCGAGGACCCCGATCCGGCCGCGGTCACCCTGCATGTGCAGGTCGCGGAGGCGGTACGGGGCGGGGACGCGGCGCGGGCGGAGGGGCTGACGCGGGAGATCGTGCTCGGTGCGCTGGAGGAGTTGGACATCCTCAGCCCGGAGGGCTGAGAAGTCCTGGCGCTGCGCGCCGCGTTGCGCTGCGCGGCTGTCGTTCGGCTGCGGGTGCGTCGTGGCTGATCGCGCCGTTCCCCGCGCCCCTGAAAGACAAAAGACTGCGCCGTTCCCCGCGCCCCTGAAAGTCCGCGTCCCCGGAAGGCGTCAAGGGGTGATGTCCCCGTCGACGTACAGCCATGCCCCGTCGGCTCGTTCGAAGCGGCTGTGTTCCCGTAGCGCGCCTCCGGCGTAGGACGCGCGGAAGGTCACCGTGCCCGTGGTGTGGAAGGCCGTCCCCCCGGTCGTGGCGAGGATCTCCAGCCCCGTCCACCGCACGGCCGGATCGAGCTCCAGCCGGGTCGGCCGCGTGCGCGGATGCCAGGTCCGCAGCAGGTACCCCTCGTCACCCTTCACGAAGGCGCAGTAGCGCGACCGCATCAGCGCCTCGGCGGTGGCCGCCGGATGCTCCCCCCGGTGCAGCCGCCCGCAGCACCCCTCGTACGCCTCCCCGCTCCCGCAGGGGCAGGGAGCGGTACGGGAACCGGAGGCCACGGAAGAACGCTCCCCGCGGGAGCGCGAACCACGTCGGGACATGCCCCCATCCTCCCGCACTCCCGGGCCCCTCCCGCACCCCCCCGGACGGAGCCCTACGCCCCGCGGGGCGGATACGGCGGCCGCGCCGGTATCGCCACCCCCGGCGACGGCAGCGGCGGCAGCGCCCCCTCGTGCACCCACGCCGAGAACAGCTCGTCCAGCGGCTCCGCCGCGAACCGCGCCGCGTGCGCGGCGAACGCCGCCGTCGTCACCACCCCGCCCCGGTGCACCGAGACCCACCCCCGCAGCATCCGGAAGAACGCCTCGTCCCCCAGGGCGCACCGCACCGCGTGCAGCACCAGCCCGCCCCGCTCGTACAGCCGGTCGTCGAACATCAGCTTGCGGCCCGGGTCGGCCAGCCGCAGATCCTGCGGCTGCCCGGCCAGCCCCCGGTGGGCGACGCCCGCGAGGGTCTGCGCCGTGGGTCCGCCGGAGCGCTCCGACCACAGCCACTCCGCGTACTTGGCGAAGCCCTCGTTCAGCCAGATGTGCCGCCAGTCGGCGATGCTCACGCTGTTGCCGAACCACTGGTGCGCCAGCTCGTGCGCCACCAGCCGCTCCCACCCCCGCGCCCCGTCCACGTGGTTGGCGCCGAACAGCGAGAGCCCCTGCGCCTCCACGGGGACGTCGAGGTCCTCCTCGGTGACGACCACCGCGTACTCACCGAACGGATACGGGCCGAACAGCTCCTCGAACAGCGCCATCATCGCGGGCTGCCGCGCGAAGTCCCGCGAGAAGTCCGCCAGCAGCCGCGCCGGGATGTGCCCCGTCTGCGGCACACCGCCCGGCCCCGGGTCGCCGAGCAGCACGGTCTGGTACTTGCCGATGGCCAGCCCGACCAGATAACTCGACGTGGGCGCCGCCTGCTCGTACACCCACGTCGTCGTGGACGCCTTCGGCGTGCGCGCCAGCAGGCGCCCGCCCGCGACCACCGAGTACGCCGACGGCGTGGTGACGGAGAGCTGGTACGAGGCCTTGTCGGCGGGCCGGTCGTTGCACGGGTACCAGGAGGGCGCGCCCACCGGCTGGCTCGCCACCAGCGCCCCGTCCTCCAGCTCCTCCCAGCCGAGCCCGCCCCACGGACTCCGTACCGGCGCCGGGTTGCCCGACCAGTGGACCTCCGCGGTGAACGCGGCCCCGGCCCGGACCGGCTTCGCGGGGCGGATCCGCAGCCTGCCGCCCCGGTGCGTGTAGTGCGCCGCCCGCCCGTCGACCCGTACCCGGGCGATCCGGAAGTCGGCGAGGTTCAGCTGGAACTCGGCGAGCGGCGACCGGCCCGCTATGGCGTTCAGACGCGCGGTGCCGGACAGCCGGTTGGGACCCGGGCGGTAGTCCAGGGCGATCTCGTACCGGTGGACCCGGTAACGGGGATCCCCGTTCGCCGGGAAGTACGGATCCGCTCCCGCTGTCTGCTGAACCACTGAAATGTCCGCTCCCCTGCGCTGTGCCCGTACGGCGTACCGACTGTTCCCTTCCCCGGACGCCGTACGGGGCCGCGCCTAGGAACGCCACGCCTCGATCGGGTTGCCCAGCCAGCGGGTGTCGTCGGGAACGGACTCCGCCGCCATGACGAGGGAGGCGGGTCCCAGTGTGCTGCGCGCCCCGACGGTGCTGCCGGGAAGAACGATTCCGCCCGGGCCCAGGGTGGCGCCCTCACGGAGGACCACAGTATCCGTCCGCAAGATCCGGTCGTGGAAGAGGTGGGTCTGGAGCACGCAGCCGCGGTTGACCGTCGCCGCGTCCTCCAGCGTCACCAGGTCCGACTCGGGCAGCCAGTAGCTCTCCACCCACACGCCCCGGCCGATCCGGGCGCCGAGGCCGCGCAGCCACAGGTTCAGCACGGCCGTGCCCGGCACGGACCCGGCCAGCCACGGCACGGCGACCACCTCGATGAAGGTGTCCGCCAGCTCGTTGCGCCACACGAAACCGCTCCACAGCGGGTGCTCACCGGTCCGGTGGCGTCCCACGAGCAGCCACTTCGCGGCCACCGACAGCAGCCCCGCGGCCGCCCCCGCGGCCAGCAGCACCACCCCGGCGAGCGTCCACGCCCACATCCCGAGCGCGCTCAGCGCCGCCACCGTCAGCACGGCGAGCGCCGCCGAGCAGAAGACGGGCACGATCCGGCACAGCTCGACGAGCCCGCGCGCCCACAGCATCCGCGCGGGAGGCTCGTAGGTACGGCTCTGGTCGCCGCCCTGCGCCGGGCGCGGCAGCCTGACCGGCGGCAGCCCCAGGTAGGAACTGCCCTTCTTGGCCTTCTTCGGCGTCGCGGAGAGCACCCCGACCAGACCGCCGTCCGGCACCGAGCGGCCCGGCGCGGTCATCCCGGAGTTCCCCAGGAAGGCCCGGCGCCCGATCTCCGCCCGGCCGATCCGCATCCAGCCGCCCCCCAGCTCGTACGGCGCGGTCAGCGTGTCGTCGGCCAGGAACGCGCCCTCGCCGACCGTGGTCAGGCTCGGCAGCGCCAGCACCGTCGACACCTCGGCGCCCCGCCCGATCCGCATCCCGAGCAGCCGCAGCCACACCGGGGTGACCAGCCCCGCGTACAGCGGGAACAGCGTCTCGCGGGAGCGGTCCATCAGCTGGGTGACCGTCCATGCCTGCCAGCCGGTCCTGCTGTGCGTCGGGTGCGTACCGGGGCGCAGCCCGAGGCTGAGCAGCCGCACGGCGACCAGCAGGAGCAGCGCGTACGCCAGACCGAAGGCGAGCGTCGCCGGCACCAGCGCCACGGCCGCGCCCCGCAGGGCGTCGGCGAGCCCGGCGTCCGGGGAGACGAAGACGCTCGCCACGAGCAGCGCCGTCAGCGCCGCGACCAGCGGCAGCAGCGTCAGCGCCAATCCGCTCGCCCCGTACATCACACCCCAGTACGTGCCCTTCCGCGGGCGCTCCTTGGGCCAGTCCCGCTTGGCCCTGCCCAGCTTGACCGCGGGCGCGCCCGCCCACCGCTGACCCGTCGGGACGTGCCCGGACACGGCCGAACCGGGGGCCACCTCGGCCCGCTTGCCCACGCGGGCGCCGGGGAAGAGGATGCTCCGGGTGCCGACGACGGCGTGCGCGCCGACCTTGACCGGGCCGATCTCCAGCCGGTCGCCGTCCAGCCAGTGCCCCGACAGGTCCACCTCGGACTCCACGGCGGCGCCGCGGCCCAGCTTGAGCAGGCCGGTCACCGGCGGCAGCGAGTGCAGGTCGACGTCCGGCCCGACCTTGGCGCCCAGCGCCCGCGCGTACCGCTCCAGCCAGGTCCCGGTCAGCGAGGTCGCCCCGCTGAACTCGGCGAGCCGCTCGGCCGTCCACAGCCGCAGGTGCACGCTCCCGCCCCGCGGATACCGGCCGGGCGCCACGTTCCGCAGGAGCAGCCGCGCGCCGCCGGCGCCGATCGCCAGCTTTCCGGGCGGGCTGAAGAGCAGGACGGCCGCCGGGCCGACCAGCCACCAGGAGGTGGCCGGCGCCCACGGGTACGCCCCGAACCGGTGCAGTGCGTTGCCGAGCGCGGCCAGGGCCACCGTCCAGCGCAGCCCGAGCAGCGTGAACAGCGGGACGAGCACGAGCAGCTGGATCAGCCGGGCCCGGCGCGGCACCGGCGCGATCACCCGCCGGGCGCCGTCGCCCTGCGCCGACCCCTCCAGGTGCCGGGCCAGCTTGCGCAGGACCGGCTGCTGGTAGATGTCGAGCACGGCGGCGCTCGGATAGCGGGTGCGCAGCCTGGTGGTGAGCAGGGCGGCGGCGAGGCTGCCGCCGCCGATCGCGAAGAAGTCGTCCCGGGCGGAGCTCACCGGGATGCCGAGCACCTCGCCCCACTGCTCGGCGAGCCACGCCTCGGTCCCGTAGAGCCGCTCGGCCGGGCCGCCGGTGTCCAGGTTCTCCAGCGGCCAGGGCAGCGCGTCGCGGTCGACCTTGCCGGACGTGCGGGTCGGCAGGTCGGACACGGGCGCGAGCAGCGGCACGAGGGCCGCGGGCAGTTCCGCCCGCAGCTTCTCGACGGCCGCCGCCTGGTCCCAGCCGTCCTGGAGCACCACATAGCCGACGAGCAGCTGGTTCCCGCCGCGCGCGGTGCGTACGGCGGCCGCGGCGCCCGCCACCCCGGGCAGGCCCTGGAGCGCGGTGTCCACCTCGCCCAGCTCGATCCGGCGGCCGCCGAGCTTGATCTGCTCGTCGGCCCGCCCCAGGAAGACCAGCCCTTCCGGCTCGGCCCTGACCAGGTCGCCGCTGCGGTAGGCGCGCTCCCAGCCGAGCGACTCCAGCGGGGCGTACTTCTCGGCGTCCTTCTCCGCGTCGAGGTAGCGGGCGAGCCCGACCCCGCCGATGACGAGCTGCCCGCTGCCGCCCATCGCCACGGGCCGGCCGGCCTCGTCGACGACGGCCAGTTCCCAGCCGTCGAGCGGCAGCCCGATCCGGACCGGCTCCTCGCCGGTCAGCAGCGAGGCGCAGGCCACGACGGTGGCCTCGGTGGGCCCGTAGGTGTTCCACACCTCGCGCCCCTCGGTGACCAGGCGCTGCGCCAGCTCGGGCGGGCATGCCTCGCCGCCGAAGATCAGCAGCCGTACCTCGTTGAGGGCCTCCGGCTCCCACAGGGCGGCCAGCGTCGGCACGGTGGAGACGACGGTGATCTCCTGCTCGACCAGCCAGGGCCCCAGGTCGGCGCCGCTGCGCACCTGGGAGCGCGGCACCGGTACCAGGCAGGCCCCGTACCGCCAGGCCAGCCACATCTCCTCGCAGGAGGCGTCGAACGCCACGGACAGGCCGGCCATGACCCGGTCGCCCGGCCCGATGGGGTCCTCGGTGAGGAACAGCCTGGCCTCGGCGTCCACGAAGGCGGCGGCGCTGCGGTGCGTGACGGCCACGCCCTTGGGCCTGCCCGTCGAACCGGAGGTGAAGATGACCCACGCGTCGTGCCCGGTCCCGGGCCGCGAGGCGGGCACCTCGCTCCGCCCTTCCACGGTCAGCTCGTGCCCGGCCCCGACGACGGCGCGCACGTCCGCCTCGCCGAAGACCAGCTCGGCCCGCTCGTCCGGGTCCTCGGCGTCCACCGGCACGTAGGCGGCCCCCGCGGCCAGCACGGCGAGCACGGCGACGTACAGCTCGTTGGTGCCCGACGGCACGCGTACGCCGACGCGGTCGCCGAGTCCGACCCCGGCGTCACCGAGCCGCTGCCGCAACGCCTCGACCTCGACGGCGAGGTCACGGTAGGTCAGGGCCCGGCGGCCGTCGTCCAGCGCGGGCTCGTCGGGATACGCCCGCACGGAGGCGTCGAGGATGTCGACGAGCGTGCGCGGCGAAGGTGCGGAGGAGGCGGAGAAACGTGCCCGGTCGCCGAACCCGGCCCGTACGTCGTCGTCGGACAATTCGAGCGAGGGGCCTTGCTGGAGGGCTGCCATCGGGTCCTCACGTGTCGTTCCCGGCCGGGCCGGGGGAGCCTGCGGGCCCGCAGGTGTGCCTGGGGATGTTCCGGTCAGCTCCGAACAAGCATGGAATTTTAGTACGACACCGGCCGTGGACCCGCGTCCCGGCCGGGCGGGCAGTGCGTACGGAGACGCTGGAACAGCGGTCCGCGGCGCGCTGACATCGGGATACGTCACCCTGACGAGATCTACCCCACATCTACCCCGGATCCGCCCGCGGCACCATTCGGCGGGTGGATTCGGCAGGCATCGCGGATACATGAATGAGGGCCGCGACCAGTGGTCGCGGCCCTCACCCGTTCCTTGTGTCCGAGGGGGGACTTGAACCCCCACGCCCGATAAAGGGCACTAGCACCTCAAGCTAGCGCGTCTGCCATTCCGCCACCCGGACAAGGTGTCTGTCGCGCGGGGTTCCCCTCGCGGCGACGAAGGAAACATTACCAGGCTTTCCAGGTCACCCGATCACGGGCCGGGTGCCGGACACGAGGCGTGAACGACGTGTGACGGGCGCGGTCCGGCCTTGGGCCGCGGGGGCCGGGGAGGGAGGATGGAAGGGACCACCAGCAGTGACCGTGGGAGGAAGCAGCGTGAGCGAGCAGGACACGACCAGGAGCATCAAGGGTGAGGACGAGGTCGTCGACCTCTGCCGCGAGCTGATCCGGATCGACACGAGCAACTACGGCGACCACTCGGGTCCGGGCGAGCGCCAGGCCGCCGAGTACGTCGCGGAGAAGCTCGCCGAGGTGGGGCTGGAGCCGCAGGTCTTCGAGTCGCACCGGGGCCGCGCCTCCACGGTGGTCAGGATCGAGGGCGAGGACCGCTCGCGGCCCGGCCTGCTCATCCACGGCCACACGGACGTCGTGCCGGCGAACGCCGGGGACTGGACGCACCACCCGTTCTCCGGCGAGATCGCCGACGGCTGCGTGTGGGGCCGCGGCGCGGTCGACATGAAGGACATGGACGCGATGACCCTCGCGGTCGTCCGCGACCGGGTGCGCAGCGGCCGCAAGCCCCCCCGGGACCTCGTGCTGGCCTTCCTGGCCGACGAGGAGGCGGGCGGCACGTTCGGCGCCAGGCACCTCGTCGACAAGCACCCCGGCCTCTTCGAAGGGGTGACGGAGGCGATCGGCGAGGTCGGCGGATTCTCCTTCACGGTCAACGAGAACCTGCGGCTGTACCTGGTGGAGACCGCCCAGAAGGGCATGCACTGGATGAAGCTGACCGTGGACGGCACCGCCGGGCACGGTTCGATGATCCACCGGGACAACGCGATCACCGAACTGTCCGAGGCGGTCGGGCGGCTCGGGCGGCACAAGTTCCCCGTGCGGGTGACGAAGACGCTGCGGCACTTCCTGGACGAGCTCGGCGACGCCCTCGGCACCGAGCTGGACCCGGAGGACATGGACGCGACGCTGGCCAAGCTCGGCGGCATCGCCAAGCTCATCGGCGCCTCGCTCCAGAACACCGCCAACCCGACCCAGCTGGGCGCGGGCTACAAGGTGAACGTGATCCCGGGACAGGCCACCGCGCACGTCGACGGCCGGTACCTGCCGGGGTACGAGGAGGAGTTCCTCGCCGACCTGGACCGGATCCTCGGCCCGAACGTGCGGCGCGAGGACGTGCACGCGGACAAGGCCCTGGAGACCACCTTCGACGGGGCCCTCGTGGACGCCATGCAGACCGCCCTGGCCGCCGAGGACCCGATCGCGCGGGCCGTCCCGTACATGCTCTCCGCCGGCACCGACGCCAAGTCCTTCGACGACCTCGGCATCCGCTGCTTCGGCTTCGCCCCGCTGAAGCTGCCGCCGGAGCTGGACTTCGCCGGGATGTTCCACGGCGTCGACGAGCGGGTCCCGGTGGACGCCCTGAAGTTCGGCGTGCGGGTGCTGGACCGCTTCATCGACGCCTCCTGAGCGCACGGCGTGCGTGATGGGCTTGCGTGATAATCGCCAGCGTGTACGGGGCTGACTGAGAAGAGTGAATGCGCTCATAAGCTCGTAGCCCTATTACTCCCTCCTCGTTACTGGTGATGTGATCCGCGGATTGGATCACCTTTTCCAACTAGGAGGAAATTATGATCAAGAAGATCGTCGCCACTGTCGCCGCCACGGGTGGCCTCGTTCTCGCCGGTGCGGGTGTCGCGGCTGCCGACGCCGGTGCGCAGGGTGCTGCCGCGGCCTCTCCCGGTGTGGTCTCGGGCAACGTCATCCAGGTGCCCGTCCACGTGCCGGTGAACGTCTGCGGCAACACGGTGGACGTGATCGGCGTGCTGAACCCCGCCTTCGGCAACGCCTGCGTCAACGCCTGACACCTTGTCCACCTCGTGAGAGCTCATGAGGGCCGGTACCCCACGAAGGCCCGGAGCCATGAGGGTCTGTGTCCGCGGCCCCGGAGCGCGTGCCATGCGCTCCGGGGCCGCGGACGTTCCGAATTCCGCGCACCCGCGTCCCGCGCGTGCGCATTCCTGAAGCGACACGGTTCACGAGGCAGGGAAAAGCTATGCGACAGGTCACCCGCAAAGGCCTGATGACGGTGGCGGCGGCGACCGGGGTCCTCGCCGTCACCGGCGGTTACGCACACGCCGATTCGGGGGCGCACGGCACCACTTCGGGCTCCCCGGGCGTACTCTCCGGGAACTCGGTGCAGGCTCCGGTGCACGCGCCGGTCAACGTCTGCGGCAACACGGTGAACGTGGTCGGGGCGCTCAACCCGGCGGCCGGCAACGAGTGCGCCGACGAGGGCGGTGACTCCGGGCAGTACGGCCCGGACGACGGAGCGCAGGCCGGGGGGCACACCGAGGGCTCGCCCGGCGTGGGCTCCGGCAACCACGTGCAGATCCCGGTGGACGTCCCGGTCGACGTCTGCGGCAACAGTGTCTCCGCCGGTGGTGTCGGCAACACGGCCGCGGACAACGCCTGCGGGCACTCCGGCGGCGCGGACGGGGTGACGCCGCCCGGCCACGGGAACCCGGACACCCCGGGCACCCCGGACTCCCCCGGCCGACCGGACACCCCGGGCGGGCCCGGTGACCAGGACCGGCCGGGCGCCCCGGGCGACCCGGGCAAGCCGGGCGGGAACGACGGCGGCGGCAGCGGGGGCGACGGAGGCGGGGGCGGCGCCACGGACGGCTCGTACGCGAACCACCCCGGCACGCGGACCGCCGACCGGCCGGACGGTTCCGGCCACCTCGCGCAGACCGGCGGCGATGTGCCGCTCGGCCTCGCGCTGCCGGTGAGCGCGGGCGCGCTGCTCGCGGGCACCGTGCTCTACCGCAGGGCGCGCGCCTCGGCCTGAGCGGACGTCCCCGGGACGAAGAGGTCCCTGCACGGAAAAAGCCCCGTCCGGGTGAGGAGACTCACATTCCGGGCAGGTCGCACGGACGGGCCCCGCACGCGCGGGGCCCGCTCCGTTTCAGCCGTCCCGCATCACCACGTGGCACGCACCTGACGGATGATCCGTCGGCGCAACCGCACCCTGCGGCTGCCGTCGGTGTGCAGGCTGAGGCGGTCCAACTCCCAGTGTCCGTACTCCGCATGGTCCGTCAGCAGGCGTGTCGCTTCCTTGCGGGAGACCCCGCGCGGCACATACACGTCGACAAATTCGTATTCCGGCATCGCATCTATTGTGCGTGCGGAGGCCGTGTACGGATAGCGTCTGCACTATGTCTGATGCTGCGCAGCCCACCGCTGCCGAGGTACGCGCCGCCGCCGAGGCGGTCAAGACCGCGCTCGACCGCCACCTGGCGGCGGTCGAGCGCAGGTCGGGTGAGGACGACCCGGCCGTCTACGAGGCGTTCAACGAGCTGGCGGCGGCCGCCGAGGAGTACGACGAGCTCCTCTACGACCGCTACGACGAGGTCACCCCCTTCGAGATCCCCGGCTCCGACGAGGCGCCTCCGCCGTACACCGGACCGGAGGAGCCCCACGCGCTGAGCGTGCTGATCCGCCGGGACTACTCGGTGGTGGAGCCGCAGCGGCTGCTGGCGCAGGCCCAGCGGGTCGAGGCCGTCGAGGAGGCCGGGGTCGTCACGGAGGGCTTCGACGGCGTGTCCGGGACCGTGCACGGGGCGCTCGGCGTCCTCTTCGGCGAGTTCGAGCCCGACGAGATCGCCTCCCGGCACAAGGAGTTCGGTCTGGAGGAGGGCGACTCGACGCTGTGGGTGATCGCCTCGGACGAACCGGCCGAGGCGGGGGAGTGGCTGGAGGCACCGTTCGACCGGGCGGACGCCCACCCGGTGGTGTGCCGCTTCGACGTCAGCGCGGTCTTCGACGACGACGCGGACGACGGCATCGAGGAGATCGATGCCTTCGACGACGTCGATGACGTCCATGACGTCGACGGCATCGGGGGCACGGTCGAGCCCGGACCACCGCTGGAACCCGCCGAGGTCCTCGACGATCCCGAGGACCTGGGAAACCGTCGGGGCCGCTGACGGCCCGTCGGCCGACGGGGTGGCGGGCACCGGGCGATCGCCTCCGGTGCCCGCCACCGGTGCGTCCGGGGCGCGGGCCCGGCCCGGCACCGGCACCCGGGTCCGGCACCGGCATCCGGGCCGGTCACCGGGCTCAGCCGGACGGCGGGATCTGCGCGGTGAGCAGGGCCGGGAGCCGGGTGGTGCGGGGCCTGGCGGGGATCTCCGCCACCGCTCGGGGAAGTGCCTGCTCCACACCGTGCACCACCGAGAGGTGCCGGTCGGCGCGGCCGAAGGCCGTGTAGACCCAGGGCCGGGAGAGCGCCTGCGCGGCGTCACCGGGCAGCACCACGACCGCGGCGGGCCAGCGGATCCCGACGGCCTGGTGGGCGGTGAGGGCCCAGCCGTGCCGCACGGTCTGCTCCACCCGCTCCTTCGGCACCACGACGGGCGCGCCCGCGCACTCCAGGTGCAGTCCGTCGGCGTCGGCCTTCACCACCCGGCCCGGGACGGAACGGCCCGGCACGGGGGTGTACGCGATCCGGTCGCCGGGGTCGAAACCGCCGAACCGGCCGGGGCCCGGGTTCAGCCTCTCCTTCAGCGCGGCGTTGAGCACACGGGTGCCCGCCGCCCCGCCGTGGCCCGGCGTGATCACCTGGGTCTGCTCGGCCGGGACGCCGATCGCACGCGGTACCGAGTCGGCGACCAGCTGCACGGTGCGGTGGACCGCCTCCCCGGCGTCCCGCACCGGGATGATCACCACTTCCCTGCCGGGCGCCTCGACCTGGTTCAGCTCGCCGATGCCGATGCCCGAGACCAGTTCGCCCACGGGACCCGGGTCCGGGGTCCGGGAGGCGACCTGCGGGCACACCTTCGCGGCGAGCAGGTCCGCGAAGACCCGGCCGGGCCCCGCCGACCACAGCACACCGGGATCCCCGCTCAGCACCAGCCGGGCGCCGTCGGGCAGCGACTCGGCGAGCATCGCGGCGCTCTCGACGTCGAGCTGCGGCGCGTCGAGCACGACCAGGAGGTCGGTGCGGAGCATGCCGTCCGCGTCCCGCCCCGGGCCCTCCTCCCCGGAGAGCAGCCCGGCGACGGTGACCACCGTCCCGCCGGCCGAAGCCGTGTCCCGTGCCTCCTCCGCCGTACCGAGCAGTCCGGCGAAGCGACGGCGGCCGTCCGGGTGGTGGGCGGCGGCGCACACCCGCAGGCCGAGCGAGCGGGCCGCCGCCACCAGCGACGCGCACTCGGCGCGGGACGCCTCGCCCCCGGTGTGCAGGACGAGGCCGTGGCCCGCGACCGCCCGGACCAGTCCGGTGGCCGACCCCGTCGCCGCCGGCTCCCAGGCCGCGACCGAGCCGTCCTCCTTGGGCAGGGAGTTCACCACCCGGGCGAGCCCGTCGGCGAGGCTCTCCTCGGCGAGCGCGTACCGCTCCAGGCCGATGAGGACGCGCACCGGGCGTGCCCCTTCGCCCTCCCCGGCCTCCCCGTCTTCCCCGGCCTCCCCGTCCGTCCTGCCTGCCGCCGCCGGGTCGTGCCCGGCTTCGGCCGCGTCCTGGAAGAGCAGGGCGTCGCCCTCCGCCAGGGCGCTCTGCACGGCGGCGTCGGGGTCGGGCACCGAGCGCTGTGCGAGCGCGGCGTGGAGGGCCTGGGCCTCCAGGGCGGTGTGGCCCGCCAGCGCCGCCTGTTCGAGGAGCCACACCGTGACCGCGCGGCCCCGCCGCTCGTCGTCCGGCCCGGCCTCCGCGCCCAGCAGGGCCCGGGCGAACCCGTCGGCCTGCTCGGGCCGCACCCCCGCCACGCGGAGCAGCTGCCAGGGGTCCTCGCGCAGCTGCCCGTCCGCCCCCTCGCCGAGGGTCGCTGCGGCCTGCGGTGCCAGTGCCTCCGGGGCGCCGCCCCGGACGAGCACCGCGCGCACCGCGTCGACGGACTCGGCGGCCATCGGCACCGGGGCGCCGGTGCCGGCGCCGGACGGCACGGGCTGCGGGCGCCGCACCGGCTCAGGGGCGGCACTTCGCGGCGCGGGCCCGGGGTCGCTGAAGACGCCCGCCGGGGGCTTCTCCCCGCTCTCCACGGCCCGGACGGCCGCGAGCAGGTCGGCGGCCTTCCCGCTCAGTCCCGTCCCGGCCCGGACCGGCCCCTCCTTCTCCGCCTTGCGTCGCTCGATCCGCTCCCGGAACTCCCGCTGCGCGGCCAGCTCGGCCTCGGCCTCCGACAACTGGGCCGCACCCTCGGTGCCGTCCTCAGCGGTGCTGTCTTCGGTGGTGCCGCTCCCGGCGGTGCCGTCCTCAGCGGTGCTGTCTTCGGTGGTGCCGCCCCCGGCGGTGCCGTCCTCGGCTGTGCCGTCTCCGGCTGTGCCGTCTCCGGTGTCCGGCGTCCCCGGCTCGGCTTCCTCCGCGGCGGACGGCTCCGTGGTCACAGCGTGCTCCAGTCGTGATCGGGATAGTGGTGCACGGGCGCCGACACGTCGTCGAGAGCCCGGCAGATCTCGTCAGGAAGACTAAGGCTCTCCACTGACAACGCGGCCGTGAGCTGCAGCGCGTTGCGCGCGCCGATGATCGGGGCGGCCACTCCCGGGCGGTCGCGGACCCAGGCGAGGGCCACCTGGAGCGGCGTCACCGCGAGGCCGTCCGCCGCCGTCGTCACCGCGTCCACGATGCGGCCCGCGGCGTCGTCCAGGTACGGCGCGACGAACGGCGCCAGCTGCTCCGACGCGCCCCGCGAGTCCGCGGGCGTCCCGTGCCGGTACTTGCCCGTCAGTACGCCCCGGCCCAGCGGGGAGGACGGCAGCAGACCGATGCCCAGGTCCAGGGCCGCGGGCAGCACCTCGCGCTCGACACCGCGCTGCAGCAGCGAGTACTCCATCTGCGTACCGGCCAGGCGCGTGCGTATCCCGGGGGCGGCGAGCTGCCAGGTCGCCGCCTTCGCGAGCTGCCAGCCGCAGAAGCCGGACACCCCGGCATAGCGCGCCCGGCCGCTGGCGACGGCGATGTCGAGGGCCTGGAGCGTCTCCTCCAGCGGTGTGCGGGGGTCGAAGGCGTGGATCTGCCACAGGTCCACGTGGTCCGTGCCGAGCCGTGCCAGCGAGGCGTCCAGGGCGGAGAGCAGATGCCCCCGCGAGCCGTCGAAGCGCCGGTCCGGGTCGGGCACGCTGCCCGCCTTCGTGGCGACGACCAGGTCCCGGCGCGGGATCAGACCCGCCATGAGCTGTCCGAGCAGGTACTCGGCCGCCCCGTCCCCGTACACGTCGGCCGTGTCGACGAGGGTGCCGCCCGCCTCCCAGAACGACTTCAACAGGTCCGCGGCGTCGTGCTCGTCGGTGACCCTGCCCCAGGTGAGGGTGCCGAGCCCGATGCGGGACACGCGCAGGCCGGTACGGCCGAGATGCCTCTGCTCCATGAGGGCTGAGGTTACTGGCCGGAAGTCGGCACGCGGGGGCCTGTGGACAACCCGGATCCGCATGATCGGCGAGGCAGTCCCTGCCGCTCGGCGCGACGGCGCGCTAGGGTGCCGGGCAAAGACGTTACTGATCAGTAAGGGGAATCGGCCATGCAGCTCGGGATCAACCTCGGCTACTGGGGTGCCGGAATGGACGCGGACAACCTCGCCGTGGCCCAGGAGGCCGACCGCCTCGGCTACGCGGTCTGCTGGGCCGCCGAGGCGTACGGCTCGGACGCGGCCACCGTGCTGAGCTGGGTCGCCTCCCGGACCGAACGCATCGACGTCGGGTCGGCCATCTTCCAGATCCCGGCCCGCCAGCCCGCGATGACCGCGATGACCGCGGCCACCCTGGACTCGCTCTCCGGCGGCCGTTTCCGGCTCGGCCTCGGGGTCTCCGGACCGCAGGTCTCCGAGGGCTGGTACGGCGTCAAGTTCGACAAGCCGCTGGCCCGCACCCGCGAGTACGTCGAGATCGTGCGCAAGGCGATGACCCGCGAGCGCCTGTCGTACGAGGGCGCGCACTGGACCCTCCCGCTGCCGGACGGCCCCGGCAAGCCGCTCAAGCTGACCGTGCACCCGGAGCGCGAGCACATCCCGCTCTACATCGCGGCGATCGGCCCGAAGAACCTGGAGCAGACCGGTGAGATCGCCGACGGCGCCCTGCTGATCTTCCCGTCCGCGGAGCACCTGGAGGACACCGCGGTCGGGTACCTGCGCGCGGGCCGTGAGAAGGCCGGCCTGACCATGGACGGCTTCGACGTCTGCCCGACGGTGCCGCTCGCGCTGGGCGAGGACAAGGACGTACCGGCGCTGGCCGACACGTTCCGCCCGTACACCGCCCTGTACGTGGGCGGCATGGGCAGCCGCAAGCAGAACTTCTACAACCAGCTCGCCCGGCGCATGGGCTACGAGAAGGAGGCGGCCGAGGTCCAGGACAAGTACCTGGACGGCGACAAGCAGGGCGCGGCGGCCGCCCTCCCGCACCGGCTCATCGACCAGACCACGCTGCTCGGTTCCGTGGAGCGCATCGCGGACCGGATGAGCGCCTACGCGGCCGCCGGTGTCACCACCCTCACGCTGGCCCCGGCGGGCTTCACCCTGGACGACCGCCTCGCCTCGCTGCGGGCCGGGGCCGAGGCACTGGAGCGCGCCGGACTGGCGTAGCGGGGAAACGGGCCGGTCCGGGAGGGCCGCGCACCGCGGGAGAGGAATTCTCCGGCCGTGGTGGGGGCTCGGGGGCCTTCCCCGCCACGGCCGTCACGGAGCACAACGCGCCGGGACCCGTCCGGTTACGCGCCTCTCATTCCCTTCGCGTCCATCGTTCGGCGGATTTGTCCGACACGGCTGTTGCCGCACCCCTGACTGCCCACTTGACTCGTTCTCCGCGGAGTCCCGCACGGAGGTGGGAGCCGCGCGTGGAGGTGGCAGACATGCTTTCGGCCAAGAGTCTTTTCCAGGAGATCATCGACAACGACGAGTCGTTCCGGCTCTTCTGCTCCATCGCCGCCGGCGGGGAGACGCAGGGCGGCTGGGAGAACGCGCGGATCGCGGCCCTCGTCCCGGAGGGCGAGCGCGCCCTGGCACCCAAGATCGCCCGGCACGGCGCGGACGAGGACAAGCACGGGCGGATCTTCAACGCCCTCCTGAGGAAACGGGGTCTCACACCCGTCGAGATCCCGCCCGGGACCGACTACCCGCTGATCCTGGAGCAGCACGGCATCGGCCTGGCGCACGACAGGCTCAGGCGCGACGAGCCGCTCACCCTCCAGGACATCCTCACCTACCTGTCCCACAGCAGGATCACGGAGCAGCGGGCCGCGAACCAGATGGCGATGCTCCGCAAGGACTTCGGGAACCACCCGGAGATCGGCAAGGCCGTGCGGATGATCTGCGACGACGAGGACAACCACCTCGCGTACTGCCACGAGGAGCTGCTGCGCTACGCCCGGCAGGGCCACGGACGGGCCATCCAGCGGACCCTGCGCGACTGCGCGATCGCCGAGACCCGGATCTACCGGGACGTCAGCCTCACCGCGATGGCCCACCTGGGCCGCATCCTCGGCTGGTCCGCGCCCAAGGCGGCGCTGCTCGCGACGGGCATCCGCGCCATGTACGCGTACGAGCGTACGATCGGCTGGCGGCGGATGGTCTCGCTGACGATGCCGCGGCGGCGCGACGCCCTGGGCGGCCCGGCGACGGCGGCACCGGGACCGGCCTGAGCGCCTGCCCACGCGCGCGTGCGGCGGCCCCGTGCACGGCACGCGCGCGTGCGGCTCCGTGCACGCAGGCGCGCGTGGCCCGCGGACGGGTCACAGCCAGCCGCGCCTCTTGAAGAGCCGGAACAGCAGCACCTCCAGGACCGCCATGAGCAGGACGACCGCCGGGTAGGTCCAGACCCAGCGCAGCTCCGGCATGTGTTCGAAGTTCATGCCGTAGATGCCCGCGATCATCGTGGGGACCGCGGCCATGGCCGCCCACGAGGAGATCTTGCGCATGTCGTCGTTCTGCCGCACGCTCATCTGCGCCAGGTGCGCCGACAGGACGTCCGAGACCAGCCGGTCCAGCGCCTCCACGGACTCGTTGACCCGGATCAGGTGGTCGTTGACGTCCCGGAAGAACGGCTGCGCCCCCTCGTCGACGAACGGCACCGCGGTACCGGCGCCCGCGAGGCGGTTCACCGGCGGGGACAGCGGCCCGGTGGCCCGGCGGAACTCCAGGATCTGCCGCTTGAAGGTGTAGATCCGGGACGCGATGTGCCGGGACCCGCCGTCGTTCGGCGAGAACACCTCCGCCTCCAGCTCCTCCAGGTCCGTCTGGAGCTCGGTCGCCACCTCCAGGTAGTGGTCGACGGTGGCGTCGGCGATCGCGTAGAGCACCGAGGTCGGGCCCAGGCGCATCATCTCCGGGTCCTTCTCCAGCCGGGCGCGCACCGCCTTGAGGGGCGAGCCCTCACCGTGACGCACGGTCACCACGAAGGAATCGCCCAGGAAGATCATCAGCTCGCCGGACGACACGGTGTCGCTGTCCGGCTCGTACACCACCGGCTTGAGGACCGCGAACAGCGAGTCGTCGTACACCTCCAGCTTGGGACGCTGATGGGCCTTGAGGGCGTCCTCGACGGCCAGCTCGTGCAGCCCGAACTCCTCGGTGACGAGATCGAACTCGCGTTCCGTCGGCTCGTGCAGCCCGATCCACACGAACGCGTCCCCGGCCGCACGTGCCGCGTCCAGTGTGTCGGAAAGGTCGTCCAGCCCTTCCGTCCGGTGCCCGTCCCGGTAGATGGCACAGTCCACGATCACGGAGCGTTCTCTCCTGTCACTCGTTCTCCGGCGTACTCGCCCGGGCGCCTACCCTGGGCCGCATGCCCACCCTGATCCTCGTCCGGCACGGACGCTCGACCGCCAACACCGCCGGGCTGCTCGCCGGGTGGACCCCCGGCGTCGCCCTCGACGAACGCGGTACCGCCCAGGCCGCCGCGCTGCCCGGCCGCCTCGCGGAACTGCCGCTGGCCGAAGTCGTCAGCAGCCCCCTCCAGCGCTGCCAGGAGACGATCCGGCCGCTCCTCGACGCCCGTCCCGGACTGCGGTCCCACTCCGACGAACGTATCGGGGAGTGCCACTACGGGGACTGGTCGGGGCGCAAGCTCGCCGAGCTGGCGGGCGAACCGCTGATGGAGGTCGTCCAGTCGCACCCCTCCGCCGCCGCGTTCCCGGGCGGCGAGTCGATGCGCGCCATGCAGACCCGGGCCGCCGAGGCGGTACGCGAGTGGAACGCGCGCGTGGAGCGCGACCACGGCGGCGACGCCGTGTACCTCATGTGCTCGCACGGCGACATCATCAAGTCGCTCGTGGCGGACGCACTCGGGCTTCATCTGGACCTCTTCCAGCGGATCTCCGTAGAACCTTGTTCCATCACAGCGATCCGTTACACACGGCTGCGGCCGTTTCTCGTACGTCTCGGGGACACCGGCGACCTCTCCTCGCTCGCCCCGCGGGAGGAAACGTCCGGCAGCGAAGCGGCGGTCGGGGGCGGTGCGGGCGCACCGTGATCGTCGGCCGCAGTAGGGTGAAGCGGTCGGAGCGGCGCAGCAGTTGCCGGCGGCCGGCACAAATGACGGCAGAAGCAGTCGATCGACCCAATGGAGACAGGACGTGTCCCGTCAGGTGTTCCTCTACGACCCGCCGGACCGTTTCGTAGCCGGCACGGTCGGGCTGCCAGGGCGACGTACCTTCTTCCTGCAGGCCACCTCCGGTCCCCGGGTGACCAGCGTGGCCCTGGAGAAGACGCAGGTGGCGGCCCTCGCCGAACGCATGGACGAGCTCCTCGACGAGGTCGTGCGGCGGACCGGGGGCAGCGCGCCCGTCCCCGCGGTGCCCCCGGTCGAGATCTCCGACTCCGCGCCCCTCGACACACCGGTGGAGGAGGAGTTCCGCGTCGGCACCATGGCCCTCGCCTGGGACGGCGAAGAGCAGCGCATGATCGTCGAGGCACAGGCGCTCGTGGAGCTGGACGCCGACTCCGAGGAGGACCTGGCCGCCGCCGAGGAGGAGCTGCTGCAGGACGAGGAGAACGGCCCGCCCATGCTGCGGGTCCGCCTCACCGGCGCCCAGGCCCGCGCCTTCGCCAGACGCGCCCTCGAAGTCGTCAACGCCGGCCGGCCGCCCTGCCCGCTGTGCAGTCTCCCGCTCGACCCGGAAGGACACGTATGTCCGCGCCAGAACGGATACCGCCGCGAGGCGTGACCACGGCCGAGCTGCTCACCGAGGGTGAGCTGACGGTCCGCGGCCGCATCCGTGAGGCATCGAACGCGGTGCTGCTCTGCGACGTCTCGTACGAGGGCCGCGGGGCGTCCTGCGTCTACAAGCCGGTCGCCGGCGAGCGGCCGCTGTGGGACTTCCCCGACGGGACCCTCGCCCAGCGGGAGGTCGCGGCGTACGAGGTGTCGGAGGCGACCGGCTGGGGGCTCGTCCCGACCACCGTGCTGCGCGACGGACCGTACGGCCCGGGCATGTGCCAGCTGTGGATCGAGCCCCCGGCCGATGCCGACGCCGATGCCGACGCCGATGCCGCCGGTGATGGTGACGGGGAAGGTGACGCCGGGAACGACGACGGTGACGCCGTGGGCGGGGCCGGGCTGCTCGCGCTGGTCGACGGCGAGGAGCCGGGCGAGGGCTGGAAGGCCGTCGGCCTCGCCGAGGTCGGCGAAGGGCGTACGGCCCTGCTCGTGCACGCCGACGACGACCGGCTGCGCAGACTCGCCGTCCTCGACGCAGTGATCAACAACGCGGACCGCAAGGGCGGGCACCTGCTGCCCGCGTCCGGGGGGCGGCTCTACGGGATCGACCACGGGGTCACCTTCAGCACCGAGAACAAGCTGCGCACCCTGCTCTGGGGCTGGGCGGGGGAGAAGCTGACCCCCGAGGCCGTCGAGGTCCTGGAGCGGCTCGGGGACGCCCTGGCAGGGTCGCTGGGCACCCGTCTGGGCGAGCTGATCACCCCGGCGGAGGTGGCGGCCACGCGCGCGCGAGTGACCGGTCTGCTCGCGTCCGGACGGCATCCGGAACCCTCGGGCGAGTGGCCCGCGATCCCGTGGCCGCCCGTGTAGCCGTGGCGCACGCCGCGGGACAGCGTGCCGCACACGACGGGACAGTCGTGCCGCACACGACGGGGCGCCGGGCAAGAGGGCCTGTCCGGCCATCCTGCCTGGTCCGGTTCGTATACGGAACATCCGTCCGGTTAGGCTCAGGGTATGCATGCCTGGCCCGCCTCCGACGTCCCCGCCCTGCCCGGCGAGGGCCGCGACCTCCGGATCCACGACACCGCGACCGGGGGTCCCGTGACCCTCGACCCCGGTCCCGTCGCCCGTATCTACGTCTGCGGCATCACCCCGTACGACGCGACCCACATCGGGCACGCGGCGACCTACAACGCGTTCGACCTCGTGCAGCGCGTGTGGCTCGACACCAAGCGGCAGGTCCACTACGTCCAGAACGTGACGGACGTCGACGACCCGCTACTGGAGCGCGCCGCGCGGGACGACGTCGACTGGGTCTCGCTCGCCGAGCGGGAGACCGCCCTCTTCCGCGAGGACATGACCGCCCTGCGGATGCTGCCCCCGCGGCACTACGTCGGCGCCGTCGAGGCCATACCGGGGATCGTCCCGCTGGTGGAGCGGCTGCGGGACTCCGGGGCCGCGTACGACCTGGAGGGCGACGTCTACTTCTCCGTCGAGGCGGATCCGCACTTCGGCGGCGTGTCCCACCTCGACGCGGCGGCCATGCGGCTGCTGTCCGCCGAGCGCGGCGGCGACCCGGACCGCCCGGGCAAGAAGAACCCGCTCGACCCCATGCTGTGGATGGCCGCCCGCGAGGGCGAGCCGAGCTGGGACGGCGGTTCCCTCGGCCGGGGCCGGCCCGGCTGGCACATCGAGTGCGTCGCGATCGCGCTCGACCACCTGGGCATGGGCTTCGACGTCCAGGGCGGCGGCTCCGACCTCGTCTTCCCGCACCACGAGATGGGCGCCTCGCACGCGCAGGTGCTGACCGGCGAGTTCCCCATGGCCAAGGCGTACGTGCACGCCGGCATGGTGGCGCTCGACGGCGAGAAGATGTCCAAGTCCAGGGGCAACCTGGTCTTCGTGTCCGCGCTCCGCCGCGCCGGCGTCGATCCGGCGGCCATCCGGCTCGCCCTGCTCGCGCACCACTACCGGGCCGACTGGGAGTGGACCGACCAGGTCCTCCAGGACGCCGTCGCGCGGCTGGAGCGCTGGCGGGCCGCCGTGTCGCGGCCCGACGGCCCACCGGCCGAAGCACTCGTCGAGGAGATCCGCGAGGCCCTCTCGAACGACCTGGACGCGCCGGCGGCCCTCGCGGCGGTCGACCGCTGGGCCGCGCTCCAGGCGGGGACGGGCGGCACGGACGAGGGCGCCCCCGGCGTCGTCTCGCGCGCCGTGGACGCCCTGATGGGCGTGGCGCTCTGACGGTCCCGGCGGGGACGGGCCGTACGACGTCGGGCGCCGGACGGGCATGACCCGTCCGGCGCCCTCCGCCGGCCGGACCGCGCGTCATCCGCGGGCGGAGCGCCGTGCGTCACGTCGCTGCACGTCACTGCTTGTTGACGATCACGGCCTGGATGGTGCTGGTCGCGGGGTCGTAGATCGCCAGGACCTGCTGACCGAAGGCGAAAGCCTCCTGGACCGCGTCGTGCGTCACCTGGTTCGGGTCGACCAGTGAACGCCATGCCTGGTCGACGTACAGGAAGAGCGTCGGGGGCTGGCCCGGCAGCGGGGTGACGACGTCCCAGAAGCGCTCCGCGACGCCCCGCGTCAGCGCGACGGCCTCAAGAGCGCTGCGTACGATCTGCGGCTGCGCCTGCTGCTGCTGTTGTTGCTGCTGCCCGCCGAGCTGCTGGAGCAACTGCTGGTACGGCTGCTGCTGGCCCAGCTGCTGGAGCTGCTGCTGCAGGTGCTGGGGGAGCTGCTGCGGGCCGAACCCCTGCTGTTGGCCCATGCCCTGCTGCCCCATGCCCTGCTGGCCGAACGGCTGCTGTTGCTGCTGGCCGTACGGCTGCTGCTGCCCGAAGCCCTGCTGCTGCCCGAAGCCCTGCTGCTGGCCGAAGAAGCCCTGCTGCGGGTCCTGCTGCGGGGGAGACGTGCTCGGACCCTGCTGCTGGCCCTGCTGGCCCTGCTGGCCGATCCCCTGCTGGCCTTGCTGACTCATCTGCGGGGTGGTGCTCATGCGGGTGCCACCTTCCCTCAAGGGTCGCTCGATGGTTGGTCGACGGCCGGTCGTGTCAGCCCGTGACGACCAGACCGACGATCTCGTCGTCCGAGAACCAGACCCGTACGTCGGGCCGTCCGCTCGCGAAGGCGGACTGCACCGACTGCCTGATCTCGGCGGACGGGTTGTTCAGGCTCCGCCAGCCGCCGGCCACGTAGAGCCGGAGCCTGGGCGGGAGTTCACGCGGATAGGGCACCAGCTCGTCCCAGTACCGTTCGGCCTGGCCCGAGCCGACCGCCCCCGGCAGCAGATGGGCCACCGCCGCCTTGATGTCCGGCCTGTTGCCGATCCGCTGCGACGCGGGCCGGCCCGGCGCGTCCTGCTGCGGGGAGCCCGTGGCCCGCAGCACCCCGCGTGCCCTCTCCGGGGTCATCGGCTCCTGGCCGGCCGCCTTGAGCATGCCCTGCAGCGCGGCCAGGGCGCCGACCACCACCGGGGAGGCGGAGGAGGTCCCGGAGAACGTGTCGGTGAACCAGGCGATCTCCTCGGCGCCGCCCTGCAGGTCGCCGGGCCGGTCCCAGAAGCCGCCGGTCGTGGTGACCTCGCGGCCCCAGCCCTGCGCGTCCACCCGGGCCCCGTAGTTGGAGAACGCCAGGCGCGAGCGGTCCGGGCCGTGGTCGCGGCCGTGGGTGCCGGGCGGCGGGGCGCCCGCGCCGACCAAGATCGCGCCGGAGGACTGGTTGGACGGGTTGAAGGGGTTGCGCCACCACTCGACGAACTCGTCGGGGCGGCGCTCGTAGACCGCGTCGTCCAGGGACTCGCCGCCGTTGCCCGCGGCCTCCACCACGAGGATGCCCCGGGCGGTCGCGCACCGGATGGCCGCGAAGTCGTCCGGCCACCATTCGAGCGGGATGTAGCCTCGCTGGTCGTCGCGCTGCCGGTGGTCGAACCGCGGTCCCGGGCGGTGCAGCTCGACCAGGATGATGTCGCCGGCGCCGAGCCGGTCCGCCGCCGCGTTGATCGCCGCCGCCGTGCCGATGCCGTGGAAGGACGCGGCGGCCGTGACGCTGTCCGGCACGATGCCGGTGATGCCGTACTCGTTGCGGTCGCCGCCGATCACGCCGATCACGGCGGTGCCGTGGTTGCGCCAGGCCAGGTCCTGGATCGGGGTGCCCACGACCACGCCCGAGAGCTTCGCGGCCAGGTCCTCGTGGCCCAGCTGCCAGGCCCCCTCCACGTCGATCACGGTGACGCCCCGGCCGGAGCCGCCGGGCCGCTGCCAGGCCCAGTACGCGTCCACGCCCTCGGGCGCGGGCCGCAGATAGCCCTGACGGCTGGTGAAGTCGGGGGTGACGGGTGCGCCCTCCTTGCGGCGCCGGTCCTCGTCGGCGCTCTGCCCGACGGACTCCACGGATGCCGGTACGGCGGCCGGTTTCACGTAGGCCGTGGCGATCTCCGGCAGCGCGGCGATCCGGGAGCGCAGTTCCTGGGCCCGCTCCTCACCGCCGCGCACCCGGTAGAACAGCCCGAGGTCGGGCAGCGTCTCGGCGCCCGCGGCGGAGGGCCGGGCCGTCGCCCGCAGCCGCTCCTCGCTGCCGAACAGTGGTTCCAGGGCCAGCTGTTCGTCGCTGAGGAACATCGCCAGCGACGACACGTCGGCACCGGCCGCCGAGCGGACACCCTCGGCCCCGGCACGCAGCCGGGCCTCGGGCCGGGCGACGACGATCAGTTCCTGCTCGGCTCCCCGGTAGTCGAATCCCGCTCCGTCGGGCCCCGGCCCGGACGTTCCCGGGCCCTGCTCCGGCTGTACCTGGTCGGTCATCGCGTGCTGCTCCCTTCGGTCCGTGCGGGTGCAGGTGCTGGATGGGCGGTGCGCTCTCCGGAGCAGACCTCGCTCCTCCGGAGCCGACCTCCGGGGCACACCTTGCTCCTCCGGAGCCGACCCGTCCACCCCCGAGTGCGCCAACTGCGTTTGCGGGCAAGTTGAATTGGGTAGCGTGACGATTTCGTCCTGAAAACGATGTCACGGCACAATCCGGCCGAATGCTGCGGAGACGGTTGTCGTGTGCCGGGGTGACAGCGTCCGCCGGCCGTCGGGACGACGGCGCTCCGGTCCCACGCGGAGACGCACCGGGGCACCCGCGGACCTGTTCCTTCGCCCGACGGGGACTCCTCACCCGGATGCCGCCGCGGGTGCGGCGGCGCTCCCCGACGGCACGGCACGCGCGGCCGAAACCGAAACACGGGGAGGCCCCCGGCCGCTCCCGGGTACACGCCTGCGCCCGGCGCCGAGCACGACGAGCGAGGGGCGGTGCGCCCGTGGCGCACCGCCCCTTCACACGGTCAGTCCTCCGGGGAATCCTCGGAGCCCGGTGAGCCCGAGGAGCCCGGGGCATCGGGGTCCGGCGAGTCCGCGGTGCCGGCACCGGTGCCGGTGTCGGCGGCGTCCGCGGGCCCCGGACGCTGCGGCTTCGGCGGTCTCGTACGGCCGCCCGGCGTGTCACGCAGGTACGTACCGGGGAGGTCGCCGCTCTCCGTGGCGTGGCCGCCGGGCGCCGCCGCCGGACCGCTCCCGTCCCGCCTGCGCAGATAGCGCTCGAACTCGCGGGCGATCGCCTCGCCCGACGCCTCCGGCAGCTCGGCGGTGTCCCGGGCCTCCTCCAGCGTCTGCACGTACTCGGCGACCTCGCTGTCCTCGGCCGCCAGCTGGTCCACGCCGACCTGCCAGGCCCGGGCGTCCTCGGGGAGCTCGCCCAGTGGGATCCGCAGGTCGATCAGGTCCTCCAGGCGGTTCAGGAGGGCCAGCGTCGCCTTGGGGTTCGGCGGCTGCGAGACGTAGTGCGGCACGGCCGCCCACAGCGACACCGCGGGTACGCCCGCGTGCGTGCACGCCTCCTGGAGGATGCCGACGATGCCCGTGGGGCCCTCGTACTTGGTCTCCTCCAGATCCATCGTGCGCGCCAGGTCGGGGTCGGAGGTGACCCCGCTGACCGGCACCGGACGGGTGTGCGGGGTGTCACCGAGCAGCGCGCCGAGGATCACCACCAGCTCCACGCCCAGCTCATGGGCGAAACCGAGCAGTTCGTTGCAGAAGGAACGCCAGCGCATCGACGGCTCGATGCCCCGCACCAGTACCAGGTCCCGCGGTTTCTCGCCGCCCACCCGGACCACCGACAACCTTGTCGTGGGCCAGGTGATCTTGCGCACACCGCCGTCCAGCCACACGGTGGGGCGGTTGACCTGGAAGTCGTAGTAGTCCTCGGCGTCGAGCGCCGCGAACACCTCGCCCTTCCACTCACCGTCCAGATGCGCGACCGCGGTGGAAGCGGCGTCGCCGGCGTCGTTCCAGCCCTCGAACGCGGCCACCATG
This sequence comes from Streptomyces beigongshangae, assembly GCF_019710745.1. Classification (GTDB taxonomy): domain Bacteria; phylum Actinomycetota; class Actinomycetes; order Streptomycetales; family Streptomycetaceae; genus Streptomyces; species Streptomyces beigongshangae. The sequence continues at coordinate 70,950 of NZ_JAHKJW010000013.1, forward strand.
ACGGGGTCGACCAGCTCGGGAACCCCCTCGAGCTCGATCACCCGGCGCCTCCTTCACTTCCGACGTACCCTCACGTACGCCCCAACCTTACGGCTTTCGCGGTGGGCGTCCGCAGCCCCCTCGTACGGGGAGTGACCGGATCACTGCCCCGTTCACCGCGCCCGGACACCCCGCGGACCGTGCCTATGACGATCACACGGGGCGGGACCGTGACACTCACACGGGGCCGGACCGTGACACCAGTGCGGCCAGCTCCGCGAGGGCGGCGCCCTCGTCGAGCGTGGTGAGCACACGGTCGCGCATCAGGACGCGGCCGTCGACGAGCGTGTCCCGTACGTCCCCGGCGCGGGCGGCGTACGCGAGCGTCGACCACAGGTCGTGCGCGGGCGCCAGATGCGGGCCGCCCAGGTCCAGCACCACCAGGTCGGCGCGCTTGCCCGCCTCCAGCGACCCGAGCGCGTCGTCGAGCCCCAGAGCCCGGGCGCCCTCGAGCGTGGCCATGCGCACGGCCTGCTCGGCGCCGACGGCGGTGGGGTCCCCGCCGGCCTTGTGCACCAGGGCGGCGAGGTTCAGCGAGCGCAGCACGTCCAGCGTGTTGGAGCTGACCGCGCCGTCCGTGCCGAGGCCGACCGTCACGCCCGCGCCCAGCAGCCGCGGCACGGGGGCGACGCCGCAGCCGAGTTTGAGGTTCGACACCGGGCAGTGCGCGACCGAGGTGCCGGTACGGGCCAGCGCCGCGATCTCGGCACCCGTGAGGTCCACGGCGTGGGCCAGCAGCAGGTCGGGGCCGAGCAGTCCGAGCGAGTCGAGCAGTTCCACCGGCCGCTTGCCGTACCGCACCTCGACGGTGGCGACCTCGGTGGCGTTCTCCGCCGCGTGGATGTGCAGCAGCGCGCCGAACTCCCGGGCCAGAGCCGCGATCCCGGTCAGCTGGTCGGGGGAGAGGGTGTAGGCGGAGTGCGCGAAGAGCACGGGCCGCCGGCCGGGCTCCCGCTTCCGCCCGGCCAGGTCGCGCCGGGCCCACTCCAGCCGTTCCCCGTACGCGAGGGAGTCGGGCGGGTCCGGTACGTCCATGAAGGTCGGCCCGGTGTGCAGCCGCCAGCCCGCCTCCCCGGCGACCCGCTCGGCGGCCTCGTGGAACCAGTACATGTCGAGCGCCGAGGTCACCCCGGCCCGTATGCTCTCCGCGATCGCGGCCCGGACCGCCGTCGCGACGTTCTCCGCCGACAGCAGCTCGCTCTCCCACCGCAACACGCGCTCCAGGAAGCCCTGCAGCGTCACGTCGTCGGCGCGGCCGCGCAGCAGCGTCATCGCGAGGTGGGTGTGCGCGTTGACCAGGCCGGGCAGCACGAGGCAGCCGGTCGCGTCGAGGGTGTCGGCGGCGGCGTACCGCCCGCGCAACTCCCCGGCCGGCCCGACCTCGACGATTCCGCCGTCGCGGACGGCCACGGCCCCGTCGCGCACGACCGTGCCCGCCCCGTCGACGGTGAGCACGTCACCGCCGTGCACCAGCAGGTCGACCGCGGGCCGCCGGGAGGGAACGGTCACAGCGCGCGCTCCTCGGCCTCGGCCAGCAGGCGCAGCGCCTCCAGCGCGACCACACCGCCGCGCTCCACGCCCGCCGCGACGACGTCACGGTGCGGGTCGTAGCCGCCGGTGGCGGCCTCGTCCACCAGCTCGTCCGCGTTCGCGCCGTCGATCACCAGCACGCCGCCCGCGGTCAGCCCGCGCAGCGAGGCCGTCACGTACAGCGCGGACAGCTCCATCTCGATGGCCGCGAGCCCCGCCCCGTCGTACGGGAACAGCGGCAGCGGTCCCGGCTGGAAGGCGGCCCGCGTCCACACCAGACCGCGGTGGTGCGGGGCGCCCTGCTCACGCGCCGCGAGCTGGAGCGCGAGCACCGCCTCGGGGGTGGCCACCGCCGGGTACTCGGGCGGCAGCAGCTGCTGGGTCACCCCGTCGTCGCGTACGGCCGCCTCCGCGACGACCAGGTCGCCGTCCTGGATGCCGGGCCGCATCGCACCCGCCGTGCCCAGCCGCAGGAAGGTGCTCACTCCCGCGTCCGCCAGCTCCTGGAAGAGCAGGATCGCGCCCGGCGCGCCGACCCCGTGGGAGGCGACGACGACCGGCACGCCCTTCCAGCTCCCGCTGAACGCGCGGTACTCGCGGTGGTGGGACACCTCCTCGGCGCCGTCGAGGAGCGCGGCGACGGCCGCGGCGCGCGCGGGGTCCCCCACGACGACGGCACGCGGCGGCAGCCCGGCGCGGGGGATGCGGGTGATCGGGGCCAGGTCCTGCGTCATGGGGCGACTCCAGTCGTACGGGCGTTCCCGGTCGTACGGGCGGTGCGGCGGCGGCGCTGCGCCGTGCTGAGGAAGAGGGCGACGAGCGTGACGACGTACGGCGCGGCGTCGGTCGCCTGCTGCGGCATGCCCAGGCCCTGCAGCCGGAAACCCGCGGCCTCGGCGAGACCGAAGAGCAGCGCGGCCAGCAGCACCCCGAGCGGCAGGGCGCGCCCGAGCATGACCGCGACGACCGCGATCCAGCCCCGGCCAGCCGTCATGTTCTCGGAGAACAGCGTGACGTTGCCCAGCGCGAGCTGCGCCCCGGCCAGTCCGCACAGCACGCCGGACACGAGTACGGCCGCGTACTTGTAGCGGGCCGGGCTCACCCCGAGCGTGGCGGCGGCGTCCGGTGCCTCGCCGACCCCGCGCAGCCGCAGCCCCCACACATGGCGCGACAGCAGCAGCGCGGACACGCCGACCGCCGCCCACGCCAGATAGGCGAGCGGCGAGAAGCCGCCGACCAGCGGCAGCCCGGCCAGCGACGGGTCGTCGAAGGTGCCCTGCACACCGAAGACCGTGCGCAGCAGGAAGCTGGTCAGTCCCACGGCCAGGAGGTTCATGGCGACGCCGAGCACGACCGCGTCACCGCGCAGGGTGACCGCGCCGACCGCGAGGATCAGTGAGTACGCGGCGGCGGCCAGCGCCGCCGCCAGCACGCCGAGCCAGGGACTGCCGGTGAACCAGCTGGTGGCGACGGCCGTGAAGCAGCCCATCAGCATCATGCCCTCAAGGCCGATGTTGAAGACGCCCGCCCGCTCGCACAGGGCGCCGCCGAGCGCGGCCAGCAGGATCGGGGTCAGCGCGCGCAGCGCCGACATCAGGAGATCGGAGTCGAGGAACATCAGACGGCCTCCCTCTGCGCGGCGGAACCCGGGACGGCGGAACCCGGGGTGGGGGGTTCCGGGGCGCCGGGATCCCTGTCCTCCCCCCGCGTGCGCCGCGGGCGCGGGAAGCGCAGGCGGGCCGCGAGGAACACGATGACGATGGCCTGCAGCACCTGCGTCAGCTCACGCGGCACCTCGGTCGTGCGCTCCATGGACAGCCCGCCGACCTGGAGGACGGCGAAGAAGAACGCCGCCAGCACCGTGCCCAGCGGGGCCGCCGCGGCGAGCAGTGCCGCCGTCAGACCGGTCCAGGTGTAGCCGGGAGCGGTCAGCGACCCGTCGAGGAAGCGGTACGGGAAGCTCAGCACGCCGATCGAGCCGACCAGCCCGGCGAGCCCGCCCGAGACCGCCATCAGCCGGAGCGTGAGCCCCTTGCGCTCCACCCCCGCGTACGCCGCGAAGCGCGGGTTGAGGCCGGTCATCCGGATCTCGTACCCGACGGCCGTGCGCCGGTCGGCGAACCAGTACGCGGCCGCCGCGAGGAGGACCAGCACCAGGCCGGCCGTCACGGTCGACGTGCCGAAGGCGGGCAGCGCCACGCCCTCGGGCAGCCGCCGCGTCTGGGGCAGGCTGGAGCCGGGCTCCTTGAGCGGGTGGCGCACCAGGTACGAGGCGAACGAGGTCGCCGGATAGCTCAGCAGGAGGCTGCTCACCAGCAGCGGCACCCCGAACCGGTTCTCGCACAGCGCGGCCAGCGCGGCGTACGCGGCGCCCGCCGCGGTCCCGGCCAGCAGTGCCAGCACGACGGTGAGCGGCGCGGGCAGCGGCGAGTACAGCCCGGTGACGGCGGCCGCGATGCCGCCGAGCACCAGCTGGCCGTCCCCGCCGAGGTTGATGAGCCCGGCGCGCAGCGGGATCGCCAGCGCCAGGGCCAGGCCCAGCACGCTGGTGCCGGTGGTGAGCGTCGCCCCGATCCCGTCGCCCCCGAGGGAGCCGGTGACGACCGCCCCGTACGCGGCGAGCGGATCGGCGCCGGTGCCGACCAGGAACAGGGCGCCGATGACGAGCCCGGCCACGACGGAGAAGGTGACGGGGGAACGCAGCGCCCCCTTGGCACGGGCCGCGAGGACCCCGGTGCTGTCCACGGCCATGTCAGTCTCCGTCCGGCGCGGGGGTGTCGGGGGTGCCGGGCGCCGGGGCCGGCGCCCCGCCCGCCATGGCCAGGCCCAGGGCCGTCTCGTCCGCGTCCGGACGGTCGTACGCGGCCGTCACCCGGCCCTCGTACATCACCAGGATCCGGTCGGCGAGACCGCGGATCTCGCTCAGCTCGGCGGAGACGAGCAGGACGGCGTGGCCGGCGTCGCGGTAGGCGATCAGTTCGTCGTGGATGGCCTGGACCGCGCCGATGTCCACCCCGCGCGTGGGCTGCTCGACCAGCAGCAGGGGCGCGCCGTGGGCCAGTTCGCGGCCGAGCAGGAGTTTCTGCAGGTTGCCGCCCGACAGGGAGGAGGCCGGCACGTCGGGCGTGGCCGCCTTGACGCCGAAGCGGCCGACGAGTTCGCGCGCGTGGGCGCGCACGGCCGACGGCGGCAGCAGACCGCGCCGCGAGGACAGCGCGGTGCGGTGGTGCCCCATGGCGAGGTTGTCCGCGACGGACGCCGCGGGCGCGGTGCCCACCGCGTGCCGGTCCTCCGGAACGTAGGCGAGGCCCTTGGCGCGCCGCTCGGTGGCCGAGGCGCGCGTGATGTCCCCGCCCCGCAGGGCGACCCGTCCGGCGGTCACCGGCCGCAGCCCGGCGAGCGCCTCCACCAGCTCGCTCTGCCCGTTGCCCGCGACCCCCGCGACGCCGACGATCTCCCCGGCGCGCACGGACAGCCGCACGTCGTGCACGCCCGCCGTGCTCAGCCCCTCGACGTCCAGCACGACCTCGCCGGGCGTGCCCGCCGGGTGGACGCGGTCCAGCTCGACGTCCCGGCCGGTCATCGCCGCCGCGATCCCCGCGCCGCTGGTGTCCGCCGTCCGCAGCCGGGCGACGACCCGCCCGTCCCGCAGCACCGTGACGTTGTCGCTCGCCTCCAGCACCTCGCGCAGCTTGTGCGTGACGAGGATCACCGTGCGGCCCCGCGCGGTCAGCGAGCGGAGCACCGTGAACAGGGCGTCCGCCTCGGCGGGCGTCAGCACCGCGGTCGGCTCGTCGAGGATGAGCGTACGGGCGCCGCGGTGCAGCAGCTTCAGGATCTCCACGCGCTGGCGCAGCCCGACCGGCAGGTCGCCGACCCGGGCGTCCGGGTCCACGGCGAGGCCGTGCTCGGCGGCGAGTCCGCGCACCCGGCGGCGCGCCGCGGCCCGGTCCACCAGGCCGAAGCGGCGCGGCTCCGCCCGGTAGACGACGTTCTCGGCGACCGTCAGCGAGTCGAACAGCTTGAAACTCTGGTGGACCATGCCGAGTCCGGCGGCCATCGCGGCGCCCGGGCTCCCGAAGGACACCTCGCGCCCGTCTATCAGTATCGAACCGGCGTCCGGCCGCTCCATCCCGTACAGGACGGACATCAGCGTCGACTTGCCCGCGCCGTTCTCGCCCATCAGCGCGTGGATCTCGCCGCGCCGCACCGTCAGGTGGACCGCGTCGTTGGCGAGGGTGCCGGGGAAGCGCTTGGTGATGCCGCGCAGCTCCACGGCCGGGGGCAGCCCGGCGACGGCCGCCGGCGCCCCGTCCGCGGCACCGGCCTCCGCGGCGCGGGCGTCCGCCGCCGGTGGGTCACTCGGCCGCCGGGTCATCGACCTTCAGCTCTCCGGACACGATCCGGTCGCGCAGCGCCTCGACCTTCGCCAGCACGTCCCGGTGCTCGGCGATCACGCACTTCGACGACTCCACACCGTCCTCCAGGCCCGTGAGGCTGATGCCGCCCTCCTTGAGCCCGTACGAGACGGTCCTGCCGCCCTTGCCGTCCAGGACCTGCTCGACGCCCTCCCGCACGGCGACGTCGGTCTTCTTGATCACGTTGTCGACGACGGTGCCGGGCGCGGCCGTGCACTGGTTGACGTCCACGCCGTACGCGTACGCCTTCTTCGCCCCGGCCGCCTCGAACACGCCGTAGTTCCCGGCCGCGGCCGCCGCCATGATGTGGTCGGTGCCCTTGGCGAGCAGCGAGTTCGCCTGCTCCTTGGCGCGCGCCGAGTCGTCGAACGGCGACTGCCCGCCGACGAAGCGGGTGTCGGCGGACGTCTTCGGGGCGACCTTCTTCGCACCGGCCGCGAACGGGTCGCTGTAGCGCCGGAACTGCGGGGTGTCGAGCACGTCGACCGCGCCGACCCTGCCGCTCTCGCTGAGCAGCCCGGCCTCGGCGCCCGCCAGGTACACGCCCTCGTGCTCCCGGAAGACCGCGCAGCTCACGTTGGCGTACGTCTTCGCCGTGCAGGCGTCGACCACCAGGAACTGCTGCTTCGGGTGCGCCTCGGCCTGCTGCGCGACCAGGTCGGCGAACTCGAAGCCGACCAGCACGACGACGTCGGGCGCGGCGTCGACCGCGGCCTGCACGTTCTGCTGCTGCGAGGCGCTGTCGGAGGACTGGTAGACCTTCTGCGTCCCGTCGTGCGCCTTCGCCGCGGCCTTCACGCCGTCGACCGCCAGCTTCAGGAACTGGTTCTGCCCGACCGGGTCCGGCGTCACCAGGGTGAAGGACCTGCCGCCGCCCTCGGCGGACGGACCGTCGTCCTTCTTCGCCGCGGCGTTGCATCCGGTGGCGGCCCCGGCCACGAGCACGGCGCCGGAGGCGACGGCGGCGAGGCGGAGCGAACGGGATCTGCGGGTGGGGGTACGGGGCATGGGACCGGCCTTTTCGTGGAGGTGCGTGCGGCGGTGCGCGCTCGAACGGAAACGCTGGGACGGCGGTGAGCGGGGGGCGGCACGGGGGACACCGGAGCGTGAGCCGGTGCCTCGGCGGTCAGCGTCGACAGCCGTCGCTCGCACAGCGGCCGTGGTCGAGGAAGCGGCGCGTCGTCAGCACACGTCCTCCTGCGTATCGGCCTTGCAGGGCTGCGGGTGCTGGACTGTAACACCGGTTTCCGGACATCCGCATTCTTGTCTCGAACTGTGGTTCTCAAGGGTTCTCCGACAGTTCTCCGAGGTCATGTACGGTGTCGCGCATCCCCGGAACGTCAGGAGTGTCCCGCCGTGCCCCGAGAACTGCGCGCTGTCGACTGGACCGGAAACAGCCTGGCGCTCATCGACCAGACCCTCCTCCCGCACCGCACCGAGACCCGCCGGATCACCGGGGTCGACGACCTGGTGGACGCGATCCGGCGGCTCGTCGTGCGCGGGGCGCCCGCCATCGGGGCGGCCGGGGCGTACGGCGTGGCGCTCGCGATGCTCCAGGGCGGGCGCGAGGGCTGGTCGCGCGAGGAGGTGCTCGCCGCCGTCGCCCGTGTCCGCGCGGCGCGGCCCACCGCGGTGAACCTCATGGTGTGCGTCGACCGCGTGCTGACCCGCTTCGACGACGGGCTGGACGCGGTGCTCGCGGAGGCCGCCGAGGTGCAGCGCGAGGACGTGGCGGCGAACCGGGCGATGGGGGAGTTCGGCGCGGACTGGCTGCTGGAGCGCGTCGGCGGGGACCGGCCGCTGCGGGTGCTGACCCACTGCAACACCGGGGCCCTCGCCACGGCCGGCTGGGGCACGGCCCTCGGCGTCATCCGCGAACTGCACGCCAGGGGGCGGCTGGAGGTCGTGTACGCCGACGAGACGCGGCCGCTGCTCCAGGGGTCGCGGCTGACCGCCTGGGAGCTGGCCCAGGAGGGCATACCGCACTTCGTCCAGGCGGACGGGGCCGCCGCGGGAACGATCCTGCGGGGCGAGGTCGACGCGGCGGTCGTCGGCGCCGACCGGATCGCGGCCAACGGGGACACGGCGAACAAGGTGGGCACGGTGGGGGTCGCCCTGGCGTGCGCCGACGCGGGGGTGCCGTTCCTGGTGGCCGCGCCCACGACGACGGTCGACGTCGCCACGGCCACGGGCCGCGACATCCACATCGAACTGCGGGACGGCTCCGAGGTGCTGGAGTGGGGCGGGGTCCGGACCGCGCCGGCGGAGTCGCGCGGGCACAACCCCGCGTTCGACGTCACACCGGGACGCCTGGTGACGGGGCTGGTGACCGAGCGGGGCGTGCTGGAGGTCTCCGCGGGCGAGCTCCCCGGGGACCGGCTGGGGTAGGGGGCCGTTCGCCGCCTGCGGCCGGTTGGGGGCGGGCCGCGCAGTTCCCCGCGCCCCCAAAGGGGGAGGACCGGGGCGCAGCCCCGTCTTCCAGGGGCGCGGGGAACTGCGCGAACGGCCCCCGCCCACCCGCAGCCGACGGACGGAACCGTCAGCGACCCGTCAGCTCCAGCTCCAGCAGCCACTCCACGACCTCCGTGTGATGACGCGCCTGCCGAGGCGTGTCGCCCCACACGTACAGACCGTGGCCCGCCACGACCACCGCCGGCATCCGGGGGTCGCGCGCCGCCTCCAGCCGGTCGCCGAGCACCGTCATGTCCTGGCTGTTGGCGATGACGGGAAGGGGCACCTCCACGCCGTGGGCGGGCTGGCCGATCCCCTTGAGCATCTCCAGGTCCTTCAGGACGATCCCGTCCGGCGAACGCCGCCCCAGCGCCACCGACGCCACCGTGTGCACGTGCACCACCGCGCCGGCGCCGGTCAGCGCGGCCACGCGCGCGTGCAGCGCGGCCTCGGCGGACGGCTTCCCGCCGTCCACCGCGGCGCCCCGCCCGTCGACCAGCACCACGTCCGCGGGCGTCAGCTCGCCCTTGTCGTGCCCGCTGGCGGTGACCGCGAGCCGCAGCGGATCGCGGGAGAGCACCACGGACAGGTTCCCGGAGGTGCCCCGCATCCAGCCGAAGGAGGCGAAGCGGGCGGACTCGGCGGCGAGGACGGCCCCGGCCTCCTCCAGGTCGAGTGTGCTGATGCCGGTGCTCACGTGGCGCTCCCCGAAGTGCGGGTACCGGTACCGGTGCCGGTACCCGTGCTGATGCTGATGTTGATTTCGTCGAACGTGCCCGCCTGCGGGTGGTCGCCGACGCCCTGCTCGTAGTACGGCTCACCGGGCCGCCGGACCCCGGCGGTGTGCCAGCCCGCGGCGCGGGCCGCGTCCAGCTCGCCCGGCCGGTCGGACAGGAACAGGAGCCGCCCGCCCGCCGTGCCGGCCGCCCCGGCGATACGGCGGTAGGAGGCGGGCTCCTGCTTGGGCCCCGCGTTCTCGGTGTCGTACCAGCCGTCGACGAGCGGCCGCAGATCGCCGTCCGGGCTGCTCGCGAACCACGCGCGCTGCGCCGCCACGGACCCGGACGAGTACACGTGCAGCCGTACCCCCCGGCCGTGCCAGCCGCGCAGCACCGGCACCACGTCGTCGTAGAAGTGGGAGACCAGGTCGCCCCGCGCGAAGCCCTCCGCCCAGATGAGGCCCTGGAGGGTCTTGAGGGGGGTGGCCTTCACGTCCCCGTCCAGCCACTCGTTCAGCGCCTTCTCCACGCGTGCGGCGTCGGCGTCCGGCTCCCCGAGCAGGTCGCGCACCTGGGCGAGGGCCCGCCGCACGTCCGGGTCGTCGCCCCGCCCGGCGAGCAGCGCCGCGAAGCGCGAGCGCGAGTACGGGTAGAGCACGTCGACGACGAAGCCCGTGGCGCTCGTGGTGCCCTCGATGTCGAGCACCACGGCGTCCACGTCGAACACCGCCCGGGGGCTCACGCCGCGGCCCGGTCCCGCTCGTACCCCGCCGCGAGGGTGTCGTAGTCGGGGAAGCGGCCTGCGATGGTGGAGCCGGTGAAGCTGCCGATCCAGCCGTCCTCCTCGTGGAAGAACCGGATCGCGGTGAAGGCCGGCGACGTCCCCATGTCGAACCAGTGCGTCGTTCCGCGGGGCACGCCCAGCAGGTCGCCCCTCTCGCAGAGCACGGCGTGCACCTCGCCGCCGACGTGCAGGTAGAAGATGCCGGAGCCCGCGACGAAGAACCGGACCTCGTCGTCGTCGTCGTGCGTGTGCTCCTGGAGGAACTTCTCCCGGGCGGCCTTCGCCTTCGCCGGGTACTCCGGGTCGTCGCCCGGATGCAGTCCGAGGACGTCGACCGTGGTGAAGCCCTCCTCGGCGTTCAGCTTCTCGATCTCCCGGGCGTACGCGGCGAGGACGGTCCCGCCGTCGGCGTCCGCGGCGACGTCCTCGCGGACGGGCCACTGCTCGTAGCGCACCCCGAGCGGGGCGAGCGCGGCGGCTATCTCGGCGGGGTCGGAGGTGCGGCGCACGGTGGACTCGGGCCCGGACTCGGGCCACGTGGTCAGCAGGGTCATGGGAGCGACTCCAAGGATGGGCGGGGTGCCGGACCCGTGGTCCCGCCGGGGACCGCACTGTCCCGGGACGGGGGCCGGTCCCGGAATCGTAACTCCGGCCGGTGGCCCACCAGGGAAGACGCAGTTGTCGTCTCAGCCAATGAGAAGCCGTGTCGCCCGGCACCCGTGCAGAGGACACCGGACGGCGAAGGGCGGCTGCCCGGTGGCAGCCGCCCTTCGGCCCGGCGCCGTCTCGTACGGCCGCCCCGCTACTTCTTGTCGAGCAGGTCCTGCACCTTGGCCCGCACCTCGTCGTCCGCGAGGCCGCGGATCGTCAGGGTCGTACGGCGGCGCAGCACGTCGTCCACCGTCTCGGCCCACTCGTGGTCCCGGGCGTACACGACCTGCGCCCAGATCTCGGGGGCGTCCTCGTGCACGCGCTGAGCCAGCCCAGGGTGCTCACCCGCCAGCCGCGCGATGTCGAAGGCCAGCGAGCCGTAGTGGGTCGCCAGGTGCCGCGCGGTGTCGGCGGCCATGCCCGGACCGGACGCCGGGTTGTCGACCAGGAGCCGGTGCGCGACCGCGCGCGGGTTGGCGACACCAGGCAGCGGCAGCTTCTTCGGCAGCGCCGAGACGGGCTCGAAGTCGTCGCCGAGCGGGCGGCCCGGCAGCGACTCCAGCTGCTTCATGACGGTGCGGCCGATGTGCCGGAACGTCGTCCACTTGCCGCCCGCGACGGACAGCATGCCGCCCGGGCCCTCGGTGACGACCGTCTCGCGCTTGGCCTTCGACGTGTCGCCGGGGCCGCCGGGCAGGACGCGCAGCCCCGCGAAGGAGTACGTGATCAGATCACGGGTCAGCTGCTTGTCCCGGATGGAGAACGCGGCCTCGTCCAGGATCTGGGCTATATCCTTCTCGGTGACCGAGACGTCCGCCGGGTCGCCCTCGTACTCCTCGTCGGTGGTGCCGAGCAGCAGCATGTCCTCCCACGGGAGGGCGAAGGTGATGCGGTACTTGTCGATCGGCGTGGCCAGGGCGGCCTTCCACGGGGAGGTCCGCCTGAGAACCAGGTGCGCGCCCTTCGACAGGCGGATGGACGGCGCCGCGTTCTCGTCCTCCATCTTCCGCAGGTGGTCCACCCACGGCCCGGTCGCGTTCAGCACCAGCCGCGCCGACACGCCGAACTCGTCGCCGGAGAGCCGGTCCCTCAGCTCGGCGCCGGTGACCCGGCCCCGAGTGAAGCGCAGCCCCGTGACCTCGGCGTGGTTGAGCACGGTGGCACCCGAGTCGACGGCCGCGCGGACCGTCATGAGCGCCATCCGGGAGTCGTTCATCTGGTCGTCGCCGTACACGGCCACGGCCTTGAGGTTGTCCGTGCGCAGCTCGGGAACGTCCTGCGCGGCCTTCGCCGGCGACAGCAGGTGGCCGACGCCGTCACCGAAGGCCGACAGGGCCGAGTACGCGAACACGCCCGCGCCCAGCTTCGCCGCGCCGTGCGGCCCGCCCTTGTACACGGGGAGGTAGAACGTGAGCGGGTTCGCCAGGTGGGGGGCCACCTGGCGGGAGACCGCACGGCGCTCGAAGTGGTTCTCCGCCACCAGCTTCACCGCGCCGGTCTGCAGGTAGCGCAGACCGCCGTGGAGCAGCTTCGAGGAGGCGGAGGAGGTCGCGCCGGCGAAGTCGCCGGCGTCGACCAGGGCCACCCGCAGGCCCGACTGCGCGGCATGCCAGGCGGTGGAGATGCCCAGGATCCCGCCGCCGATCACCAGGAGGTCGTATGTCGCCTTGGACAACTGCTCCCGGGTCTCGGCGCGGCCCACCGCCTTCACGTCGAACGCGGCGGAGCCGTCGGCCGGGTGCGTCCCGGGGGCCGGGACACTCTGCAGGGTGGTCATCGCGAATTACTCCTCGTCAGCATCGTCTTCGAGCCAGCCCATGGATCGCTCCACGGCCTTCAGCCAGCTCTTGTACTCACGGTCACGGGTCTCCGCGGCCATGTTCGGGGTCCATTCCGCGGCCCGGCGCCAGTTGGCGCGCAGGTCCTCGGTGTCGGTCCAGAAGCCGACGGCCAGACCGGCGGCGTAGGCGGCGCCGAGGCAGGTGGTCTCGGCGACCATCGGACGCACCACGGGAGCGTCCAGGACGTCGGCCAGGGTCTGCATCAGCAGGTTGTTGGAGGTCATGCCGCCGTCGACCTTGAGAGCCGTGAGCTCGACGCCGGAGTCCTTCGTCATGGCGTCGCTGATCTCACGGGTCTGCCAGGCCGTGGCCTCCAGGACGGCGCGCGCGATGTGCGCCTTGGTGACGTACCGGGTCAGGCCGGTGATCACCCCGCGGGCGTCGGGGCGCCAGTACGGGGCGAACAGACCGGAGAAGGCCGGCACGAAGTACGCGCCGCCGTTGTCCTCGACCGACAGGGCGAGCGTCTCGATCTCGGCTGCTGACTTGATCAGGCCCATCTGGTCACGCATCCACTGCACGAGTGACCCCGTGACGGCGATGGAACCCTCAAGGGCGTAGACCGGTTTCTGGTCGCCGATCTGGTACCCGACGGTGGTCAGCAGGCCGCTGTAGGAGTTGATCAGCTTGTCGCCGGTGTTCATCAGCATGAAGGTGCCGGTGCCGTACGTGGACTTGGCCTCGCCCACCGAGAAGCAGGTCTGGCCGAAGAGGGCCGCCTGCTGGTCGCCGAGCGCGGAGGCGACGGGGATGCCGCCGAGCAGGTCGCCCAGCCTGCCGCCGCTGATCTCCCCGTACACCTCGGCGGAGGAGCGGATCTCGGGCAGCATCGCCATCGGGACACCGATCGAATCGGCGATCCGCCGGTCCCACTGCATGGTGTGCAGGTTCATCAGCAGCGTGCGGGAGGCGTTGGTGACGTCCGTGACGTGCCGGCCGCCGTTCACACCGCCCGTCAGGTTCCAGATGACCCAGCTGTCCATGGTGCCGAAGAGGATGTCGCCGGCCTCGGCGCGCTCCCGCAGGCCCTCGACGTTGTCGAGCAGCCAGCGGGCCTTGGGACCGGCGAAGTACGACGCGAGCGGCAGGCCGGTCTCGCGGCGGAAGCGGTCCTGGCCGACGTTGCGGCCCAGCTCTCTGCAGAGCGCGTCGGTGCGGGTGTCCTGCCAGACGAGGGCGTTGTGGACGGGCTCGCCGGTGTTCTTGTCCCACAGCAGCGTCGTCTCGCGCTGGTTGGTGATGCCGATGGCCTTGATGTCGTCGCGGGTGATGCCGGCCTTCTCGACGGCACCGGCGACGACCTCCTGGACGTTGGTCCAGATCTCGGCGGCGTCGTGCTCGACCCAGCCCGGCTTGGGGAAGATCTGCTCGTGCTCCTTCTGGTCGACGGAGACGATCCGGCCGTCCCGGTCGAAGACGATGCAGCGGCTGGAGGTGGTGCCCTGGTCGATGGCGGCGATGAACGGCCCGGCGGTGTGCGCGTCGGTCACGGTGTGCTCCTGAGGTCCGTGGTGCTGAAAGTCCGTGGATGGTGCCGGCTGGCGGCGTGCTGTGCTCCCGGCTCCGGACCGGCGTCCGTCCCGTACCGGAGGGACGTCGGCGCCGGGGCCGTGCGGCTCCGAGCGAAGGCGACTAGGCGAAGGCGACGTTGTAGATGCCCGCGGCGATCGCTCCGCCGACCAGCGGTCCCACGACCGGGACCCAGGCGTAGCTCCAGTCCGAACCGCCCTTGTTGGGCAGCGGCAGCAGGGCGTGCACGATGCGCGGGCCGAGGTCGCGCACCGGGTTGATCGCGTACCCCGTGGGGCCACCGAGCGAGAGACCCAGGCTGACCACCACGAAGGCGGTGATCAGCACGCCCAGGGTGCCGAGACCCTTGCCGCTGTCGTTGAGGCCCTGGGTGAGGATCGCCAGCACCAGCACGGCCGTGCCGATGACCTCCGTGGCGACGTTCTGCCACGCGACCCGGATCTCCGGGCCGGTGGAGAAGACGCCGAGCACTGGGCCCGCCTTGGCCTCCCGCGCCTCCACGGACTTGACGTCCTGCGCGCCGGGGCCGCCCACGATCTCGCGGTCGGTGAGGTGCGCCAGGAACTGCCCGTAGTACGCGACCCACACGAGCACCGCGCCGATCATGGCGCCGAGGAGCTGGCCCGACCAGTAGGTCAGGACGTCGCCCCAGGCGTCGTCCTTGATCGCGATCCCGAGGGTCAGTGCCGGGTTCAGATGGGCACCGGAGAGGGGCGCCGAGATGTAGGCGGCGGTCATCACCGCGAAGCCCCACCCGAAGGTGATGGCGAGCCACCCGGCGTTGCGCGCCTTGGAGGCCTTCAGCGTGACGGCGGCGCACACGCCACCGCCCAGCAGGATGAGTACGGCGGTACCGATGGTCTCGCCGATGAAGATGTCGGAGCTGGACACCCGCGACTCCTTTGTCCTTCGTCCAGGGGAAGGCGAACCCCGGGTCCCTCCGGTGGTCCGCGACCTCAGGTGAGGTCGTTCTCGGCCCTGCCCTTGTCACACTCTAACGCGTATTGCCGGTAGGTGTTCGACAATGCCGACCGATGGACGGGAGTCTTGCTCTGCCAATACCAGCTCGTCAAGGCTTCTGTTGTCGAAAACCCGATCGTTATCGACCGTTGTGCCCCGTCGCTCCCCGAAACGACCGCACACCGCGTACGAGCAGCCACGTTCCGCGGTCGCCGCACACCGGAAAGGCCGGTACGTCGACGACGTACCGGCCTTCCTTCCCCCGCCGGAGCCCGCGGACTCCGGATCGATCGAACAGACTCCCCGCGGACGGTCGGACGGGCTCTCCCGCGCGTTCTCCCGCGGGTTCTCCGTGGACTCTCCCGCCGGCTCTCCCGCGGGCCTCAGAACCGTCCGGCGCCCAGGTCCCTGGAGACCGCGCGGGCGCAGTCCCGGACGGCGGCGATCAGCTCGGGACGCAGCTCGCCGTCCTTGCAGACCCGCTCCACCGCCCCGGTGACCCCCACCGCGCCGACGGGCATCCGCCGCTGGTTGTGGATGGGCGCGGCCACCGAGGCCACCCCCGTCCAGGTCTCCTCCACGTCGGCCGCGTACCCCCGGGCGCGCGTGAGGTCCAGGACGCCCTCGAACTCGTCGGGGGCGCTGACCGTGCGCGTCGTGAACACCTCGCGCTCGGCCTCCAGGGCCTCGCTGTGCGCCACGGGGTCGTAGGCCGACAGGACCTTGCCCAGCGCGGTGGAGTGCAGCGGCTGCATGGCCCCGACCTCCAGCACCTGCCGGCTGTCGTCGGGCCGGAAGACGTGGTGCACGATCAGTACGCCCTGCTGGTGCAGCACCCCCACGTAGACGCTCTCACCGCTGGAGCGGGCCAGGTCGTCGGTCCACACCAGGGCGCGCGCCCGCAGCTCGTGCACATCGAGGTACGTCGTCCCCAGACGCAGCAGCTCGGCGCCCAGCTGGTAGCGCCCGGAGGGCCCGTCCTGCTCGACGAAGCCCTCCTGCTGCAGGGTGCGCAGTATCCCGTGGGCCGTGCCCTTGGCCAGGCCCAGCGACGAGGCGATGTCCGACAGGCCGAGCCGCCGCTCCCCGCCCGCGAGCAGCCGCAGCATCGCGGCCGCCCGTTCGAGCGACTGGATGTTCCGTGCCATCGCCGTCCTGCCCTCCGTCCCCTTGGGCCGACGGTCGCTGCTTCGCCGCCACCGTTCGGCAATGTCGAACATTACCGCTCACCGTCGACCTCCCGCTAACGGGTGGTCGCGAGGGGTCGCGAACACGCCCCGCGGGTGCCGGCCGCGGATCGCCGGTCCGTCCCGTGGACGCCCCCGCCCCATCCGGGCCGCCGCGGGCTACCCTGACGGCGTGCGCCTTCCAGGAGAAGCGCAAAGCCGACAGCCGTCGCACCCCAGGGAGCATCTTCCATGGCCTCGTTGCCGAACCCGTCCCTTCCGTCCGAATCCGGCGCCGGCCGCGCCCGAGCCGACGCCCTCCGCGAGGCGCTCGCCACCCGGGTGGTGGTGGCCGACGGCGCGATGGGCACGATGCTCCAGGCACAGGATCCGACCCTCGACGACTTCGAGAACCTCGAAGGCTGCAACGAGATCCTGAATGTCACGCGCCCCGACATCGTGCGCTCCGTCCACCAGGAGTACTTCGCGGTCGGCGTCGACTGCGTGGAGACCAACACCTTCGGCGCCAACCACACGGCCGCGTCCGAGTACGACATCGCCGACCGCGTCCACGAGCTGTCCGAGGCCGGTGCCCGCATCGCCCGCGAGGTCGCCGACGAGTTCACCGCCTCCACCGGGCGGCAGCGCTGGGTCCTGGGCTCGGTCGGTCCCGGCACCAAGCTGCCCACGCTCGGCCACGTCGACTACGCCGTGATCCGCGACGGCTACCAGGCCAACGTCGAGGGACTGCTCGCCGGCGGCGCCGACGCCCTGATCGTCGAGACGACCCAGGACCTGCTGCAGACCAAGGCATCCGTGCTGGGTGCCCGGCGCGCGCTGGAGGCGACCGGCAGCGACGTGCCGCTGGTCGTCTCGATGGCGTTCGAGACCACCGGCACCATGCTGCTCGGCTCGGAGATCGGCGCCGCGCTCACCGCGCTGGAACCGCTCGGCATCGACATGATCGGCCTGAACTGCTCCACCGGGCCCGCCGAGATGAGCGAGCACCTGCGCTACCTCGCCCGTCACTCCCGCATCCCGCTGCTGTGCATGCCCAACGCGGGCCTGCCCGTCCTCACCAAGGACGGCGCGCACTTCCCCCTCGACCCCGAGGGCCTGGCCGACGCGCAGGAGACCTTCGTCACCGAGTACGGCCTCTCCCTGATCGGCGGCTGCTGCGGCACGACCCCCGAGCACCTGCGGCAGGTCGTCGAGCGGGTACGGGACCTCACGCCGGCCCCCCGCGACCCGCGGCCCGAGCCCGGCGCCGCCTCGCTCTACCAGACCGTGCCGTTCCGCCAGGACACCGCGTACATGGCGATCGGCGAGCGCACCAACGCCAACGGCTCGAAGAAGTTCCGCGAGGCCATGCTGGAGGGCCGCTGGGACGACTGCGTCGAGATGGCCCGCGACCAGATCCGCGAGGGCGCGCACATGCTCGACCTGTGCGTCGACTACGTGGGCCGCGACGGCGTCGCCGACATGGAGGAGCTGGCCGGCCGCTTCGCCACCGCCTCCACCCTGCCGATCGTGCTGGACTCCACCGAGGTCGAGGTGATCCGGGCCGGTCTGGAGAAGCTCGGCGGGCGCGCGGTCATCAACTCCGTCAACTACGAGGACGGCGACGGCCCCGAGTCACGGTTCGCGAAGGTCACCGCCCTCGCGCGGGAGCACGGCGCCGCGCTGATCGCCCTGACCATCGACGAGGAGGGCCAGGCCCGCACCCCCGAGACGAAGGTCGCGATCGCCGAGCGCCTCATCGAGGACCTCACCGGCAACTGGGGCATCCACGAGTCGGACATCCTCATCGACACCCTGACCTTCACCATCTGCACCGGCCAGGAGGAGTCCCGCCGCGACGGCGTCGCCACCGTCGAGGCCATCCGCCGCCTCAAGGAGCGCCACCCCGAGGTCCAGACGACCCTGGGCCTGTCGAACATCTCCTTCGGCCTCAACCCGGCCGCCCGCGTCCTGCTGAACTCCGTCTTCCTCGACGAGTGCGTCAAGGCCGGCCTCGACTCGGCGATCGTGCACGCCTCCAAGATCCTCCCCATCGCCCGCTTCAGCGAGGAGGAGGTCACCACCGCCCTCGACCTCATTTACGACCGCCGCCGCGAGGGCTACGACCCGCTGCAGAAGCTGATGGCACTCTTCGAGGGCGCCACCACCAAGTCCCTCAAGGCCGGCCGGGCCGAGGAGCTGGCGGCCCTGCCCCTGGAGGAGCGGCTCAAGCGCCGCATCATTGACGGCGAGAAGAACGGCCTCGAACAGGACCTCGACGACGCCCTGAAGGAGCGGCCCGCCCTCGACATCGTCAACGAGACGCTCCTGGACGGTATGAAGGTCGTCGGCGAGCTGTTCGGCTCGGGCCAGATGCAGCTGCCGTTCGTGCTCCAGTCCGCCGAGGTCATGAAGACCGCGGTGGCCCACCTGGAGCCCCACATGGAGAAGACCGACGACCAGGGCAAGGGCACCATCGTGCTGGCCACCGTGCGCGGCGACGTGCACGACATCGGCAAGAACCTCGTCGACATCATCCTGTCCAACAACGGCTACACCGTGGTCAACCTCGGCATCAAGCAGCCCGTCTCCGCGATCCTGGAGGCCGCCCAGGAGCACCGCGCCGACGTCATCGGCATGTCGGGACTGCTGGTCAAGTCCACGGTGATCATGAAGGAGAACCTGCAGGAGCTGAACCAGCGCAAGCTGGCCGCCGACTACCCGGTGATCCTCGGCGGCGCCGCCCTGACCCGGGCGTACGTCGAGCAGGACCTGCACGAGATCTACGAGGGCGAGGTCCGCTACGCCCGCGACGCCTTCGAGGGCCTGCGCCTGATGGACGCCCTGATCGGGGTCAAGCGCGGCGTGCCCGGCGCGGTCCTGCCGGAACTGAAGCAGCGCCGCGTCCGGGCCACCGAGCGGACCGTCGTTGAGGAGCGCCCCGAGGAGGGCGCGGCCCGCTCGGACGTGGCCACCGACAACCCGGTCCCGCGGCCGCCCTTCTGGGGCACCCGCGTCATCAAGGGCATCCAGCTCAAGGAGTACGCGTCCTGGCTCGACGAGGGCGCGCTGTTCAAGGGCCAGTGGGGCCTCAAGCAGGCACGCACGGGCGACGGGCCCACCTACGAGGAGCTGGTGGAGACCGAGGGCAGGCCGCGGCTGCGCGGTCTGCTGGACCAGCTGCAGACCGGCAACCTGCTGGAGGCGGCCGTCGTCTACGGCTACTTCCCCTGTGTGTCCAAGGACGACGACCTGATCCTGCTGGACGAGCAGGGCAACGAACGCACCCGCTTCACCTTCCCGCGCCAGCGCCGCGGCCGCCGGCTGTGCCTGGCCGACTTCTTCCGCCCGGAGGAGTCCGGCGAGACGGACGTCGTCGGCCTCCAGGTCGTCACCGTGGGCTCCCGCATCGGCGAGGAGACGGCGAAGCTGTTCGAGGCGAACTCCTACCGCGACTACCTCGAACTGCACGGCCTGTCCGTCCAGCTCGCCGAGGCCCTCGCCGAGTACTGGCACGCGCGTGTGCGCTCCGAACTCGGCTTCGCGGGGGAGGACCCCGCCGGGATGGAGGACATGTTCGCGCTCAAGTACCGCGGCGCCCGCTTCTCCCTGGGCTACGGCGCCTGCCCGGACCTGGAGGACCGCGCCAAGATCGCCCGCCTCCTGGAGCCCGAGCGGATCGGCGTCCACCTCTCCGAGGAGTTCCAGCTCCACCCGGAGCAGTCCACGGACGCGATCGTCATCCACCACCCGGAGGCCAAGTACTTCAACGCCCGCTGAACACTCCCCGCCGAGGGCGTCCCGAGGGAGCGCCCTCCAGGGGCGCGGGAACTGCGCGAGCAACCACGACGGACCGGCACCCGGCAGAGGCCCCCTGCCCCCTGCCCCCTGCCCCCTGCCCCCTGCCCCCGGCCCCCTGCCTCCGGCCCTCGGCAGAGGCCCCCCGGCCCCGGCCCCCGGCACCCGCCCTCCGAAGGACACTTCCGCGGACGCCGACGTACACTGGTCGGTCCAGCGCAGGCCGGTCCCCGCCCGGGGGCCGGCCTTCTCGTCCCTCAACGGAGGTGTGCCGATGACCAGTACGGTCCCCGCTCCAGGTGTCCGCACGACCCGGGGCTCCGCCCTGCAGGCCGTGCTCCTCGACATGGACGGCACCCTGGTGGACACCGAGGGGTTCTGGTGGGACGCCGAGGTCGAGGTGTTCTCGCGGCTGGGCCACACACTGGACGAGTCCTGGCGGCACATCGTGGTCGGCGGCCCCATGTCCCGCAGCGCCGGTTTCCTCATCCAGGCCACCGGCGCCGACATCGGCCTCCCCGAGCTCACGGTGCTGCTGAACGACGGGTTCGAGGAGCGGCTCGGCCGTGACCTCCCGCTGATGCCGGGTGCCGCGGAACTCCTGGCCGAACTCGCCGCCCACGGCGTCCCCACGGCACTGGTCTCCGCCTCCCACCGCCGCATCATCGACCGCGTCCTGGAGTCGATCGGCGCCCACCACTTCGACCTGACCGTCGCGGGCGACGAGGTCGAACGCACCAAGCCCTTCCCCGACCCGTACCTGCTCGCGGCCGCCCGGCTCGGCGCGGATCCGGCCGGATGCGCGGTGATCGAGGACACCGCGACGGGCGTGGCGTCCGCCGAGGCCGCGGGCTGCCACGTCGTGGCCGTGCCCTCGGTGGCCCCGATCGAGCCGGCCGCCGGACGGACCGTCGTGACCACCCTGGAACAGGTCGACCTGTCTTTTCTCCAGGGTCTGATGACGGAAAAGCGCTAATCGGGTACGCACGGTGCGCGGAGGAATGCGGAAAACCGCGTGAGGGGCGCACCGGAGTAATTCGATCACCACCGGCGCCCTGTTCGGTCGATCGAATTCCGGTGCGCGCTAACATAGTTGAGCGTGTGACGTTCACCACTCCAGAGGGGGTCGGCGGGGGTTTCCGGGGGTGGTGGATGGGTGTTTTCGATGATGGGTGGTGCGCCCTTGTGTCCCGTTTCGTGGGATCGTGTACGAATCCTTCCGCTGTCGGTTTTTCAGTGCGTCCACACCCGGTTCCGCAGCGTGATGGGACCTTATGACCGGTCCCTGCGGGGCGCCTCGCCGACGCGGACTAATCTCGTCGCGAGAACATCGACGCGACCCCCGTTTCCCGTACGCACCACCCCGGCCTGCCGGGAAGCGGGATCTACAGCCCTGGAGAACCTCGAGCATGAACCGTAAGCCTTTGGTGCTGCCGGCCGCGATCGGTCTGCTCGCCTCTGTCCTCGCCGCGTGCGGCGGCTCCGACAGCGGGGGCGACAGTGGCGAAGCGATCGTCGTCGGTACCACCGACGTGTTCGCCGCCTCGAAGGAGACCCCGGCCCCGTTCGATCCGGCCTACGCGTACGACCTCGGCGCCTGGAACGTCCTGCGCCAGACGGTCCAGACCCTGATGGCCATGCCCAACGGCGGCGGCGACCCGGTTCCGGAGGCCGCCGAGGAGTGCGGTTTCACCGACTCCGGCAACGAGCGCTACGCCTGCACCCTGCGCAAGGACCTCAAGTTCTCGGACGGCACGCCGGTCACCGCCGAGGACGTGAAGTTCTCCATCGACCGCGCGCTGCGGATCAAGGCCGACACCGAGGTCTACGCGCTGCTGTCGACGGTCGACGCCGTCGAGACCAAGGGCGACCGCGAGGTGATCTTCCACCTCAACACCGCCGACGCCACCTTCCCGTTCAAGCTCTCCACGCCGGTCGCGGGCATCGTCAACCCCGCCGACTACGACAAGGGCAAGCTGCGCAACGGCCTGGAGGTGAGCAGCTCCGGCCCGTACACCCTCAAGGCCGAGGCCGACGGCGAGGACGTCACGAGCATCGTCTTCACCAAGAACCCCCACTACCAGGGGATCTCCGAGGTGAAGAACGAGAAGGCCGAACTGCGGTCCTTCGAGGACGCCGACGCCATGGGCGCCGCGCTCGACAAGGGCGACATCGACATGATGACCCGCACCATGTCGCCCGAGCAGATCAAGAAGCTGCAGAACGCCAAGGACAGCGACATCGACGTGATCGAGCAGCCGGGTCTGGAGATCCGCTACATCGGTTTCGACACCGAGGACCCGTCGCTGAAGGACAAGGCGGTCCGGCAGGCGATCGCCCGCATCGTCAACCGCGGCGAGCTGACCTCCAGGGTGTACGGCTCCGGCGCCGAGCCCCTGTACTCGATGGTCCCGGCCACGGTCACCGGTCACGCCAACTCGTTCTTCAACGAGTACGGCGAGCCGGACGTCGCCGCGGCCAAGACGCTGCTCGCCGAGGCCAACATCACGACGCCCGTGAAGTTCACGATGAACTACACGACGGACCACTACGGCTCCGCCACCAAGACCGAGTTCGAGACGCTGCAGAAGCAGCTCAACGACACCGGCCTCTTCGACGTGGACATCAAGGGCGAGAAGTGGGAGACCTACCGCCCCAAGCAGCGCGAGGGCAAGTTCGCGGTCTACGGCATGGGCTGGTTCCCCGACTTCCCGGACGCGGAGACCTTCCTCACGCCGTTCCTCGACAAGAACAACACCATCGCGCTGCCGTACGCGAACAAGCAGATCCGTGAGGAACTGATCCCGAAGTCGCGTCGTGAGGCCGACCGGCTCAGCGCCGCGGAGAGTCTGGAGAAGATCCAGAGCATCGTCGCCTCCGACGTCCCGCTCCTGCCCCTGTGGCAGGGCAAGCAGTACGTCGCCGTGCGGGACGACGTCACCGGCGCCGAGTACGCGGTCAACTCCTCGGCCACGCTGCAGCTGTGGGAGCTGGCCCGCGGAGTGGGCAGCAACTGACGCCCGGCACACCGCCGACGGACCGGAGGGCCGGTCCCGCCCCGAGAGGGCGGGACCGGCCCTTTGGCCGTTCACCGGCCGCGGCCCGCCCCGCACACGGAGGAGGGCCGCCCCCTCCGGCCGGGGCGGCCCTCCTCCGCACGGACGCGTGCGGACGCGTACGGACGCACGGACGTGCACGGACGCANGCCCCCTCCGGCCGGGGCGGCCCTCCTCCGCACGGACGCGTGCGGACGCGTACGGACGCACGGACGTGCACGGACGCATGCGGGGCCGTGCGGCCCCGGCCCGGTCACTGCGCGCCGGGACGCACCAACCCGCTCTCGTACGCGTACACCGCGGCCTGCACCCGGTCCCGCAGTCCCAGCTTGGTGAGCACGTGCCCCACATGGGTCTTGACCGTGGTCTCGCTGACGAACAGGTCGGCGGCGATCTCCGCGTTCGACAGACCACGGGCCACCAGCTTCAGCACCTCCACCTCGCGCTCGGTGAGGGTGTGGAGGGTGTCGGGCACCGGCTCGTCGCCCGACGGCAGATGGCCCGCGTACTTGTCGAGCAGCCGGCGCGTGATGCTGGGGGCCAGCATGGCCTCGCCCGCGGCGACCACCCGGATCGCCTGCACCAGCTCGTTGGCCGGCGCGTCCTTCAGGAGGAAGCCGCTGGCACCGGCGCGCAGGGCCTCCACCACGTACTCGTCGAGGTCGAAGGTCGTCAGGACCAGCACCTTCGCCGGACCGTCCCGGCCCGGACCGGTGATCTGCCGGGTCGCCTCGACCCCGTCCATCCTCGGCATGCGGATGTCCATCAGCACCACATCGGGCTGCAGGGCACGCACCTGGTCGAGCGCCTGGAGACCGTCACCGGCCTCGCCGACGACCGCGATGTCCTGCTCGGCCTCCAGGATCATCCGGAAGCCGGTGCGCAGCAGCGGCTGGTCGTCGACCAGTAGGACGCGGATGGCCACGTGATTCTCCTTCGCTAGTCCGCCCCCATTCTGCCCTGCGCCGGTCGCCCGGCCCGCCCGCGGGGCACCCGCGGCCCGCCGGGCCTACGCGCCGCCGGACTCCCCGCCGGTCCCGGACTCCCTGCCGGTCCCGGACGCCCGCGCCGGCAGGACCGGCAGCGGATACGGCGGGGGAGTGCCGCCGAACTCCGGGCAGACGGAGCGGTGGTCGCACCAGCCGCAGAGCTTGGTGCGCCGCGGACGCCAGTCACCGGTCTCCGTGGCGAGCCGGATCGCCTCCCACAGCGAGTGCAGCTTGCGCTCCACCCGCTCCAGGTCGGCCGGCACCGGGTCGTACGTGAGCACGTCGCCGCTGCCCAGATAGACGAGCTGGAGGCGGCGCGGGACGACCTGCTTGAGCCGCCACACCACGAGGGCGTAGAACTTCATCTGGAACAGGGCGCCCTCGGCGTACTCCGGACGCGGGGCCTTTCCCGTCTTGTAGTCGACGATCCGCACCTCACCGGTGGGCGCCACGTCGACGCGGTCGATGATGCCGCGCAGTTTCAGGCCCGAGTCGAGCTGCGCCTCCACGAAGAGCTCGCGCTCGGCGGGTTCGAGGCGGGTCGGGTCCTCCAGCGTGAACCAGCGCTCGACCAGCCGCTCGGCCTCGCCGAGCCAGCGTGCCAGCTTCTCGCCCGCGTCCTGCTCGTCGGAGTCCGCGAACAGCCCGGCCAGCTCCGGCTTCGCCGCCAGCAGTCGCTCCCACTGGCCCGGGATCAGCGACTTGGCGCGCGGCGCCGTCCGCTCGCCGGCCGGGGAGTCGAAGAGCCGCTCCAGGACCGCGTGCACCAGCGTCCCGCGGGTGGCCGCCTCGCTCGGCTTCTCGGGCAGCTTGTCGATCACCCGGAACCGGTACAGCAGCGGACACTGCATGAAGTCCCCGGCCCGGGAGGGCGACAGGGAGGCAGGAGCCACGGCCCCGGTGCCGCGCCCGCCGGTGGCGTGCCGCGCCCCCGCGTCGGCGGTGTCGGGCGAGGAGGCCGGGGCGTCCGCCGGTACGGCGCCGTCGGTGCTGGTTTCCATGACGACAGACCTTACGGCTCCCCACTGACACAGCGGCACACGGTGATCCACGCCTCGTACGCCCGTACGGAAAACGGATGGGGTGCCGGGGCCGAACACACCACGACGGACGCATACCATCGACCACAAGACCGCTCGCGGGGCATGATCGCGAGCGGGACACGCGGCGGACGAGGGGACATCGTGGACGAGAGCGGCGGAAGCGGGCAGCCGCGTTCCGGCACGGACGAGGCGGACGAGCGCCGCACGGGCCGGCCGCGGCCCGGCGACCCGGCGGCCACGACGGCCCGGCCGCCCTCCGCCCAGGACCCGTCCGCCACCGACGCCCCGGCGCAGCAGCCGGACCCGGCCCTGCCCGGACCGTCCCAGGACCCGGTGGCGGACCGCTTCCGCAAGGGCCCGGTCGCCGCGGACCCCCCGCCGGCCGCCCGGGCCCGGCAGACGCCGCCGCCCGACACGGACCCGTCCGCCACCGACGCCCCGGCGGACCCGCGGACCGGCGGTCCCCACGCCCCCCGGCACGCGCACGACGCCCACCGCTCCGATGCGCACACCATCCCCGACCCCGACAAGGGCGGAAAGAGCGGGAAGGGCCCGGCCCCCCGGCGAGCCAAGGAGCCCGGCGGCGGCCTCCTCATGGGACGCCCCTTCGGCGTACCCGTGTACGTGGCCCCCAGCTGGTTCCTCGTCGCCGCCCTCATCACCTGGGTCTTCGGCGGCCAGCTCGACCGGGTCCTGCCCGAACTGGGCATGGCCCGCTACCTCGTCTCGCTCTTCTTCGCGGTCGCCTTCTACGCCTCCGTCCTCGTCCACGAACTGGCGCACACGGTCGCGGCCCTGCGCTTCGGGCTGCCCGTGCGCCGTATCCAGCTGCAGTTCTTCGGAGGCGTCTCCGAGATCGAGAAGGAGTCCGAGACGCCCGGGCGCGAGTTCGTCCTGGCCTTCGTCGGCCCGCTGCTCTCCCTCGTCCTCGGCGGCCTCTTCTACGTCGCCCTCCAGGCCGTCGAACCGGGCACCGTCCCCGGCGTCCTGCTGGCCGGCCTGATGATCTCGAACCTGATCGTCGCCGCGTTCAACCTGCTCCCCGGCCTCCCCCTCGACGGTGGCCGCATGCTCCGGGCCGTCGTCTGGAAGATCACCGGCAGACCCATGACCGGCACCGTCGCCGCCGCCTGGGTCGGCCGCGCCCTCGCGATCTCGGTCCTCGTCGGACTGCCCCTGTTCACGCACTCCGGCGCGCTCGGCGCGGACGCCGACGACATCGGCGGCATGGACACCGTCATGGACGCCCTGCTCGCCGCGATCCTCGCCGCGATCATCTGGACCGGCGCCGGGAACAGCCTGCGCATGGCCCGGCTGCGCGAGCACCTGCCCGAGCTCCGGGCCCGCGCCCTCACCCGGCGCGCCGTCCCCGTCGAGAGCGACACCCCGCTCTCCGAGGCGCTGCGCCGTGCCAACGCCGCCGGCGCGCGCGCCCTGGTCGTGGTCGACGCCGAGGGCGAACCCCTGTCCCTGGTCCGCGAGGCCGCCATCGTGGGCGTCCCCGAACACCGCCGCCCCTGGGTCGCCGTCGGCGGCCTCGCCCAGGACCTGACGGACGGCATGCGCGTCTCCGCCGAACTGGCCGGCGAGGACCTCCTGGAGATCCTGCGCGCGACCCCCGCGACCGAGTACCTCGTGGTGGAGGACTCCGGCGAGATCTACGGCGTCCTCTCGGCGGCGGACGTGGAGAAGGCGTTCGTCAAGGCGATGGCCCGCCCCAGCTGAGCCCCCGGGCACACCGGGGCCGTGGTCGGCGCCCTCCGCGATCGCCGGTAGGCTGGTCCGCATGTCCGAACCGACCGGTGCCGCCCGCCGACGCGGGCCCTTCAAGGTCGGGGACCAGGTACAGCTGACCGACCCCAAGGGCCGCCACTACACGTTCACGCTCGAAGCAGGGAAGAACTTCCACACCCACAAGGGTTCCTTCCCGCACGACGAGCTGATCGGCGCGCCCGAGGGCAGCGTTGTCCGCACCACGGGGAACGTCGCCTATCTGGCGCTGCGCCCCCTGCTCCCCGACTACGTCCTGTCCATGCCCCGCGGCGCCGCCGTGGTCTACCCCAAGGACGCGGGGCAGATCCTGTCCTTCGCGGACATCTTCCCCGGCGCGCGCGTCGTGGAGGCGGGTGTGGGCTCCGGATCGCTCAGCAGCTTCCTGCTGCGCGCCATCGGCGACCAGGGCATGCTGCACTCCTACGAGCGCCGCGAGGACTTCGCCGAGATCGCCCGGGCCAACGTGGAACGCTACTTCGGCGGCCCCCACCCCGCCTGGCAGCTCACCGTCGGCGACCTCCAGGACAACCTGTCGGACACCGACGTCGACCGTGTCGTCCTCGACATGCTCGCCCCCTGGGAGTGCCTCGAAGCCGTCTCCAAGGCGCTCGTCCCCGGCGGCATCGTCTGCTGCTACGTGGCGACCACCACCCAGCTCGCCCGGACCGTCGAGTCCATCCGCGAGATCGGCTGCTTCAACGAGCCGACCGCCTGGGAGTCGATGGTCCGCAACTGGCACATCGAGGGCCTGGCCGTCCGCCCCGACCACCGGATGATCGGCCACACCGGCTTCCTGCTCACCGCCCGCCGCCTCGCGGACGGCGTCGAACCGCCCATGCGCCGCCGCCGTCCCTCCAAGGGCGCCTACGGCGAGGACTACACCGGCCCGAACGCCGAGGGCGGCGCCGCCGGCCGCTGACCCGGCCCCGCCCCCGCGCAACGCGCCACCACCGTGGCCGAGTTCCCGGACACCCCCCGGAACTCGGCCACACCGCTTCTCCCTTGACCTCCGCCCCGACCTTCCCCGACTCCTCCTCCGACGCCGCTCCGGTACCGCCCACCCCGCCGTTCCCCCGCGCTGTGACATGTGGCACCATGCTGGCCATCCCACCGGTACAGCCCTCACGGGAGACACTTCCTAGTGCAGCACTCCGCCGTCCCGGAACTGGCCCACACGCGCACTCGCCCGATCCACTGGGTCGCCACGGCGGCGGCGCTCGCCGCGGTCGTCGCGGCCTCCGCCTTCCTGCAACCCGACGCGGCCACGGCCGCCCAGCACGGCACGCGGGCCGCGAAGGACCCGGTCACCGCCGCGCCCCCCGACCCGGCCCGCGCCGAGTTCCCCCTCGACTGCGGCCCCGCGAAGGTCCTCGTCCAGCGGAAGGTCTCGGGCGACCTCGACGGCGACGGCCTCCCCGAGACGGTCGCCGCGGTCCGCTGCGAAGCGGGCTCGGGCACCCCGCCGAGCGGCGTCTACGTCCTCACCGGGACCGGGACCGGGAATGGGAATGCCCCGGGGGCACGCGTCGTCGCCACCCTCGTGGACCCGGAGGACCGGCTCTCCGTCCAGGACCTCACGCTCCGCGACGCGACGGTCACCGCGACCCTGCTCGGCTACTCCTCGCCCGACGTGCCCAGTTGCTGCCCCGACGTGGACGAGGACGTCAAGTGGCAGTGGAAGGACGGCGCCTTCCTGCGCTCGGCGCCACCGGCCGCCCGGAGCATGTGAGGGACCGGAAGCCCGCGGGTCCCGGGGAGCTGCGTCCGCTCCCTCACTCCGCGTCGGGACCGTGGACCTCGACACCGTCCGACACACGGCGTACGTGGATGCAGTCGCCCGGGCACTCCTTCGCGGAGTCGGCGACATCCCGCAGAAGTGTCAGGGGCACGGGCGTTGTCGCCCCCGGGGTCTGCAGGAGCTCGTCGGCGGGACTCTTCACGTAGGCCAGGCCGTCGATGTCCAGTTCGAAGACCTCGGGCGCGTACTGCGCGCAGATTCCGTCGCCGGTACACAGGTCCTGGTCGATCCAGACCTCCAGCGCCTCGGTGTCGGCTCCGGCCTCCTGCTGCACGGTCATATCTCCTGCCGTTTCCTTCGTCGAGCGGCCCGAAGGCGGGGAATCGGGCCAGCTCCGACGGGTGTTGAACACTTCGACCCTACCTCTGTCGGCTTCCCAATCATGTTGGGTGGGTATTCCCCTGGCGTGAGGGAGAGCGCAAGGGTGAAGATCGGACACACCCCGACCGTCTTTATGATCTAGGGGTTTCAATCGACACCCACCCAGGTAGGGTCTGGAAGCGTCCAGCTCCCCTTGGAGGAGGTGAGGACCGTGGCAGCCCACGACGACGACATGAACCGCGGCATCCGCCCGGGACGAGGGTCCGACGACCCGTCCGGGCAGATTGCCTACCTTGAGCAGGAGATCGCCGTCCTGCGACGCAAGCTCGCCGACTCTCCGCGGCACACGAGGATTCTCGAAGAGCGGATCGTCGAGCTGCAGACCAATCTGGCCGGCGTCTCCGCGCAGAACGAGCGGCTGGCGAACACCCTCAGAGAGGCCCGCGACCAGATCGTGGCCCTCAAGGAGGAGGTCGACCGGCTCGCGCAGCCGCCGGCCGGCTTCGGGGTGTTCCTCGCGGCCAACGAGGACGGCACGGCCGACATCTTCACCGGAGGCCGCAAACTCCGCGTGAACGTCAGCCCCGGCGTCGAGCTCGAAGAGCTCCGGCGCGGCCAGGAGATGATGCTCAACGAGGCCCTCAACGTGGTCGAGGCCATGGAGTACGAGAGCGTCGGCGACATCGTCACCCTGAAGGAGGTCCTGGAGGACGGCGAACGCGCCCTCGTGGTCGGGCACACCGACGAGGAGCGGGTGGTACGGCTCGCCGAGCCGCTGCTGGACATCACCATCCGCCCCGGCGACGCCCTGCTCCTGGAACCCCGCTCGGGCTACGTCTACGAGGTGGTCCCCAAGAGCGAGGTCGAGGAGCTCGTCCTCGAAGAGGTCCCCGACATCGGCTACGAGCAGATCGGCGGTCTGGGCGGCCAGATCGAGATGATCCGCGACGCGGTCGAGCTCCCGTACCTCTACCCCGACCTGTTCAAGGAGCACGAACTGCGGCCGCCCAAGGGTGTGCTGCTGTACGGGCCCCCCGGATGCGGCAAGACGCTCATCGCCAAGGCCGTCGCCAACTCGCTGGCCAAGAAGGTCGCCGAGGTGACCGGGCAGGCCACCGGCAAGAGCTTCTTCCTCAACATCAAGGGTCCCGAGCTCCTCAACAAGTACGTCGGCGAGACGGAGCGCCAGATCCGCCTCGTCTTCCAGCGGGCCCGGGAGAAGGCCAGCGAGGGCACCCCCGTCATCGTCTTCTTCGACGAGATGGAGTCCCTCTTCCGCACCCGCGGGTCCGGCGTCAGCTCGGACGTGGAGAACACCATCGTCCCGCAGCTGCTCGCCGAGATCGACGGTGTGGAGGGCCTGCAGAACGTGGTGGTGATCGGCGCCTCCAACCGCGAGGACATGATCGACCCCGCGATCCTGCGGCCCGGCCGGCTCGACGTCAAGATCAAGATCGAGCGCCCGGACGCCGAGGCGGCCAAGGACATCTTCGCCAAGTACCTCACCGAGCGCCTCCCGCTGCACGCCGACGACGTCGGCGAGCACGGCGGCAGCAAGAGCACCACCGTCCAGAGCATGATCCAGACGGCCGTCGAGCACATGTACACCGAGTCCGAGGAGAACCGCTTCCTCGAAGTCACCTACGCCAACGGCGACAAGGAAGTCCTCTACTTCAAGGACTTCAACTCCGGCGCCATGATCGAGAACATCGTCGGCCGCGCCAAGAAGATGGCGATCAAGGACTTCCTCGAACACAGCCAGAAGGGCCTGCGCGTCTCCCACCTGCTCCAGGCATGCGTGGACGAGTTCAAGGAGAACGAGGACCTGCCCAACACCACCAACCCGGACGACTGGGCCCGCATCTCCGGAAAGAAGGGCGAGCGGATCGTTTACATCCGTACGCTCATCACCGGAAAGCAGGGCGCGGACACCGGACGCTCCATCGACACGGTGGCGAACACCGGTCAGTACCTGTAAAAGACAGGGCGGCTGCGGGTGCCCTCACCGGGTACCCGCAGCCGACTGCTTTCCGGGACACGGCCGGAGCCGAGCAATGACGCAAATGATCTCCCCACCGGCGCGGTGGCGTTCTAGGCTCTTCGGTACCGCCGAGTCGCGCAGTGCGGGGACGGGCACCGCACACGCACCGGAGCGCCAGCGGTACGTGAGCGGCGTCCCCGACCGAGGACGCCGCCGGGCAAGGAGGGCCGCATGACCGTACGGCGAGTAATGGGCATCGAGACGGAATACGGGATCTCCGTCCCCGGCCACCCCAACGCCAATGCCATGCTCACCTCGTCCCAGATCGTCAACGCCTACGCGGCGGCGATGCACCGGGCCCGCCGGGCCCGCTGGGACTTCGAGGAGGAGAACCCGCTGCGGGACGCGCGGGGCTTCGACCTCGCCCGCGAGGCCGCCGACTCCAGTCAGCTCACCGACGAGGACATCGGTCTCGCCAACGTCATCCTCACCAACGGGGCACGGCTCTACGTCGACCACGCGCACCCCGAGTACAGCGCCCCCGAGGTGACCAACCCGCTCGACGCCGTCCTGTGGGACAAGGCCGGCGAACGCATCATGGCGGAAGCCGCCGAACGGGCCGCCCAGCTCCCCGGCGCCCAGCCGATCCACCTCTACAAGAACAACACCGACAACAAGGGCGCCTCCTACGGCACGCACGAGAACTACCTGATGAAGCGGGAGACCGCCTTCTCGGACATCGTGCGCCACCTCACCCCGTTCTTCGTCTCCCGCCAGGTGGTCACCGGGGCGGGCCGCGTCGGCATCGGGCAGGACGGGCACGAGCACGGCTTCCAGCTCAGCCAGCGCGCGGACTACTTCGAGGTCGAGGTCGGCCTGGAGACCACCCTGAAGCGCCCCATCATCAACACCCGCGACGAACCGCACGCCGACGCCGAGAAGTACCGCCGCCTGCACGTCATCATCGGCGACGCGAACCTCTCCGAGATCTCGACCTACCTCAAGCTCGGCACCACCGCCCTCGTCCTGTCCATGATCGAGGACGGCTTCATCGCGGTCGACCTCGCCGTGGACCAGCCCGTCCGCACCCTGCACCAGGTCTCGCACGACCCGTCCCTCACCCACCTGGTCACCCTCCGCAGCGGCCGCACGCTCACCGCCGTCCAGCTCCAGATGGAGTACTACGAACTGGCACGCAAATACGTCGAGGAGCGGTTCGGGTCCGACGCCGACGACCAGACCAAGGACGTACTGGCCCGCTGGGAGGACGTCCTCGGCCGCCTGGAGACCAACCCCATGAGCCTCGCCGGCGAACTGGACTGGGTCGCCAAGCGGGAACTCATGGAGGGCTACCGGCGCCGCGACGACCTCGACTGGGACGCCGCCCGGCTGCACCTGGTCGACCTCCAGTACGCCGACGTGCGCCCCGACAAGGGCCTCTACAACCGCCTGGCCGCCCGCGGCAGGATCAAGCGGCTGCTCGACGAGGCGGACGTGGAGCGGGCCGAGACCAAGCCGCCCGAGGACACCCGCGCCTACTTCCGCGGACGCTGCCTGGAGCAGTACGCGGACGACGTCGCGGCCGCCTCCTGGGACTCCGTGATCTTCGACCTGCCGGGCCGGGACTCGCTCCAGCGCGTCCCAACCCTGGAGCCGCTTCGCGGAACGCGTAATCACGTCAAAGCACTCCTCGATCGCTGCCGCACCGCGGAGGACCTGGTCAAGGTCCTGTCGGGGCACTGAAGCGGCCGGGAAGCCGATCCGTCCCGGCAGGGTGGAAAAGCCGCCGTCCGGGAATCATCGGAGTGGTTCCCGGACGTTGGAGGAACTGCGGGGCCGAAGTCGGACCCTGCTTGTAGGGTCTGATTAGGGTCTGATCAAGAACGTCGAACCGAGCGGGGTGAGGGTTATGGCGACCAAGGACACCGGCGGCGGACAGCAGAAGGCGACGCGCAGCACCGAGGAGGTCGAGGAGGCGCCCGAGGCGCAGGCATCCGAGGACCTCAAGGAACGCCAGGAGAAGCTGAGCGACGACGTGGACTCGGTGCTGGACGAGATCGACGACGTACTCGAAGAGAACGCAGAGGACTTCGTGCGCTCATTCGTCCAGAAGGGCGGCGAGTAACCTTCGATTCGAAGGTTACGAAGGTGCTGAGCCTGGCGAGCGGGGAAGTGATGAAGCGCGGCGTGCGGTGAGGTGAGGACGAGCCGCACGCGGCCTCCGCTAGCGGAGGACCGGATCCGGCGGGCTGCCGACGCGTCGCACGGCGGACCGGACCGCCGAAGGGCGCGCACGTCGTCCCGGACGCCACCGCGGCACGGCCGGAGCCGAGTGCGACGGGGCGGCCGCCGCCCGGACGGGGCTCCGTCCGGTCCGCCGGAAAGCTCCGGCCGCGCAGGTGGATCACCGCCACGGGACGGGTAGGGTCCGTGGCGTACTGTGCTTCAACTGCAATTCCGGCCTCGGCCTGTTGAGGGATGACCCCGACGTGATGAACCGAGCTGCCGACTACCTGGAAGGAAACGCGTGGAAGCCAACACTCGTAGCACCGGGCGTCTACCGGCTGCCTTCCTGACGCCCGGGTCGTCGTCCTTCATGGACTTCCTGTCCGAGCACCAGCCGGAGATGCTCCCGGGCAAGCGGCAGCTGCCGCCCACGCAGGGAGTGATCGAGGCCCCGCACGGCACGACCATCGTCGCCGTCACCTTCGCCGGCGGTGTCGTGCTCGCCGGTGACCGCAGGGCCACCATGGGGAACGTCATCGCGCAGCGGGACATCGAGAAGGTGTTCCCGGCGGACGAGTACTCGGCCGTCGGTATCGCCGGCACCGCGGGCCTGGCCGTCGAGATGGTGAAGCTGTTCCAGCTGGAGCTGGAGCACTTCGAGAAGGTGGAGGGCACCACGCTCTCCCTGGAGGGCAAGGCCAACCGCCTGTCCACGATGATCCGTTCGAACCTCGGCATGGCCATGCAGGGTCTCGCGGTGGTCCCGCTCTTCGCCGGGTTCGACGTCGACCGCGACCGGGGCCGCATCTTCTCCTACGACGTGACCGGCGGCCGCTCGGAGGAGCACGGTTACGCGGCCACGGGCTCCGGTTCGCTCTTCGCCCGCGGCGCCATGAAGAAGCTCTACCGCAAGGACCTGACGGAGGAGCAGGCCACGACGCTCGTCGTGCAGGCGCTGTACGACGCGGCAGACGACGACTCGGCGACCGGTGGTCCCGATGTCGCCCGCCGGATCTACCCGATCGTCACCGTGATCACCGAGGACGGCTTCCGCCGGCTCACGGACCAGGAGTCCTCCGACATCGCCCGCGCGATCCTGGAGCGGCGGCTGGAGCAGCCCGACGGGCCGCGCGCCGAACTGCTCTGACGGCGGACCGTGTTTTTCCAGGTGATCCAGTGACTTCCACAGAAAGGGACGGATAGCCGGTGTCGACGCCGTTCTACGTATCACCCCAGCAGGCCATGGCCGACCGGGCGGAGTACGCCCGCAAGGGCATCGCCCGTGGTCGCAGCCTCGTTGTGCTGCAGTTCGCCGACGGCATCGTGTTCGTCGGCGAGAACCCGTCCCGTGCGCTGCACAAGTTCAGTGAGATCTACGACCGGATCGGTTTCGCCGCGGCCGGTAAGTACAACGAGTACGAGAATCTGCGGATCGGCGGTGTGCGCTATGCCGATCTGCGGGGTTACACCTACGACCGTGACGATGTGACGGCCCGTGGTCTGGCCAACGTCTACGCGCAGACGCTGGGCACGATCTTCTCGTCCGCGGCGGAGAAGCCGTACGAGGTGGAGCTGGTGGTCGCCGAGGTGGGGGAGACCCCCGAGGGCGACCAGATCTACCGGCTGCCGCACGACGGCTCGATCGTGGACGAGCACGGGTCGGTCGCGGTGGGCGGCAATGCCGAGACGATCAGTACGTACCTCGACCAGCGGCACGAGGACGGGATGTCGCTGGCCGCCGCCCTGAAGCTGGCCGTGCAGGCGCTGTCCCGCGACACGAACGGCAGCGAGCGGGAGATTCCCGCGGAGCGGCTGGAGGTCGCGGTGCTGGACCGGACGCGGCCGCAGCAGCGGAAGTTCAAGCGGATCGTGGGGCGGCAGCTCGACCGGCTGCTGGCGGAGGGCGGGGCGTCCACCGCCGCGGAGGCCGAGAGCCCCGAGGACCCCGAGGACCCCGAAGACGGGGAGTGACCCCTCGAAGGTCTTGCCCCTTGTGTGCCCCCGGCCGGTCGACGGCCGGGGGCACACGGCGTTCGGGTTCCGGCCGCGGGGTCGGGTTCCGGTCCGCGCGGGCCGGTCGCACGGTTCCCCGCGCCCCTGAGGGGTCCCGCACGCCCCCGTGCCCTTCAGAAGGCGTTGGGTGGGGCTGTGGAGCCCCGGACCACGAGGGTCACCGGGATGTCCTCGCGGGCCGGTTCGCGGGACTCCAGGACCGCCAGGAGCGCCTGCATGCCCCGCTCCCCGAAGAGTTCGGCGTCGAGGCGGACCGTGGTGAGTTCCGGGTCCAGGGCCGTGGCGAGGGCCAGGTCGTCCAGGCCGGTGACGGAGAGGTCGCCGGGGATGCGCAGACCGAGCCGGCGGGCGGCCTTGTAGGCGCCGGCGGCCAGTTTGTCGTCGTCGCAGACCAGGGCGGTGGGCCGGGGGCCGGGGGCGGAGAGGGCGGTCTCCGCGGCGGTGCGGGCGCCGTCGATGGAGAGCGGGGCGGAGGCCGTGCGCAGTTCCGTGCCCGGCACCGCGGCCAGGCACCGGGCCAGTTCGCGGGCGCGCACCTCGAAGGTCCAGGAGGGGATGTCGGCGGCGAGGTGCAGGAAACGGCGGTGGCCGAGGGCCAGCAGGTGCCGGGCGGTCTGCCGGACGCCGTCGCGGATGTCGAGGTTGACGGTGGTGGCGCCGGTGCCGCCCGCCGGGTCGCTGTCGAGCATGACCAGGGGCAGCTGGTCGCCGCGGATCGCGGTGAGGGCCTCGGCGGCCATGGAGGAGGCGATGACGCCGTCGAGGGCGGCCTGTGCGGAGGCGAAGGGGTCCCGGGCCGGCCCGATGCCCTCGGGGGAGGGGTAGAGGACGACGCCGAACCCGTGGTCGGCGGCGACGCGGGCGGCGCCGGTGTACACCCCGGCGAAGAACTCGGTGGTCAGGGCGGGGACGACCAGGAGGACGGTACGGGTGCTGCCCAGGCGGAGGTTGCGGGCCGCGAGGTTGGGGCGGTAGCCGAGTTCCCGCGCGGCCTCCCGTACGCGCTGCGCGGTGGCCTCGGCGACGCGTCCGCGCCATTTGTCGCCGAGCACCAGGGAGACGGCCGCCTGGGACACCCCGGCGGCACGGGCGACGTCCCGGCTCGTGGGGCGGGTGCTGCCTGCTGCCACGGGTGACCTGTCTTTCTGCTGGACTCGCGGACTGCGCACATGGTACGTATGACGGACGACGTTATACGTACAACTTGCAGCGCTTCGTGGCACCGCGGACGAGGAATCACCGGGTGGCACGGAGCCGGGAGGAGGGCGGGCCATGGCCGCGGGGTACCTGGAGATCCTCCGGACGAGACATGCCGCGCGGCTGCTCGCGGGCACCCTGGTGGGCCGGCTGCCGAACGCCGCGGGCGCCATCGCGGTGGTGCTCTTCGTCCGCGCGGAGGGCGGCACCTACAGCCTGGCCGGGGCGCTCGCCGCGGTCTACGGGGTGTCCAACGCCGTGGGACAGCCGCTGCTCGGCCGTCTCGTGGACCTGTACGGGCAGCCGCGGGTGCAGTTGCCCGCCGCGC
The DNA here is from genome assembly GCF_019710745.1 of Streptomyces beigongshangae. Classification (GTDB taxonomy): domain Bacteria; phylum Actinomycetota; class Actinomycetes; order Streptomycetales; family Streptomycetaceae; genus Streptomyces; species Streptomyces beigongshangae. Next base: position 107,562 of record NZ_JAHKJW010000013.1, read on the forward strand.
TCGTGTCCGCCCTGGGCATGACCGTGTTCGCGCTGACCGGCACGGGGTCGCTCCCGCTCGCGTACGCCCTCATGGCGGTCGCCGGGTTCTTCACGCCGCCGCTGGAGGGCGGGCTGCGGGCGCTGTGGCCCTCGGTCCTGCACAGGGAGGGGCAGGTCCACACGGCGTACGCGATGGACGCGGTGGCGCAGGAGGTGATGTTCACCGCCGGGCCGTTGCTGGTGACGCTCTGCGTGTCGCTGTGGTCCGCCCAGGCCGCACTGGTCGTCCTCAACGTGATCGGTGTCCTGGGCGCGCTCTCCGTGGTGGTCTCCGAGCCCTCGCGCGCGTGGCGTTCGGCGCCCCGCGAGGCGCACTGGCTCGGCGCGCTGCGTTCGCCCGGACTGCTCGCCCTGCTCGGCGCGTTCCTCTTCGTCGGTGTGGCGCTGGGCTCGATCACGGTCGCCGCCGTGTCGTACGCGGACGGCCACGGGGGCGACGCGACGTACGGCTGGCTGATGGCGGCGCTCGGCCTGGGCGCCCTGGTGGGCGGCACGGTGTACGGGGCGCGGCGCTGGAACGGTGCGCCGGAGCGGCGGCTGCGGGTGCTGGTGGCCCTCCTGGCGGTGTGCTACCTGCCGCTGGTGCTCGTGCCCGGGACGGTGGCCATGACGGCGCTGGTGGCCCTGGCGGGGGTGTTCCTGGCGCCCTGCATCGCCTGCGCGTTCGTCATCGTCGACCGGCACGCGCCGGGGGGCACGGTCACCGAGGCGTTCTCGTGGCTGGTGACCACGTTCACCGTGGGGGCGTCGGTCGGGACGGGCCTGGCGGGACCCGTCGTGGAGTGGGGCGGAGCCGTACGGGGCTTCGCCGTGCCCGGGGTCGCGGGGGTCGCCGCGCTGCTGGTCCTGCTGGCCACGGGACGGGTCCTCGCGGCCGCGGACGGCGGTGCGGTGGTGGGGACAAGTTCGGAAAATGATCGAAACGGTGCCGCCGAACCCCGTTTCAGCGCAGGCTCTCAGGCGTAATGTTCAGTCATGGACCGCCGCATTTTCGGGCTGGAGAACGAGTACGGCGTCACGTGTACGTTCAGGGGACAGCGGCGTTTGTCTCCCGACGAGGTGGCGCGGTACCTCTTCCGCCGTGTCGTGTCATGGGGCCGCAGCAGCAATGTCTTTCTGCGAAACGGCGCCCGCCTCTATCTCGACGTGGGATCGCATCCGGAATACGCCACCCCCGAATGTGACAACCTGACGGAACTCGTCACCCACGACAAGGCCGGCGAACGCATTCTGGAAGGACTCCTGGTAGACGCGGAGCGACGCCTGCACGAGGAAGGAATCGCGGGCGACGTCTACCTCTTCAAGAACAACACCGACTCGGCGGGCAACTCCTACGGCTGCCACGAGAACTATCTGGTGGCCCGTCACGGGGAGTTCTCCCGGCTCGCGGACATCCTCATCCCCTTCCTCGTCACGAGGCAGCTCCTCTGCGGTGCCGGCAAGGTGCTGCAGACCCCGCGCGGCGCGGTGTACTGCGTCAGCCAGCGGGCCGAGCACATCTGGGAGGGCGTCTCCTCGGCGACGACCCGCTCCCGGCCGATCATCAACACCCGCGACGAACCGCACGCGGACGCGGAGCGCTACCGCAGGCTGCACGTCATCGTCGGCGACTCGAACATGTCCGAGACGACCATGCTCCTCAAGGTCGGCGCCACCGACCTGGTGCTGCGCATGATCGAGGCGGGCACGGTGATGCGCGACCTGACCCTGGAGAACCCGATCCGGGCGATCCGCGAGGTCAGCCACGACATCACGGGGCGCCGCAAGGTGCGCCTGGCCAGCGGCCGGGAGGCGTCCGCCCTGGAGGTGCAGCGCGAGTACTACGAGAAGGCCGTGGACTTCGTGGAGCGCCGCGGCATCCGCACCGGGGTCGTGGAGCAGGTCCTGGAGCTGTGGGGCCGCACACTGGACTCGATCGAGTCCGAGGACCTGGACCGGATCGGCACCGAGATCGACTGGGTCATGAAGTACAAGCTCATCGAGCGGTACCGCGCCAAGCACAACATGACGATGTCGCACCCGCGCGTCGCCCAGATAGACCTCGCCTACCACGACATCCACCGTCGCCGGGGTCTGTACTACCTGCTGGAGAAGCGCGGCCAGGCCGCGAGGATCTGCAACGACCTGAAGATCTTCGAGGGCAAGTCCGTGCCGCCGCAGACCACTCGGGCCCGGCTGCGCGGCGACTTCATCCGGCGCGCGCAGGAACAGCGCCGCGACTTCACGGTCGACTGGGTGCACCTGAAGCTCAACGACCAGGCGCAGCGCACCGTGTTGTGCAAGGACCCGTTCCGTTCCGTCGACGACCGGGTGGAGAAGCTGATCGCCGGAATGTGAGCCCCCGCGTGTGTGCTCGTGAGGCATGACGCGGGACAGGACGCGGGGCACCTCCCGCCCGTCCCCCGGCCGCCGGAGCGGACGGCGCGGGGACGGTGGAACGCAACACAGGGCGCCGTACGTTTCCCGTACGGCGCCCTTCTCACGTCGTAGAGTTGCGCGCACGCCATCAACCAAGATCGACTGATACGAGGCCCCCACCGTGCGCCGACGCTCACTTCTCATCGCCGCCCCCGCCGGACTCCTCGCCCTCGCCGGATGCGGTGACGACGGCAAGTCGGACAAGGCGGAGGCCGGCGACAGCCCGTCCCCCTCGGGTTCGCCGTCGTCCTCGGCCGCCCCGCCGCCGAAGATCGTCGACGGGCCGCTGCCGGCCGTGACCGCCGGGCAGAAGTTCGGCGCCAAGCCGACCGTGGCCAAGGGCAGCGGCGACCCGTCGAAGGACCTCGCGGTCAAGACGCTGGTCGCGGGCACGGGCCGGACGGTCGCGGAGAACGACTACGTCCAGGCCCACTACCTCGGGCAGGTCTGGTCCTCGGCGAAGGTCTTCGACAACTCCTACGACCGCAGGACGCCGCTGCTCATCCAGCTGGCGCAGGGGCAGATCATCGACGGCTGGCGCTACGCCCTCACCGGTAGGAAGGCCGGCAGCAGGGTCCAGATGGCGGTGCCCCCGACCTGGGGCTACGGCACGTCGGGCAATGAGCAGGCGGGCATCAAGGGCACCGACACGCTGGTCTTCGTCGTCGACGTCCAGGAGGTGTTCAACGGCAAGAGCTCCGCCAAGGGCGCGGTCGTCGCGCAGGACGACATCGACCTGCCGAAGGTCGGCACCAACACCGACGGCAAGGCCCCCTCCATCGACGTGCCGAAGAAGGCCGCGCCGAAGAAGCTCGTGGCGAACTACGTCATCGAGGGCGACGGGGACGAGGTCGGCGAGAACGAGACCGTCCTGGTGCAGTACAAGGGCGTGCTGTGGGCGGACGGCAAGGAGTTCGACTCCACGTACAGCCGCGGGCAGCTCACGTCGTTCTCCCTGCAGCAGGTCGTCAAGGGCTGGGGGCAGGGCCTGGCCGGCAAGAAGGTCGGCAGCCGCGTCGTGATCGTGATCCCGCCGAGCCTGGGGTACGGGGACAACCCGCCGCAGGGCAGCGGCATCAAGAAGGACTCGGTGCTCGTCTTCACCGTCGACATCCTCGCGAAGATGTGACCGGCGTCCTCGCGAGGATGTGACCTCTCCGGGAATGCGAGACTGTCCGTGTTGCCTTGTTGTACGAAGGCGTCGCCAGACATGTGCCGCACACGAGCAGGAGCCTGAAACGTGAGCATCGAGAAGCCCGAGATCGACTTCCCGGGCGGCGAGCCCCCCAAGGATCTCGAGATCAAGGACATCTGGGAGGGCGACGGCCCGGTGGCCAAGGCGGGCGACACCGTCTCCGTCCACTACGTCGGCGTGGCCTTCTCCACGGGTGAGGAGTTCGACGCGTCCTGGAACCGCGGTACGCCGCTCAGCTTCAAGCTGGGTGTCGGCCAGGTCATCGCCGGCTGGGACCAGGGCGTGCAGGGCATGAAGGTCGGCGGCCGCCGCCAGCTGACCATCCCGGCGCACCTCGCGTACGGCGACCGCGGCGCCGGCGGCCGTATCGGCCCCGGCGAGACGCTGATCTTCGTCTGCGACCTCGTCGGGGTCTGAGCGCTCACGGGGAACCGGGGTCCGGTTCCCCGCGGGGGACCGGGGTCCGAGCCCTTGCGGGGAGCCGGCCTCCGAACCCTCGCAGGGGATCGGCGTCCGGGCCCCCGCCCGGAGTCGGCCTCTGAGCCCTCGCGGGACCGGGGTCCGAGCCTCGCGGAGGGCCGGTCCGGGCCGGACCGCGGGCACTCCGCGGTCCGGTCCGGGTGAGGACCGTCGACGGTCGCTCCCCGTTCGCCGTGTGATCGCGGTCCGACCGGATCCGATCACTCGGGGCCCATGCCCGCCCGGGCGTGGGCCCTCGGCTTTTGCCACGACACCCCGGGGCGGTACGGTCGTCGGTCGGAAGCACCACAGGAAGGGCGTCGATGGCCATTGCCAAGGCGGAGCGGCTGATGAACCTGGCGCTGTGTCTGCTCGGGACGCGGCGACCGCTCAGCAAACGCGAGCTCCGCGAGTCCATCGAGGCGTACCTGGAAGCGGGCTCGGACGACTCCTTCAACCGGATGTTCGAGCGCGACAAGGACGACCTGCGCGAGCTCGGCCTGGTCATCGAGACGGTGGAGAACCTCGACGGCGAGGTCGGCTACCTGGCGCGCCGCGACAGCAACCGGCTGCCGCCCATCACGCTCGACGCCGAGGAGGCCGCCGCCCTCGGCCTGGCCGCCAAGGTCTGGCAGCAGGCCCGGCTGGCGGGCGCGGCGAGCGGCGCCCTGCAGAAGCTGCGCGCCGCGGGCCTGCCCGAGGCCGTCGACCCGTACGAGCCCCACGGCGCCCTGGAACCGCGCATCCCCGTGCACGAGGCCGCCTTCGAGCCGCTGATGCTCGCCTGCCGCGACCGGCGGCCCGTCACCTTCGACTACCGCAAGGCGTCCGCGGCCCGCCCCGGGCCCCGGCACGTGGAGCCGTGGGCCCTGGAGTGCTGGCGCGGCCACTGGTACCTGGCCGGCTGGGACCGCGACCGGGGGGCCGAGCGCGTCTTCAGGCTGTCCCGGATCACCGGCAAGGTCCGCGCCCGCAGCGGCCGCTACACGGCCGAGGTGCCCGACGTCGTGACCGTGCGGGAGACCGTCGCGAGCTGGGCGGGGGACATCACCGACCGCTCGGCGCGGATCCGGCTGCGGGCCGGCTCCGGCTACCCGCTGCGCGCCAGGGCGGCGTCGGTGCGGGAACTGGGCGACGGGTGGGACGAACTGGAGATTCCGTACGGGCACGGTCTGGACGCCTGGCTGGTGGAGTTCGGGCCCGACGTGGTGGTCCTGGAACCGGCCGAGCTGCGGGCCGACGTCGTGGACCGGCTGCGCGCCGTGGCCAAGGGCTGAGGGGGACACAGGAAAGTGGCAGGCAAACCGGCCAGGCCCACGAACGCGATCGACCAGACGAGGCGGATGCTCTCCCTGGTGACGTATCTGCGCGAGCGCCCCGGCGCGCGGATCGAGGACGTGGCGCGGGCCTTCGGGATCACCGAGGACGAGCTGATCTCCGACCTCGACGTGCTGCCGCTGTGCGGAACCAGTTTCCGGGGCGGCGACCTGCTCGACATCGACACCGACGGCGACCGGATCTGGTGGCACAACCCGGACGACGTCGCGGAGCCGCTGCGGATCGCCGCCGACGAGGCGACGGCGCTGCTGGTGGCCGCGCGGGCCGTGTCGACCCTGCCGGGCCTGCGCGAGGGCGACCGGCAGGCGCTGCTGCGGGCCACCGCGAAGGTGGAGGCCGCCTCGGGCGAGGCGGCGGGCGCCAGCTCCCGCCTGTCGGTCACCTTCGAGGCGGAGGGCGGGGTCTTCGCGGACGTCGACCGCGCCATCTCCGAGCGGCGCAGACTGTGGATCCGCTACTACTCGCCCTCGCGCGACGAGCTCAGCGAGCGCGAGATCGACCCGATCCGCCTGGTCAGCGTCGGGCACACCTACGTGGAGGCGTGGTGCCGGCGCTCCGAGGCGCGGCGCACCTTCCGGCTGGACCGGGTCGCCGAGATCAGGATCCTCGACGAGCCGTCCGTGCCACCCGAGATCGAGCTGCGGGACCTGTCGGAGGGGCTGGTGCAGCCGGCCGCCGAGGACCCCGAGGTGGTGGTGGAGGTCGGCCCCGCCGGGCGCTGGGTCGCCGAGTACTACCCCCACGACAGCGCCGAGGAGCTGCCGGACGGCGGTCTGCGCATCACCCTGCGCACCCCGGACCCGGCGTCGCTGCGCCGCCTCGCGCTGCGCCTCGGGCGCGACGGCCGGATCGTCTCGCCGCCGGAGGTCGCCGACAGCGCCCGCCGGGCGGCCCGCGAGGCGCTCGCGGCCTACGACGGACCGCAGGACGGGTACGACGACGAGGACGACCGGCCGGGGGCCCTTCCCGGCTTCCCCGGCCTCCCCGCGGTGCCCCGGGCCGGCGACCCGGGGGCTCCTCCCGGCGGCGGGGGAGCGCGGCACCCGGAGGACGGGCCGCACGGAGTCCATGACGGGCTGTACGACAGGCAGGAGCAGGGGCTGTGAGCGGATCGGCACCGTCCGGTGCGGACGGGATGTCCGTGGCGTCCGCGTTCTCCGGGATGACGGGGGTGGAACCCGTGGTCTTCAAGGCCGCCTGCCCCGACTGCCGGACCGGCCTCGAGCTCTCCGCGAGCGCTCTGCGCCTGGTCGTCGGCGCCACGCACCGGACCACCTTCTACTCCTTCACCTGCCCGCAGTGCCGCACGGCGGTGCGCAGACCCGCCGGGGAGCGCATCGTCGAGCTCCTCACCGGGGGAGGCGTACGGGCCCTGCGGCTGCACGCGACGGGCCGGGGGGCATAGGGTCGGGTCATGTTCTGGCCGATGTTCGCGATCGCTGTGGGTTTCCTGGGAATCGCCGTGCTCGGCGTGCTCGCCGTCCGGGTCTTCGTGGAGGCGGAGCGTCTGGGCAGGCAGGTCGACGCGTCCGCGCGCCGTATCAACCGCGCGGCCGAGGACCTGGAGCACGCCTCCGTCGCGGTGGGCCGTTCCGCGGACGCCCTCTGAGACGTACCGCCCGCACCCTTCGAGCCACCGCGACCTGTCGATCCGGACCGCTGCGACCTGTCGATCCGGCGGGATCGGCGGGTACGCTGCTGATCGCGGCCCGGAGAGCGAGGCGCGGACCGCGAACCGGGAGTACGCACAGGGATTGCCCCACGTTCACCCCTGGGCGTTACGATCGCTGCCAGTGCGATCGGCGGACGGATGTCCGACCGGTCGGGCAGCAACCCCACCAAGCCGCCTCGGTGAGAAGGTAAAAGCTTATGTTCGGAGGAAGGCTCGGCGCTCCCGAGATCATTCTCATTCTCGTCGTCATCATCCTGCTGTTCGGCGCGAAGAAGCTTCCCGACATGGCCCGCTCCCTGGGCAAGTCCGCCCGCATCCTCAAGAGCGAGGCCAAGGCGATGAAGTCCGAGGGCAAGGACGACAGCGCCGCCCCGGCCGCGCCGCCGCACGACGACCAGCAGCCGCACCGCACCATCCAGGCCGCGCCCGGTGACGTGACCAGCTCCCGCCCGGTCACCGAGCCGACGGACACCACCAAGCGCTGACGCAGGGCCGGTGCCCTCCGGCCCGCCGCACGAGATGGGAACGTGGGTTGCTCAAGTCCGCCCGCAAGAAGGAAGAGAAGGATCCGGAGGGGCGGATGCCCCTCGCGGAGCACCTCCGTGAGCTCCGCAACCGGCTCGCGAAGGCGATGCTGGCCATCGTCCTGGTCACGGTCGTCGCCGCCTTCTTCTACAACGACATCATCAACTTCTTCACCGAGCCGATCCTCAAGGAGGTCGGCTGCGACCAGACCTTCGAAGAGCTGGCGACGTCGAAGTCCACCGACCCGTGCGCGCGGATCACGATCAACGGCCTGCTGACGCCCTTCACGCTGGCCCTGAAGGTGTCCCTGATGGCCGGTGTCGTGCTGGCCGCACCGGTCTGGCTCTACCAGCTCTGGGCGTTCGTCGCGCCCGGTCTGCACCGCAGCGAGAAGAAGTACGCCTACGCGTTCGTCGCGTCGGGCTTCCCGCTCTTCCTCGGCGGTGCCTTCTTCGCCTACAAGGTGCTCCCCACCAGCGCGAAGGTCCTGATCGAGTTCACGCCCTTCGGCGTCGACAACCTGCTGCCCCTGGACGACCTGCTCGACCTCGTGACCCGCATGGTCGTCGTCTTCGGGCTCTCCTTCGAGCTGCCGCTGCTCCTCGTGATGCTCAACATGACCGGAGTGATCACCGGGAAGCGCATGGCCGGCTGGTGGCGCGGCATGATCATGGGCATCACCCTGTTCGCCGCGATCGCCACGCCCAGCACGGACCCGCTGACGATGCTGGCGCTCGCCGGGCCCATCTGGATCCTGTACTTCGCGGCCACCGCCTTCTCGCTGCTGAACGACCGGCGCAGGGCCCGTCGCGAGGCCGCCGGACCGGCCGACGACGAGGCTTCCGAGCTGGACCTCACGCCCGAGGACATCGGCGAGATCGAGCCCGTGACGGCGAACCGCGCACTGCCCGCACAGGCGAACCCCGAGCGGGAGCGGATCAACGGTTACGACGACGTGACCTGACGTCGCCGGGCGGCCTTGTAGGGTCCGGCCGTGACCAGCGAGATCACCCTCTTCGTCAACCCCGCCGCGGGACGCGGCCGGGGCGCCCGCGCGGCGCGGCCGGCCGCCTCGGCGCTGCGGGCGGCCGGCTTCCGCGTCCGCACGGTCCTGGGCGGGAACGCCCAAGAGGCCCTCACGCGTGCGCGCCGCGCCGTCGAGGCAGGCACCGGGGCCCTGGTGGCCGTCGGCGGCGACGGCATGGCCCACCTCGCCCTCCAGGCCGTCGCCGGGACGCGTACGCCCCTGGGGCTGGTCGCCGTGGGCACCGGGAACGACTTCGCGCGGACCCTGGGACTGCCCGTGCGGGACCCGGCCGCCGCGGGGCGCGTGGTCGCCGGGGTGCTCAAGGGGGCCGGGCCGCGGGACATCGACCTCGGACGGGTGGGCGGCACCTGGTTCGGCACGGTCCTCGCCTCCGGTTTCGACTCGCGGGTCAACGACCGCGGCAACCGGATGCGGTGGCCCGGCGGCCGGTTCAGGTACGACCTCGCGATGCTCGCCGAACTCGCCGCCCTCAGGCCCCTGCGGTACCGGATCACCCTGGACGACGGCCCGGCCCGGGAGGTGGAGGCGACACTGGTGGCCGTCGGCAACGGATCCTCGTACGGCGGCGGCATGAGGATCTGCGCGGACGCGGACCCCACCGACGGGCTCTTCGACGTCACCGTGGTCGGCGCCTGCAGCCGCACCACCCTGCTGCGCGTCTTCCCGCGGGTCTACCGGGGCACCCACCTGAACCATCCCGTGGTCACCGTGCACCGGGCCGCGCGGGTCGAGCTGGCCGCGGAGGGCGTCACGGGCTACGCCGACGGCGAACCGCTCGGGCCGCTCCCGCTGACCGCGCGGTGCGTACCCGCGGCGGTGCGCGTCGCGGCACCCTGAGCCGCCCCGCGACACGTCCCGGCACCGGGCGGACCGGGATCCACCGGGTCCGATCGGATAATGATCGTCCTGTTGTCAGCGGTGGCCGGTAGTCTCGAAAGCACGATGACAGAGGACCTCTCACCGGCCGAGCGGTACGCGGCAGCACGGAAGCGCGCTGTCGAGCAGGCCACCGCGCTCGCCGGCTTCCGCGAGATGTACGACTTCGGCCTCGACCCCTTCCAGATCGAGGCGTGCAGAGCCCTTGAGGCGGGCAAGGGAGTCCTGGTGGCGGCGCCCACCGGCTCGGGCAAGACGATCGTCGGCGAGTTCGCCGTCCACCTGGCCCTCCAGCAGGGCAAGAAATGCTTCTACACGACACCCATCAAGGCCCTGTCGAACCAGAAGTACGCCGACCTCTCCCGCCGCTACGGCGCGGACAAGGTCGGCCTCCTCACCGGCGACAACAGCGTCAACCCCGACGCCCCGGTGGTCGTGATGACCACCGAGGTGCTGCGCAACATGCTGTACGCGGGCTCGCGCACGCTCCTCGGCCTCGGGTACGTCGTCATGGACGAGGTGCACTACCTCTCGGACCGCTTCCGCGGCGCCGTGTGGGAGGAAGTGATCATCCACCTCCCCGAGTCGGTCACCCTGGTGTCCCTGTCGGCGACCGTGTCGAACGCCGAGGAGTTCGGGGACTGGCTGGACACCGTGCGCGGCGACACCCAGGTGATCGTCTCCGAGCACCGGCCCGTCCCGCTGTTCCAGCACGTGCTCGCCGGGCGCCGGATGTACGACCTCTTCGAGGAGGGCGAGGGCCACAAGAAGGCCGTCAACCCCGACCTCACACGCCTCGCGCGCATGGAGGCCAGCCGCCCCTCGTACCAGGACCGCAGACGGGGCCGCGCCATGCGCGAGGCCGACCGTGAGCGCGAGCGGCGCCAGCGGTCCCGGACCTGGACGCCGGGCCGGCCCGAGGTCATCGAGCGCCTCGACTCCGAGGGCCTGCTGCCCGCCATCACGTTCATCTTCAGCCGCGCCGCCTGCGAGGCAGCCGTCCAGCAGTGCCTGTACGCGGGCCTGCGGCTGAACGACGAGAACGCCAGGGAACGCGTGCGCTCCCTGGTCGAGGAGCGCACGGCGTCCATCCCGGACGAGGACCTGCACGTCCTCGGCTACTACGAGTGGCTGGAAGGTCTGGAGCGCGGTATCGCGGCCCATCACGCGGGCATGCTGCCGACGTTCAAGGAGGTCGTCGAGGAGCTGTTCGTACGCGGCCTGGTGAAGGCCGTGTTCGCCACCGAGACCCTCGCGCTCGGTATCAACATGCCGGCCCGCTCGGTGGTGCTGGAGAAGCTCGTCAAGTGGAACGGCGAGCAGCACGCGGACATCACCCCCGGCGAGTACACCCAGCTCACCGGCCGGGCGGGCCGCCGTGGCATCGATGTCGAGGGTCACGCCGTGGTGCTGTGGCAGCGCGGTTTCGACCCCGACCACCTCGCGGGACTCGCCGGCACGCGCACGTACCCGCTGCGCTCCAGCTTCAAGCCGTCGTACAACATGGCGGTCAACCTCGTCGAGCAGTTCGGGCGCCACCGCTCGCGCGAACTCCTGGAGACGTCCTTCGCGCAGTTCCAGGCCGACAAGTCGGTCGTCGGGATCTCCCGCCAGGTGCAGCGCAACGAGGAGGGTCTCCAGGGCTACAAGGAGTCCATGACCTGCCACCTCGGCGACTTCGACGAGTACGCGCGACTGCGCCGCGAGCTCAAGGACCGGGAGACGGAGCTGGCCAAGCAGGGCGCCTCGCAGCGGCGGGCGGAGGCGGCCGTCGCACTGGAGAAGCTCAAGCCGGGCGACATCATCCACGTCCCGACCGGCAAGTTCGCCGGGCTCGCGCTGGTCCTGGACCCCGGACTGCCCGCCGGGCGGTCCAACGGCCACCGGGGCTTCGAGCACCACGACGGGCCCCGGCCGCTGGTGCTCACCGCCGAGCGGCAGGTCAAGCGGCTCGCCTCGATGGACTTCCCGGTGCCCGTGGAGGCGCTGGAGCGGATGCGCATCCCCAAGTCGTTCAACCAGCGCTCGCCGCAGTCGCGCCGCGACCTGGCCTCCGCGCTGCGCACCAAGGCCGGGCACATCGTGCCCGACCGGCACCGCAAGAAGCGGGCGGAGGCCGCCGACGACCGCGAGATCGCCCGGCTGCGGACCGCCATCCGGGCCCACCCCTGCCACGGGTGCAGCGACCGCGAGGACCACGCCCGCTGGGCCGAGCGCTACCACCGGCTGCGCCGCGACACCGCGCAGCTGGAGCAGCGCATAGAGGGCCGGACGAACACCATCGCCCGCACCTTCGACCGCATCGTCGCGCTGCTGACCGAGCTGGACTACCTGCGCGGCAGCGAGGTCACCGAGCACGGCAAGCGGCTCGCCCGGCTGTACGGCGAGATGGACCTGCTCGCCAGCGAATGCCTGCGCGAAGGGGTGTGGGAGGGCCTGGAACCGGCCGAGCTGGCCGCGTGCGTCTCGGCGCTGGTGTACGAGTCCAGGGCGGGCGACGACGCCATGGCGCCCAAGCTGCCCTCCGGCAGGGCGAAGGCCGCGCTGGGCGAGATGGTCCGCATCTGGGGCCGGCTCGACGCCCTGGAGGAGGACTTCCGCATCACCCAGACCGAGGGCGTGGGCCAGCGCGAGCCCGACCTGGGCTTCGCCTGGGCGGCGCACCAGTGGGCGTCGGGCAAGGGCCTCGACGAGGTGCTGCGCGAGGCGGAGATGCCCGCGGGCGACTTCGTGCGCTGGTGCAAGCAGGTCATCGACGTGCTCGGGCAGATCTCGGCGGCGGCGCCGGCGTCCACCGGGGGTTCGACGGTGGCGAAGAACGCGCGCAAGGCGGTCGACCAGTTGCTGCGAGGAGTGGTGGCCTACTCGTCGGTGGGCTGAGCCCTCGGGAAGGACGGGACCCGGCGCGCGGGGGCGCCCGGGTCCCGTCCTTCCCCGCCCCGGCGCCCCGCTGGGGCCCGGAAGGACACTTCGCCCCCTCTCCGTGAGGGGTTTTCGTATGCCCGTACGCCATTACCCATCGTGTTCGCATGGAGGCGCAGCGTGCGAATGGGGCAGAGCGTACTCCTGCAACAGGGGTGATTTCAGGCGGTTGCTGAATGTGACATGGCGATGACCCGGTCGGACTAGGCTCGCCCGCAGCGCACCGTCTTGAGGTGCAATCGTGCGTTTGTTCCCAGAAGTTCCGAAGTCCCGAAGTCCCGAAGTCCCGAAGTCCCGAAGTCCCGAAGTCCCGAAGTCCCGAAGTTCTGAAGATCCAACAATCTCCCCGACCTCCCGGTCGACCTGTCTCAGAGGGCATACATGGTGAGTGTTCAATCGCCTCCCGGTGGCCGTGAAGTTCCCTACGCGCGCGTGTTGCTGCTGCCGGCCATAGTGATGGCCGCGGTGACCGGTGCCGCCGTCGCCCTGGTGGCGCAACCGGCCCGGGCGGCCGTCGGCTGGTGCGGCGCCGTGGCGACCCTGCTCGTGATCGCGACGGCGGCCGAGGCGGTCCGCCGCGGCCGGGTCCTGCGCAGGGTGCGGGCCGAGCTGACCCGCCGCGCGGAAGCCATGGAGCGGCGTGTCTCCCTGCACGACGCCGAGATCGACCACCTCCGCGAACAGCTGCTGCCCACCGTCCTCAAGGGGATGCGCGGCGGCCGGTCGCCCGAGGAGGTGGTCCGGCTGGTCGTCGACAGCGACCCCGCCCAGCGGGACATCCCCCGCTCCCAGCGCGCGCTCCTGATCGAGCTGATGAAGATCGTGGACCACGAGGAACTGCAGCGCGAGGCCGCGCAGCGCTCGTTCGTCAACATCGCCCGCCGCGTCCAGGCGATCGTCCACCAGCAGAACGTGGAACTGCGCGAGATGGAGGAGGACCACGGGCGCAACCCCGAGGTCTTCGACGACCTGCTGCGCATCGACCACGGCACCGCGCTGATCGGCCGCCTCGCCGACTCCATCGCCGTGCTCGGCGGCGGACGACCCGGTCGCCAGTGGCCCGCGCCCGTACCGCTGTACAGCGTGCTGCGCGGTGCCATGTCCCGCATCCTGGAGTACCGGCGCATCGAGCTGCACTCCATCGCCAAGGTCAACGTCAACGGCATCCACGTCGAGCCGGTCATCCACGCGGCCGCCGAACTCCTCGACAACGCCACGCGCTACTCGCCGCCGCACACCAAGGTCCACGTCACCGCCGTCGAGGTGCAGACCGGCGTCGCCATCGAGATCGAGGACGCCGGCGTCAGCCTCAGCGAGGAGGCCCGTACCCGCGCCGAACGGATGCTGGAGCGGGCCGCCGCCGGTCCCGACCTCAACCAGCTCGGCGAGGACCCGCGTCTCGGCCTCGCCGTGGTGGGCCGCCTCATGGACATGTACGGCATGCAGGTCTCGCTGCGGCAGTCCGCCTACGGGGGGGTGCGCGCCGTCCTCGTCGTACCGCGCAAGCTCCTCACGACGGACGAGAACGCGCCCGGTCTCGCCCACGGCATCGGCGCCGCGGCGGTGCCGAAGGTCGACTTCGACGGGGTCGAGGGCCCCAAGCGCTCGGAGAAGAAGCGCCGCCCCACCACCGGACCCCGGATCAACGTGCCCGAGGGCACGGAGGACGACGACGTGCCCGAGGTCACCGAGTGGACCGCGGGCGGTCTGCCGCAGCGCCGCAGCAAGGTCAAGGTCCCCTACAGCCAGCGGGTGAGGGAGGCCCGGGCCGCCGCCGCGGAGGCGGAGGCAGCGCGCAAGGAGGGGCGCCCCGTCATCGACTGGACCCGGTCGTCCACCCAGGTGCCCGAGAAGAAGGAAGAGAAGGAACCCGGGCTCTGGGTCGAGGCGTTCATGGCCGGACTCAAGGGCGGGGGCGACGACCGGCAGACGCCCGGAGAGACGAACAGCCCGGCCCGTACCGAGGCCGACGCCGACGACGAGGGGGACCCCAGGTGATCCAGCAGCGCGCCAACTTCGACTGGATGCTCAAGGAACTGTCCGACGGGGTGTACGGCACCCGGCAGGTCGTCGTGCTCTCCGCCGACGGTCTGCGCATCGCCCGGTACGGCGGTGACCCCGACGCCGCCGACCGCATCGCCGCGGCCTGCGCCGGCCTCCAGAGCCTCGCGGGGGCCGTCGCCACGGAGATCCCCGACACCGACGGCAAGATGCGTATGGTGATCATCGAGATGGAGGGCGGCTACTTCTACATGATGGCCGCCGGCCCGAACGCCTATCTCGCGGTCCTGGCGGAGGCCCATGTCGACGCCGGACTCATGAGCGCCCGCATGCGCGACCTCGTCGTCCGGATCGGCGCGCACCTCACGAGTCCCCCCCGGCGGAACGGGCAGACCGTATGAGTCCACCCCAACGACGCCGGCGCACACCCAGGGCGGCGCCGCGGCAGGAGAAACCCGCGCCCCCGCCCGACGGGGGGAACGGCCAGGTCCCGACCCGCGATCCGGAACGGCTGTACGTCGTCACCGGCCAGACCGGGGACGGCGACCGCGCCGAACTCGACCTGGTGACCCTGATCGTGACGTGCGCCGACGCCCCGCCCTCCGCCCAGCCGGAGCAGTCTGCGCTGCTCAGGCTCTGCCGGGCCCCCATGTCCGTGGCCGAGGTCTCGGCCTATCTCCATCTGCCGTTCAGCGTGGTGACGGTACTGCTGACCGAGCTGCTGACGGCTGAACTGGTCCAGGCGCGCGCGCCGGTCGTCCGCGCGGAGCTGCCCGACCGTTCCCTCCTCGAAGCGGTGATGCATGGACTTCAAAAGCTCTGAGACCGTCCCCGGACCCCGCACCGAGGACCACCTCCCGCACACCACCACCGCGGCGGTGAAGATCGTGATCGTGGGCGGGTTCGGGGTCGGCAAGACGACGATGGTGGGGTCCGTCAGCGAGATCAGGCCGCTGACCACCGAGGAGACCATGACGCAGGCCGGTATCGGGGTCGACGACGACTACGGCTCCGAGACCAAGACGGCCACCACCGTCGCGATGGACTTCGGCCGCATCAGCATCACCGACCAGCTGGTGCTGTACCTGTTCGGCACGCCCGGCCAGGAGCGCTTCTGGTTCCTGTGGAACGGCCTGTTCGAGGGCGCCCTGGGCGCCGTCGTCCTGGTCGACACCCGGCGCCTGGAGGTCAGCTTCGACGTCATCGGGCGCCTGGAGGAGCGCGGAGTGCCGTTCGTCGTCGCCGTCAACGACTTCCCGGACGGACCCCGCTACCCCATGGACGACCTGCGGGAGGCGCTCGACCTGTCCGAGGAGATCCCCATGGTGAAGTGCGACGCACGCCGCCGGGCCTCCAGCCGGGACGTCCTGATGACGCTGATGCGCTTCCTGCACTCGATCGCCATGGCCTCCGCGTAGCCGCCCCGCGCAGCCGCACATCGAAACAGCCCCGCGCCCCTCCGGGACCCGGCGCCGGCCACGCAAGCACTGTTCGCGCATCTGCCCCACCTGTCGCATCTGCCCCACCTGTCACACCCGGTACATCCGACACATCGACTCAGCTTCGAAAGCGATCACCGTGACGCCTGAATCCCCCTTCCCGACCGGCACGGACGACCCCGTGTCCGGGCCGCCGCCGAGCTGTCCCGCCCACGGCACGGGCCCCGGCGGACTGCGCCGCCTGTACGGTCCCGAGGCACAGGATCTGGCGGCCCTGTACGAGAAGCTCCGCGCCGAGCACGGCTCCGTCGCACCGGTGCTGCTCCACGACGACGTGCCCATCTGGCTGGTGCTCGGCCACGGCGAGAACCTCCACATGGTCAGCAGCCCTTCGGTCTACACCCGCGACAGCCGCATCTGGACCGCCCTCCTGGACGGCACGGCGGGCCCCGACCACCCGCTGATGCCCCTCATCACCTGGCAGCCCATCTGCTCCCACGCCGAGGGCGACGAGCACCAGCGGCTGCGCGGCGCGGTCATGGGCGCCATGTCGACCATCAACACCCGCGACCTGCGCCGCCACATCAACCACTGGACGCAGGAGCTGGTCAACCAGTTCTGCCGCCGGGGCACCGCCGACCTGGTCTCCCAGTTCGCCGAGCACCTGCCGATGGCCGTGCTGTGCGAGATCCTCGGCATGCCCGAGGAGTACGACGACCGGATCGTGCAGACCACCCGCGACCTGCTCAAGGGCACCGAGACCGCCATCGCCAGCAACGAGTACGTCATGAGCGTGCTGATGCGGCTCACCGTCCGCCGCCGGGCCGAACCCGCCGAGGACTTCACCAGCCACCTCATCGACCACCCGGCCGGCCTCACCGACGAGGAGGTGGGCCAGCACCTGCGCCTCGTCCTCCTCGCCGCGTACGAGGCCACGGCGAACCTCCTCGCCAACGTGCTGCGCGTGGTGCTCACCGACCCGGGCTTCCGCGCCCAGCTCAACGGCGGTCAGATGACCGTCCCGCAGGCGGTGGAGCAGTCCCTGTGGAACGAGCCGCCGTTCAGCAACGTCCTCGGCTACTTCGCCAAGCAGGACACCGAGCTGGGCGGGCAGCGCATCCGCAAGGGCGACGGGCTGCTGCTGGGGATGGCGGCGGGCAACGTCGACCCGCACGTCCGCCCGGACCTGACGGCGAACATGAAGGGCAACCGCTCGCACCTCGCCTTCGGCGGCGGACCGCACGAATGCCCCGGCCAGGACATCGGCCGCGCCATCGCCGACGTCGGCGTCGACGCGCTCCTCAAGCGGCTTCCGGACGTCCAGCTCGCCGTCCACGAGGACGACCTGCGGCGGACCGCCTCGATCTCCTCGCGCCACCTGGTGGAACTGCCGGTCGTGTTCGCCCCCGCGTCGCCGCAGGACGTCATGGACCGGCCCGGCGTCAGCGAGGTGCCCCGCCCGCGGCCCGACCGGGACACCTCCGGTCCCGCCCCGGACGCCGCACCGGCGCCGCGTCCCACGATCGACCCGCCGGACGCCCTCCACCCCGCCCCGGACCCCGGACCGGGACACCGGCCCGGCGCCTGGCAGCGCCTCGTCCGCTGGTGGCGCGGTTACTGAGCCGGTCCGCCGCCGGCCCAGTCGTCGTGCGCGGACCAGGCCAGGAGGGTCCGCCCGCTGCCGAACGCGTGGTGGTGCCCCGTGACCGGATCGGTGAACTCCAGCACCCGCGCCAGCAGCTGGAGCGGACGCCGGAAGTCACCGGCCGGCACGGGGCCGGTGACCACCGGGTACAGGGGGTCGCCGAGGATCGGCACGCCCAGCGCGTTCATGTGCACCCGCAGCTGATGGGTCTGACCGGTCCGGGGGAGCAGCCGGTAGCGGGCCAGACCGTCCCGGTGCTCCGCCAGCTCGATCCTGGTCTCGGCGTTCGGCTCGCCCGGCACCTCCCGGGCGGCGAGCACCCCCCGCTCCTTGAGGATCCGGCTGCGGACGGTACGCGGCAGCTCCAGCCCCGGCGCGTACGGGGCGACGGCCTCGTACTCCTTGTGCACGAGCCGGTCGCGGAACAGCGTCTGGTAGGCGCCCCGCTCCTCGGGGCGCACCGTGAACATCACCAGCCCGGCGGTCAGCCGGTCGAGCCGGTGCGCGGCCCCGAGCGCCGGCAGCCCCAGCTCCCGCCGCAGCCGCGCGAGCACCGTCTCGGTGACATGGCTGCCCCGGGGTGTCGTGGCGAGGAAGTGCGGTTTGTCGGCCACCACGAGGTGCTCGTCGCGGTGGACGACCTCCACGGGGAACGGCACGCGTTCCTCGTCGGGTGCCTCCCGGTGGAACCAGACGAACATCCCCGGCACATAGACGGTGTCCGGGGTCACGGGCCGGCCGTCCGCCCGCACGATCCGTCCCGCGCCGAGCATCTCGTCGATCACGGCGGCCGGCGGCGCCAGCCGCTCCACCAGGTACTCGCGCACGGTGCGCCACTCCCCGCCACCGGGCAGCCGCACCCGCACGGGATCGACCCCGTCCCGCTGGGGAAGAGGGGAAACCGGAACCGGGGCGCGGCGTCTCACCGGCTCCACCCTATGCAAGGACCGATGCGCCGTGTCTCTCGGGGGCGCGGGGAACTGCGCGCCCGGCCACAGCCGGCCCGCGGACGGGAAACCGGCCCGAGGAACCAGGAAACACGCACCTCGAGGGCTCACGCAGTCGGCGACACGGCCTCCTGCTCCGCCTCGACCTGCGCGTTCCACTCCCGCTTGGCCGCCTGCCACCCGTCCTCGTTGTGCCCCAGCCGCCAGTACCCGGAGATCGAGATGTCCTCCCGCGGCACCCCGTGCTCGACCCGCAGCAGCCGCCGCAGCTCCTTCACGAACCCCGCCTCCCCGTGCACGAACGCGTGCACCCGGCCCGGCGGGAACTCCAGCTCCCGTACGGCGGCCACCAGCGCCTCGCCGACCGGCCGGTCACCGCGGTGCAGCCAGACGACCTCGACATCGGAGTCGATCTTCTGCTCCTCCTCGGGCCCCGCCACCTCCACGAAGGCGCGCACCCGCGCACCGTCCGGCATGGCTTCGAGCGTGGCGGCGATGGCGGGCAGCGCGCTCTCGTCACCGGCCAGCAGATGCCAGTCGGCCCCGGCGTCGGGGGCGTACGCCCCGCCCGGTCCGAGGAACCGCACGAGCTCGCCCGCCCGGACGCGGGTGGCCCACGGCCCGGCGAGGCCCTCGTCGCCGTGGACGACGAAGTCGAGGGTCAGCTCGCGCTGCTCGGGGTCCCAGGCGCGCACCGTGTACGTGCGCGTCACGGGCCACTGCTCGCGCGGGAACTCCTCACGGATCCGCGTCATGTCGAAGGGCTCCGGGTACGTCACACCCTCGGCTCCGAACAGCAGTTTCACGTAGTGGTCGGTGCTGGTGCCCGTGGTGAATCCGGCGAGACCGTCGCCTCCGAAGACCACTCGCTGCATATGAGGGGTCAGTCGCTCGGTGCGGACGACCCGCGCGGAGTGCGGCCTGGGTGCCTTGCGTGCCGGACGCTCTGCCATGACGGCCTCCTGGGTAAGTACGCTAAGGCTTACCTAAGTTAGCACCATCCTTCGTGTGGGACCCCCCGGACACCCGGACTCAGGAGCACCTTGTGGAAACCTCGGGACTCCCGTGTCCCCTCACGCCTCCAGCGTCGACAGCAGTCGCGTCAGCGAGCCGCCGAGACCCCAGCGGGCCGCCAGCGCGTCCAGGGCCGCCGGATCGCGCGGCGCCCGGGGCAGCGCGGTGTCGACGTCCGGCAGGGGTGCGTCGCCGGCCACCCTGACGACCTTCGGCGCGACGGACACGTACGGCCGCGCCTCGTCCAGCCGCCTGCGCTGCGACGGTGTGAGCCGGGCCCCCGGGTCGTCCACCGCCGCCATGATCCCGGCCAGGTCCCCGAACTCGGCCAGCAGCTTGGCGGCCGTCTTCTCGCCGATGCCCGGCACGCCCGGCAGCCCGTCGCTCGGGTCGCCGCGCAGCAGCGCCAGGTCCGCGTACCCCGGCCCGTCGACGCCGTACTTCTCACGCAGCCACGCCTCGTCGGTGATCTGCAGCGTGCCGACGCCCTTGAGCGGGTACAGCACGCGGACCTCCCGCGCGTCGTCGACCAGTTGGTACAGGTCGCGGTCGCCGGTGACGATGTCGACCGGGCCGGTGGCACGGGCGGTGAACGTGCCGATCACGTCGTCCGCCTCGTACCCCTCGACGCCCACGCGCGCGATGCCCAGCGCGTCCAGGACCTCCTCGATGACCGGCACCTGCGGCGACAGGGTGTCGGGCACCTCCTCCTCGTCCGGCCCGGTCGCGGTCTCCGCGGCCACGCGGTGCGCCTTGTACGAGGGGATCAGGTCGACCCGCCACTGCGGACGCCAGTCCGCGTCCATGCACGCCACCAGGTCGTCCGGCCGGTGGTCGCGCACCAGCCGGTCGATGAACTCCAGCAGGCCCCGCACGGCGTTCACCGGGGTGCCGTCCGGGGCCTTCACGGATTCCGGCACCCCGAAGTAGGCCCGGAAGTACAAGGAGGCGGAGTCGAGGAGCATGGTTCGCCGAGGCTGCTGAGTCTGCTGCGTCACGCCCCGCATCATGCCGTACACCACCGACAGCCACCGGCGGTCACCGCCGGGTGCGAACAGCGGCCGAAGAGAGTTCCACGCCCGCCCGGATGTAAACATGGTGTGAACGGGAGCACAGTGCCGTTTGAGCCATACGGGTCTGGGCAGGTGCGGGCCCGGAGCGAACCCGGTCTCTTTACACACCACATACGACATGTGCGGGCCGGACGAGCGGGCGGACCCCGCATCGCTCCACGGCCCGCCGGCGGGGGAGGCGGGCCGTCTTCGTCCGACCGGAGAGGTACTCGTGTCATCCAGGCTGCAGGCGGAACAGCTCTACAAGGTGTTCGGCAGACGACCAGGCGAGGCGGTGGAGCGGCTGCGCGGGGGAGCCGGCCGTGAGGAGTTGCGCGCCGACGGCATCACCGCCGCGGTGATCGACGCCTCCTTCACGGTGGAACCGGGTGAGATCTTCGTCGTCATGGGACTGTCCGGATCCGGCAAGTCCACGTTGCTGCGCATGCTCAACGGACTCCTGGAACCGACCGCGGGACGCGTCGTCTTCGACGGGCAGGACCTCACCGCGCTGAACGACCGTCAGATGCGCGAGGTCCGTTCCCGGAAGGTCAGCATGGTCTTCCAGCACTTCGCGCTCTTCCCGCACCGCAGCGTCCTGGAGAACGCCGCGTACGGCCTGGAGGTGCAGGGCGTGCCGCGCGCGGAGCGCCACGAGCGCGCGACCGAGGCCCTGGTGCTGGCCGGGCTCGCCGGCTGGGAGAAGTCCTGGCCCGACGAACTCTCCGGCGGTATGCAGCAGCGCGTGGGCCTGGCCCGGGCGCTCGCCACCGACGCCGACCTGCTGCTGATGGACGAGTCCTTCAGCGCGCTCGACCCGCTGATCCGCCGGGACATGCAGGACCAGCTGATCGAGCTCCAGAAGAAGCTGAAGAAGACCATCGTCTTCATCACCCACGACCTCAACGAGGCCATGCGCCTGGGCGACCGCATCGCCGTCATGCGGGACGGCCGGATCGTCCAGACCGGCACCGCCGAGGACATCCTCGTGCGTCCCGCGAACGACTACGTGGCCTCCTTCACCCAGGACGTCGACCGCTCCCGGGTCCTCACCGCTGCCTCCGTCATGGACACGGACCTGCGCGGCGACGAGGCGGACTGCGGCTGCGACACCGCGCGGCCCGACTCCTCGTTCGGCGAACTGTGCGCCGTCAGCGCGCGGGTGACGCACCCCGTCGCCGTCGTCGACAAGAAGGGCACGCTGGTGGGGGTCGTGCCCAGACAGCGGCTCGTCGGCTTCCTCGGCGACGAGCAGGGCGAGCCCGCGCCCTGCGACAGCCCGCGCGGCAGGACCCCCGAGGCGGTGCGGGCCGGTGCCTAGGATCCCCTTCGGCGACTGGGTCAACAACACGGTCGACTGGCTGCTGAACCACATGGCGTGGCTCTTCGACTTCCTCAAGACCGTCTTCCTCGGCACCTACGACGGCATCAACGCCGTCCTCCAGGCCCCCGAGCCCCTGCTCCTCGCGGGCATCTTCGCGGTCGTCGCGTTCTGGCTGCGCGGCACCTCGGCCGGTCTCCTCACCTTCGCCGGATTCGCGTTCATCGACTCCCTCGAACTGTGGGAGAACGCGATGATCACCCTGTCGCTCGTCCTCGTGGCGACGATCATCGCGCTCGTCATGGCCGTGCCCGTCGGCATCTGGGCGGCGCGCTCCGACCGGGTCAGCGGCATCGTGCGGCCCGTGCTCGACTTCATGCAGACGCTGCCGGCGATGATCTACCTGATCCCGGCGATCCTGTTCTTCGGCACCGGCGCCCCCGCGGGCATCGTGGCCACCCTGATCTTCGCCCTGGCACCCGGCGTCCGGATGACCGAGCTGGGCATCCGCCAGGTCGACAAGGAACTGGTCGAGGCGGCCGACGCGTTCGGCACCACCCCCGGCAACATCCTGCTGCGCGTCCAGCTGCCGCTCGCCCTGCCCACCGTCATGGCGGGCGTCAACCAGGTCATCATGCTGGGCCTGTCCATGGCCGCCATCGCGGGCATGGTCGGCACCGGCGGTCTCGGCGGCGACGTGAACGAGGCCATCGGCCAGCTGAACGTCGGCCTCGGCTCCGAGGCGGGCGTCGCCATCGTCATCCTCGCCATCTACCTGGACCGCATGACCAGCGCGCTCGGCACCCGGGTCTCGCCGCTGGGCCGCCGTACCGCCGCCAGGCTGAGCGCCGCGAAGGGCCTGCGGATCTGGTCCTACCGCCCCAGCTCGACCGTGGCCGTGGTCGGTGTCGTCGTCCTCGCGCTCGTCGCGGGCGGCATGGGCGTCTTCGGCTCCGACGACGCCGAGACCACCGCGTCCGACAGCGGGAACGTCGGCCGGGGCAAGAAGATCAGCATCGGCTACATCCCCTGGGACGAGGGCGTGGCGTCCACCTTCCTCTGGAAGGAGATCCTGGAACGGCGCGGCTACGAGGTCGACACCAAGCAGTTCGACGCCGGTCCGCTGTACACCTCCCTCGCGCAGGGCGACATCGACTTCCAGACCGACTCCTGGCTGCCCGTCACGCACGAGCAGTACTGGAAGAAGTACGGCAAGCAGCTCGACGACCTGGGCGCCTGGTACGGCCCCACGTCCCTGGAGCTGAGCGTGCCCGCCTACATGGAGGACATCGACTCCCTGGCGGACCTCAAGGGCAAGGGCGACCGGTTCGGCGGGAAGATCACCGGCATCGAGTCCAGCGCCGGGATGATGGGCCTGCTCAAGAACAAGGTCCTCAAGGAGTACGGGCTCGACAAGGAGTACGAGGTCGTCGACAGCTCCACGCCCGCCATGCTGGCCGAGCTGAAGCGCGCGTACGCCAAGAAGGAGCCGTTCGTCGGCACGCTCTGGTCGCCGCACTGGGCGTACAGCGAGTACGAGCTGAAGAAGCTCAAGGACCCCGAGGGCTCCTGGGGCGAGGGCGACGGCGTGCACACGCTCTCCCGCAAGGGGTTCGCCGAGGAGAACCCGGTCGTCGCGAAGTGGCTCAAGGACTTCGAGATGACCGAGAAGCAGCTCACGGGTCTCGAAGCCGAGATCAACAAGGCAGGCAAGGGCGCGCAGCAGAAGGCCGTGCGCACCTGGCTGAAGAGCAACCCGAAGGTCGTCGACGCGCTGGCCCCGGTCGGCGGCTCGTCCGGCACGCCCGCCGAGGCGAAGCGCGCGATCGACGTCGCCTGGTTCCCGTGGGAGGAGTGCGTCGCCATCACCTACCTGTGGAAGAACGTCCTGGACCGGCGCGGCTACACGCTCAACCTCAAGCAGATGGACGTCGGCCCGGTCTACACCGGCCTGGCCTCCGGCGACCTCGACCTCAACTTCGACGCGTGGCTGCCGTACGGCCAGGCGAACTACTGGAAGAAGCACAAGGACGACCTGAAGGACCTCGGCAGCTGGTACGGGCCGACCTCCCTGGAGATCGCGGTGCCCTCCTACGTCGAGGGCGTCAAGTCCCTCGCGGACCTCAAGGGCAAGGCCGACACCTTCGACGGGAAGATCGTCGGGATCGAGCCGGGCACCGGCGAGATGGACCTCCTGAAGAACGACGTGCTGCCGGGGTACGGCCTGGACGACGAGTACGAGGTCGTCGACGGCTCCTCGCCCGCGATGCTGGCCGAGCTGAAGCGCGCGTACGCCAGGAAGGAGCCGATCGCCGTCACCCTCTGGTCGCCGCACTGGGCCTACAGCGAGTACGAGCTCACCAAGCTGTCGGACGAGAAGAAGCTGTTCGGCGAGAACAACGCGCTCCACACCATCTCCAGCGAGAAGTTCCCCGAGCAGTACCCGCAGCTCACGAAGTGGATCGAGAACTTCACGATGACCGAGGACGAGCTCGGCACCCTGGAGGCCGGGATCAAGGAGCGCGGCCAGGGACACGAGGAGGAGGCCGTCGCCGCGTGGCTGGAGGAGCACCCGGACATCGTGGGGCGCATGACTCCGTAGCGACCCCGATGACACCTCGGTGACTCCGGTGTCCCCCGAACGGCCGTGAGGGGTGGCCGGCGCCGTACGGCGCCGGCCACCCCTCACGGCGTACCCGGGCCGGTGCGGCGGAGTTCACCGGGATGTGATCTCGAAGGGGATGCGGCGGGCGCATGAAACGGTTTGCCGAACACCCGTAGGGTGCAGACAACACATCAGGAACCCGCGGGACACGGGCGTGCACCTGTGCGTATGTATGTACAGGTGCACGGGGCGCGGAGGGACCGCGCCGCCGCATCGCATGCACCGACGACGCACCAGGGGGGAGCCGAAGCGATGGACGACAACAAAGAGACCCTTCGAGTGGGCGCGGCCGTCAGGCGGCGACGCCGGTCACTGGAGCTCACCCTCGCCGTCGTCGCCGAGCGCAGCGGTCTGTCGGTGCCGTTCCTCAGCCAGGTCGAGAACGAGCGGGCCCGGCCCAGCACCCGCTCCCTCGAACGCATGGCCGACGCCCTCGGTACGACCCGGGTGGAGCTGCTGGCCGCCGCCGACCCGGCGCGCAGTGTCGACGTGGTGCGCGCCGACGACTCCGAGTTCACCCACGAGCCCCGGGTGCGCCCCCTGGTGCGCGGACACCACCAGTTGCACGCCATGGAGTTCTCCGGCGACCAGGACGCCGGCCGCGAGTTCCAGCACCGCAACGACGAGCTGATGTACGTGGCCGACGGCGTCGTCGAGGTCGAGGCGGAGGGCCGCGCGTACCGCCTGGGCCGCGGCGACACCCTGTACCTGACCGGCGGGGTGCGCCACCGGTGGCGGGCCACCGAGGAGGACACCCGCGTCCTGCTCGTCGCGGTCGCGGACCATGTCGAGGCGGTGGACGACCCCGGCCGCTGAGGTGCCCCGCGCCTGCGCCTGTGCCCTCGCGGGCGGGCCGTGTGCGCGGCACCGGGGAGTGCCGGTCCGTTGGGGCATAAGGTGGATTTATGGGTTGGGACGACGGAGCGCGTGCCCCGCGTGACCGGGGGGTTCGCGGAGCGGGGCCGGTGCCGGTGCCGGGCGGAGGGCTGGCGCACCGGGTGCCCGAGCTGGGTGCGCTGGAACTGCTGCTGGCCGTGGCGCGGCTCGGGAGCCTGGGGCGGGCCGCCCGGGAGCTGGGGATCACCCAGCCCGCCGCCAGCAGCCGGATCCGGTCCATGGAACGGCAGCTGGGGGTCGCGCTGGTGGACCGGTCGCCCAGGGGGTCGCGGCT
Source organism: Streptomyces beigongshangae (assembly GCF_019710745.1). Lineage (GTDB taxonomy): Bacteria > Actinomycetota > Actinomycetes > Streptomycetales > Streptomycetaceae > Streptomyces > Streptomyces beigongshangae. The sequence continues at coordinate 133,311 of NZ_JAHKJW010000013.1, forward strand.
CACCGACGCGGGCGCGCTGGTCACGGACTGGGCCCGGCGGGTGGTGGAGGCGGCGGAGGCGTTCGACGCGGGGGCGCAGGCGTTGCGGGACCGGCGCGACTCGCGGCTGCGGGTCGCCGCGAGCATGACGATCGCCGAGTACCTGCTGCCGGGCTGGCTGATCGCGCTGCGCGGGCAGCGGCCGGACACGGCGGTGTCGCTGCTCGCGGGGAACTCGACGGTGGTGGCCGAGCGGGTGCTGTCGGGCGAGGCGGACCTCGGGTTCGTGGAGGGGGTGTCCGTGGCGGGCGGCCTCGACTCCGTGGTGATCGCGCACGACCGGCTGATCGTGGTGACCGCGCCCGGGCACGCGTGGGCGCGGCGGAGCCGGGCGCTGGACGCGGGGGAGCTGGCGGCGACGCCGCTGATCCTGCGGGAGAAGGGGTCGGGGACGCGGCAGGTGCTGGACGCGGCGCTCGGGGGGCCGGCGCGGCCGCTGATCGAGCTGTCCTCCACGACCGCGGTCAAGGCGTCCGCGGCGTCGGGGGCCGGGCCCGCGGTGCTGAGCGAGCTGGCGCTCGGGGAGGAGCTGTCGGCCCGGCGGCTGGTGGCGATTCCGGTGGAGGGGGTACGGCTGGGCAGGGACCTGCGGGCGGTGTGGCCGACGGGGCACCGGCCGGCGGGGCCGGCGCGGGATCTTCTGGCGTTGACGAGGGCCTAGCTTTTGTCTGCGGGTGGGCGGGGGCGGGGGTTGCCGGTCGCCCGAGAACCCCGCCCGGCCGGGACTCACCCAGGGGCGCGGGGAACTGCGCGACCAGCCGGGAGGGACCCGCAGCTCACCAGGAGACGCGTCAGGACGACGCCCTCACCAGACCCTCCATCACACACACGTCCGCCCCCATCTCCGGATGCCACTGGACCCCCAGGGCCCACCGGGGCCCGGGGAGTTCGACCGCCTCCACCGTCCCGTCCGCCGCGAACGCGCTCGCCGTGAGCCCCGACCCCAGCCGGTCCACCGCCTGGTGGTGGTACGTCGGCACGAGCACCTCCTCGTCGACCAGCTCCGCGTACAGCGACCCCGGCACCGGTTTCACCGTGTGCCGTCCGAACACCCCCACCGCCCCGACGTGTCCTTCGACGTGCTGCACGAGCGTCCCGCCGAGCGCGACGTTCAGCAGCTGCATCCCCCGGCAGATGCCGAGCAGCGGCGTCCCGGAGGCCAGCGCGGCCCCGATCAGCGCGAGCTCCCAGCCGTCCCGGGCACGGGCCTCCGGTCCGCAGCGCGGGTCGCGCTCGGCCCCGTACCGGGACGGGTCCACGTCGGGGCCGCCCGCGATCACCAGACCGTCGAGCCGGGCCACGGCCCCCGCCGCGTACGCCGGGTCGTCCGGCGGGAGCATCACGGCCAGGCCCCCCGCCGCCTGGACCAGCCGCGGATAACCGGCCGGCAGCAGCGCGGCCTCCAGCTCCCACACCCCCCACCGCGCGGTCTCCAGGTACGTGCTGACGCCTATCAGTGGTTTGGTCGCCATTCCGTGCTTTCCGTGTTCGTCGATGGGCCGGGTACATGTCTTCAGGTCAGGAAGCCGCGCAGCAGCGACGCCGTGCCCGCGCAGTGCTCCCGCATCGCCCGGCGCGCCCCGTCCGCGTCCCCGGCCAGCACCGCACCGACCAGTGCCGCGTGCTGGCGCTGGGAGTGCTCCAGGTTCCGCACCAGCAGGGGGATGCAGTCGAGGAGGTCGTTCACCGTCGAGCGGACGGCCGCGTACCGGCCGGCGAGGGTCGGCGAGCCGCACAGGTCGGCGAGGGTCAGGTGGAGGAGGGTGTCGAGGCGGCGGTACTCCGTCAGCGGGGCGTCCTGCGTGCGGGCCAGCGCCGTGCGCAGCAGTCCGGCCTGCCGGGCGGAGAGGCCGTGGGTCGCGCACAGTTCGGCGGCGCCGACCTCCAGCACCTCCCGGAAGCGCAGGACGTCCTCGATGTCGACCCGCTCGATCTCGACGCGCCGGCGAAGTTCGGCCTCGCCGGCCGCCCCGGAACGGGCCCGTACGAACGTGCCGCCGTACCGGCCGCGCCGGGACTCGACGAGCCCTTGGTCCTGGAGGACCTTCAGGACCTCGCGCAGCGTCACCCGGCTGATCCCGAGCCGCCGCGCCAACTCCCTTTCGGGGGGCAGCCGTTCGCCGCCGGGGACCAGGCCGAGCCGCACGACCTGGAGGATCTGCTCCAGGGCCTCCTCGAAGCCGTTGCCCGCGCGCACCGGCCGCAGGACCGCTGCCAGCCGGCCGTCCGGACCGTGCGGACCGTGCTGCGCCATCCGACCGCGCCCCCTTCCCAAGCAATGGTCCTCCGCAATACCTTATGGCTCCCGGCGGACCGAAGGAGACCTTTCCCGTGGCAGACCGCACACCCCCGCTCTCCGTCGAGGAACTGCACGCCCTGGTGGCGGGCGGTGAGATCGACACGGTCGTCCTGGCCTTCCCGGACATGCAGGGACGGCTGCAGGGCAAGCGGTTCGCCGCGCGCTTCTTCCTCGACGAGGTCCTGGAGCACGGCTCGGAGGGCTGCAACTACCTCCTCGCGGTCGACACCGACATGAACACGGTCGAGGGGTACGAGATGTCGTCCTGGGAGCGGGGGTACGGCGACTTCGCGATGCTGCCGGACACCGCCACGCTGCGCCGGGTGCCGTGGAACGCCGGCACGGCGATGCTCGTCGCCGACCTCGCCTGGGAGGACGGCTCGCCCGTCGTGGCCGCGCCCCGCCAGATCCTGCGCCGGCAGCTGGAGCGGCTCGCCGACCACGGCTTCACCGCCCGGGTCGGGACCGAGCTGGAGTTCATCGTCTTCAGGGACACGTACGAGCGGGCGTGGGACGCCGGCTACCGGGGGCTGACGCCCGCCAACCAGTACAACATCGACTACTCCGTGCTCGGGACCGGACGCATCGAGCCCCTGCTGCGCAGGATCCGCAACGAGATGACGGCGGCCGGGCTGACCGTGGAGTCCGCCAAGGGCGAGTGCAACCCCGGGCAGCACGAGATCGTGTTCAAGTACGACGACGCCCTGGTCACCTGCGACCAGCACGCCGTCTACAAGACCGGGGCCAAGGAGATCGCCTCCCAGGAGGGTGTCTCGCTCACCTTCATGGCCAAGTACAACGAGCGCGAGGGCAACTCCTGTCACATCCACCTCTCGCTCGCCGACGCCGACGGCACGAACGCGATGGCCGGTGACGCCGAGGACGGCATGTCGCCGGTGATGCGGTACTTCCTCGCGGGGCAGCTCGCCGCCCTGCGGGACTTCTCCCTCCTGTACGCGCCCAACATCAACTCCTACAAGAGGTTCCAGCCGGGCTCGTTCGCGCCGACGGCCGTCGCCTGGGGGCGCGACAACCGCACCTGCGCGCTGCGTGTCGTCGGCCACGGCCGCTCGATGCGCTTCGAGAACCGGCTGCCGGGCGGGGACGTGAATCCGCACCTGGCGGTCGCCGGTCTGGTCGCGGCGGGGCTGTACGGCATCGAGCAGAAGCTGGAGCTGCCCGAGGCGTGCACCGGAAACGCCTACAGCGCCGGGTACGAGCACGTGCCCACCACCCTGCGCGAGGCGGCCGAGCTCTGGGAGAACAGCGCCATCGCCCGGTCCGCCTTCGGTGACGAGGTGGTCGCGCACTACCGCAACATGGCGCGCGTGGAGCTGGACGCCTTCGACGCCGCGGTGACCGACTGGGAGCTGCGCCGCTCCTTCGAACGCATGTGAGGGGTTCTTCGTTGTCGCACACGTCACACAGGGGGCACGGGACCGACGAGCACGAGCTCCGGGTGCTCGATCCGGCCACCGGGGGAGTCGTCGCCACCGTGGCGGGGACCGGCACGGCGGATGTGGACGCGGCCGTGGCGCGGGCCGCGAAGGCCCAGGTCCGCTGGGCCGCGCTCGCCCCGGGGGAGCGGGCACGACTGCTGCGCCGGTTCGCCGTCGTCGTCGACGAGCACCGCGAGGAGCTGGCCCGGCTGGAGGTCCGCGAGGCCGGGCACACCGTCGGCAACGCCCGCTGGGAGGCGGGCAACGTCCGTGATCTGCTCGACTACGCGGCCGGGGGAGTGGAGCGGCTCACCGGACGCCAGATCCCGGTGCCGGGCGGCCTCGACGTCACGATCCTCGAACCGCTGGGCGTGGTCGGCGTCATCGCGCCCTGGAACTTCCCGATGCCGATCGCGGCCTGGGGCACGGCCCCCGCGCTCGCGGCGGGCAACGCCGTCCTCCTGAAGCCGGCCGAGACGACCCCGCTGACGGCGCTGCGGCTGGCCGAGCTGGCCCTGCTGGCGGGCCTTCCCGAACACCTCTTCCAGGTGCTGCCGGGCGCGGGCCCCGTCACGGGCAACGCGCTGGTCGAGCACCCCGGCGTCGCGAAGATCGTCTTCACGGGGTCGGCGGCCGTGGGCAGACAGGTACTGGCCAAGGGCGCGGCCCTGGTCAAGCGCGTCACCCTGGAACTCGGCGGCAAGAGCCCCAACATCGTCTTCGCCGACGCCGACGTCGGGGCCGCCGCGGCCGCCGCCCCCATGTCCTTCCTCGACAACGCCGGCCAGGACTGCTGCGCCCGCACCCGCATCCTCGTCCAGCGGCCGGTGTACGACCGCTTCCTCGAACTCCTCGCCCCCGCGGTCGAGTCCGTCGTCGTCGGCGACCCGTCCGACGAGAGCACCGCCATGGGCCCGCTCATCTCGCAGGCCCAGCTGGACCGCGTGCGGTCGTACGTTCCCGGCGGCCTCGCGGGCATCAGGGGCACCGCTCCCGAAGGTCCCGGCTTCTGGTTCCCGCCCACCGTCCTGACCGGGGTCGACCCCGACGCACGGGTGGCCGTCGAGGAGGTCTTCGGGCCGGTCGCCGTGGTCCTCCCCTTCGACGACGAGGCCGACGCGGTCCGCCTAGCCAACGCCACCGAGTACGGCCTGTCCGGCTCGATCTGGACCCGGGACGTGGGCCGCGCCCTGCGGGTGTCCGGCGCCGTCCGGGCCGGGAACCTGTCCGTCAACTCCCACTCCAGCGTCCGCTACTGGACCCCCTTCGGCGGCTTCAAGCAGTCCGGCATCGGCCGCGAACTCGGCCCGGACGCCCTGGCCGCCTTCACCGAGACCAAGAACGTCTTCATCAGCACGGAGGGCCCCGCACAGTGACACCACCGACCGACACCGCCGACACCGCCGACGCCCCCGCCTGCCGCCGCCTGGTCGGCCGCACCGCCGTCGTCACCGGCGCCGGCAGCGGTATCGGCCTCGCCACCGCCCGCCGGCTCGCCTCCGAGGGCGCCCACGTCGTCTGCGGCGACGTCGACGAGGCCCGCGGCGAGGCCGCCGCCGCCGAGGCGGGAGGCATCTTCGTCAAGGTCGACGTCACCGATGCCGACCAGGTCGAGGCGCTCTTCGGGGCCGCGTACGACACCTACGGATCGGTCGACGTCGCCTTCAACAACGCGGGCATATCGCCGCCCGACGACGACTCGATCCTGGACACCGGCCTGGAGGCGTGGAAGCGCGTCCAGGAGGTCAACCTCACCTCCGTCTACCTGTGCTGCAAGGCCGCGATCCCCTACATGCGGCGCCAGGGCAAGGGGTCGATCATCAACACCGCCTCCTTCGTGGCCCGGATGGGCGCCGCGACCTCGCAGATCTCGTACACCGCGTCCAAGGGCGGCGTGCTGGCCATGTCCCGGGAGCTGGGCGTGCAGTTCGCCCGCGAGGGCATCCGGGTCAACGCCCTGTGCCCCGGGCCGGTCGACACCCCCCTCCTGCGGGAACTGTTCGCGAAGGACCCCGAGCGCGCCGCGCGCCGCCTCGTGCACATCCCGCTCGGACGGTTCGCGCGGGCCGACGAGATCGCCGCCGCCGTCGCCTTCCTCGCCAGCGACGACTCCTCGTTCGTGAACGCCACGGACTTCCTGGTGGACGGCGGGATCTCGGGGGCCTACGTCACGCCGCTCTAGGACGGGTTCAGGCCCCGTCCCCGGATGACCCGTGTGGCCCCGCCGGGCGGCGCCTAGAGTGCCGGGATGAGCATGACGCCCCCGCCCGGTTGGTACCGGGACCCCTCCGCCCCGTACACGGAGCGCCGGTGGGACGGGACCGCCTGGACCGAGCACCGCCGTACGCCCGGTACGCCAGGTACACCCGGAGTGCCGCAGACGCTGCCGCAGATGCCGCCGCAGACGGTGTCCGGGCCCGTGGGCGACGGTCCGACCGGACGCGCCAAGGCGGTCGCCCTCAGCACCGCGGCGGCCGTCCTCGTCGCCGCCATCGTCACCGGCGCCGTCGTCCTGAGCGGCGGCGGCGACGGCGGGCCCGAGGTGGGGACCGCGCCGGCGCCTTCGGTCTCCGCGCCGGCGGGCGCGCCGTCCTCGCACTCCGGGCCCGCGCCGGAACCGTCCGCCGACGATCCCGCCGTCGTCGTGGACGAGCTCAACGGCATCACCCTGCCGCTCCCCGACGGCTGGGTGAGACCCGGGAACGTCTCCGACACCGACGTCGTGATGACCACCCCCGGGACGTACGACTGCCCCGGCGACGACGGCCTCTGCCGTCACGGCACGGTCGCCTCGCGCACGGTGACCGCGAACGACGAGAAGTCCCCCGAGGCGCTCGCCAGGGACGACATCTCCGAGGCGGCCGACCTGGCGTACGACCGCGACAGGCTCGACCGGCGCCCCTTCCACGGGATCACGTCCCGCCGGCTGGTGGAGCAGGGGCCGGTCGCGGTCGCCGGGCGCGCCGGGTACTTCGTGCGCTGGCGCGTCAGGACCGGGGCGGGACCCGGCGGCTACGTCCAGTCGACGGCGTTCCCGTCCAGCACCGGCTCGGAGGCGCTGGTCATGGTGCGGTACGTGTTCGACGCGGGCGAGGAGGGGCCGCCGCTCGCCGACATGGACCGGATCACCGAGGGGATCCGGCCGGTCGGCGACCGGGACACCGGCGGGGGCGTGGGCAGCGGCATCGGTCCCACCCGGTAGCCGGGGCCGGGGCCGGGGGTCAGAGGAACGTGTGGCCCTCGCCGCGGTACGTCGGCACCGTCTCCGTCACCGCGTCGCCCGCCACCAGGTGCAGCGCGTCGAACCGCTCGCACAGCTCCCCGGCCTTCGCGTGCCGGAACCACACCTTGTCGCCGATCAGCAGATCGTCCGCGGGCGGGCCGAGCAGCGGTGTCTGCACCTCCCCGGCGCCCTCCCGGCCGTCGTACCGCAGCCCCTCGGGCAGGTACGGCACGGGCAGCCGGTCGGCGCCCGGGGCGCCCGAGGCCGGGTAGCCGCCGCCGAGGACGGTCACCACGCCCACCCCCGGCCGGCGTACGACGGGCTGCGCGAAGAGCGCGGCCGGACGCCCGCTGAACGACGTGTAGTCGTCGAAGAGCCGCGGCACGTACAGCCCCGAACCGGCCGCGATCTCGGTCACCGAGTCCTCGGCCGCGGTGTGCTGGACACTGCCCGTGCCGCCGCCGTTGACGAACTCCAGGTCCGGCGCGACGGCCCGGACGGCCCGTACGACGTCCGCCCGGCGCTGTGCCAGCTCCCTGCGGGCCGTGGCCTGCATCAGCCGGATCGCGCGCGACCGCAGCGGGCGCCCCCGCACCGCGTCGCCGACCCCGGCGATGTGCCCCTCGTACGCCATGATCCCGACGAGCCGGAAACCGGGCCGGCGGGCGATCGTACGGGCCATCTCGGCGGCCTGGGCGGCGGAGTGCAGGGGCGAACGGAGAGCGCCGATCCGGATCCGGCCGCCGAGCATCCTCAGCGAGGTGTCCAGCTCCAGGCAGACGCGCACCTCCTCGCGTCCGCCGTCCCTGGCGTCGTCGATCAGCCGCAGCTGCGCCGGGTCGTCGACCATGACGGTCACCGCGGCGGCGAGCTTGGGATCGGCGGCGAGCGCCGCGTACGCGGCCCGGTCGGCCGACGGATAGGCGAGCAGTACGTCGTCGAAGCCGGAGCGGGCCAGCCACAGGGACTCGGCGAGGGTGTACGACATGAGCCCGGCGAAACCCTCACGGGTGAGCACGCGCTCCAGCAGGGCACGGCAGCGCACCGACTTGCTCGCGACGCGCACGGGCTTGCCCGCGGCCCTGCGCACGAGATCGTCCGCGTTGGCGTCGAAGGCATCCAGGTCCACGATCGCGACGGGTGCTTCCAGGTGTGCGGTGGCCCGGTCGTAGCGGGCCCGGTCCGCGGCGTGGGCAGTCATGCCCGAAGCCTGCCAGACCGGATTACCGCAGGGTAGAGGGACGTTCCGGGCAGATGCCCCGGGCCCGCGGACTGATTCCCCCGCGCACGGCGTCAAGCCGTAGAGTGACGCGCACGCAAGCGGGGAACGGATCCTGTCCGGAGGCGTTCCCCCGGCGGGTCGGTCGTCCGGGGTCGAGGAAACGGGGGGTGCATGAGCACGGAAGCGCGCCGCGCCTCCCTCCCTCCGCGCCCGTCCACGCCGCCGGGACCGCGGGCGGGGGACGGCCCGCGACCGGGGGCGGACCGTGAGCACGTGGACCGTGAGGACATGAATCCGGCCGAAGGCGAAGGGGCCGGCGGGCTCGCCGTCCCGTCGGCGGCCGGACCGACCGCACCGGCCGGACCGACCGCACCGACCGCACCGGCCGGAGTGACCGCACCGGCCGGACCGGCCGGATCCGCGAAGTTCTGGGGCGCCTCCCGGGGATCCGCGGCAGCCGCGGGCACAGGCGAGGGCGCGGACGGTGACGGTGACGGGCGGACGGCGTCCGTGCCGTCCGGGCGCGAGCGCGGGGGCACCGCCTCGCGGTCCGGTGCCGCGGATGCCTGGTTCGGGACGAGCCCGGCGGGTACGCCACCCCGACCGCGTACGCCGGGACCCCGGCAGGGCGCCGAGACGTTTCCGCCGCCCGCGGCCTCGGCCCGTTTCCCGGACACCCCGCCCGGCGGGACGCCCGTCCCGCCACGCCCTGCGACGGCGCCGCGTGCTCCCGCGGGGGGCGCCGGGTGGGCCGACGCCCCGGACGCCGCCGTCCCGCCGCCCAGGACGGACGGCCCCGGAGTGGGCACGGGGGCCGTCCCCGGACGCGGGGCCCGGCAGGACCCCCCGCCGCGTCCCGCGGGTCCGCCCCGCCCCGCCGCGAGGACCCCCCGGACGCCGAACGGCCAGGCGGCGAACGGGCAGGTGCGGCCCGCCCCGGCACGCCCCGCCGCACCGCCCCGCCCCAGCACCGTCCAGTCCTTCGCGCGGCGCACCGGTGCGCCCGTCGAGGCACCGGCACGGTTCGGCAGGAGCACGGCCGGTCCCGGTGAGTCGTTCACCGACGAGTCCTTCCCGGGCGAGTCCTTCACAGCTCCCGCCCGGCGCGTCCAGGGACCTCCGGAGCCGGTGCGACGGCCGTTCGTGTCGCTCGCGGAGCCGGACACCCACGACCACGACACCGCGCACACGCGTTCCGCGGGTCCCCGCCGACGCTCCGCCGTGGTCGCCGCCGCGGCGTGCACGGTGCTCGGACTCGGGCTCATCGGCGGCGCCGTGACCGGCAGCCGGCTCACCGGGGACAGCGCGGGCGGAGCCGGGGCGCCGGACGCGTTCAGGGCGGCCGGCGACCTTTGGCACACCGTCCCCGTCGACGAGCTCTTCCCGCCCACGGTCGAGGGCGAGGGCGCCGGACCCGGCGGCGCCGACCGCGCGTGGACCCGTGTCGCCGTCGCCCCCGACAGCGGCTGCCGGGACGCCTTCGACCCGCTCCTGCGCGAGGCGCTCGCCCCCGCCGGCTGCCTGCGGCTCCTGCGCGCCACCTACACGGACGCGACCCGCAGCCATGTCACCACGGTCGGGCTGCTGTTCACGAAGGCCGACTCCGCCGCCACGGCCGCACTGCGCAGCCGGTTCGAGGAGCAGGGCCTCGACAGCCGGCGCGACCTCATGCCCCGCCCGTACGCGGCGAAGGGCACCGTCGCGGCCCGCTTCGGGGACGGCCAGCGCGCCTCGTGGACGCTGTCGGTGCTGACCGACGCCCCGGTCGTCGCGTACGCGGTCTCCGGCTTCGCCGACGGCCGTGCCGTCGCCGAACCGCAGGCCGCCGAGGACGCGATGAAGGCCGGCGCCACCACCCCCGCCGCCCAGGCCGGCCTCGGCCACGACGCGCAGGGCCTCGCCGACCGCGTCGAGCGGAGCCTCCGCAAGACCGTCGACCCGGCCGCGGAGAAACCGTCATGACCCGCAGGGCACGCAGGGCACCCCGGGGGAGAAGCCTCCTGGTCGCCGTCATGGCCGCCGGGCTCGCCCTCCTCCCCTCCACCGCCGCGCACGCCGACGGCATCCGTGCCAAGCAGTGGGCCCTGGACGCGATGCACACGCAGGAGGCATGGCGGACGACCAGGGGCGCGGGCATCACCGTCGCCGTCCTGGACACGGGCGTCGACGACGAGCACCCCGACCTCGCGGGCAACGTCCTCGCCGGCAGGGACATGGTCGGGTTCGGCGCCGGACGCGGCGACCGCCCCTGGGCCCGGCACGGCACGGCGATGGCCGGCATCATCGCGGGCCACGGACACGGCGCGGGCAACGCCGACGGCGTCATGGGCATCGCCCCCGAGGCGAAGATCCTGCCCGTCCGCGTCATCCTCGAAGACGGCGACACGGCCCGCGGCAAGGCCCGTGACAGCCGCGGCAACGCCCTCGCCGAAGGCATCCGCTGGGCCGCCGACCAGGGTGCCGACGTCATCAACCTCTCCCTCGGCGACGACTCCGAGTCCGCCCACCCGGAGGCATCGGAGGACGCCGCCGTCCAGTACGCCCTGGAGAAGGGCGCCGCCGTCGTCGCCTCGGCCGGGAACGGCGGCGAGCGGGGTGACCACATCTCGTACCCGGCGGCCTACCCGGGCGTGATCGCCGTGACCGCCGTCGACCGCTACGGCACGCGCGCCCCGTTCTCCACCCGCCGCTGGTACGCCACGGTCAGCGCCCCCGGTGTCGACGTCGTCATCGCCGATCCCGACCGGAAGTACTACGAGGGCTGGGGCACCAGCGCGGCCTCGGCCTTCGTCTCCGGTGCCGTCGCCCTCGTCAAGGCGGCCCGCCCGGGCCTGTCCCCGGCGCAGATCAAGGAACTCCTGGAGGACACGGCCCGCGACGCCCCCGCCGGGGGCCGTGACGACTCCCGGGGAGCCGGTTTCGTGGACCCCGCGGCGGCCATCAGGGCGGCCGCCGGCCTGAAGCCCGAGGACGTGACCGCGGCGGCCCACTCCGGCAAGTACTTCGGCGAGGGCCCGGACACCGCCGGCGACGACCGGTCCCCGACCGCCTGGGCCGGCCCACTGGCGGGCAGCGCCGGCGGAGTCCTGATCGTCGTGGCGGTCGTCCTCTGGCGGGGCAGCAGGACTCCCCGCCACCCCGACGTCCCGTAGCCGCCCAGCAGCCGTCCCGACAGTCCACCGGGACCTCCGCGGCGGGACGGCATCGGCACGGCATGCATCGGCACGGCCCCACGCGTCAGTCCCCCGCCAGGACGGACACGGCGGCCCGGGCGACCGCCTCCACCAGCGAAATCCCCTTCCCCTTGGTGGAGTTGCCGTCGGACAGCACGGCCACGAGGAAGGCGCGGCCGTCCACGAAGACCCGCCCGACGCTGTTGATGTCCCACAGCCCGGTCGTGCTCCGCGGCAGCCAGCCGTTCTTCAGGGCGAACCCGGCGCCGACGGGCCTCGCGGCCGCCGACACGCCCCAGTCCTGCCCCTCGGCGACGTCCCCCATCAGCCCGCGCAGGTACTCCCGCGAGCCGGCGTCGAGCTCCGGGGGCCCCGCGTCGTCGCCGTCCCCGAACACCTGCCGCAGCAGGACGAGCTGGTCGGCTGCCGTGGTTCGGGTCAGCCCCCACAGCGGCCCCTCCCCGCCCTCGGTGCCGGTGAGCCCCAGACGTCCGCCGGCCTCGGCCAGTCCCCGCGCCCCGCCGATCGCCCTCCACAGCGCCGTGGCGGACGCGTTGTCGCTCTCGCGGATCATCGCGCCCGCGTACGCCCTCTCCTGCGCGGTGAGTTCACGCCCGGCGTCCTGCGCCCGCAGCAGCAGCGAGGCGAGGATGCCGACCTTCACGACGCTCGCGGTGTCGAACGCGCCGTCCCCGAACACCGCGCCGTCCCCGGACCCCGTGTCCAGCACCGCCACCGACACCCGCGCCCCGGCCTCGACGTCGAGACGCCCGACCACCTCGGCGAGCCGCGCGTCCCGGTCCGCGGAAGGAAGGGCGGCACCGGCCGCTGTCACACTCTCCACCGTCGCCTCCGTCGTCGTTCCGGGTGACGCCCGGGAGGATACGGGTTCACCGGCACCGTGCGCCCGCGCCGTACGGCACCGATAGGGTCGGTGACCGTGGCGAACAAGAACATCCCCGACCCCGGCTTCTCCGACGACGACGGCTCCGCCGACCCCCGGCTGAGCGCGGCGCTCGCGGCCTGGGCCGAGGACCGCTCCGCGCACGGTCCCGTCCTGGCGGCGCTCAAGGACGCCCGGCTCCTCGTGCCCGTCGTCGCCGTGCTCGGTGAGGTGGAGGAGGACGAGAAGGGGCTGCGCCGTGAGAAGACGAGTGACATGGCCGTCCCCACCCTCAAGGCCGGCGGCCGGACCGCGCTGCCCGCTTTCACCTCCACCGGGTCACTGGCCCGCTGGGATCCGCAGGCCCGCCCCGTCGCCGTACCCCTGCACCAGGCCCTGCGGGCCGCCGCGCACGAGAAGGCCGACACCGTCGTGCTCGACCTGGCGGGACCGGTCGCGTACGAGCTGACGGGCCCGGCCCTGCTGGCGCTCGCCGAGGGGCGTACGGCGACGGACCCGCTGGCCGACCCCGCCGTGCTGGCCGCGGTGCGCGCCGCGGTCGCCGCCGAGCCGCTGGTGCTCCGCGCCCACCTCGGTCCCGGGCAGGCCGACGGCACCCTCGCCCTCGTACTGGACCCGTCCGCCGACCCGTCAGCGACGGCCCGGGCCGTCGCCCGGCACCTGGCGGCCGACGAGACACTGAGGGCCCGCCTGGTGCGCGGCCTGGACCTGGCACTGCTGCCGGCCGGGGCGACGCCACCGGGCGAGCCCCTGTACGTACGTCGGTAGGCCCGGTAGGCCCGGTAGGGCGCAGGAGGGGCAGGGCTCAGCCGAAGACCGGGCCCGTGTACTTCTCGCCGGGGCCCTGGCCCGGCTCGTCCGGGACGAGGGACGCCTCGCGGAAGGCCAGCTGGAGCGACTTCAGGCCGTCGCGCAGCGGCGCCGCGTGGAAGGAGCTGATCTCGGTCGCGCTCGCGTCGAGCAGCCCGGCCAGCGCGTGGACCAGCTTGCGCGCCTCGTCGAGGTCCTTGTACTTGTCGCCCTCCTCAGTCAGACCGAGCTTCACGGCGGCGGCGCTCATCAGGTTGACGGCGACCGTGACCAGGACCTCGACCGCGGGGACCTCGGCGATGTCGCGGGTCATGTCGTCGAAACCGGGAGAACCGGGAGAACCGGGAGAACCGGGAGAACCGGGAGAACCGGGGGAACCAGGGGATTCGGGAGGGGTGTCACTCATGCCCCACACGATAGGCCCCGGCCCGGCGGCCCCCGCCCGCGGGAGAGGCAGGGGGCGCAGGGGGAGAGCGGTGCGCGCACACCGGTTAGCACCACCACGGGGGAGGTGCTAACCTTGTGTAACGACCGGCCGGACACTCCTGTGCCCGGCCCGCAAGTGGAGGCTCCGATCTCCCACCCGACCGCCCTCCGGGACGGCGGGTCACCCGGTCAGGCGGCCACCATCGTTCCGTACGGACGATGGAGTCGCTGGATATGCGCCCCGCGGTTGACCGCGGCGGTGCTCCGGTCACCCTTGGAGCCACCGCCTGCGTCCCGTCCGGGGCATTTTTCATGTGCCACGGTGGTTGGTCCGGTGAAAAGACGTACGCGAGCTGTCTGCCAGACAGCCGTGTGGTGCTATCCGAGGAGGATCCATCAGCGCCGAGCCCCGCATCAACGACCGGATTCGCGTTCCCGAGGTGCGACTTGTCGGTCCCAGCGGCGAGCAGGTCGGGATTGTCCCGCTTGCCAAAGCCCTGGAGCTTGCACAGGAGTACGACCTCGACCTGGTCGAGGTGGCCGCAACCGCGCGCCCGCCGGTCTGCAAGCTCATGGACTACGGGAAGTTCAAGTACGAGTCGGCCATGAAGGCCCGTGAGGCGCGCAAGAACCAGGCGCACACGGTCATCAAGGAGATGAAGCTCCGGCCGAAGATCGACCCGCACGACTATGACACCAAGAAGGGTCACGTCGTCCGGTTCCTCAAGCAGGGCGACAAGGTCAAGATCACGATCATGTTCCGTGGTCGCGAGCAGTCCCGGCCGGAGCTCGGCTACCGGCTGCTGCAGCGGCTTGCTTCGGACGTCGAGGACCTCGGCTTCGTCGAGTCCAACCCGAAGCAGGACGGCCGAAACATGATCATGGTTCTCGGCCCGCACAAGAAGAAGACCGAGGCGATGGCCGAGGCCCGTGAGGCCCAGGCCGCCCGCAAGGCCGAAGCCAAGGCCAACCCGGGCAAGTCGCAGAACCACGCGGACGACGACATTCCCGACGCGGAAGCCGCCGACACCGAGGTGGAGACCGCCGAGGCTCCGGACAAGGCCTCTGCCGAGGCCTGAGCCCGGAGCACGGGTCCAGGGGGTCTCCGGACGCGAGTCCGGGGACGTCAACCGACACACATGACGTTCCGTCGTGCCCGGTCCGACGACCGGGCACAGGAGCGCCACCGACGAGGAGAGAACGGCGCTATGCCGAAGAACAAGTCGCACAGCGGTGCCAGCAAGCGCTTCAAGATCACCGGCTCCGGCAAGGTGCTCCGCGAGCGCGCCGGCAAGCGCCACCTGCTCGAGCACAAGTCGTCGCGCCTGACGCGCCGCCTCACCGGCAACGCCGAGATGGCCCCGGGCGACGCCAAGAAGATCAAGAAGCTTCTCGGCAAGTGACGTCCCGGCGCCTCGGCGCCGTGCGTCAGGACCGGGACCCCATCGATTTCGGATCGTGTGACGACCTCCACGGTCCCGCTACAAGGAGTTAAAAAGTGGCACGCGTCAAGCGGGCAGTCAACGCCCACAAGAAGCGCCGGGCGATCCTCGAGGCGGCCTCCGGCTACCGCGGTCAGCGTTCGCGCCTGTACCGCAAGGCCAAGGAGCAGGTCACCCACTCGCTGGTCTACAACTACAACGACCGCAAGAAGCGCAAGGGCGACTTCCGGCAGCTGTGGATCCAGCGCATCAACGCTGCGGCCCGCCAGAACGGCATGACGTACAACCGCCTCATCCAGGGTCTGAAGGCCGCCAACATCGAGGTGGACCGCAAGATCCTCGCGGAGCTGGCCGTCAACGACGCCAACGCGTTCGCCGCGCTCGTCGAGGTCGCGCAGAAGGCCCTGCCGTCGGACGTCAACGCGCCCAAGGCTGCGTGACGTCGGCGCCGGCCCCTGGCCGGCTCCTGTGTGTGGGCTCGTTCGCCTTACGGCTGCGGGCCCACATTTGTCTTTCCGCTTCGCCTTGCCGCCGCTTGTCTTTCCGCTTCGCCTTGCCGCCGCTTGTCTTTCCGCTTCGCCTTGCCGCCGCCTTGCCGCCGCTTGTCTTCCCGCCGCTTTGCCGCCGCGCGTCGAGCGGCCCGCCCGCCCGTGAACCGAAGGTGACCCCATGCCCAGCGGCCCCGAGCTGATCTCCCCGCGCTCGCCGCGCGTCTCCGCCGCCCGGCGGCTGGCCCGGCGGAGCTTCCGGGGCAAGGAGCGGCTGTTCCTCGCCGAGGGACCGCAGGCCGTACGGGAGGCCGCCGCGCACCGGATCGGCGCCGGGCCCGCCCTCGTCGAGCTGTTCGCCACCGTCGACGCCGCGGAGCGGTACGCCGACATCGTGGGGGAGGCCCGCGGCGCCGGAGCCCGTGTGCACCTCGCCGCCGACGACGTGATCGCGGACATCTCGACCACCGTCACCCCGCAGGGGCTCGTCGGGATCTGCCGTTTCCTGGACACCCCGTTCGAGGAGATCGTCGGGGCGCGCCCCCGGCTGGTCGCCGTACTGGCACATGTGCGCGACCCCGGCAACGCGGGCACCGTCCTGCGGTGCGCCGACGCCGCCGGTGCCGACGCCGTCGTCCTCACCGACGCCTCCGTCGACCTGTACAACCCCAAGTCCGTACGGGCGTCGGTCGGTTCGCTGTTCCATCTGCCCGTCGCGGTCGGCGTGCCCGTGGAACAGGCGGTGCAGGGGCTCAGGGACGCCGGTGTGCGCATCCTGGCCGCCGACGGCGCGGGCGAGGACGACCTGGACGACGAGCTGGACAAGGGCACCATGGGCGGGCCGACCGCCTGGGTGTTCGGCAACGAGGCGTGGGGGCTCCCGGCGGAGACCCGCGCACTGGCGGACGCCGTCGTGCGGGTGCCGATCCACGGCAGGGCCGAGAGTCTGAACCTCGCGACGGCCGCCGCCGTATGTCTCTACGCGTCGGCTCGCGCGCAGCGTGCCCGCCGTGCCCGTTCCTGAGGGAGTCCGTTCCGTCACTCCCGGCTAGTAGGGTGACGGGCCCGGGGACCCGCCCCACGCTCTCGGCTGCGCTGGAGCAGGGAGGTCGCCCCGGATGCCGGACGAGAGGTGGGGTACGGGGATGAGTGTCGGCACGAGCGGTGCGACGGGCGCGCTGCGGGCACCCGGCGTCGGGAGCGCTCCCGTGCCCGGACCCGCCGACCCCGCGGACCCCGGCGGACCGGGCGTCGCCCCCGACGACCTGCCCGACGGCCTCGTGATCGCCGACGAGCGCGGCCGGGTCGTCTGCTTCAACGCCGCCGCCGTCCGGATCACCGCCACCCCCGCGGCCGACGCCCTCGGCCGCCCCCTCGACCGGGCCCTGCCGCTGGAGGACCTCGAAGGCCGCCGCTGGTGGCAGCTGACCGACCCGTACGGCGGCCTCGCGATCCGCAACGGACAGCCCGAGCGCAATCTGCTGCTGCCCGGGGGCCGCGAGGTCCTGGTGTCGGCGCGGTACGTGCGGCAGCGGCCCGCCGGACCGGTGCGCCGCGTGGTCGTCTCGCTCCGCGACACCGAGGCCCGCCGCCGCACCGAGCGCAGCCACGCGGAGCTGATCGCCACGGTCGCCCACGAACTGCGCTCGCCGCTCACCTCCGTCAAGGGCTTCACGGCCACGCTGCTCGCCAAGTGGGAGCGGTTCACCGACGACCAGAAGAAGCTGATGCTGGAGACGGTCGACGCCGACGCCGACCGCGTCACCCGTCTGATCGCCGAGCTCCTCGACATCTCGCGCATCGACTCCGGACGCCTGGAGGTGCGCCGGCAGCCCGTCGACATAGGCGCCGCCGTCGGCCGCCACATCCAGGCGTACGTCGCCGCCGGCCAGTCCGCCGACCGGTTCCTGCTGCGCATCGGGCAGCCGCTGCCCGACCTGTGGGCCGACCCCGACAAGGTCGACCAGGTCCTCAGCAACCTGCTGGAAAATGCGGTGCGGCACGGCGAGGGAACCGTCACCATCGACGTAGGGCCCGCGCCGTCCCCCCGCGAGGGGGAGGGCGCCTGCACGTCGGTCACGGTGAGCGACGAGGGCCCCGGCATCCCGGAGGAGTCCATGAACCGCGTCTTCACCCGCTTCTGGCGGGGCAGCAAGCGCGGCGGCACCGGTCTCGGGCTCTACATCGTCAAGGGCATCGTCGAAGCCCACGGCGGCACCATCACGGTCGGCCGCGCCCCCGAGGGCGGCGCGCGGTTCCGGTTTACGCTGCCCGTGGGCACCCCGGCGTATCTGCTGTGACGCCGTGGCGGCCCCACGGGCGCATGCGCACACCCCACCTTCGTTAGAATCGGTCTTTGGCACCTTTGCGTCCCCCTCTCGGGGACCGGGCGTCCCCTTCTCACGGACTGGACGTCCCGCACGTCGCGACGGGGACCGTCGGCCAACCAATCGGAAGCACGGGAAGAGATGTCGGCACCGAACAAGTCGTACGACCCTGTTGAGGTCGAGGCACTGAAACCGGAAGAGATCGAGCGCCTGCGGGACGAGGCGCTCGCCGCCTTCGCCGCCGCCGGTGACCTCGACGCGCTCCAGGAGGCCAAGGTCGCCCACACCGGGGGCGCCTCGCCGCTGGCCCTCGCCAACCGCGAGATCGGCGCCCTGCCCCCGCACGCCAAGGCCGCCGCCGGCAAGCTCGTCGGCCAGGCCCGCGCCGCGGTCGGCAAGGCCCTCGCCGGCCGCCAGGCCGAGCTGGAGGCCGAGCGGGACGCCCGCGTGCTGGTCGAGGAGGCCGTGGACGTCACCCTGCCGTACGACCGCGTGCCGGCCGGCGCCCGGCACCCGCTGACCACCATGATGGAGCGGGTCGCGGACGTCTTCGTGTCCATGGGGTACGAGATCGCCGAGGGCCCCGAGGTCGAGGCGGAGTGGTTCAACTTCGACGCCCTGAACTTCGGCCCGGACCACCCGGCCCGGCAGATGCAGGACACCTTCTTCGTGCGGCCCGCCGAAGACGGCAGGGGCGCCGGAGGCGCCGAAAGCGCGGACGGCGAGTCCGGTGTCGTGCTGCGGACCCACACCTCGCCCGTGCAGGCCCGCGCGCTCCTCGACCGGCGGCCGCCCGTCTACGTCGTGTGTCCCGGCCGCGTGTACCGCACGGACGAGCTGGACGCCACGCACACCCCGGTCTTCCACCAGATCGAGCTGCTCGCCGTCGACGAGGGCCTCACCATGGCCGACCTGAAGGGCACGCTGGACCACATGGTCCGCTCGCTCTTCGGCGCCGGCATGAAGACCCGGCTGCGCCCGAACTTCTTCCCGTTCACCGAGCCGTCCGCCGAGATGGACATGCTCTGCTACGTGTGCAGGGGCGAGTCCGTCGGCCGACCCGACCGCCCCTGCCGCACCTGCTCCAGCGAGGGCTGGATCGAGCTGGGCGGCTGCGGCATGGTCAACCCGCGGGTGCTCACCGCCTGCGGGGTGGACCCGGAGAAGTACAGCGGATTCGCCTTCGGGTTCGGCATCGAGCGGATGCTGATGTTCCGCCACAACGTCGAAGACATGCGAGACATGGTCGAGGGTGACGTCCGGTTCACCCGGCCGTTCGGGATGGAGATCTGATGCGGGTCCCGCTTTCCTGGCTGCGGGAGTACGTCGACCTCCCCGCCACCGAGACCGGCCGCGACGTGCAGGCCCGGCTCGTCTCCGCCGGCCTGGAGGTCGAGCGGGTCGAGCAGCTCGGCGCCGACCTCAAGGGGCCGCTCGTCGTCGGTCAGGTGCTGACCATCGAGGAGCTGGAGGGCTTCAAGAAGCCCATCCGCTTCTGCACCGTCGACGTCGGCACCGCCAACGGCACCGGCGAGCCGCAGGAGATCGTCTGCGGCGCCCGCAACTTCGCCGTCGGCGACAAGGTCGTCGTGGTGCTGCCCGGCGCCGTGCTGCCCGGCGACTTCGCGATCGCCGCGCGCAAGACGTACGGCAGGACCTCGCACGGCATGATCTGCTCCGGCGACGAGCTGGGCATGGGCGACGACGGCTCCGGGGGCATCATCGTCCTGCCGCCCGAGCACGAGGCGGGCACGGACGCGATCGAGCTGCTCGAACTCGTCGACGAGGTCCTCGACATCGCCGTCACGCCCGACCGCGGCTACGCCCTGTCGATGCGCGGCGTCGCCCGCGAGACCGCCACCGCCTACGGGCTGCCGCTGCGCGACCCGGCGCTGCTCGACGTGCCGGGCCCGAACGCGTTCGGGCACCCGGTGCGGATCGCCGACCCGCTGGGCTGCGACCGCTTCACCGCGCGCACCGTCACCGGTCTGTCGCCCGAGGCCCGCTCCCCGATCTGGCTGCAGCGCCGCCTCCAGAAGGCCGGCATGCGCCCGATCTCGCTGGCCGTCGACGTCACCAACTACGTGATGCTGGAGCTCGGGCAGCCCCTGCACGCGTACGACCGCTCCCGGATCCAGGGCACGATCGGTGTGCGCCGGGCCGAGCCGGGCGAGAAGCTCACCACCCTCGACGGCGCCAAGCGCACGCTGGACGCCGAGGACCTGGTGATCACCGACGACCGCGGGCCCATCGGCCTGGCCGGTGTCATGGGCGGTGCCGACACCGAGATCGACGACGCCGAGGGCACCACCACCGAGGTCGTCGTCGAGGCCGCGCACTTCGACCCGGTCTCCGTCGCGCGCACGGCCCGCCGCCACAAGCTGGCCTCCGAGGCGTCCAGGCGCTTCGAGCGGGGCGTCGACCCGGAGGCCGCGGCGGCCGCCGCCCAGCGCACGGTCGACCTGCTGGTCCTCCTCGCGGGCGGTACCGCCGACGCCGGGGTCACGCAGATCGCCGCGCCGTCCGCGCCGCACACCGTCACCATCCCGGCGGACCACCCGGACAGGGTCGCGGGCGTCGCCTACGGCCGCGAGACCGTCGTACGCCGTCTGCAGGAGGTCGGCTGTGACGTCTACGGCCAGGACGAGCTGATCGTCACCGTGCCGTCCTGGCGGCCCGACCTCACCGACCCGAACGACCTGGCCGAAGAGGTCATCCGGCTGGAGGGCTACGAGAACCTGCCCTCGACGCTGCCCCGGCCCCCCGCGGGCCCGGGTCTGACCGACCGGCAGCGGCTGCACCGCCGGGTCGGCCGCGCGCTGGCCGGCGCCGGGTACGTGGAGGCGCTGAACTACCCGTTCATCGGCACCGAGGTGCTCGACCAGCTCGGCCTGGAGGCGGACGACCCGCGCCGTACCCTGGTGAAGCTGGTCAACCCGCTCTCCGACGAAGAGCCCGCGATGCGTACGACGCTGCTGCCGGGGCTGCTCGGCGCACTGCGGCGCAACGACGGCCGGGGCTCGCACGACCTGGCGCTCTTCGAGACCGGCCTGGTCTTCCGGCCGACCGGCGAGGAGGGGAGGGCCGGCCGCCTGCCCGTCGACCGCCGGCCCACCGACGAGGAGCTCGCCGGGATCGACGCCGCGCTGCCGCACCAGCCGCGCCGCGCCGCCGTCGTCCTCGCGGGCGCCCGCGAGCAGACCGGCTGGTGGGGGAAGGGACGTCCGGCGGACTGGGCGGACGCCGTCGAGGCCGCCCGTACCGTCGCCCGCGAGGCCGGGGTGGAACTGACCGTGCGCGGTGACCGGCACGCCCCCTGGCACCCGGGCCGCTGCGCCGCGCTGTACGTCACGGTGGACGGCGCGGAGACGCTCGTCGGCCACGCCGGTGAGCTGCACCCGCGGGTCGTCAAGGCACTGCACCTGCCGGAGCGCAGCTGCGCCATGGAGATCGAGCTCGACCTGCTGGAGCGGGCGGGCACCGGGGCGCTCACCGCGCCGCGCATCTCCACGTTCCCGGTCGCCACGCAGGACGTGGCGCTCGTCGTCGCCCGGGACGTCCCGGCCGCCGACGTGGAGGCCGCGCTGCGCGAGGGGGCGGGTGAACTGCTGGAGTCGATCCGGCTGTTCGACGCGTACGAGGGCGAGCAGCTCGGCGAGGGACACAAGTCGCTCGCCTACGCGTTGCGGTTCCGGGCCGGGGACCGGACGCTGACCGTGGACGAGGCGTCCGCCGCGCGGGACGCCGCGGTCGCCCTCGCGGGAGAGCGGACCGGGGCCGCTCTGCGGGGGTAGCGGGAGCAGCGGGGACAGCGGGAACGGCCTCTCAGGCGCGGCTCCGTCGGTGGTGACGGGGCCGCGCCGAGGTACCTCACTCATTTGGGTGACAAGTGGGGAGGATGTGGCCCGATCGGGGCAGGCGGTCGACAGAATCGATCCGGCCGAACAGGCCGGTGCCTGCGCTGAGAAGGGCCTAGGGGGGCCGTCGGCATGATCCGTACCAAAGCTGGGGTACCCCGCCGGACCGGGCCCCGGGCGAACCGCCGGGCACCCTGGCGAAGAGCCGCCACCTGGTTGCTGCACCACGCTCCGGCCCGCAGGTCCGGCCACGCCGAGGTCCGTCGCCCCGACCGGTGCGGGCAGCGGCTGCGGCACTTGTGCGTCATGGGGCTGCCCACCGCCTGGGGCGCCGCGGCGGTCACGTACAAACTGGCCTGCCCGCTCGCCCGGCAGAACGGGCTGGGCGCGCGGATCACCACCTGCGCCGTCTTCTTCGCCGTCGGCACGGGACTGGTGCTGCACGTCAGACGGGGGCTGCTGCGGGAACTGCAGCAGATCCGCCGGGTCGCGGGAGCCGCGCAGGGCGTCCTGCTGCGTCCGCTGCCGCCGCGCATCGACGGACTGGGCCTGGCGGCCGCCCAGTTGTCCGCGGACCGCGGGGCCAGTGTCGGGGGCGACCTGTACGAGGTGATCGGCACCGAGCACGGCGTGCGGATCGTGATGGGCGACGTCCGCGGGCACGGGCTGGCCGCCATCGGGACCGTCGCCGCCGTCCTGGGCAGCTTCCGCGAGGCCGTCCACGACGAGGCCGAACTCACCGGCGTGCTGCGGAAGATGGAGCGCGCCCTGGACCGCCACCTCGGGGAGCGCGCGAAGGCCGGGCACCCCTCGTCGGGGCCGGACCCGGACGGCACGGTCGCCGAGGAGTTCGTCACCGTGCTGCTCCTGGAGATCGGCCGCGACGGCGGGATGCGCGCCCTGAACTGCGGTCACCCCTGGCCGTATCTGCTACGCGCCGACGAGCACCGGGCCGGTGCGCGACCCGGTGCACGCCCCGGCGCACGGGGGCGGGTGGAGCCCCTGGGGTCCGGTGACCCGATGCCGCCGCTGGGGCCCTTCCCCCTTCCGGGCGAACTGGCCGCGGTTCCCTGCGGGCTGCTGCTGCCCGGCGACGCGCTGTTCCTGTACACGGACGGTGTCGAGGACGCCCGCGACGGTGCCGGCCGGTTCTTTCCGCTGGCCGCCACGCTGGCCGAGGCCACCGGCACCCGGCCGGCCTGCCCGCAGACCGTGCTCGGCACGGTCTTCACCCGGCTCCTGGACCACACGGGCGGCCCGCCCACCGACGACGTGGCCCTCCTGGTCCTGCGGAACGACCGGGACGAACCCCCGGCACCACCGCAGCTCGAACACATGACCCACCACAGCACCCTCTGAGGGGCGCGGGGAACTGCGCGACCGGCCGAAACGGACCCGCACCCGGCAACGGAACGGCAGTTACCCGGCCGGCCCCGGCGGAGCCGGCCGGCGCCGTCCGTCCGGCCACGGAGTGTCGGGCAGGCGGCCGGGCGGACGGCGTTGTTCCGGGCCGCCGCTGTACGAGGGGGAGTCGGCGGCCCGGCCGGCCTCTTGCGAGGCATTTCAGTCAATCGACCCACCACTCACAGCGACAGCGCGCGCACCTGCTGGATCCGGGCACTCCGTTCACACCCCGTGTGAAGGGGGAGGGACTAAGTTGAAAGGCACCGTCTGCACCGAGGCACGGGATGACATCCATGCAGCCCAACACTCTGCTCGACGCGGTCCTCGACGAGGCCGGGATCTCCCACGCGGGACTCGCCGCCCATGTGAACCAGGCAGGGCGGGCGCGCGGTCTGGCGCTCCGTTACGAACACACCGCGGTCGCACGGTGGCTGAAGGGGCAGCGGCCCCGTGGCCAGGTGCCCGACCTGATCTGCGAGGTCCTCGCCGCCCGGCTCCAGCGGCCCGTCACGCTCGACGACATCGGCCTCGGTGTACCCGGCGAGCCGGCCGCCCCGCACGGCACGACGCTCTCCGGCTTCGTCGAGCGGGCCACCGCCCTGTGGCGCTCCGACGAACAGCAGCGCCCGCACATCCTCGGCGCCCCCGCGGTCACGGGCACGCCCGCCGTGATGCCGGTGTGGGAGTGGGAGAACCCGCCGGAGGACGTGGACGTCTCACGCGGCGGCCGGCAGCGCGTACGCATGTCCGACATCGAGATGCTGCGCGCCGCCCGCGCCCACTACGAGCAGCTGTACCGCAAGGCCGGCGGCGTCGCGACCCGTACCCGCATCGTCGGGTTCCTCAACTCCGAGACGGCGCCGCTCCTGCGGGGCAGCTACACCGACGCCACCGGCCGTCAGCTCCACCGCGCCACCGGCGGTCTGGTGGCGATCGCCGGCATCTGCGCGTACGACTCCGACGCGCACGGGCTCGCCCAGCGCTACTTCCACCAGGCGCTCAGGCTCGCGAAGGCCAGCGGGGACAGGGGACTCGGCGCCTACGTGATCGCGCTCCTCGTCAACCAGGCGCTGTTCATGCGGGAGCACCGGCAGGCCGTGGCCTTCGCCGAGGCCGCACTGCGCGCCGCGGGACGGCACATCACCCCGGCGCTCGCGGCAGACCTCTCCGCGATGCAGGCCAAGGCGTACGCCCACCTCGGTGACGGCAGCAGCGCGCTGTCCTGCATCCGGCGTGCCGAGCAGGCCGCCGACCGCATCCGGCGCGGGCACGAGCCGGACGAGACCGGCTATGTCCAGCCCGGCCTGGTCAATGTGCAGGTGGCGGAGGCGCTGCTGAGCCTCGGCGACCTGAGCGCCGCCCGGGAGCACGCCGCGGCCGCCGTGGACGAACCGGCGCACGACCGGGGCAGAGTGCACCGGCTGGCCATGCTCAGCCACATCGAGCTGCGCCAGGGGAACGCCGACCGGGCGGTGGTCTCCGCGGTCGAGATGGCGGAGCGAGCGCGGGGGATGGAGTCGCAGCGGCTGCGCGACAGACTGCGGACGGTACGCGAACACCTGGTGGCGAGCGGGTGCGAGGGCACGTCCGAGGCCGCCGAACTCATCGACGGAGCGCTGCGCGTACCGCTCTAGACCGTCACCGGCTCCGGGAACCGACGACCGCACCGGGGGAACTCCACCGGTGCAGCCTTCCGGACAGGGGTCCGGAGGGAACCCTGCACGATGCCGTCCCGACCGCTCGCGGGGGTCTCCGACCAGGTCCCGCGGAGCGGACGACTCCGCGCCCACCGCCGCGCCGGAAGTGCGCTGCGAGCAGCCTGCCGCGCCTGCTGTACACCCGTCCCTGCTGCGATATTGCCATCTACCCGGCGGAAGGTGGCAGAAAAGTGCAGTGGACGACAAAGAACGAACAAATTGTGTACGCAAATCGCTGGTTCAGCGTCAATCTCGCAGATGTCGAGCTCCCGAACGGCCGGCATCTCGATCACTTCCTGATCCGGCTGCGGCCTGTCGCCGTGGCCACTGTCGTGAACGAGGCGAACGAGGTGCTCCTCCTGTGGAGGCACCGCTTCATCACCGACAGCTGGGGATGGGAGCTCGCCGCGGGTGTCGTCGAGGACGGTGAGGACATCGCCGTCGCGGCGGCCCGCGAACTGGAGGAGGAGACCGGCTGGCGGCCGGGACCTCTGCGTCCTCTGATGTGCGTCGAGCCCTCGAACGGGCTCACCGACGCACGGCACCACATCTACTGGGCCGACGAGGGCGCGTACATCGGACATCCCGTGGACGACTTCGAGTCGGACCGCCGGGAATGGGTGCCTCTCAAACTCGTTCCCGACATGGTCGCCCGTGGTGAGGTTCCGGCCGCCAACATGGCAGCCGCGCTACTCCTTCTGCACCATCTGAGGCTCGGGCAGGACGCCTTGCCCTGATCCCCCCACCGCGTCCATGGGTCTAACGGCCCAGAGCCTGCCAGACCGCCACGGCGAGCGCGCCCACTGCCGTGACGACCGCGACCGCTCTGAGCGGCCAGCGGGTGTGTTCGAGCGCGATGACCCGTGTACTCAGGTCGTCGAGTTCCTTGGCGGTCTGTTCGGCGCGATGACTGAGCAGAGTCATACCGCCCTCGACGGTGGCGTGCGCCACGTCGAGACGGCGGCGTAACTCTGCGACTTCTCCGTGGACCACGGGATGGGCCGGGTCGGCGCTCACGTCTCCGCTCCTTCTGTAGTCGTCACATCCCTTTCACGTGCACGGAAAGTCAACCCCCCAGGTGGACGCGTGGGGAGCGTGTGCGAGGGGCATATGCGAGCCCGTGGCGCACACGGTGTGTGAATACAGCGGGCCCGGCTCTCCGACGAGAGCCGGGCCCGCGTAGACCTACCGTTGTACGGACGGTGGAGGGCTCAGGCGTAGGTGTAGAAGCCGGACCCCGACTTCCGGCCCAGCCGTCCCGCGTCGACCATCCGCTGGAGCAGCGGCGGAGCGGCGTACAGGGGTTCCTTGTACTCCTCGTACATCGAGTACGCGACCGACGCGACCGTGTCGAGTCCGATCAGGTCGGACAGCTTGAGCGGGCCCATCGGGTGGGCGCAGCCGAGCTCCATGCCGTTGTCGATGTCCTCGCGGCTCGCCATGCCGGACTCGAACATCCGGATCGCGGAGAGGAGGTACGGGATCAGCAGCGCGTTCACCACGAAGCCGGACCGGTCCTGGGCGCGGATCGCGTGTTTGCCGAGGATCTTCTCCACCAGGGACTGTGCCCGGCTGAGGGTGCCCTCGGACGTGGTGAGCGCAGGGATCAGCTCGACGAGCTTCTGCACCGGGGCCGGGTTGAAGAAGTGGATGCCGACGACCTGGTCGGGACGCGAGGTCGCGACGGCGAGTTTCACCAGCGGGATGGAGGAGGTGTTCGAGGCGAGGATCGCGTCCTGCCGGAGCACCACCTGGTCGAGCACCTGGAAGATCTCCGTCTTCACCTGCTCGTTCTCCACGACCGCCTCGATCACCAGGTCGCGGTCGGAGAACTCGCCGAGATCGGTGGTGAAGGACAGCCGCCCCTGCGTGGCGTCCCGCTCCTCCTCGGAGATCTTGCCGCGTTCGGCCGCCCTGGAGAGCGAGTTGTGGAGCCGGGCCCGGCCGATCTCCAACGCCTCACCGGTGGTCTCGGCGACCTTCACGTCCAGGCCGGCGCGGGCGCACACCTCGGCGATGCCCGCTCCCATCTGGCCGCAGCCCACCACTCCGACGCGCTCGATGTCGGTCACATCGTCCCTTTCGCTCTCGCTGTCCCGGGGCCGGCGGGTGTCCGGGGTCCCGCCCCCGCCGCGCCACGCACGTTACTCCGGATCCGTCCCCGATCTGCGGGGCGGGTCGGGCATGCTGTGCGGGGTAAACGGTCCGTGACGAGGCGGACCCACTGTGTGAAGGGTGTGTGACATGGGGCGTATGTCACGACGGGGATTCGCGGCGGCCGCGGCGGCCGGACTGTCGGGACTCATCACGGCGGGTCCGGCGATGGCGGCTCCGACGTCCGGCGCCGGGGGCGGCCCTCCCCGGGGAGGCGGTGCTCCCCGGGGGGACGGGGTTCCCCCGCGCCGGGCCGCCACCGGCGCGCTGCGCGGGATGTGGCTGGCGACCGTGGCGAACCGCGACTGGCCCTCGAAGCCCGGCCTGACCGCGGACCAGCAGCGCACCGAACTGCTCGCGTACCTCGACACGGCGGTGGAGCGCCGGCTGAACGCCGTGATCTTCCAGGTGCGCCCCACGGCCGACGCGCTGTGGCCCTCGCCCCACGAGCCGTGGTCGCAGTACCTGACGGGGACGCAGGGCAAGGACCCCGGCTGGGACCCGCTGGGCACCGCCGTCGAGGAGGCGCACGCGCGCGGACTGGAACTGCACGCCTGGTTCAATCCGTACCGCGTCGCCAACCACACGGACCCGTCGCGGCTCGTCGCCACGCACCCGGCCCGCGTCCACCCCGACTGGATCGTGCCCTACGGCAGCAAGCTCTACTACAACCCCGGCCTGCCGGAGGTCCGCTCCTTCGTCCAGGACGCGATGCTCGACGCGGTCCAGAAGTACGCCGTCGACGCCGTCCACTGGGACGACTACTTCTACCCGTACCCGGTCGCGGGGGAGGAGTTCGACGACGACGCCGCGTACGCCGAGCACGGCGGGCAGTTCCCCGACCGGGCGGCGTGGCGGCGCGACAACATCAATCTGCTGGTGCGGGAGACGGCCGCCCGCATCAAGCAGGTCAGACCGGCCGCGATGTTCGGGATCAGCCCCTTCGGGGTGTGGCGCAACGCCGCGACCGACCCGCTGGGCTCGGACACCCGGGCGGGGGTGCAGACGTACGACGACCTGTACGCGGACACGCGCACCTGGGTCCGGGAGCACTGGATCGACTACATCTGCCCGCAGCTGTACTGGAACATCGGCTTCGCCGCGGCCGACTACGCCAAGCTGGTCCCCTGGTGGGCCGCGGTCGCGAGCGGCAGCGGCACCGGTCTGTACGTGGGGGAGGCGCTCTACAAGGCCGGTGACCCGGCGCAGCCCGAGGCATGGCAGGACCCGGCGGAGCTGTCGAAGCACCTCACCCTCGCCAAGGACCATCCGGAGGTGGGCGGGCACGTGTTCTTCTCGGCCAAGGAAGTGGTCGCCGACCGGAACGGGGCCATGGCCAGGGTGGTCGCCGACCACTACCAGCAGCCGGCGGGATCCACCCGCTGACCCACGCCCGCTGACCCACGGGGGCCGTCCGCCGGTCTGCGTGGTCCCCCGACTGCCTACCGGGGGCCGTCCTCGCGGTGCTGGACCACGCAGTCGGGGCCGGGCGACATCAGGGTCTCGTGACCGTCCTCGAAACGGACCCGGTAAGGAGGGCCGCCCCGCTGGCCGAGCACCTCGATGACTTCCGCGACCCGGTCGTGCTGCCCGACCACCCTGCCGTGCACCAGCAGCTGGTCGCCTACGGTTGCCCGCATCTGCAGGACCTCCTCGTCCGCCTCGTTCCGTCTGTTCATGTACGGGAGTGGCGATTCGTGCCCGTAAGTCTACGGCGGGCGGCGCGACTTGGGGCCGATCCGCGGGTAACGGTCAGCCCCGGGCCCGTTGGGTGACGGCGATGCAGACGAGCACGGCGCCGGCCGTCAGCGGGGCGGCCGGGGTCAGGTGCTCGCCCAGGAGCAGCACCGACCACACCAGGGTCAGCAGCGGCTGGGCGAGCTGCAGCTGGCTGGCCTTCGGGACGCCGATGGCGGCCATGCCGCGGTACCAGACGACCAGGCCGAGGAACTGCGAACCGGCGGCGACCCACAGCAGCCCGGTCACACTGTGCGCGGTCAGCTCCACGGGCTCCTGCGACAGCGCGACCGCGGCCACGGGCAGCGTGAGCGGCAGGCACAGGACCAGGGCCCAGCCGATGACCTGCCAGCCCGGCATCACCCGGGCCAGCCGGCCGCCCTCCGTGTAGCCCGCAGCGCAGACCAGCAGCGCCGCGAAGAGGTAGGCGTCCGCGCTGCTCAGGGCGCCGCCGCTCTGCCGCACGGTGAAGGCGATGACCACGGCGGCGCCGGCGAGGGCCGCGGCCCAGAACATACGGGAGGGGCGGGTGCCCGTCCGCAGCGCCGAGAGCAGGGCCGTCGTCAGGGGGAGCAGTCCGACCACGACCGCGGCGTGCGCGGTGGTCGACGTCTCCAGGGCGAGGGTGGTGAGCAGCGGGAAGCCGAGCACGACCCCGGCCGCGACGACGGCCAGGCCCGCCCAGTGGCGTCGGCGGGGGAGCGGCACGCGCAGGGCGAGGAGGCAGGCACCGGCGATGACCGCGGCGAGGACGCTGCGCACCGCCACGAGCGACCAGGGGCCGAAGCCCTCCAGGCCCCACGCGGTGGCGGGGAAGGTGAGGGAGAACGCGACGACACCGAGCGCGGCGAGGAGGGTCCCGGCCCGGGGCCCCGGCTGGGCGGAGCCCCGCCCGCCGACGGTGTCCGTCCCGACAGTGTTTGTCCCGGCGGTGTCCGTCCCGGCGGCCTCCGCCCCGACAGTGTCCGTCCGGGTGGGAACCGCTATCGATGTGTGCGCAATAGCGCTACTCTCTGCTCTCATGCATGAGCGTAGCAGTGTCGGTGATCTGGCCGACAGGCTGAGAAGTGAGCTGGACCGCTACTCTCCCGGTGGAAAGCTGCCGTCGAGCCGGGCGCTCGTGGAGCGGTTCGGGGTGAGCCCCGTGACCGTGTCCCGGGCGCTGGCCCGGCTCTCCGCGGAGGGGCTGGTGGTCACCAGGCCGGGGGCCGGGGCGTTCCGGGCCGAGCCGCGCGACGCCGGGCCCGCCGTGGGCGACACCTCCTGGCAGGAGGTCGCGCTCAGCGCCGACGCCGCGTCCGAACTCGTCCCCCGCACGGTGGACGCCTCGGGCGTCCTCGTCTCGCTGGCCGTCCCGCCGCCGGGGGTCGTCGAGTTCAACGGCGGCTATCTGCACCCCTCCCTGCAACCGGAGCGGGCGATGGCGGCGGCGCTGTCCCGGGCGGGCCGGCGTCCCGGCGCCTGGGCGCGCCCGCCGATCGACGGCCTGCCGGAGCTCCGCGAGTGGTTCGCGCGGAGCGTCGGGGGCGCCGTCACCGCCGCCGAGGTGCTCGTCACGTCCGGCGGCCAGTCCGCGCTGACCACCGCGCTGCGCGCGCTCGCCCCGCCCGGCGCACCGGTCCTCGTCGAGTCGCCCACCTACCCCGGCATGCTCGCCATCGCCCGCGCGGCCGGACTGCGGCCCGTACCCGTGCCCGTGGACCGGGACGGTGTGCGCCCGGCACTGCTCGCCGACGCCTTCCGGGCCACCGGCGCGCGGGTGTTCGTCTGCCAGCCGCTGTTCCAGAACCCGACCGGCGCGGTGCTCGCCCCGGCACGGCGGGGCGAGGTGCTGCGGATCGCGCGGGACGCGGGCGCGTTCGTCGTGGAGGACGACTTCGTCCGCCGGCTCGTGCACGAGGACGCGGGACCGCTGCCGCGACCGCTGGCCGCCGACGACCCCGACGGAGTCGTCGTGCACGTGTGCTCGCTGACCAAGGCGACCTCGCCGAGCTTCCGGGTGGGTGCGCTGGCCGCCCGCGGGCCCGTGCTGGAGCGGCTGCGGGCGATCCAGGTCGTCGACACCTTCTTCGTGCCGCGTCCCCTCCAGGAGGCGGCCCTGGAACTCGTCGGCTCGCCCGCCTGGCCCCGCCATCTGCGTGTCCTCTCGGCCGACCTGCGCGGCCGGCGCGACGCGATGGCCGCCGCGCTCCGCCTGCACCTGCCCGAACTCGCCCTGCCCCACGTCCCGTCCGGTGGTTACCAGCTCTGGGTGCGCCTGCCCGACGGCACGGACGAGTCCGCCCTCCTCGCCGCCGCCCTGCGCGCGGGCGTGGCGCTCACTCCGGGCCGCCCCTACTTCAGCGCGGAGCCGCCGGCGGCCCATCTGCGGCTCAGCTTCGCGGCGGTCGCGGGCACCGCGGAGATCACCGAGGGCGTCCGGAGACTGCGTACGGCCTGCGCGGAGACCGGTGTGACGGCGGGGCCGGTGTGACGGCGGGGCCGGGGTGATGAAGGGGCTGGTGCGACGACGGGCCCGGTCTCCGTGAGCATTCCGTGAGCGCCGTGGATCAGCTCTTGACCTGCTCGGTCCCGGCCCCCACGATCGCCGCATGCATGTTCGGGTCACGCTGATCGCCGCCGCCCGTGGTTCCTCGCCGCCCGCCGAGCGCTTCGACGACGACCGGCCGCTGGACCAGACGGGCTGGGGCGAGGTGCAGCGTGCCGCCCACGCGCTGGTGCCGCTGGCGGCGGCCGAGCTGCGGTACTGCTCGCCGACGCCGCGCAGCCGGGCCACCGGTGACGCGCTGGGCCTCGCGCCGCTGGTCCAGCCGGCCCTGCGGGACTGCGACATGGGCCGCTGGCGCGGTCTGACCCTCGGCGAGGCGATGGCCCGTGAACCCCAGGCCGTGGACGCCTGGCTCGCCGACCCGTTCTCGGTGGCCCACGGCGGTGAACCGATGGTGGAGTTCATCCGGCGGGTGGGAGGCTGGCTCGACACCCGCCCCGCCGAGGACGGCGGCCGGATCGTCGCCGTGGCCGAACCCGCGGTGGTCCGCGCCGCGCTCGTCTACGCGCTCAGGGCGCACTCGTCGACGTACTGGAACCTCGACGTCCGTCCGCTGTCCACGGTCACCCTCATCGGCTGGGCGGGCCGCTGGAACCTCCGGTTCGAGGCCCGGCACGAACCTGTCTAGTCCCGTGTGTAGTCCGTCGTCAGGAGCAGGTGCTTGGCCGGGCCGCCCACCCGCCACACCGTCCGCCAGCGGTCCGCGCCGTACACGCTGAACTCGCCCCGGTAGAGGTCCGCCGCGCACGGATGGTCGGCGGTGTACCGCCCCGAGGTCAGGTCCAGGTCGTGGAAGGGGCGGCCGTCGGCGAACCGCACGTCGGCGCGGCCGGGCCCGTCGCCCGGCAGGAACCGCAGGGTGCGCTCGGCGGGCCGGGCCACGCCCTGCCACTCGAAGGTGCCGGACTCGCGGTGGAGCAGCCCTGCGGACCCTTTTGTCCCTCCAGACCCTTCAGACCTCTCGGCCCCCTCGGCCCTCTCGGCCCTCTCGGCCCCCTCGGGCCATTCGGACCACTCGAACACCGTCGCCCCCCGGAAGGCGCCGGTCGCCCCGCTCGCGAGGTCCCGCACCGAGCGCTCCACCCGCCAGCTCCCGGCGAGGTACGCCAGCACATCGCTCACCGGCCGGAATCCGGCCATCCCGTCCGCCACCGCGGCCTCTCCCGTCCGAACTGTTGACGCGCTTCTGCCTCCTCCCTATCTTGCCGTTCGAAGTGCTGACCAATGTTCGAAATGGCGAACAAGTAATCGTGTTGCACGTCTCTCGGAGCCGCGGAGGATCCATGTCACATGCCCGCACCGGCACACGCACGCGCTGGAGACTGTCCCTCACGGCCGCCGCCCTGCTGGCCGCCTCCTTCCTCGCCCCGGCCCCGGTGGACGCCGCCGCCGGGGAAACCGCCGACCGCGCGGCCACCGACTACGCGATCACCGTCGACCCGGGGACCGCGGGCGCGACGATCGACGACACGATGTACGGCGTCTTCTTCGAGGACATCAACCGGGCGGCGGACGGCGGCCTGTACGCGGAACTCGTGCAGAACCGGTCCTTCGAGTACACGGAGGCCGACAACGCCGCGTACACGCCCCTCACCTCGTGGGCCGTCACCGGCACCGCGCGAACCGCGGACGACGAGGGCCGGCTGAACGCCCGCAACCGCACCTACCTCGCCCTGGACGCCGGTTCCTCCGTCACCAACTCCGGCTACAACACCGGCATTTCGGTGGAGCGGGGCAAGGTCTACGACTTCTCGGTCTGGGCCCGCGCCGAGGGAGCGCCCGCCCTCTCGGTGACCCTGCACGACGCCGGCGGCGAACTGGCACGGGCCCGCCGCGTCACCGCCCGTGCCGCGGGCTGGACCAAGTACACGGCACGCTTCACCGCCACCCGCACCAGCGCCGACGGCCGCCTCACGGTGGCCGCGGACGGTCCGGCCGCCCTCGACATGGTCTCGCTCCTCCCGCGCGACACGTACAAGGGCCACGGCCTGCGCAAGGACCTGGCGCAGAAAATCGCCGCCCTGGACCCCGCCTTCGTCCGCTTCCCGGGCGGCTGCCTGGTCAACACCGGCAGCATGGAGGGGTACGACGAGGCGTCCGGCTGGGAGCGCAGGCGCGCGTACCAGTGGAAGGACACCGTCGGTCCGGTCGAGCAGCGCGCGACGAACGCCAACTTCTGGGGCTACAACCAGAGTTACGGGCTCGGCTACTACGAGTACTTCCAGTTCTCCGAGGACGTCGGCGCCATGCCGCTGCCCGTGGTGCCCGCCCTCGTCACCGGCTGCGGCCAGAACCGGGCCGTCGACGACGAGACCCTGCTCCGGCGCCACGTCCAGGACACCCTGGACCTCATCGAGTTCGCCAACGGGCCGGTGACCGGCGAGTGGGGAGCGAAGCGGGCGAGGATGGGCCACCCGAAGCCCTTCCGCCTCACCCACCTCGCGGTCGGCAACGAGGAGAACCTGCCGAACGAGTTCTTCGAGCGCTTCAAGCGGTTCCGCACGGCCATCGAGGCGAAGCACCCGGAGATCACCGTCATCTCCAACTCCGGCCCCGACGACACCGGCGCGACGTTCGACACGGCCTGGCGGCTCAACCGGGAAGCGGACGTCGACATGGTCGACGAGCACTACTACAACAGCCCGCGGTGGTTCCTCCAGAACAACGACCGCTACGACACGTACGACAGGAGCGGGCCGAAGGTCTTCCTCGGCGAGTACGCCTCCCAGGGCAACACCTTCGGGAACGCCCTCGCCGAAGCCGCGTTCATGACCGGCCTGGAGCGCAACGCGGACGTCGTCAAGCTCGCCTCGTACGCCCCGCTGCTCGCCAACGAGGACTACGTGCAGTGGCGCCCGGACCTGATCTGGTTCAACAACCACGCCTCCTGGAACTCCGCCAACTACGAGGTCCAGAAGCTGTTCATGCGCAACGTCGGCGACCGGGTGGTCCCGTCGGACGCGACCGCCACCCCGTCCGTGAGCGGCCCCATCGCGGGCGCGGTCGGCCTGTCGACGTGGGCGACGAGCGCCGCCTACGACGACGTGCGGGTGACCGGCGCGGACGGCACGCCCCTGCTGGCCGACGACTTCTCCGGTGACGCCTCGCGGTGGACCCACACGGGCGGCGGCAGCTGGAGCGTCCGGGACGGGCAGTACGTCCAGGGCGACGAGGCCGCCGAGAACACCATGGTCTCCGCGGGCGACCCGGCCTGGCACGACTACGACCTGCACGTGAAGGCGACCAAGAAGGCCGGCAAGGAGGGCTTCCTGGTGGCCTTCGGCGTCAAGGACACCGGCAACTACTACTGGTGGAACCTGGGTGGCTGGAACAACACCCAGTCGGCCGTCGAGCAGGCCGTGGACGGCGGCAAGTCGACCCTGCTCTCCAAGGCCGGGTCGATCGAGACGGACCGTGCCTACGACATCGGCATAAAGGTGCGCGGGCGGCAGGTCACCCTGTACCTCGACGGCCAGGAGTGGGGCGGCTTCACCGACGACAAGCCGGCCGAGCCGTTCCGGCAGGTCGTCACCGAGGACGCGCGGACCGGCGACCTGATCGTCAAGGTGGTCAACGCGCAGACGGTGGAGGCCCGCACGGCGATCGACCTGGGCGGCACGGAGGTCCGCCCGGAGGCGGCGGTGACGACGCTCGCCGCCGCGCCGGACGCCGTGAACACGGAGACGGCCACGGCGGTCGCGCCGGTGACGTCCACCTTCTCCGGGGCGGCGGAGAGGTTCACGTACACCTTCCCGGCGAACTCGGTGACGTTCCTGCGCATCAGGAAGGACTGACGGGCCGGCCGGCCGGGCGGGTGCGGCCGGGCCGGTCCCCGGCCGCGCGTCCGCCGTCCGCCAGGCCGGCCCGAAGACGGTCCGGCCACGGCGCCGGACGGCCGTCGGCGTCGATGTGCACCACCGTGTGACTACCGCTGACGCACACCTGTCCGTCGCTGGTGGCCGTCCAGCCGAAGGTGACGGAGCCGGTCCTCACCCGTTCGACGCTGATGCGCAGCTCGAAGTCCTGGCCGAAGCGCAGGGGCCGGTGATATGCGGCCTCCGTCGAGCGCCGGGGGTAGGAACCCGCCTCGGCGGGCCGCCAGCCGAGCGTACGGAGGAACGCGTGCTCGGCGGCTTCCGCCCAGCGGAACACCGCCGACCAGTGGATACGTCCTCCGGCGTCCGTATCGGCCCACAGCACCCGCAGGTGCTCGACATGCACCGGCTCGTTCAACGGTTTCCGTCCTCCCGCATCGTCCCGTCCTCTCGCATCGTGCGGACGCGCGGGGCCGACGCGCCGTCCGGGCCCCGACGGACCGCCTCACCGCAGCACGGAATCCGGCGAGGCGGTCCGCGTCCGCTCCCGGCAGAGTTCGAGCACCCTGGCGATGATCCGGTGCCCGGCCCGATCCGGTGCGGTGAGGATCGACTCCGGATGGAACTGCAGCGCCCACCGGCCCGCCGCCGCGTCCTCGATCGCCATCACCACCCCGTCGGAGGTCGTCGCCGTCACCGTGAAGCCGCCGCGCACCTCGGCCGGCGGCACGGACAGCGAGTGGTACCGCCCGGCGACGAACTCCGGACCGAGTCCCGTCAGCAGCACGCCCCCGGACACCCGCACCAGGCCCGGTTTGCCGTGCTCGGGCTCGGGCAGGACCGACAGCTTCCCGCCGGCGTGCTCCACCATGGCCTGCAGCCCCAGACACACCCCGAACACCGGCAGTCCTCGCCGGTACACGTCGTCGAGGAGCGCGGCACACCGGAAATCCGACGGAAGTCCCGGACCGGGCGACAGCACCACCAGATCCGGCCCGTACTCGTCCAGCAGGGCGGTCGGGAACCCGTACCGGAGCGTGGTGACCTCGGCGCCCGCCTGCCGGAAGTAGTCGCCCAGCGTGTGCACGAACGAGTCCTGGTGGTCGACCAGCAGCACACGCACCGCCGCGGATCCCGGGGCGCCGGATCCGTTCACGCGGACGGCGGGGCCCGCGGGGCGCCCGGTGCCGGGTCCGCTGCGCGCGTCCGCTTCCGCCAGCGTCTCCAGCAGGGCGCGGGCCTTGACGTGGGTCTCCGCCTCCTCGGCCTCCGGCACCGAGTCGTACAACAGGGTCGCGCCGGCCCGCACCGCGGCCACGCCGCCGGTGATGTGCGCGGTGCGCAGCACCAGGCCGGTGTTCAACGACCCGTCGAACCCGATCTTTCCGACCGCGCCGCCGTACCACCGCCGTGGTGTGTCCTCGTGGTCCTCGATGAACTGCATCGCCCAGGCCTTGGGCGCCCCGGTCACGGTGACCGCCCACATATGGGTGAGGAACGCGTCCAGTGCGTCGAACTCCGGCCGCAGCCGGCCCTCGACGTGGTCCACGGTGTGGATGAGGCGGCTGTACATCTCGATCTGCCGTCGCCCGATCACCCGCACCGATCCCGGTACGCACACCCGGGCCTTGTCGTTGCGGTCCACGTCGGTGCACATGGTCAGCTCCGCCTCGTCCTTGGCCGATCCGAGCAGCTCGACGATGTTCGCGGCGTCCTGCAGCGGTCCCTCGCCGCGCTTGACCGTGCCCGCGATCGGACAGGTCTCCACCCGGTCGCCGGTCACCCGCACGTACATCTCCGGTGACGCGCCGACCAGGTGCTCTCCGGCCCCCAGGTTGAACAGGAACTCGTAGGGGGCGGGGTTGCGCCGGCGCAGCAGGCGGTGGAAGGCGGCAGGTGAGTCGCACCTGCCGTGGAACACATGGCTGGGCACCACCTCGAACAGTTCCCCCCGGACGAACCGCTCCCGTGCCCGTTCGACGAGCCCGGCGTACACCCCGGGCCGGGGCGCCCTCTCCCGTGGTCCGCGCGGTGGCGCGTCGCCCCGCGACTCCGGTCCGGTCTCCCGCCGCAGACCGGCCGTGGATACCCCGTCGACCTCGAACGTGTAGGAGTGCCGGTTCGCCGTCTCCTTCCTGCGGTCCACCACCCAGAGCTCGTCCGGCAGGTGGAGCACCAGGTCCCGCTGGGTCTCCGGCCGGTCCATGCGCCGTCTCAGCGGCTCGAACTGGAACGCGAGGTCGTAGCCGAACGCTCCGTAGAGGCCGAGGTGCGGATCGTCGAACCGGAACGCCGCGACGATCTCGCGCAGCGCACTGAACACGGTCGGCCGCCGGGTGCGTTCCTCCTCCGGGACCATGCGGTCCGGTTCCGGTATCACGACGGTGTGCTCGTCCGCAGCCCGGCCCGCCCGCCGCATCGCCGTCAGGACCACGGGCAGGAGCAGCCGGCCGCGCTCGTTCAGCGCCCGTGCGGTGAGCCGCCGCCCGGTCGCGACGATCTCCACGGGCGGGTCGACGTACGCGACGGCCCAGCGGCTGTAGCGCCCCGGGTACTCCGTCCCGGAACCGAGCACGCCGCCACGCCGTGAGTCGATCAGCCCGGCGACGCGCTCCAGATCGAGTGGGTCGAACGGCGTCACCGTGCGGGTGATGTCCATCATCGTCCTTCCAACTCCGAACACGGCGCT
The DNA here is from genome assembly GCF_019710745.1 of Streptomyces beigongshangae. Lineage (GTDB taxonomy): Bacteria > Actinomycetota > Actinomycetes > Streptomycetales > Streptomycetaceae > Streptomyces > Streptomyces beigongshangae. The sequence continues at coordinate 171,004 of NZ_JAHKJW010000013.1, forward strand.
GCCGCCGATCCCCTGCTTCGGCGAGTCAGAGCGAAAAGCCGCCGTCGATTCCCAGAACCTGACCTGTTATGTAGGCGGAACGCCCGGAAAGGAGGAAGGAGATGAGATCGGCCACCTCGTCCGGTGTTCCGGGGCGGCGCAGCGGAATCCTTCTGACCTGCTCTTTCCGCTTCTCCTCGCTGAGCGCGTCGGTCATGTCCGTCGTGATCATGCCGGGTGCGACACAATTGGCCCGTACGCCGAACCGGCCGAGTTCCTTCGCGATCGATCTGGTGAATCCGATGATTCCGGCCTTCGACGCCGCGTAGTTCGACTGGCCGACGCCGCCGTGGACGCCCGTCACCGAGGAGACGGTGACGATGGTTCCGTTGTCGTGCCGCATGAGGGAGCGCGCCGCGGCACGGCAGATGTGGTAGGTGCCGTCGAGATTCGTGCGGATCACCGTTCCCCACTCGGCCTCGGCCATCTGCGCGAGCGGGCGGTCGCGTACGACGCCGGCGTTGGCCACCACCGCTCCCAGCGGGCCGAGTTCGGCCTCCGTCTCGGACACGAGTTCCTCGGCCTGGCCCGCGACCGAGACGTCGGTCCTGCGGACGAGCACCCGGGCGCCGGCACGGCGGGCTTCGGCGGCGACCTCGTCGGCCTTCCGCGGACTGGACAGGTGACAGAAGGCCACGTCGAAGCCGTCGGCCGCCAGGCGGAGCACGACGGCCCGTCCGATCCCGCGTGATCCGCCGGTCACGATCGCCACCGGCCTGTTCCCGGTCCGGTCATCCGGCACGATACGGCTCTCCTTTCGGTTTCGGCTCACACCACGAGGGCTTCCGCGCCGTCGACCCCGATGACGTTCCCGGTGAGCCACGGCGAGTCGGAGGAGGACAGGGTGACGATCGCTTCGGCCACGTCCTCGGCACGCGTCAGCCGGCCGCCCGGATTGATGTCCTGGCAGTGGGCGATCAGCTTCTCGCTGCCCGGGATCTTCCGCAGTGCCGGTGTGATCGTGGTGCCGGCCCGGATCGCGTTCACCGCCACCCCCCGGGCGGCGAGTTCCACCGCCAGGTGGCGGACGTGGGACTCCAGCGTCGCCTTCGCCGCCGCCACGGGCGCGTAGCCGGGCAGCACCCGGTTCCCGCCGGCGCTGGTCATGGCGAAGACCTTCGCCCCGCGGGGCAGCAGGGCGGCCCTCAGCAGATCCTGTGTCCAGTGGACGAGGCTGTGCCCCATGACCTCGACCGTCATGGTGAGCTGCTGCGGCGAGACCCCCGGGCTCTCCTCCTGGCCGTCGCGGACCGGGAGGAGAGATGTCAGCGTCCCGTAGGCGACCGAGTGGAGGACGATCCGGGGCCCGACGCCGGACGTGAGGTCACGGATGACGGGGACGAGTTCCGCGCGGGCCTGCTTCGCCGCGACGTTGCGGTTGAAGAAGTGTGCCTCGACGCCGAGTTCGCGCAGTGTCCCGGCGTGCTCCTCCGCCCGCTGCCGGCCCTCGGCCAGGTCGAAGTGCAGGCCGATGACGTGGCAGCCCGCGTCGGCCAGCGCCCGCGCGGTCGCTCTGCCCATGCCGCTGGAGACGCCGAATATCAGGGCCCAGGATCCCTTCAGGGGAACGAGCATCGGTTTCCTTCCTGCTGATCGGTGCCGAGAGGGCCGGTCGGGGGCGGCCCCCCGGCCATCAGGCCGTCCCGACCTTGGCGGCGACGAGCCGGTGGATCACGGCCAGTGAGGTGAGCGACTTCATCTCCTCCTCGTCGAGCTTGATCCGGTACTTCTTCTCCAACTGCACGGCGACCTCCATCGCCGTGAGCGAGTCGACGCCGAGGTCGTTCTTCAGATCGGCTTCGTCGGTCACCTCTTCGACCGGGAGTTCGAGTTCTTCGGCGATCAGCGCACGCAGGTCTTCGAGGTCGACGTCGGCTGTCCGGTTGCCTGACACGATGCGGCTCTCCTTTCGATCCTGGTTCAGACGGAGGGTGCTTCCGCGCCGCCGGTTCCGACGGCACGGTGTGGTGCGAGAGTCAGTTCGGCGCACGTGACCGTGCCCTGGGCGGAAGCCGCCAGCACCAGATGCCGGGCGGGGGCCCCGCGCTCCTGCGCGAGCAGGCCCAGGACGCGCCGCAAGGGGGTGAGGCAGCCGGCCTGCGCCGGGGCCGGGACGATGACGACGTCGTGCTCGCCGGTCAGTTGGTCCAGCCACCGGGCGGCGGCCGTTCCGACCGCGGAGTCGTCCAGCACGGCGTCGATCCGGCACGGCGGGGCGTCGCCCAGCAGCGGGGCGAAGACCGCGGCGGCACCGCTCGCCGCCGCGGCGGGGTCCAGGAAGGCGCTGCGTACCCGGCACGTGCCGTAGCGCGCGCGGCCCCCCGCGGCGGACTCGCAGTACAGCACGACGGCGCCCGCCTCCGATCCGGGGGCGGTCGCCTGGGAAGGCGAGAGCGCTTCCTCGACCGCGCCCACGAGGACCGTCCGGGCACGGTCCGCGGCGACGGCGCGGGCCGCCAACTGGAGCGCCTCCAGGCCGGCGGTGACCGGGGAGTTGACGGTGAGGCTGAAGCCGGTGATCCCGTGTTCCACCGAGAGGCGGCTGGCGAAGCAGCTCATGGCTATGTAGGGGCTGCTGGACGGTGACATCTCCGCCGCGCCGTCCCGCATGATCGTACGGTCCAGTTCCTCCATCAGGGCGGCGCCGGTGTTGTTGATGGCCACCACCGCGGCCCGGTGCTCCCGAGCGGTCCGCGAGAGCCGGTCCCCGGCGTCGCCGACCGCCAGCCTCGACGCGGCGAGGAGGTACTTGCACGCGTCGGGCAGCCGCCGGTAGCCGCGTCCGGGCAGTGCGGATCCGGCCTGGAACCAGCCGGGAACCGCCTCGTCGGCCGGCGCCAGCGCGTCGTCGGGCCGGCAGACGCCCGGCGCCACGATGCCCAGTCCGGCGACGGCCAGCCCACCCGTGCTCACCGTGGTTCCCCCGCATCCTTCCGGGTGACGTCCCGCACGACGAGAGACGTGTTGTTGCCGCCGAACGCGTAGGTGTTGATCAGGACCGCAGGGGCGCCCAACGGCACGGGGTGCTCCTGCGGCAGCCAGACGTCGCACTCCGGGTCCTGGTCGATCGGGATGTTCGCGGGGATCCGCCGGTGACGCAGCACGAGCGTCGCGGTGAGGCAGGCGAACGCGCCCGCCGCGCCGGTCGTGTGACCGATCATCGCCTTGAGCGAGAAGAGCGGCACCTCACGCGTGCTCCCACCGAACATCCGGTGCAGGGCCCGGCTCTCCACGACGTCGTTGAGCGGGGTCCCCGTTCCGTGGGGGATGACGCAGCCCACGTCGGAACCGCCGAGCCCCGCGTCGGCCAGCGCGTCGGTCATCGCGCGGACGATCTGGTCCCCCGACGGATCGGGGGCCGTCTGATGGTACGCGTCACAGCTCCAGGCCGCGCCGGCCAGTTCGGCGTACGGCTCGGCACCCCGCCGCCGGGCGTGACCGGCCGCCTCAAGCACGATCATGGCCGATCCGTCGCCGAACATCGTTCCCGCCCGGTTCCGGTCGAACGGCCGGCAGCGCACCGGATCCGCGGCCCCCAGCCGGTTGAAAGCGCCCATCCCGGCCCGTGTGACGCCCTCGGCCCCGCCGACCAGGACCGCGGTCGCCTCACCCGCGCGGATCATGTCCGACGCGATCGTGAGCGCGTAACCACTGGCCGAGCAGGCATTCCCCACGCTGGTCACCGCCGCCCGTGAGCCGATCCGCGCCGCCACCACGGCGGCCGCGGGCGCGGGCGTCGTCCAGGCCGTCCGGCCCGCGCTGCGCTGCGTCTCCTGCATGTCCGCGTTGCCCAGCTCCACTCCGAGCACCACGGGGAGCGCGGGGCGCGCCCGGTCCTCCAGGCCGGCGTCGGCGAGCGCCTGTTCGGCCGCGGCGACCGCGAGACGCGGGCTGCTCCCCAGCTCCACCCCGGCGTGGCGGGACGGTTCGGCGGGCACCTCGTCCCGGTCGACCAGGTACATCTTCTTCGTCCGCATGTTGAGGTGCGGCAGCGGGACGTCGGCGGGTTCCCCGCCGCCCGCGAGCAGGCCGTCCCAGTACGCGGTGACACCGGTGCCCACGCAGGAGACGGCGCCCAGGCCGGTGATCACGACACGCCGGTCGTCGGACGTCTTCATGTGTCCCTCCTCCGTGGGGGCGTGAGCACCAGGGCCGAGACCGATGTCCCGTCGCCCTCCCCGGTCCCGGCGCCCGCGACGGCGAGCACCGCCTCGTCGTCCATGTGCTCCACGGCCAGCGCGCACTGCACCACGCCCAGGGCGCCGGAGCACCGTCCGAAGCGCGCGGTCACCTCGTCCCCCAGGCGCCGCCGGACCGCCGTGGCGTCCGCCGCCCGGACGGCGGACCGCTCGTCCCGCGCCCTGCCGTATCCGGCGATCTCCGCGCGGATCCGCGCGGAGCGGCTCTCGGCGCGCCGTACGGGTTCGACCACCAGGCCCACGGCCCCGTCGATCCAGCGGGTGCCGCCGCTCTCCCCGTGCAGCCGCGCCACCGACGGGGCGTCCGGCTCCACGCCTATCACCAGCGCCACCGTGGCCCGGCCCGCGAGGACGAGGTCCCGTGCCGAGGCCACGGCGTCGAGTCCGCCCGAAGCACCGTCGCACAGCGTCAGGTTCGGGCCGCGCATACCGTGGTCCAGTGCGACCCAGGCCGCCGCGAAGGCGCTCGACAACTGCGGTACGCGCATGGGGCTGATGTCCGTGCTGCCGCCGGCGGCGATCGCCGTGACGCAGTCGCACACCGTCTGCAGGCTCGCGAAGTTGCTGGAGACGACCACCGCCGCACCGTCCAGTTCCGGTGCGCCCAGCAGTCCGGCGTCGTCGAGGGCTCGCTCGGCCACCCGTACCGCGAACCGCGACGAGCGGTCCTTGTGGCGCATGCCCCGTCCGGCCAGTGCGGTCGCCGGGTCGAAATCGGGTCCCGCCACCGCCCAGCCGACACCGGTGATCGCGGTCCGTGCCGTGACCGGAGTGTTCATGGCGTGCTCCCCTCCACGATCGCCACGGCGTTGATCCCGCCCATGCCGACGGCGTGGACCTGCGCGGTGGCGAACGCCCCCGTGGCCGGCCGGCCTGTCACGATCCGTACCTCCGCGGCCTGTTCGATCGGGTCGGTGAGGCCGCCGACGGCCGGCAGGGTCCGGGAACGGATCGCTTCGAGGGCCACGACGAGGTTCAGGAGCCCGGCCCCGCCGGAGATGTGGCCCGTGCCGCCCTTGATCGCGGTGACGAGCGGGCCGGGCTCGACGGTTTTGAAGACCTCTCCCAGCGCGACCGCCTCGGCCAGGTCGCTCTGCGCCGTGCCGCTTCCGTGCGCGATCACCAGATCGATGTCCTCGGGGACGACCGCCGCGCGTTCGTGCGCCTCCTGGATCGCACGGACGATGCCCGCGCTGTCCGGTGCCGTCGGATGCGCGGCGTCGCAGTTCATGCTCACGCCGCGCACCCGGCCGTGTGTCCTCCCGGGACGCGTGCCCGCCCGCCGCACCACCACCGCCACCGCGCCCTCTCCCATGATCATGCCGTGGCGGGACCGGTCGAACGCGCGGATGCCGCCGGGCGGCGGGAACTGGATCCGGTCGAACCCGCCGAACGAGCTCTCGGTGATCGAGTCGGTGCCGGCCACCACCACGGTGTCCGCCCGCCCGAGGGCGATCAGGTCGGTGGCCATCCCGAGCCCGTACAGCGAGGCCGCGCAGGCGCTGGCGACGGTGCGCACGTCGTACAGGCCGAAGGCGGAGCGCAGGGCGGAGGTGAAGTGGAGATCGGCGGGGGAGAGGGAGCCCTCGTGCCGCCACCACAGTTCGGCGGTCCGCATCTCCCGGTGCGTGGTCCCGACCAGCACCGGAAGTCCGGGATCGGGTTCGGGCAGGCCCGCGTCGGCCAGGGCCTCCCGGACGACGCGGACGAGCCAGCGGGTGGCCCTCAGTGGCTCCTCCACGTCGGGGCGTGCCCGGTCCGGCACCTCGTACGCCGCCTCCGCGCGGTACCTGGACGTGTCGAACGCCGACAAGGGCGCCAGGCCGGACCGCCCGGAACACAGTGCCCCGTGGATGCCGGCGACGGTGTCCCCCAGCGCGCAGACCGCGCTCATCCCGATGATCTCCCAGCTCATGCCATGTCCTCCGGACCGCCCCCCGGACCGTCGAGCCGGTCGCGGAGCCGGAAGCGGGCCAGCTTGCCGTTGACGGTGACGGGCAGTTCGTCGACGATCTCGACGCGGGAGGGCCTCTTGTACGGCGCCAGCCGCGCGCGCAGTGCCGATCCCACCGACGCGCGGAGCCCGTCCGGGCGCGCCGGGTCCCGGGCCACGACACACACCGTGGCCCGCTCCAGTCCGACGGGATCCCTGCTGCCCACGACCGCGCAGTCGACGACCCCGGCGACCTCCCGGACCACCTGCTCGATCTCGGCCGGCGCGATCTTGTGCCCGCCCAGCAGGAGCATGTCGTCGGCGCGCCCGACATGGCGGATGCCGCCGTCGGCCGCGCGGCAGGCGATGTCACCGGTGTAGACGCCGCCGTCGGCGAACGTACGGGCGGTGTCCTGCGGCCGGTTGAGGTAGCCGAGCGCGGCCGAGTCCGTGACGATGTGCAGCCGGCCGGGGATCCCGTCGCCGACCGGCAGGCCGGCGTCGTCGCGGATGCTCGCGGCCACGCCGGGAACCGGCAGACCGATCGATCCGGGACCGGTGTCGTGCGCCCCGCCCACCACGGCCGCCACGACCGTGTGCAGGACCTCGGTGGCGCCGAACCCGTTGATCAGCGGCACGCCGAACGTCTCGGTGACACGGGCGGCCAGTTCGGCCGGCAGGCGCTCCCCGGTGGTCACGGCCAGGCGCAGCGAGCCGGTTCCGACCGTCCTGCCCTGTGCGGCGAGATCGAGCAGGCCGGCGTAGAGCCGGGGTACGGAGAACAGCACGGTCGGCCGGTGTTCCTCCAGCGCCGCCGCCACACCGAAGGGATCCGCCGCTCCGTCGAGCAGCACCGAACTCGCGCCCGCCGCGTAGGGGTGCAGCAGCGAGTTCCCGAAGCCGTATCCGAACGACAGCTTCGCCGTGGAGAGCACCACGTCGTCCGAGGTGAGTTCCAGCACGCTGCCGATGCCGCGCAGGACCGCGTGCACCGCCCGCAGGCAGTGCCGTACGCCCCGGGGCCTGCCGGTGCTGCCGGAGGTGTACTGGACCAGGAGCTCGTCGGTCGCGCCGAAGCGGGCCGGCAAAAGCGCGGACGTGCTCCCGCGCCCGGAACCGAGTCCGGTACGCAGCGCGGACCGTCCGGCCGCCCGCCGCTCCGCGTCGATCCCGGCCAGCTCGGTCCGTAACGCCGCCTCGTGCTTCGCGGGGACGTCCAGCTCGACGAACTCCGCCTCGCTGTCCCGGACGATGAAGCCGATCTCCGCGGGCCGGAGCATCGGGTGCAGCACGACGGGTACGCACCCGTGCCACCACAGGGCGAGCACGGCGGTGATCGCCGTGACGCGGTCGTCGGAGACGACGACCGCGCGGCAGCCGGACCGCACCCCGGCGTCCCGCAGACGCCCGGCGTACGCCGTCACCGCGTCCCGCATGCCGGCGTAGGTGACCTCGCCCGCCCGGCGGTCCACGGCGCAGCGCAGACCTCCGGCGTGGCCGAGCAGCAACTCGACCGGGTTCACCGTCGCGTCGGCGGGGATCATGGCACCCGGCGCCGGTCACGGAGCAGCCGCAGCACGTCACCGACACTGTCCATCTCCGCGGCGTCCGACGGGGTGAACTCCGTGCCGCAGGCGCGTTCCAGCGCCACGACGAACTCCGCCTTGTGAAGCGAATCCATTTCGAGATCGACGTAGAAGGACTTGTCGACCCCCACATCGGCGACGTCGATCTCCAGCACACCCGCCACCAGCTCCTGCACATCCCGGTCGGTCAGCACGGCATTCTCATCTCCTGGTCTCCATGACCGCCTCGGTGACGAGGGACTCGCTCGTCACCTTTCCGTCCTGCGTCAGCGAGACGCGCACTTCGGCGGATCTCTCGTCCCTCGTGTGCAGTTCGGCTTCGGCGCACACCTCTCCGGGGCGTGTCACCGCGAGGTACCTCACGTCCAGCCGGGTGGTGGCGAACATCATCCGGTCCTCCAGCAGGCTGTACATGACGAACCCGGCGGCCTGGTCGTGAACGCCGGCGACATGGCCGCCGAAGACGATGCCCGGTTCGACGCAGAGATCGCCAGGAATGCGGAATCTCACCGTGACGGCTCCCGTCCGCCATTCCATCGCGACGACCTGGAGCGAGAGCCGCTTCACGAAGGCCGGAATCGGGACGGTGCCCGCGGCTATCCCGTCGAGCGTCCTCTGCCGCACCGTCACGGCGCCCGACGGCGCGGACCCGTCCATGGCCGCCTCCCTCTCGCCCGTCATGAAGCCGGTCCCTCCCCGTCGGTGCGACTGCGGCGCGCGACGACCCGGACCAGCGGTGACGACAGCGCGAAGGCAGCCGTCACCACGAGCAGCCCGAGCATCATGTCGGTCCGCAGCGCGGGGTAGTCCAGAGCCGTCAGATCTCCCCGGAACCCCCGGAAGAACGCCAGCCCCATCACGGCCACACCGAGCGAGGACCCGATCTGCTGAGCGGTGGAGAGCGCCCCCGAGACCGCTCCGGAGTCGTCGCTGCGGACCCGGGCCAGCACGAAGTTCAGCAACGGTCCGAGCACCAGGCCCAGACCCAGGCCCGTGACCGTCATGGCCGGCGCCACGGACAGGCCGAGGTGCCGTCCCGACCCGTTCCACCCGATGGTCGCGATCGTCAGGGCACCGCCCGCGGCGCACACGACGCAGCCGGTGAGAACGGTGCGGGGCGCGCCGAACCGGGACACGGCACGCGCCGACCACAGCGACGTGATCGTGCTTCCGGCCGCGTACGGTGCCATCGCCGCGGCCGTGGCGAGCGCACCGTATCCGAGGCCGTACTGAAGGGTGAGGGAGAAGTAGAGGAAGAAGGGCACCACGGCGGAGAAGTACACCAGGTACAGGGCCAGGGCCGGCCGGAAGACGGGGTCGGTCCAGAGGCCCGGCCGCAGCAGCGGGGTCCTTCCTCGCCGGTCGAGCGCCGCTTCGAGCCGGAGGAAGACGACCAGGAGCACCGGCGTGCACAGGAGCAGCAGCCACCCCCACAGCGGCCAGCCCTGGTCACGGCCGACCGTGAGCGGCACCAGGAGCGCGACCAGCAGCAGGACGACGACGAGCGAACCCGCGTGATCGAGCGGCAGGCGCAACCCCTTGTGCGCAGGCACCATGCGAAGGGCCAGTGCTGCCAGGACGACACCGACGGGAACGTTGACCAGGAAGATCGGGCGCCACTGCAGCCCGGCGACATCCGCGCTGATCAGCAGGCCGGCGATGAGCGGGCCGGCGATCGTGGCGCAGCTCACCACCGCTCCGAACAGCGCGAACGCGCGTCCCCGCCGTTCCGGCGAGACCACGATGTGCAGGGTGGCGATGACCTGCGGGTACACCACGGCCGCCGAGAGACCCTGCCAGACCCGGCCGGCGATCAGCTCACCCGGCCCCTGTGCCAGGCCGCAGGCGAGGCTCGCCAGGGTGAAGGACACGATGCCGATCACGAACATGCGCCGTCTGCCGTACAGATCGCCCAGCCGCCCGCCGGTGATGAGCACGACCGCGTAGGCGACCACGTAACCCGCGACCACCAGTTGCACCTCCGGCACACCGGCCCCCAGGTCCCGTTGCAGGCTGGGGACGGCGACGTTCACGATCGAGGTGTCGGCGAGCAGCATGAACGCGGCGCCGAGGACGAGCGCCGCGGCCCTTCGCTCCGCGGGCAGGAAACGGCCGGGCGCCGGGGCCGCCACCCCGGCCGGGCCGCTCATCCGGGGGCTCCGTGCGGCAGGAGCCGGTGCCGGCGGACCTTCATCGTGCCGGTGAGCGGGAACTCCTCCCAGGGCCGGTAGTGCACCTCGGTGTCCTGTGGCAGGCCCGCCTCGTCACGGGCGCGCCGCCACCGGTCCTCGTCCACCGGCTTGCCGTCCGCCGTGGCCGCCACCACCGTGACGGCTCCCTCCGAGGCGATGACCACGGCCTCGGCCAGTTCGGGCAGTTCGTCGAGCAGGATGTCCTCGGCGCGCAGGGTGCTGGGCACACCGGGGACCCGGTCCGCCTGCCGGTCGTGGAGCTCCACGTGCCCGTCCGGCCTGAGCAGGCCGAGGTCGCCCATGGCCCACCAGGTGTCGCGGCCGGGCAACGGCGGACGGCCCACCATCGACTCGGCCCGGGCGGGGGTGCGCACCTCGATGTGCCCGGGGGTGCCGGCCGGAAGCTCCGTTCCGGCGTCGTCCACGACGCGGACCTCCGTGCCGGGGAGCGGCACACCCACGTCGCGGGAGTGCGGACGCCCCGACTGCCGCAGGGCGGAACGTGTGGTCACCAGCAGCGTGACGGGGCCGGTCTCCGTCTGCCCGTAAGCCTGGACGAACGTCGGGTCCGGATGGTCCGACGCCTCCAGGAGCGTCCGCAGGGTCCGCGGGTGGAGCGCGTCGAAGCTGCTGACATAACGTTCCACCGGGGCGAAGGGGTTGGGCGTCTCGCGTGCCAGCGCCTCCCAGCGCAGGAACATGTTCGGCTGGGCCTCCAGGGTCTCGGGCCGGTACCGCAGGAGCGCCTCGCGCACCGGGGCCGGCTCGGGGGAGGAGATGCCGAGGAACGGCACTCCCGTACTGAGCACGGTGAGGAGCGCGGACGACATCCGCACGTGCACGAAGGACAGGCACTTCGCGCTGATCCCCGAGTAGTCGAGCGACCGCACCACGCCCAACTGGGGAGCCACATGGGCGTACAGGGAGTCCGCCGTGTGCACGAGGAGCTTGGGTCTCCCGGTGGTGCCGGACGAATGCGTGACGAGGACCGGGTCCGTACCGGAACGGCGATGTGTCCGGTGGGGCGCCGACTCGCCGAGTTCGGCCGCGCCCGGCGGAGCGGTCCCCGGAGTGAGGGCGACGACCCGGGAGACGGTCCCGTCCAGTCGCTGCCGCCACCGGCTCAGCAGGGCGGCGCCGTCGGCGTCGATCAGGAGCCAGGGCCGCCGGAGGGAGGTGAGACAGTCCAGGAGATCGGGCGGCTCCATCTTCACCGACAGCAGTGCGGGCAGCGCGCCGATGCGGACGAGGGCGCACTGGATCGCCTGGATGTCGAGGTGGTTGGACTTGACCAGGGCGACCACCGCGCCCGGTCGTACTCCGGCGGCCCACAACCGGTCGGCGTAGTCCACGACCACGGTCGCGAAGTCGCCCACCGTGACCGGGGTGCGGCAGGCGGAGAGCCATGGCGTGTCCGCGCACAGGGTGGTCCCACCGCGCTGTTCGGCGGCGCTCTCCGGCAGCAGGCCGAGATCGGCGACAGGGAGCACGGCATCCTCCTCCGCTACGGGGTCATCGTCGGCCGGTCGACGACGCACAGGTCCGCGCGTCCGGCCAGGACGATCGTGTCGACGTCGGAGGCGGTGATCGAGCCCGCCGCTATCACGGCGAACCCGCTCCTGCGTCCGTTCTGGTTCCGGATCCGGTCCGCGTACCCCTCCCGGTCCGCGTACCCCTCCCGGTCGGCGTCGCTCGCGGCGAGGACGTGCACCGCTGCCGCGCCGCGCCCGGCGAACTCGTTCGCCAAGTCGGCCGCGGCGTCGGCGCCCTCCTCGTCCGTGCACCACTGCTCCGGTGAGATGCGCAGGCTGACCGGCCGCCCGGCCGGCCATGCGGCGCGGACCGCGCCGAGCACTTCGAGCGGGCGGCGAAGACGCTTTCGCAGCGAACCGCCGTCCCGGCCGCGTGCGCCGGCCGGCGGTGACGGAACCGGGGAGCACGAGGCGGCCTCGACGCAGTCCAGCTCCAGCAGGTCGAACCCGGCGGCGGCAGCGCACCGGGCCGCGGCGGCGAACTCGCGCCGCAGCTCGCCGAGGGGTTCGGCGGGGTCGTCGGAACCGCGGTAACCGAGCTGCACGCCGATCTTCGCCGACGAGTGCAGATGGACGAAGTCCACGATCCGCCGCCATCCGGCCGTCTGTTCCTCGGTGTACAGCCCGGCGCGGTCGGGGTGGGCCGTATGCGTGGCGGAGACGGACACCGGACCGGTGAGCACGAGTCCGGCCCCGCCCAGTGCCGCGCCCCCCAGGTGCACCAGCTGCACGTCCCCCGGCGTTCCGCCGGGGTCGGGGAACGTTGTGCCGGGGGAGACCACCACACGGTTGACCAGGTCCAGCCGGCCGAGCGTGAACGGCTGGAGCATGGGCGGGCCCGCCCGGCCGCCCACCGTGCCGGCGAACCACCGCTCCGACCGGGCGACGAAACCGGGGTCGCGTCGGCGCAGACCGGCACAGGAGACCCGGCGGCTGCGGGTCAGGATGTTCACCGCGAACTGCTGCGGCTCCTGACGGGTGTAGCGGTCGACGTTCTCGAACCACTCCCGGCTGGCCCGTGCGGCGCGCTGGAGGGCGGCGACCGGCGGGCGGCGCCCGGCCTCGTACGCGGCCAGGGCCGCTTCCGGGTCCGGCTGCTCCCGCAGGCTTCTCGCCAGGGCCGCCGCGTCGTCCATCGCGAGCTTGGTGCCCGAGCCGACGGAGAAGTGCGCCGTGTGCGCCGCGTCGCCGATCAGCACGATGTTGCGATGCCGCCAGGTCTCGCACCGCACCGTCGGGAAGCGCAGCCACCGAGAGTTGTTCCCGTAGAGCTTGTGCCCGTCGAGGAGGTCCCCGCACAGCTCGGCGATGATGCCTATCGACCGTTCGTCGCTCTCCCCCGGCGCGAGCCGTGCGGGAGCGGCACCGGCGAACCCGGCCGCGCGCCAGGTGCTCTCCGGCAGCTCCACTATCAGGGTGCTGGTGTGAGGGGAGTCGGGATAGGCGTGCACCTGCACGGCCCCGCCCGGCGTGTCCGCGACGTAGAACGTGAACGAGTCGAGCTCCAGGTCGGCGCCCAGCCAGATGTACCGGCACCTCCCCGTCCGCACCGTGGGCCGGAATGCCTCGGCGTAGTGCTCCCGGACCAGGGAGTTCGCCCCGTCGGCGGCCACCACCACATCGTGGTCGGCGGCGAGGGAGTCCACATCGGTGATCTCGCTGCCGTGACGCACCGGAACGCCGAGCCGGGCGCAGCGCTGTTGCAGGGCCAGGAGCAGCCTGGTGCGGTGCATCGCGGCGAACCCGTGCCCGCCCGCCGTGGACGTGGTGCCCCTGTGGCGCACGTCGATGCCGTCCCACCGGGTGAGCGCCGGCCGCATCGTGGACACGAGCGCCGCGTCGGCCCGCCCGATCCCCTCCAGCGCCCGGTCGGACAGCACCACGCCGAACCCGAACGTCTCATCGGGCGCGTTCCGCTCCCAGACGGTGATCTCGTGCTCCGGAGCCAGTTGCCGGCTCAGCGCACTGAAGTACAGCCCACCGGGACCACCACCGATCACAGCGATGCGCACCTCGACCTCCCGCCCGTCCGGTACCTGTGCGGACCGTTTCCACCGCGTCTGCTTCCGCCGTGCCCGTGCCCGTGCCCGTGCCCGTGCCGTCCGCCCGGCCACGGCCCCGGGGACGGCCGCAGGCGGTCGGCCGATCCGTCCCGGACGCGCGAGGACGAGTCCATCTAGGCACCGTGGACCGGGGACGGGGCGGCCGGCGACGCGAGAACGTCCTCGATCATCTGTGCCGGGACGGTGGCGTCGTCGAACCACCGGCCGCCCAGCGGCCGGGGAACCGGCATGATCTGGTCGTTCGTGTAGGACAGGACCTTGCGGTTGTAGTCACGGACCCGGTCCCGCAGCTCGGCCGGCAGCTTCTTGTCGAGGTGGAGCGCCCGCTCCATCTCCCCGAGCAGCTCGCGTGTCTCGCCGATGGTTCTGAGGACGGCCTTGCAGAACCCGGCCGGGAGCACCTTGTACTCGCCCTTGATCTCCACCAGGCGGGAGATCGCCTCGTAGGAGACGTCCTGGAGCCCGCGCCTGTCCAGCCAGCGCGTCTCGTAGTTGAGGCGCCGGTGCCACAGCGGTTCGACCATGGCGCGGCGGTGCTCCTCCAGCGTGCGGTGGTGGATGCGGTAACCGTGTTTCTCCGGTTCCTCGAAGAACTGGGAGCCCGGATCGAGGAACGGCACCATCGGGCAGATGAGCGGAAGGGCTCCCCACCCTCCGAAGGTGCGTATGAGCCGCTCCGAGTACGCGATCGTGTCCATCACCGACTGCCGGTCCTGGTACGGCATGCCGATGAAGAACCAGATCATGATTCCTTTCACGCCGGCATCCAGAGCGCGCGGAATCCACTCCTCCATCTGTTGCATGGTGTAGTTCCCGCGCCCGGCCGCCTTGCTGATCTTCAGGTCGTGGGACTCCGGGGAGAGCATGATGTACGAGTCCGTCGACTCGCCCATCTTCTTGAGGATGTCGGGCGGTGTCAGGCTGAACTGCTCGAAATGGACGCTCTTGTACCCCAGCTCTTTCACGGCGTCCAGGTACTGGTGCATGCGTGTTCTGTTCTCGGAATAACACTGGAGCGCGTATATCGAGGTGCGCTTCGCCGCCTCCCGCATGGTGCGGAGCTCTTCGACGACGAGGTCGTTGTCCTTCTGCACGAGGGTCCTGCGGACGCCCATGATGTTGCGGTAGGCGAACCGGGATCCGCCGCACCAGCCGCAGTCGTGCGCGCATCCGGTGTTCGGCAGGGTCATGATGAGCTTGGACGCCGACGGCCCGCCGTCGGCCGCCTCGCGGTAGTACGACCAGTCGTTGCGCACGTTGTTGTAATTGCTGTCCGGTGTGTGCGAGAAGCCGGTGGCCCGGACCTCGCCGTCGGTCTTGTACAGCAGGTTCGGGATGCCGCGGAAGTCCCTGTCGCCCCGCCGGACCCTGGTGACCAGTTCGGTGACCGGATCGAGGGTGTCGTAGCCCTGGACGACGACGTCGACGCTCGGGTACTCGATCAGCTCACGGGCGTAGTAGGTCGCCGAGATACCGCCGAAGACGGTGAGCGCCTCCGGGTGCACCCGCTTCACGAGGGCCGCGAGCTCGACCGAGCCGTGGCAGTGCGCCATCCAGTGCAGGTCGAATCCGAAGATCGGCGCCTCGAAGCGGGCGAGCAGCCGCTCGACGTCCAGCGTGGGATGCATGAGCATCAGCGAGGCGACGTTCACGATTTTCGTGTCGAACCCGCAGTCGGCCAGCCGCTGCTTTATCGAGAACCAGCCGATCGGATAGATTTCGTAGACCGAGGTGACGTTCACGCTGTCGCTGTCGCTCAGGTAGGCGAACAGCATGTCGTCACGCTCGCGGAAGTCGAAGACACTGGGCGCGTGCAGCAGGAAGAGGTCGGCCTCGATCCGTGATGCCGATGGCTGATCGGTGATCGTCATGCACGCCCTCCCCGGTTCGCTGTTCGCCTGGTGTTCGCTCAGCGGCATCCGCCGGATTTCTCTCCGCTGAACATCTTCCGTGTGAGTTCGTGCGATCTTCACCCGTCGCCTTTCTGCAGAGGCGGCGGATGTGGGGCGGCTCACTGTAACCACCAACTTTTTTTGACCGTCAAGTCAGGGCGCACAGTGCCCCGTGGAACGCCGCACAAGTCGGCCATGACCACGAACGGTGCCGGTGGGCGGGCCGCCGGACGGTTCGCCGCAGGTCGTCTCCGCCGGACGGGTGGATCGGAACGGTGTTCGCGGCACGGGCGGGTGGAGCGGGGCGCAGGATGTCTTTGGCTCGATCGGTGCGCTTGCGGATGACAGGACCTCCGCGACGCTCCGGTGGAACTTCGCCCGGGCCATCCGAGGACAGCTGTGCAGCCCCTCGGCGCGCAGCAGCATGACCGTCTGGAGGTACTTGCGTACGCGTGCCACGGCTGGAGGTTCGACCCGGGGGCACCCAGGCCGCGGCGGACAGCACGCGCTCCAGCACCTCCCTGGGGGCGGGCCGGTCGGTGAGCCCCCGCACCGCCCGCCGGCTCGTGACCGCTTCGTAGACGTCCAAGATCGCCTTCTTCCTGTCCGTCCGGCGTACCGGACGTCCGGCACGCGGGCCGGGTCTGCGGTTCAGGTGCCGGGGATGCCGAGGGGCAGGGCGCTGAGGGGTGATTCGAGGGGGCAGGTGTCGTTGTCGAGGCGGCCCAGCGCGTGTCCGCTCCTCAGCGGTCCCGGCCGGGGCCCGACAGGGCCTGCACGACGGTGAGCGCCCGGCCCTGTTCGGGTTCCGGGTCCGGAGTGAGCTCATCCGGGCGCAGACGGATGAGCCTCATCCCCAGGACCTCCCCCACGTCGCTGCTGCTGTAGAGCTGGGGTCCGGTCAGAACCGCACGCAGCAGGCCGGGGACGGAGTACGGGGTCACCGTGTCGTCGGGGATCCCGTTAGAGGAAGTCCCGGCCGTTCTCGTCGTCCCCGGCACGGATGGCGACGCGCACGGCCCCGGGCGCGGGCAGGACGCCGCGCAGGCGGCAGTACGCGGTGACCGGAGCGTTCAGGAAGTACAGCAGGCGGCGAGTGATGTCCACCTGCTGCTCTCGGTCTTCGGGTCGGTCACGGACGCATCCATGCGGGGCACTTGTCGTTTCGTCGGTTGCGGCAGAGCCTGCCGGGCGGGCAGCACCGGAGGCGGAGCCACCGTTGCGCGGCGGCAGGGCGGCCGGTGGCGGCCGCCCTGCCGGAAGTTTCAGACACGCCGGTCGGACGCCAGGGCCGTGAACGCCGACCAGGCGTCACGGGAGACGGCCAGTGCCTGCCGCCGGGTGTCCTTGGAGTCCCGGACGAGGACGGCGTGGGGGCGCACGGCGACCTCTACGCAGTTGCCGCCCCCACCGCCGCTGTAGCTGCTCTTGTGCCAAGCAAGTTCGGTGGTGCTCATAGCGCTCCTCGCATCTGCTCCAGCAGGCTCGTGGTGGCTCGATGGCTCAGGGCCTGCGAGCGCATCTTGCCATAGCGCTGAAGCATGGCGCTTGCGGCTTTCGGATCGGTGACGAGCATGCTGCAGTCATGGGCTTCGACGTATCCGACCCACCGGTTTTCCATGGTCTCGGCTAGGTAGAGAGGGCCTTCGAAGCCTGCATGGTCCTCCTGCACCAGCGGCATGACTTGAATCTCCACGTTCCGGAGACGGCCCACATCGAGCAGATGGTCGAGCAGCGCGATCGTCACTTCGGTGCCGGCCAAGCGGCGATCCAGCAGAGCTTGTTCGATGATGAAGCTGAACGTGCTGTTCGGGCGTGCCCTGAGAAGCCGTTGGCGTTCCAGTCGAGCGGTGACCTGCTGCTCGAACTGTTCCTCTGTCAACGGCGGCAACCGCCGCTCGAAGAGGGCGTGAATGTACGGTTCGGGCTGCAACAAGCCCGGAACCACGCTGGACTCGTACGCGTACAGCGACACCGCCTCCTCCTCGATCCCCGCCCACTGGCGGAACCAGGACGCCAGCCCCACCTTCCGCGTCAGGCTTCTCGCCGCCGCCGCGAGCACCCGTCCGGCGACCGCCCCCAGCGCATCCTCCGACCGGTCCAGCAGGTTCCGCGGCGGGAACCGCTTGCCCTGCTCGATCTTGGCGACGTACGCGACCGAGTACTGCACCAGCGGCGCGAACTGCTCCTGCGTCAGGCGGGCTTCCTCCCGCAGCGCCTTCAGTACCGCGCCGAAGGTCCTGAGGCTGTCCGACAGCTCCGGTTCACAACCCCCGCCTGTCCCGCCGCCGTTGTCCGCCGCCATCGCAGCCGCCTCTCCCTGTGCCGTCCCGCACCGCGCCACGCACGGTCAATGTATGGTCACGCACGGCGATACTCCCAGTCCAGCGGGTGAACCAGTACAACGCGATCTGTATCGGTGCCGGCCCTGCCGAGGGCCGGCCGACCCGCGGCAGGCTGGCCGCATGCCAGTCCCACAGACCCAGACCCCCGGCGCCGTACGCGCCTTCGCGCAGCGCTTCTCGGCGACCCGGCGCGGTGCCCGCCTCGCCCGGCTGCTCGCCGCGCACCAACTCACCGCGTGGGGCCACCCGCACGGCACCGTGGTCCACGACGCGGTCGTCCTGGTCGTCGCCGAACTCGCCGCGAATGCGGCCCTGCACGGCTGCGTACCGGGACGGGACTTCGCCCTGCGCCTCGCCCGCGACGACGGCCGGGGTGTCCTGCTCGTCGAGGTGTCCGACACCCACCCCACCCTGCCGGTCCGCGCCGCGCCCACCGCGGACGAGGACCACGGCCGGGGTCTGGTCCTCGTGGACGCGCTCGCCGCCCGCTGGGGCGTACGCGACCGGGTGGGCCCCGGCAAGACGGTGTGGGCGGAGTGCGTTCTGTCCCCGGGGACGCGCTCCGTCGGCCTCCCGCCGGTCGGCCGGTGATCCGCGGCGGTTTACACGTCGTCGACGTCGACGGGAGGATGGTCCGTCCCGGCTTCCGCCGGGGCAGGGCCGATCCAGCCGCTCGGAGATACCGTCATCGATACCGTCATCACTGCTTCACGGGGACCGACCGACATGCTCGACAGGAAGGAGGCCGAGCGGAGGGCCGCGGAGTTCCTCGCCGCGGAGAGCGCGTCATGGGGGCCGTCCTCCCCTGTCCGGCTCATTCCCGAGTACTGCTTCGTCGACGGGGGGCGGTTCATTGCTCTCTACGACCACGTCGACTATCTCGATCACGGTCGGGAGGACATGCAACTCGGCGGAAACCTGCCGATCGCGGTCGACCTGGCATCCGGATCGTGCCGCTTCACGGACTGGGACGAGATGGACGACTTCGCGGTGCGCGGCCTGCTCGATCAGTGCTCTCCAGGTGAGGACCGGTTGATGTTGGACAGGGAAGAGGCGGCCGGGCTGGCCCGGGAGTTCCTGGACGAGAAGGTCAGTCACGAGGGCATGGCCCTCGCACTCGTCGAAGGAGAGTGTGCGCGGCTGGGAGGCGCCTTCTACTTCGACTGCCAATCGGTCGCCCACCTCCGCAGCGGAGACCCCCGGGACATGGCGGTCGGCACCGGCTACGTGCGCGTCGACGGGGAGACGGGAGAGTGCCGGATGCTGGGAGCGACCGAGTCCGCCCGGCTGGACCTCTTCTGACCGGAGCACCCCCCGCCACCGGCGTCCCGAACGCCTTGCCCCAGGATGAGGAGCGACGAATGACCTACTTCCCTGACCTGACTCGCTACTCCTACGACGAATCCGACCAGGAGATGCTCAACGTCGGCTGGCTGGCGCCGCGGCACGACTACCGCAAGGGGATCGTGGACGAGCGTGTGGTGGACGCGTTGCGAGTTCTCAGTGCCGCCTACGAGAACCAGATGCGCGGTGTCCATCACTGTGGTTTCTGTGACACCTGAAGTTTCCCCGTGATCTTGGACACGTGATCGTTATGCCGCGAGGGTGTGC
>NZ_JAHKJW010000130.1 GCF_019710745.1 Streptomyces beigongshangae
GTTTGAACTCCTCGGTGTACCGCTTCGTGTACTTGTTTCCCACCTGGTGCTACTTCCCCTGGAACCTCAGGCTCCAGTCTCCAGGCGTCCACGATCAAGGGGAAGGTTCACGCCACCTACCAGGCCATCGCAGGCCTCGTCTCCGACCGCAACACCACCGGCTGACAAAAACCCCAGGTCAGGCACCCATGTCCCCAACGCAATCACGCACCAGCTCGTAAGAGGGAGGATGCGAATATCCCCGGGTATCTTTCTGGTCCGGGGATATCCAAGCTGGCTGCGGCGCCTTACCTCAATTCCTGCACACGACAGCTAGGACTTGCACGACGTTTGTGCCGCACGGCAGTCCGGTGAGCTGAGCTGCTGCCAGCAGGTCAGGGCCGAGGTACCTGCCGAGCGTACCGGTGTCTACGATCACACAGCTGTTTCCGGAGTCGCTTACCGTGCCTGAAGCAACTACTACCGGCTGGAAGTCGATGAGGCTGAGGGTTCGGACCGTGCACGCTGATCCGGGTGTCGCGGCCGATGCGGTGCCCGGAACGGCGATGGCCCCGCCGAGAGCCAAGGCTCCAGCAGCGATGAGTGTTGCGATTTTTCTGCGCATGATGGATCTCCTGGGCCTGGGGACTTCTTAGGGGCGAGGTGCAACCTGCTTTTTCGCGCCTATAATTCGGCGAGAAATGCCTGCGTTCGGGACTACGACAACAAGACTGTTGGACGGAAGGCTGCGAAACAAGGCGTCAGAGCCTTCGGCTGCGTGAACGCGTTGAACGGTGTTCGCTTCTGAAGCGAACTGCTCGGATGGTCGCTGAAGCCTCTGACGAAACGGGTGATTTTGGTCGTTAACCCGTCTACCCGGGGCTTCATTTGTCTGTCACATCAACCGCCGGGTGGATCCGCAGGTTGGAAAAAGCTCACCGGCTTGCGGACTGATCTGCTGAAGGCGCCTCAAGAAGCCTGACTCTTGATCCTGTTACGAGCTCAACGGACCACCGACGACCACAACTCGTCCGAGGAAATTCAACGCGTTCACGCGCTGTCGGGGCAAGCCCATTGCTCTTCCCCCGACCCTATCCCATTGTAGGGACAGACTTGGCATGCAAGATGTGCCGGAAGGGGCCGCATCAACGGGTCCCTATACAAAGGAGAACAGAAAATGAACAAATCCTACACTTGGATTTCCGGAGAGGGTGAGCGGGAGCCGGGTGACCTCAACCCCCGTGGTTGGGGCCGGGTTGATTTCAAGCGATCCCGTGACGCGCATCACGGACCTGACGAAAGCGAGACCAAGGCGCAAGAGCGGCACGAAGTAAAAATTGTGCGGCGGCTACAGAGCGCCTCACCTACCCTTGCCCCACTGTGCTGCTCAATACTAGTACCCGACCTCCCGCGGCGGATATCAACCCTCAGTGAGCTTTTTGATACAGTAACGGCCAAGGTCGCGAAGCTGCACAGGACCCACTGGCTAGAAACTTTTACTGCCGATCTCGCCAACGTCAAGATAGCTGAATGCGAGGAATGGGAGGGGGCACTCATCTGGGGTGCGGCTAAACGCTCCGACTTCGCCACCTATTGCGCCGCCTGGGAAAATGCAGCAATGGACTTGGCGAAACATGCCCCTAACCCTCGCTACCCTTCCCAGGAAAAAGCAGGGAGTCATGCGCCTTTCATAGACGTGGCATTAGGGTCCAGCCTTGGCTTCTACTGGGTTTTGCACCTAAATTGGAATACTCTGTTTTCGGCTGCCATTGTGAACTCGATAGCATTCTGGGCTGATATGGCGAGCGGAGTCGATGCACCAGACGGAGCGCTAGCCGAAATATTTGATGCGTTGCCCTCACTGGTCGAGGCGTGCGCGACCAGGCGTCACGACAACCTGTCTCCGACGAAGGCGTTGGCCATCGAATACCTTCGCACCCCTATGATCCCGGTCCTAGCAGGCCCCCGGCCATCTCTGGAGGACGTATGGCTCAGCCGCTTGGCAGATGTAGGGGCGCGGGAGTCGTGTGTTCTCATGACGGGATGCCCGTCTGCCTTCCGTAGCTACCGCAGCTCCGAGGACACACGTTGCCTCGTCGCCTGGGGGATAATTCACGATCTTTATGACCTTCCGCGAGATTTGATCAACGGGAACAGGATAAATGGAGTTCTATGGGCGTTATACTCCGGATTTTCGGCGGGTGATATTCTAGCTTGGTTGCGCGACTCCGTGGCTATCGCCTCGCAGGCTGAATCCTGTGCGGCAAAATTGCTTCTCTGTACGGCGTTCGTGCACGTAAGTAACCCTCGTTGGGCGACAAATGTAATTTCCCTTAAAGGCGTAGCGAAACGCCCTACGGCTCCTAAGTTCAAGGTGCAAACCGGAGAGGCGTTGCCGCTGTTTACGGCACGCAATGAGGGACAATGTACGGCTGATTCTCGTGACATCATGAAAGCGCAGGCGTGCCATTGCGCTAATTCCAGTGCTTCGCGCGCTCTCGGCATAGCCGTCTCCGATGCTCTCAGAGGAGCAGTTCCCGGATTCGCCAGCTCCTCAGACCAACTGGAAGCCCATAACATGGGTCTGTCCTTTCTGATCGCGGAGGACTGGGACTCACTCATCACTCTCTCACGCACAGCTTGGAGCACGTTCCTCAAGGATTTGGAATCGATCGCAGATTGGGTGGACCGGAAATGAAAGATCAGGAGGATCTCGTAACAGGATCAAGAGTGAACTTTTTTGAAGTGCCTCCAGCAGATCTGTCGCGGGCTGAGTTCAAGACGTCGCTCCCATCGGACGGCAAGGTGTTTGAACGCAGCCACGTTCCCGGCGGTGGCACCCCGCCCCCGCGGCCGGGAACACCACCTCGCGCGAGCCCCACCGCCGAGCGGGACCTCCCGTCCGTGCTGGACCTCGCGACGGTCGCCGACGGGACGACCAAAGCGGACGCCGTGAACCGAGCGGTCGCACTGGCGCAGCGTGCAGAAAACCTCGGCTACACGCGGTTCTGGACCGCGGAGCACCACAGCATGCCCATGATCGCCTCGTCAACTCCGGACCTGGTCGCGCTCCGGATCGCAGACACCACGACCCGTCTGCGGGTGGGAGCCGGTGGAGTGATGCTGCCGAATCACTCACCACTGCAGGTTGCCGAGCGGTACCTCACTCTCAAGGCGTTTCACCCGGGACGCATCGACCTCGGCGTCGGGCGCGCCCCGGGCACCGATCCGCTTGCCTCGGCGGCACTGCGCCGCTCGGATGCCGTGTCCTACCCGGAGCAACTCCGCCGACGGCACACTGCACCAGAACGCTGAGGCGGTCCCCGCGGGGGTGAGTCATCCGCGTAACCCTGCCTGACCAGGAAGCCGCCGACGCGCTGCCCACCCTCGTCGCAGAGTCCCCGATCCCGCAGTACGCCGACGTCCACTGCCAACCGCGAGGTCGAAGACATGACCAGCGAGCGGTACGAACGCGCCCTCGCCCGATTCGAAAGCACCTCGGTGGAGCCGGCCGCCGCAAAGGTTCCGCGCTCATTCGCCGACTCTGCGTTGTCAGCATGCGCACATGAACAGCAACCCAGTGACCCGAAAGGTGCCCTGCTTGCGTTACCCCAGGGCTGGTCTGCGAGGGGAGGGCCGGGCTGTGATCAGCGTAGAGAAGGCATCGAAGCAGTACGGGAAGTTGGTGAGGTTCTGACTCGGGCTCCGACTGCGCCCGTTGTATCAGCCATCTTGGATCATCGCAACCCGCCCTGAAAGGGTCTCGTGAACCAACCTGCCTGTACTGCCACGCAGAAGTCCGGTGGTCCTTCCCGGATCTACTCCGTGGACCAGGACCGACAAAGCCGGACCAGGTCAGCCAGGAAACCCAATAGGGTCATCTGGAACGGAGCCCACAGCGGAATCATAACCGGGGCAGCGCTTGCAAAGTGCGTGCTACGGATCTACGTGAAGTGGAATATAGACATGACCAGGTAATGTCCGCAATTCATTCCTACCGCTCAAGCGCAACCTGCAACAAAGACCTCACCCGCTGCCTGCAAGATCCTGTGCACGAGACGAAGGGCCCCATGGACTCGCGAAACCGGAAACATATCCCCCCCTTCTACTGCCCGATTCAGCTTGAGGTCCACCCGGCTGGGGACGAGATCAACCAGCGGGCCATAGATTGGATGGCACATCAGGGTTTCTGTGAGAACCCCGCAACATCGGCGAAACTCGCCGACGCGAATGTCGGTGGCTTCATCGCCCGACTTTTTCCCGACTCCTCAGAAAGTACAGTGGAAGCCATCACTAAATTCCATCTATGGGGATTCGCATTCGACGACGAAATAGAACGCATGGCTGCGGATCGACTGACGGACGCCGTCGACATGCATGGTGACCTCATGCGCATCCTCGATGCGCCCCACAGCACGGTACAGGCAGCCTCCCCTTATACAAGGGCCTTTAGGGAGATTAGCCAAACATTCCGCAAAATAGCCACGCCGGGAGTGTGGCGACGCTGGATCGACAGCAACCGCGCATTCGCACTCGGCGTTATATGGGGATGTGTCTACCGTCATAATCGGACCATCCCTAGCCCTGACCATGTCACCACCATCCGGGCACTCGACGCCGGTGGCGGCAGCTATGCGACAGATCTCGTGGAAATAGCCTCGGGATTCGAGCTTCAGGACAACGTCCGGGAACGCAAAGAGGTGCACGCCCTCATTGACATGACCGCAGTACTGCTCGCCTGGGACAATGACATATATTCCTATGCGGTAGAAATCGACAAGCATGTCGAGGAAATAAATCTGGTCACCTCCTTGGCCCACCACTGGTCCCTGGATGGCCAGGCTGCCATCATCCAGGCCATGAACATGAGAAACCAGGTAATGTGGTGCTACGAGCGAGTGCGCGGCAAGTATCCCGTGACGGACGACGGGATACTAGAGCGTTATTTGATGAGCCTCGACAAACTGATCCGCGGCCACTTGGACTGGGCCCTTGAGCGCACCCGTCGATACAGCAGCGAGCAGCTCGAGGCGCCTTCACTAACTCTGACAGAAAAAAATCCGCCCTGCCTCTCCGAACTCAACCAGCCAGTGGGATTCTCCACGCTGCGGTGGTGGTGGGACCTTTTGTAGCAGCACGCTTTCACAGTCTGGGGCATCATGAATGTCGAAATACCCTAACCTCCGTGCCGGACGCGTTGGTGACGACACACTGGCGTGGTCGTGAGCACATAGTGGCACGGACGTGAAGACGGTACGACAGTGAGGACAGTGCTCCAGGCAGAAATGGTTGCCTGACCGGTTCTTCTTCTGTAGTGGCAGCGGCGGGCGACAGCCTGGTGCAGTCTCCGGCAGAGCGTGAACGCGTTGAATTGCCTGGACGAGTTGTGGTCGCCGGTGGTCCGTTGAGCATCTCACCTCGGACCAGTTATCCAGGCCCTGAACTGGTCCCTCTGGTGGTCCCGCTCCGAATCAGCCAACCAGCTTCTCATACCTTAAATGTGAAACAGGCACAGTGAGCCTCTTCCAACCTGGCGGGTGGTTGGACCGGCGATCCTGGTGACGGGCATACAGAAAGCTCCTGGTAGACGGGTTCACGACCAAGATCACCA
>NZ_JAHKJW010000131.1 GCF_019710745.1 Streptomyces beigongshangae
GGCCACGCCTGGACCCGCGGCACCCCCATCAACTGGACCCCCCTCCTCGACCCACACGCAGAAACACCCCCACACACCGCCCACGACCTCCCCACCTACCCATTCCAACACCAGCGGTATTGGCTGGGCCGGGGTGGCGGCACGGCCGACGCCGCGGCGCTGGGACTGGCGCGGGCCGAGCACCCGCTGCTGGGTGCCGTGACGGAGCTGCCCGGGTCCGGCGGTCTGCTGTTCACCTCGCGGCTGTCGCTGCGTACGCATCCGTGGCTGGCGGACCATGCGGCGGCGGGGACGGTGCTGTTGCCGGGGGCGGCGTTCGTGGAGCTGGCGGTGCGCGCCGGGGACGAGGTCGGCTGCGGTGCCGTCGAGGAACTGGTGGTGGAGGCGCCGCTGCCGCTCCCCGAGCACGAGGGCGTGCAGGTGCGGGTCACCGTGGACGCACCGGACGGGTCCGGGCGGCGTCAGATGTCGGTGCACTCGCGCCGCCAGGAGACTGCCTGGGTGCGGCACGTCAGCGGCACGCTGAGCCCGGAGAGCGGACCGGCCGGCGGCGGCGTCGAGCCGGACGCACAGGGCCTGACGCGGTGGCCGCCCGTCGGGGCGGTACCGGTCCCGGAGGACCGGGTGCGCGGCGTCTACGAGGAGCTGGCGGCGGACGGATACGGGTACGGCCCCGCCTTCCGCGGCCTGCGCGCGGCGTGGACGCGGGGCGACGAGATCTACGCGGAGGTCGCCCTGCCCGAGGAACTGACCGCCGAGGCCGCCGCGTTCGGCCTGCATCCCGCGCTGCTCGACGCGGCCCTGCACGCCACCGCCTTCCGCGACCGCACCGGCGCCGACGCGGGCCCCGCGTTGCCCTTCGCCTACCGAGGGGTGTCGCTGCACGCCTCCGGCGCGTCGGCGCTGCGGGTACGGATCACGCCTTCCGGAAAGGACGGGGTGGGTATCCGGCTGGCCGACCCGAACGGCGCGTCCGTCGCGGTGATCGAGTCGCTGGTGTCGCGGCCGGTGCCGACGGGCGGGCCGGACGCCGCCGGCGGACGGACGCCGCTGGAGCAGATGTTCCTCGTGGGCTGGGAGGAGCTGCGGGTCGCTCCCGCCACCCCCGTGGAGACGGTCTCCGTACGGACCGTGGAGGACGTGACGCGGGTGACCGGACCGTCGGCGGTCCTGCTGTACGAACCCGAGGGCACCGACGTGCACCATGTCACCCACCGCACCCTGGAGGTACTTCAGGCGTGGCTCGGCGCGCCCGCGCTGGAGCAGACACGCCTGGTGGTGCTGACCAGGGGTGCCGTGAGCGTGCGGGACGGTGACCGGCCGAACCCGGCGGTGGCCGCCGCGTGGGGCCTCGTGGGCACCGCGCAGTCGGAGCACCCCGGCCGCGTCCTGCTCCTCGACACGGACGCCACGACGGCCTCCGCCGACACGCTCCCCACCCTCCTGGCCGCCCTGCTCGACGGCGACGAACCACAGCTCGCCCTGCGTGACGGGATCTGCCACCAGCGGCGTCTCACCCGGGCCGGCGCCGACGAAGTCCTGACGGCACCGGCGGGCGAGCCCACGTGGGAGTTGGGCACGCGGGCCCCGGGCACGCTGGACGGCCTGGCCCTCCTGCCGGCGCCGGAGGCACGGGCGGCACTGCCTCCCGGGCACGTCCGGATCGAGACGCGCGCCGCGGGCCTCAACTTCCGTGACGTACTGATGGCGCTGGGCATGTACCCGGGTGAGATCAGCATCGGCAACGAAGGCGCCGGTGTGGTCACGGAGGTCGGTCCCGGCGTCACCCGCTTCGCCCCGGGCGACCGGGTCATGGGCCTCTTCGAGGGCGCGGGCGGCCCCGTGGCCGTGGCCGACTGCCGCACACTCGCGCCCATGCCGAAGGGCTGGTCCTTCGAACAGGCGGCCTCGGTGCCCTGCGTGTACCTCACCGCCTGGTTCGGGCTGCGGGACCTGGCGGGGCTGGAGCGCGGCGAGTCGGTGCTGATCCACGCCGCCGCCGGTGGTGTCGGCACGGCCGCCGTGCAGCTCGCCCGGCACTGGGGCGCCGAGGTCTACGGCACCGCCAGTCCGGCCAAGTGGGACGCGGCGCGCGCCGCCGGCGTACCCGACGGGCGGCTCGCCAACTCCCGCACCCTGGACTTCGAGCGGCAGTTCCTCGACCTGACCGGCGGACGGGGCTTCGACGTCGTCCTGGACGCGCTCGCCGGTGACTTCGTGGACGCCTCGCTGCGCCTGCTGCCCGGGGGCGGCCGGTTCATCGAGATGGGCAAGACCGACATCCGCGACGCCGCCGAGGTCGGCGCCCGGCACCCCGGCGTCACCTACCGGGCCTTCGACCTGGCCGACGCGGGCGGCGAACGCATCGAGCGGATGCTGACCGAGCTGGTCACCCTCTTCGACCAGGGCGTTCTGACTCCTCCGCCGCTCACCACCTGGGACATCCGGCACGCTCCGGCCGCCTTCCGGTTCATGAGCCAGGGCCGGCACATCGGCAAGAACGTGTTCACGCTGCCGCGCCGGCCCGACCCGCGGGGCACCGTCCTCGTCACCGGCGGTACCGGAGCACTCGGCAAGGTGGCGGCCCGCCGCCTGGTGACCGAGCACGGCGTACGCAACCTGCTGCTCGCCAGCCGCAGCGGCCCCCGGGCAGACGGCTCCGCCGAGCTGGAACGCGAACTGACCGCCCTCGGGGCGAGGGTCCGCATCGCCGCCTGCGACGTGTCCGACCGGGACGCCGTGGCCGCGCTGCTGTCGACCGTCCCCCCGGACGCCCCGCTGACCGGTGTGGTGCACAGCGCCGGCGCCCTGGACGACGGCGTGCTCACCGCCCTGACCGCCGAACGACTGGACACCGTCCTCGCCTCCAAGGCCGACGCCGCACACCACCTGCACGAACTGACCCGGCACTCGGACCTGGCACTGTTCGTCCTGTTCTCCTCGGCCGCCGGCACCCTCGGCGGTTCCGGACAGGGCGGCTACGTCGCCGCCAACGCCTACCTGGACGCCCTCTCCCAGCAGCGCCGAGCCCAGGGCCTCCCCGCCGTCTCGCTGGCCTGGGGCCTGTGGACGCAAGGCGCGGGGAGCGGCCTGACCGGTCACCTCACCGGCGCCGACCAGCAGCGGATGGCACGCGGCGGAGTCATCGGGCTGTCGGAGGACGAGGGTGCGGCACTGTTCGACACCGCGCTGCGCCTGCCCCAGCCCGTGCTGCTGCCGATGAGACTGGACTTCGGCGCGCTGCGGGCGCAGGCCGCCACGGGGCCGGTGCCGCCGCTGCTGCGCGGCCTGGTCCGGCAGGTCCGGCGCACGGCGGGCACGGCCGCCGATGCCGGTGCCTTCGCCCGGCGTCTCAGCCGTGCCACCGCCGAGGAACAGGAACAGCTCCTGCTCGGCCTGGTCCGGGAGGAGGCCGCCCGGGTACTGGGCCACGCCACCGCCCACGCCATCGGCCCCGACCTGGCCTTCAACGAGCTGGGCTTCGACTCCCTCACGGCGGTCGAACTGCGCAACCGGCTCGCCAACCACACCGGGGTCCGTCTGCCGACCACCCTCGTCTTCGACTATCCGACGCCCGTCGCCCTCATGCGCCACCTGCGCGCGACGCTCGGCCCGGACGACACCCCCGCTCCCGCCGCGCCGGGCAGCGAGGAGGACCTGCGCCGTGTCCTGGCCAGGACACCGCTGAGCCGCCTCCGGGAACTGGGCGTCCTCGACGCCCTCATGACGCTCACCGAGGAGGGCGGAGCGGACGCGGAGGAGCTCCCGGCGCGGGAGCCGGAGACGGCGATAGCCGACATGGAAGTCGACGACCTGGTGCAACGCGCCATGAGCAAGGCCGGTAAGTGATGACGACGGGAAAGAAGGCGGAGACCGGGATGACCACTCCCGACGCGAAGGTCGTCGAAGCACTGCGTGTCACGCTCGTGGAGAACGAGCGGCTGGAACGGGAGAACGCCGACATCCGCCGAGGACTGTCGGAACCCGTCGCGATCGTCGGCATGGCCTGCCGCCTGCCGGGCGGCGTGACCTCTCCGGAGGAGTTGTGGGACCTCGTCGCCACCGGCGGCGACGCCATCGGTGACTTCCCGACCGACCGGGGCTGGGACCTGGACAACCTCTTCGACCCGGACCCCGACCACCCCGGCACCAGCTACGTCCGCCAGGGCGGTTTCCTCCACGACGCGGGCGACTTCGACGCGGCCTTCTTCGGCATCTCCCCGCGCGAGGCCCTGGCCATGGACCCGCAGCAGCGGCTCATGCTGGAGACCTCCTGGGAGGTCTTCGAACGGGCCGGCATCGACCCGACCGCGCTGCGCGGCAAGGACGTCGGTGTCTTCACCGGCGTCACCTACCACAGTTACGGCTCCGGAGCCCGCGTCCCCGAAGAACTCGAGGCGGTCATGGGCACGGGCACCTCGGCCAGTGTCCTGTCCGGCCGCGTGTCCTACGTGCTCGGCTTCGAGGGCCCCGCGGTGGCGGTGGACACGGCGTGCTCGTCGTCGCTGGTCGCCCTGCACCTGGCCGTCCAGGCGCTGCGGGCCGGGGAGTGCTCGATGGCGCTCGCCGGCGGCGTCACCGTCATGGCCAACCCCGGCATCTTCGTCGGCTTCTCCCGTCAGCGCGGCATGTCGACCGACGGCCGCTGCCGCGCCTTCGCCACATCGGCGGACGGCACCGGCTTCTCCGAAGGCGCGGGCGTGCTGCTGGTGGAGCGCCTGTCGGACGCGCAACGGCTGGGACACCGGGTGCTGGCGGTGGTACGCGGCAGCGCCGTCAACCAGGACGGCGCCTCCAACGGCCTCACCGCCCCCAACGGCCCCTCCCAGCAACGCGTCATCCGCAAGGCACTGGACGCCGCGGGACTGGCCCCGGCCGACGTGGACGCCGTGGAGGCACACGGCACGGGCACGGCCCTGGGCGACCCCATCGAGGCCCAGGCCCTGCTGGCCACCTACGGACAGGACCGCCCCGCGGACCGCCCGCTGTGGCTGGGCTCGCTGAAGTCGAACATCGGGCATGCGCAGGCCGCCGCCGGGGTGGCCGNCCCGCGGACCGCCCGCTGTGGCTGGGCTCGCTGAAGTCGAACATCGGGCATGCGCAGGCCGCCGCCGGGGTGGCCGGCGTCATCAAGATGGTCATGGCGATGCGGCACGGAGTGCTGCCGCGCACCTTGCACGTGGACGCGCCGTCGTCACAGGTGGACTGGTCGGCGGGTGCGGTGGAACTGCTGACCGAGGAACGGGAGTGGCCGCAGACAGGACGCCCGAGGCGGGTGGGGGTCTCGGGGTTCGGTGTGAGTGGGACGAACGCCCATGTGATCGTGGAGGGGGTGGCGGAGGAACCGGTCGCGGTGCACGGGCCGGCAGGTGTGGTGCCGCTGACGGTGTCGGGGCGTGGCGGAGCGGGACTGCGGGCCCAGGCACGGCAGTTGGCGGAGTTCGTACGGACCCGTCCTGAGCTGGATGCAGGGACGGTCGCGGCAGGACTGATG
>NZ_JAHKJW010000132.1 GCF_019710745.1 Streptomyces beigongshangae
AGGGGTCGATCGGCACATAGGCCGCACCGGCCTTCCACACCCCGAGCAGGCTCGCCAGGAGCGCGGGTCCACGGTTCAGAAGGACTCCGACGACGGACCCCGCACCGACGCCCGAAGCCCGCAGGTGGTGCGCGAGGCGGTTGGCCCGTGCGTCCAGCTCCGCGTAGCTCAGCGCCACCCCGGCGAAGCCGACGGCGGGCGCGTCCGGGGTGCGCAGGGCCTGCTCCTCGAAGCGCCGGAGCACGGAGGCGGAACCGAAGCCGGCCTCCTTGCCGGTGCCTTCGGCGAGCAGCCGCTCACGCTCGGCGGCCGGCAGGTACGAGGCCCGGGCGTCGCCCTCCGGGTCGGCTGCCATCGCCTCCAGGACCTGGCGCAGCGTGCCCGCGAGCCGGTCGAGGGCGACCTCGCTCAGGTGCTTGCGGCCCCCGGTCAGGAAGAGGTGGCCCAGCCGCGCCGAGACCCCGAGCGGGAACTCGGTCGGGCTGTCGTCGATGCTCGCCAGGTAGTCGACCTGTTCGCGGTCGACCTGGTCGAAGTCGTGATAGCTGAAGCGCACGGAGACCAGCCGCTGCCCGTTCCCCGCCTCACGCTGGATGTCGGGCATCGGGAAGCCGCGGTGCGGCCACAGCTCGACCTCGCGGCCGAAGACCTGCTCCACCAGCTCGCGCCAGGTGCCGGTTGCCCCGTCGAAGGCGAAGGGCAGCGTGTTCAGGTGCATGCCGTAGACGCCGTCGGCGCCGAGTGCCTCGGGCCGGGCGTTGCAGACCAGGCCGGTGAAGAACCGCTCGTACCCTGTGACCGAGCTCATCACCTTCAGGTGCGCCGCGTGCAGCACGCTCTTCAGTGACGCGCCCGCCGCCGAGGCAAGCGCCCGCAGCCGGTCCTCCAGGTCGTGGAAGGGCACCTTGACGCGGTACGGGGCTCCCGCCTCGCCGTCGCCCGACCAGGCGGCGGGAAGCGCGAAGGCGGGGTAGCCCTCGACGATGCCGCTCCAGTACCTCCGGTCGTCGCCCGCCTCGCGGGAGGCGACCTCGGCCGCGACGAAGTCCGCGAACCGCACGTCGGGGGCGGCGGGCGTCTCGATGGCGCGGCCGTCGCGGGCCACGTGGTAGCCCTCGACGATCTCCATGAGCAGGGAGTGGTGGCTCCAGCCGTCCAGGATCGCGTGGTTCTCGGTGATCGTGAGCCACCAGCTCCCGTCGTCGCAGGAGTGACCGATCAGGCGCAGCAGCGGCGGGGTGTCCAGACCGATCAGCTCGGCCCGCTCCTGCCGGGTGAACTCGCGCAGTGAGGCCTGTACTTCGTCGTCGGTGAGCCCGCGCAGATCGCGCCCGGTCACCGGCACGTCGACCTTGCTGTGCACCAACTGCATCGGCAGCGCATAGAAGTTCAGGTCGAACGAGGTGCGCAGCACGTCGTGCCGGTCGATCACGGAACGGACCGAGGCCCGCAGCGCGGCGACATCGAAGAGCCGCTCGTCCCGGACCCGGAAGGAGGTGACGTTGTGGTACGGGTGCCGGCCGGTGTCGCTGAGCATCTCGACGACCATGCCGATCTGCACCTGCGACATCGGGTACGCGTCGTCGAGGCCCCCGGGAAGCAGCTTCCGGTCCTCGGCCGTGACCAGCGCGAACGGCCGCATACCGCGTGCCGCACTCACCTGGGGGCGGTCGGCGACCTGCTCGGCGAGCAGGGCCACGGTCCGGCGCTCGAAGATGTCCCGTACGGACACGTCGAGGCCCGCCTCGCGCAGGTGCCCCGCGAGGTTGATGGCACGCAGCGAGTGGCCGCCGAGGTCGAAGAAGCTGTCGTGGATGCCGATCGGGTCGACGCCGAGCACGTCCCGCCAGATGGCGGCGACGCGGATCTCCAGCGGGGTGCGCGGGGCGGCGTAGATCTTGCCCGCGGCGCGCACGGAGCCCGGGCCGGGGACCGGCAGCGCCTTGGTGTCGAGCTTCCCGTTGACCGTCAGTGGCAGGCGCTCCAGGACGACGAAGGTGGCCGGGACCATGTAGTCGGGCAGGTCGACGGCGAGCGCGGTGCGCAGGTCGCCGGTGTCGGGTGCAGTGTCGCCGGAGGGGACGACGTAGGCGACCAGCTCCTTGTCGCCCGGCGCCGTCTCGCGGACCAGGACGACGGCGTCCAGCACACCGTCCTGGGCGACCAGAGCGACATTGATCTCGCCCAGCTCGATGCGGAAGCCGCGGATCTTGACCTGTTCGTCGTTGCGGCCGAGGAACTCCAGGCTGCCGTCGGCGAGCCGGCGGGCCACGTCGCCGCTGCGGTACAGCCGGTCACCGGGCGCCCCGAACGCGTCGGGCACGAAGCGCTCAGCCGTCAGCGCGGGGCGGCCGAGGTAGCCGCGGGCGATGCCGCGTCCCGCGACATGGATCTCGCCCGGAACACCGATCGGCGCCGGATTGCCGTGCTGGTCGAGGATCCGGATCGACAGGTCGTCGAGCGGGACACCCACGGGACTGCCGGCGCCCGCGAGGTCCCGCGCGCCCAGCTCGTGGTGGGTGACGTGCACGGTCGTCTCGGTGATCCCGTACATGTTGACGAGCGTCGGGTCCGTGAGGCCCAGCCGGTCCGCCCACGGCCGCAGGTCGGCGACCTCCAGCTTCTCGCCGCCGAACACCACGGTGCGCAGGGCGAGCCGGTCGATCCGGGGGTCGCCCTCGCGGGCCGCACCGACGAGCGCACGGAACGCCGAAGGCGTCTGGTTGAGGACCGTCACCCGCTGCTCGACCAGCAGGTCGAGGAACTTGTCCGGGTCGCGGGCGACATCCTTCGGGACGACGACCAGGGCGCCGCCGTGCAGCAGCGCACCCCACATCTCCCAGACGGAGAAGTCGAACGCGTAGGAGTGGAAGAGCGCCCACACGTCGGATTCGGGGAAGCGGGTCTGCTCCGCCGTCACCGTGAACAGCCGCAGCACGTTGGCGTGAGTGAGGCAGACGCCCTTGGGGCGGCCCGTGGAACCGGAGGTGTAAATGACGTAGATCAGGCTGTCGGCGTCGGCGGCCGGCACCGGGTTGCTGTCCGGCTGCCCGGCGAGCGCCTCGCGGTCGCGGTCGAGCACGAGGAGCGTGCCGGTGTGGATGCCGGCCAGCATCTCCTCGTGCGCGCTCTCGGTCACCACGACCGGGACGGCGGCGTCCGCCAGCATGAAGCCGATCCGGTCGGCGGGCACCGAGGGATCGAGCGGCAGATAGGCGCCTCCCGCCTTCAGTACGCCGAGGAGGGCGGGCAGCAGGTCGAGCCCGCGCTCCAGGCATACGCCCACGAGCGTCTCCGGGCCGACTCCGGTGCCCCGCAGGTGGTGCGCGACGCGGTTGGCCCGTGCGTTCAGCTCGGCGTACGTCATGTCGTGGCCGTCGAAATGGACGGCGACGGCGTCCGGGGTGCGGTGCGCCTGCTCCTCGAAGACCTGGTGCACGGTGCCGGTGACCTCACCGGAGACGGCGGCGCCCGCGGTGAGCAGGGCGAGCTCGCTCTCCCCGAGGAAGGCCAGCTCGGCGACGCTCGTGTGCGGCGCGGTGACGGCCGCGTCGAGGAGCCGCACCAGGTGCGCAGTCAGCCGCTCGGCCGTCTCGCGGTCGAACAGCTCGACGGCGTACTCCAGATGGCCGTGCAGGGTGCCGTCTGCGGCCTCCCGCAGCTGGAGGTCGAGGTCGTACTTGGCGGCGTTGCCCTCGCCCTGGAACGGCTCGGCCCGCAGCCCCGGCAGATTGAACGCACTGGTGCGCTCGCCGTGCATGGTGAGCGCGACGTCGAACAGGGGGGTGCGCGACAGATCGCGCTCCGGCTGGATCGCGTCGATGAGCTGGACGAACGGGGTGCTCTGGTGGTCGAAGGCGCCCAGGACCGTGTCCCTGGTCCGGGTCAGCAGCTCCTGGAACGACGGGTCGTCGCTCCAGGAGCCGCGCAGAACCAGGCTGTTGATGCCGAAGCCGACCATGCCCTGGAGCTCGGGGCGGCCGCGTCCGGAGACCACGGTGCCGACCGCGATGTCGGTGGAGCCGGTGTAGCGGGCCAGCAGGCTCTGGAAGGCGGCGAGCACCACCATGAATGGGGTGGCGTCGTGGCTCTGCGCGAACTCCCGCAGCCGGTCCGCGAGAGAACCCGGGACACCGAAGGCGACCGAAGCACCCGTCGCGTCGCGGACCGCCCGGCGGGGCCGGTCGGTCGGCATCTCGATCGGGGTGAGGCCCGCCAGCTGCGTCTTCCAGTAGTCGAGCTGTGCTTCGAGGGCGGCCCCGGACAGCTCGGTGCGCTGCCAGGCCGCGAAGTCGGCGTACTGGACGGGCACGGCGGGCAGTTCGGGCTCGGTGCCGGTGGACAGGGCCGCATACAGGGTGCTCAGTTCCTGGCCGATGACCTCGGTGGACCAGGCGTCGCAGGCGATGTGGTGGAAGACGATGCCGAGGACGTGCTCGTCGTCCGCGACGCGGATCAGGCGGGCGCGCACCGGGAGGTCCCGGGCGAGGTCGACCGGGACGAACAGGTCCTCGGTGATGATCGCCTGGACCCGGTCCTCGCGCTCGGCGGCCGGGAGGCCGGTGAGGTCGGCCAGCGGCAGGGTCACCCGCTCGGCGGGCGAGATCAGCTGAACGGGGTCGTCACCGTCCAGGCCGTACCGGGTGCGCAGAATCTCGTGCCGGTCGGTCAGCCGCTGCCAGGCCTCGCCCAGCGCGGCGGTGTTCAGCTCGCCGGTGAGGCGGACGATCAGCGGGACGAGGTACTGGGTGCTGTCCGGGTCGAGATGGCTGAGGAACCACATCTGCTCCTGGCCGTGGGACAGCCGCAGCGGGGCGGACCGGTCGGCGCGGGGGATGGTGGTGCGGCGGCCGCTCCGGCGGCCGGCGAGCCGCTGACGTATCAGCTCCTCTCTCGCCTCCTCCGCGTCAAAACCGGCGGGTGTGATCGCAGCGGTACTCATGCGGTGAACTCCTTGGCCAGTTCCTGGCTGCTCGTCAGCTCTGCTGGGGAAAGTGCGGCGATCTCCGCACGGATGGCGTTCTCGGTGGCGACGGCCAGCCGGGCCACGGTGGGACCCTCGAAAACGGTGCGCACCTTGAAGTCGATGTCGAACTCCTCCTGGATGCGCGAGATCAGCCGGATGGCCAGGATCGAGTTGCCGCCGGAGTGGAAGAAGCTGTCCTCCACGCCGACCCGCACCCCGAGCAGCTCGGTCCAGATGTCCGCGATGCGCTCCTCGGTGGCGGTGCGCGGCGCGATGCTCCCGGCGGAGCCTTCCTGCTCGTCGCCCTCGGGCGACGGGAGCCGCTTGCGGTCGGTCTTGCCGTTGGCGTTGAGGGGGATCTCGTCCAGCGCCACGTAGGCCTGCGG
>NZ_JAHKJW010000133.1 GCF_019710745.1 Streptomyces beigongshangae
ACTGGGCGGCCCCCGGCCGGGCCGCGGCCGCCACCCCGGCCGCCGCCGCGTCGGGCGCCTCCGGCGCCTCCCTGCCGTTCGCCGCGCCGAACCGGGCGGTGCGTCCGAAGTTCCGCTGGTGGTGGCCGGACGGCCTCGTGCAGCCCGACGAGATCAGACGGGAGATCGACCAGATCGCCGACGCGGGCTTCGGCGGCGCCGAGATAGCCGCCGTCCACCACAGCGTCAAGGACACCTCGCAGCTGGACACGGCCCGCCACGGCTGGGGAACCGCCGCCTGGGTCGCGGGCGTCGAGGCCGCGCTGAGCCAGGCCGCCCGCCGCGGGCTCACCGTCGACCTCACCGTCGGCCCCAGCTGGCCCGCCGCCGTCCCTGGCGTCACCCCCGACAGCGACGCCGCCGTCAAGGAGCTCGCCCACGGGGCGGCCACCGTGGCCCCGGGCGCCACCTACACCGGCCCCGTCCCCGAGCCCGTCCACGAAGCGGCACCCGGGGTGACGAAGCGACAGCTCCTCCTGGTCCAGGCGGCCCGGGTGAACACCGCGCACTCCACCCGCAAGGAGACCGGCCTCGACCTGGACTCGGTGCGCGACCTCACCTCCGCCGTCACCGGCGGCGACCTGAGCTGGACCGCGCCCGACGACGGCACCTGGGTCGTGATCGCGTACTGGGTGCGCGGCTCCGGCCAGATGCCGGAAGCCGGACCGCACACCGACCCGCCGGCCTACGTCGTCGACCACTTCAGCGCGGCCGGCACCCGCGCGGTGACCGCCTACTGGGAGAAGCACATCCTCACCAAGGCCGTCCGCCGGCTGCTGAAGGTGTCCGGCGGCGCGCTCTTCGAGGACTCCATCGAGCTGGAGACCGACGGCCTCCAGTGGACACCGGGCCTGCCCGACGCGTTCCGCGCGCACACCGGCCGCTCCCTGCTGCCGCTGCTGCCCGCCCTGGTCCTGGACAACAGCAACCAGGTCTACGCCTTCGAGGCGGGCGTCACCCGCCAGATCCGCCACGACTTCTGGGAGACGGTCTCCACCCTCTTCAACGAGCACCACGTCACGGCGCTGCGCACCTGGGCCCACTCCCTCGGACTCCAGCTGCGGTCCCAGCCCTACGGTCTGCAGACCGACGCCATCGCCTCGGCCGCGATCCTCGACATCGCCGAGGGCGAGTCGCTGGGCTTCAAGAACCTCGACGACTACCGGTGCCTGGCCGGCGGCCGTGACATGGCCGGGCACACCGTGCTCTCCTGCGAGGCGGGCGCGTACTCGGGCAGCGCGTACAGCACCACCTGGCAGCGGTTCCTGCGCACCATGGGCGGCGCCTACGCCGCCGGGGTCAACCAGACCGTCGTGCACGGCTTCTCCTACGCCGAGTTCCCCGGCGTGAAGTGGCCCGGGTACGCCGCGTTCACCCCGTACAACGGCGCGGTCGGCTACGGCGAGTCCTGGGGCCCCCGGCATCCCACCTGGAAGCACGTCGCCGACGTCTCCGGCTACCTCGGCCGCGTCCACCAGGTCCTGCAGGCCGGCCGGGCCAGGGCGGACGTGGCGGTGTTCCGGCAGACCGGTTACACGGCCACCGGCATCGGCGCGTCCTGGTTCACCGCCACGGGCGTCACGCTCGGCTGGACCCACCAGTTCCTCAGCGGACCGCTCCTCGACCTGCCCTCCGCCACCGTGCGCCGGGGACGGCTCGCCCCGGACGGCCCCGCGTACAAGGCCCTGTTCGTCGAGGGCGACTTCTTCCACGGCTCCACGGTGACCCTCGCGCTGAGGGACGCGCGCGCCCTGCTGCGGCTCACCCGCGCCGGGCTGCCCCTCGTCCTGCTCGGCGCCTGGGACACGGTGGTGCCCTCCGGCGTCCCGGACACCGGCGAGACGGAGGAACTGCGGTCCGTGGTCGCGACGCTGCTGGCCCAGCCGCTGGTGCGCAGGGTCACCGACAAGGCCGCGGTCGGCGACGCGCTCACCGGCCTCGGGGTGAAGCCCGACGTCGGCTACGCGAGTGCCTCGACCCTCCTCAACGCCCACCGGGTGGCGGACGGCGTCGACTACTACTACCTGTGCAACGGCAAGCACGCCGAGACCGTCAAGCCGCCGGTCGCCGCCGTCGACCACGAGGTCACCCTGCACCGCACCACGGCCAAGGGGGTGCCGTACCTGCTGGACCCCTGGACCGGGAAGGCCGAGCGGATCGCCCGCTACACCGAGAAGGGCGACTCGGTCACCGTGCGGGTGAGGCTGCAGCCCGCGCAGGCCCGCGTCGTCGCGATCGGCCGGCCGGGCCTCTTCGGCGACCGCAACGGCTCCCGCCCGTACGCCGTCGACAGCGAGGCCGGCGAGGTGCGCTTCACCGACGCCGGTCTCACCGTCCGTTCCACGGCCGCGGGCACGTACCGGACCGTGCTCTCCAGGGGGCGCGCCGTGAGCGCCTCGATCCAGGACGTCCCGGAGCCGACGGAGCTGGCCTCGTGGCGCCTGCACGTCCAGGACTGGCGGCCCGGCGCCTCGGCCACCCGGACCACCGTCGTCGAACACGACCTGGAACTGGACGCGTTGGTGCCCTGGTCGCAGATCCCCGAACTCGCCGACGTCTCGGGCATCGGCCGCTACCGCACCACGGTCACCCTCGGCCGCGGCTGGACCGGCGGGCACGGCGCGCGTCTGGAACTGGGCTCGGTCACCGACACCTGCCGGGTCACGGTCAACGGCCACCGGCTGGACCCGGTCGACCAGATCAGCCCGGTGGTGGACCTCGGCGGCCTGCTCCGGCGCGGCGCGAACGTCATCGAGGTCGAGGTGGCCACCCCGCTCGCCAACCGGCTGCGCGTCAGCGACCCCGGGGTGTACGGCGGTCTGGCCCGGACGGCGTACGGACTGATGGGACCGGTCCGGCTCGTCCCCTACGGGGAGGCGCGGATCGGCTGACCGGAGCCCGTCCCCGGTCTGTACGCACGGGCACGGCAGTCGGCCCGCGACCGCGGAAGCGGTCGCGGGCCGACCCGGTCCCCGGGGTCCGGGCACGGCTACCCGGCTGCCACCGCGTCCACGAGGAAGTCCTCGGGCACCGGGCCCGCCAGGACCGGTACGGGCAGTTCGCGGGGTGCGTGCCGGGCCGCCCGCAGGCTGGGCGCGGGAATGCTCGGGACCAGCGGGGCGCGTTCGGTCGCCCGCACCCGGCGGGAGAACCAGACGATCCTTCCGCCGCCGCCCGTGGTACACCATCCCCAGCCGTCGCTCAGGGCGGCGATGTGGGCCAGACAGCCCCGTGTCGCGTCCCGCGGGTGGGACTCCCCGTCGATGTCCGCGACGGCCGTGACGAGCCGCCGGCCGTTCCACCACATCTCCAGGGTGGTGTTCTTGTCCGCCGCGTGCTCCGCGATCGTGCGCAGCAGCGTCCCGGCGCAGTGGCAGACGGGCTCGACGAGGTTCTCCAGATCCCAGTACCGGAGGTGGGCGGCCAGAATGCGCCTGACCTGGTCGACCCGCTCCGGAGTGACTTCCACGTCGAGGTGGTAGTAGCAGGGCACTGCGGTCTTCATCGTCGTTGGCTCCTCACCGGCGAAACTCCCGCTTCTCCCCGCCCCTGCGGGCCGGGCTCCGAAAGCGGAGCGTGATCAGCGACTGCTCCTGAGTAATCCCCAGGGTGGGAGCGGTACTCCATTCGTGCAACCCGAGAGCCGGACCGATGTCGTTGAAACGACAACAGGACGGCAGGTGGGGTCACGTGCACCATGAGTGAAGGTGTCGGCCGCCGCAGTCGGCCGATGCCTCTTCATGGACGGCCATCACACGTATCCATCACACGTATCCATCACACGTATCCGGGCGAACCGCGCACAGGCGAACCGTGCGCAGGCGAACCGTGCTCATCCGAGGGAGTGGAAGGTGACCAGTGAGATGCTGCTGCCCGCCAAGGACGAAATAGCCAGGCACCTGGAGCTGTACAGGTCCTGGGAGCGCATGATGCTCGCGGCTCCCGCCGACCGTGCCGCGCGGGGCAACTTCGAGGACACGGGCTACACGCTCTGCGTCCTCATGGGCAAGCGCTGCGCCCGGGAGGCCGTGCACGCCGCGGAGCGCTATCTGGCGGCCGGTTCGGCCGCCCTCCGCCACGAACGGTCCCGTGCCGGCTCCCCGGTGGACGCGCCCGCGGAACGCACCGAGGGACTCGCGACGAGCCCCGCGTCCTAGGGGCCGCCCGCGACGGTGGACCACGTGCCGCGACGAGGGCCGCGTACGACACCGGCGACAACGCCGACGACAACGAGACGGAGGTGAATCCCATGACCGAGAACCCGGCGGACCGCCGTGTTCCCCCTGCCGGCCGTACGCCCGCCGTTGCGATCGGCCGCGTGCCCGTCGTCGACGTCCGTCCGGCCGTCGACCGCGGCACCCGCCCGGCGAAGGCGGTTCCGGGCGAGACGTTCCAGGTCAGTGCCGTCCTCTTCGGAGAGGGCCACGACGCGGTCGCCGCGAACGCCGTCCTGCGCGACCCCGAGGGGCGTATCGGTCCGTGGACCCCCATGCGGGAGCTCGCCCCCGGCAGCGACCGCTGGGGCGCCGACGTCACCCCCACGTCGGTGGGCGAGTGGGCCTACTGGGTCGAGGCGTGGTCGGACCCCGTGACCGCCTGGCGCAGGACCGCCCGCACGAAGATCCCGGCCGGCATCGATGTGGGCCTGGTCCTGGAGGAGGGTGCCGAACTCTACGAGCGCGCCGCCCGCGGAGTGCCGCGCGGGGCGGGCCGGACGGCCGTGCTGACCGCCGCGGAGGCCCTGCGCGACGACACCCGGCCCCCGACTGCCCGCCTCGCCGCCGCCCTGACACCGGACGTGGACGCGGCGCTCGCGCGCCACCCCCTGCGGGAACGGCTCTCCCGGTCGGACCCGCTCCCCCTGTCGGTGGAGCGGGAGCGCGCGCTGTTCGGGTCCTGGTACGAGTTCTTCCCGCGCTCGGAGGGCGCGGTGGTGGAGCCCGGCAGGGCGCCGGTCAGCGGGACGTTCCGCACGGCGGCGCGGCGGCTGCCCGCCATCGCGGAGATGGGCTTCGACGTGGTGTACCTGCCGCCGGTCCACCCCATCGGCACGACCTTCCGCAAGGGCCCCGGCAACAATCTCTCGGCGAGCCGCGAGGACGTCGGGGTGCCGTGGGCGATCGGTTCGCAGGAGGGCGGGCACGACGCCGTCCACCCGGACCTCGGCACGATCGACGACTTCGACGACTTCGTGCGCAGGGCCGCCGAGCTGAACCTGGAGATCGCCCTGGACTTCGCGCTCCAGTGCTCGCCGGACCACCCGTGGGTGG
>NZ_JAHKJW010000134.1 GCF_019710745.1 Streptomyces beigongshangae
GTCCATGGCCACCGTGGTGGTGGTCTTGTCCCCGGTGTGGGTGAGGTCGTCGATGCCCGCCGAAGCGGACGTCATCACGGCCTCGGTACGCAGCGGGTTGATCTCCGAGACGGCCCCGACGAACGTGGTCTTGCCCACGCCGAAGCCGCCCGCCACCACGATCTTCGCGGACGTGGTGGAGCGGGAAGGCCCTCCGCTAGAGCTTGCGAAGTCCACTGAGCACCCTTTCGAGCAAAGTCACGTCTGGCTGACCGCCGGCGCTCTCGTCGCCGCCGGGCTGATGGATGGCGACCAGGCCCGCCTCCGCCAAGTCGGCGACGAGGATCCTGGCCACACCGAGAGGGATCGTCAGCAGGGCCGAGATCTCGGCCACCGACTTGATCTCCCGGCAGAGGGTGCAGATCCGCTGATGCTCGGGCAGTTGGCCCTGCATCTGGTGCGGCTGCGCGGTGGTGTGCACCAGTGCCTCGATGGCGAGCTGGTACCGCGGCCTGGTGCGGCCGCCCGTCATGGCGTAGGGGCGTACCAGCGGATTGCCGGCACCCCCCGCCGGAGACGGTTCGGGCGGGCGCCGATGCGGCTGCACGGGCTGGATGCGCGGCGCCGACGGCTGGTCGTACGGGGAAGGAGGGGAAGGCGAGGAAGAAGGGGAGGGGCCGGGCCCCTGGGGGGAGTACGGCTGCCGGTGTCGCGGGCTCGGTGCGGAGGGGAAGTTGTACCGGTTCGGCGAAGCGTCGCCGCCCTGGCCGTAGGACCAGTTGCCCGAAGTCGAGCCGTCTGGGGGTGTCGCCACTTTCTCCTCCTCCGAATGTGCCGGGCCCGTCACTATGAGGCCGCGTCCCGAAACCTTACGGCCACGGGACGCCAAAACGCATCGTTTGTCTGCTAGTTGAGAAGGCTCCCCTGGAGCTCCGCCCGCAGATCCGGCGTCAGGACCGTGCCGGCACGGTCGACCAGGAGGGCCATCTCGTACCCGACGAGACCGATGTCCGCCTCCGGGTGCGCGAGCACCGCGAGCGAGGAACCGTCGGAGATGGACATGATGAACAGGAATCCCCGCTCCATCTCCACGACGGTCTGGTTCACGCTCCCGCCCTCGAAGATGCGGGACGCGCCCGCGGTCAGCGAGGTCAGGCCCGACGCGACGGCCGCCAGCTGGTCGGCGCGGTCGCGCGGGAACCCTTCGGACATCGCCAGAAGGAGTCCGTCGGCGGAGACCACCACCGTGTGGGACACCCCGGGGGTGTTGTCCACGAAGTTGGTGATCAACCAGTTCAGGTTCTGTGCCGCCTGGCTCATCGGGCTCACACTAACGCTCCTGGTTGTAGGTGCTGTCAGAACCACCATGCTGATTCCCGGTGGCCTGACCGTTCGTATCGCTGCCTGCGTTGCGTCCCCGCTGCACGCCACGGCGCAGGTTGCTCAGCCTGCCCCGGATGTCCTCGGGAGCGCGGGAGACCTGGGGGCCGCCCTGTGGGGTCGATTCCGCGGTGCCCTCGACCAGGTTGGCCTTGGGTACCCGCCGAGGCAGGCCGGAGGAGGTGACCCCGCCCGCCTTGGGCTTCTTCAACTGCCCGGCACGGTGCCACATCTGGTCGTTGTTCGACGACCAGTCGCCCTTGCCGGTGCCGCTCGCGGCGCCGTTGCCGCTGTTCTCGTCGGTGTCGTTGTTCGCGAAGGGCGCCGGAGAGCCCTGGCCCGCGGACTGCCGTCCGCCCGCGGTGGCTCCGCGGCGGGGGAGTCCGGCGTCGGTGGTTCCGCGGCGCGGAAGCCCGGCGTCGGTCAGTTCGGGGGCGCCGGACGGGACCGGTCCCGGAACATCGAAGCCTACGCGGTCCTGCTCGGCCGCGTCAGCGGCCTGCGCGGCTTCCGCTTCGGGAGCGTACCCGGTGGAGTAACCGTTCTGGTACGCGTCCTGCCGCGGCCAGTCGTCCTGGTGGGGCTGGTCCCCGAAGGGCGGGAACGCGTCCTGCCCCTCGGCCGGGGCCGGCTGCCGCTCCTCCTGGACCGGCTCCGCATAGGAGGGGTCGGGGTATCCGCCGGCCTGCGGGAAGTACGTCTCGTCGTACGACGTCTGCTGCTGCTCCCCGTACGGCGTCTGCCGGTCGTACGCGGGCGCCTCGGTGTACGCGGCCGGCGCGCCGTCGAACGCGGCCTGCCCGCTTTCGTAGCCCGGCTGCCCGTTCTCGTGGCCCGGCTGCCCGTTCCCGTAACCGGGCTGCTCGTTCCCGTAGGTGGGCTGCCCGTTCTCGTAGGCCTGCCGGGGGTCGAACTCGCCCTGGAAGGACGGGGCCTCGGCCTCGCCGTCCTGGGTCGGGGTCTCCAGGGCCGCGCGGCGCTCCTCGCGCATCAGCGAGCGGCCCACCGGGTCCAGCTCACGTATGTCGTCCGGGACCTCGGGGGTGTAGCGGCTGTCGTCGAAG
Source organism: Streptomyces beigongshangae (assembly GCF_019710745.1). GTDB lineage: Bacteria > Actinomycetota > Actinomycetes > Streptomycetales > Streptomycetaceae > Streptomyces > Streptomyces beigongshangae. Next base: position 2,424 of record NZ_JAHKJW010000134.1, read on the forward strand.
CCCAGTTCGGCGGCCGTGCGCAGCGGTGGCTGGACGCTCTGGAACTCCTCGCCCCGGAACGGCTGCTGCTCGGGCTCCGGCATGATCTGCGAGACCGTGAAGTCGTCGCGCTGCACCTGCTGCTCGCCACCGCCGCCGTGGGTGATGGCGTCGGGGAGCATGACCAGCGAGGTGGTGCCGGCCTGCTCGCCCGAGGGGCGCAGCTGGACGCGGATGCCGTGCCGGTCGGACAGCCGGCCGACCACGAACAGGCCCATGCGCTGCGAGATCGCGGCGTCCACGGTCGGCGGGTTGGCCAGCTTGTGGTTGATGTCCGCGAAGTCCTCGGCGGTGAGGCCGATCCCCTTGTCGTGGATCTCGACCATGATGCGGCCGTCGGGGAGCCGGGTCGCGGTGACGCGGACCTTGGTCTGCGGGGAGGAGAACGTGGTGGCGTTCTCCAGGAGCTCGGCGAGCAGGTGCACGAGGTCGGTCACGGCGCGGCCGTGGATCTCGGCCTCCGGGACGCCGGAGAGTTCGATGCGCTCGTACTGCTCCACCTCGGAGGAGGCGGCGCGCAACACGTCGACCAGCGGGACCGGCTGGTCCCAGCGGCGGCCCGGCTCCTCGCCGGCGAGGACCAGGAGGTTCTCGCCGTTGCGGCGCATACGGGTCGCGAGGTGGTCCAGGCGGAAGAGGCTCTCCAGCTGGTCCGGGTCGGCCTCGTTGTTCTCCAGCTCGGTGATCAGGGTCAGCTGGCCCTCGATCAGCGACTGGTTGCGGCGCGACAGGTTGGTGAAGATCGCGTTGATGTTGCCCCGCAGCAGGGCCTGCTCGGCGGCGAGCCGCACCGCCTCGCGGTGGACCTGGTCGAAGGCGCGGGCGACCTCGCCGATCTCGTCCGTGGTGGTGATCGGGATGGGCTGGACCCGGGTGTCCACCCGGCCCGGGTCGGTGCGCGAGAGCTGGTCGACCAGCATCGGCAGGCGCTGCTCGGCGACCCCGAAGGCCGCGTTGCGCAGCTGGCGCATCGAGCGGCTCATCTGACGGGCCACCATGCCGGCCAGGATGAAGGCGGCGAGCAGGGCGACGACGACGGCGGCACCGGTGATGAAGGCGTCGCGCCTGGCGTCGGAGGCGATGGTCGATGCCTCGGCCACGGCCTTGTCCGCCAGGTCGGCCTCGATGGTGCGGTAGGCGTCGTACTTGGCGGTGTTGACCGCCCACCAGTTCTGGGCGGTGATGCCCCTGTCGGCGAGCGCGGCCCGGTCTCCGGTGGCGGTCGACGCGAGGGTGCCCAGACCGCCGACCATCGCGGTGGGGTCGGCCGGCGGGGGGACGTACGTCTGGCCGCGCGCCCGGGCTGCGTCCTCGGCGTCCTTGGCCTGGGCCGCCGCGTCGGTCCGGATCTGCTTCCTGGCCTGTTCGAGCTTGGCGGCGTCGCCCTCGGTGCCACCGCCGATGTACTCCTCGACGGCGATGCCTTCGAGATAGGCGTACGAGGTGAGGGCGACCCGCTGCTTGGCCAGGCTGTCCTCGGACGGGCCCGGCTTGATCAGCAGGTGCATGCCGATGGAGCGCTGGAGCGAGGCCGCGGCCTTGGCGAGGGAGATCGCGTAGACCGTACGGCCGTAGCTGGTGATGTTTCCGGTGCCCAGGCCGAGTTCGTTGGCGAACTCCATCAGCGGGTGCTGGATGTCGACGTAGCCCTCTTCGGTCTCCACGCCCTTGAGCTTCGTGGTGTACGCGGCCGCGCGCAGCGCCGCGAGCTTGGGCTCCTGCTCGCGGAAGATACCGAGGCGGCGTTCGAGACCGGCCTTGGCGGGCATGCTCTCGACGGCCTCGTTGAAGGCGACGGCGGCGGTGTCGGTCTCCCGGCGGGCCTTGACGACGGCCGCGTCCTTCGCGCCGCCGCCCTGGAGGAGGGGGGCGGCCGTGACGTCGCGCTCGGAGTACAGCTTGTCGCCGTAGGTCAGGGCGGCGCGGACCAGGAGCGCGGTGCTCTCCGCGTCCTCGGCCTCCTGCCAGGTGTCGATCGAGCTCTTCACCTGGAAGCCGCCCATGACGAGGCCGACCAGCACGGGTATGAGCAGGATCGCGTTGAGTCTGGTCGGTACGCGCCAGTTGCGCGGGGAGAGCTTGCCGCCGCTGGACGGGGGTGGGGCCGTCGGCTCCGAGCCGGGCACATGTGCGGGCACCGCTCCGCGCGGCGGCGGGGTGAAGTTGCCCCGTGCCGACGGCTCGGGACCGTTCTTGCTTCGCCTCACTCGACCAACAACCTCTCGGCTCGGCACCGTCGTCGTGCCGCGTGTGTGTTCCCGGCCCCTGCTCCTGGGCAGTTCTGGCATTCCAGCACGTCAGGGTGTGCTCGTCCAAACACTCGGAACCCTGAATCCCGGGTGATGTATGCCTCAGATAAAACGGTCATACAGAACGAGCCCCGTCAAAAGACGGGGCTTTTGTGAGCACAGGGGCATCAGGCGACCGCGACGCGTGGCGGCTCCACTGGATATCTCTGTCGAAACGTTATGAACACCGGGACCGGCCGTGTCAACCGACACGGCCGGCTCCAGTGCGTCTACGACAACTTCCGTACGGTCCTGCCGACTTGGGTTCCGAGACTGCCGGGACGTCATCCTACGGGCGGGCCCTACCGAAGACGCGCCATCAAGGCGTGCTCGACCAGCGTGATCAGAGCGCTCTTGGCGTCCGAACGGTGGCGGGCGTCCGTCGTGATGATCGGGGCGTCCGGCCCGATCTGCAGGGCCTCGCGGACCTCCTCGGGAGTGTAGGGCTGGTGCCCGTCGAAGCCGTTGAGGGCGATGACGAACGGCAGTCCGCTGTTCTCGAAGTAGTCG
>NZ_JAHKJW010000135.1 GCF_019710745.1 Streptomyces beigongshangae
ACCCATCAGACACTGTCCCTGATCCGGATCACGGACCCAGGTTAGACATCCAGCACGACCAGACTGGTATTTCAACGACGACTCCACCTGAGCTGGCGCTCAAGCTTCACAGTCTCCCAGCTATCCTACACAAGCCGAACCGAACACCAATATCAAACTGTAGTAAAGGTCCCGGGGTCTTTCCGTCCTGCTGCGCGAAACGAGCATCTTTACTCGTAGTGCAATTTCACCGGGCCTATGGTTGAGACAGTCGAGAAGTCGTTACGCCATTCGTGCAGGTCGGAACTTACCCGACAAGGAATTTCGCTACCTTAGGATGGTTATAGTTACCACCGCCGTTTACTGGCGCTTAAGTTCTCAGCTTCGCCAAACCGAAGTTTGACTAACCGGTCCCCTTAACGTTCCAGCACCGGGCAGGCGTCAGTCCGTATACATCGCCTTACGGCTTCGCACGGACCTGTGTTTTTAGTAAACAGTCGCTTCTCGCTGGTCTCTGCGGCCACCCCCAGCTCACTGTGCAAGACCGATCACCAGTGATGGCCCCCCTTCTCCCGAAGTTACGGGGGCATTTTGCCGAGTTCCTTAACCATAGTTCACCCGAACGCCTCGGTATTCTCTACCTGACCACCTGAGTCGGTTTAGGGTACGGGCCGCCATGAAACTCGCTAGAGGCTTTTCTCGACAGCATAGGATCATCCACTTCACCACAATCGGCTCGGCATCAGGTCTCAGACTATGTGTCATCCGGATTTACCTGGACAACGTCCTACACCCTTACCCCGGGACAACCACCGCCCGGGCTGGACTACCTTCCTGCGTCACCCCATCACTCACCTACTACAGGTCTGGTCCGTCGGCTCCACCACTTTCCTTTCCCCGAAGGGTCCGGAACGGCTTCACGGACTTAGCATCGCCTGGTTCGATGTTTGACGCTTCACAGCGGGTACCGGAATATCAACCGGTTATCCATCGACTACGCCTGTCGGCCTCGCCTTAGGTCCCGACTTACCCTGGGCAGATCAGCTTGACCCAGGAACCCTTAGTCAATCGGCGCACACGTTTCTCACGTGTGTATCGCTACTCATGCCTGCATTCTCACTCGTGAACCGTCCACCACTGCCTTCCGGCGCGGCTTCACCCGGCACACGACGCTCCCCTACCCATCCNTCACGTGTGTATCGCTACTCATGCCTGCATTCTCACTCGTGAACCGTCCACCACTGCCTTCCGGCGCGGCTTCACCCGGCACACGACGCTCCCCTACCCATCCCAGCAGGCGTTGGCCCTATATGCTGGAATGACACGACTTCGGCGGTACGCTTGAGCCCCGCTACATTGTCGGCGCGGAATCACTAGACCAGTGAGCTATTACGCACTCTTTCAAGGGTGGCTGCTTCTAAGCCAACCTCCTGGTTGTCTGTGCGACTCCACATCCTTTCCCACTTAGCGTACGCTTAGGGGCCTTAGTCGATGCTCTGGGCTGTTTCCCTCTCGACCATGGAGCTTATCCCCCACAGTCTCACTGCCGCGCTCTCACTTACCGGCATTCGGAGTTTGGCTAAGGTCAGTAACCCGGTCGGGCCCATCGCCTATCCAGTGCTCTACCTCCGGCAAGAAACACACGACGCTGCACCTAAATGCATTTCGGGGAGAACCAGCTATCACGGAGTTTGATTGGCCTTTCACCCCTAACCACAGGTCATCCCCCAGGTTTTCAACCCTGGTGGGTTCGGTCCTCCACGACCTCTTACAGCCGCTTCAACCTGCCCATGGCTAGATCACTCCGCTTCGGGTCTTGAGCGCGCTACTAGATCGCCCTATTCGGACTCGCTTTCGCTACGGCTTCCCCTCACGGGTTAACCTCGCAACACACCGCAAACTCGCAGGCTCATTCTTCAAAAGGCACGCAGTCACGACGCACCAAGCAAGCTTGATGCGCGACGCTCCCACGGCTTGTAGGCACACGGTTTCAGGTACTATTTCACTCCGCTCCCGCGGTACTTTTCACCATTCCCTCACGGTCCTATCCGCTATCGGTCACCAGGGAATATTTAGGCTTAGCGGGTGGTCCCGCCAGATTCACACGGGATTTCTCGGGCCCCGTGCTACTTGGGTGTCTCTCAAACGAGCCGTTGATGTTTCGACTACGGGGGTCTTACCCTCTACGCCGGACCTTTCGCATGTCCTTCGCCTACACCAACGGTTTCTGACTCGTCTCACAGCCGGCAGACTGTGAAAGAGAGATCCCACAACCCCGCATGCGCAACCCCTGCCGGGTCTCACACACATACGGTTTGGCCTCATCCGGTTTCGCTCGCCACTACTCCCGGAATCACGGTTGTTTTCTCTTCCTGCGGGTACTGAGATGTTTCACTTCCCCGCGGTCCCTCCACACACCCTATGTGTTCAGATGTGGGTGACAGCCCATGACGACTGCCGGGTTTCCCCCTTCGGAAACCCCCGGATCAAAGCCTGGTTGACGGCTCCCCGGGGACTATCGTGGCCTCCCACGTCCTTCATCGGTTCCTGGTACCAAGGCATCCACCGTGCGCCCTTAAAAACTTGGCCACAGATGCTCGCGTCCACTGTGCAGTTCTCAAACAACGACCAACCACCCGTCACACACCGCTCACGCGATGCTGTACCGGGGCCGGCACTGAAGGCGACCTTGACGGCCGTACCTTCAGACACCCAACAGCGTGCCCGACCCGATCCCGTCCGGAGATCATGCTTTCCACACTCTTGCGAGCAGTACTTGCAGCCTCCGACCCGTGAAATCCGGCCGAATAATCAACGTTCCACCCATGAGCAACCACCGTCGGACGTGTGCCGACGTAATGGCCCTGGANNNCCGCTCACGCGATGCTGTACCGGGGCCGGCACTGAAGGCGACCTTGACGGCCGTACCCTCAGACACCCAACAGCGTGCCCGACACCCTCACCCTCTCCTCATCGCTTTCCACGCCGAAGCAGTACTTGCGACCAGAGACAGGCCAAGAGTGCCGAATAATCAACGTTCCACCCATGAGCAACCAGCACCGGACATTCGCCGATGTACTGGCCTCTGACCTCGTCCCGAAGGACTCGGTAAGAAGTGCTCCTTAGAAAGGAGGTGATCCAGCCGCACCTTCCGGTACGGCTACCTTGTTACGNTCTTGCGAGCAGTACTTGCAGCCTCCGACCCGTGAAATCCGGCCGAATAATCAACGTTCCACCCATGAGCAACCACCGTCGGACGTGTGCCGACGTAATGGCCCTGGACCACCAGCGAGCTGGCAGCCTAGATGCTCCTTAGAAAGGAGGTGATCCAGCCGCACCGTCCGGTACGGCTACCTTGTTACGACTTCGTCCCACTCGCCAGTCCCACCTTCGACAGCTCCCTCCCCACAAGGGGGTTGGGCCACCGGCTTCGGGTGTTACCGACTTTCGTGACGTGACGGGCGGTGTGTACAAGGCCCGGGAACGTATTCACCGCAGCAATGCTGATCTGCGATTACTAGCAACTCCGACTTCATGGGGTCGAGTTGCAGACCCCAATCCGAACTGAGACAGGCTTTTTGAGATTCGCTCCACCTTGCGGTATCGCAGCTCATTGTACCTGCCATTGTAGCACGTGTGCAGCCCAAGACATAAGGGGCATGATGACTTGACGTCGTCCCCACCTTCCTCCGAGTTGACCCCGGCAGTCTCCTGTGAGTCCCCATCACCCCGAAGGGCATGCTGGCAACACAGAACAAGGGTTGCGCTCGTTGCGGGACTTAACCCAACATCTCACGACACGAGCTGACGACAGCCATGCACCACCTGTCACCCGACCACAAGGGGGGCACCATCTCTGATGCTTTCCGGGCGATGTCAAGCCTTGGTAAGGTTCTTCGCGTTGCGTCGAATTAAGCCACATGCTCCGCTGCTTGTGCGGGCCCCCGTCAATTCCTTTGAGTTTTAGCCTTGCGGCCGTACTCCCCAGGCGGGGCACTTAATGCGTTAGCTGCGGCACCGACGACGTGGAATGTCGCCAACACCTAGTGCCCACCGTTTACGGCGTGGACTACCAGGGTATCTAATCCTGTTCGCTCCCCACGCTTTCGCTCCTCAGCGTCAGTAATGGCCCAGAGATCCGCCTTCGCCACCGGTGTTCCTCCTGATATCTGCGCATTTCACCGCTACACCAGGAATTCCGATCTCCCCTACCACACTCTAGTCTGCCCGTATCGAATGCAGACCCGGGGTTAAGCCCCGGGCTTTCACATCCGACGCGACAGACCGCCTACGAGCTCTTTACGCCCAATAATTCCGGACAACGCTTGCGCCCTACGTATTACCGCGGCTGCTGGCACGTAGTTAGCCGGCGCTTCTTCTGCAGGTACCGTCACTTTCGCTTCTTCCCTGCTGAAAGAGGTTTACAACCCGAAGGCCGTCATCCCTCACGCGGCGTCGCTGCATCAGGCTTTCGCCCATTGTGCAATATTCCCCACTGCTGCCTCCCGTAGGAGTCTGGGCCGTGTCTCAGTCCCAGTGTGGCCGGTCGCCCTCTCAGGCCGGCTACCCGTCGTCGCCTTGGTGAGCCACTACCTCACCAACAAGCTGATAGGCCGCGGGCTCATCCTTCACCGCCGGAGCTTTCAACCCCCACAGATGCCTGCAGGAGTGTTATCCGGTATTAGACCCCGTTTCCAGGGCTTGTCCCAGAGTGAAGGGCAGATTGCCCACGTGTTACTCACCCGTTCGCCACTAATCCCC
>NZ_JAHKJW010000136.1 GCF_019710745.1 Streptomyces beigongshangae
CATCAGTCCTGCCGCGACCGTCCCTGCATCCAGCTCAGGACGGGTCCGTACGAACTCGGCCAACTGCCGTGCCTGGGCGCGGGTGCCCTGCTCGTCGGCTCCGGAGATCAGTACGGGGAAGGGACCCTCGGACCGTGGAGCGGGGGTGTCGGAGGGTTCGGGAACGTGTTCCAGGATGACGTGGGCGTTGGTGCCGCTGACGCCGAAGCCCGATACGGCCGCCCGGCGGGGCCGGTCCGCCCGCGGCCACTCCTGTTCCTCGGTCAGCAGTTCCACCGCACCCGCCGACCAGTCCACCTGCGGTGACGGCGTGTCCACGTGCAACGTGCGGGGCAGCACTCCGTGCCGCATCGCCATGACCATCTTGATGACGCCGGCCACACCGGCGGCCGCCTGCGCATGCCCGATGTTGGACTTCAACGAGCCCAGCCACAGGGGACGTTCGCGGTCCTGCCCGTATGCCGCCATCAGCGCCTGCACCTCGATCGGATCGCCGAGCCGGGTGCCGGTGCCGTGGCCTTCCACCGCGTCGATGTCCGAAGGAGCGAGGTGGGCGGCGTCCAGGGCGTCGTGGATGACGCGTTGCTGGGAGGGGCCGTTGGGGGCGGTGAGGCCGTTGGAGGCGCCGTCCTGGTTGACGGCCGAGCCGCGTACCACCGCCAGGACCCGGTGTCCCAGCCGTTGCGCGTCCGACAGGCGCTCCACCAGCAGCACGCCCACGCCCTCTGCCCAGCCCGTGCCGTCCGCCGCCGCGCCGTACGCCTTGCAACGGCCGTCCTCGGCCATGCCGCGCTGCCGGGAGAATCCGACGAAGACGCTGGGCGTCGACATCACGGTGGCGCCGCCCACCAGGGCCATGGAGCACTCGCCTGACCGGAGGGCCTGGGCGGCCAGGTGCAGGGCGACCAGTGACGACGAGCACGCCGTGTCCACCGTCACCGCGGGGCCCTCGAAGCCGAGCGCGTACGACACCCGGCCGGTGAGCACGCTCGCCGAGCTGCCCGTCATCAAGTAGCCCTCGACGCCGTCGGGAACCGCGTCGACGCCGGTGGCGTAATCCTGGTTGAGGGTGCCGAAGTACACGCCGACGTCCTTGCCGTGCAGGGCGGTGGGGTCGATGCCGGCCCGTTCGAACGCCTCCCAGGACGTTTCGAGGAGCAGCCGCTGCTGCGGGTCCATGGCCAGGGCCTCGCGCGGGGAGATGCCGAAGAAGGCCGCGTCGAAGTCGCCCGCGTCGCGCAGGAAACCGCCCTCGCGGACGTAGCTGGTGCCGGGGTGGTCGGGGTCAGGGTCGAAGAGGCGGTCCAGGTCCCAGCCCCGGTCCTCGGGGAAGGCACCGACGGCGTCGCCACCGGCCGCCACCAGGTCCCACAGGTCCTCCGGGGAGGTGACACCGCCCGGCAGGCGGCAGGCCATGCCGACGATGGCGACGGGTTCCGTGCGCGCGGCCTCGATCCGGTCGAGCCGCTGCCGGGTCTCGTGCAGGTCGGCGGTCACCCGCTTGAGATACCGGACCAGTTTCTCGTCATTGTCCACCGGGGGTCACCTTCCTCTTCGCTCGTGGGCGTTCACTCGTGGGCGCGGCTGGGGTCCGACGGGCCGGCGATCCCGAACTCCTCGTCGATGAAGGCCAGGACGTCGTCGACCGACGCCGTGTCGAGCGTCGTCTGGATGCTGTCGGTGCCGTCGGCCGGTCCGGGGGCGACGGTGCTGAGCCGGGCCGCCAGCACCCGGAGCCGGGCGGCGGCGACGGTGTCCTTGGCCCGGTCGGCCGGGCGGGCCGCCACCAGGTCCTCCAGCCGTGCCAGCTCGTCCAGCAGCGGATCCTCCGCGGTGCCTGGGTCCAGCAGGGCGTTCAGGTGGTCGGCGAGTGTCACGGGTGTCGGGAAGTCGAAGGCGAAGGTGGCGGGGAGGCGCAGCCCGGTGCGGGCGAGGAGCCGGTCGCGCAGTTCGATCACCGTGAGCGAGTCGAAGCCGACGTCGGTGAAGGCCGCCCCGTGGCCGATGCGGCCGGCGGAGCTGTGGCCGAGGACGTGGGCCGCTTCCTGCCGGACCAGGTCGAGGAGGATCGCCTGCCGGTCGGCGGCGCCCACGCCGGCCAGCCGGGTGCTGAGCGCGTCCGCTCCGTCGGCCGGTGCCCGCCCGGCCCGCTGCCGCCCGCGCCGGGGCCGGGGGACCAGACCGCGCAGCAGCGGGGGGACCGGCCCGGCGGCGGCCTGGGCACGCAGGGCGCCCACGTCCAGCTTCATGGGGAGCAGCACCGGTGTGCCGCCCCGCAGCGCGGCGTCGAACAGCTCCATGCCCTCGGCCGCCGACAGCGGTGTCATGCCGTCGCGGGCGAGCCTGCGGCGGTCGGTGGCGTCGAGTCCGGCCGTCATGCCGGCGTCCTGGGCCCACATGCCCCAGCCGAGGGAGAGCGCCGGGAGTCCGCGGGCGGCGCGGTGCTGTGCCAGGGCGTCCAGGTAGGCGTTGGCGGCGGCGTAGTTGCCCTGTCCCGAACTGCCGAAGGTGCCGGCCGCGGAGGAGAAGAGGACGAAGGCGCAGAGGTCCAGGCCGGCGGTCAGTTCGTGGAGGTGGCGGGCGCCGTCCGCCTTCGGGCGCAGCACCGTGTCCATGCGTTCCGGTGCCAGCGCCGTCAGTACGCCGTCGTCCAGCACGCCGGCCGTGTGCACCACCGCCGTCAGCGGTGCGTCGGCCGGTACCCCGGCCAGCAGGCCGGCCACGGCCTCCCGGTCCCCGAGGTCGCAGGCGAGCACGTGGACGCGAGCCCCGGCCGCCTCCAGCTCCGCCGCCAGTTCGGCCGCGCCGGGCGCCTCGGGTCCGCGCCTGCCGGCCAGGACGAGGCTGCGCACTCCGTGCGTACGCACCAGGTGCCGGGCCACCACCGCGCCGAGCGACCCCGTGCCGCCCGTGACGAGCACCGTGCCGTCGCCGATCGGCGTGCCGCGGGTCCCGGGCGCCTCATCCGGAGTCTGGGCGCGCACGAGCCGGCGCAGGAAGCACCGTCCCTCGCGGACCGCGGCCTGTGTCTCGTCGGCGGCGAACAGGGCGGGTACGAGCGTGCTCAGTGCCGTGCGCGACGACGGCGCGTCGTCGATGTCGACCAGGGCGACGCGTCCGGCGTTCTCCGACTGCGCGGTCCCGGCCAGACCCCACAGGGCGCCGAGCGCGGGGTCGACGTCCTCTCCCGGTGCCACGGCCACCGCGCCCCTGGTGACCACGGCCAGCCGCGTGCCGTCCAGGGCCGGTTCGGCCGACCACGCCTGGACGACGGCCAGCAGGCGGCCGGTCAGGTCGCGCAGGGCGCCGGGTTCCGTCAGCTCGACCGTCAGCGTGCCGGTGAGGCCGCCGCCGCGTGCGGCCAGTGCGCGCACGTCCGCCGCCGTGCCGACCGACACCGTCACGGAGTCCGTCACGGGCTCCGTGACGTGGTCCAGGGCGGCCGGCGCCGCGGGCGCCGTCTCCTCCCAGTCCGGGCGCAGCAGGTGCTCGGCGGCCCGGCCGCCGGCGAACCGCGCGGGCTCGACCGGGCGGGACACCATCGAACCCACGGACGCGACGGGGGCGCCGGTCCCGTCGGCCAGGTGCAGGGTCATGCTGTCCCCGCCGGTCGGAACCACCCGTACCCGCACGGCCGTGGCACCCGTGGCGTGCAGGGTGACGTCGCGCCACACGTAGGGCAGCGCCGTGTGCGCGCCGGTACGGTCGGCGCGGTGCTGGAAGTCGGCCGCGTGCAGGGCGGCGTCGAGGAGCGCCGGGTGCAGTCCGAAGGCCGCCGCCCGGTCCTCGTGGTCGTCGGGCAGGGCCACCTCGGCGTACACCGCGCCGTCCGCGCGCCAGGCCGCCCGCACCCCCTGGAACACCGGCCCGTAGCGGTACCCGGCCTGCTCCAGACGGTCGTACAGTCCCTCGACGTCCGCCGGATCCACGGCCACCGCACCGACCGGCGGCCACACCGACAGGTCCACCGCCTCCGGCGTCGTACTCGGCGTCGTATCCGGTGTCGTCCCCGGCGTGGATACCGGACGCAGCGTCCCGGAGACGTGGCGGACCCAGGAGGCGTCCGCGTCCTCGGTCCGCGAGTGCATCCGTACCGTGCGCCGGCCGTCCTCCCCGGCCGCCCCCACGCTCACCCGCAGCCGCACCCCGGTGCCCTCGGCCAGCGGCAGCGGTGTCTCCATGACCAGTTCCTCGACGGCACCGCAGCCGACCTCGTCACCGGCCCGCACGGCCAGTTCCACGAACGCCGCACCGGGCAGCAGTACCGTCCCGGCCGCGACGTGGTCGGCCAGCCACGGATGGGTGGCCAGGGACAGCCGGGACGTGAACAGCACCTCCTCCGACTCCGGCACCTCCACGACCGCGCCCAGCAACGGGTGACCGGTCTCCTCCAGGCCCGCCGCCGTCACGTCGCCGGCCGCCGCGCCGTCCGCCGTCAGCCAGTAGGTCTCCCGCTGGAACCGGTAGGTCGGCAGGTCGGCCGCGTCGGCGTCCGTCCGGCCCAGCAACGCGGACCGGTCGACCGGTACACCCCGGGTGTGGCACACGGCCAGTGCCGTGAGGACGCTGCGTACTTCGTCGTTGTCGCGGCGTAGTGCGGGGATGAGGGTGGTGTTGTTGTCGGGGTCGAGGTTTTCGCGGGTCA
>NZ_JAHKJW010000137.1 GCF_019710745.1 Streptomyces beigongshangae
ACCACGGCGGACCTGACTCACCGACCCTCCGCCCAGGAGCAAGACCGCAACAGCCCCAAACAGGTGACAGTGGACTCATTCTCTACCTGGTGTCTCGCTTCTGAGGGAGATCCATTCCTTGTATTCCCGCCGGGGTGCTGCGGTCACACGTCCCGGTGTCGTACCACGAGCACCGCGATGGCCACTGCCGCGGTGGCCCACGCGCCGTACACGATCCACGCCTCGGTGACTGTCAGCGGGTACTTGCCCAGGTCGTGCGCGCGCTCCGGGTTCGTCACCAGCCGTTCCCAGGCGCTGAGCGGCATGGCGTTGCCGATCTCCTTGACCCAGCGGTAGCGCTCGCCCTGGAAGAGCGCCGGTACCAGCAACAGCAGGGCAATGACCGTGACGATGGAGCCGGCGGCGTGCCGGACGGCCGCACCCACCGCCATACCGACCAGCGCACACAGCGGTGCGAGCAGAGCGGCTGCGGCCGCGGCGCGCAGTGCGCCCGGGGCGCCCAGCGACAGGCCGCCGTGCTCTCGCAGCAGCATCTGGGTGACGCCGAAGGAGGTGCCGGAGACGAGCGTGCCGAGCGTCAGCATGACCACCGACACCACGGTCACCTTGGCGGCGATCACCGCCTGCCGGTCGGGGACGGCGGCGAAGGTCGTACGGATCAGCCCAGTTGAGTACTCGCCGAAGACCGCGATCGCCCCCACTGTCGCAGCGATGATCATGAACAGTTGCCAGGCGGGATCGACGAACGCCGTGGTGAGCGGATCGAACAGGAACTCAGGGCGGTCCGGGAACCCCGGCGGCTCCGGCGGCCGCTGTGTCTGATGCGCCAGCCGGTCCGCGTTGGACGCGGCGGAGTTCACATTGATGCCGATCACGGTCAACGCGCCGACGCCGAGCACCCAGTAGGTGGAGCGCAGCGACCAGAGTTTGATCCACTCGGCGGCGAGGAGATGACGGAACCGGGCGGGTACCCGGACCGAGGGGCGGGCGGGGGCTTTGTCGAGTACGGGGGTCATCGGACAGCTCCTGCGGAGTATTCGACGCTCTCTGCGGTCAGTTCCATGAACGCCTCCTCCAGGGAGGCCGAGTGTGGGCTGAGTTCGTGCAGCCGCACCCCATGCGCGAAGGCGAGCTCGCCGATGCGGTCCGCGGGCAGACCGGTCACCGTGTACGTCCCGTCGAGCTCTGCCCGTACCTTCGCTCCCGCGTCCGCCAACAGCCCGGACAGGACGTCCGCGTCGGGCGTACGGACGCTCACCCGCAGTGGTGTGCTGCGGGCCGCGAAGTCCCGCAGGCTCTCCGCCGCGATCAGTCTGCCGCGGCCGATGACCATCAGTTCCTCGGCGGTCTGCTCCATCTCCCGCATCAGATGGCTGGAGACGAGCACGGTGCGGCCCTCGTCCGCCAGTTGCTTGAAGAGGTTCCGCACCCAGCGCACGCCCTCCGGGTCGAGGCCGTTGAGCGGCTCGTCGAAGAGCAGTACGGGCGGATCGCCGAGCAGGGCGGCGGCGATACCGAGCCGCTGTTTCATACCCAGGGAGAACCCGTCGATCCTACGGCGGGCCGCCTCTGCCATGCCTACCTCTGCCAGTACCTCCGCGACCCGCCTGCGTGGCAGTCCATTGCTGACCGCCAGCACCGTCAGATGAGCGCGGGCGGTGCGGCCGCCGTGCATGTCGTGGGCGTCGAGGAGGGCGCCGACGTGTCGCAGGCCGCGGGGGCGGTCGCCGAACGGCTGCCCGTCGACGGTGACGGTGCCGCCAGTGGGCTGGTTCAGCCCGAGGATCATCCGCAGCGTGGTGGTCTTGCCGGCACCGTTCGGGCCCAGGAACCCGGTGACCACGCCCGGGCGGACGGTGAAGGACAGGCGGTCGACGGCGGTGGTCTTGCCGTATCGCTTGGTGAGTTCGGTTGCTTCGATCACGGTGTCCACGCTGCCGGGGCGGATCCCGCTCAGGCATCGGGCTGCCGACCACAATCGGGGAGTCCGGGGTAGCCTCCGGGAGTACGCCCGTGGGCCAATGCCGGGCAGCGGGCCGCGTGCCTATGATCGGCGCATGAAAGCCCCGCTGGATGCTCCGCGGTCGCTCCTTGTCGAGATCCTGGCCTGGTGCTCAGGTATCGCATACGTGGTCCTGCTGTACGTCGTCGTGCTGAACACCGGCCGCGAACTGACCGGCATGCGCCTGGTGTTGGCCGCCCTGCCCTCCGTACTGTTGCTGCCCCTGGTGCTGCGTCGGCCGCTGCCCGCCCTGATGCTGCTGCTCACCGCCTCCTTCGCGGCGACCGTGCGGGCGGACTCGGTGATGGCTGCGGGACAGCACGTGATTGGCGGCATGCCGCACGCAGAGACGCAGGCGTGGCAGATCGCGTGTCTGCAGGCAGTGCTCTCCGATCTGACCGTCGGATGGATCGCCGCCACCCGGTCGCGGCTGACGGCGGCCATCGCCTCGATGGTGGCGCTCGGTGTACAGATCGGGGCCGCCAGTTACTACCGGGAGGGCTCCTCGTCGTTCCTTGCCGCCGCCGTCTTCCTGGCGCTGATGATGGTCACCGCTTGGACGGTCGGCTACTCGGTCCGCGAGCGCCGCCAGCACACGACCGCCCTGCGGGCGCGGGCCGCTGAGCAGGCCGTCATCGCAGAGCGACTGCGGATCGCCCGGGAGCTGCACGACATGGTGGCGCACAGCATCGGCGTCATCGCCATCCAGGCCGGGGTGGGCCGGCGCGTCATCGACACCCAGCCGTCGGAGGCCCGCAACTCCCTCGCCGCCATTGAGGACACCAGCCGCGACACTCTGGCGGGCCTGCGCCGGATGCTCGGCGCGCTGCGGCAGGCGGACCCCAGGGACGGCGCACCGCTCGACCCGGCGCCGGTGCTCACCGATCTCGACAGGCTGGTGGAGCGGACCCGGGACGCGGGCGTGCGGGTGGACATCGAGTGGCGGGGGGAACGGCGGCCGCTGCCGACGGAGATCGAGCTGTCCGGGTACCGCATCATCCAGGAGGCGGTCACCAACGTGGTCCGCCACTCGGGCTCCAACGCCTGCCTGGTGACCATCGACTGCCAGGAGGACGATCTGTCCATCGAGATCACCGACGAGGGTCGCGGCCTGTCCGGCCTGCCCGGCGCAGCCGGCTACGGGCTGACGGGCATGAGGGAGCGAGCGGCGCTGCTGCACGGCGAGTTCACGGCCGGGCCGCGCGACGAGGGCGGCTTCCGCGTGGCGGCACGGCTTCCGCTGCCGGTGGCGGCCACATGATCAGGGTACTGCTCACCGACGACCAGCCGCTGGTCCGGCACGGGCTGCGGGTGTTGATCGCCGACCGCCCCGGGCTGGAGGTGGCGGGCGAGGCGGCGAACGGCGAGGAGGCGGTGCGGCTCGCGGAGCAGATGGCGCCGGATGTGGTGGTGATGGACATCCGGATGCCCGGCATGGACGGCATCGAGGCCACCCGGTGGATCACCGCGGGCTCCACCACACCACCGAAGGTCCTCATCCTCACCACGTTCGACGACGACGAGTACGTCTACGGCGCCCTGCGCGCAGGGGCGAGCGGCTTCCTCGTCAAGGACATGGACATGGACCAGATCCTCACCGCGATCGAGGTCGTCGCCGCGGGTGATGCCCTCATCGCACCGAGCGTCACGCGCCGCCTGATCGCCGAGTTCGCTGCCCGCCCCGATGCCACCCCGCCGCCCCCGAGACCGGTGGAGAGCATTACCGTCCGCGAACGGGAAGTGCTCACCCTGGTCGGAAGTGGACTGTCCAATGCGGAGATCGCCACGCGGCTGCACATCAGCATGGCCACGGCCAAGGCCCATGTGGGCAGGCTGCTGACAAAGCTGGACGCGCGCGACCGAGTGCAACTGGTCATCATGGCGTACGAGCTGGGGCTAGTAACGCCGACGCGGGGATAGGGCTCCGACCAGGGCTGATCGCGATTCTCGGCCGGAAATGCGCTCTGGCCCGCAGCAGGCCAGCGTCGTTGGTGGTAGCACCATTAAGTTGCGGGCCACCGCAATGAGGCGTCGCAGGGCGGTACGTGCGGGTGGGCCCCAGGGGGTTTGCCGCCGGGGCAACCCTGAACGTCAGCTTCTCCGATGAGGACGCCGCTGAGGGCTTTCAGCACCGCCCAGCCGCGGGCGCGGCGCAGGGTCGCGGCATCCAGGGCTGGCGGGTAGGCGCAGTGGAAGCGGTCGGCGGCACCGTTCGGCAGTAGCACCCAAGTGGCAGCGAGATCGCAGGCCGGATCGCCCGCGCGAAGTCGATCACGCCGCAGAAGGTGCCGCCTGGGTCATGCGGAGCAACCGTACTCAAGCGGCGGCCCGCCACTGATGCCCCTCCCATCGTCGCAGAACGTCACAAACCAGCAGTTCTGACACAGCTTCCCAAGCGGCGATTCAGCGGCTCTTCGCCGACGCACCCGCCCGATCGACCGGTGCCCTCACCGTCGTCCAGCTCGCCGCCGAAGCCGGAGTCAAACGCTGGGTCCTCACC
>NZ_JAHKJW010000138.1 GCF_019710745.1 Streptomyces beigongshangae
GCCGGAGCCTCGGCCTTGGGGGCGGCCGGAGCCGGGGCCTGGGCCTGCGCCGGAGCGGCGGCGGCGGGCGCCGGAGCCTGCTCGGCCGGGGCGGGGGCCTCGGCAGCGGGGGCCGACGGGGCCGAGCCGGGAGCGCCGATGACGGCCAGCTTGGCACCGACCTCGGCGGTCTCGTCCTCGCCGACCACGATCTCCAGCAGCACGCCGGCGGCGGGCGACGGGATCTCGGTGTCGACCTTGTCCGTGGAGACCTCGAGCAGCGGCTCGTCCTCCGCGACCTCCTCGCCGACCTCCTTGAGCCACCGGGTGACGGTGCCCTCGGTGACCGACTCGCCCAGGGCCGGGAGCACCACGTCGGTGCCCTCGGCGCCACCGCCGCCGGAAGCGGCCTCGGCGGTCGGGGCCGGCGCCGGAGCGTCGGTCTCGGTGGACGGGGTGGCCTGCGGAGCCGGCTCCGGAGCGGGCTCCTCGGCGGCCGGGGCCTGCTCGGGCTCGGGCTCGGCGGCCGGAGCGGACTCGGCGGACGCGCCCGAGCCGTCGTCGATGACGGCCAGCTCGGCGCCGACCTCGACGGTCTCGTCCTCGGCGACCTTGATGGAGGCGAGCACGCCGGCGGCGGGGGAGGGGATCTCGGTGTCGACCTTGTCCGTCGACACCTCCAGCAGTGGCTCGTCGGCCTCTACGCGCTCACCCTCGGCCTTCAGCCAGCGGGTGACGGTGCCCTCGGTGACGCTCTCGCCGAGCGCCGGAAGGGTTACGGAAACCGCCATGGTTTCGGTTGCTCCTTACGATTGCGGAAGTCTGTGTCGTCGCGTCGTGGGNGCCATGGTTTCGGTTGCTCCTTACGATTGCGGAAGTCTGTGTCGTCGCGTCGTGGGATGACCGAGGGTCGGTCAGTCGTGCGAATGCAGCGGCTTGCCGGCGAGCGCGAGGTGGGCCTCGCCCATCGCCTCGTTCTGCGTCGGGTGGGCGTGGATGAGCTGCGCGACCTCGGCGGGCAGCGCCTCCCAGTTGTAGATCAGCTGGGCTTCGCCCACCTGCTCGCCCATGCGGTCGCCGACCATGTGGACGCCGACCACGGCACCGTCCTTGACCTGGACGAGCTTGATCTCGCCCGCGGTCTTCAGGATCTTGCTCTTGCCGTTGCCCGCGAGGTTGTACTTCAGAGCGACGACCTTGTCCGCACCGTAGATCTCCTTGGCCTTCGCCTCGGTGACGCCCACGGAGGCGACCTCGGGGTGGCAGTACGTCACCCGGGGCACGCCGTCGTAGTCGATGGGGACGGTCTTGAGACCGGCCAGGCGCTCCGCCACCAGGATGCCCTCGGCGAAGCCGACGTGCGCGAGCTGGAGCGTCGGCACCAGGTCGCCCACGGCCGAGACGGTCGGCACGTTGGTGCGCATGTACTCGTCGACCAGGACGTAGCCGCGGTCCATGGCGACGCCCTGCTCCTCGTAGCCGAGACCGGCCGAGACCGGGCCGCGGCCGATGGCGACCAGGAGGATCTCGGCCTCGAAGGTCTTGCCGTCGGCGAGGGTCACGCGGACGCCGTCCTGCGTGTACTCGGCCTTCTCGAAGAACGTGCCGAGGTTGAACTTGATGCCGCGCTTGCGGAACGCGCGCTCAAGGAGCTTGGAGCTGTTCTCGTCCTCGACCGGGACGAGGTGCTTGAGGCCCTCGATGATCGTGACGTCGGTGCCGAAGGACTTCCACGCCGAGGCGAACTCGACGCCGATGACGCCGCCGCCCAGCACGATCGCGGACTGCGGGACGCGGTCCAGCGTCAGCGCGTGGTCCGAGGAGATGATGCGGTTGCCGTCGATGTCCAGGCCCGGCAGCGACTTCGGCACGGAGCCGGTCGCGAGCAGCACGTGGCGGCCCTGGACCCGCTGGCCGTTGACGTCCACGGAGGTCGGGGACGACAGACGGCCCTCGCCCTCGATGTACGTCACCTTGCGCGAGGCCACCAGGCCCTGCAGGCCCTTGTAGAGGCCGCTGATCACGTCGTCCTTGTACTTGTGGACGGCGGCGATGTCGATGCCCTCGAAGGTGGCCTTGACACCGAACTGCTCGCTCTCGCGTGCCTGGTCGGCGATCTCGCCCGCGTGCAGCAGGGCCTTGGTGGGGATGCAGCCGTTGTGCAGGCAGGTGCCGCCGAGCTTGTTCTTCTCGATCAGGGCGACGTCCAGGCCCAGCTGCGCTCCGCGCAGGGCCGCGGCGTAGCCGCCGCTACCACCGCCGAGGATCACTAGGTCGAAAACGGTGCTGGCGTCGTTCGCCACGTCACGTCCTCCATGCATGTGCGCCGGCGCCGGTCTCCAGTGACCGGGCGGCGGCTGGTGTCCGGCCGCTCTTTCTTCGGCCCTGGCGGGCCCTGTCCTGCCGAGAACCCATCTTCGCACTTGTCGGGGACGGGCGGGACGCCGGGCTGTGCTGTGGGACGTCTGATCGATCACACGGCAGCCCCGCGCCCTCCGGGGGCGCGGGGAACTGCGCGCTCGGCCACACCCGGCCGGCACCCGCCGTGCGACGGACGGAACCCGGGACACCGGGCGGGCGTCAGCCCAGATCACCCGCGGCGGTCAGCTCGGCGAGCCGCACCAGCGTCCGTACGGCGGACCCGGTGCCCCCCTTCGGGGTGTAACCGAACGGCCCCTGCTCGTTGAAGGCGGGCCCGGCGATGTCGAGGTGCGCCCACGTGATGCCCTCGCCCACGAACTCCTTCAGGAACAGCCCGGCCACCAGGCCGCCGCCGTACCGCTCGCCCATGTTGGCGATGTCGGCGGTGGGGGAGTCCATCCCCTTCCTCAGGTGGTCCGGGAGCGGCATCGGCCAGGCCGCCTCGCCGACCTCCTCGGCCGCCTCGTGCACCGCGGAGCGGAAGGCGTCGTCGTTCGACATGATCCCGAACGTGCGGTTGCCGAGCGCCATCATCATCGCGCCGGTCAGGGTCGCCACGTCGACGATCGCGTCGGGCGTGTCCTCGGACGCCTTGGCGATCGCGTCGGCGAGGACCAGCCGGCCCTCGGCGTCGGTGTTGAGGACCTCGACGGTCCTGCCGCTGTACATGCGCAGCACGTCGCCCGGGCGGGTGGCCGAGCCGGAGGGCATGTTCTCGGCGAGCGCGAGCCAGCCGGTCACGTTGACCTGGAGGTTCAGGCGGGCGGCGGCGACGACGGCGGCGAACACGGCGGCGGCGCCGCTCATGTCGCACTTCATCGTCTCGTTGTGCCCGGCGGGCTTCAGCGAGATGCCGCCCGAGTCGTAGGTGATGCCCTTGCCGACGAAGGCGAGGTGCTTCTTCGCCTTGGAGGAGGTGTACGACAGCTTCACCAGCCGGGGCGCGGACGCGGAACCGGCGCCGACGCCGAGGATGCCGCCGTACCCGCCCTTGGCGAGGGCCTTCTCGTCGAGCACCTGCACCTTGATGCCGTGCTCCTTGGCCGCGGCCTGCGCGACGGCCGCGAAGGCCTCCGGGTCCAGGTCGTTCGGCGGGGTGTTGACGAGGTCGCGGGCGCGGTTCAGCTCCTCGGACACGGCCGTGGCGCGCTCGACGGCCGCCTTGAACGCCTTGTCGCGGGGCTTGGCGCCGAGCAGCACGGCCTCGACGAGCGGGGCCTTGCCCTTCTTGGCGCCGTTCCCGTTCTTCGCGATCTCCTTGTACGCGTCGAAGGAGTACGCGCCGAGCAGCACGCCCTCGGCGACGGCGCCCGCGTCCGCGGCGTCCTCGACCGGCAGGGCGAACCCGGCCTTCCCGGTGCCCGCCAGCGCGCGGGCGGCGGCGCCGCCCGCGCGGCGCAGCGTCTCCGCCGAGAAGGAGGCGTTTTTCTCGGGGAGGGCACCGAGACCGACCGCCAGCACGAGCGGCGACTTGAGGCCGGACGGCGCCGGCAGCTTCGTCACCTCGCCCTCGCCGCCCGAGGCGCCGAGGGTCTCCAGAACGTCGGCGAGCCGACCGTCGAACGCCTTGTCCACGGCCTCGGCGCCCGGGGCGACGACCAGGTCCCCCGACGTGGAACCGGTGACCTTGGCGACACCGACGACGATCGCGTCGGCCCGCAGGCCGGGCGCCGCGGAGGTGCTGAGAGTGAGAGCAGTCACGGTGGTGAAATCTCGCTTCCGTTGAGTTGCTGTGGCCGTCAGGGGTGAGGTCGGCCGGGGCGTTCGGAGCCCTGGGCACGAGCCTACGCGCGGTGCCGCGTTCCGCTCATCCAGGTGGGGGTCCGCGCCCACGGGAACTACGGGAGGAGGCAGAACACGACGAGTGCCGTGGTGGCGGCGGTCTCTTCGAGGGCGCCGAAGACGTCACCCGTCACCCCGCCGAAGCGGCGCGTGCAGTGGCGCAGCAGCGCCTGCGCGGCGGCGCAGGCGAGCAGGACGGCCGCCGCGGAACCGAGGGCGCCGTACGGCCCGAGGAGCGTGCCCGCGCCGGCCGCCGCGGCCGTGACCGCCACCGCCGTGAGGAGGGCGGTCCGGCCGGGGACCGTG
>NZ_JAHKJW010000139.1 GCF_019710745.1 Streptomyces beigongshangae
GCGGCCCCCGCCGGCGGGGCGGGGGCCGCGGTGGAGGCCCGGCGCGACCCGGGGGACGTCGCCGAGCGGATCCGGCACCTCGGGGAGCTGTACTCGGCCGGGCTCGTCACCGATGAGGAGTTCTCGGTGAAGAAGGCGGAGCTGCTGGCCGAGTTGTGAGGTGGGTCGTCCGCGGGTGTGCTGCCTGCGGGTGAGTGGGGCCCCCGGCCTCCGGCCGGGAGCTGCCCCCAGGTCGCGCCCCCGCGGCGGAGCCGCACATGGACACAGCCCCGCGCCCCTTCGGGACGCCCGGCTACTCCCGGCCCGCCGAGGTGAAGGTCATGTCGGCGTAGCGGGTGCCCGCGACCTGCGCCGCGATGGGGTCCAGGAGGGCCAGGTCGGACTCGGTCAGGGCGATACGGGTCGCCGCCGCGTTCTCCTCCACGCGGGCGGGCCTGCGGGTGCCCGGGATGGGGACGACCGGCAGGCCGTGCACCGCCGCCCGCCGGTGGACCCAGGCCAGGGCGATCTGACCGGGAGAGGCGCCGTGGGCCTCGGCCACCGACCGGACCGGCTCCAGCAGGGCCGCGTTCGCCGCCGCGTTGCCGCCCGTGAAGCGGGGCTGCTGACGGCGGAAGTCACCGGCGGTCAGGTCGGTGTCGGCGTTCACGAAGGAACCGGTGAGGAAGCCCCGGCCGAGCGGCGAGTACGGCACCAGGGTCACACCCAGTTCGCGGGCCGCCGGGACGACGCCCGCCTCGATGTCCCGGCTGAACAGCGACCACTCCGACTGGACGGCCGCGATCGGGTGCACCGTCTGCGCGGCGCGCAGTTCGCCGCCCGTCACCTCGCTGAGGCCGAGCTGCTTGACCTTGCCCTCGCGGACCAGGTCGGCCATGACGCCGACGGTCTCCTCGATGGGGACGTTCACGTCACGGCGGTGCATGTAGTAGAGGTCGATCACGTCGACCTCCAGGCGCTTCAGGCTCGCCTCCACGGCCTGCCTGATGTACGGCGCGTCGTTGCGGATGACGCGCCGGGTCGGGTCGTCCGGCGGGATCGCCAGCGCGAACTTCGTCGCGATCACCACCTCGTCGCGGTGCGCCGCGAAGAACGGTGCCAGGAACCGCTCGTTCTCGCCCTGGCCGTAGGCGTCGGCCGTGTCGTACAGGGTGACGCCCAGTTCCAGCGCGCGCTCCAGCGTGGCCCGCGCCTGCCCGGCGTCCGTCGGTCCGTACGCGAAACTCATGCCCATGCAGCCGAGCCCCTGCACGCCGACCTCGGGGCCGTCCGTACCGAGCCGTGCCGTCGCGATCCTGCTGTCCGTCATCGGGACCCCTCCGACGCCAGGGGCCGCCCGGCGTCCGCATAGAAGTTGATCTTCCGGTCGAGCACGGCGAGGGTGCCCTGGAGCTCGGCGATCCTGGCCCGCACGTCCCGCCGCGTCGCCTCCAGGAGCTCGAAGCGGTCGGTGTACGTGTGGTCGCCCTCGCGCACCATCTCCGCGTACCGCACCATGTCGGCGACCGGCATCCCGGTCAGCCGCAGCTTGCCGACCAGGTCCAGCCAGTCGAGGTCGCGGTTGCGGTAGCGGCGCTGGCCCGTGTGCGAGCGGTCGACGTGCGGCATCAGGCCGATCCGCTCGTACCAGCGCAGGGTGTGCGCCGACAGGCCGGTGAAGGCGACGACCTCGCTGATCGTGTACTGGTCCCGGCCGTCCGGGCGCCGCGTGGCGCGCGGTGGGCCTGCGCAGGTGTCGGTCCCGGGCTCCGTGGTCTCCATCACCGTCATGGTCCCCACGCTAAAACCCTGGAGTGCGCTCCAGGCAAGCGGATCACGCCGAAAACCCGACGACACGCGGCCGTCGCGCTCGCCGCCGTGCCGACCATGACTCTCGTACGCCGTGCCGTGCCCGAGGACGCCGGGGAACTGCTCCGGCTGCGTCAGGTGCTGATCGACTCGACGGCCGGGGCGGACACGTCCACCGGCTGGCACGCCGAGTCGCTCAGCACCCTACGGAAGCGGCTGGGCGATCCCGGCGGAGGCCGCGCCGCTGTACGAGTCGATGGGGTTCGTCCGCACGCCGGATCCGCTGATGCGGCTGAAGTTCCGACCGGCGGGGGCCCGTAGGCTCTGCACATGTCTTTGGAGAGCCTCGCGCTGATCGAGAACTGGCCCGTTCCCACCGCTGCCGCCGCCGTCGTACGGGCGGACGGGACCGTGCTCGGAACGCACGGACCCGTGGACCGGCCTTTCGCGCTGGCCTCCGTCACCAAGCCGCTCGCCGCCTACGCCGTGCTCGTGGCGTACGAGGAGGGGGCCGTCGAACTGGACGAGCCCGCCGGGCCCGAGGGGTCCACCGTGCGGCACCTGCTCGCGCACACCGGCGGGCTGGCCTTCGACGAGCACCGGGTGACGGCTGCGCCCGGACAGCGGCGGCTGTACTCCAACGCCGGGTTCGAGCAGCTGGGCGACCACGTGGCGAAGGCGACGGACATCCCGTTCGCGGAGTACCTGCGGCAGGCGGTCCTCGAACCGCTCGGGATGACGTCGACGACCCTCGACGGCTCCCCCGCGAAGGACGGCGTGTCGACCGCCGGGGACCTGGTGCGGTTCGCCGCCGAGGTGCAGGCGCCGCGGCTGCTCGACCCGCGCACGGTCGCGGAGATGATGAGCGTGCAGTACCCGGGGACGAAGGGCGTCCTCCCCGGGTACGGCCACCAGAACCCCAACGACTGGGGCCTCGGCTTCGAGATCCGCGACGCCAAGTCGCCCCACTGGACGGGGGGTTCGTCCTCCCCGCGCACCTTCGGCCACTTCGGCCAGTCCGGCACGTTCCTGTGGGTCGACCCGGACGCGGGCGCGGCCTGCGTGGCCCTGACGGACCGGGCGTTCGGGACGTGGGCGACGGAGGTGTGGCCCGCGTTCACGGACGCGGTGCTGGCGGAGCTGGGGCGCTGAGTTCCGCGTTCACATCACCACGGTGCGACCAAGTGACCACCTTCGGTCATGACGTGGAAGGAACGCCGCGCGGCGTTGGAGGCCGGAGGCACCGGATGGCCCACATGCAAACGCTCGACCCCAGTGCTCCACCCCTCGACCACTACGGCTGGGAGCTGCGCCGGCAGCGTGAGGCGCACGGCCTAGAGGAGAGCCGGCTCGGCGAGATCATCCACTGCACGGGCCCGCTGGTCGGTCAGATCGAGACCACGAAGTCGACGCGTCGTTCAGGGCTCCGGAACGATCGGTGGCGTCATGCCTGGCCGGGATCGAGACCGAGGGCGATTTCGGTGTCCTGACCGCCCCAGCCCTGCGGGGTGCGCCACAGGACGTGGACGCCGAAGACGTCGTGGACGGTGACGCCCGCCCAGTCCTCGGCGGGCGGTTGGGACAACACCAGGTAGAGGCGGTCGGCGGCCGTCGGCAGGGTGTGGTTGACCTCGTGGAGGCGGGTTGCTCCCGAGCGGAGGTCGGTGTACGTGGACAGACCGACGCCCAGGACCTCGTAGAGGAAGCGGCCGTGCTCGGTGGTGCAGCTGACGTCGACCAGCGGCGAGTCGGCCTTCGGCTGCCGGTCGGCTCGCAGCAGGGCCGCCATCAGCTCGAAGCGCACCGCCTCATGGGTCTTGCAGGTGCGGTCGGCCGCGGTCGAGGTCTCCAGGAACCGGAGCAGGTCCGTGCTCGGCCCGGCCGCCGGTGCGGACGTCGGTGCGACGGTGCCGATGGTGGTGGACATGGGGTGGTTCTCCTCCGGCTCGGGCTGCTGTGGCGGTACGGGCGGTTCGCCCCGCCCGGGCAATGCGGGCCCAGGGGGCCGCGCGACGGCGGACTCGGTGTCCCGGGACTCTTGCGCCGGCCGGTCGGCGGTCCCTGCCGCAAGGCGCTGTTCCAGCGTCCGGCGCGCCTCGGCCAGGGACTCGGTCCAGCCGCTGCGCCGCAGTTCCGCCCGGCACCGGTCCAGGTCGGGGGCGTCCGAGGCGAGTGCGCGGTTGGTGTTTGCGGCGAGGTCCCGCAGCAGGCTCAAGCGGTCCCGGTCCGGGGAGCCCAGGACGCGCCAGACGTCCAGCCAGTCCTGCTGATCCAGACGCAAGCAGCGGTTGGCCATGCCTTTGAGTTCCGACAGCCGGGCCCGGGCGTCGTCCGGGACGTTGCCGTCGGCCAGTTCCCCGACGACGGTGAGCGCGCCCACGTACCGCTCGGCCATGGTGGACGAGATGGGCCTGCGTCCACGCTCGTCGACGGTGACGAAGGTGACGTTGGAGGCGTGACGCAGGATCCAGGCGTCCACCTCCGCGCCGGCCCTGGGAGGTGTGGAGCCGTGGCGCACGGCCAGAAGCAGCGGGCGGTCCGTAGTGGGTGAGACCGCCTCGACCTTGTAGTTGCCGCCGGTGGCGTGACCGATCACGCGCACCCTGATGTCGGTGCCGATCCCGGGGGTGTCCCC
>NZ_JAHKJW010000014.1 GCF_019710745.1 Streptomyces beigongshangae
CCGCCGGAGCCGCTGCCGAGACCGGTGCCGCCGTTGCCGCCCTTGCCGCCGGCCCCGCCCAGGACCCCGTTGCCGCCGGGGCCGCCCGCGCCGCCGGCGCAGTCCCCCGTTCCGGTCGCGGGGCCGCCCGCGGTGCCGGGATAGCCGTTGGGGTGGCCGGCGTTGCCGTCGGCACCCGCGACGCCGGCGGTGCCGGCGGTGCAGGCGAGGGCGGAGGCTCCGGCCGGAGAGCCGAGGAAGAGTGCGGTGCTCGCGAAGAGAGCGGGGACGGCGAGAAGGATGGTGGTCTGTTTCCTGTTCATGACGGGTTTTCCTCTGACTCGGATGGAGCACGGCCTCCTGCCGTCGGGCAGTCGGCGATGGTTCGACTGCTTCCACAGAACACGTATTTCTTAATATTTGTAATCGAATGAAGAGTTTGGTATTGAGGGGGATTTACCCGGGGGAAGGCTCATCTGTCTGCGGTACGCAAATCCAACCGCGTCAAGTGTTTGGCCGGATCCGCCGGCCCGGCTCGCGAAGAATCGGAGACCGTCCGGCATCTTCCGGTTCTCTGCCTTCGTAGGCGCTGAACTGGAGGTTCTGTCGAATTCTGGTAGCCGGTGGCCGCTTCGGGCTGCCCGGCGCTCGGGGGCCTGTGAATACGCGGGTGCAGCGCCGGAGCACACGGGGCCGGACGGTAGCGGGCCGTTGCGTCCGCCGTGTTCCCCGTCCTTGTTTGGGTCGGCATCATCCGATCCCCGACATTTGCACTCTGATATTCGAACGGTGAGCTGAAAGCTTCATATATTTCCTGTGAAGACTGCCGGAAAACATGCGAGGAAATCCGGGCACGCGGACCGTGACCGGATTTCCGGTCTGCGTGGCTTCGACGGCATGACCCCGGCGCCGGACATCACCCGCAGGGCCGTCGGGGCGAGCGGCGGGCCCGCTGGGTGGAGGGCGAGGTGCGTACGGCGCTCCTGGTGCCGACCGTGCGGTGGCCTTCGGTGCCGGGGTACGCCGTACCGGAGGAGGAGGCGGGCGCGTAAGGCCGGTGGAGGTGGTCGAGGACGGCGGTCTCCGCCGGGCCCGGGTCGCGCCGCTGCTGAACGAAGCCCAGGGCCGGGGTGTCGGGGGCCGGATGATGAACGAGTTCTTCACCTGGGCGGGAAGCTCGCCTATGCGCCTATGCGCCTATGCGCCTATGCGCCTATACGCCTGTGGGTCGCCGAATACGACGAGCGAGCGGTCCACTTCCACGAGCGCTACGGACTCAAGACCACAGGCCCGAACCAGCACTACCGACCCTCACCACCACCGACACCAAACCGAGAGATCGCACCTTGGTTCCTCACGCCTCGTCAAAGGTCTCGAGCAGGCGCTCGTACGCCGGCTTCGGCCGCAAGGCCGCGTCCCACGGCAGGGAATCGGCCGTGCGCGGAGGATAGATCTCGGTGTCGGCGGTGGAACCGTACCGGTCGGTGAATCCCCATGTGGAGAACGATGTGCAGTTCGGCTCCTCCAGGCAGACCCGCAGCTTGCCCGCCATCTCGTCAGCCTGGGTCTGCCGCCCGTCCTCCTCGTCCTCACCTACGGGGACGTCCATCTCCGACACCCGCGCCTGAACCCCGAGCTCCGCCAGATCCCGCACATGGCTGCGGAAGGTCTCCGGGTCGGTGCGGTCGCCGGGTGCGTACTCATGGTTCTGGAAACCCACGCCGTCGATCGGTACGCCGCGCTCCTTGAGCCGCTTGACCAGATCGTAGAGGGCGTCCCACCGCTCGCCTTCCTCCTCGACCCCGTACTCGTTGAGGAACAGCCGTGCCTTCGGATCGGCCCGGTGGGCGGCCCTGAACGCCTCGTCGATGTACTCCTCGCCCATGGCCTCGAACCACGGGCTCTGCTCGGAGCGCAGACCGAGATCCCCGTTGGTGTAGCTCTCCTCGTCGTCGGACATGGGCTCGTTGACCACATCCCATTCCGCGACCTTTCCCTTGAAGTGCCCGGCGACCACGGCGATGTGCCGGAGCATGGTCCGGCGCACCTCCTCGGGGTCGTCGTTCTCCCGCATCCAGTTGGGCAGAGCCTCGTGCCAGACGAGGGTGTGCGCGTGCACCTTCATGTCGTTCGCGCGGGCGAAGCGTACGAGCAGGTCCGCGTCGCGGAAGTCGTAGACGCCCCGGCGTGGGTGGAGGAACTGTGGCTTGAACGCGTTCTCCGGAGTGAGCATGGAGAACTGGCTCCCCGCGAG
This sequence comes from Streptomyces beigongshangae, assembly GCF_019710745.1. GTDB lineage: Bacteria > Actinomycetota > Actinomycetes > Streptomycetales > Streptomycetaceae > Streptomyces > Streptomyces beigongshangae. The sequence continues at coordinate 2,234 of NZ_JAHKJW010000014.1, forward strand.
CGCCCGGTAGCGTGAGTCGGTGAGCAGCGGGTTCTCGGCCAGGGCGGTGCCGACGTCGAACGGCCGCCCCACCTCTGCGGCCCGCGCACGCAGCGAGTCGTCGGACTGCTCCTGGCGTAGCTGCGGCGCCTTGATCACGCGGAGCGAGTCACCGCTCTCCGCCCGCGCGGTCAGCTGCGTCAGACGCCATCCCTCGCGGCGCTCGTCTTCGCCCGCGTCCGCCTCCAGACCGAACCAGACAGTGCCCTCGGCGAACACCCCCGGGTCCCGCACGGTTCCCAGCCGCCGCCCGTCGGCTTTCACGCGGAAGGTGTCGCCGATGCTCGACACGGCGAGCGTCACCGTCCCGGAGCAGCCGCAGTCGAAACCCTCGGAGATGGCCGGCTCATCGCCCGCACCGTCCCATATCTGTACCTTCACGTGTCCGTCGGCGGTCACGCCGACGCGGAGTGAGGGCCGCTCCTGCCGCCACTCGTCGTAGATGACCGGTACCCGTCCGTACAGCCGCAGCCATGAGCCGCCGTCATCGTCACCCACACCGGACATGCGCGCGGTGACGGTGAAGTCGCCATCGGACCTGAGATGCGGGCCGGCCAGGTTCAGCGGGGGGTTGGGCTGGCCGCCGGAGGAGTCCTGTTCCACGATGTGCCGATCCGATGCGCTGACCCGCAGGATGTCGTTCCGCACGGTGGTGCCCGGCATCTGCGTCCAGTCGTGGTTCCGCAGCAGGTCTTCGTCGTTTCCGCCGCCCGCGCCCGCGCCTTGCCCCGTACACCCGGCCGCCACCGCCATGACGAGCGCCACGGCGGTCAGCCGCTGCCACGTCCCCCCACCAAGGTCCACGGTCCCTCCCACTTTCTTGTTCGAGACGAGACCAACGTCTCGAAACAGGGTCACAGTTCATCACACATGGGGTACGGCGGCCTTGTGCGGCACGTCCCAGCTCGTGTGGCGGAGCGGGCCCGAATCGTTGCGGCCTGCGCGGAAGGCGCATCAAACACGTGTGTGCCAGCGGACTTCAAGGTGTCCATGAAGACGGTACGCAAGTAGCGCTCACGGTTCGCTTGGAGGAAGGCGGTGCTGAGGGTCACCCCCGCACGTGCGGGGGTGACCCTCCGGTACTACGGGCGGGCGCGCGAGATGTTGGTGACCGGGAGGAACTCGTACGCGCCGGCCACGTAGAGATCCCTCGGGGCCGTACTCAGCCTGAAGGTGTCGTCGTAGTCCCTGATGCGGGTGGTCAGCATGAAGGAGCCGTCGTCGTTGGCGGTCGTCTTCGCCGCGTACTGGTTCTCCCAGTGGGTCTGCAGGAAGACCTCGGTGCCACCGGGCTCGACCCCCTCGGGAAGGGTCACCCTGCCCTGGACGATGAGGTGGTCGCCCGTCTTCACCCTCCTCTTGTTGACCGTGTAGCCGACGGAGCTGGACTTGGCGTCGACGGTCACGGTGGTGTCCGCGTAGTAGCCGTCCTGCGGGGTGTTGAGGTCGCCGTCCTCGTCGTAGAAGGCCGTGATCTGCACCTCGTGACGGACGTTGAGCAGGCTGCTGTCGCCCTCGTGGTCGATGGTGACGTCCGGGACGGTGAACTCGCCGTTGGCGTCGGAGACCGGCTCGCCCAGATCGCGCGTCTCGTAGTAGTTGGGGTCGATCGGGTCGCCCCACGGATTCCAGGTGGTGAAGCGGACGACCTCCTGGAGGGTGACGGGGATGTTGGGCGCCGGGGTGCCGTCGGCCTTGGTGACGGTGCCGGTGACGTCGACCCGGCGGTTGTCGTAGTCGGTGCCGGCCGGGTCGGTGGTGACGGTCAGCACGTAGGCGTCACCGGGCGAGGCGTCCGAGGGCTTCGCCGACGCGGCGGGTGCGGACGACAGGACTCCTGCGGCGAGCAGGAACGCGAGGGTGGCGGCGAGCCGCGTGGGCAGGGACTTCCTGGGCATGGGGCAACTCCGAAGGTTGGCCGGGACCGCAATCGACAATCGATCGGGACTGGAGTCGATCGGGACTGGAGTCGATCGGTATGTGAGGAGTCGCGCCGCGCGGCACACCGGGTTCGACCGGCACGGACGGGCGGGAGTTGTATCCCTACGGTCCGCGTTACACGGCTGTGGCAAAAGGGTGTTTTGTATGACTTTGCGGTTCACCTGGGTGTCGGCCGCAGGTCGCTCCTTGTTGCCGCGTCCGCCCACGCAACCGCCGCATCCGCCCACGCCGCCGCCGCGAAAACCCGTTGGCGGACCACGGAGACCGTTGTTAACCTCCCGGAGGCCGTGCGAGAGAACAAGGAGGTGGTCCCCGTGAACGCAGTATCGACATGGGTGCTCCCCTCCGGGGTCACGGTCGGGCGATAGGTCGTCCGGGAGCGCCGCCCTGAGCCCTCCCGAAAGGCACGACCGTGCGCTTCACCTCCGAACAGCACCTCGACGACGGCGTCCTGGAACGCGAGTTCACCCTCGGCGAGATCCCCGGCACCCTGTGGACGCCCGCATCCGCCGCACCGGCCCCGCTGGTCCTGATGGCCCACAACAACGGCCTGCCCAAGGCGGATCCCCGGCTGGTGGCACGGGCCCGGTACACCACGGCGCGCGGCTACGCGGTGGCCACCATCGACGCCGCCGGATGCGGTGACCGTCCCCGCTCCGCCGCCGACGAGCAGGTCCGCGACGACCTCCGGCGGGCGATGCGGGCCGGCGAGCCGGTCGACGAGATCTTCGAGTCCTTCATCGGCCCGCTGGTCGAGAACGCGGTCCCGGAGTGGCGGACGACGCTGGACGCCCTCCTCGATCTGCCCGGGATCCGTGGCCCGGTCGGTTACTCCGGTGGCTGGACCGCCCTCGGTATCCGGCTGGCGGTGACCGAGCCGCGCGTCGCGGCCGCGGGCTTCTTCGCCGGGGGGTACGTGCCCCGCGCCCAGCGGGAGGAGGCCCGGCAGGTCACCGTCCCGCTGCTGTTCCTGTTGCAGTGGGACGACGAGGGCAACCCCCGGCAACGGGCCCTGGACCTGTTCGACGCCTTCGGCAGCGAGGAGAAGACACTGCACGCCAACGTGGGAGGCCACACCGGCACCCCACGGTTCGAGTTGGAGGACGGGTGCCGGTTCCTGGACCGCCATCTCAAGTAGGACCGGCTCGGGACGTCAGCCGTCAGCCGTCAGCCGTCAGCCGCCGGCTGACGGCTGACGACCAGCCCCAGGTGGTGGCTTGTGAGCACCGCGCCCTGCACTGCACATCAGGTGTCGCTATTTGTTTCGGCCTCTGAGTGTGACGAAGATTCCGATGGAAAGGCCGATCACCAGCATCGCGATAGTTACTGGCGGATTGTCAGTCACGGCCGCGCTCAACAAATTCATTCGATCCTTCCTCAGGCGTCTTCAGCTGTCTCCCTGGATTGCTGATGTCATCTGTCCGCAGAATGACGCAACTTCCTGAATCGTCAACGCCTATTTTTGGTAGCGACGTAGAACACCAATGCGATGCACCCTAGAAACACGGAAAAGGCAAGCCACTCGTAGCCTTTGGGGGCGAATCCGGTCAGCGCAGCCAGTTCGTTCACCGCTGGTCCCTCCGCTTCTTCAGCGCATGGAATTGAGTGTGCCCCCGGTTTCGCGAACAAATCCCGTGTGCACACCGGCAGTGTCATCGGCTTTCAGTCGCCGTACGGCGCGCAGAGGCTGCGCACCTTCTCATGGGCGGACTTCGCCTCCGCGCCCTTCACGTTGTAGGTCACCACGTGTTGCCGCACGTTCTGCAGCGCCTTGTCCAGGTCCTCGTAGCGGTCGTCCAGCGCGGCCGCGGACTGGGCCAGTGCGGCGGCGGCCTCCACCCGTTCGTAGCGGGACTGAGAAGTGTTCTTGAAGTCGCTGAAGACGGTGCTCAGTTCCGGAACCCGGCGGAACGCCTGACAGGCACCCACCGCGTCGGCGCGGGCGTCGTCCGGATCGGTGCTGGACGCCGGGCTGCCCCCATCGGCCCAGAGCAACCAGCCGAGACCAACGCCTGCGCCACAGGCCACGACCGCAGCGATAAGCGGCACTCTCCATCGGGAGGCAGGACGGCTGTCTGCCGCGGAGGCCGGCGGATGGGCGGGAGGAGGCGGCGCGGGGGCGGGGACGGTCATCGACTCGGCTCTCTCCGACGGGGCGGGTGGTACCGCTGCGGGTGAACGGCAGCAAGGTATCGGCCGCCGCGCCCCTCTGTCCGACGTTCGCTCGAACAGTCGTACGTCGGAGTGTTTCCATGCCTACTGACCACGCCGGATGTTGCCGAACACGGCGTGCTCGATCGGCCGCTGCCGCCGGCGGCAGCGCAGAAGACCGCCAAACCTCGTGCTGATGACCAAGGTGACCAACCGGAGCGTCCCACCGACGCCCTTCGCACGGTCAGGCTCTCTTCCTGTTCCTCCTGGAAGCAGCGACAGCGGCGTACACCAGTCCGAGCACAAGTAGTGCTATGACGACCCCAATGGGCAGTCCGCCGAGTCCCTTGTAGGCCAGATCGCTCCAGTCGTCGCTTTCGTGCATCAGATTACTTTCCCTTCTGTGTGTTGATACAGATTTCCGCTTTAGTCAGTGCCTGCAAGCTACTTCTTCTCCTTCTTGTACCGCCAGTATCTCAGTGCGAATCCAACAACCAAGACGATTCCGCCCAAAATCCACGTCGCCGCGGGATTACCCTGGAAGCCGATGCCGATAGCTTCAGTCATCACTCCTCCTCAGGGTCGGATATGGGAGAGGCCGGCTTTTTCGGTCACGGTTCATGGAGTTCAGCGTGCCCTCAGGTTCGCGAACGAATCCCGTGTCCACACCGGCAGGTGTCCCCGGAACCAGGCCGGGCGCGGCCGCCGTGGTGGACGGCAACCTATGGGCAGTCATTCCGTGCGGAGTGGCCCGTCCGAGCCGGCGCCAGGGGATCCCGGACGGGTCATATGCATCGAAAGCGCCTCCGGTGTTGGACGATCGATAAACATTGCTGGACTCCACGTTATGGAAAATACGCTCCGCGACGGCAACGATGGGTGCCTGGCAGCGAGAGCCGCCAGGCGTGAGGAGTCCACTCATGCCGGATCGACGCGAGGAGCAAAGAGACGTATGCGATACCGATTTCTCGGAAGGTCGGGGCTGCGGGTGTCGGAACTGTCGCTGGGGACAGGTAATTTCGGCATGCGCTGGGGGCACGGGGCGCATGCGCCCGAGGCCAAGGCGATGTACGACACCTACAGAGAAGCGGGAGGAAACTTCATCGATACCGCTTCCAACTATCAGGCGGGGGAGGCCGAGGAGTACCTCTCGGATATTATCTCCTCGGATCGCGAGGACATAGTTCTGTCGACGAAGTACACCATGGGGACTTCAGCGAGCAGTGGCCTCCAGCTGACCGGGAACAGCCGAAAGGCGATGGTCCAGTCGCTGGAGCAGAGCTTGCGTCGACTGGGCACCGACCGGGTGGACGTGTTCTGGGCCCATGTGGCCGACGATTCCACGCCCATCGAAGAAATACTGCGGACCTTCGACGATCTGACGCGCGCCGGCAAGATTCTGTATGCCGGTCTCTCCAATTTTCCCGCCTGGCGTGTGGCGACGGGAGTCACCATGGCGCAGCAGCAGGGCTGGGCCCCTCTCGTGGCAATCCAGACCGAGTACAGTCTCGTCCAGCGTGACGCCGACCGGGAGCTGGTGCCGATGGCAGAAGCCTCTGGCCTGGGCGTCCTCGGGTTTTCGCCTCTCGGCGGTGGTCTTCTGACGGGCAAGTACCGGCGGGGCGCAACGGGTCGCGCCCAGAGCTCGATCAGCCAGTTCCTCCACAGGGAGGACGACCCCGTCAAGGCGAAAATCCTGGATGCTGTCGAGAGCGTCGCCCGGGACCTCGATACGACTCCGGAGCGAGTGGCCCTCAAGTGGTTGATGTCGAAGGGGGTGCTCCCCATCCTCGGACCGAGGAACGTGGATCAGCTCACGTCAAACCTCGCGGCCGGCGATCTGGACATCCCAGTGCGTCAGCTCGAATGGCTGGACGAGGTGAGCGCGCCACGGCTGGGATACCCCCACGGAATGTGGTCGGAGCACGAACAGGTGGACAGGAAGCGGTTCTCTCAACCGTAGGGATCGTCCGGCGAATCTGATCGAGAGGACGACATGAGGGCCTCATTCGAGGACAGGGCCATCGCGCAGGGCCGTCCGGGCAGCCGGTGGTTCGCGCGGCTCTGATCCATGAGGCATCCCGGTGGTGCAGCGCCTGGACTGTTCCATCGGGAGACCTCGGCTCGTCACCAGGAGCCACCGACGCTGTCCCTCTCCGTTCAGCGCTCTACTTTACGCGGTTGCGCAGCAGGCCGACCGCGAAGAAGATCGCGCCCGCCATGACCACCACACCGAAGATGATCCCAGGCCGCGGAGGACCGTCGGGCCCTCCTCCGGGTGCCGCCAGTTCCGCTCCGAATATTTCCATGGCCCTTCTGTTACCAAGTTTTCTTGATAGTTGTTTCAGGATTTCAATCTCAACGGCCGCGCTTACGGGTGATCCTTCCGTAGATAATCATTCCTATAAGGGCGGCAATGGCTATGGCAAGGATTACCAGCCCTGCGGTGCCCTCGGGCATCGCGCGTCCCTCATTGGCTATCAGTTGGGTACTCGTCGATTCCACTTGTCTCCCTCTCTCGCGCTTGACGTCCTGGACGGGTGTCGTGGAAGGATGGGGAAACTGAAATTACGCAGAATTCGCCCTCTCCGTTCCGCGACCCTGGCGAGATCCCAAGTACCGGGAAGTCAGCTACCGCCGCCGTTCCGTTTGCGCATCAGAGTTCCGGTCACCAGTGCGATGCCTGCGACAGCAATGATGATGAGCAGCCAGGTCGGCATCCCAGGCGTCGAGGCTCCGCGAGCAAATGTCTCGTACGACTCCATGGGGTTCCTCTTTTTGCGAGTTATGGTTGGTTGGCGCACACGGGCGCCTCGGGAGCTTTCCGCGGAGCGAACAGCCGGTTGCCTACTCCTCTCTGTTGGGTGAGCTCTTCCGCTGAGCTCTCCTGTGGATTTACCGCCGCCTTCCCATGAGAACGACGCTGAGTCCACCGATCACCGCCCCCACGACAAGGCCGACAATCCAAATGGGATCCATTTTCGAACTCCGTTCGACATGGTGCGATGTCAGCCGAAGCTTTCTGATCGGGTGTAGTCGACAGCACTGTCACCAGACCACCCGCGCCACCTGTGACGGCACCGATTCCGCATCCGGCCACGGCACCGGACCCGCCCATATGGATCCGAGAGCGCCCGCCGCGCAACCTCCGGCTCCACCGCCTACGCCTACGCCAAGGGCTTTGCTGGCGAACCTGTCCCAGTCCCACAACCCGTTGGGGGCGGGGCGGCCGACGGGATCGACTGCGGCGTACAGGGCGTACAGGTAGGGGTTCTTCTCCAGGCCCGACGGGGCCTGCTGGGTGAAGCGGTACGGCTGGGAGAGGCCGGCTTTTCGGTGGTGGTGGAGCGGGTGACGCCGCAAGGGCTGTAGGCGTACGTGTTCACCTTCGTGCCGGACTCGTCGGCGAATGCGACGACGGCTTCACCCAGCGTTTCGCCTCCCTCTCGAATAAATGAAAATGCCTACAATCAAAAAAACTACTGGCGCGAACATGATGGGGATGAACCGCGCCCCGCTGATCAGCATTGCCATGACCAACGCCGCCATCACCAAGGTGAAAAATAGCACCACCGCGCCGAGAATTTTTACAATCTGCGCAGACTGGCGATCCATATTGCTTCCTATCGGATTGGGTTGATCGACCCGTATTCTATTTTTTCATCCGATTCCCAATGAACTTTCCAATGAGCCCCAGGATGACAACTGCAACAATAGATCCAATAAAGATTGGAATTTCCATTCCTTCTGGAATCCAGGATCCTTTCCCGACGTTCTCGGCCATTTTGATCATGTGCACTCCTCATGTTCAGGGCTCTGCGGGGGAGGCGTTACCCTCCCCCGCACAACTACTTTCCTAGGACCATGCCTTCGTTGTCTGGTCCTCGGCAAAATTGCCGGCTGCATCAGCTCCGACAGCACATGCCGGGGATGCCGCGGCACCCCCTACAGGGCCAAACGTCATGGTTGCTCCGGCGATGCACGCCGTCCCAACGGCAGCGCCGAACGCGGCACCAAATCCGATTGAGGCAGCCTGTCCCCACTCACCGTCACCGACGGCCTGGCCGAACTCAACAGCCGTCTTTATGTCCCCCAGAGGGGTGAGGGCCTCGGCGGCGTCCATGAGAGAAAACAGGCCGGTGGGGTCGATGCGGTTGACCGGGTCGCCTTCGGCGTAGAGGTAGGGGTTCTTCTCCTGGCCGGAGGGGTCGGGCTGGGTGAAGCAGCCGATGTTGGGGTCGTAGTAGCGGGCGCCGAGGTGGTACATGCCGGTGGGGTCCTGGTGGCCGCCGGCGAAGCGGTACGGCTGGGAGACTCCGGCCTTCTCGGTGGTGGTGGAGCGGGTGACGCCGCGGGGGCTGTAGGCGTACGTGTTCACCTTCGCGCCGGACTCGTCGGTGAGCGCGACGACGGAGCCGAGGGCGTCGGTGAGGTAGTAGTACGCCTTGCCGTCACGGGTCATGGAATTCAGCGTGCCCCCGGGCTCGCGAACAAATCCCGTGTCCACACCGGCAGTTGTCTCGGCCGCCAGGCCGATGGGACCGGGGTGGAAGTAGGTGTCGCCCAGGCGGTGGCGCTCGCTGGAGTCGGTGGAGCCGTACTCACCGGGGTAGGTCTTGCCGCCCACGGTGAGGGAGGTGAGCTGGGAGAAGTCCGACCACGTCTCGGCCGTGCGGGTCTCCTCCGGGGTGGAGGCGCCCGCGGTCTCGTTGCCGGCCTTGTCGTAGGACCAGTTCGCCGTGGAGCCGTTCTTGCTCGTCAGCTGCGAGGCGTCGTCGTAGGTGTAGGTGGTGCCGCGGGGGCAGCCGGGCTCCACGCCCTGGGAGGTGAGGTTCCCGGCGGCGTCGTAGCAGTACTGCCAGGACGCGTTGAGCGTGGTGCCCTTCTCCTCCTTGGCGTAGGAGAAGCGGCCCGCGGTGTCGTAGCTGTAGGTCGTCTTCATCCCCGAGACCGCGTCCGTGCTGGTGCGGATCTTCGATCCGTCCGCGGTCCTGCCGTTGGCGTCGGTGTAGGCGTACGTGTAGGCCAGGCTGACCAGGGTGCCCTTGGACGAAGTGGTCCTGATGGTCTCGGGGCGGCCGGACTTGTCGGGCTTGACCGTCTGCACGGTGCCGCCGGGGTAGGCGGTCTCGGTGCGCGCGTCGTTCTCGTTGTGCTTGTACGTCGTCAGACGGCCCTGGGGGTCCTTGAGGGACTTCAGGCGGTTGGCCTCGTCCCAGGTGTAGTCGACCGTGCCCTGGGGGTCGGTGTAGGTGTCGACGTTGCCGGCCGGGGTGTAGGTCAGGACGGTCTGGGAGCCGTCCTGGAGGGTGCGGACCGTCTCGCGGGAGAGCGGGTCGAAGTCGTACTCCATCGTGCCGATGTCGTCGGTACGGGTCTTCAGGTTCCCGTCACCGTCGTAGGAGTAGGTGACGGTCGTGTTGGTCGTGGAGACTTCCTTGACGCGGTCGCGGTGGTCGTAGGTATAGACGCTCTTGATGCCGCGGCCGTCGACGGCCGTCTCCGTGCGCCCCAGCGCGTCGTAGGTGTAGACGGTGGGGGTGGTGTTCAGCGGCGCGGGCGGGGTGACCTTCTTGAGGTTGCCCTTGGCGTCGTACTCGAACGACGTCACCTTGGAGCGCGCGTCCTTGGCCGTGCAGCGCTGGCCCTCGAAGCCGCCGCAGGTGGGGGTGGCCGGGTTGTAGGTGAAGGACCGCGTGCCGCCGCCCGTTCCGGTCACCGCCACCGACATGGTGTTGCCGGCCGTGTCGTACTTGTAGTCCGACTTCTCGCCGTCGGCCGTGGTCATGCTGCCGGGCAGGTCGGAACCGGCGATCGTCTGGTAGCCGGTGACCGACGAGGAGGCGCCGGTGGGCAGCGTGGCGCCGGTGGGGTTGTTGCGCGCGTCCCACCCGTACTTGGTGACGTTGCCGCCCACACCGTTCACGCCCATGGCGTCGGTGGCCGTGTCGATGTTGTTGTTCGCGTCGTAGGTCCGCGGGCGGGAGTGTCCCAGCGCGTCGGTGACCTTGGAGACCCTGCCCTTGGCGTCGTGCTCGTACTTCGTGGCGTGGTTCTCGGGGTCGGTCGCCGTGGTGGTGCCCGCCGCGAACGGGTCGGTGGCGGTGTAGGAGTAGCGGTAGGTGGGGCCGGTGTGGCCGGAGCCGTTGAACTCGGTGGCGCGCAGCATGCTGGTGACGCGGTTGGCCGCGTCGTAGGTGAAGGCGGTGACCCGGCCCTCGGGTGTCGTGATCTTCGTCAGGCGCCGGGAGGAGTCGTAGTCGAAGACGGTGGTCTTGCCCTCGGTGTCGGTCGTCCTGGCGAGGTCGCCGGCGGGGTTGAGGTCGAAGACGGCGGTGCGGCCGGTGTGGTCCTTGGCCTGCCACTGCGAGGCGTCCGTCTTCAGCAGGTCGACGGAGCGGCCGGAGCGGGTCTCGGTGAGCTCGAAGCCCTTGTGCTCGGTGCCCTCGTCGTGCTGGTCGACGGTGATGACGCCCTTGTTCTTGTCCGTGACCTTCGTCAGTGTCCCGTGCTCGTCGTACGTGTCCTTCGACCCCGACTTGCGGTCGGTCAGGGTGAAGGTGCCGTCCGCGTTCGCCTTCAGGTCCTTGGAGTACCCGGTGGGCGTCTTGTACGTTCCGTCGGCGTTCTCGGTGAACGTCCACGACGCGCCGGTGGAGTCGTAGTGCACGAACTCCGTGTCGCTGACCTGCGCGTAACGCTCGTACGTCTGCCACCAGCGCTGGGAGACCTTGCCCCAGGGGGCATCCAGCGAGTTGTAGGTACGGGCGAGCTGGAGCTTCTGCCCGACGCCCGCGACGTCGAAGTCGGTGCCGGCCAGCATCAGATTGCCGGTGGAGTAGTCGATCCGCGCCACCAGCGAGTCGGTGACACGGATGTCCGTGATCTGGTGCCAGGGGACGTCGCCCTGGCCCTCGGGCACATAGGACGCGGCAGCGGCCCGGGCGGTGTCGCCCGCCGCGCCGGAGCGCGCGCCCTTGCCGGTGGCCGAGGTCGCGCGCTCCTTCTGTGCCTTGCGCCAGGCATCCCGCTCCGGTGACAGGGGTGCCTCGGCCACCGGCTCGGCCGGCTTCGTCTCGCCGACCTTGACCGCCGGCACGGCGGCCTTGGGGTTGTCCTTGCCCCATGCGGAGGCCGGCTTGGGGTCCGCCGGATCGGCGGCCGGTGCCGCCAGGGCCGGTACGGCGCCCGCGGCCAGCGACAGCGCCGCCACGGTCGCCACGAGACCGTGTCTCGCACGGAAATGGGCATGTTTGTGCGCATGCGAATGCGGCATTTCCCCCCCAGGGAAAAGTAGACCCAGTGACCCCTCCGGTCACTGGGTGTACGCAGCATTCACCACACAGGCATCAAGCGGTCGGACGTTCCCTCAAACAGGTTTTCTATACCCCCCAGAATGCGCCAAAGGGCTGATCAAGCCTCAGAAGCGTTCCCCCGCACAGAAAACGTCCGCTTCGAGATGGGGGAGGGCGGATCGGGGGGCGGCTCAGTACCAGCCGTTGGACTGCCAGAAGTTCCACGCGCCGACCGGGCTGCCGTAGCGGGAGTTCATGTAGTCGAGGCCCCACTTGATCTGGGTCTTCGGGTTCGTCTTCCAGTCGGGGCCCGCGGCGGCCATCTTCGAGCCCGGCAGTGCCTGCATCAGGCCGTACGCGCCGGAGGAGGCGTTCGTCGCGTCGACGTCCCAGCCGCTCTCGTGCTCGACGATCCTGGCGAACGCGCTGTACTGGGCGTCGTCGTGGATCATCTTCTGCGCGGTCGCCTTCGCCGCCGAGGCGGCCGGGACGGAGGTGGCAGCCGTGGGGGCCGCGGCCTGGGCCGGGCCCGCCGCGAGGACCATGCCGGTGGTGGCGGCTGCCACGGCGGCGCCGGTGAGGGCCTTCTTCGGGGTGGCGATGCGGCGGATGCGGGTGGAGAAGGGCACGGAGAACCTTTTCTACGGGGACGGGGGGTCGCTCGTACGTCCTTGACGTGCGCCGGCGCCGAGGCCCTGAGGGTCCGTCGGCGCCTTGCGACTGCTCCAGAGAAACAGGCGGGACCCGGTGTCCGCAATGCCCCCTTTTGCTAGTGGTGATCGTACGAACCGCGGAACGTCCCTCTGTGGCGTGGCTCTCAATGCCCAGGTCAGAGGGGGTGAGTACGCGGGCATGACAAGTAGGGCAAGCTACGGCCGTGCTTAGTGGAGGACCAAGGTCCTGTGGGCCGCTTCACGCGGCGAACACTGTACGCATGACGCAAAACAGTCGCTGCCCTCACTCTGTGCGGCCGGACGGTGTGACGGGTGCCGCACCGGCCGGGTCCTCGAATGTGACCGGCGTCTCGAAAGCCGCCCTCCGCGTGGCCCGGCGCAGCGCCTTGAGGAGCGTCGCGCCCAGGGTGAGCGTCAGCACGACGGTCACCGTGGCCCGGCCCAGGTCCCAGCCGAGGGACGTGGCCAGGCAGTACGCGACGAAGCGGGCCAGATTGGTGTCCACGGCGTCGTGCGGGTCGAAGGCCACGCTCGACGACAACGCGTCCATGAAGGGCCAGCCGGCCAGGTTCATGAGCGTGCCGTACGCGAAGGCCGCCAGGAAGCCGTACGCGGCCAGCAGCGCCAGCTCGCCCCTGCCCCGCAGCCGGTCGGGGCCCGGAAGCAGTCCCGCCCCCATCGTGAACCAGCCCATGGAGAGCATCTGGAACGGCATCCAGGGCCCGACCCCGCCCGTGAGCAGCGCCGACGCGAACATCGTGACCGCCCCGAGCACGAAGCCGAACCCCGGTCCCAGCACCCGCCCACTCAGCACCATCAGGAAGAACATCGGCTCGATGCCCGCCGTACCGGCACCGATCGGCCGCAACGCCGCCCCGGTCGCGGCCAGCACCCCCAGCATGGCCACGGCCTTGGGACCCAGTCCCGACTCGGAGATCGTCGCCGCGACGACTGCGACCAGCAGTACGAGCAGCCCGGCGAACAGCCAGGGCGCGTCCTTCGAGTGGGCGCCGACCTGTGAGGTCGGCCCGCTGAGGAAGGGCCAGGTGAACGCGGCGAGACCGATGGCGCCGACCAGGACGAGGACGGCGACGGAACGGGGACCCAGCCGGATCGCACGGGCCTGGGGCCGGGGAGCACGCCGGAGCTGGAGTCGGGGGCTCGTCAACGGGGATCTCCCGTCGGCCCGCCGGACGCGCGCAGGGCCTCGCGCACCTGGGACACGGTCAGCCACTTCTGCGGGGCCAGGACCTTGGTGACCTGCGGGGCGAAGGGCGGGGAGGCGACGACCACCTCGGCCGTCGGGCCGTCCGCGACGGGTTCGCCGTCGGCCAGGATCACGATCCGGTGGGAGAGCTCGGCGGCCAGCTCGACGTCGTGGGTGGCCAGCACGATGGCGTGACCCTCGGCCGCGAGGCCCCGCAACAGGGTGACCAGGCGGGACTTGGCCGCGTAGTCGAGGCCGCGGGTCGGCTCGTCGAGGAGGACCAGGGGCGGCCTGGCCGTCAGGACGACGGCCAGGGCGAGGGTCAGCCGCTGGCCCTCCGACAGGTCCCGCGGATGCGTGCCGTCCGCGATGTCCGGGAGCAGCTCGGACACCAGGGCCCGGCAGGTGCCCGGCTCGGCCCCCGCGTCGCCGTCCGCCGCCGCGCACTCACCGGCCACCGTGTCCGCGTACAGCAGGTCGCGCGGTTCCTGCGGTACGAGGCCGACGCGGCGGATGAGGTCCGCGGGTGCCGTGCGGTCGGGCCGGAGCCCGCCCACGCGTACGGATCCGGCCGCGGGCGGGACCAGGCCGACGAGGGCGGAGAGCAGCGTCGACTTGCCTGCGCCGTTGCGGCCCATGAGGGCGACGGTCTCCCCGGGGGCGACGGTCAGGCCGACGTCGTGCAACACCTCGGCGCGGCCACGGCGGACGGACAGTCCCTCGACCACCGCCGGGCGGTGCGTGACGGGGGTGCGGGTGGCGCCGGTGTCGCGGGTGCCGGAGGTCTGGGGCGTGCGTCTGCGGAAGAGCCGGGGGGTGCGACGGGAGGGCGACGTACCGCCGCCCCTCGCGGGCACGGGACCGGCCGTGCCCGCATCCTCGTACGGGCTCTCGTGAGGGCTCTCGTACGGGATGCCCGCCAGGCGTTCCCGCAGGGCCTCCGCCCGCCGCCGGGCGTCCCGGACCGTCAGGGGCAGGGGGGACCACCCGCCGAGCCGGCCCAGGGCCACCACCGGCGGGTACACCGGGGACACGGCCATCACCTCGGCGGGCGGGCCCACCGTCAGCGGGGCGCCCGGTGACGGGAGGAGGGCGACGCGGTCGGCGTACTGCACGACGCGTTCCAGGCGGTGCTCGGCCATGAGGACCGTCGTGCCGAGGTCGTGGACGAGGCGCTGGAGGACGGCGAGGACCTCCTCGGCGGCGGCCGGGTCGAGGGCCGAGGTCGGCTCGTCGAGCACCAGGACCCGTGGGTGCGGGGTGAGGACCGAGCCGATCGCGACCCGCTGTTGCTGTCCGCCGGAGAGCGTGGAGACCGGGCGGTCGCGCAGGCCGGCGAGGCCGAGCAGGTCCAGGGTCTCCTCGACGCGGCGGCGCATCACGTCCGGCGCCAGCCCCAGCGACTCCATGCCGTACGCGAGTTCGTCCTCGACCGTGTCCGTCACGAAGTGCGCGAGCGGGTCCTGGCCCACCGTGCCCACCACGTCGGCCAGTTCGCGGGGCTTGTGCGTGCGGGTGTCGCGGCCCGCGACCGTCACGCGCCCGCGCAGCGTGCCGCCCGTGAAGTGCGGGACCAGTCCGCTCACCGCGCCGAGGAGCGTCGACTTGCCGACCCCGGAGGGGCCGACGAGGAGCATCAACTCGCCCTCCTGGACCGATAGTCCGATGCCCTGGACGGTGGGTCGCGTCGCCCCGTCGTACGTCACCGTGACGTCCTCGAAGCGGATCATGAGGGCTCCTTGCCGGTGGCTGTGGCGGTGGCGGTGGCGGTACGGGTGTCTGTGGGGGAGGGGGCCGCGAAGGCGGGGAGCAGTCCGAGCAGGACGGCCGCCGCGGGCCACAGCGGAAGTGTCGGCGCCGTCAGCGGGACGACACCGGGGTGCAGGGCCGCCGCGGCGTACACGTCGTGTGCCGCGTACAGGATCAGCAGCGCCGCGACGGCCGCCCCGGACCCGGCGACGAGCCAGGCCCGCACACCCCACGCGTCCGGCCGGTACCGGGTGCGCAGCGAGCGGCGGCCCCCGAGCCACAGACCGCCGAGGGCGGCGCCGAGCCCGGCGAGCAGGACGGGCAGGCCGTAGCCGCCGCCCTCCGCGGTGAGCAGGCCGTACGTTCCCGCGCAGACCCCGACCAGACCGCCCAGGGTGAGCACGGCGGTGGTGCGGCGCACGCCGGGCGGCACCTCGGCGGAGCGGCCGTAGCCCCGCGCGTCCATCGCCGCGGCGAGGGCCACCGAACGCTCCAGCGCACCCTCCAGCACCGGCAGTCCGACGTGGAGCAGGCCGCGCAGGCCGCGGTCGGGCCGACCGCGCAGCCGCCGGGCCGCACGCAGCCGCTGGACGTCCGCGATCAGGTTCGGGGCGAAGGTGAGGGCGACCACGACGGCCACGCCCGCCTCGTACAGGGCACCCGGCAGTGACTTGAGGAGGCGGGCCGGGTTCGCGAGGGCGTTCGCGGCGCCGACGCAGATGAGGAGTGCGGCGAGTTTCAGGCCGTCGTACAGGGCGAAGACCAGGCCCTCCGCGGTGACCCGGCCGCCGACGCGGATGCCCTCGGCCCAGTCGGGGAGAGGGAGTTCGGGGAGGGTGACGAGCACGTGCGTGCCCGGGACGGGGGAGCCGAGGAGGACGGCGAAGGCCAGCCGGATGCCGAGTACGGCGAGGGCGAGCTTGACGAAGGCCCCGTAGGAGCGGGCCCAGGGGGCCTCCGTCCGGCGCGCCGCCACCACGTAGCCGGCGACGGCGACGAGCAGCGCGAGCAGGAGGGGGTTCGTGGTGCGGGACGCGGCGGTGCCCAGTCCCAGGGCCCAGATCCACCAGGCGCCGGGATGCAGGGCGTTGGTACGGGTCGCACGCGGCGCGCGCAGCCGCAGCCGCAGCCGCAGCCGTGGTCTTGGCCGTGGTCGCGGCCGGCCTTTGGCGGCGATCATCGTGTACGTCCCGTCAGCCGCGTCGCCGGCGTGCCTGCCGGAGCGCGGCGGCGCCCAGTACGGCCACGGCGGCGATCCCGGCCACCAGACCCACCGACGGTCCGCCGTCCCCGGATCCGGGCCCGGACTCGCTCCGCGTGTCAGGCGAGGTGGAGGACTTCGGCCGGTCGCCCGACACGGCCTCGCCGCACCCGGTCCGGGGGTAGCCCGCGATGGCGCACAGCAGGGCGTTCGTGTCGTAACGCAGCGGCCCGGCGACGGCGGCGAGGGCGTCCGCGGTCGTCGCGTCCTCCCCGACGCGGGCGCAGGCGGTGTCCGGGTTCGGGTCCGGCGGTGTCGAGCCGGCCGGCGCGTCCGCGGCCGTACCGAAGTCGAGGACCAGGGCGATCCGCTTGGCCCCCTCCCGCGCGGGCGTCCTCGCGCAGATCGTGGTGAAGTCGGCCGCCCCGCGGGGCCGCGCCGCGTCCTCGGAGTCCCCGCTCACCGAGAAGCGGAAACCCTGGACGTCTCCGTCGGAAGGGCGCGCCGTCGACGGGCCCTGCGTCGCGTACACCCACTTGCCGCCGCCGCTGCCACTGCCGTCGCTGCCGTCGGAGGCGCGGTCCCAGAAGGACCAGTAGCGGTAGCCGACCGCCTGGGCCTGGCCCGCCGTGCCGAGTACGGCGAGCAGGAGGCCCAGGACCAGGAGGGTCGGGCGGTGGCGGGTCACGGTCGCTGCTTCTTGTTGCGGCCGCTGAGGAGGAAGCCGATGCCGATGCCGCCGACCAGACCGGCCCCGACGATCCACCAGACACCGGCCCCGCTGTCCTCCCCGTTCCCGTCCCCCTCCCCGTCCTGCCGGTTCTGCTGGTCGTCCTTGCCGTCCTTGCCGTCGGCGGGGGCGTCGGAGCGGTCGGCGGTCCGGGCCGCCGGGCCGGTCGCACCGAGCTGCTTCACGAGGTCGGCGCCGCCGAAGTCGCGCGGGTCCGCCCCGGTGGCGTGCGCCGCGAAGATCAGTTGCGCGTACGCGGCCGGGCCGCTCTTCGCCGCCCAGGCGCCGGAGTTCTTCTTCAGCCAGGCCAGCGGCTTCCGTGCGTCGGCCGTCCGGCCCGCCGCGGCGAGCGCGACGACCGCGTCGGCGGTGTTGCCGTGGTCGGGCCGGTCCTCGGCGCCCGCGAGCGCGGACTCCAGGTGGCCGGTCCCGGCGACCGCGCCGGCCAGGTACGCGGCGCCGTTGCCCGCCGCCTGCTCCGGGGTCGGCGAGTCGCCGCCCGCGCATGTCGTGTCCTTCGCGTCGTCGCCCCCGGTGCCCCCGGTCTCCTCGGGGTCCGTCACCAGGCCCGCACCGAGCGCCCCGAGCACGCCCGCCGCCGTGGCGTCGGCGTTCGCCGCGAGCCCGCCCTTCTTGTCGGGCTGGAAGGCGAAGGCGCCCCCGCCGTCCTGGTCGCAGGGCACGGAGAGGCCGCGCAGGGCGTCGTACGGCGTCCGGTCGTCCTTGGACCGCAGGTCCCGCGTGTCGGTGTCCGCGGCCTCCAGGGCCCCGATCACGAGTGACGTCGAGTTGGTGTCGCTGGCCCCGCCGGGCAGGTAGCCCCAGCCGCCGTCCCCGTTCTGCACGGTCTTCAGCCACTTCACGGCCGCGCCGGTCACGGCGTCCTCCGCGTCGAGCGCCTCCAGGGCCTGGAGGGCGGCGGCGGTGCTGTTCGTGTCGGCTTGCGGGATCTGTGCGTCCTGCGCGCCCTGTGCACCCTGGGCGCCCCGCGTCCTGGTGGCGCACTTCGTGGCCGGGTCGGGGCGGTAGGCCGGAAAGGCCCCGTTCGCGCACTGCTGCCCGGTGAGCCAGTCGACGGCCTCCGCCGCGGGCTCCACCCCCACGGTGTGCTGGGCGAGCAGCGCGAGCGACTGCCGCCAGACACCGTCGTACGTCGGATCGGTGCTGCCGTACAGGCCCGAAGGGAGCGCCGGGGAGGGGGAGGGCGACTCGTCGGCGAGGGCGGCCGGCGCGAACGCCGTGCCGATCACGGCGGTGGCGGCCAGTACCGCTGCGCTGCGGCGGACAAACATGATCGGCGGATGCCTCTCTGTACTCATCGGATCGCCGACGGGGTGCCACGGCCGGTCACGGGACGGCGACCGCGCCCGGCCCCTCGGGCCTGCGCGCGTTCGAAGCCTCTCACCGGTGCGCCCCTTCGGCTCTCCCTGCGGGGGGCCGGGCAGCCCGGAGCCCCGGGCGGCTCGGCTCCGTATGCCTCGACGGTGCCGGTCACCGGCGGTCCCGGTGACGCGAGCCGGTCACGGTCCGTACGGGGCATTCCGGCTCGCCGCCCGTGGGGACCGGGACGGCACACGGCTGCGGGTCAGCGCCGGATTTGCACCGGCTTCCCCCCGTACGAGTGTGATGACGACCCGCTCACTGTACCGGCCCGTAGCGATACCCCCAGGGGCCGGCCGGACGAACCGGGCGGGCGTCTAGAGGCTCCGCCGGGTCGGGGGCGGTGCGGCGGCCGTGGGCTGCGTGGGTGGCGCGGGCTGGCAGAGGACGAGGGCCACGTCGTCGGTGGGTGCGGTGCCCGTGTGGGCGAGGAGCCGGGCGTGGAGGAGGTCGAGGGCCTCGTCGGGCAGGGGGTCGCGCAGGGCGCGGGCCGCCTCGGTGAGGAAGGGGAAGAAGGTGCCGTCGGGAGCGCGGGCCTCGGTGAGGCCGTCGGTGTAGAGGAGGAGCCGGTCGCCCGGCTGGAGGCGTACGCGGTACTGGCGCGGGTCGGGGCACAGGCCCAGCGGGAGCGTGGTGACGCCCGGTTCGAGGAGTTCGGTGCGGTGGCCGTGGCGCAGGGGCGCGGGGTGACCGCAGTTGACGAGACGGACCTCGCCCGGTGCGAACTCGGCGAGGAGCGCGGTGACGAAGTCCTCCGGACCCAGACCGGGCGCGAGGCGTTCGTCCAGGCCGGTGGCGACGGCGGGCAGGTCGGGGACCGTGTGGGCGAGTTCGCGGAAGCCGGCCACCGCCTCGGCGGTCAGCCGGACGGCTTCGAGCCCGTGTCCGCGCACGTCGCCGATGAGGACCCGCAGGCCGAACGGTGTCACCGCGACGTCGTACAGGTCCCCGCCGAGCGCCGATCCGGGCACGGCGCAGTGGTAGCGCGTGGAGATGTGCGTACCGGCGAAGCTGCGGGAGATCGGCCGTACGACGGCTTCCTGGGTGATCCGGGCCACCTCGCGCACCTCGGCGAGCTGCGCGAGGAGCCGGTCCCGCTGCCGCACGGTGTGCGCGGTGAGCGCGCAGCCGATCAGCAGCTGCGCCAGCGTGACGGCGGGCGGGACCCGGTCCAGCAGCAGCGCGGGCGCGGCGATCAGCACGCAGACCGCCGAGGGCGCGAGGAGGCGTCCCTCGGAGAACGGGCGGGGGCCGGTGACCGCGCCGAACCTGCCGGTCGCGCTGAGCCCGTCCGACGGGTTCGGGCGGGCCTCACCGGACGGACCGAACCCGTCGGACGGACCGGTCCCGCCTGTGGCGCCCGTCGTACCGGTGACGCCCGCCGCGCCGGCTCCGTCGGTCGCGGCGGTCCCGTCCGCCGTGCCCTTCGCCCCGGACCGGTGAGGGTCATCGTGTCCGCGGAGCCCTCGCCGACCGCCGGGTCGCCTCCACGGCGAGATCCGCGTCCACACTCGCATCAGCCCCAGCCCCAGCCCCAGTCCCAGCCCCGGTCCCGGCCTCGAACCCGACTCGGATCCCGGTCCTGGCATCCGCACCCGCGGGCGCCCTCGTTCCTGCTCCGACTTCCGTACCTGCCGCACCCGCACCCGTTCCCGTTCCCATGCCCTCCGCCCGTCTGCGCACGACAGTCTCCGAATATGTCGCTCCGCACCCGTACCGACGGGGTATTGATCACATCTCGTCGGAATGTGTCCGTGCGTGACGGCATCGGACCGACTTCGTGTCCGTCTTGCCGGAGCGGTCGGGGGGAGTCGGCCGAGGGGGTCACACTGGCCGCTGCGGGATCCCCTCCGGACTCGCTCTTGTGCCGTGTGAGAGGGGCGAAGCCGTGCCGGAGAACAGGGCGGTCGACGGATGGCCGGGGAATCTGCCGGCGGAGACGCGGAGTTTCGTCGGCAGGTCGCGGGAGCTGGCCCGGCTCGCGCGGCTCCTGGACCCGGCCGGGGGGCACGAGCCCCTGGTGACGCTCGTCGGGACCGGCGGCGTCGGGAAGACCCGGCTCGCCCTGCGGGCCGCCCGCCGCTCCTCCCCGCAGTACCCGGACGGCGTCTGGTTCGTCGAGCTCTCGCCGTTGCGGGCCCGGGGCCCGGTGGGTTTCGCCGTCGTGGAGGCGCTGCGGCTCGCCGACCAGTCGACGTCCCCGGTGACCGAGGTGCTCGCCGAATGGCTGGCGGACAAGGAGGCACTGATCGTCCTCGACTCCTGCGAACACGTACTCCCCGACTGCGCCGGACTCGTTCGCGCGCTGCTCCCCGCCGCGCCCGGCCTGCGCTTCCTGACCACCACGCGGGAACCCCTGGGCCATCCGTCCGAACTCCGGGTGGAGGTCTCCCCGTTACCGGTGAACCCGCCGGAAGCGGCGGCGCGGCCCGCGTGGAGCCGGGACCGCGGTGACGCCCTCGACCTGTTCGCCCAGCGGGCCCGCGAGGCACGCTCCGGCTTCGTCCTGGACGGGGCCTCGGCCGACAGGGCCGCCGCCGTCTGCCGCAGGCTCGACGGGATCCCGCTGGCCATCGAACTGGCCGCGGCCCGCCTCCGCGACCTCTCCCTCGCCGAACTCGACGAGCGGCTCGGCGAACGGCTGCCGTCCCCGCTCGACCTGCTCGCGGCGGAACCGGACGAGGAGTTGGGCGAGGGGCCGGGCGGGGAACCCGGTGAGGGACCCGGCGGGGGACCTCTGCGGCACCGTACGCTGCGGACGGCCATCGGCTGGAGCCATGAACTGTGCGCACCCCTGGAGAGGCTGCTGTGGGCGAGGCTCTCGGTGTTCAGCGGCGGCTTCGACCTGCCCGCGGCCGAGGACGTCTGCGCCGGCGGCCCGCTGCCCACCGGTCGGATCACGGCACTGCTCGAACGGCTCGTCGAGCAGTCGATCGTGCTGCGCCACCGCACGGACGGCAGCCGCTTCCACCTCCTGGACAGCGTCCGGGAGTTCGGCGGCGACTGGCTGCGCGCGCTGGGCGAGGAGCGGGCCCTGCGGCTGCGTCACCTCGGCCACTACGGGCGCCTCGCCCGCAGTGGCTGCGCGGAGTGGAACACCGGCCGCCAGGTGCTGTGGTGCGAGCGCGTGATCACCGAACACGCCAACCTCCGTACCGCCATGGACTGCGCGCTGTCCGAGCGCGACGCCCCCACCGCCCTGCGCACGGCGGCCGACATGGGGTTCCTGTGGCGCCACTGCGGCTATCTGCGGGACGCGCGGTACTGCCTCGACCGGGTGCTCACCGCCGATCCGGAGCCCGGCCCCGACCTCGTACGGGCGCTGTGGGCGAGGGGTGCGGTCGCCCTGTTCCAGGGCGACCTGGACGGCGCCGGCCGCTGGGCGGCGGTCTGCTCGGTGGCGTCCGTGGAGCAGGACGACCCCGTGGCGGTCGCCGCCACCGCGTACCTCACCGGCTCGCACCTGCTCCTCCTCGGCCGGCTCGACGAGGCGGAGGTGGTGCTGCGGGAGGCCGACCCGCTGCCGGTCCGCGACGACTGGCTGGGGTCCGCGCAGCTCCAGGTGCGGCTGGCGCTCTCCTTCAGCTATGTGCTGAGCGGAGACTTCGTGCGGGCCAGGGCGGTCGCCGAGGAGGTCCGCGAGGAGAGCGCGCGGCGCGGCGAGCGCTGGGCGGGCGCCTTCGCCGACTGCTTCGTCGCCCAGGCCGACCTGGACGCGGGCGACCTCCGGGCGGCGATGCGCGGTGCCCGTACGGCCATCGCCGGGCACTCGCTGCTGAACAGCACCATCGGGGTCGCCCTCACCCTCGACGTACTGGCCTCGGCGGTCGTCGCGAGCGGGGACGGGCTCCGGGCGGCCCGTCTGCTCGCCGTCGGCCAGCGCCTCTGGGAACGCGTCGGCCGCCTCCACATGCGGTCGCCGGACCTGCTGTCAGCCCGCCGAGCCCGTGCGCACCTGGTCCGCGGGAAGATCGGCCACGAGGCCTACACGAGGGCGTACGCGCAGGGTCTGGCCATGTCGTACGAGCGGGGCATCGCCTACGCGGTGGGGGATGACCCACCGCTCCCCGGCACCCCCGGTCCCTGACGCCCCGGCCCTCCGGTCCCTGACGCCCCGGCACCCTCGGCCCCTGACGCCCGGACGCGTAAGCCACCCCCCCAGCACGCAGGGCCCTCACAGTCCGCAGGACCCCCCGGCCCACAGGGCAAAACCCCCGGTGGCCCGTCACACAGCCGTGTACCTCACCGGATCGCTTCCCGGTACCGTCTCCGCGCGGCCCAGTTTCACCAGCCGGCGCAGGTGCGCCTCCGCCTCCGAGACCGCGATGTTCCTGGAGCCGTACGGGATGTCGGCCCAGGGGCGGTTCCACTCCATGCGCTCGGCGACCTGCCACACGGTGCGCGGGGTGCCGAGGAGGGAGAGGAGACCGGTGAGGCGGTCCTCGTGATGATCGAGCAGCTCCCGCACCCGGGACGGGGCGTCGGTGAAGGGGTGCAGGTGGGCCGGGAGCACCTCGGCCGGTCCGAGGCCGCCGACCCGCTCCAGGGAGTCGAGGTAGTCGCCGAGCGGGTCGGGGACGGTGTCGTCGTCCGGGTCCTCGTACAGCCCGATGTGCGGGGTGATCCTCGGCAGCAGGTGGTCCCCGGAGAACAGGCGTCCGCGGCCCGGCAGTCGCGCGGGGTGGTCCTCCTCCAGGTGGAGGCAGACATGGCCGGGGGTGTGGCCCGGGGTCCAGATCGCGCGCAGGCGCCGGCCGGCGAGGCCGAGGAGTTCGCCGGGGACGATCTCCCGGTCGGGGAGCGCGGGGGAGAAGCCGGGGAAGCGCGAGCGGGCGGTGCGCAGCGGCGCCACGTGTTCCTCGGGGGCGCCGGCGGCGGTCAGCCGGTCCGCCATGTACGCCAGCCAGCGCTCGGGCCGCGTCTCCCGGGTGCGCCGTACGACGGAGATGTCGGCGGCGTGCATGGCCACCCAGGCGCCCGACGCCTCGCGCACCCTGCCCGACAGGCCGTGGTGGTCCGGGTGGTGGTGCGTGATCACCACGCCGTGGATCTCCGTGACGGCCGTCCCGCACGCCACCAGGCCGTCGGCGAGCGCCTCCCAGGAGGCCGGGTCGTCCCAGCCGGTGTCGATCAGCACCGGTCCGCGGTCGGTGTCCACGACGTACACGAGCGTGTTGCCGAGGGGGTTGTCCGGGATGGGGACCCCGACGGACCGTATGCCGCCGCCGTGGTCGGTCACCTGTGGCATGGGCTCCCCTGTCGCCGGCTCCCGTCACTATAACTAGAACGGGTTCCTGTGGCAGTCCGTGTCCGGCAGTCCGTGTCGTGGCCGAGTGCTGTGCGCTCCGTGGACTCCTCCAAGTGGAACTGGTATCAGTTCCCTTGTCCATCGTCTGATGCATCGTCAGGAAATCGGGAACGGGAACAGTCCCCGGAGAGGCGGTCGGCCATGACCGAGCTCGTGGAACACGGACAGCTGTTCATCGGCGGGGAGCTGACCGCTCCCCGGGGACAGGACGTCATCGAGGTGGTCTCCCCGCACACCGAGGAGGTCATCGGCCGGGTGCCGCACGCCTCGCGGGAGGACGTCGACCGGGCCGTCGCGGCGGCGCGCACCGCCTTCGACGAGGGGCCCTGGCCGCGTACGCCCCTGGACGAGCGCATCGCGGCGGTCACCCGGATCAAGGACGCGATCGCCGTACGGCACGAGGAGATCGCCCGCGTCATCTCCTCCCAGAGCGGCTCCCCGTACTCCTGGAGCGTCCTCGCGCAGGCGCTCGCCGCGATGATGGTGTGGGACGCGACGATCACGGTCGCACGGGACTTCCGCTACGAGGAGACGCGCGACGGGGTGCTCGGGCGCATCCTCGTCCGGCGTGAACCGGTGGGGGTCGTGGCGGCCGTCGTCCCGTGGAACGCGCCGCAGTTCGTGGCGGCGGCCAAGATCGCGCCCGCGCTGCTCGCCGGCTGCGCGGTGGTGCTCAAGCCGTCGCCCGAGTCGCCGCTGGACTCGTACATCCTCGGCGAGATCGCGCGGGAGGCCGGGCTGCCGGAGGGGGTCCTGTCGATCCTGCCGGCGGACCGCGAGGTGGGCGAGTACCTCGTCGGGCACCCCGGGATCGACAAGGTCTCCTTCACCGGGTCGGTCGCGGCCGGCCGGCGCGTCATGGAGGTCGCGTCGCGCAACCTCACGCGCGTGACGCTGGAACTGGGCGGGAAGTCGGCGGCCGTCGTCCTGCCGGACGCGGACCTGGAGACCGCCGTGTCGGGCATCGTCCCGACGGCCTGGATGAACAACGGCCAGGCGTGCGTCGCCCAGACCCGCATCCTGCTGCCGCGCTCGCGCTACGACGAGTTCGCGGAGGCGTTCGCCGCGGCGGCGGACGCGCTGGTGGTCGGCGACCCGCTGGACCCCGCGACCCAGGTCGGCCCGCTGGTCGCGCAGCGGCAGCAGCAGCGCAGTCTCGACTACATCCGCATCGGGCAGGAGGAGGGCGCCAAGATCCTCGCGGGCGGTGGCCGGCCTGCCGCCCGGGACCGCGGCTGGTACGTCGAGCCGACGCTCTTCGGCGGCGTCGACAACTCCATGCGGATCGCCCGCGAGGAGATCTTCGGTCCGGTGGTCTGCCTGCTCCCGTACGGCGACGAGGAGGAGGCGGTCAAGATCGCCAACGACTCCGAGTACGGCCTGAGCGGCAGCGTCTGGACGGCCGACGTGGCCCGCGGCCTCGACGTGGCCCGGCGGGTCCGCACCGGCACGTACTCCGTCAACACCTTCAGCCTCGACATGCTCGGCCCATTCGGCGGCTACAAGAACTCCGGTCTCGGCCGCGAGTTCGGGCCGGAGGGGTACGGCGAGTTCCTGGAGCACAAGATGATCCACCTGCCGGCCGGCTGGGAGGCGTGAGGGATGGGCGACCGCTGGCACGTCGAGGTCGACCGCTCCGTCTGCATCGGGTCGGCCCAGTGCGTCCACCTCGCCCCGGGTGCCTTCCGTCTCGACTCCGCCGTGCAGTCCCACGCCGTCGAGCCCGAGACGGACGCCGACGAGGAGATCCTCGGCGCGGCGGAGGGGTGTCCGGTGGAGGCGATCGCGATCACCCTGCTGGGGAGCGGGGAGGCGGTGTTTCCTCCGGAGGAGTGAGGTGGGGGGTGCGGGTGGGTACGGGTGCCGGGCGGTGAGGGCTGGGCGCGCGATTCCCAGCGCCCCTTTCGTGGCGCGCGGTTCTCCGTGCCCCTTGCGGGGCCGGGGTCAGTCGTTCGGTGATGTCAGGTCGATCAGGCGGCAGACCGTCTCGATGTCGATCTTGACCTGGGCGATCGAGGCGCGGCCCGAGAGCCAGGTGATCAGGGCCGAGTGCCAGGTGTGCTCGATGACGCGGACGGCGGAGAGCTGGGCGGGGGTGGGATCGGCCAGCCCCATCGCGTCCAGGATGATCACCGTGGTCTGACGGGAGACCTGGTCGACCTCCGGGCTGACGCTGCGGTCGGCGAACGTGAGCGCGCGGACCATCGCGTCGGCGAGGTGCGGCTCGCGCTGGAGCGCCCGGAAGGCCCGCATCAGGGTCTCCGCCACCCGCTCGGCCGCCGTGTCGCCCGCCGGCGGCCTCTTGCGGAGCGTCCCGTGCATGCGGGCCAGCTGGTCCTGCATGGTCGCGACCAGCAGATGCACCTTGGACGGGAAGTAGCGGTAGAGCGTGCCGAGCGCGACCTGCGAGGACTCGGCCACCTCCCGCATCTGGACCGCGTCGAAGCCGCCCCGGCTCGCCAGCTGCGCGCTCGCGTGCAGGATGCGCCGGCGACGTGCCTCCTGGCGCTCGGTGAGCGGGGGAGTGACCGGCTGCGCGGTCCGTACGGGCGGCTGCGCGGCCTTTGCCGCAGTCTTGGCTTCCGCAGGCATGGATCCCGTTCCGTGACGTTCGTACAGCAGAGGGCGGTAGGGGGTGGTGGGGTGGATGGGGCGACAGCAGAATAGGGCCCGGTCGTGGTGCGAATCACCCGATCCACCGCTCACAGGAGGACTACCTGCCGGTAGATTCAGTGCTCCCTGAACGATCAAGTCTGAAACTTGTTCTAGATTACCGTCCCGAAGTAATCTCGCGGGAACGTGCTGGAAGAAGGGGGCCGGGAGTGACCCATGAGGCCAAGGAGGCAGGCCTCCACGCGGGCTCGGCCGCCGACGCCGGCCGACCGCTGCGCATCGCGCTCCTCACCTACAAGGGGAACCCGTTCTGCGGCGGCCAGGGCGTCTACGTACGGCACCTCTCGCGCGAGCTCGTCCGCCTGGGCCACCAGGTCGAGGTCATCGGCTCCCAGCCGTACCCCGTGCTCGACGAGGGCGAGGGGCTCGCAGGGCTCTCCCTCACCGAGCTGCCGAGCCTGGACCTGTACCGGCAGCCGGACCCCTTCCGCACCCCGGGGCGCGACGAGTTCCGCGACTGGATCGACGCCGTCGAGGTGGGCACGATGTGGACCGGGGGCTTCCCCGAGCCGCTGACGTTCTCGCTGCGCGCCCGCCGCCATCTGCGCGGCCGGCGCGGCGACTTCGATGTCGTGCACGACAACCAGACGCTGGGGTACGGACTGCTGGGTGACGTGGGCGCCCCGCTGGTCACCACCATCCACCACCCCATCACCGTGGACCGGCAGCTGGAGCTGGACGCGGCGGAAAGCCTGCGCAAACGGCTGTCCCTCCACCGCTGGTACGGGTTCACCCGCATGCAGAAGCGGGTCGCGCGCCGGCTGCCGTCCGTCCTGACCGTCTCGGGCACGTCCCGCCAGGAGATCGTCGACCACCTCGGCGTACGGGACGAGCGGATCCACGTCGTGCACATCGGCGCCGACGCCGACCTCTTCTCCCCCGATCCGTCCGTGCCGAAGGTGCCGGGCCGGATCGTCACGACGTCCAGCGCGGACGTCCCCCTCAAGGGCCTCGTCTTCCTCGTGGAGGCGCTCGCCAAGCTCCGTACCGAGCACCCCGCGGCGCACCTCGTCGTCGTCGGCCGGCGCGCCGAGGACGGCCCGGTCGCCCAGCTCATCGAGCGGTACGGGCTGGAGGGTGCCGTCGAGTTCGTCAAGGGCATCCCGGACGCGGAGCTGGTCGACCTGGTCCGGTCCGCGGAGGTCGCCTGCGTGCCCTCCCTGTACGAGGGCTTCTCCCTGCCCGCCGCGGAGGCGATGGCGACCGGTACGCCGCTGGTGGCCACCACCGGCGGGGCCATCCCCGAGGTGGCGGGTCCCGACGGCGGGACCTGCCTGGCGGTCCCGCCCGGCGACGCGGGGGCGCTGGCCGCGGCCCTGAGGCGGCTGCTGGACGACCCCGGCCTGCGCGCGCGGCTCGGCGCGGCCGGGCGCGCGCGTGTGCTGGAGAAGTTCACCTGGGCCCGCGCGGCCGAGGGCACGGTGGCCCGCTACCGCGAGGCGATCGCGGACGCCCACCGTTCCCGGGCCGGAAGCATCACCACCGAACCCCCGGCGGCAGCCGGCAGCCGCTCCGCGGCCACCCGGGAGGCGGCCCCCGCCGCCCCCGCCTCCGTCCCCGCCGCCCCCGCCTCCGCGGACTCCCCTCACCGTGAAAGCAGGACCACGTGCTGACCGTCGACTTCTCCCGGTTCCCGCTCGCCCCGGGGGACCGTGTGCTGGATCTCGGGTGCGGGGCGGGACGCCACGCCTTCGAGTGCTACCGGCGCGGCGCGCAGGTCGTCGCGCTGGACCGGAACGGCGAGGAGATCCGCGAGGTCGCCAAGTGGTTCGCCGCGATGAAGGAGGCGGGCGAGGCCCCGGAGGGCGCCACCGCCACCGCGATGGAGGGCGACGCGCTCCGCCTGCCCTTCCCCGACGAGTCGTTCGACGTCGTCATCATCTCCGAGGTGATGGAGCACATACCGGACGACAAGGGTGTGCTCGCCGAGATGGTGCGCGTGCTCAGGCCGGGCGGGCGCATAGCGATCACCGTGCCGCGCTACGGGCCCGAGAAGGTCTGCTGGTCGCTGTCGGACGCGTACCACGAGGTCGAGGGCGGGCACATCCGCATCTATAAGGCGGACGAACTGCTCGGCAGGATCCGCGAGGCCGGCCTGCGGCCGTACGGCACGCACCACGCCCATGCGCTGCACAGCCCCTACTGGTGGCTGAAGTGCGCGTTCGGCGTCGACAACGACAAGGCGCTGCCGGTGCGGGCGTACCACAAGCTCCTCGTCTGGGACATCATGAAGAAGCCCCTCGCGACCCGGGTCGCCGAGCAGGCGCTGAACCCGCTGATGGGCAAGAGCTTCGTGGCGTACGCGACCAAGCCCCATCTGCCCGCCGCCGCCCTCGGCGACACCGCCCGGGCCGCCCAGACGGACGCTTCGTGACGACACCGCGTACCGAACACCTCGTCCTGGCGGGGGTGCTCACGGCGGAGGAGGCCGCCCAGACCGTGCGCGGCATCCTGGCCGTACAGCGTGCGGACGGCGCCATCCCGTGGTTCCGCGGGCACCACCTCGACCCGTGGGACCACACCGAGGCGGCCATGGCCCTGGACGCGGCCGGCGAGCACGAGGCCGCCGCCCGGGCGTACGCGTGGCTGGCCCGGCACCAGAACCAGGACGGCTCCTGGTACGCGGCCTACGCCGACGGGGACGCGGCCGACGTCACCGACCGCGGGCGCGAGACCAACTTCTGCGCGTACATAGCCGTCGGCGTGTGGCACCACTACCTGGCCACCGGCGACGACGCCTTCCTGGACCGGATGTGGCCGTCCGTGGTCGCCGCCGTCGAGTTCGTGCTGGAACTCCAGCGGCCGGGCGGCCAGATCGGCTGGAAGCGCGAGGACGACGGGACGGCCGTCGAGGACGCGCTGCTGACGGGGAGCTCCTCCGTCCACCACGCGCTGCGGTGCGCGCTCGCCATCGCCGAGGAACGCGAGGAGCCGCAGCCGGACTGGGAGCTGGCGGTGGGCGCGCTGCGCCACGCGATCCGCCGGCACCCCGAGCGGTTCCTCGACAAGGACCGCTACTCGATGGACTGGTACTACCCGGTGCTCGGCGGCGCCCTGACCGGCGTCGAGGCGAAGGAGCGCATCGAGCGGGACTGGGACCGGTTCGTGGTCCCGGGGCTCGGCGTGCGGTGCGTGGTGCCCAACCCCTGGGTGACGGGCGGCGAATCGGCCGAACTCGCCCTGGCGCTGTGGGCCGTGGGCGAGTCCGACCGCGCCCTGGAGGTCCTGCAGTCCATCCAGCACCTGCGCGACCCGTCGACGGGCCTGTACTGGACCGGTTACGTCTTCGACTCCGGGGCGCTCTGGCCGGAGGAGCTCACTTCCTGGACAGCGGGCTCCCTGCTCCTCGCCGTCGCCGCGCTCGGCGGCGACGAGGCGACCTGCGCGGTCTTCGGCGGCGACCGCCTGCCGCTGGGCCTGGACCCCGACTGCTGCCAGTAGGGGCTCGGTCGTGCTGCTGTGCGTGGGAGTGGTCGCGCTGGTGTGGGACGGGTGGGCCGGCGGGTCAGTGGCGCTGTACGCGATTGGCGATCGCGTGTCCGACGAAGAGGTAGACGACCGCCGCGAGACCGTAACCGGCGACGACCCGTGCCCACTGCTCGTCGAACGTGAACAGGTCGTGCGACCAGCCGGCGAGCCAGCGGGCGGCGTCATGGACGAACTGGACGAATGAGTTGCCCTGGTTGGCGTCCAGCAGGTACATGAGGATCCAGAGGCCCAGGATGAAGGCCATGATGTCGGCGACGACCGCGACGACCGTGCCGGCTTGATTCGAACCGCTGCGAGATCGAGGGGACATGTCATGCGGATGACCCTTGAACCCCGTATGAAACATGTCACTTGACCGGACCCCGACCGCGGATCCGCGCACGGCGCCTCCGGCGCTCCGCAATCCCGGATTCAACTCCCGTTCGCCTTGCGTTGGTTCGGCCGTAAGGGTGATGGCCGATGATCCTGCCCCACGGTAGGGGGGGCGCCGGTGCCTGCGAACAGAGCCGAAAGACCCGAAAGACCCGCCAGACCCGCCGGATCCGAGAGTCCTGAGGAGGAGCCCCGGCTGGTGGTCGGCGGGCCCGTACGGAGCCGGCTGCGCCGCACGCTGGCCCTCGCGCTGCCCGTCCCCGTCATCGGCCTCGTCCTGCTGCTCTTCTCCGGGCACCTGGCGCTGCCGCTCGACCGGGTCGTCACCATCGAGGCGAAGATGGCCTCCAAACGGGACTTCTTCGAGGACCCGGAGGTCCGGCGCATCCTCATGGAGCACGGCTTCCGGCTGAACATCACCCGCATGGGCTCGCGCGACATCGCCACCCAGGACGTCGCCGGGTACGACGTCGTCTTCCCCTCGGGACAGCCCGCCGCGGACCTGATCACCCGCGACCGTGCGAAGGCCGGGCACCCCGTCCTCACCTACCGCCCCTTCGTCAGCCCCATCGTCCTCGCCACCTACCGGGAGTACGCCGAGACGCTGAGGGACGCGGAGATCGCCCGCGCGCAGCCCGGTGGGACCTCCGGCGGAACCTCCGGTGGTGCCTCCGGTCCGCTCTACTACCGGCTCGACATGGAGAAGTTCCTGCGGCAGACCAGCGAGGGAAAGCGGTGGGACGACCTCCGCATCGAGCGCCACGGGGTGCGGAACGGCAACAAGGTCCTCGCCCAGACCTCCGACGTCTGCGAGTCCAACTCCGGCGGCACCTACCTCGGACTCGTCTCCTTCGTGTGGCACCGCAACAACGCACCGCGTGGCCTGCAGGAGGCCGACGCGCACGCCCGCGACATCAAGGACCTGCTCAACGAGCAGGGGCTGCCGGGCTCCGAGCGCGCCGAGACCTACCTGTCCGTGGACGGCAAGGGCATCGCCCCCATCTCGGTGATCTACGAGCACCAGTTCCTGGCCCACCAGATCCGGTACCAGGCCACGCACGGCAAGCCGGACCACGGGCGCGTCCTGCTCTACCCCTCGACCCGGTTCGTCACCGAACCCCAGCTCGTCGCCCTCACCGACGACGGCGAACGGCTCGGCGAACTGGTCACGGAGGACCCCGAACTCCAGCACCGGGCGATGGAACTGGGCTTTCGCGTGCGGGACGCCACCAGTGACTCGACCAGCGACCGGCTGGCCGCCTTCCTGGCGGAGCGCGGTATCCAGGTGCCGGTCACCTCGGCCGACGACACCAAGGCCGTCCTTCCGCGCCTGCCCCTCCTGGAACGGATGATCCAGACGGTCGGCGAGTGCCCGCCGGCGCAGCAGGACGCCCGGTGAGGCGCCCCTCGGGCGTCCTGGCGCTGTGCCTCGGTCTCACCTTGACCATGGCCGTGACCGCGACCGTGACCGCCGGCTGTTCCGGCGACGGGGACCGGACCACCCTGCGCGTCCTGGCCGGCCCCGACCTCGCCGTACTGGAGCCGCTCCTGGACGAGCTGAGATCCGAGACCGGTGTCGAACTCGCCATGGACTACCGGGCCGACGCCGACACCGGAGAGGGGCTGGCCGACGAGGAAGGGAACGCGGAGGGGAACGAGGAGGGAAACGCGGAAGGGAACACCGCCGGGCGGAGCCGCGCCGAGCGGAACGGCGGCGGACGGAACGGCGGCGGGCGGAACAGTGACGGCTACGACCTGGCCTGGCTCTCCACCGACCGCTCCTTCCGGCTGCGCCACCAGGACGCCGCGCGGGGGATGCCACGCACTCCGACCATGCTCTCGCCGGTCGTCGTCGGCCTGCGCCCGCAGACGGCCCGCGCCCTGCGCGCCGAGTCGGGCACCACCCGCCTCAGCTGGGCCGACGTCGCGGACGCCGCCGCCACCGGCACCGTACGCTTCGGCATGGCCGACCCCCGGCGGACGGGCACCGGCCTCGCCGCGCTCGTCGGGGTCGCCACCGCCGCGGCCGGCACCGGCGGGGCCCTGCGCGAGGACGACGTCTCCTGCGACCGCCTGCGCGGTTTCCGCTCCGGGCAGCGCCTCACCGCCGCCTCCACCCGCGACCTGCTCGACGACTTCGTCGCCCGCCCCGGCACGGCGAACGCGCTCATCACCTACGAGTCCGACCTGCTCGCCCTCAACTCCGGCGGCCGGTTGGAGGAGGAGCTGGAGATCGTGCGCCCGGAGGACGGCACGGTCCTCGCCGACTTCCCCCTGCTCCTCCTCGACCCGGACCGGCGGGCCGCGTACGACGAGGTCGTGCGGTGGCTCCGCAAGGACTCCGTGCAGCGGGAGATCATGCGGACGGCGCAGCGGCGCCCGGTGAACCCCGCGGTCGCCCGCGAGGGATCCCTGCGCGCACCGGTCGGCAACGCGCTCTACTTCCCCGACCGCCCCGGCGTCCTGGAACGGCTGCTGGACGACTACGGCGACCCCCGCCACCGGGTCGCCGACCAGGTGATCTTCCTGCTCGACTTCTCCGGTTCGATGCGCGGCAGGCGTATGGCGGACCTGCGGAAGGCCTTCGCCGACCTCAGCGGCGCGGACCCCTCGACGACGGGCGCCTTCGCGCGGTTCCACCAGGGCGAGCGGCTGACCGTCGTACGGTTCGGCGGGCGGGTCCTGGAGGAGCGGACCGTCACCGTCCGGGGACAGGAGGACCTGCGGAACCTCGCCGACGTCGTCGCGCGGGGCGGCTACGGGGACGCGACCGCTCTCTGGACGGCCCTCGACCACGGCTACCGCACGGCCTCGTCCGCGGTGGCCGACGACCCCCGGCGGGACGTGGCCATCGTGCTGATGACGGACGGCGAGAACAACGCGGGCATCGCGTACGAGGAGTTCGTACGCCGCTACGAGGCACGGTCCGCCGGGACCCGCACCGCGGTCCGCACCTACCCCGTGCACTTCGGCGACGCCGACGCCGGAGCCCTGCGGCGCGCCGCCGCGAAGACCGGCGGACGCATGGTGGACGCGCGGGAATCGTCCCTTTCCGAGGCATTCAAGGAGATCCGTGGGTGTCGTTGACGCACAGTGGTGGGGCGTGTGGTGGCCGTGGATGACGGTGTGGCTGGTCACCGCCGCCGGGTTCGTGACGCTCGGCGCCGTACTGGCGCGGCACGTCCGCGCGCGCGGACGCCGGACCGGCGGGCAGCGGTCCGCGTACAGCGTCTGCTTCTACCTGGACGAGAAGGCGGTGATGGACCTGTACCGGATGGGCAACTACAGCGTGGCCCTGGAACAGGCCGTCGAGCACCGGACCAACGTCAACACCAGCGTGGGACTGTGGGGCAGGCTGCTCCGCTGGGGCGTCAGGGCCAACCGGGACGTCACGCAGGAGAAGTTCAGCAGCTATGTGCAGAAGAGCGAGCCGATCTCCGTGATCGGGGTGCTCATGGAGGCATTCGAGCAGGCCGACGTCATCGTCCACGCGGACCTGCGCTCCGGGGACGTCGTCCCGAACCGGGCCCTCGCCGACGCGCTCGGCCCGGGCGCCGCCCAGGGCGGGGTCGCGCTCAGCGACATCGAGGAGTTCGTCTCGGTGCGCGGACGCTTCCTGGTGGAGACGGAGACCACGCGGGAGATCGTGCTGCGCGCGCCGTACGGCGACCCGGAGCGCCCCGCCCACGTCCGCGTCACCTGCGCCGCCGACGGCCTGCGCAACGAGCGCATCAACAGTGGCACGTTCCAGGCCCGCTGCCTCGGGAAGATGACCGGCTGGCGGGAGGACACCCGCGAGGTCACGCTGGAGGCGATAGCGGTCTTCCGCTGAGGGCTGAGGGCTGAGGGCTGACGGCGGGGCGTTCGGTTCAGTTCAGGTCGGCCAGCGTCCGCAGTGTGTGCGGGTCCGGTGACAGCACCAGCAGATCGGTCACCGGCCCCTTCCGCCACAGCTCCAGCCGCTCCGCGATCCGCGCGCGCGGCCCGACGAGGGAGATCTCGTCGGCGAACGCGTCGGGCACGGCCCGCACGGCCTCCTCCCGCCGCCCCGCCAGGAACAGCTCCTGGATCCGCCGGGCCTCGTCCTCGAACCCCATCCGTCCCATCAGGTCGGCGTGGAAGTTGCGTGCCGCGTGCCCCATGCCCCCGATGTAGAAGCCGAGCATCGCCTTGACGGGCAGGAGCCCCTCGGAGACGTCGTCGCAGACCGCCGCCCGGACCATGGGCGCGACGAGGAACCCCTCGGGCGCCCCGCCGAGCGATGCCCCGTACACCCCGGTCCGGGTCGGCGACCAGTACAACGGCAGCCATCCGTCGGCGATCCGGGTCGTCTGCGCGATGTTCCTCGGCCCCTCGGCCCCCAGCAGGACGGGCAGTCCGGACCGCAGCGGATGCGTGATGGGTTTGAGGGCCTTGCCGAGCCCCGTGCCGTCCGCCCCCCGGTAGGGATGCGGGTGGAAGCGTCCGTCCAGCTCGACCGGTCCCTCCCGCCGCAGGACCTGGCGTACGACGTCGACGTACTCCCGTGTCGCGGTGAGCGGTGACTTCGGGAACGGGCGCCCGTACCAGCCCTCGACGACCTGCGGACCCGACAGCCCGAGGCCGAGCAGCACCCGCCCGCCGGAGAGGTGGTCGAGGGTGAGCGCGTGCATCGCGGTCGTGGTGGGGGAGCGGGCCGCCATCTGGGCGACCGCCGTGCCGAGCTTGATCCTCGATGTCCGCGCGGCGATCCAGGTGAGCGGGGTGAAGGCGTCGGATCCCCATGCCTCGGCGGTCCACACGGAGTCGTAGCCGAGCCGTTCCGCCTCCCGGGCCAGGGACACGTGGTCCGCGGAGGGGCCGCGACCCCAGTAACCGAGGGCGAGTCCGAGCCGCATACACCACTCCTGACGGTACGTCAGACAATGCGCTGCCGGGCCGACTGTACGGGAACGGCCCCCCGCCCGGAAGAGATCCGAAGATCTCTCGGGGCGGGGGGCCGTGACGGGACCGGCGCCAAGACCGGCGGAACCGGTGACGGAGCCGTCGGCGGAACCGGTGGCGGGGTCAGCCGCGCTGGATTCCCGAGGTGTCCTGCAGCACGCCGCGGCGGCCGTCCTGCGTCTGGGCCACCAGGCTCGGGCCGCGCTGCTCGACGGCCAGGTACCAGGTGCCGGGCGCCAGTTCGGCGATCGGCGTCGGCGAACCGTCCTCCGCGAACAGCGGACGCGTCACCGGCACCGCGAACCAGAACGGGGAGAAGTCCCCGGCGGGCGGCTGCGGCTGCGGGGCCTGCGCCTGCTGCGGAGCCTGCGGCTGACCGGGCTGACCGGACTGCGGCTGGCCGGGCTGGGCGCCGAACGGCTGGCCCTGCTGGACCTGCCCGCCGAAGGACGGACCGGGCTGCTGGGCGCCCTGGGCACCGGGGTAGCCGTAACCGCCCTGCGGCTGACCGCCGTAGGGCTGGGGGGCGGCGGGCTTGGGGGCGGGGACGAGCGCGCCCTTGAGGGCCGGGACGAGCGGGGTGGCGACCGCGGCACCGGCGAGGAGCAGGGTGGCGACGAGGCTGAGGATGAGACCGGTGCCGGCACCGATGGTGTCGAGCCCGCCGTTGTTGTCGAAGCCGCCGGCCGGGTCGAAGATGTTCCCGAGCGCGCTCCAGGCGGCGAACACCGTGAAGGCGACGCCGACCTGGCCCAGGTCGAGACCGGCGACCTTCGGCGCCTGCGGCAGACCGCGGGCGACGACGATCAGCGCGGCGCCGATGATGCCGGCCAGCGTGACGCTCATGAGGACGGGGCCGCTGCCCCAGGCGTTCGGGATGTCGGCGCTGTCGGGGGCGTTCTCGATCGAGTAGATGTCGAGGAACGACGCGATCAACAGCAGTACCGCTGCTCCGATCACCACGCCGTCGCCTCGAGTGAGGGAGCGGATATTCACTTCAGGTCCTTCGTCAGTCGTCTCGTCGTCGGTGGAGGCGTCGCTGTCACCATGTCCCCGGAAGATGTCCCCGGAAGGCCGCGGTGCGAGGCGCGGGGATGGCCCCTCATCGTAGGGACGACACTATCGTCCGCCCCGTACGGGTGTCCGCCCCGGTGAACCCCCTGCCCGCTACCCGCGCAGGAAACTCACGATTCCCTCGGAGATCCCCTGCGCCGCCTTCTGCCGCCAGGTGCCGCTGGTCAGCCGTGCGGAGTCCTCGCTGTCACGCATGTTCCCGCACTCGATGAACACTTTCGGAACCGTTGACAGATTGAGACCGCCGAGGTCTTCGCGCACGTCGATGCCGGTGCCGCCGCCGACGTAGTTGGAGGGCGGGGTCCCGGTGGCGCGCAGGAAGCCGCCGGCGACGCGCTCGCCCAGGACGCGGGACGCGGCCACGATGGGACGGGTGTCGGCGGCGCCGGAGTGCACCGGGCCCGGCAGGATCACGTGGAAGCCGCGGTTGCCGGCCGCCGAACCGTCCGCGTGGACCGACACGACGGCGTCCGCCCGCGCCTTGTTGCCGATCTCGGCCCGCTCGTCGATACAGGGGCCCCAGGGGCGGTCGCCGTCCTGGGTGAACTTCACCGTGGCACCCTCCTTCTCCAGGGCGGTGCGCAGCCGCCGCGAGACGTCGAGGGTGAACTCGGCCTCCGTGTAACCGCTGTTGGAGGCGGTGCCGGTGGTGTCGCACTCCTTCCGGTTCGTCCCGATGTCCACCGTGCGGTTGATGTCGGACGGGTGCCGGAAGTTGCCGGGATTGTGCCCGGGGTCGACGACGACGACCTTGCCCTTGAGGGGCCCGGAGGCGGCAGGGCCGGACGCCTCGGCGGACGGTGACGTACGGGGCTCCTCGCCGCCGCCGGACCGGCCGGTTCCGCCGTCGGGCCGTTCCTTGCCGTCGTCCGGATCGCCCGACGGGGCGGAACGGCCGGCCGGGGCCGACGCCGACGCCCGCGCGGCGGAGCCGTTCCCGTCGTCGTCCCCCACCGCCTGCCACACCAGCCAGCCCACCAGGGCGCCCGGCACGAGCGTGGCGACGGCGACGGTCAGGGGTCGGCGCAGGGGGCGGCGCGGGGGACGAGGGGGTTCGAAGTCCGGGCCTACGTATGACACGGCTGCCACTTTACGGGTCGGCCGGACCACGGGCCGGGAAGGAGGGTGCCCGTACGCGTCCGTGCGCGTCCGTACGCACCTGTATACGTACCTGTGTATACGTACCTGTACATGCACCTGTTACGGGCGCGTACCGCTCAGATCCCGTCGCCCGTGCGCCGCAGCACCCGCAGGGAGTCGGTCGCCGAGACCTCGGTGAACGCGCCGGACCCCAGTGCCCGGAGGTACACCCGGTAGGGCGCCTGCCCGGTGAACTCGTCGACCGGGTCCGGGAACACGTCGTGGATGAGCAGCAGGCCGCCCTCGGCGACATGGGGCGCCCAGCCCTCGTAGTCGCCGGTCGCGTGCTCGTCGGTGTGGCCGCCGTCGATGAAGACGAGGCCGAGGGGGGAGTTCCAGAAGGCCGCGACCTGCGGTGAGCGGCCGACGACCGCGACCACGTGGTCCTCCAGGCCGGCCCGGTGGAGCGTACGGCGGAAGGTCGGCAGGGTGTCCATGCGGCCGAGTTCCGGATCGACCGTCGAGGGGTCGTGGTACTCCCACCCGGGCTGCTGCTCCTCGCTGCCCCGGTGGTGGTCGACGGTGACGGCCGTGACCCCGGCCGCCCGCGCCGCGCCGGCGAGCAGGACGGTGGACCGCCCGCAGTAGGTGCCCACCTCCAGCAAGGGCAGCCCCAGCCGCCCCGCCTCGACGGCGGCCGCGTACAGGGCGAGCCCCTCCCCCACGGGCATGAACCCCTTGGCCTCCTCGAAAGCGGCAAGGATCTCCGGCTCGGGTGCCGTGGGCATGGGATTCCTCCAGGTAGTACGTGTAATACATGCACGCGTGTGGGCGCCATGGTGCCGCATGCATGCACCCCGACGCCCTGCTGAGGGCCGCGTGCCCGGGCGACCGCACGTCCGGGCGACCGCGCGACCGCGTGGCCGGGCGCGTGCCGAGCGCTACGCGGGGACCGTGGCCCCGGGCAGCGCGAGGTCCGTCCGGACGACCCGCGTCCCGCCGGGGTGACTCGCCCCGGACGCGAGGGGTCCGTGCCCGTCCGCCGTGACGGCCAGCACGTACGCCCCCTCGCCGGGCACGGCCAGGGCGTACGCGCCGTCCGGGGAGGACAGCGTCGCCCCCGCCTGCCGCCCGCGCCGGTCGATCAACGTCACCTTGGCCCGCGCCACCGGAACACCGCCGGCGTCGAGCACCCGCCCGCTGAACCCGGCCCGGTCCACGGGACCGTCCGCACTGGACGCCACCAGGCGGAGCTCCTCCGCACCGGCACCCGTACCCGTGG
Source organism: Streptomyces beigongshangae (assembly GCF_019710745.1). GTDB lineage: Bacteria > Actinomycetota > Actinomycetes > Streptomycetales > Streptomycetaceae > Streptomyces > Streptomyces beigongshangae. Next base: position 40,802 of record NZ_JAHKJW010000014.1, read on the forward strand.
CCGCCCGCCGTCCCGGCAGGAACGCCGCGAACACCAGCCCCAGCAGCACCGCCCCCGTGGCGATCAGGAACGACACCCGGAACCCGTACATCGTGGGCACCGCCACCCCGCCCACCTGGTCGGCCGTGTTCGCCAGCACCATGCCGATCACCGCGCTGGACACGGACGTGCCGATCGACCGCATCAGTGTGTTGAGCCCGTTGGCCGCCCCGGTCTCGGACGCCGGCACGGCACCGATGATCAGCGCGGGCAGCGAGGAGTACGCGAGACCGATCCCCGCGCCCAGGACCACCGCGATGACGACGGTCTGCCAGGCGGCGTTCATCAGGCCGAGCCCGGCGCCGTACCCGACCGCGATGATCAGCATGCCGGTCATCAGGGTGACCTTGGGGCCGTACCTGGCGGACAGCCGGGCGTACACCGGCGCGGTGAACATCATCGTCAGACCGAGCGGCGCCACGCACAGCCCCGCCACGACCATGGACTGGCCGAGGCCGTGACCGGTCGACGCGGGCAGCTGGAGCAGCTGGGGCAGGACCAGGGAGACGGCGTAGAAGGCGACGCCGACCATGATCGAGGCGAGGTTGGTGAAGAGCACCGCGGGCCGGGCCGTGGTGCGCAGGTCGACCAGCGGCGCCTTGACGCGCAGCTCCATCACGCCCCACAGGAGGAGGACGGCCGCCGCCGAGCCGAACAGACCGAGGGTCGTACCGGACGTCCAGCCCCAGTCGCCGCCCTTGGTGATCGGCAGGAGGAAGAGGAGGAGACCGGCGGACAGCCCGAGCGCCCCGAGGACGTCGAAGGTGCCCGGCGCCCGCATCGGGGACTCGGGCACGAGGGCGAGGGTGAGCAGGATGGCGAGGACACCGAGGCCCGCCGAGGCGAAGAACAGCGCGTGCCAGTCCGCGTGCTGCGCCACCAGCGCCGCGACCGGCAGCGCGAGTCCGCCGCCGACGCCGATCGAGGAACTCATCAGGGCCATCGCCGAGCCGAGCTTCTCCGGCGGCAGCCCGTCGCGCATCAGCCCGATGCCGAGCGGTATGGCGCCCATCGCGAAGCCCTGGAGGGCGCGGCCGACGATCATCACGAGCAGGTCGCTGGTGAATCCGGCGACGAGCGAGCCCACGACCATCACCGCGAGGCTGGCGATCAGCATGCGCCGCTTGCCGTAGAGGTCACCGAGGCGGCCCATGATCGGTGTGGACACGGCGCCGGCGAGCAGGGTCGAGGTCATGACCCAGGTGGCGTTGCCGGGGGAGGTGTCCAGCAGCTCCGGCAGGTCCTTGATGACCGGTACGAGGAGGGTCTGCATGACCGCGACGACGATGCCGGCGAAGGCCAGTACCGGGACGATTCCGCTGCCGCCCCGCCTCGGTGTGCGCGGGTCCGCCGTGGTCGGGGTCATTGCGTGCGGCCTCCTGGGGCGTGATCGGGGTATGCGATCGGATTACGTGATCGGGACAGGTGGGTGCAGGGTGAACCCCGTGCCCCAAGGCAACTATTCCGTTGCTTCGGGACGCTAACGAAATCTTGACCTTCCCATTACATCCGGCCCAACCGCGTCCGGGTCCCGCGGTGCGCGGGGGGTGTACGGCGGAGGTGTACGGGGGTGCAACCGAATTCCGATGTACGGGGCAGAGGGGCCCTGCGAGCATGACCCCCATGCCCTCGCTCAGAGCTCCCGAAGAGATACCCGTGTCCCGTCGTCCCGCACCGCCCACCTGGGTGGTGGTCGCCCTGGCCTGCGCGGGCCAGTTCCTCGTCGTCCTGGACGTGTCCGTCGTCAACGTGGCGTTGCCGTCGATGCGGTCCGACCTGGGGCTGAGCGCGCCAGGACTCCAGTGGGTCGTGAACGCGTACACCATCGCCTTCGCCGGGTTCATGCTGCTCGGCGGACGGGCCGGCGACCTGTACGGACGCAAGCGGATGTTCCTGGTCGGGCTGGCGCTCTTCACGCTCGCCTCCCTCGCGGGCGGACTCGCGCAGGAGGAGTGGCAGTTGCTGGCCGCGCGGGCCGTGCAGGGGCTCGGCGCGGCCGTGCTCGCCCCCTCCACGCTGACGATCCTGACGTCCGCCGTGCCGGAGGGGCCCGCACGCGCCCGTGCCATAGCGACCTGGACCGCGGTCGGCGGGGGCGGCGGCGCGGCGGGCGGGCTCGTCGGCGGCCTCCTGGTCGACGGGCTGAACTGGCGGTGGGTCCTGCTCATCAACGTGCCCGTCGGTGCCGTGGTGCTGGCCGGGGCGTTGTGCCGGCTCGCGGAGAGCCGGGTGGGCGGCGGGCGGCGGCTCGACCTGCCGGGTGCCGTACTGGTGACGTCGGGCCTCGCGGTCCTCGCGTACGGGATCGTGCAGACCGAGGCCGAGGGGTGGGGGTCGGCCGCGACCCTGGTCCCGCTGTCCGGCGGCGCCGTCCTGATCGGGCTCTTCCTGCTCGTGGAGGCGCGGACGAAGGCGCCGCTGATGCCGCTGGAGCTGTTCCGGCTGCGCTCCGTGTCCTCGGCGAACGTGGCGATGTTCCTGTGCGGCTCGGCGATGTTCTGCATGTGGTTCTTCATGACGCTGTACGCGCAGAACGTGCTCGGCTACACGCCCCTGGAGGCCGGGCTCGCGCTCGTGCCCAGCTCGCTGGCGGTGATCCTGGGGTCGAAGGCCGCGCCGAGGTTCCTGCCGGCCGTGGGGGCGCGCAACGTCGCGGTGATCGGGACGCTGGTGGCGGCGGCCGGGTTCGGCTGGCAGTCCACGATGGGCGCGGACGGGTCGTACCTCACCGCGATCATGTTCCCCGGCATCCTCATGATGCTCGGTGCGGGGCTCGCGGCGACACCGCTCGCCGCGCTCGCCACGTCGGAGGCGGACGCGCAGGACGCGGGGCTGGTGTCGGGGCTGATCAACACCTCGCGGACGATGGGGGGTTCGCTCGGACTGTCGGTGATGGCGACGATCGCGGCCGCGCGGACGGGGGCGGGGGGCGAGGAGTCGCCCGCGGCGCTCACGGAGGGGTACGCGCTGGTGTTCCGCACGGGGTGCGGGGTGCTGCTCGCGGGTGCGGCGCTGATGTGGGTGTGGCTGCCGCGGAAGGCCGCCGACCGCGGCTGAACGTGGCCTTCGCCGGGGGTGCTGCCGGCGGTCGTCGGCGGCCCGTCCGTATCTGACATGACGTCAGGAGACTTCCCATGTGTCCGGGGCTCGGCTATACAGGGGGTCGCCGGACTGGAACGCGTTCTAGAACGGGCGGGTTCCCCGGCCCAGACGACCCCGGTGCGGCCGACGGTGCGGACGGCCGCACCGGGGTCTTCCCGCCGGCAGTCAGGAGTCCCATGCCCATCGACGTCGCCCGGGCCCTCGCGGCCGGGCCCCGGTCCGCCGAGATCACCTGGGACCACAAGGACGTCCAGCTCTACCACCTCGGCCTCGGAGCCGGCGTACCGGCGACCGACCCCGGCGAACTGCGCTACACCCTGGAGTCCAGGCTGCACGTCCTGCCGAGCTTCGCGACCGTCGCCGGCGCCGGCTCCCCGGGCGTGATCAGCGGCCTCTCCCTGCCGGGCATCGACGTCGACCTGGCCCGTGTCCTGCACGGCGGCCAGAGCCTCACGCTGCACCGGCCGATCCCGGCAGCGGGCCGGGCGGTCGCCGCCGCACGCATCGCGGCCGTGTACGACAAGGTCGAGGCCGCCGTCCTCGTCGTACGCACCGAGGCCGCCGACGAGCGGGGCCCGCTGTGGACCAACGACGCCCAGATCTTCGTACGCGGCGAGGGCGGCTTCGGCGGCGACCGCGGCCCCTCCGCCCGCCCCGCCCCGCCGCAGGGCCCGCCGGACAGGACGGTCGAGCGCCCGGTCCGCGAGGACCAGGCGCTCCTGTACCGGCTCTCCGGCGACCGGAACCCGCTGCACGCCGACCCCGAGTTCGCCAAGCTCGCCGGCTTCGACCGGCCGATCCTGCACGGGCTGTGCACGTACGGGATGACGCTGAAGGCGGTCGTGGACACGGTGCTGGACGGCGACGTGGGCCGGGTCCGCTCCTGCGCCACGCGCTTCGCCGGGGTGGTGTACCCGGGCGAGACCCTGCGCGTCCGGATGTGGCGGGAGGACGGCCGGGTCCGGGTGACGGTGGGCGCGGCGGAGCGGGACGACGCACCGGTCCTCACCGACGCCGTCGTGGAGCACGCCTGAGTCGGCGGGTACGCGTGCTGTACCCACGGGTGCCGTACCCGCGAGTGTCGTACCTACGTAGTTACGTACCTGCGTAGCCACGCCACGTACCCACGTACCCACGTGTCGTACGCAGGTCTCCGAGGGGAGCCGCACCATGCGCGCAGCCGTACTGCACGAGATCGGCCAGGACAAGCTGGAGATATTCGACGACGTCGAGGCGACGGGCTTCGGCCCCGGCCGGGTACGGATCCGGGTACGGGCCACCGGCCTGTGCCACTCGGACCTCTCGGCGATGGCCGGGGTGCTGCCGCAGCCCGCGCCGTTCGTCCCCGGACACGAGGGCGCCGGCGAGGTCGTGGAGGTCGGCGAGGGCGTCACCGGCGTCGGGCCCGGCGACCGGGTCGTCATCTGCTGGCTGCCCGCGTGCGGAGCGTGCGCCGCCTGCAAGCGCGGCCAGACCCAACTGTGTCTCGCCGGGTTCATGAACGCCGGCACGCCCAACTTCAAGCGCCTGGGCGGAGGTTCCGCGGGCGCGGACGTGTTCGGCTTCGCGGGCACCGGGACCTTCACGGAGGAGGTCGTCGTGGACGCGGGCTGCGCCGTGCCGATCCCGGACGACGTGCCCTTCGACGTCGCCGCGCTCATCGGCTGCGGGGTCACCACGGGACTCGGCGCCGCCCTCAACACCGCCGACGTGGCGGCCGGTTCGTCGGTCGCCGTCATCGGCTGCGGAGGCGTCGGCATCTCCGCGATCCAGGGTGCCCGGCTGAAGGGCGCCGCGGAGATCGTCGCGGTCGACCCCGTCCTGCCGCGCCGCGAGGCCGCGCTGAGGTTCGGCGCCACCCGGGCCGTCGCACCCGAGGAACTCGCGGACGCCAAGCGGTCGCTGACCGCGGACGAGGGCTTCGACTACGTCTTCGAGGTCGTCGGCCGCTCCGCCACCGCCCGCACGGCGTACGAGAACACCCGCCGCGGCGGCACGCTGGTCGTCGTCGGCGCGGGCGCCGTGGACGACTTCCTCCAGCTCAGCATGTTCGAGCTGTTCTTCGACGAGAAGCGGATCCTGCCGTCCATGTACGGCGGAGGGGACGCCCTGCGGTCCTACGAGCGGGCCATCGCCCTGTGGCGCGCCGGGCGCATCGACCTGGAGGGCCTGATCACGCACCGGGTGCCGCTGGCGGACGTCAACGAGGCGCTCGACCAGATGCGTACGGGTGTGGCGCTGCGGACGTGCATCGAGATCTGAGGTTCCGACCCTGAGCCACACGGGCCACACGGGCCACACGGGCCACACGGGCCACACGGGCCACACGGGCCACACGGGCCACACGGGCCACACGGGCCACACGGGCCACAGTCGAGTCAGCAGGAAGGGGCACGATGTCGCTGCCACTTGAGGGGCGTACCGCGGTCGTCACGGGCGCGGGCCGCGGTCTCGGCCGGGCGGAGGCGCTGGAACTCGCCCGGCTCGGTGCCGCCGTCGTCGTCAACGACTTCGGGCAGCCCGGCCGGGACGGCTCCGGCGAGGCGTCGGCCGTACCCGCCGAGGAGGTCGTCGCCGAGATCCGGGCGGCGGGCGGCCGTGCGGTCGCGCACACCGGCGACGTGGCCGACCACGAACAGGCCCGCGAACTCGTCGAGTCGGCGGTCGCGGAGTTCGGACGGCTGGACATCCTGGTCAACAACGCGGGCATCCTGCGCGACCGGATGGTCTTCTCCATGACCGAGGACGAGTGGGACTCCGTGGTCCGGGTCCATCTGAAGGGCCACTTCAACACCACGCGCTTCGCGTCCGCGTACTGGCGGGCGCGGTCCAAGGCGGCGGACGCGCCGGTGTACGGGCGGATCGTGAACACCTCCTCGGAGGCGTTCCTCGCGGGCTCCGCGGGCCAGCCCAACTACGCCGCCGCGAAGGGCGGCATCGTCGGGCTGACCACCTCGACGGCGCTGGCGCTCGCGAAGTACGGCGTCACGGCGAACGTGATCTGCCCGCGTGCCAGGACCCGTATGACGGCGGACGTGTTCGCGGGGTTCCAGGGACCGCGTGGCCGGAGGGCGGGGGCGGCCGGGGGGCGGCTCGACCCGCTCGCCCCCGAGCATGTCGCCCCGCTGGTCGGTTACCTGGCGTCCCCGGCGGCCGGACGCGTCAACGGCCAGCTCCTCGTCGTGCACGGCGGGATGGTCGCGATCGTCGAGCGGCCGCGGGTGGCGGCGAAGTTCGACACGAAGCAGGAAGCCTTCACGTACGACGAACTGGACGCGCTGCTCACGCCCCACTACGTGGATCGGCCCGCGGGGGAGACGTTCGCGGCGACGGAGGTGCTGGGTCTCACGCACGGGTTCCCCGCTTAGGGGGAACCCGGGAACCAGCCTCGCCCGGTCAGGGAAACGGCCCCGCCCGAGGAGTACCGGGCGGGGCCGTGCCGTGTCGCGGGCCCGAGCTGTGGTCAGGCCGTCATGTCGCCCTGCTCGGCCGGCCTGCGGTGCCGCCCGCGGGGGATCGCCCCGTCCTCCTGGGCGGAGACGGGCCCCCGGTGCCGGCCGTGGCCACCGTCGTCGCCGACCTGCGCCGACGCCCCCCGCACTTCGGTGGCCGTCATCTCCATGGTGTTCGTGTCACTCATCTGCAATCCACCCCGTCACAAGATCCTTCGATACAGCGCCGGAGATTCTAACGGTCGGCCATGACCGTCCGGAGGGGTGGGCGGGGCTACTCGGCGGTCACTTCGAGGGGGGTGCGGGAGGGGCGCCTCCGGCACCCACCCGCAACGCACGAAAGCCCGCCGGAGCCCGGTCACTGACCTGCTCGACACGCAACGGCCGGGCGGGTTCGGGGGCGGTGGGGGAAGGAGGGTAAGGAGGGCGAGGGGGTGGCGGGCTTACGTCGGCCCGGCCCTCGACCGAACCCCCGCCCGGGTCTGGGGCCGTCGGCGGCAGGTTCCCCGACCCTCCGTCCTGGAAGGCGTTCCCGCCCGGAGGGGGACGCTTTTCCGTGCCTGACGAAGGGTTCTCCTCCGGGCCCGGGGAGGGACTCCCCTCCGTCCCCTCCCCGAGCCCTCGCCCTCGTCCCTGCCCCTGCTCCAGCCCTCGCCCCATCGTCGACTGCGCTGCCCGCCGCCCCGCGAAGGCGCTCGCGACCATCCGGCTCGTCAGCGGACTCCGGCGAGGCGGAACCAGGTGGGCCGGGGCCCGTTGGAGCGGGTCCGGACAGGGCGGGGCCTGCCGGAGCGGGGCCTGTTGGAGCGGCACGGGACCGGGCGACGCCGGGTCCTGAGGACCTGCCGCGGACGGCCTCCGCGACATGTCCCCCGACACCTCGACCGTACGATCCGGACCCCCGGGGTCCGCGTCCACCGCTCCCGCGTCCACCACCCCCGCACCCATTACCCCCGTGCCCGTCACCTCCGCGCTTCCCACCTCCGCACCCTTGACCTCCGTGTCCGTCCTCACGGGTGCCTCGACCAGTGCCATGCCGCACGGCACCGCCTCCGTCGCGTACGGCAGTCGAAGGACCCCGTCCCTGGTCCACCGGCCGGAACCGGTCAACCACCCCTCCGGGGCGCGAAGCTGATGGAGCCGGCGTTCCGCCGGACGCCACATCCCGAGCCAGCTGCCCGAGGCACCGTCGATCCGCAGAGCGACCGCGCAGCTCTCCGGCGTCAGCACCAGCCCCGGCTGGATCGCGAACGGAGTGACCGTGCAGCCGGCCGGCTGGAGGCACTCCGGGAACCGGACCGGAAGCGTGCTCCCCAGCACGCCCCAGCCGAGCCGCTCCCGCCCCGGTGAGGGCGCGTCCGAGCGGACCAGGAGCAGCCCGCTGTCGGCGTCGGCCAGCAGCAGCCGGTCGTCGCTGTCCTCGGCGATCTGCAGCAGCGGCGACACCTCGCCCCCGCGTTCCAGATCGACCACCACCGTCTTGGTCCTGCCCCGTGGCACCTTCCGGTCCAGTGCGAGCAGCCGGTCCCCGCCGCCCAGCCACACCCCGCCCGAGCAGCGGCCCGGCACCTCCGCGAGGTGCTCGGGCCCGAAGGCACCGCCCGCCACCAGCCACACGGCCGTCGAACCGGGTCCCACGGCGAGGGCGTACGCGCGCGTGCCGCCAGGAGCGGGCGGCAGCAGCCACAGCTCCGTTCCGGGATCGGGGCATTCGACCGCGCCGAGCGGTACCTCGCCCGTCCCGGGCCCCGTCGGATGTCCCGTCGGATACAGCAGCGAGAACATGTGCCGACCGTCGGCGAGCCGGTGGACGAGCACCCGCCCGTCCGCCATCGGCAGCACCTCCGTGCCGGGTTCTTCGGGCTGGCTGCCGGGCAGCGGCACGGCGTAGGGCTCGGGGCCGTCCAGCGTCCAGCGTTCCGGGAACCAGGACGCGCCGCCGCGGGCCAGCCGGGCCGCGTAGGACCCGTCGAAGCTGATCACGCACCCTGCCCGTGCGACGGACCCGCTCCCGTCCCCGCTTCCGACCCCGTTCCCCTCCCTCTCCCTGTCCCTTGTCTTCCTGTCCCTTGTCTTCCTGTCCCCGTTTCCGGACGCCGCCGCGGACTCGATCGCACAGGCCGCCATGGTTCGGTCACCTCCGGCGTCGAAAGTAGTTTTCGCACGCACAGACGTGGGACCCGCAGCTAGCCCCTTCACACATAAGAGTGGCCACTTCCCGGTTCGCCTGAGGGAACGGAGGCGGATGTGCTGAGCGGGACGGGGAAGGGCGAGGAGGGACGCCCGGCCAGGTGATCACCGGAGCGGCCGGTCGGACGGACCCCCGAGGCAGGTAGCCTTTTGTGCGTGCCCCGTCTGTCTGAAGCAATCGCCGCGCTCGACGCCCTCTGGCCCCCCGGGAGCGCGGAGGCATGGGACGCGGTCGGGACGGTCTGCGGAGACCCCGACCAGGAGGTCACCCGTGTCCTGTTCGCCGTCGACCCGGTCCAGGAGATCGTGGACGAGGCGGTGAAGCTGGGCGCGGACCTGCTGGTCACCCACCACCCGCTCTACCTGCGCGGTACGACGACGGTGGCGGCCTCGACCTTCAAGGGCCGCGTCGTGCACACGCTCATCAGGAACGACATCGCCCTGCACGTCGCCCACACGAACGCGGACCGCGCCGATCCGGGGGTGAGTGACGCCCTCGCGGGCGCGCTGGACCTGCGGGTCCTGCGGCCCCTCGTGCCGGATCCCGCCGACCCCGAGGGCCGTCGCGGCCTCGGCCGTGTCTGTGAACCGGACCACCCGCTGACCGTCCGCGAGTTCGCCGCCCGCGCCGCCGAGCGGCTGCCCGCCACCGCGCAGGGCATCCGCGTCGCGGGCGACCCCGAGGCGCTCGTGCGGACCGTCGCGGTCAGCGGCGGCTCCGGCGACAGCCTCTTCGCCGACGTACGCGCCGCCGGCGTGGACGCCTTCCTCACCGCGGACCTGCGCCACCACCCGGTGTCGGAAGCCCGCGCCCAGAGCCCCCTCGCGCTGCTCGACGCGGCGCACTGGGCCACCGAGTGGCCCTGGTGCGAGCTGGCCGCAGCCCAGCTCGACGAGATCTCCGACCGTCACGGCTGGGGCCTGCGGGTCCACGTCTCGAGGACGGTCACCGACCCGTGGAACTCCCACGCCCCTTCACCTGGAGCCCCCAACTGAACGCCGCGCCCGCCGACCAGATCCGACTCCTCGACGTCCAGTCCCTCGACGCCCGCCTCCAGCAGCTCGCGCACAAGCGGCGGTCGCTGCCGGAGCACGCCGAGATCGAGTCGCTGACCAAGGACCTCACGCAGCTGCGGGACCTGCTCGTCGCCGCGCAGACGGAGGAGAGCGACTGCTCCCGCGAGCAGACCAAGGCGGAGCAGGACGTCGACCAGGTGCGCCAGCGCGCCTCCCGCGACCAGCAGCGGCTGGACTCCGGGGCCGTCACGTCCCCCAAGGACCTGGAGAACCTCCAGCGCGAGATCACCTCGCTGGCCAAGCGGCAGGGCGACCTGGAGGACGTCGTCCTGGAGATCATGGAGCGCCGCGAGTCCGCGCAGGAGCGGGTCGCCGAGCTGACCGGCCGGGTCTCCTCCGTCCAGTCGAAGATCGACGACGCGACGTCCCGCCGGGACGCGGCGTTCGAGTCCTTCGACGGCGAGAGCGCGACGCTGGCCAAGGAGCGCGAGGTCGTCGCGGGCTCGGTGCCCGCCGACCTCCTGAAGCTCTACGAGAAGCTCCGCGAGCAGCAGGGCGGCGTCGGCGCGGCCCGCCTCTACCAGCGCCGCTGCGAGGGCTGCCGCCTGGAGCTCAACATCACCGAGATCAACGACGTGAAGGCGGCGGCCCCGGACGCGGTCCTGCGCTGCGAGAACTGCCGCCGCATCCTGATCCGCACGTCGGACTCGGGCCTGTAGTCCTCCGGGGCCCGGGCCGACCCGGGCCCCGGGCCCCGCAAAGGGCGCGGGGAACTGCGCGCCCGGCCACGACGGGCAGTCGGCCGACCTACGACCTCCACCCCCGGGCAGCCCACCACATGACCGAGCCACCCCCCGATCTGGGCACCCCCACCACCTTCGTCCTCCTCCGGCACGGCGAGACCCCCCTGACCCCGCAGAAGCGGTTCTCGGGAAGCGGCGGACACGACGGCCGCGACCCCAGCCTGTCGGACACCGGCCGCCACCAGGCCGAGCGCGTCGCCCACGCACTGGCCGCGCGCGGGAGCGTACAGGCCGTGGTCTCCTCCCCCCTGGCCCGCTGCCGTGAGACCGCCGGCATCGTGGCCGCCCGACTGGGACTGGCCGTGCGGACGGAGGACGGCCTCCGCGAGACGGACTTCGGCGCCTGGGAGGGCCTCACCTTCGCCGAGGTCCGCGAACGCCACCCGGCCGACATGAACGCCTGGCTGGCGTCACCCGACGCGCAGCCCACCGGCGGTGGCGAGAGCTTCGCCGCGGTCGCCCGCCGCGTGGCCGCGGCCCGCGACGGTCTGCTCGCGGCCCACCCGGCCCGGACCGTGCTCGTCGTCTCGCACGTCACGCCGATCAAGACCCTCGTACGGCTGGCCCTGGGCGCCCCGCCCGAGTCCCTGTTCCGCATGGAACTGTCGGCGGCGTCGCTGTCGGAGGTGGCGTACTACGGGGACGGGAACGCGAGCGTGCGGCTCCTGAACGACACGTCCGCGCTGCGCTGGGCTGCGCTAGCCGAGCTGGACTGAACTGCGCTGAGCTGTGTCGTCGGCCGCGGGCCGGTGAGGGCCGGTCGCGCAGTTCCCCGCGCCCCTTTTCAGGGGGCCAGCCCTGCCGCCTCGCGTGCAAGCTTCTCCACCCGCGCCCAGTCGTGTTCCCGGATCGCGTCCGCGGGCAGCATCCAACTCCCGCCCACGCAGAGCACGTTGGGCAGCGCCAGGTACTCCGGCGCGGCGGCGGGACCGATACCCCCCGTCGGGCAGAAACGGGCCTGCGGCAGCGGCCCGCCCAGCGACTTCAGGTACGCCGTGCCGCCGGCCGCCTCCGCCGGGAAGAACTTCATGTCGGTGACGCCCCGCTCCAGCAGCGCCACGACCTCCGACGTCGTCGACACCCCGGGCAGGAACGGCACCCCGGACCCCTTCATCGCGTCGAGCAGCGCGTCCGTCCATCCGGGACTGACGAGGAAACGCGCCCCGGCGGCCACGGAGTCCGCCACCTGGCCGGCCGAGATGACCGTGCCCGCCCCGACCACCGCTTCCGGCACCTCGTCCGCGATCGCCCGTATCGCGTCGAGCGCGGCCGGTGTCCGCAGGGTCACCTCGATCGCGGGCAGCCCGCCCGCGACGAGCGCCCGCGCCAGCGGAACGGCATCGGAGACGTCCTCGACGACGACCACGGGCACGACGGGCGCGAGTTCGAGCACGGAGGAGGGCAGCGGCGAGGAGGACGAGGACGGGACCATGCGCTCATCCTGCACGCACCACACACCCTGCGCAAAGGCCGTTGCGCACACTGCAACGTAATGAGCTGTCCGGCGCCGCAGGCGAACCACTCAGTGCACCTCGTCCACGAGCACGTCCAGCATCCACACCCTGCCCGCCCCGCCCGGCGCCGCCTCCACCGCGTACCCCAGGTCCCGCAGCGCCTCCACCAGTTCGGCCGGACCCGCAGGCGCGGCCCCGGACTCCAGGAGGCTGCGCACGATCCGCCCCTTGGTCGCCTTGTTGAAGTGGCTGACGACCTTCCGGGTCGGCGCGTGCAGCACCCGTACGCTCGCCGTCCGCCCCGCGACCTCCCCCTTCGGCCTCCACGCGGCCGCGTACGCCGAGGAGCGCAGGTCCAGTACGAGCCCGCTCCCCGCCGCCTCGGGCAGCACGGCGGCCATCGGGGCCCGCCAGTGCGAGCCCAGCGCCCCGAGGCCCGGCAACTTCACACCCATCGAGCAGCGGTACGAGGGAATCCGGTCCGTCACCCGGACCGCGCCCCAGAGCCCGGAGAAGACGAGCAGCGACCGCGCCGCCCGCCGCTTGCCCGCGGTGTCGAGCGAGGCCAGGTCCAGGGCGTCGTACAGCACACCCGTGTAGATCTCCCCGGCGGGCCGTGCCCCCGCGGTCCGCAGCTCCGTGTTCTTGGCGACCTCGCCGCGCAGCCCCTCGCTCAGGCCCAGCACCTCGCGCGCCTTCTCCTCGTCGGCCGCGCACAGCTCGACCAGCTCGTCCAGGACCGCCTGCCGCGCCCCGGCGAGCCCCGGCAGCGACAGCGACTCCGGCTTCAGCGGCACGCCCCGCCCGGAGGGAGCCTTTCCTTCGGACGGCGGCAGCAACACGAGCACGGCGGTTCTCCCTGGAGCTTTCGGTACGGGGCCCTCGGCACGTACGCACGAAGAGCACCCGCCAGCCTACGGGGCCGCCTCGTGCCACCCCTGCCACTCCGTGGGCCCGACGCCCGGTAGCATGGTCGGCACGGCAGACGAGCCGGGCGGACGGCCGCGTGGAGCCCCTTCGGGGTGCTTCCCGAGGAACGTCCGGGCTCCACAGGGCAGGGTGGTGGCTAACGGCCACCCGGGGTGACCCGCGGGACAGTGCCACAGAAAACAGACCGCCCGGGACCTCGGTCCCGGGTAAGGGTGAAACGGTGGTGTAAGAGACCACCAGTGCCCAGGGTGACCTGGGCAGCTAGGTAAACCCCACCCGGAGCAAGGTCAAAAGGAGCGCCGTAAAACGTGCTCTGCGCGGACGTTCGAGGGCTGCCCGCCCGAGTCCGCGGGTGGACCGCACGAGGCCGGCGGCAACGCCGGCCCTAGATGGATGGCCGTCTCCCCGGCCGCCGCGAGGCAGCCGGGCGACAGAACCCGGCGTACAGCCCGACTCGTCTGCCGCCATCCGCGGGTACCCACGGTCGCCGCCACCGGAGCGGATCGGGCCCGTCGCCCACCGCCGCGAACACCGCCTCGGTCCCCGGAACCGGCTGCATCCCCGGATGTCGGCCGATGACCGCCAGTGGCCCGCGCCGCCCCGGCCGGCCGGACGCCCCGTCCGGCCCCGGGATGTGACGGCAGTCCGCCGGGCGGATTCGGCTCCGGATGTTTGAATTCGCTTCCCGGTCACCCGGTGGCCCATTTCGCGGTTCTCTGCATACATAAGGCGCGAAAATCGAGCAGATCACCCAGCGTCCACGTTGCGCCACCGATCGATCAGAATGAGACACTCAATGATCAAGCGACGACAAAGAGTGATGGACATAAGGATTCACGTCTGGTCAAACGGCGCGCTTCGCACTTAAGGATCCCTTGCTGGGTCTGCCTCGGGTGGGTAAATTTTCAAGCAGGGAGAACCTGGAGGTCGACATCAATCGGGATCAGACCGAAACAGGCAGTACACAATTCACTCGCGACCCCGTGGAACACGCACTGCTGGAAGCGCGGAACCTCATTGATTCCGCCCTTCTGGAATTCCGTTCTCTTCCCGCGCCGCGTTTCGTTCAGTTGTCCGCCGACCGGCGGCAGGAGGCGACCGGCGCCACCCTGACGGACCTGGTGGCCCGGGCCCGGCGTACCGTGCTGATCTCGCTGTCCGGCCGGAGCGGGCAGCTGGCGGCCGTACGCACCGTGCTGGGCGACCTGGAGACCCGGACCAGGACCGGTCCGGGCCGGATCACCGTCCGCGTGCTCGGGTCCGCCTCGGCGCTGCGGGAGCTGTCGGCCGGCTCCGGGGCGGCCGAACTCGCGGAACTGCGGGTGACCGGCCGCCCGCTCGCCGAGTCCCTGGTGAGGGACGTCGCGGAGGCGCTGGTCCACGCGCCGGGCGACAGCACGGGCGGGCTGCTGGTCCGCGACCGGGCCGCGGTCCGCGTGCTGGCCTCGCTCTTCATGGGGGCCTGGGATGCCTCGCTGCCCTGGCGCGACCACCTCCTGCTGGACGCCTACCTCACCACCGACACCGCGCGCGAGGTGCTGGCCCGGCTGTACGCCGGCTCCACGGACGCGGTCGCGGCCCGTGAACTGGGCCTGTCCTTACGCACGTACCGTCGGCACGTCGCCAGAATCCTGGAGTCGCTGGGGGTCGGTTCGCGTTTTTCCGGTGGCACCCGAGCGGCCGAGATGCAGATGTTCGACGTGCTGTGAAAGGAATAAACGTGATGCCGACCACAAAAATCCTTGAGCAAGATCTGCTCGAGGTCCGAGGTCTGGTGGAATCATTGGCCGAACAACGGCGTAGCCAGACGACGAACGATTCGCTCGTCACCCAGCTTCCCTTAAACCGGGAAGCCCTGGGAGAGGCAGTCGAAAACATAATGTCCCAGGCTTCCGATTCCCTCCGCCTGATAATCGGCGAACATTCCGAGGTGACCACCGCCGTCGTCGCCGCCTTCGGCCGGGTCGCCCCGACGCTGCCCGCGGACGTCACCGTGCGGGCGCTCGTCCCACCGGTCACCCGGACCCGGTGCGCGGTCGACGCGCTGTTCCCGGACGGGGTCGAGGTGCGGCTCGCCGCACTCCCGGGACTCACCGCGGTCGTCGCCGACACGCGGTCGACACTGGTGTCGAACTCCCCGGGCGACCCGGCACTCATCCACAGCACGCCCGTGGCGACGAACCTGCGCGCGCTCTTCGACACCATCTGGCCGACCGCGACGGTACTGGACCCGCATCTGCGCTTCAGGGAACACGCCCTGGCCGAGGAGTTGAGCCGGGTCCTCGGCTGTCTCCAGGAAGGGCTCATCGACGACGTCGCGGCCCGCAAGCTCTCCATGTCCGTGCGCACCTACCGGCGCTACGTCGCCGACGTCATGGCGCTGCTGGGCACCAGCTCCCGGTTCCAGGCCGGCGCCCGGGCGATCGAGACGGGCCTGCTGCCACGGCGGTTGACGCGCGTAGCGGACAGACCCGTCCCCGCGGACATCGTCAGCCGCGTATCTCCAGCGTGCAGCACTTGACGCTGCCGCCGCCCTTGAGCAGCTCGGACAGGTCGATGCCGATGGGCTCGAAACCCCGCTCCCGGAGCTGATCGCTCAGCCGCTGGGCGGCCTCGGGCAGCACCACGTGCAGGCCGTCGCTGACGGCGTTGAGACCGAAGACCGCGGCTTCCCCGGGCCCGACCGGCACGGCGTCCGGGAACAGCCGGCGCAGCACCTCCCGGCTGCCCGGGGCGAACGCCTCGGGGTTGTACATGATCTCGTCGCCGTCCAGCACGGTCAGCGCGGTGTCGAGATGGTAGTAGCGCGGGTCGGTCAGCTCCAGTCCGATGACCGGGCGGCCGAAGAACTCCTGCGCCTCCTGATGGCCCTCGGCGGTGCTGCGGAAGCCGCGGCCGGCCAGTATCCAGCTGTCGGTGACGAGGAAGTCGCCCTCGCCCTCGTTGATGTGCTCCGGGTCGTGGGTCTCGGTGAAGCCGTGGGACCGGAACCACTCCAGATAGGCCGGGCCCTCGGCGGCTCGCTCCGCGTTGCGGAACCGGGCGCCGAGGACCTTGCCGTCCACCACGGTGGCGCCGTTGGCCGCGTAGACCATGTCGGGCAGCCCCGGCAGCGGGTCGATCAGGTCGACGGTGTGGCCGAGTTCGCGGTACAGGGCGTACAGCCGCTCCCACTGGGCGACGGCCAGCTCGGCGTCGACCGGTTTGGCGGGGTCCATCCAGGGGTTGATGGAGTACGACACCTCGAAGTGGACGGGTCGGCACATGAGGTAACGGCGGGGACGGAAGACGCGCTCGGAGGTGGTGGGCGCGGTGATGGGCGTCATGTCGCTCCAGATTCGGGGTGAACAGGACTGACCCGGGGTGCGCGGCACGGTGGTGCCGGGCACCCCGGCGAGAGGGGGAGGGAGCCGGGGCGCGGCGCTCGCGGGTCAGCGAGCCGTGGCCAGCAGCGCCTCCATGTGCGGGAACCGGGACGCGATCGGGTCGCCGGTGAAGGCCTCGTCCCAGTCGGTCTCGGCGGCGTAGACGTGCAGGGCGGCGAAGTCGGGCGTCTGCCCCATGTCGAACCAGTGCCGTACGCCGGAGGGCGTGCACACCAGGTCGCCCGCCTCGGCGACCAGCACGTGGACGGTGTCGTCGCCGGCCAGCCGCAGGTAGAAGCCGCACCGGCCCCGGGCGAAGAACCAGACCTCGTCCGAGCCGTGGGTGTGCTCGTTGAAGTAGCGGTCACGGGAGGCGCGGGCCTCGGCGGCCCACCGCGGGTCGGAGTCGTCCGGCGCCATCCGGACCACCTCGACGTGCCCCAGGCCGGTCTCGGCGGAGAACCGGTCCGCCTCCGCCCGGTACAGGCCGAGCACGTCGTCGTCGCCGAAGCCGGCCGGCAGCTCCTTGAGGGGCCACCGTTCGAACCGGGCGCCGTGCGCCCCGAGCAGGGCCGCGATCCGGTCGGGGTCCTGGGTGCTGAGCAGCGGCTCGGCCTCGCCCGTGGAGGGCAGGACCTGGAGCAGTGTCATGGGAGTCGCCTTTCGGGGGTGCGGACGTACGGCGGACGTCCGGGTCAGTGGCCGGGCTCGAAGTGCAGCTGGCTGAGGAAGCAGTCCCGGGGCTGGTTGACGGCGAAGGTGACGCAGTCCGCGAGGGACTGCGCGGTCAGGGCGTCCTTCGGGGTGCGCGAGGCGCTTTCCCAGGCGGGCGACAGCGGGTCGGTGTTGTCGAAGTCCGGCGGGAACAGGGAGATGACACGGATGCCCTCCGCGCGCAGCCGCTTGGACAGGATGCCGGTGAACGCGGCCTGGCCGCCCTTGGCCGCGTAGAACGCCTCGTGGCCCACGCAGCCGGTGTAGTTCGGCGTCGCGGCGGCCGACACCAGGGTGACGATGTCGGGCCGCTGCGAGGCGCGCAGCAGCGGCAGGAAGTGCTTGACCATCAGGACGGTGCCGCCGGCGGACGCGGTGGTGGCGAGGATGTCGGCGTCGTCCGCGGTGGTCAGGTCCTCGCTCTCCAGCCAGTTGGCCCCGTTGTTGAGGAGCACGTCGACAGCGCCGGCCTTCTCCCGGACGCCGTCCGCGAAGGCGCGTACGGACGCCGGGTCGGTGATGTCGCAGGCGAAGGCGTGCACCCGGTCGTGGCCGAGATCACGGATCTCCCGCTCGGTGCGGCGGGCGCCCTCCAGGCTGCGTGCGGAGAGGAACACCTCGGCGCCCTGCCGGGCGAAGACGATGGCCAGGGTGCGCCCGAAGTCCCGGGCGGCACCGGTGATGACGACGCGGAGGTTCTCCATTGCGGTGATGCCTTTCAGATCGCGAGCGGTGGTCCGCTCGTGCGGAGGGCGGTCGGCGCGGGGCGGCGGTGGCCCCGGGTCAGCCGCGGTGCGGGGAGCTGTCGGGGAGGGCCGCCGGCGCCCGGGGTGCCCGGTCCGCCGAGGCGGCCCGGCGGACCCCGGCGAGGCTGCCCCAGAGGATGAAACCGGTCAGCAGCAGCACCCCGACCAGGCTGTGCGCGGACTGGTCGATGCGCGGGTCGAAGAACTGGATGCCGAACGTCAGGATCAGGTTGCTGCCGAACAGCAGGGACACCGTCATCGGCTCGGTGCGGGTGATGCCCACCTGGAGCAGCAGCAGGGTGCCGGCCACGCCCAGGCCGAGCGCCGCGAACAGGGCGACGTGGGCGGGGGAGTAGGCGGCGGCACTGTCGCGGACCAGGAAGAGCACGAGGGTGGAGACGAGCAGCAGCGGGAACCGGCAGGCCATCATCTGCCCCGGCGCCATCCCCGCCTCGCCCAGGCGCTTGGTGTAGAAGGTGTTGCCCGCCACCGCCGCCGCCGTCACCGCACAGCTCACCACGCCGAGCGCGAACCCGCCGGAGGAGACGGAACCGGTGCCCGAGGAACCCCCGAACGTCATGACGGCGAGGTAGCCCATGGCGGCCAGCACACCCAGCGAGGACAGCACCTCCGTCCGGGAGGGACGGGACTGCGGACGGAGCCGGCCGCCGATCACGATGGTCAGGACCGGCACCATGCCCACGATCAGGGAGTTGGTCACCGCCGGCTCGAACACGCGCAACGCGTAGAGCACCGCCACCCAGCTCAGGGTCGTCGTCACGTTGTACGCGAGGACGTCCGGCAGGCAGCGGCGGACGGACTCCAGCAGCGCCCGGTGGTCCCGGCACAGCGCCAGACAGAGCACCTGGGTCACGCAGAAGGCGTTGAACGCGTAGAACTCGGGGCTGATGTCCTGTACCAGCCGGCCCTCGACCACGGACTTGGCCGCGTTGGCCACGCAGTAGCTGAGCACCAGCAGCGGTCCGGCGAGCGCGCCGATCCGCCGGGCCCGCCCGGCCGGGTCAGGCGATGTCATAGAACCCTTCCCCGTCCAGGTAGCGCACGGTCGCGTAGTCGCGCAGCACCACGTCCTGCACCGGGTGCGCCAGGTCGACCAGCATCGGCACGGTGAAATCGGTCACGCTGCGCCGGATCTCCTGGCCCGCGTTCACGGAGACCTTCGCCTCGTGGAAGCTCTCCAGCGCCTTGACCTCCTCCAGCCTGGGGTAGCCGAGCAGGGTGCCGGAGCGCGGCGCGATCAGCGACATCGAGGAGACGTACTCGCGGACGGCGTACGGTTCGCCGGCCCGGGCCCGGAACCGCTCCGGGTCGGTGTAGGCGTCGGCCGTCCAGTCCAGCTGGCTCTCCCCGACCGCCTTGCGCACCAGCCAGGGCAGGTCGCCGCCGCACAGCCGGGCGCCGGTCTCGATCAGACAGGGCCCGTCGGGGGTCAGCTTCAGCTCGGTGTGCGCGGGACCGTGCCGGATGCCGAGGACGTCCAGGACGGAGAACGCGTACCGGGTCAGCTTCTCCTGGAGCGGCCCGTGCCGGTCCAGCAGCCAGGCACCGTCGAGCAGGTCGCGCACGCCGTTGGCGTTGATGTGGCTGGTCTTCCAGATGTCGCAGACCTGGTGCACGCCGTCGAGGCTGACGGTGTTGACGTAGTACTCGCCGCCGAACAGGTACTCCTGGGCCAGGACTTCGTCGTTGCGGATGGCGAGCGCGCTGTCGGTGCCGAGCAGGGAGCGGAACGCCGAGCGCAGCTCGTCCGCGTCGTCGCAGAAGAACACCCCGTCGTTGCCGGCGCTCTTGACCGGCTTGAGCACCACCCGGGCGGGCCGGCCGTCACCCGCCGCGGCCCGGATCGTGGTGTCGTACCAGGCGAGCAGGGCGTCCTCGTCGGCGGTGAGGAACTGGCGGGCCGCCCGCAGTCCGGCCTCGCGGACCGTCTCCATCATGCGGTGCTTGTCCCGGCGGGCCGAGCTGAGCCGTGAGCCGTTGGTCCGCAGACCGCAGGTCTCGCTCAGGGTGTCGGCCAGTTCCACCCCGCTCTCGATGCCGGCTATCAGCGCCACCGGCTCGTGCTCGGCGACGCGGGCCGCGGTCTTCTCCGGGTCACCGTCGTGGACGATCTCGGCGTCGAAGTCGCCGGGGACGAAGGACGGCGCGTACACCGCGGGCACCACCGGTGTGCTGCGGATGTGGACGCAGGCGAAGCCGCGTTCCCGGAACAGGGGGGCGAGCCGGCGCCCGGAGGAGTAGGCGTCGACTATGGCGACTCTGCGGCGTGCTGACATCTGGGCGTTCCTGTCGAATACGTGAAGGGACATGCTCGTCGGACGAGGGGGCGGGAGGTCACCGGGTGAGGGGTGGCAGGGCGTCGGCGGTGACGGAGAAGACGCCCTCCCGGTTGCGTTTCTGGCAGAACTCGACGTCGGCGAGGAGGATGTCCTCGTCCTGGTGCCTCAACAGGATGGCGCCCGCGCCGCCCTCACCGGTGGTCGGAGCGATCGTCTCGCCCGGAGTTGGCAGGAAGATGTCACCGGCGTAGGAGCGCAACGCCCGGATCTCGTCCAGCCGTTCGAAGCGGACCAGCCGGCCGCCCTCGCGCGCGATGAAGGCGTAGTCGGCGACGAAGCCCGGCTCACCGGGCCGTGCGGCCAGTGCCCGGGAGCCGTCGGCGAGCACGGCCGCCTGGTCGGGCAGGCCGAGCAGGGAGCAGAGGTGCGGCAGGGGGTGGCCCGCGGCCCGGGCCGCGAACTTGACCACCTTCACCGTCCCGCCGGCGTCCGTGACCACCTCGAACGTGACGGGCCCCGAGGTCAGGCCCACGCCCTTCACCACGGGCGACAGCCGCCGTGCCAGTTCCCGCTGCCGCGGTGAGCCGGGTGCGAGGTTCACCACGCTGGTCAGCAGCGACCTGGGGCCTTCCTCCAGCGAGAAGCACCGCCAGACGTCGGTGAGGTGGAGCACGCCGTCGAGGACGACTCCGTTGACGAAGCACGGTGTGCCGGGCACATGGTCGTGGGCGACGATCCGGCCGCACCGGTCCCACAGCCGCCGGATCTCGGTCTCCGGCGGTGCGGCACCGGGCCGGACCAGCACGGCGGAGCCGGTGTCGTCGGAGACCTCCGGCCGCAGGACGACCGTACGGTCCCGGCGGGCCGCCAGGTGGGCGGCCAGCTCCGCCGGGCCGGTGAGGACACGCAGGTCGAAGGCGAGTTCCGGGTCGGCCGCCGCGACGGCCTCGTGCTGACGCGACTTGCTGGCCCACCGGTTGGCCGCCACGGTGCCGGCTTCGGACACGGTCGTCTCCTTCGGGTTGGTCCTCGTGCGGATCGCCTGCCGGGCCGCGGTCGGCCCTACGGCGAAGGGACGGTCAGCGAAGCCCCGTTGGGCTCCTTCGGTGCCTGGTGCAGCAGATAGTCGGCCGCCACCCGGGCCCAGGTGTCCGGGTCCGGGTACTCGGTGTGCTCGTCCGGCAGACAGGTGGCGAGCATGGCGGTGTCCACGCCGCCGCCCGGGTCGACGGCGACGGCGGTGACGCCCGGCAGCAGCTCCGCGGCCTCCTGGGCGACGGCCCGGGTGAAGCCCTCCACGGCGAACTTGCTCGCGGTGTAGGCGGCCAGCCCGCCGCGCGGGTTGCGGCCCCAGCCCGAGGAGACGGCGACGAAGGTGCCGCCGGTCGCCATGCGGGGCAGGAAGGAGCGGGCCAGGGTGTAGACACCGAGGACGTTGACGTCGAGGGTGGCGCGGAAGTCGGCCGGGCCGACCTCCCACACCGGGGCCTGGGGACTGATGTACCCGGCGTTGGCGACGACCAGGGCGGGCGCGCCGAGACGCGTCACGGTCTGGTCGGCCCACCGCTCCACGGCGTCGGCGTCGGTGACGTCGGTGGCGGTGATCAGGTGGCGCTCGCCGAGGTCGGCGCGGAGCCGGTCCAGGGCCTCGCGGTCGCGGCCGCAGCCGGCGACGGGGTGGCCCAGTGCGGCGAAGCGCCGGGCCAGTGCGGCGCCGAGGCCCCGGCTCACGCCGGAGACCACGACGGGCGCGGAGGTGTCGATGGTTCCCATGGTGCTCTCTCAGCTGGTCTGCTCGAAGTGGAACGCCTTGATGAAGCAGTCCCGTGGCTGGTCGACGGCGAACATGACGCACTCCACGAGGGAGTGGGCGGTGAGCTGGTCACCCGCCCCGCGGGGTGCCGTGTCCCACTCCGGGCCCAGGGGGTCGGGGTTGCTGAAGTCGGGCGGGTACAGCGAGATGACGCGCACGCCCTGCGGTCGCAGCTGCGGGGAGAGGAGGTCGGCGAGGCCGGCCTGCCCGTGCTTGGCCGCGTAGAACGCGGCGTGGGCCTGGGTACGGTGGTTGCCGGTGAGCCCGGCCGACGAGATCAGGTTGACCACGTCGGGCCGGTCGGACTTGAGCAGCAGTGGCAGCAGGTGCTTGGTGACGAGGACGGTGCCGGTCACGGTCGAGGCGACCGTGGCGGCGATGTCCTCGTCGGCGGCGGAGGCGAGGTCCTCGCCGGGCAGCCAGCTCGCCCCGTTGTTGACCAGCACGTCGATGTGGTCGGTCACCGTGGCGATCCCGTCGGCGAAGGCGCGTACCGACGCCGGGTCCGCCAGGTCGCAACGCAGGGCGTGCACCTTGTCGAACCCGAGGCCGCGGATCTCGGCGGCGACGTGCTCGACCGCCGCCAGGTTCCGGGCCGAGAGCAGGACCTCGTCACCGCGCCGGGCGAAGAAGAGGGCGAGTGTCCGGCCGAAGTCCCGGGCGGCTCCGGTGATGACCACGCGCCGGGCACGGGGCTCGTGGCCCGCCGGGGCGGCCTGGTTGCCGTTCTGGAGTGTCATGGTGGGGCTTTCCGTGTTCGCGGTCGGTTCAGGGGTGCACGGGGCTGGGGCCGGCACCCGGCAGACCCTCGTACGTCCCGGCCGAGGTCAGCAAACCGTGGGGGTCCAATCCGGCCGCGACCAGGCAGCTTCGGGTGTCGGCGCCGTCGAGCACCTGGGCGGGCGGGAAGAACCCGTGCCCGGTGACGAGCACGAAGTCCATGCCGACCGCCCGGGCGGCGAGGAGGTCCTGGCGCGAGTCGCCGAGCAGGACCGCCTCGCCGGGGGCGGCGCCCACGACCGCGAGCGCCGTGGACAACCGACGTGCCTTCGGTTCCTCGCCGCCGAGCACGGCCCGGAACTCCCCGGCCAGCCCGTGTCCCTCCAGGACCCGTTCCGCCTCGGCGGTCAGGGTGCCGGTGGCCACGTACAGCGGCAGGCCGCGCGCGGCCAGGCCGCGCACCAGCCGGTCGGCGCCGGGACACAGCGGAGCCTTGGGGTAGCGCTCGGCGAGCAGCTCGGCGTACGCGCCCGCGTGGAGCTGGTAGAACGTCTCAAAGTCCATCCCCGTGGCGCGTTCTCCACCCAGGTGGTCCCGGTGGAAGGCGAGGAAGTGCTCACGGCGGGAACGGCCGAAGGTCCGGCGGAACTCGTGGAGGCAGGGGTCCACGAGTTCCGGTCCGAACTCCGCCAGCGCCTCCTCCAGGCACTCCACCTTCAGCTCGTTGGAATCCACGAGCACACCGTCGAGGTCGAACACGACGAGACGGTGAGTGGCGAGCGTCTGTTCGAGGCGTGCGCCGGTGTGGTCAGGCAGCGGCATGGCGGAGCGCGTCCTCCAGTGACGTCGCGGCGAACGACGTCCTGCGGTGCTGGGCGAGGAAGTCCAGCGCGCGCAGTTTGACCTCGATGTCGCGCTCCGAACCCTCCTCCAGACGCTGGACGTAGGTCGGGTGGATCCGGCGCATGCCCGCGATCGCGTAGAGCGCGCTGGCGCCCCAGCGGTGCTTGTGCATCAGCGGTTCGAAGCGCCGGGCCACCAGGTCCAGCATCGGCTGCAGCGTCCGCTGGTCCGTGCCGAGCGCCGCCAGGAGCTGTTCGGTCCTGGTGTTGCCGGCGCCCCGGCCCATGCCGAGGACGGTGGCGTCCAGCCAGGTGGCGCCCGCCTGGGCGGCGGCGAGGGTGTTGTGCAGCGCGAAGCCCTGGTTGTCGTGGCCGTGCAGGCCCACGGGGGCGCCCTGGCCGGTCCTGAACCGGTCGACCAGTTCGGTGATCCGGCCGGCGTGCAGGGAACCCAGGGAGTCGGCGACGTACACCGACTCCAGCGGGCCCAGGCCGGCCACCAGGCGGACCAGGTCCGCCACTTCGGCGTCGCTCGCCAGGTCCACCTGCATCAGGTTCAGACAGACCCCGAAGCCGGCCTCGCGCAGGGAGGCGACGCTCTCGGCGACGTCGGCCGTCCTGTTGTGGTGGACGGCCACGCGGACCAGGTCGACCGGGAACGGTCCGTCGGCCAGCAGCCCGCGCAGCCGCGGGCCGGCCTCGGCCGCCGGTACCCCGGCCAGCGCGGTCGCGTCCACCATGACGGCGAAGCGCAGCCGGTGGCCGTCGGGCAGGGCGTCGCGCAGCGCGGGCGTGACACCCGAGGGGAACCTGCCGTACGGGCCGTGGTCGCTCGGGGCGAACCGGGTGTAGCCCAGCTCGACGATGTCCACGCCGGTCGCCGCGCAGGCCCTGAGGTACTCCTCGACGAGGGGTTCCTCGAACTCCCAGTTCGTGTAGTAACCGCCGTCCCGCAGCGTGCAGTCCAGGACGGTGACGTCGGTGCGGTCCACCGTGCTCACTTGTCCTCCAGGTCGGGCAGGGTGTCGGTGAAGTCGACGTGGTGGATGCGCTGCATCGGCGCCCAGTTGAGGCGGCCGTCGTTGCCCGGGTGCCGGACCAGGAGGCTGCCCTCGCCGTCGTGCATCATGTCGTCCCACTCCTGGACCCGGGGGTGCAGGTCGTTGGCGCGCAGGAAGTCGTGGACGGGCTCGAAGTGGTCCTCGGCCTCGACGTACATGAAGAGCGTGAGCGGGTCGATGTAGAAGATCTGCAGCTTGCGGACGCCGATCGTCTCCAGGGCGCCGCCCGGTCCGACGACCTCGGGCCACACCTCCCGGTGGAGCGCGATGTACTTCTCCGCGGCGGCCTCGTCCCGGAGGCGGATGGTGAAGGCGTGGTTCTTCATGGCGCGAGCTCCTTGGCAAGGGTGAGGAGGTGCTGGTACGTGCGGTGAACCTCGGTCCAGGACTCGTCGTCGAGGACGTGGCGGCTCGGACCACGGACATGGGTGGTCTTGATCAGGCCGCGTTCCTTCAGGAAACGCTTGGCGATCGACAGGTAGTAGTCGGTGCTGTTCATCATGTGGCACATGAGGTACGACAGCGGGTAGCCGATCCGTTCGGCCTTCTCCCGCTCGCCGGCCTCCAGCAGCCGCCACAGGGTCACCACGATCTCGGCGATCTCGGTGGCGGGGATCGTCCCGGTCAGACCCCGCCGGTGACAGTCGAGGAGCATCATGCCGCCGTCGCCCTCGAAGATGCGGGCCCGGCCGCCGGTGGCGTCGCGCAGCTCGCTGACCCTGGGCGGCGAGGGCTGGGCCTCGGGCTTGAACAGCACCCGGTCGGGGCCGTACCGCTCCAGCATCCGGGCCTGGGCGGCGATGGTCAGGGGCTGCTTGGCCAGGCTCTTGGCGTGGTGGACGATCACGGGGATCCGGACCGACTCCACGACCCGGGTGAAGTACTCCACCATCCCGTTCTCGTCCAGCGGGATCGTGGCCGGGTGCATGACCAGCAGGGCGTCCACCCCGGCGGACTCGGCGTGCCGGCTGTACTCGATCGCCGCCTCGGGTGTCTCGGCGCCGGTGCTCATCACCGACACACCGCGTCCGGCGGCGGCCTTCGCGCTCAGCTCGGCGACGCGCAGCCGCTCGGTGTGCGTCAGCCGCAGCACCTCGGAGACCTGGCCGACCACGAACCCGTCGCAGCCGACGTCGAACATGTGCTCCGTCTGGGCGAGGAAGTCCTCCTCGTCGAGGGCGCCGCCGTCGGTGAACGGCATGATGACGACCGGCAGCACCCCCTTGATCTCCCTGGTCCCGTCGGGCGGTTGCTGACTCATCGCTGCTCTCCCTTCATCTCGTGCCGCCCTTGCGGCGTGGTCGCGGTCATGCCGAACCGGCCAGGCGTGCGATCTCGGCGGCGGCCCAGGGCGCCATCTTGAATCCGCCCCCGTTGAAGCCGGTGGCCAGCAGCAGTGCGGGGGCGTCCGGGTGCGCCGTGACCCGGCCGCGGCCGTCCGGGGCCCAGCACTCCGCCGCGCGCAGCCCACCGAGGTGGCGGCTGCCGGAGAGCCATCCCCAGCGCCGGGCGCCCGCCGCGGCGGCCAGCCGGGACTGGGCCGCGTCCAGCTGTTCCCGGCCGGGTGGCGAGGGCAGCCGGTGGTGCGTGGGGTGTCCGACGTAGACCCCGCCGCTCTCCGGGTCGGGCCGGCCGTTGACGTCGAACTCGTCGTCGGTGTAGGCGGGTTGGCCGGACACCGGTGCGTCGGGTCGGTACAGCTCGACCTGTACGGCCTGGGCCCACAGGTCGTGCGCCAGGCCCCACGTGGTCAGCAGGTGCGCGGTGGCGGCGCCGGTGGCCAGTACCACCCGGTCGGCACGGACCGCTCCGGCGCTCGTGCGCACCCCGGTGATCCGGCCGCCGCCCGCCCGCGTCAGGCTGTGCACGGCGACCCCTTCGAGGACCGTGCCGCCCCGGCGCCGGCCGGCGCGCAGGAAGCCGCGGGTCACCTCGGCCGGGTCCAGCCAGCCGGACTCCGGCTCCCACACCGCCCCGTGGCCGGCCGGCCCGGCCAGCAGGTGGCCGAAGCGCTCGGTGACCTCCTCGGCCGCCAGCCAGGTCACGGGCGACCGGGCGCCGAGCCGGGCCGCCTCCGCGCGGGCGCCGGCCACCCGGTCCGGGGCCGGCAGGTACAGGAACCCGCTGGTGTGGAAGGCGGCCGGTTCCCCGGTGTGCTCGGCGAAGCGGCGGAAGTACCGCCAGCCGGCCGCCGCCCGGTCGGAGAGGACCGGGTCGTCGTGGTGGCAGCGGACGATGCCGCCGCTCCAGGCCGTCGTGCCCAGCCCGGCACGGTCCCGCTCGGCCAGGACCACGCGGGCGCCGCGGGCGGCCAGTTCGTGGAAGACGGCCGTACCGACCACCCCGGCGCCGACCACGACCACGTCCGCCCGGTGGACGGGATCAGTCATGCCCCGCGCCTTCCAGGGCGAGCGGTTCGTCGTCGCCGTGGACGGCCGTCTCCCGGTGCTCCAGTACGGAGCGGAGGATCTCGCCGGAGCGGACCGCGACCATCGACAGCAACGAGGACGTGATGCCGTGCGTGTGCTCGGTGCCGCCCTGGACGTAGATTCCGGCGTTCCTGAGGCCGTCCACGGTCAGCCGGTAGTCGCGGCCCACCCGCAGCCGTCCGGCGGCGTCCCGGGCGCAGTTCGGACCCAGGGCGCCGAGCAGCGGCAGCGGGTCCTGCTCGTCGTAACCGGTGGCGAAGACGGCCGCGTCGGCGGCGACCTCCTCCTCCGCCCCGGTGGCCTGCGAGCGGACGCGGACGGTGACGCCGGTGCCCCCGTCCTGGACGGCGGTGACCTCGCTGACGCCCCGGACCCGCAGGCGGGCGTGGCCGCGTACCTTCTCCTGGTACGCCCGCCGGTACAGCTCCTCGATCAGATCGAGGTCCACGACCGCGTAGTTGGTGTTGCGGTGGTAGGCCATCAGCCGGTTCTTGGCGGCCTCGTCGGCGTCGTAGTACACGTCGACGGCCTCGGGGTCGAAGACCCGGTTGGCGTACGGGCTGTCGTCGGCCGGGCTGTAGCCGTAGCGGGCGAACACCGCCTCCACCTCGGCCCGCGGGTAGGCGCGGTGCAGGTACTCGGCCGCCTCGGCGGCACTCTGTCCGGCGCCGACCACCACGAACCGGCGCACGTCCGAGGTCCACCCGGCGAGCCGGGTCAGCAACTCGCTGCTGTGCCAGACGTGCGCGCCGGCCCGCACGCCCTGCGGCATCCGGGGCCGCAGGCCACAGGCGACGACCACGTTGCGCGCCCGGTGCACGGTGCTGCCGCCGGGGCCCGTGACGACCACCTCCAGCAGGTCGTCGACCGCGCGGACCTCGGTCACCTCGCTGGAGTAGGAGACCATGTGATCGACCCCGGCCGCCGCCCACTCGAGGTAGTCGTGGA
The DNA here is from genome assembly GCF_019710745.1 of Streptomyces beigongshangae. GTDB lineage: Bacteria > Actinomycetota > Actinomycetes > Streptomycetales > Streptomycetaceae > Streptomyces > Streptomyces beigongshangae. Next base: position 68,727 of record NZ_JAHKJW010000014.1, read on the forward strand.
ACTCCTCGCGAGTGGGGTACAGGATCTTGTGGTTGATGAAGTCCACCAGCCTGCCGCGTGCGTGCAGGTAGGGGACGAACCCGAAACGGCTGGTCGGGTTGCGCAGGGTGGCCAGATCCTTCAGGAACGACACCTGCATCGTGGCGCCGTCGATGAGCATCCCCCGGTGCCATCCGAAGCCGGGCTGCCGCTCCAGGAAGAGTGCGGTGACCGCCTGATCGCGCGGAGCGCTCTCGTTGTGTTCCTCAAGGGCGATGGCCAGGGCCAGGTTGGCCGGTCCGAAACCGATTCCCACAACGTCGTAAACCGGCGAGAAATTGTCGCGCGGATTTCCCATCAAGACATTTCCCTTCCCGTCGGGCGGTTGGTTCGATATGCCATTGCCCGAGGCGAGTCAGAAGCTATCCCGAATTCCGGCCGGGTGACGGCCCGGTGGCGGAGCGTGGCAGTGAACTGCCACCCGGCACGCGGCACCCTCCGCCAACTGGCGCCGTATGCCCGTTTAACACCTGCTTTGGCGGTGACACTTTCCTGCAAGGTCGGCCGGGTCCGCTGTCCTGACGCCGAGTTCGCCGCGCACAGTTGACCAGGACGGGAAAAGGCATGGAAAAGCCCCTGTCCCACCGGCCGAGCGATCCTTTAACGGGATATGGATAAAGCATGATCACCAAATTTCGGATACATGAAGGCGCCGCTGTCAGCGAGTTCGGCATGGCGTGTCAGCGGCTCATTCCCTGGCAGGCGCAGGAGAGCCGGGAGGAGCCGCCGTTCGGCGGCATGGCCTGCTTCCTGCCGGCCGGCGCCTCCTCGGAACCCGACTGCCACGACCAGGACGAGGTCATGGTGATCCTCTCGGGCTCCGGCAGCCTCGACCTCGCCGGCGACAGGACCGAGTTCACCGCCTCGGACGTGGTCGTCCTGCCCCGCAACCAGGAGCACGTCGTGCACAATCCGGGCCCCGAGACCCTGACCTGGCTCTCGGTCTACTGGCCGCTGCACGAGCGGAAACGGACCGAGGGCCCGGGGGTGACCGAGTGAGCGCTCCGGTCTGGATCACCGCCACTCCGCCCACTCCCAACGGCGACCTGCACGTCGGTCACCTGGCCGGGCCCTACGTCGCCGGTGACGTACTGCGCCGCTTCCTCGCCACCGACGGGGTCGAGGTCCGCTACACCACCGGCCTGGACGACCACCAGAGCTACGTCCCGGTGCGCGGTCTGAAGGACGGCGGACGTACCGGCGAGGAGGTCGCCGACGGTTACGGCGCGTCCATCACCCGGGTCTGGCAGCAGGCCGAGGTCGCCTTCGACCGGGTGGTGCGCCCACGCGAGGAGGACGGCTACCTCGCCCACGTCCAGGACTTCCTGCTCCGCCTCCACGACGCCGGGCACGTCGTCGCCCGTACCCGGCCGCTGCCGTACTGCACCCCGTGCGAGCGCTGGCTGTACGAGGCGTACCTGACGGGCAAGTGCCCGCACTGCGGTTCCTCGTCCAACGGCAACGCCTGCGAGCCGTGCGGCCGGCCCAACGACTGCGCCGACCTGGGCGAGCCGCGCTGCACCGTCTGCGGCACCCCGGCCGAGATCCGCGACACCACCCGGCTGTACTTCCCGCTGGCGCCGTTCACCGACCGGCTGAAGGCGTTCTGGGCAACGGCCGACATGCCGCCCCACCTGCGGCTCCTGTGCGATCAGATGGTGGCCGACGGGCTGCCGGAGATCGCCGTGAGTCACCCCGGCGAGTGGGGCGTGCCGGTGACCGTGCCCGGCTTCGAGGACCAGCGGGCCTACGTGTGGTTCGAGATGGCTCCCGGCTACCTGTGGGAACTGCCCGAGCAGCAGCGGGAGAAGGGTGACTGGCCCGCTCCCGTGCAGTTCTTCGGCTTCGACAACGGCTACTTCCACGCCGTGCTGTTCCCCGCCCTGTACGCCGCCCTGCATCCCCGGGCCGCCCTGCCGCGGGCCTTCGTGGTCAACGAGTTCTACCGGCTGGACGGGCTGAAGTTCTCGACCAGCCGACGGCACGCCGTCTGGGCGCACGAGGCGCTCGCCGAGGCCGGCTCCGACATCCTGCGCCACCATGTGCTCGCCGACCGGCCCAACGGCCGCCAGACCAGCTTCACCCGCGCGGACCTGGAACGCACCAGGACCCTGCTGACCACCCAGTGGAACGGCTGGCTGGAGCGGCTGTTCGCGGCGGTGGCCCGTGACAGCGACGGCCGGGTCCCCGCGGAGCGGCCCGAGGGGCCCGCCTGGCAGCGGCTGCGGGCCCGGCTGGAGCGCACCGTGGCGGAGCTGCGCGAGTCCTACGGCGTCGAGGGCTTCGACCCGCGCCGAGCCGTCGCCCTCCTCGACGAGACCGTCGCCGGCGCGAGCGACTTCGGGTACGTCCACGCGTACGAGCGGGACCGCTCGCCCGCCGCCCACCGGGCCGCCCTGACCGCCCAACTGGCCGTCGCCGGCGCCCTGTCGGCGTGGGCCGCGCCCGTCATGCCGGCCGGCGCGGCACGGCTCGCCGCGCTGCTGGGCGAGGACGCCGGCCGCGCGGTCGACGCCACCACGCTGACCCCGCCCCCGGCGGGTCGGCCGCTGACCGTGCCCGGCCGTCCGGTCTTCGGTGACTGAGACCATGGCACGACAGGACGACACCGAGGTGCGCGTCGCCGTCGTCGGACCCTTCAGCGGCCCGCGGGCGGCCTGGGGCGAACTGCTCACCCGGGCCGCCGCCGCCCACCGCGGCGCGGGCGTCGGCTGGGAGTTCCACGACGACCGGGGCGACGCCGACACCGCCGAACGCGTCGCGCGTGCCCTCACGGCGGATCCCGGACCCGCCGTGCGAGCCGTCATCGGTCACTTCAACAGCCTGGGTGCCGCACAGGCCCTGCCGCACTACCGGCAGGCCGGTCTCCCGGTGCTGCTGCCGCTCGCCACCGACCCGGACCTGCTCGCCGCGGGCGGCGGCGGAGCGCTGCGCTGGTGCCCGCACGACCTGGGCCAGTGCGCCGCGATCCGCCGGGCCGCCCAGGACCTCGGCGTCGGCCCCCTGACCGCCGTCGACGACGGCAGCCCCTACGGGCGCCGGCTCGCCGAGCGGTTCGCCGGGCTGTCCCCGGACCCGGTCCCTGACCCGGCCGCGACGGGCCGGGCGCTGGTCGTCTGCGGCACCCACCACGGCGCGGCGGACACCGCCCGGCGCCTGCGCGCGGACGGGCACGACGGACCGCTGTTCTTCACCGACGACTGCGCCGTACCCGAATTCACCGACCTGCTCGGCGACGCGGCGGGCGACGCCCGGGTCGTACGGCTGCGCGGCGGCCCGTACCTCCAGGTCGAGGCGGCCTTCGCGGCGCTCCTGCGGGCCCTGCGCTCGGACCCGGCCGCCACCGGTGACCGGTTCCTCACAGCCGTCCGCGCGGTCGCCGGCCCCGTCTTCGACGCCGACGGCGATCCCGTCGACGCGGACGACGACGCCGGCTGGGAGGTCGTCCCGGTCGACCGGCTCGCGGCCACCCGGGCACCACGCCCGACGGGCACCCCGGCACCACGCCCGACGGGCACCCCGGCCACCTGGTACGACGTCGTGGTCATCGGCGCCGGCGTGGTGGGCGCCGCCACCGCGGCGGAACTGGCCGCGGCGGGCCTCACCGTGGCGGTCGCCGGCCTCGGCCCCGACGCCGGGTCGGCCACCCACGTCTCCGGGGGCCTGATCCGGGCGTACGAACCGCAACCCGTCGTACGCGCCCTGGCCGTGCGCAGCCACCAGCTGCTGTGGGGCACCGCCGCCCCGCCCCGGTCGGCCGGCCTCCGCCGCACCGGCTCGGTGGTGCTGCTCGGCCCCGACGACGTCACCGAGGCCGAACGCGGCATCGCCGAGCTGGCCGCGGCCGACATCAAGGCCGACCTGCTCACACCCCGCGAACTGACCGCGCGCTGGCCCGGCCTGACGGCGGACGGCGTCGCCGCCGCGGTGTGGGAACCGGGCGGCGGCTACGCCGATCCGGCCGGCACCGCCGCGCTGTACCTCGCCCGGGCCCTGCGGCACGGGGCCGTCCTGCTGCCCCCGGGACCGGCGCACACCCTGGAGCCGCACCGGGGCGGGGTGCGCGTGTCCACCCCGGCGGGCGAGCTGACCGCCCGCTGCGCGGTGGTGGCGGCGGGCGGTGGGACCCCGGCGCTGCTCGGTGACCGGCTGCCGCCCCGCCCCGGCGGCCCGGCCCCGCGCACCAGACGCATCCGGTACGCCTACTTCCGCGGCCCCGGCCACCTGCCCGCGGTCAGCGACCTGACCTGCGGCATCTGGGGCCGCCCGCAGCTGGACGGGGAATTCGCCGGCGGCCAGCTGACCGGTCGGCCGGTCGAGGAGTGGGACGTGCCGGCCGGCCACGGCGACGTCCTCACCGACGAGCAGGTCGCCCACATCCGTGCCGGAGTCGCCCACCGCTGGCCCTGGATCTCCCAAGCCCCTTACCAGGGAGGCCGGTTCGGGGCCGACCTGTACCATCCAGACGGGCCTTTCCTGGGCCTTCTCCCCGGTGAGCCCCCGGTCGTGGTGGCCGCATGCTGGTCCGGAGCCGGATTCAAGACGGCGCCGGGCGCCGCCGAAGAGGCGGCGGCCGCCGTGCGGTGCCTGCTGCAGTGGCAGGGCCCCACGTCGTGACGGCTCCGCCCCCGGCACACAGCGAAGGTGACACCTTGAGCACTTCCCCGCGCCACCCCCTCGGCGCCGAACTCCCGGCCACGGACCGGACGCGGCTGCGCCGCATGAAGGAGAAGGGGCGCACCGCCCGCGCGGACCTGGACGCCGTCCTCGCCGCCGGGTTCATCTGCCACCTGGGCGTCGTCGTCGACGGCACCCCCGTGGTCGTACCCACCGTGTACGGCGCCGCCGCGGACACCCTCTACCTCCACGGCTCCGTCGCCGCACGCAGCCTGGCCTCGGCCCCCGACCGGACCGTCTGCGTGACCGTCACCCACGTCGACGGGATCGTGCTGGCCCGCTCGCTCTTCGAGCACAGCATCAACTACCGCAGCGCCATGATCTACGGCGTCCCCCGCCAGGTCACCGACCCGGAGGAGACCCTGACCGGACTGCGCCTGATCACCGAGCAGGCCCAGCCCGGCCAGTGGGACTACGCCCGCCGTCCCAGCCGCAAGGAACTGGCCGCGACGACGCTGCTGGCCCTGAGCCTGGAGGAGGCGTCGGTCAAGGTGCGCACCGGACCGCCGGACGACGGCGACAGCCCCGACGCCGCACTCGGCCTGTGGGCGGGTGTCGTCCCCGTGCGCCTAGAACGGGGTGCCCCGGTGCCCGATCCCGCGCTCGCACCGGGCATCGCGCTGCCCCACCACCTCGACTGAGGACCCCGCCCGGGGTCCGAGACGTAGTACGACGATCTAGTACGACGATCCGAGACGTAGTACGACGACACACGGAAGGCGAAACGCCATGTGCGGTCTGAGCGGTTGGGTCTCCTACGGACGGGACCTGCGAAGGGAGCGGGAGACGGTCGCCGCCATGACCGCGACCATGGCCTGCCGCGGCCCGGACGACTCCGGTGTCTGGGTCCGGCCGCACGTGGCACTCGGCCACCGCCGGCTCGCCGTCATCGACGTCGAGGGCGGCCGCCAGCCGATGTCCTACGACACCGGCGGCGGCGAGGTGGCCCTCGCCTACACCGGCGAGATCTACAACTTCGTCGAGCTGCGCGACGAACTGCGCCGCCGCGGGCACGCCTTCCGCACCCGCAGTGACACCGAGGTCGTGCTGCATGCCTACCTGGAGTGGGGCGAGGCGCTGGCCGAGCGGCTGAACGGTATGTACGCCTTCGTCGTCTGGGACGGCCGGACCGAGCGGCTGCTGCTCGTCCGGGACCGCCTGGGCGTCAAGCCGCTGTATTACCACCCGACCCGGGACGGGGTGCTCTTCGGCTCCGAGCCCAAGGCCGTCCTCGCCAACCCCCTCGCGGAGAAGGCCGTCGACCTCGACGGGCTGCGGGAGGCGCTCTCCTGGGTCCGCACCCCCGGGCACGCCGTGTGGCGCGGCATGCGGGAGGTCCGGCCGGGCACCGTGGTCACCGTCGACCGCGACGGTGAACGCGTGCGCACCTACTGGAAGCTGGAGGCCACCGAGCACACCGACGACCGGGCCGCCTCCGTCGCCCGGGTGCGGGAGCTGCTCACCGACATCGTGGGCCGCCAGCTGGTCACCGACGTGCCGCGCTGCACCCTGCTCTCCGGCGGCCTCGACTCCAGCGCCATCACCGCGCTGGCCCAGCGGGAACTCGGCGACAGCGAGCAGATCCGCAGCTTCTCCGTCGACTTCGCCCGGCACGAGGAGAACTTCGCCGCCGACCCGTTCCGGGCGGACGCCGACGCCCCCTTCGCCAAGGAGACCGCCGCGCACTGCGGCACCGCGCACGAGAACCTGGTGTTCGACGCCCAGGGCATGGCCGATCCTGCCGTCCGGCGCGCGGTGGTGGCCGCGAAGGACCTCCCCGCCGGGTTCGGCGATGCCGACAACTCCCTCTACCTGCTGTTCAAGGCCGTCCGGGAGCGTTCCACCGTCGCCCTGTCCGGGGAGTCCGCCGACGAGGTGTTCGGCGGCTACAAGTGGATGCACCAGCCCGAGGCCCAACAGGCCGGTATGTTCCCCTGGGTCGACCACACGCACGTGACCAGCCCGCACACCGGTACCGGGGTGTACGACAAGGGCCTGCTGGCCGACCTCGACCTGCCCGGTTACCTCCGCCAGCGGTACGCGGAGGCGGTCGCGGAAGCGCCCCGGCAGGTCGGCGAGGACCCGTTCGAGGCGCGGATGCGGCTGGTGTGCTACCTGCACCTGACCCGGTACCTGCGCATCCTGCTGGACCGCAAGGACCGGCTCAGCATGGCCGTGGGCCTGGAGGTCCGGGTGCCGTTCTGCGACCACCGGCTGGTCGAGTACGTGTTCAACACGCCGTGGTCGATGAAGACCTTCGACGGCCGCGAGAAGAGCCTGCTGCGGGCGGCCACCGCCGATCTGCTGCCGCGTTCGGTGGTGGAGCGCCGCAAGGCCCCCTACCCGTCCACCCGCGACCCGTTCTACACGACCGCGCTCCAGCAGCACGCCAAGGAGGTGCTCGCCGACCGGAACCACGCCGTGCACGCCCTCACCGACCAGGAGTGGGTGCAGCAGACGGTGGCCCGGGCCGCCGCCGACGTCGACGGCACGGCACGTACCGGCCTGGAACGCTGGCTCGACCTGGCGACCTGGCTGGAGATCCACAACCCCCGGCTGGTGCTGTCGAACTGAGCTGACGCAGTCGGCCCGGCCCACCGTGCGCCGCCGTCTTCGTGCGCCGCCGTCTCCGGGCGCCGCCGTCTCCGGGCGGCGCCGGGCCCGGGGGCCCGGGGGCCCGGGCCCCACCGGCAGAGAGGTGAACGGGGTGTACCGATCAACTGTCAAGTTCCGCGTCCTGGGGCCGGTCGAGTACCACGACGGAGAGAACTGGGTCCCCGTCAAGGCCGCCAAACAGCGCACGCTCCTGGCGCTGCTGCTCCTGAACGCGAACCACCTGGTGTCCGCCCAGCAGTTGCACGCGGAACTGTGGAGCGACGGACCGTCCAACCACGTGGGCGGCCTGCTGGCCGGCTGTGTGTGGCGGCTGCGCGCCGCGCTCGGTGACTCCGCCGGCCGGACACTCCTCACCAGGCCCGCCGGATACCAACTGGCCGTGCCACCCGAGGCGATCGACCTCCACCGGTACGAGTCACTCGTCGCCGCCGGCCGCGCGCAGCGCGCCGCGGGGAACCCGGCCGGGGCCGTGGAGTCCTTCGGCGCCGCACTCGGACTCTGGCGTGGCGCCCCCCTCGCCGACGTCGCCCTCACCCCCTCGATCATGGCCGAGTCCGCGCGGCTGGAGGAGTCCCGGCTGGCGGTGACGGAGGCCAACCTCGGCGTACGGATCGCCCTGGGGCAGCACGAGGACGTCCTGCCCGAACTCAAACTCCTGGTGGCCCAGCACCCGTTGCGCGAGCGGCTCCACGAACACCTGATGACGGCGCTGTACCGGGCCGGTCAGCAGGCCGAGGCGCTGGGTACGTACCGGGACCTGCACCACCTGCTCGCCGACGAACTGGGCATCGACCCGAGCCGGCCCCTGCGCGAGCTGCAGCAGCGCATCCTGGAAGAGGACCCGCGTCTCGACGACGGGGGCGCCCGGCAGGTCGCGACGGCGTCCGGCCCCCGGGAGCCCGCCGAGTCCCCGGCGGCGGCACCGTCCCTGCTCCCGCACCGGCCCGCGCCGCTGGTCGGCCGGACGCGGGAACTGGCCGCGCTGGTCAGGCTCCTGGCCGGAGGGCGTTCCGCGGTCGCGATCCACGGGCTGGCGGGTTCGGGCAAGAGCACCTTGGCGGTCGAGGCCGCGCACGCGATGGCCGGCGACTTCCCCGGCGGACGGGTCCACGTGGACATGCGGGGCACGAGAGGCGGTCCCGCCCTGCGGCCCGACCAGGCGATGCGGCTGATCCTGCGGGCGTTCGGGACAGCACCCGAGGGCGACGACGCGCCGGCCCCGCACACCTGGGCCGGCGCGGGCGGACGCCGGGCGCTGATCGTGCTCGACAACGTCCGCGACGCGGACCAGGTCCAGGCGTTCCTCCCCGCGCCGCCCGGCTGCTCGCTCCTCATCACGAGCCGATCGCCCATGGGGGGCATGGACGGCCTCGGGCACCTGCGGCTGGGACGGCTGACCGTGGCCGCCTCGGCCGACCTGCTCCGGCGCAGCGTCGGCCGGCCCCGCGTCGACGCGGAACCCGCCGCCACCTCCGACCTGATCAGATCCTGCGACCACCTGCCGTTCGCGCTGCGTCTCGCCGCCGACCGGCTCGCCACCCGGCCCGACTGGACGGTCGCGGACCTCGCCCGCCACGTGGCCGAGCCGCACCAGCGGCTCGACTTCCTGGCGTGCGGCGACGTCAGCCTGCGCGACTCACTGCTGGCGAGCCTCCACCTCCTGCCCGAGGAACCCGAGGAACCCGAGACGCCCGAGGAACCCGGCGGGCCCGCCGGGGCGGCGGTGACCGCGGTGAAGGCACTGAGGAGACTGGGCCTGCTCGACCTGGCCGTCGTCACCGTCGCGGCGCTGGCCGTGCTCCTCGACACGGCGGAGGGGCAGGCGCACAGGATCGCCGAACGGCTGGTCGATGCCGGGCTCGTCGAATCACTCGCGATCGACCGGTACCGCGTACCGCAGAGTGTCCGGGCCCTGGCGCGGGAGATCCCGGGGCCGGACCCCGGGGCCGCCGAGGCCGTGCAACGCGTGGTCGACCACTACGCCACCGCCGCGCGGGAACAGACGGGGCTGACCTCCGGAGCGTGGTACCGCCAGGAGCGGGCGATGCTCAACGCCCTGGTCACCCGGGACAGGACCGGGACCCTGACCGAGTCCCTCGGCAGGATGGCCGCAGGGTGAGCGCGAGCGGGTCCCGCCCGGCGCACCCGCGGCCCCGGCCGGAGGACTGACGGCGCGGAGGACTGACGGCACGGCGGACGTGACACGCTCCCGCGGCCACGACCGGGACCTCGTCCAGGTCGCGCGTCGTCCGCGGCGCGGTCCGGGGCCCGGCGCGTGGCCGGGCCGATGCCGCCGGGTGCCGGTTCGCGTCTCAGGCCGCGAGCTCGTCGGTCAGCCGTCTGCGGTCCGCCTTCCCGACGGTGGTCAGCGGGATCGACTCACGCCGGTGGTAGCTGCGCGGACGCATGTAGCGGGGCAGGGAGGCGACCAGTTCCGCCACTTCGTCCGCCGCGACCTCCTCGCCGGTGTACACGGCGCGCAGTTCGTCCTCGCCGTCGGCGGCGGGGACGACGAGCACGATGGCATCGTCGATCGAGGGGTGGCACCGCAGCGCCGACTCGATCTCACCGAGTTCGATCCGGTGGCCGCGGATCTTGACCTGGGCGTCCATCCGGCCGAGGTGGACCAGTTCGCCGCCTTCGAGCCGGCACCGGTCCCCGGTGCGGTAGTAGTGCTCCGGTGTGAGCGGTTCCCGGCCGTCGTGGACGTGGCCGCGCTCCGGACCGGGGTCCGGGTCCGGTGCCATGAGGACGAACCGCCCGGCGTTCTCCCCGGGGTCCAGATAACCGGGGAAACGCTGCGGACCACGCACACACAGCTCCCCGTCGTCGGCGGGCCGCAGCTCCTCGTCCAGCAGGAGCCAGTCCAGCCGCGGGTGCGGGAGACCGATGGGCAGGGACCGGTTGCTGGTCTGCGGCCAGTCGGCCCGCTCCCGCGGAACCTCGTACCCGGTGACGACGATCGTGGTCTCCGTCGGGCCGTAGCAGTTGTGCATGACCGCGTTCGGCGCCGCGGCGCACCATGCCTCCGCCTGCTCGAAGCCGAGCCGCTCCCCGCCGAACAGGCCACGCCTCAGCGTGGGCATGCTTCCTGGACTCAGCGCGCGCAGCCGCTTGGCGAAGGAGATGACCGACGGCACCGACATCCAGTGGGTGAGCCGCTTGGTGTTGACGAACCGCACCGGGGTGAACACGTCACCGTGCTGCGCCACGCAGAGGGTCGAGCCGGACCCCCAGGTGCTGAACATCTCGGACACCGAGCCGTCGAAGGACATCTCGAAGTTCTGCGAGACCCGGCAGCCGGGGCCCAGCTCGTAGCGGGCGACGGCTTCCGTGAGGAAGGCGTCCACGCAGGCGTACGTGGTGGGCACGCCCTTGGGCCTGCCGGTGGTCCCGCTGGTGAAGATGATGTACGCCGTGCCGGTCGCCGGCGGGCGGCCCTGGTCCGGGACGTCGTCCGAGGGACCGGGGGAGAGCAGGGGGCGCCACCTCTCGCCCGTCATGTCGAGCAGCGGCACCCCGGCGCCGTGCCGGTACTCCGCCGCGCCCTCGCCCGCGGTGTCGTCGAACACCGTGAGACCGAGTCCGCCCTCCGCGGTGATGTCGAGGTTGCGCGACGCCGGCGCGGCGGGGTTCAGCGGCACCGCGGTGGCCCCGAGCCGCTGCACCGCCAGATAGGCGACGTAGCTGACCGCGGTGCGCGAGGTGAGCAGGCCCACGGCGGCGGGCCGGCCACCCGCCGCCTCGACCATGCGGGCCGACATCCACTCGGCGGCGGACCGCAGTTCGGCGTAGGTGAGGGTGACGTCGAGCACTTCGAGGGCCGGGGCGCCCGGTCGCGCCTCGGCGGAGGCCCGGAACCAGTCGTAGAGGGTGCGGGTCGTCATGGTGCTTCCCTTCCGGAGGAGGCGAGGGGCGGGAGGCCGAAGGAGCGGGGCACCGCTCCCGCCCGGACGGACGAACGGGCGGACGCGCCCGTCACCACATGAACTGCCCGCCGTCCACGACGAGTTTCTGACCCGTCATGTACGCGCTGTTCGGGCCGACGAGGAATTCGAGGGCGTTCGCGATCTCCTCCGGGTCGGCGATCCGCCGCTGCGGTACCTCGTCGAGCATCGCGCGCCGGGCGTCCGGATCGTTCAGGTCGAACCGTTCGACCAGTTCCTCGGTCTCGGTGTTGCCGGGGATCAGGCAGTTGACCCGGATGCGCGGAGCCAGTTCGAGAGCGAGGCATTTGGTCAGCTGGAGCAGTCCCGCCTTGCTCGCGCAGTAGTTGGCGCCGTCGCGGCGGGGGCGGATGCCCGTGGTGGCGCCGACGTTGACGATCGTCGAGTCGGTGCCGGCGGCCACCATCGCCGGGGCGAGCGCCCGGGTCAGATAGAAGACACCGGAGAGATTGGTGTCGACGACCCGCCGCCAGTCGTCGTGGCTCATCTGCAGGAACGGACGGTCGGCGTTCGTCCCGGCGTTGTTGACCAGCACGGCCGGCGGCCCGTGCTCCGCCAGCAGCGCATTCGCCACCCCGACCACCGAGTCCCCGTCGGACAGATCCACCCGTACGGCGTTCAGCCCGGGACCCAGCTCCCGCACCGCCGCGCGCGCACCGTCCTCGTCGGACCGGTACAGCGCGCTCACCCGGTAGCCCAGCTTCACCAGACGCCGGCTGAAGGCGAGGCCGATCCCGCGGGTACCGCCGCTGACGACGGCCACCGCAGGCCGGTCCTCCGCTGCCGTCGCCGTCGTTCCTGTCACCGCTGTCACCGCTGTCACCGCCCGTCCTGGTTCCGGAACGCGTGGACGGCCTGGGCCAACCGGGGAAGGTGCGCGGGCTCGAAGACGTCGTAGTGTCCGGCGTCGAGGCGGACCAGTTCCAGGTCCGGCGCGAGTTCCCGCCAGCGCCGTACGGCCGCCTCCCGGCCGCCCTCGTCGTACGGGGAGCACACGAGGAGCAGCAGCCTGCCCGGGTACCTTGACTCGGTCGCGTAGTGGGTGAGGGCGGCGGCCTGCGCCGCGAAGGTACGCTCCATCCTGCCGACGGTTTCCGCGTCGGCCGCCGGGCCGAGATCGCTCACCATCCTGCTCCTCAGCCACTCGTCCTCGCCCGGTTCGGGCACCCGGGGCAGCGGAGAGCTGTCGATGATCACGAGGTCCGGCCGGTGGCCGTCCTCGGCCAGCCCGGCGCAGACCTCCCAGGCCACGAGGCCGCCGAGTGACCAGCCGATCACCAACCGCGGGACCGCCGCCTCGACCATGCCGAGTACCGACTCGGCCATGTCCGCGACCGTCGACTCCGGCTCCTCGCCCGGGACCAGTCCCGAAGGCCGTACGAAGTCCACGGAGTGGGTCCTGCCGAGCTCCGAGGCCAGCCGCAGGTAGGGGGTGAGTCCGCCGCCGGCCCCGGGCAGGATCAGGCACCCCGGACGGCCCCTGCCCCGGGCCATCGTGACGAGGCGGCCGGCCGCCGCCGCGGCCGTCATGACCGGGCCTCCGCTCCGGCGGTGCCGGCACCGGGCCCGTCCTCGGCGTCCTCGGCGTCCTCGGCCAGGCTCGCCCGTACGAGGGCGGCGAGGGTCGCGATGGTGGGCGACCGGAAGAACTCGGTCACCGGGACCGTCGTGCCGTACTCCTCCTCGATCCCGGCGAGGGCCGTGAAGATGTTCAGGGAGTGGGCCCCGTAGTGAATCAGGGACCGGTCGCGGGCGATGCCGTCGGTCCTCAGGATCGTCGACCAGACGGCGGCCAGTCCGCGCTCCAGGTCGCAGGCGTACTCGACCGCGGTGGTGGCCGCCTCCGTCCTGCGCTCGGTGATGAGCCGGTCCGCCAGGGCGACCAGGGCGTCCCGGTCGGTCTTGCCGGTGCGCGAGGTCGGTACGCGGTCGGTGTCGAAGATCCAGGACGGTGCCATGTACGACGGCAGCGCCACGGCGATCCGGGCCCGGAGCAGCGCGTGATCGGGACCGGCGCCGGGTTCCGCGACGAGGAAGAGGACCAGTTCGCGGTCGGCCCCGCGTCCTCTCGCCACCGCGACGGACTGCCGCACACCGGCCGTGGCGTTGGCGACCGCCTCGATCTCGCCCAGCTCCACCCGGTGACCGCGGATCTTCGTCTGGCCGTCCTGCCGGCCGAGGAAGACCAGGGTCCCGTCGGCGTCCCGCACCACCTGGTCACCCGTGCGGTACACGCGCGAGGTGCCGTCGCCGGAGAACCGGTCGGGCAGGAAACTCGCCGCGGTCCGTCCGGCGTCGAGATAGCCCTCCGCGGGGCTGACCCCGCCGAGGAGGAGCTCACCGGGTACGCCGACGGGTGCGAGGTGGCCCGTCCCGTCGACCACGTACGCCGCCACCCCGGGCAACGGGCGGCCGATCGGCACGTGGGCGGGCCACCGCGCGTCGCCGCCCCGCAGCTCGTGCACCGTGGCGGCGTTGGTCTCGGTGGGGCCGTACAGATTGACGAGCACGCACTCCGGGTGGCTGACGAGGAACCGGCGGATCCCGTCGTCCACGAGGAGCTGTTCACCGGAGACGCACAGGCGCCGCAGAGCGGGGAAGCGGGTCGAGGTGTGCTCGGCGGCCTGGACGAACGGGCGGAGGGCCGCCACCGGCAGGAAGACATGACTGACCCGGGTCTCCTCGACACGCCGGACCAGCGCCGGGAAGTCCCGCCGGTCGGCCGGCCCACGGGAGACGACGGTGCCGCCCGAGGCGAGGGTCGGGACGATCTCCTGGAAGGAGACGTCGAAGCCGAGGGGCGCGTACTGGAGGAAGCGCGTCGACGTGTCGTGCTCCATGGCGTCGATCTGCCACGCGGCCAGGTTCAGCAGGGGCCGGTGGCCCATCACCACCCCCTTGGGGACGCCGCTCGATCCCGAGGTGAACATCAGGTACACCGCCGAGTCGGCCGAGCCGCCCGGGGCGCGGGGGCCGTCACCGGGGGCGGCGAGTCCGGACAGGCCGGTGGTGCGCGTACCGGGGAGGTCGAGGCCGTGGCCGACGACCAGGCGGCAGCCCGCCCGGTCGACCATGTGGGCGAGGCGTTCCGGCGGCAGCCCCGGGTCCAGCGGCAGGTAGGCGGCACCGCAGCGCAGGATCGCGAGCATCGCGGTCACGGCGTCGCCCAGTCCGGTCAGGGCCAGGCCGACCACCTGCCCCGGCGTGACGCCCTGCCGGGCCAGTCCCTCGGCGGTCCGTTCGGCGGCGGCCAGGAGTTCGCCGTAGCTCAGGTTCCGCGCCGGCTCCTCGACGGCGATCGCGTCGGGCGTACGGCGGGCGGCCCGCTCGATCCACTCCGCGAGCCCGCGGGCCGGAGCCGGTACCTGACGGCCGGCCTCCGCCGACCCGGCCGCGGCGCCCGCGGGGCCGTCCTCGGTGACCGAGTCGGTGAACAGGTCGGCCAGCGGACGGGTGCCGTCGGCGAGCGTGCGACGCAGCGCCGTGCGCAGCGACGCGAGCAGCGCGTCGGCGACCGCCTCCGTCAGCAGCTGCCGGTCGTACTCCAGCTCCAGCAGCCACCGGCCCGCCACCTTCGTGGCACCGAGCCACAGGTCGAACTTGGCCGTCCCGTTGCCCGGTTCCCGCACCCCGAGGACAGCGCCGCCGGTTTTCCCGTCGAAGGTGTCCTGCATCGCGAGCATGCAGGAGAACAGGGGATTGCGGTTGCTGGTGCGGTCCTGCCCGACCGCCGCCACGAGCTGGTTGAGCGTGACGGCGACCCTGGCACGGCAGTGGTCGACGGCCTCCCGGACGGTCCCGGCGATGTGCTCGTCCACCGCGCGCGACCAGTCCACGTCGACCGTGACCGGCAGGGTGTTGACGAAGAAGCCGCACAGCTCGTACGAGCGGACGGTGCGCCTGGCCGACAGGGGACTGCCGATCGAGACCGTGGACACACCGCCGTGCCGGGCGAGCACGGCCCCGTAGACGGCGCTCAACAGGACGAAGGGCGTGACGGAGAGCCGCTTGCAGGTCTCCTGGACATCGGCCGTCTCCCGCTCGCTGAGCAGCCACGAAAGACGCGCACCGGAGAAATCGGTCTCCTCGGGCCGCCCCGGCAGGGGGTTCAGCACGAGCGGCGGTACGTCACGCAACCGCTCGGCCCACGCCTTGACGTGCTCGGCCGTCTCCGGCGATCCGGAGGCCCGGTTCTGCGCATCGAGTTCCCGCACGAAGGCCGCTTCGCGTGCCTCCCGCAGCGTCTCGACGTCCTCCGCGGTGAGTTCCCCGGTCAGCGCGGCTTCCAGGTCGCCGATGAGCGGCCCCGCCGAGACGCCGTCCCCGATGAGGTGATGGCCGCACAGCAGAAGGGCGGCGGCGGAGCCGTCGGTGGCGCGTACGTGTCCGAATCGGTAGGCCGGCCCCGCCGCGAGGTCGAACGGGCGTCGCCCGAGCCGCCCGGCCAGGCCCTCGGCAGCCGCGGCGTACTCGTCCGGCGGTACGTCCACCCGCTCGAACGGCACCTGTCCCGGCTCCGGTGCGGGGGTGAACCTGGCATGCATCCTCGGCAGGTGGCCGAAGACCTGGCGCAGCGCCGGCTGGATCGTCACCAGTACCGCGAGGGCCTGGTCGACGGCCTGGTCGGCGAGTTGCGGATCGAGATCGAACCGCATGATCTGGTTGTAGATCTCGCGGGTCGGCACCCTGCTGTCGACGACGAGCAGGCCCTTCTGGGAATCGGTGAGCGGAAGGAGCGCGGAGTCCGCCGTGCCGGGGGTCCCGGTGCTCTTCAGCATGCGGCACCGGTGCCGTTCATGCCGTTCGTGTCGTTCGTGGTGTCCGTGTCGTTCGGGAGCAGGCCGGCGAGCCAGCCCTTGAGGTCACCGACCGTCCGTAGGTCGGCCAGTCCCGCGGCGTCGATCTCCGCGTCCTCGTCGGCGACCTCGACAGCGAGGCGCAGGAGCGACAGCGACTCCAGACCGGCCTCCTGGATCGATGTGGAGTCACCGAAGTCGGCCGTGGCATAGCGCGCGATCGTCGAATCAAGGTCGGGCGGTGTGGTCAGCACGTTGTCTCCACCTCATGCCGATGGCTCGTACGCCGGGCGTGGGTCCGCCCGGGCAGCGGGTGACGGCGGGCGTGACCCGCGTGGAGGCTCCGCGCGGGCGCTCACGACGCCTTGACGGCGATTGTCGCGAGCCGAGGTGTTCTCCCGATGTGCTGCCGATGCGCCCACCCTTCGACGAGGGCCGACGAGGGCCGCCGCGGGTTGTCGTGCGCCGACCGGTGGGCCCACCGGTCGGCCGTCACGGCGGACGGCACCGCGCGTGGCGAGCCGCCCCGGCCGTCAGGGGGCCGATATCCGCGCCTCGACCTCGGTGAGCACCTTCGGGGTGAAGACCCGGAGGAAGGGCACGATGACCACTGCCGCGGCCAGGGCGAAGAGACCGAACGTCACCCGGTACCCCAGCCACTGGGCGAGCGCTCCCGACACCGCGGCACCGACGGGGATGGAGCCCCAGGAGAAGAGCCGGGCGGCGGCGCTGTAGCGGCCCATCAACTCGGCACCCACCAGGGCCTGGCTGATGCTGCGGGAGTTGACCGCCCACAGCGTGCCCCCCATGCCACCGAGGAACGCCGCCGCCCCGATCGCCCAGACGTTGCTGGTCACCGCCGGGACGGCGACCATGGAAGCGGAGAAGAAGACGTTCCCGAACATGACCCACCGCCGGCCGAGGAGCCGGTTGGCGAGGCCGACGCTCATCGTGCCCACGACACCGCCGACGCCCAGCGCCCCCACGAGCATGCCGTAACGGTCCGCCCCCAGGCCCAGCTCCTCCGTCGCCACCAGCGGCATGAGGGCGAACCAGGCGGCCCAGCAGGTGACGAGTCCGGTGACCGACAGCGAGAGCATCCGCAGCAGCCGCTGGTTCCACAGGAACCGCAGGCCCTCGCCTATCTGCTGGTGGACGGTCGGCGTCCCCTGCCCGGACTGCCGTGGAACCCGGAACCGCCCCACCAGGAACGGCAGGATGAGGATGGCCAACGCGTATCCGCCGATGGTCGCGCCGAGCGCGAGGGAGGCGCTCGCGGCGACGAGGATGCCGCCGACGAACGGCCCGGCGAACTCGTTGCACAGTGTCTCCGCCGCCGTCACCCAGGTGTTGGCGCGCTCGCGGCCGGCCGGTGACACGGCGGTCGGCACCAGCGCCGCGGCGGACGTCAG
Organism: Streptomyces beigongshangae; assembly: GCF_019710745.1. Classification (GTDB taxonomy): domain Bacteria; phylum Actinomycetota; class Actinomycetes; order Streptomycetales; family Streptomycetaceae; genus Streptomyces; species Streptomyces beigongshangae. Next base: position 86,214 of record NZ_JAHKJW010000014.1, read on the forward strand.
GGCTATCACCTCGGCGACACCGAGGACCAGCCCGCCCCCGTAGAGCAGGGGGAGGTCGATCACGTCGGTCGCCACGGCGGCGAAGAGACCGAGCGCCGCGGTCATGCGCATGGTGTTGGCCAGCCACAGGAGCCTGCGGCGATCGGACCGGTCGACCAGTACGCCCACGTGCAGCGCGACCAGCAGCCACGGCAGGGTCAGGGTGAGCAGCACGCCCGAGACCAGGGCGGGTGAGTCGGTCAGCGAGGTGGCGACGAGAGGGAGCGCCACCTTGGTGATGCCGTCGGTCAGGTTGGTCACGGCGGTGAACGACACCAGCACCCATGTGTTGCGCGTGCTGGTGTCGTCCGGGGGCGGGGGTACCTGCGGGGACCTGCCCGGCGACGTGGAGCGGGAGACCGTGGGCCCTGTCATGAGAGCTCCCCTCCCCACGTCCACCCCGTGGCCGGGACGCGCAGCGCGACATCGGACACGTCCTGGGCAGACGGGTCCTGAACAGTTCTGAGCATGCGACGAGTATGTGCACCGGTACGGCGGGCCTGATCGATTATGCGCCAGTACCCGTCCCGGCACAGCGAGTTGCGAAGCCGACAACCGGTGGTGAATCGGCAGCACATCGGGAGAACACCACCCCGGGCAACCATCTCCCCTTGGAAACGGCCACCGCCGAGGTGCAGGCGAGGAGACCATGCGGGATGACATCAGCGACGGCACCGGCAACCGGGTCGTCATCAAGGTCGGAACTTCGTCCCTGATCACTCGGGGGAAGGTGGACCCCGTCAAGCTCGACGCCCTCTGCGCGACGGTGTCGAAGGGGATCGAGGCCGGTCTGGCACCGGTGCTCGTCACCTCGGGGGCCATCGCACTGGGCCGGACGAAGCACAGCGCTCTGGCACAGGACACGGCGGAGGCCGCACAGACCGCGGCGGCGCTCGGCCAGGGAGTGCTGTACGCCGCGCTCCAGGCCCGGTTCGCCGCGTACGGCCTGGAGACCGGGCAGATCCTGCTGACCCCGCACGATCTCGTCGCGCCGGAACGCGGTGGTGGCGTCCGTCGAACGCTCGACCTGATGCGGACGCTCGGCGCGGTGCCCGTGGTCAACGAGAACGACGCGCTGGGCGTGCGCAACAACGACGTACTGGCGGCTCTGCTCAGCGGGTACGTCGGGGCGCGGCTGCTGCTGCTGCTCACCAACGTGGCCGGCCTCTACGACGGCAACCCGCTGCTCGGTCGGGACGCCGTGCGCATCACCGAGGTGACGGGACCGATCTCCGAGGTCGAGGCGGTGGCCGGCGGTTCCACCGGGGACGGCGGCACCGGCGGCATGCTCGTGAAACTGAGCGCCTGCTGGATCGCCACGCACGCCGGGGTCCGCACCGTGGTGGCCGATGCGACGGACCCCGCGGCCCTGGCCGCGGCCTTCCGGGGCGACGAGGTGGCGGGGACCGTCTTCCCACCGCGCACGTCCCGCTCCGTCGCACCTGGCCTCGGACGCCTGTGGCGCGCGTTCCGCAACCCCCCGAGCGGGTCCGTGGTCTGCGACGCCGCAGGGCAGCGGGCCATCGAATCGGGCCGGGCCCTGCTCGGCGGGAACATCGAGGCGGTCAAGGGGTCGTTCGGCAGCGGCGACGTCGTGGACGTCGCCGGCCCGGACTCCCGGGTGATCGCCCGCGGCAGCGTCCTGATCGGCTCGGCGGAGGCCGGGTCCGCCGCCCGGTCCGCCTCGGCATTCCTCAACGACTGTGACTACGTACGGATTTCTGGAGGCCAGTTGTGTCGGTAACTGTGTCGGTAACCGAGATCTGCCGCGCTGCCGCGGAGGCGTCCGCCTCCGTCAAGCAGTTGACCACGGCCCGGAAGGACCAGGTCCTGCTGGACATGGCGGCCGCCGTCGAGCGCCACCGGGACGCGATCGCCAAGGCGAACGAGCAGGACGTCGGGGCCGCCCGCGCGGCCGGCGTCACCCCCACCCTCGTGGACCGTCTGACCCTCACCGAGAGCCGAATGGCCGGTCTGGTGAAGGCCATCCACAAGGTGGCCTCGCTCGCGGACCCGGTCGGTGAGGTCGTCAAGGGCTGGACCCGCCCCAACGGGCTGCTGGTCGAGCAGGTGCGGGAGCCGCTGGGCGTCATCGCCGTGATCTACGAGGCGCGGCCCAACGTCACGGCGGAGGTCGCGGCGCTCTGCCTGAAGACCGGCAACTGCGCGGTGCTGCGCGGCTCGTCCATGGCCACGGCCACCAACGCCGCGATCATGGCGGCCCTGGCGGAGGCCGTCGCCGAGCACGACGAGGTGCCCGCCGCGGCCGTCCAGCTGATATCCGACCCGTCCCGTGAAGCCGCCATGGAACTCATGCGGGCCAAGGGGTACGTCGATCTGCTGGTCCCGCGGGGCGGCCCGGAGCTGATCGCCTCCGTCGAGCGGAACGCCACCGTACCCACGGTGATCGACGGCGCCGGCAACTGCCACACCTACATCGACGCCACCGCCGACCTGGACATCGCGACCGCGGTGACGGTCAACGCGAAGACCTCCCGGCCCAGCGTGTGCAACGCGATGGAGACCCTGCTGGTCCACGCGGATCTGGCGGAGTCCTGGCTGCCCGGCGCCCTTGAGCTGCTGACCGAGGCGGGCGTGGAGATCCGCGGCGACGAGACCGTGCGCCGGGTCTGGCCGAAGGCGGTCGCCGCGACCGAGGAGGACTGGGGCACCGAGTACCTGCGGCTCGTGCTCGCGGTCAAGGTCGTTCCCGATGCCGGCGGCGCCATCGCGCACATCCGCCGGTGGGGCACGTCCAACGCGGAGGGCATCGTGGCCAAGGACATCGACGTGGCGCGGCGCTTCACCCGGGAGGTCGACTCCGGCAGCGTCTTCGTCAACACCTCCACCCGCTACTCCGACGGCGGGGAGTTCGGTTACGGCGTCGAGATCGGCGTCTCCACCCAGAAGCTGCACGTACGGGGGCCCATGGGCCTGGACGCGCTCACCACCGTGAAGAACGTGGTGTGGGGCAGCGGTCAGACGAGGACCCTGTGAGGGGGGAACGGCCGCGCACCTCCCTGCTGATGGAGGACATCGGCCAGGCCCTGTCGGTCCAGTACAACAACCTCGTCTACGACATGAAGGCCACCGGGCAGGACATCATCACCCTCTCCCTCGGCGAGGCGTTCTTCGACCTGCCGCTGCCGGAGTTCGGCGGGCTCACGACGCCAGCCCTGCACCACTACTCGCACTCCCGGGGAGTGCCGGAGCTGCGGCGGCTGCTGGCCAAGTACTACGAGACCAAGTTCGCGCTCCCGGTGGACCCGGACACCGAGATGATCGTCACCGCCGGATCGAAGGCCGCCATCTACATGACGCTCATGGCCGTCCTCGACCCCGGCGACCAGGTGATCGTGCCGGAGCCGTACTGGCTGAGCTACCCGGCGCAGATCCGTATGTGCCGCGGCGAGCCGGTGATGGTCCCCCACGACGTGCCGGTCCTCGACTTCGAGCGGTTCGTCACCGCGCGCACCCGTGCCGTCATCATCAACAACCCCAACAACCCGAGCGGGCACGTCTACACCCGGGCCGAGCTGGAGCACCTGCACGAACTGGCCGACCGGCACGGACTCCTGCTGATCGTCGACGAGGCGTACAACGAGTTCATGCCGCCGGGCACCGGGTTCCTCGCGGCCGGGGCGCTCGACCCGGACAAGGAGCACACGGTCACGGTCAACTCGATGTCGAAGAACTACGGCGTCTCGGGCTGGCGGATCGGCTACCTCATCGCCGACCAGCGGCTCACCGACGAGGTCCTGAAGATCAACCAGCACCTGGTCACCTGTGCGCCGACCCTTCTGGCCGCCTATCTCGCCGAACACTTCGACGACCTGCTGGACATCACCAGACCGCAGATCCGGCGCACCGTCGCACTGCGCAACCGCGTCGGGGCCTGGTTCGCGGACAACGGCATCGACACCCTCCCCGGCACGTCGACGTTCTACCTCTTCGCCTCCCTGGGAGATTCCACCCTCGACTCCACCGGGTTCGCCGGCCGGCTGCTGAAGGAGAACGCGATCAGCGTGGTGCCCGGTATCGGGTACGGGGACTCGTGCGACCGCTACATCCGGGTCTCGGTGGGCAGCGAGTCCGAGGACCGCGTCACCCGCGGCGTGACCGCGATCCGCGACCTCGTCGAGGCCACCACCCCCGCCCGCCTGCCCGCCCGCCCGGGCCCGGCGTAGACCGCCGGCCCGGAGGGCCGGACACGGGGTGCGCCCCGGACGGACGTGAGTCCGTCCGGGGCGCAGGACCCTGTATCAGGGGGCCACCGCGCGCCCCGTCTGCGGGGAGATCCTTCCGGCGCACAGGCCCCGCGCGGACAGGTTCTGGGCTATGCGTGGGATCGCCGCGCGGGAGTTGGCGGACCAGTCGTGCATGAGGATGGTCTGGCCGTTGTTGAGCCGCCCGGCGGCCTGCACGACGGCGTCCGTGCTCGCGTTGTTCCAGTCCTGGGAGTCCACGTCCCAGATGATCTCGGTCAGACCGTACCTGGCCGCGACGGCCCGCACCGTCGAGTTGGTCTCGCCGTACGGCGGCCGGAACAGCTGTGGTGTACCGCCGCCCGCCGCCGCGATCGCCTGCTGGGTCCGGGAGATCTCCGAGTCGATCTGCGCCTGGCCGAGCTGGGTCAGATGCGGGTGCGTGTAGCTGTGGTTGCCGACCCACATACCGGCGTTGACCTGTGCCCGCACCTGGGACGGGTTGGCGGCGGCGTACTGGCCCTGGTTGAACATCGTGGCCCGCAGTCCGTTCCGGGTCAGCGCGTCGAGCAGGGCCGGTGTGCTGCCGGAGGGGCCGTCGTCGAAGGTGAGGCCGACGTATCCGTTGCAGGCGGCCGCCCGTGCCGGAGCCGCGTTGGCGGTGAGCGTGCCCGCGGTGGCCAGCGCGACGACGGCGAGCGCCGTCGTCACGCGGCGCGACAGGTGGCGTGTCCGGGTGATGTCGGTCATCCCGACACCGTGATGTTGGAGTTGCCGCTGCTCTGGTAGCCCTCGGTCGCGAGGATCATGTAGTACCTGAAGTCGCCGAGGGGCATCCCCGCGCGCGTCCAGGCGTCGAAGTGGTTGCCGGTGGTGATGGTGCCGCCGGTCCTCTTCGACTGCCGGACGCTCCAGTACTGGTTGAAGGTCCTCGTGCCCTCGACGGACGGGGCGTTGTACCGCGTCGTCTGGTAGAGGTCGTACGTGCCGCCGTCGCTGGTGACGTTGCCCTTGTACGTTCCGGTGGGCCGCCAGCTGCCCCAGCTGTCGACGACGTAGTACTCGACCAGCGGGTTGGACGTCCACCCGTAGAGGCACAGGTAGGCGTTGCCGGACGGGTTGAAGGAGCCCGAGTAGCGCACGGTCCTGCGGCTGCCGTTGCTCCAGCCCTTGCCCGCGACGAAGTTCCCGGTGTTCCTCCAGGTGGTGCCGTAGCTGCCGCCGGAGGCCAGGTTCATGGAGACCGTGCCCTGCGCGTCGGTCCAGAACGAGTAGTAGTAGCCGTTGTTGGTGCCGGTCTGGTTCGTGGTGATGACCGTGTCGGCACGGGCCGTGCCGGGCAGGGCCAGGGCGGCCCCGGCGCCCAGCAGCAGGGCGCATGCCTGCCGGCGGCTCGGCTGTGCGGGTGTGAGGTTCATGTGCGGGTCTCCTCCGTCTTCCGCGGGCGGGGTGTGGTCGAACAGTTTTGACCTGGCCCCGTCAAGCGTCAATAGTTTCGCCCATGATTACGAAACATTCGTGGAGGGTGGGACGTTCGGTGATGGCTTAGTGGCTGGTCAGATGCGTCTTTGTGAGGTCCGGCGGGGGAGTCTTGGTGATGTTCGTTCGGAGGAGATCAAGAGAGGAGGGTCAATCTTCGAATGTTTCGAAGTTCTTGCGGAGCGAAGAGGGTGCGAAGGGAGCGCGGAGGGAGGTGTGGAGGGGGCGCGGAGGGGGGCCGGCGGACGCGCGGTCAGCCGAGGGGTTTCTCCCTGGCGGCCAGGGTCTCCAGGACCGGCCCGTACATGCGGGACTTGATCGTGCCGAGCGTCGGTCCGGCCTTGCCGGCCTGCGCCTTGGCCAGTTCGAGCGCCGTCGTGCGTACGGCGTCCTCGGCCACCGCGTGGTCGACGAGCCCGGCGGCCAGGGCGTCCTCGCCCCCGTAGCGGCGGGCCGTGACCATCGCCTCGTGCGCCGTGCGCGGGGTCAGCCGGGACTGGATCAGCGCGGACATGCCCGGGGTGAAGGGGATGTCGATGTCGGCCTCGGGTAGGCACCAGTAACCGCGGTCGGCACGCATCACCCTGAAGTCGTGGGCCAGGGAGAACATCGCCCCGGCCGCGAAGGTGTGGCCCTGCAGCGCGGCCACGGTGACCATGGGCAGGGAGAGCGTCCGCGCGAACAGCGCGTGGACTTCGGCGGCGTAGTCCTCGTACTGGTCGGCGTGGCCGAACAGCCAGTCCAGGTCCAGGCCGTTGGAGTAGAACTTGCCGGTGGCGGTGGTCACCAGGGCGCGTGGTCCCTGCGCCTTCTCGACCTCGTCCAGCGCGGCGTTCGCCGAGGCGAGCCAGTCCGGGTGGAAGCGGTTCTCGTCGTCCCCGAGGTCGAGGACGAAGACGTCGTCCTGGCGGTCGAGTGTCGGCATGGTGACTCCTTCGTTAGGTTACCTGTGGGTAACTTATGGTGCCCGACGTCGGCCGTGCAAGGGGTCCGGACCCGAACCCCCTCATCCGCCGTACCGGCCCTCCGCCGCACTGGCCGGTTTCCGTCTCCACCTCGTGGGAGCGCTTCCACGAAAGTCATGGGCATGCCATGCAGCACCGTGCGGCCGGCCCCGCCGCGCGGCGCTGCCGCACCGCGCCACCCCCACAGCCGTGATCCGAAGGGACGGACATGTCCGCCACCGGCAGCAACACCATGACGAGGCCCTCGTGCACGAGACGGTCAGGTACGCGTACGGGGCTCGCAGTGCTCCTCGGAGTGCTCGTGTCCCTGCTCGCGGCGCTCCTCCTCGGGGCACCCGGAGCCGTCGCCCGCGAGGCGGCCGGAGAGGTTCCCGGGACCGCGAGTCTCCGGGCGGAGGTTCCCCGGGCGGCGCTCACCGAGGTCACCGGCTTCGGCAGCAACCCCAGCAACCTCCAGATGTACCTCTACGTACCGGACAGCGTCACCGCGAACCCCGCCGTCGTGGTGGCCGTCCACTACTGCACGGGCTCCGGGCCCGCGATGTACTCCGGTACCGAGTACGCCTCGCTCGCCGACCGCTACGGGTTCATCGTCGTCTACCCGTCCGTCACCCGCGCCAGCAAGTGCTTCGACGTCTCCTCGCCCCAGGCGCTGACCCGGGGCGGCGGCAGCGACCCGGTCGGCATCAAGTCGATGGTCGACTGGGTGATCCGCACGTACTCCGCCGACACCGGCCGGGTCTTCGCCACGGGCATCTCCTCGGGCGCGATGATGACGAACGTCCTGCTGGGCGACTACCCGGACGTGTTCGCGGCGGGCGCCGCGTTCGCCGGCGTGCCGTTCGGCTGCTTCGCCACCACCGACGGTTCCGAGTGGAACAGCGCGTGCAGCGGCGGAACCGTGCTCCGCACCCCGCAGGAGTGGGGCGCCCTGGTGCGCAACGCCTACCCCGGCTACACCGGTCCCCGGCCCCGTATGCAGGTGTGGCACGGCACCGAGGACGACGTGCTGCGCTACCCCAACTTCGGGGAGCAGATCGACCAGTGGACCGACGTGCTGGGGGTCGGCCGGACCCCGGCCGCCACGGACACGCCCCAGTCCGGCTGGACCCGCACCCGTTACGGCGCCACCGGTGACCGGGCCCCCGTCGAGGCGATCAGCCTCCAGGGGGTGGGTCACAACCTGTACGCCAACGGCATGGCGGCCCGGGCCCTGACCTTCTTCGGTCTGGGCGGTTCCGGCCCCGCACCCGAGCCCCAGCCGGGCTCCTGCAAGGTGACCGCCACCACCAGCGCCTGGAGCACGGGGCTGACCGGCTCCGTGACGATCACCAACACCGGCACCACCCGCATCGAGGGCTGGAAGCTGGGCTTCACCCTGCCGTCCGGGCAGAGCATCACCAACGGCTGGGGCGCCGCGTACGCCCCGGCGAGCGGCACGGTGACGGCCACCAACGCCGCGTACAACGGCACGATCGCGGCGAACGCGAGCGTCAGCATCGGCTACCAGGCAGGCCACACCGGGAACAGCTCGGCACCGACCGGCTTCTCCCTCAACGGCACCGTCTGCGGCGTCGGCTGATGGGAAGCCGTCCGAATCCCGATGCCCGCTCCGGCCCTCGTTCCGGCTCCCGTCCCGGCACCCGTTTCCTCACCCGTCTCGTCACCCCGGTCGTCCTCGTCCTGTCCCTCGTCGTGACCGTTTCCGCCGTGGTGGCCCTGGCCGAGGGGCCCCGGCCGGTGGGGGAAAGGCCCCGGCCGGTGGCGGAGGGCGCCGCAGTTCCGGCCGGGCCGGCCGGGCCGTCCGCGCCGCGCTGGGTCAACACCTGGACCGCGATGCCGCAGCTCACCGAACCGGGCAACATGCCGCCCGCGCCGTTCACGGAGGAGGGCGCCGTCCTGGCCGACACCACCCTGCGGCAGACCGTGCGCGTCTCGACCGGTGGCGGGCGCATGCGGCTGCGGTTCTCCAACGCCTTCGGCGACACCCCACTGCCCCTGACCGCGGTGACCGTGGCCCTCCCGCTCGGCGGGCGGGCCGGTGTCGCCGCGGTCGAACCCGGCTCCCTGCGGTCCGTGACCTTCGCCGGACGCGCGTCGGCCACCGTCCCCGTCGGAGCCCAGGTCGTCTCCGACCCGGTGGACTTCCGCCTGCGGCCGGGCTCCAACCTGACGGTGACCGCCTACCTCGCCGAGGGCCAGCCCTCCGGCGCGCTCACCTCGCACCCCGGATCGCGCACCACCTCCTACCTCCAGAAGGCCGACCACACCCGGGACGCCGACCTTCCGCGGGCGACCCCCGTCGACCACTGGTACCTGCTCAGCGACGTCGAGGTGCTCTCCGCTCCCGGCACGGCGGCGGTCGCCGTCCTGGGCGACTCGCTGACCGACGGCCGCGGCTCCACCACCAACGGGAACGACCGCTGGCCGGACCGCCTCCTGGACCGGCTGCACCGGCACCCCGCGACCGGCCGGGTCGCCGTCCTCAACCAGGCCGCGGGCGGCAACCGGGTGCTCGACGACGGGCTGGGCCCCAACGTCCTCGCCCGTCTCGACCGGGACGTCCTGTCGCGCAGCGGCGTCTCCTGGCTCGTCGTCTTCGAGGGGGTCAACGACATCGGGACCGCCGCCGCCACTCCCGCCGCCCAGCGGAGCGTCACGGCCGAACTGATCGCCGCGTACCGGCAGATCGTCGTCCGGGCGCACGCGCAGGGCATCCGGGTGTACGGGGCCACGCTGACCCCGTTCGGCGGCAACACGATGTACGACGATCCGGCCGGGCACCGCGAGGCGTCCCGGCAGGAGGTCAACTCCTGGATCCGCGGGGGCGGTACGGGCGGCGCCGGCGGGGCGAACGGCACCGGCGGCACGGGTGCGAGTGCGCGGTTCGACGGGGTCATCGACTTCGACCGGGCCGTCCGCGATCCGGCGGACCCGCGGCGTCTGCGGGCGACGCTGCACGGCGGGGACGGGCTGCACCTCACCCCGGAGGGCTACCGGACCCTGGCCGCCGCGGTGCCCCTGCGGCTCTTCCGCGGCGGGACCGGCTGAGCGACCGCGCCCGCGTCACGAAGGCGCCCCGGCGACCGTCACCCGGCACGGTCGCCGGAGCGGGCCGGCCGGCCGTCGGGATCGTCGTCGCCCAGGGCGTCCGGACTGCCGTGGCCTACGCGTCGTAGGCCGGGCCCACCTCGTCGGCGAACTCCTCCTGCGTGCCCTCCGACGCGTCCCCCCGCGCACCTCCCTGCGCGTCCTCCTGCGGGCGCCGTACCCGTGCGTACCGCGCGCACAGCACCGCCAGGGTCGCCGCGGCCGTTCCGGCGAGGGCGACCGGCACCATCCAGCCCCGGTCGGCCGTGTGGCCAAGGGCGTGGTCGAGGGAGAGCCGACCGGGGCCCGCGACGGCCAGACCCGCCGCCGTGAGGCCCAGGAAAGCCGCGTGCTCGTAGCCGCCGCTCTGGGCGAAGAAGCCGTTCGGCGCGTGGACCGCGGAGGCTCCCGCCATCGCTCCGGCCGCGGCCGCTCCGGCCGCCGGGGTGGCGAGGCCCAGCGCGAGGAGCGTGCCGCCGCCCGTCTCCGCCAGACCCGCCGCGGCCGCGCTCGCCCGGCCGGGCGCGTACCCCACGGACTCCATGAACTCGCCGGTCCCGGAGAGCCCGCCGCCGCCGAACCAGCCGAAGAGCTTCTGCGCCCCGTGCGCCGCCAGCACCCCGCCCGTGCCGAGGCGGAGCAGCAGCAGTCCCAGATCACGTCGGTCGAAAGAGGTCACGGTTCCCGTCACTCCTCGTGTGTCCGCACCTGTGCGGTTCCTGCCCGTACGGTCCCTTCTGGCGCGTACGGGCCTGCCCACCGTCGCACCGAACGGCCGCCGGAGCCCTGGCTCGCGCCGCCGTTCGGGTGAGAGGAGTGAGTGAGTGAGGAGTGGGTTCGGGTGAGAGGAGCGAGTCGGACGAGAGGGGGCGGACTGTTCGGGCGGCGGCCGTTCCACGCACCGGGCCGTCGTCCCGCGGTCTCCGCGAGGTCCCCCCGCCCGTGCGCCGGGAACGGCCGCCGCCTCCCCCTGGATGTGGCGCAGAAGTCCCCCGGGGTGGCACGGCAGGCCGGTGTTCCCCGTGTGAAGTCCTGGTGGAGGAGAGTCGAGCATAGGCCGACCTGCACCGGTAATGAACCGGATCGACCTCTTCCTCTTGTGTAGATCCTGAAGCCGCGGCCCTGCCCCGGCGCGGGCCGGACTACCCCCGCCCCACGTACGGCATCCCGCTGGCGAGCACCGTCGCGAACTGCACGTTCGCCTCCAGCGGCAACTCCGCCATGTGCCGCACGGTCCGCGCCACGTCCGCGACGTCCATCACGGGCTCGGGCGCCGTCTCCCCGTTCGCCTGGAGTGCTCCCGTCGCCATCCGCTCGGTCATGTCCGTCGCCGCGTTCCCCACGTCGATCTGCCCGCAGGCGATCCGGTACGGGCGCCCGTCCAGCGACAGCGACTTCGTGAGGCCGGTCAGCGCGTGCTTGGTGGCCGTGTACGCCGCCGAGTGCGGCCGGGGCGTGTGCGCCGAGATCGAGCCATTGTTGATGATCCGCCCGCCCTGCGGGTCCTGCTCCTTCATCTGCCGGTAGGCGGCCTGGGCGCACAGGAACGTGCCGTGGAGGTTCGTGCCGACCACGTGCCGCCAGGCGTCGTACGGCAGTTCCTCGAACGGCACGCCTCCGGGGCCGAACGTGCCGGCGTTGTTGAAGAGCAGGTCCAGCCGGCCGAAGCGGTCCCGCACGGCGGCGAAGAGCGCGGCCACGTCCGCGGGCCGCGCGACGTCGGTACGCACGCACAACGACGTGCCGTCCTCCACGTCCGGCTCCCCGTCCCTCCCCGGGGGCTCCCCGGTGAGGGACGCCCGCGCGAGCGCCGCCGTCTCCTCCAGCCGCTCCGCGCGGCGCCCGGCGAGCGCCACCGACCAGCCGGTGCGCACCAGTTCCACGGCCACGGCACGGCCGATCCCCGAACCCGCTCCTGTCACGACCGCGACCCTCGTCCGCTCGGTGTCCATGGCCCCGCAGCGTACGGGAGGGGGGTCGACGGTCCGCCATCCCGCCATATGGAACTCATCCGTCCGACATCCGACTGTTGTGCACCCGACATCCCACCGTCGACCCTGGCCACTCCAATGCCTTGCACAACAACTGTCAGGGGAGGGCCAGATGACACCCGCAGGCCACCAGCAACCGTCGCAGCACGCCCCCGAACTCCGGGCCGCCGCCCGTCGCCTCGGACGCCGCCGCCTCTTCACCGTCACCGCCGCGGCCGCCGCGCTCGCGTTCGCCACCAACCTGCCGACCGCGGGTGCGGCGGGCGCCGCCGAGCTCGACGCGGCGAGGATCACCGACGACCCCTTCACCCTCGGTGTCGCCTCCGGCGACCCGCAGGCCACCTCCGTGCTGCTGTGGACCCGGCTCGCCCCCGCCCCGTACCAGGCCGACTCCGGACTGCCGCCGGAACGCGTCGTCGTACGGTGGGAGCTGGCCCGCGACGAGCGGTTCCGGCACGTCGTCAGACGGGGGGCGGCCATCGCCCACCCCGAGTTCCACCACTCCGTGCACGTCGAGGTCGGGCACCTCGACCCCGACCGGGTCTTCTACTACCGCTTCCGGGCCGGGAGCTGGGTCAGCGAGACCGGCCGTACGCGCACCGCGCCGTCGTCCCGCGCGCGCGTCGACGAGCTGAAGCTGGCCGCGGTGTCCTGCCAGGCGTACCACGAGGGGTACTTCACGGCGTACGGCCATCTCGCCGAGGACGACGTCGACGTGGTCTTCCACGTCGGCGACTACCTCTACGAGTACGCGGTCAACTCCGCGGGCGGTGCCCGCAACTACACCGACCGCGTGCTGCCCGACCTCTTCAACCGGGAGACCGTCACGCTGGAGGACTACCGCCTGCGGTACGCCCTCTACAAGACCGACCCCGACCTGCGGGCCGTGCACGCCGCGCACCCCTTCGTGGTCACCTGGGACGACCACGAGGTGGAGAACAACTACGCGGCCGGCATCCCCGAGAACGACGTACCGCCGGAGGAGTTCCTGCTGCGGCGCGCCGCCGGGTACCGGGCGTACTGGGAGAACCTGCCGCTGCGCCGCCCGCAGCGGCCCGAGGACGACGAGATGCGGCTGTACCGCCGGCTGCACTGGGGCCGGCTCGCGCAGTTCGACATCCTCGACACCCGGCAGTACCGCTCGGACCAGGCGTACGGCGACGGGGCGGACATCCCGGGCCCCGAGACGGACGACCCGGCGCGCACCATCACCGGGGCGCGGCAGGAGCGGTGGCTGATCGACGGCTGGCGTGCGTCGCGGGCGCTGTGGAACGTCGTCCCGCAGCAGGTCATCTTCTCCCAGCGGAAGTTCGACCTGGCCGCGGCCTCCAGGGTGTCGATGGACGCGTGGGACGGCTACCGGGCCTCGCGGGGGAGGGTGCTGGCCGGGGCGAAGTCGGCCGGTGTCGACAACCTGATGGTGCTCACCGGGGACGTCCACGTCGCGTACGCCTTCGACATCAAGGACGACTTCGACGACCCCGGGTCCCGGACGCTCGGTACGGAGATCGTGACGACGTCCATCACCAGCGGGCGGGACGGGGTGGAGCGGCCCGCGAACTGGGACACGTACATGCGGGCCAACCCGCATCTGAAGTTCTACGACGGGCGGCGCGGCTACACGACGGTGCGGCTCGGGCGGGAGGCGGCGCGGGCGGACTACAAGACGGTGACCGCCGTGACCACGCCCGGGGCCGCGATCACGACCGCGGCGTCGTTCGTGACGGAGGTGGGGGATCAGGGGCTGAAGCCGGCGTAGGGCTCCGCCCGGGCTGCGGTGCGGGGCTCCGCCCGGGTGGTGACGTGGGGGCGCGGGGGCGTCGTCGGGTGCGGCGCCGTCGTGGCCGGTCGCGCAGTTCCCCGCGCCCCCGAAAGACCCCTGGGGACCACCCGGGCCTGTGGGGTCAGGCAGTTTCCTGGGGGTAGGCGACGCCCACCTGGGCCCGTACCGCGTCGAGCGTGCGCATGACCGCCAGCGTGCCGTCCAGGGGGACCAGGGGGGACTCCGTCTCGCCGGCCCGGAGGCAGCGCATCACCTCGACGGCCTCGTGCCGCAGGCCCGCCCGGGTGCCGTCCTCCGGGCTGGTGGTGTACTCCTGCGGATCGCGGCCGTCGCGGTGCAGGACGAAGCTGTCCGAGTGGAAGAAGCCGTGCGGGATGTCGATGCGGCCCTCGGAGCCGGTGACCGAGGCGCCGGTCGGCGTGCCGCCCACCAGCGAGCAGTGCAGCGAGGCGAGGGCGCCGCCCCCGTAGGAGAGCAGCATGCCCGTCTGGAGGTCGACGCCCTCCTCGGAGAGCACCGCCGTCGCCGTCACGCCGGCGGGCTCACCGAGCAGCAGCTGGGCGAACGACACCGGGTAGACGCCCAGGTCGAGGAGCGCCCCGCCGCCCTGCGCCGGATCGCGCAGCCGGTGGGTGGGAGGGAACGGCCCGGAGAGGCCGAAGTCGGCCTGGACCGTGCGGACCTCGCCGATCGCCCCGTCCTCGACCAGTTCCTTGAGCTGCCGGGTCAGCGGGTTGCAGTACATCCACATGGCCTCCATCAGGAAGCTCCCGCGCTCCCTCGCGAGGCCGACCAGTTCCCCGGCCTCGCGCGCGTTCAGCGTGAACGCCTTCTCGCACAGCACGTTGCGCCCCGCCTCCAGGCAGAGCCCGGCCGCCGCCCGGTGCGCCGAGTGCGGAGTCGCCACGTACACGACGTCCACGTCCTCGTCCGCCGCGAGGGACTCCCAGTCGCCGTACGCCCGCGGAATCCCGAACCGCTCCGCGAACCCCTTCGCCGACTCCGCGGTGCGCGACGCCACCGCCACCACCTCGGCGTCCGGCAGATCGATCAGATCCGCGGTGAACGCCGCAGCGATCCCACCGGTCGCCAGCACGCCCCACCGCACACGTTCCTCAGCCATCCCGAATCCCTCGTTCCGTGTTCCGTGCCTTCGACCGCCTGTACGGGATCACCTGTACGAGCTGAGAGCATAGGTGGCGGATTCCAGGAACAGGGAGGGGCACATGCCCGAGCGTGGCCGCACCGTGCGGCAACAGGACGGCGCGATCGCCGCCGCGGCGGCGCCGATACCACCGGTGTCACCGGTATCGCAGGTACCGCTGTCTCAGGTACCACCGGTGCCACCCGCGGGGACCCGCCGCTCCGTCGGCCTCCTGGTCACGCTCATCCTGGGCGGGCTGACCGCCGTACCGCCGCTGTCCATGGACATGTACCTCCCGGCGCTCCCGGAGGTCACCGACGCGCTGCACGCGTCCGCGGCCACCGTGCAGCTGACGCTGACCGCGTGCCTCGCCGGCATGGCGCTCGGGCAGCTGGTCGTCGGGCCGATGAGCGACAGGTGGGGCCGCCGCCGGCCGCTGATCGCCGGGCTGCTCGTCTACATCCTCGCCACCGCGGTCTGCGCCGTCGCGCCCACGATCGAGCTCCTCGTCGCCTTCCGGCTGCTCCAGGGGCTCGCGGGCGCCGCCGGGATCGTCATCGCACGGGCCGTCGTCCGCGACCTGTACGACGGCGTGGCCATGGCGCGGTTCTTCTCCACGCTCATGCTGATCTCCGGGGTCGCGCCGATCGTCGCTCCGCTCATCGGCGGGCAGGTGCTGCGGATCACCGACTGGCGGGGCGTCTTCCACGTCCTGACCGTCATCGGGATCGTGCTGACCGCCGTCGTCTGGCGGTTCCTGCCCGAGACGCTCCCGCCCGCGCGGCGGCACGACGGCGGCACCCTCGAAGCCCTGCGCACCATGCGCGGACTGCTCGCCGACCGCGTCTTCACCGGCTACATGCTGGCGGGCGGCTTCGCGTTCGCGGCGCTCTTCGCGTACATCTCCGCCTCGCCGTTCGTGATCCAGGAGATCTACGGCGCCTCCCCGCAGACGTACAGCATCCTCTTCGGCGTCAACTCCGTCGGCCTGGTGATCGTCGGCCAGATCAACGGCAAGGTCCTCGTCGGCCGGGTCAGCCTGGACAAGGTGCTCGCGGTCGGCCTCGCGGTCATCACCCTCGCGTCGGCCGCGCTGCTCCTGATGTCCGCGGGGGCGTTCGGCGAGGTGGGCCTGGTGCCGATCGCCGTCGGGCTGTTCGTCCTCATGTCGGCGATGAGCCTGTGCATGCCCAACACCAACGCGCTCGCCCTCATGCGCACCCGGCACTCCGCGGGGTCCGCCTCCGCCCTGCTCGGCACCTCCTCCTTCCTCGTCGGCGCGATCGCCACCCCCCTGGTGGGTGTCGCGGGGGAGCACACCGCCGTCCCGATGGCCGTCGTCCAGCTCGTGTGTTCACTGGTGGCCGCCGGCTGCTTCACGGCACTGTGCCGTCCCTGGCGGAATCAGGCGGACGTGTTGACGGACGCGTTGACGGAGGCGAAGGGAGCGGGGAGCTGAGCGCACCGAGACTGCGCCCCGGCACGCCGGAGCGTGCCGGACTCGATCCCGGGGAACTCGACTGCCTCGTACGGGAGTTCCGCCGGCTCACCGACGGGGACCAGCCCTGGGCCGCGGGCGCCGTCCTGGTCGCCGGGCGCGGACCCGTGATCGCCGTCGAGGAGGCGGCGGGCTGGGCGGTGCGCTACCGCGCCTACGACGAGGAGACGGACACGGGGGTGGAACTGCCGCGCGGCGAACGGGTGCCGGCGACGACGCGCACGCCCTTCGACCTGGCGTCCCTCACGAAGCTCTTCACGAGCGTCGCGGCCGTCCAGCAGCTGGAGCGCGGCACGCTGGGCATCGACGCGCGGGTGGGGGCGTACCTGCCGGGCTTCACCGCCGCCGAGCACGGCATCACCGTGCGGCACCTGCTCACCCACACCTCCGGGCTGCCGCCCGAGCTCCCGCTGTACGACTGCCCCGACGACCGGGCGCGGTTCGCGCTCCTGCGGGCCGGGAAACCGGTGACGGCGCCGGGCCGGGCGTACGGCTACTCGGACCTCAACATGCTCCTCCTCCAGCAGGTCCTCGAACGGATCACCCGGCGCCCGCTGGACGTCCTGGTCCGGGACGGCATCACCCGGCCGCTCGGCATGACCGCCACCGGCTTCGGGCCCTGCCCGGACGCGGCCGCCACGGAGGACCAGCGACGGCCCTGGGCCAAGGCGGACCGGGGGATGCTGCGGGGCACGGTCCACGACGAGAACGCGTGGGCGCTCGGCGGGGTCGCCGGCCACGCGGGCCTCTTCTCCACGGCCGGCGACCTGGCGGTCTTCTGCCGCACCCTGCTGGCGGGCGGTTCGTACGGCACCGCCCGCATCCTCGGCCCCGACCACGTCGCGCTCCTCCTCTCCCCGCCCGGCCTCGGCTTCGCCCTGGACCGGCCGTGGTTCATGGGCGCCCTCGCCGGCGGCGGGGCCGCGGGCCACACGGGCTTCACGGGTACGTCGCTGGTGCTGGACCCGTCGACGGACACGTTCCTGGTGCTGCTGGCGAACACGGTCCACCCGCGCCGCCGCCCCCCGGACAGCGTCCCGCGGGCGGCGGCGGCCACCCGGCTGGCCCGGGCGGTCCGCGCGGTCCGGAGGGCGTGAGGAGGCGGAGCGCGGTGGTGGACGGGGGCGCCGCGCCGCGGGACCTCCCCCCGGAGGCCGTCGCAGAGGCTTCCCCCGGAGGCCGCCGCGCGGCACCGCGGGTCCGCCGCCCTCGTAGACTTCCCGCGTGACCTCCCCCGTTTCCCCAGCCGAGACCCTGCGCGCGGCCCTCGCGGGGCTGCTCGACGGACTGCCGCCGAAGGCGGCCGCGCAGGCCGTCGACCGGCTGATCGCCACCTACCGGGGGACCACCCCGACCGACGCGCCGATCCTGCGCGACCGCGCGGACGTGGCCGCGTACGCCGCCTACCGGATGCCCGCCACCTTCGAGGCCGTACGGGCCGCGCTGGACGCCTTCGCGGACGTCGTGCCGCAGTGGGTGCCGGACAGCCACGTCGACGTGGGCGGCGGCACGGGCGCGGCGACCTGGGCCGTGAACGCCACCTGGCCCGGGAAGCGGCCGGTGACCGTCCTCGACTGGGCCGACCCCGCGCTCGCCCTCGGCCGCGAACTGGCCGCGGCCAACCCGCTGCTGGAGTCCACCGAGTGGCGGCGCTCCCGTTTCGGGGCGGAACTCACCCTCGGCAGCACCGATCTCGTCACCGTGTCGTACGTGCTCGGCGAGCTGACCGGGGCGGACCGTGCCGCGGTCGTGGACGCCGCCGCTGCCGCCGCACGGACGGTCGTGATCGTCGAACCCGGTACGCCCGACGGGTACGCCCGCGTCATCGGCGCCCGCGACCGGCTCATCGGCGCCGGCTTCCACGTCGCCGCGCCCTGTCCGCACAGCGCCGCCTGCCCCCTCGTCCCCGGCGAGGACTGGTGCCACTTCTCGGCGAGGGTGAGCCGCTCCTCCCTGCACCGGCAGGTCAAGGGGGGTTCACTGGCGTACGAGGACGAGAAGTTCAGCTACGTCGCGGCGACGCGGTTCCCGGTCGCGCCGGTGGCGTCGCGGGTCGTACGGCGGCCGCAGATCCGCAAGGGGCAGGTGCTCCTCGACCTGTGCGGGACGGGGGAGCGGCTGGACCGCTCGACGGTGACCAAGCGGCACGGGGCCCTGTACCGGGCGGCCCGGGACGCGTCCTGGGGTGACGCGTGGCCTCCGCCCCCGCCCTCGGAGTAGGCGCCGCCCCCGCCCCCGGAGCAGGCGCCGCCCTCCGTCCGGCGAGACGTATCGTCTTGTCGGCCTGATAGCGTCGGCGCATGGCTCCCGACTCCACCCGCCGCAGCGCGAAGTCCCGCCGCGCGATCTACGACGCCGCCCTCGCCCTCGTGGGCGAGGTCGGCTACCCGAAGACGACCATCGAGGGCATCGCGGCCCGCGCCGGCGTCGGCAAGCAGACGATCTACCGCTGGTGGTCGTCGAAGGCCGAGGTCCTCATGGAGGCATTCGTCGACCTGAGCGCCCAGGCGGCGGAGGCGGCCGGGGGCGCGGCCGACGGGGACGCGGCCCACGGAGACGGGGCCGGCGGGGACGGCATCCCCGACACCGGTGACCTGGAGGCCGATCTCAAGGCGGTGCTGCGGGCCACCGTCGACGAGCTCAACGACCCCCGCTACGAGGCCCCGGCCCGCGCGCTCGCCGCCGAGGGCGTGGGCAACCCCGCCTTCGCCGAGGAGTTCGTCGCCACGCTGCTCATGCCGTCCCTGGAGCTGTACGTGAAGCGCCTGCGCGCCGCCCAGGACGCGGGCCAGGTGCGCGCGGAGGTGGACCCGTACATCGCACGCGACCTGTTCGTCTCGCCCCTCGCCCAGCGCTGGCTGCAACGCACCGGACCGCTCGACCACACCTACGCGGACAGGCTCGTCGAGTACGCCCTCCACGGCATCGCCCCCCGCTGACCCGACCGGCACGTGACCGGCCGGCACGTGACCGACCGGCGTGCGACCACCCGGCGTGTGACCAAGGTGACACCGTGGACGGACACATCACGGCAAAGCGGATGATGGCAGCCGATCGGTGTTCCGGACGGGCATCGCCCCGCGTACCCCGGATGTGGGCTCCGGTCCCACGGGGCGCAGGATGGTGGGACCATGAGTCGTCGGGACCATGGGCCATGCTGTCCGCACGAGCTGTCCGCACGAGTCAGACAAGGGGATCGATGAGCGCAGAGACGGGTCGCCGCTCCGGTGGGCAGGGCAGGATCTCCCAGTGGCTGCGCGGCAGACGCCCGCGGCCGGACGCCGCGGACGACTCCGCGAGCCGTGAGGAGCTGCTGCTGGCCGCCGCGGGAGCCGGGCTGCCGCTCGCGCCCGCCGCCCATCCCTCCGCCTACCGGTGCTCCTGCGACCGCGTCGGGTGTCCCACCCCCGCGCGCCACCCCGTCTCCTTCGCCTGGCAGACGCAGTCCACGACCGACCGGTCGCAGATCGAGCGGTGGGCCCGGCACCAGCCGCTGGCCAACTTCATCACCGCGACCGGCATGGTGCACGACGTGCTGGACGTGCCGGTGGAGGCGGGCCAGGAGGCGCTGGACCGGCTGCTGGCCTCCGGGATCGAGGTCGGACCCGTCGCCCTGTCCGGGAACGACCGGATGCTCTTCTTCACCGCCACGCGGGGTACGCCCGAGGACGAGGACGAGTGGTGGCCGTGCGAGCTGGACTGCCATCCCGAGACGATGGACGAGCACCCGGGGCTGCGGTGGCACTGCCGGGGGTCCTACGTGCTGGTGCCGCCGGCACGGTTGCCGGGGGACCTGGTGGTGGAGTGGGTGCGGGGGCCCGAGTTCGCCCTGCCGGATCCGTTGTCGCTGCTCGAAGTGCTCACGGACGAATGCGCGCGGTACGCGGGGGGAGAGCGGGAGCAGGCTGCGGCCTGGCCGTTGCGGGGGTGACTCCGGCGGGGGCGGTTCCCGGTCCGCGGGTGGGCTCCTCGGGTGCGGGTGCGGGTGGCCGAGGGCTGGTCGCGCCGTTCCCCGCGCCCCTAAAAGATTGCGCCGTTCCCCGCGCCGCTGGAAAGCGAAAGACTGCCCCGTTCCCCGTTCCCCGTTCCCCGTTCCCCGGGAGGGCGCGGGCGGGTGTGCTACTCGCCTTTCGCGGCGGTCAGGCCCTGGATTCTGCTCAGGAAGGTGACCTTCTGGTCCGTTGCGGACCGCGGAGGGGTCAGGGCCGCCTGGTTGGAGATCGACTCCAGGGTGAGGGACCGTTCGGGATCGCCGGTCATCAGGGCCTCGACGTCGGCGTCGGTGACGTCGATCGGGTAACCCCGCGCCGCCGTCTGCTTCTGGTAATGGCGGGTGGTGAAGAAGACGAGCGCGCCGCCGTCCGCGGTGCGCAGACCCACCGGGGCGTAGTCGCCGGAGGTGAGCGGTTCGTCGATGTACTGCTGGGCCAGACCGGGGCGGGCCGCGTTCTTCGCCCGGTCCGAGCGCCACTTGCTGGTGTGGGCGCCGTCGGCGAAGGTGCCGCCGCCGTCCTTGAGGTACGCCGCGTAGCGCTGGGGGAGCTTCCCCGGCGCCACCGCCAGGTCCGCCGCGTCCGCCGCGACCGGCCGGGCCCAGCCGTCCTCGTCCTTCTCGAACTCCGGGATCTCCTCGGCGGAGGCGATCGTCAGGTACGAGACCTGCCACACCTCGTTCGCGTCGCCGCGGGTGAACACCAGCAGCCAGCGGTCCTCGCCACGGCCCTTGTTGGCCTTCGAGTCGGTGACGAACCAGCGCGGCCAGCCCGCCTTCTCGGGAATGGTGAACCGGGTGTCGGTCAGCTTCAGGGGTACGTAGTCCGGGTTGCCGCCCGGCTGGTTCCTGCCGCCGGCCTTCAGCTTCGCCCCGTCGATGTCCCCGAGGGCGCCGGTCACCCGGTCCGCGTCCAGGGAGGGGTCGTTGGCGGCGTTGGCCTCGTTGTAGGCGTCGGTGAAATCCGCCAGGGCGCGCGCGGCCTCGGTCCTGGTGGCTCCGGGGAGGATCTCCCGTTCCCCGTGCACCACCACGCACCCGCTCGCCGTCACCGACAGCGCGGTCACCGAGACCGCCGCCAGCGCACCCCGGCCGAGCCTGCGGGTCCTGCGAGTCCTACGAGGGCCACGATCCCTGCTCATCAGGTGCCTTCACCTTCCCCTTTCCCTTTCCCTTCCCGGAGCCGAACCCTATCGGGACCGGCGGGCGCGCGGACGGCGGGATCACGTACCGGCCGGTCAGGAGTCCCTGACCGGGGCCACCACGACCCCACCGGTGCGCGGGTTTCAAGGGCTCGGTCAACTTCAAGGGCCACGAGGACGGCGGCAGTCGCGGTCTCGACCTCACCCTCAGCGACCTGAAGGCGGAGATCGACGGCGGTTCCGGCACGCTGACGGCCGACGTGGACAGCCTCGGTGAGAAGTCCGGCGACGTGACCCTCGCCGAGCTGGAGCCGGGGTCGGCCGACCTGACGGCCGAGGGCGACGTCATCACCCTCGCCGACGTCACCGCGACGCTCACCACGGCAGGGGCGGAGGCATTCGGCGGCTTCTACCAGGCCGGCGCCGAACTCGACCCGGTCGACCTCGCGGTGGCCCTGACCGAGGACGCCGAACTCCCGGACGCCGACCCGACCCCGGGCGACGGCGGAACCGGCACCACCGGGGGCACCACGGGCGGCACGACCGGCGGGACCACCGGTGGCGCGGGTACGACCGGCGGCGTGGGCACGACCGGCGGGACCACGGGCGAGCTGACCGGTGGTCTCGCCTCCACCGGTTCCGACGTGCCCGTCGGCGCGCTCGGAGCGGCCGCCGCGGTCGCCGTCGCGGCGGGCGCGGGCGTGGTGTTCGCCGTACGCCGCCGCCGGGACACGGACGCCGCCCAGATGTGACCCGCAGATCTGACCCGCGGGCCGCGCGCACCCGGCCGCCGGCCCTTGGTGGGGCCGGCGGCCGGGTACGTGTGCGGAAGCACCGGCGCCATGGTGCTTGAATGCCCGCGTGACTGATTACGACGTGCTGCGGGTCTTCTGCGGGCCCCGCGGCGAGTACGGCAACGAACTCGGGGTCGTGCGGGAGGGCTCCGTACTGCCCGGGCGGGACGAGCGGCAGGCGTTCGCCGCCAAACTCGGCTTCGGCGCCACCGTGTTCGTGGACGACCCCGAGCGCGGTGTCGTCGACCTCTACGCCCCCGACGCGCGGCTGCCCTTCGCCGGTTACCCCTGCGTGGGCGTGGCCTGGCTGCTGGACGTGCCCGAACTCGTCACGCCCGCGGGCGTGGTGGGCACCCGGCTCGACGGCGAGTTCACCTGGATCGAGGCCCGCCCGGAGTGGGCCGCGCCGCGCACCCTGCACCGGTACGCCACGGCCGCGGAGGTCGACGCACTGCCCGTACCCCCTCCGGGGGAGGAGTGGTACGCCTGGGCGTGGGAGGACGAGGCGGCGGGCCGCGTCCGCGCCCGGAGCTTCCCCGGCCGGGGGGAGGGCGCGGAGGAGGACGAGGCGACGGGCGCCGCGGCCCTGCACCTGACGGCCCTGCTGGGCCGCGCCCTGAACGTCACCCAGGGCAAGGGCTCCCAACTCCTCACGGCCCCCCAACCGGAGGGCTGGGTGGAACTGGCCGGAAGAGTGTTCCTGGAACACTGACCCCCGCCCCCGAGGGGCGAGGGAAACGGATGGTCCGCCTGACGAAGGTGGTCTGCCCGAAACGCCCCGCCGGGCTGCCCTGCTAGCCCGCCCGGGTCAGCCCTGGATGGAGGCGAGCCAGCCGGTCAGCAGCTTGTTGACCTCGTCGGGACGTTCCTGCTGGATCCAGTGGCCGCAGCCGTCCAGGAGGTGGGAGGCGGACAGGGCGGGGAGGGTGGTGGGGTGGGCGTCGATGGCGTCGGCCATCCAGGTGGTGGAGGCGTCCAGTGCACCGCCGACGAACAAGGCGGGTTGTTCGACGGGGGCTCCGCGGTAGGGGGCGAGGTCTTCCCAGTCGCGGTCCATGTTGCGGTAGCGGTTCAGGGCGCCGGTCAGGCCGGTGCGCTCGAACTCGCCGGCATAGACGTCGAGGTCCTTCTCGCTCAACCAGGCCGGGAGGGAGCCGACGGGGAAACGGTCGCGCAGCTGGCCGCCGTGGGCGACGAAGTGCGGGTCGGGCTCGCCCTCGGCCGGCATGGTGTCGGCGGACAGGGCTGCGTAGAAGCCCGCGAGCCAGCCCCGCACGTCGGGCTCGATCTCCCTCTCGGCGCGGCCGGGCTCCTGGAAGTAGGAGACGTAGAACTCCTGCTCGGGGCCGCCGATCTGGCCGAAGACGTCGGTGGGACGGGGGCCGCCGGGTGGCGCGTACGGAACGCTCAGCAGGCCGACGGCCCGGAAGACCTCGGGACGGAGCAGGGCGGAGGCGGCGGCGATATTGGAGCCCCAGTCGTGGCCGACGACCACCGCGTTCTCCTCGCCGAGGGCACGCACGACGGCGACGTTGTCCTCCACCAGGTCGAGCATCCGGTAGGCATCGGTCACGGCGGGCTCGGAGGAGCGGCCGTAGCCGCGTACGTCGATCGCCACTGCCCGGTAACCGGCCGCGGCGAGGGCCGGAAGCTGGTGACGCCAGGAGTACCAGGACTCGGGAAAGCCGTGCACGAGCAGGACCAGCGGACCGGTGCCCTGCTCGACCAGGTGCAGGCGTCCGGCAGGGGCCTCGACGGTGCGGTGGCGAAGTATGGCGGTCGGCTCGGATTGCATGGGAACTTCTCCTCGGCTCGCGGACGGTCGGCGGCTACCCCTCGATCATGCGGCGCGGTGGCCACTCGACGCGATCAGCGTTGCCATCCTGGCAAACTTGCAGGCAGGATGATGAAACGGCACGGCGGAAAGGAACAGCGACGGTGGCAGAGGACGACGTGGCCCAGACGCTGGCGGCGATGGGGCCCCGGCTGCGGGCCGTGCGCGAGCGCCGTGGCATCACGCTCACCGATGTCAGCCGCGCGACCGGCATCTCGCCCAGCACGCTGTCGCGGACCGAGACCGGCCGGCGCAAGCCCACCCTGGAGGTGGTGCTGCAGCTGGCAAAGGAATACGAAGTCTCCCTCGACGAGCTGGCCGGCACCGCCCCCGCCCCTGCGGCCAAGCCCCGCAGCACGGCGCCGCACAGCTTCGGCGACGACAAGGCGGTAGTGCCGCTGACCCGGTACGTCGGCGGCCTGCACGCCCACAAGCATGTCCTGCCTGCCCTCGAGAAGCCGCCTGGGCGGCCCCGACAGGTGTCCCACGAGGGCTACGAGTGGCTGTGCGTCCTGTACGGGCGGTTGTGGCTCGCACTCGGCAGCCAGGACCTCGTCCTGACTGCCGGGGACGTCGTCGAGTTCGACACCGGCATCCCCCACGGAGTCGCGAACGCCGGATCCGACGGACCGGCCGAGTACCTGATCATGTTCGGGCCTCAGGGAGAACGTCTACGGCCGCACACCCCTCCAGCAGCTGGTCGCGGGACTGGTGACAGCAAGGCTGCTGAATGAGCAGTTGTGACAAGCCCTGTGCCTCGTCGGTGACAACTGCCGTGCTTCGGCTCACCCGCCCACCGACCGTGCCGAGAGCCCGCTGTCCGCCGTGGACGAAGAGGCCGTGCGCCCGGCCGACGCCCTGGAGGCGCACCCGGGCGCTCCTGGGTGCTCGACTTCCCGATCGGCACCAGCTGCACCTCGCGCCGGCACTCCAGGCACTCCGGGCACTCCGGCAGGCCCTCCATCCGGCGTGGACGATCGTCCCGGAACAGGCCGGTTGAGCACAACGGAAGTCGTCCGCACCCGAGAACGAATCCGCACCCACCCCCGCCTCCCCCCTCCCCGCACAACCTCCCCGCACGACCCGGTGTAACGCTCACGCGCTGATGCGGAACTCTTCCCCCAACGCCCGGAACACCCCCGTGTTCAACGCGAACGCCCGCCGGCACTCGGCGACGATCCGCTGCTTCTCCAGATCGTCCGCGGCCACCCCGTCGAGCAGCTCCCGGTACTCCCGCTTGAACGCCGCCGGGTTCCCGATCTCCTCGAAGACGTAGAACCGCACCCCGTCGCCCTTGCGCGCGAACCCCCACGTCTTCTCCGCCCTGCCGCGGATGATCTGCCCGCCGGAGAGATCGCCGAGATAGCGCGTGTAGTGGTGCGCGACGTACCCGCCGGGCCACGTCAGGGCGCACTCGGCGATCCGGTCGGCGTACTCCCGCGTCGCGGGCAGTGCGGCGAGCCCCTCGCGCCACCCCGCACCCCGCAGGTGCGCGAGGTCCCGCTCCAGCGAGGCGAGCCGCATCAGCTCGGGCCGGACGAACGGGCCCGCCACCGGATCGCCGGACAGTTCGGGGGCCGCCGACTCCAGCGCGGCGTAGACGAACCACAGCTGCTCGGTGTAGCGCGCGTACGCGTCCACCCCGAGCCTGCCGCCGAGCAGGTCGCTCATGAACGTCGAGGTCTCCGCCTCCACGTGCTGTTCGTGGGACGCGGTGCGGATGAGCGTGGAGAAGGGTGTGCCCGACGCGTTCATGGGACCTCCGGGGGCGAACGGGGAGACGAGAGCCGAACCGATCCTCCATGGTTAGGCTTACCTAAGTCAATGGGTTTCCGACGCGCTGTCGGTAAGACCGTACCCGGAATCTCCCCCGCCTCCACATGAAGGAGCCGTCCGCTCGGGACGAGCGGACGGCGGTGTGACGAACCCGGGGAACGGCTACGGCAGCGTGAGGATCTCGGCCCCGCTGTCCGTGACGACCAGCGTGTGCTCGAACTGCGCGGTCCGCCGCCGGTCCTTCGTGACGACCGTCCACCCGTCGTCCCACATCTCGTACTCGTACGTCCCCAGCGTCAGCATCGGCTCGATCGTGAACGTCATCCCCGGCCGGATCACGGTCGTGGCGTGCGGACTGTCGTAGTGCGGGACGATCAGCCCGGAGTGGAACGAGGAGTTGATGCCGTGCCCGGTGAAGTCCCGCACGACCCCGTACCCGAAGCGCTTCGCGTACGACTCGATGACCCGGCCGATGATGTTGAGCTGCCGGCCGGGCTTGACCGCCTTGACGGCCCGCTCCAGCGACTCACGGGTCCGCTCGACCAGCAGCCGCGACTCCTCGTCCACGTCGCCGACGAGGTACGTGGCGTTGTTGTCGCCGTGCACGCCCCCGATGTACGCCGTCACGTCGAGGTTGATGATGTCGCCGTCCCGCAGGACCGTGGAGTCCGGGATGCCGTGGCAGATGACCTCGTTCACGGAGGTGCACAGGGACTTCGGGAAGCCGCGGTAACCGAGCGTCGAGGGGTAGGCGCCGTGGTCGCACATGTACTCGTGCGCGACGCGGTCCAGCTCGTCCGTGGTGACACCGGGCGCGATGAGCTTCGCGGCCTCCGCCATCGCCCGCGCGGCGATCCGGCCGGCGACACGCATCGCCTCGACCGTCTCGGGCGTCTGCACCTCGGGACCGGTGTACGGGGTCGGCGCGGGCTTGCCGACGTACTCGGGGCGGCGGATGTTCCCGGGCACGGAACGGGTGGGGGAGAGCTCCCCTGGAACGAGCAGCGACTGGCCAGACATGCCAGGGAGTCTAACCAGCGCGGACGGGGGAACATGTCGGTGGCGAGAGGAGCTGGTCATGGCCCTGTTCAAGAAGCGTACGGTCGGTAAACCGGGCGAGTGGTACTACTGCCTGGAGCACAAGAAGGTCGAGGAGGGCCCCGAGTGCCCCGCGAAGGACCGCTTCGGTCCCTACGCGTCCCGCACGGAGGCCCAGCGGGCGATGGACACCGCCCGCGAACGCAACCTCGACTGGGAGACGGACCCCAGGTGGCACGATCCCGCAACCCGCTCCGCGGAGGACAACTAGAGCCCGACCGCCGTCTGCGCACCGGCGGGGGTCGGCCGCACGGTTCCCCGCGCTCCCGGGCGCCCGGGGAACCGCGCGCCCGGCCCTCACCGGCCGGCGGCCCTCAACGCTCCCCGGCCACCCCTCCCCGCAAGGACTTCATCCGCACCGCGTGCTCGTTCGTCCGCACGTCGTACGCCATGAGCTTCGGCAGGCACAACGCCAGCGCCCCCACCGCGGCCACACACATCACACCCCCGGTCCACACGGACGCCCGCACCGAGAGGAGCGCGGCCATCCCGCCCGCGCGGACCTGCCCCAGCTGCGGCCCCACCGAGTACGACAGCAGCTCTATCCCCGCCAGCCGCCCCCGCAGCTCGTCCGGGATCGTCTGGTTCCACATGGCCGCCCGGAAGATCCCGCTGACCATGTCGCAGCAGCCGGCGAGCGTCAGGAACAGCAGCACCAGCCACACGTCGCGCACCGCGCCCGCGGCCACCATCGCCACCCCCCAGCAGGCCGCCGCCAGCACCACCGCCCGCCCGTGCCGGTGGACCCGCGAGGTCCACCCGCTGGTGAGGCTCACCAGCAGCGACCCGGCCGGCAGGGCCGCGTACATCAGCCCCAGCGACCACTCGGCGTCCAGCTCGTCCGCCAGGAACGGCAGCACGGCGAGCGGGAAGGCGAAGAACATGGCCGCCAGGTCGATCGCGTACGTACCCAGCAGCTCCTTGCGGCTCCACGCGTACCGGGCCCCCTCCGCGATCGCCCGCAGCGACGGCTTGGCCGCCTCGTGCGCGGCGGGCGACGAGGCGAGCCCCACGGCCAGGGCGAGGGAGACCACGAAGGTGGCGAGGTCCGCGGCATAGGCCCAGCCGAGCCCCGCGTACGCCACGACCAGTCCCGCGACGGCCGGTCCGGCGACCCCGCCGACCGTCCAGCGCAACGAGTTCAGCGCGGCGGCCGCCGGCAGGTGCTCGTGCCGGACGATGCGCGGGGTCAGCGCGTCGAGCGCCGGCCGCTGGACCGCGACGAGCGCGGAGGAGAACGCGGCGACGGCGTACAGCGGCCACACCAAGGGCTCCGGCAGCAGCGCGTTGGCCAGCAGCACGGCCGAGAGGAGTCCCTGTCCCGCCTCCGTCCACAGGATCAGCTTCCGCTTGTCCAGGGCGTCGGCGAGCGCCCCGCCGTACAGCCCGAACACGATCAGCGGCAGGAGTTGCACGGCACCGATCGCCCCGACGGCCACCGCGCTGCCGGTCAGCTCCTTCATCTGCACCGGCAGCGCGACGAACGTCAGGAAGCTGCCGAAAGTGGTGACGAGTCCGGCCACCCACAGCCGCCGGAAGTCGGGCGAGGTCCGCCACGGCGCGAGATCGGGCAGCAGCGCGCGCAGCCACGAGCCACCGCCACCGGTCCCGGTGCCGGTCCCGCCACCGGTCCCGGTATCGGCATCGGAGGCGTCGGCGTCGGCGTCCGAGGCATAGGCGTCGGAGGTATCGGTATCGGTATCGGATTCGGGTCCGGTCGGTTTCGTCACGACGGGACATGGTCCGTGGCCGGCCCGCCACGGACAAACGCTTTTTCGACCAGGGGGCGGCGGCCGGCCACCGGATCCGGACTCGTCAGACGAAGTTCACCGTGAATTCGCCCGGACTCGGCAAAGTGTCCCCTCACCCGACCGACGAGGAGAGGGTTCCATGACCAGAGTTGAGGTGTCCGTGCCGTTCCGGGCCGGACAGGAGGGTTACGCCAGTTTCCGCATTCCGGCCGTCGTCGCCACCGCGGCGGGCACCCTGCTCGCGTTCTGCGAGGGCAGGGTCGGCTCCCGCGACGACTTCGGCAACATCGACATCGTGCTGAAGCGGTCCACGGACGGCGGACTGACCTGGGGACCGCTTCAGGTGGCCGCCAGGAACGGCGAGGCACTCGCGGGCAACCCCGCCCCCGTCGTCCTCGACACCGGCAGGATCCTGCTCGTCCACATCCGCAACGCCGCCCTCGCGACCGAGGACGCCATCCGCCGCGGCAAGGTGAGCGCCGCCGACGGGCGCCGCGTGTGGGTCTGCCACAGCGACGACGACGGGCTCACCTGGTCGAGTCCCAGGGAGATCACCAAGCAGACGAAGAAGACGGCCTGGCGCTGGTACGCGACCACCCCGGGACACGCCCTCCAGCTCGGCACCGGACGGGTCCTCGTCCCCGCCAACCACTCCCTGCCCCCGGCCGGCACCGACACCGGCACCGAGGGCACGTACAACGGCGGGCACTGCCTGCTCAGCGACGACCGCGGCGAGACCTGGAGGATCGGGTACGTCGACGACAGACCCGACAACTACGTCAACGTGAACGAGACCACCGCCGCCGAACTCCCCGACGGACGCGTCTACTTCAACACCCGCACCGACTCCGCGGCCCCCGGCACCCGCGCCGACGCCTGCTCGTCCGACGGCGGCCGGACCCTGGACAAGCCCTTCCGCCCGCAGGCAGGCCTCACCGGCCCCGTCGTCGAGGGCAGCGTGCTCCAGCTCCGCGACCCCGACGTGCTCCTCTACTCGGGGCCCGCCGACCCCGGCTTCCGCGCCCTGATGACGGTCCGCGCCAGCACCGACGACGGCGTCACCTGGCGGACGGCGCACACCGTGGACGGGCTGCCCGCCGCTCAGGTGAGGGCGGGGTCCCCGCACGTAAGGTCGGCCCATGACCTCTACTGACAGTGCACAGAAGGNGTACTCCGACCTCGTGCGCGCCGACGACGACACGCTCGGGCTCCTCTACGAGACGGGCGACTTCGGCGCGTACGAGACGATCACCTTCCGCCGCGTCCCCGTGGCCGCCCTCACCTGAGCGGCGGGGGCGGGGTCCCCGCACGTAAGGTCGGCCCATGACCTCTACTGACAGTGCACAGAAGGCCCCCGCCAAGGACCCCTGGGACCTGCCCGACGTCTCCGGGCTCGTGGTCGGCGTGCTCGGCGGCACCGGGCCGCAGGGCAAGGGTCTCGCCTACCGGCTGGCCCGGGCCGGACAGAAAGTGATCATCGGATCGCGGGCCGCGGAGCGGGCGCGGGCGGCCGCCGACGAACTCGGGCACGGGGTCGAGGGCGCCGACAACGCCGAGACCGCCCGCCGCAGCGACATCGTGATCGTCGCCGTGCCGTGGGACGGGCACGGCGAGACCCTGCGGTCGCTGCGCGAGGACCTGGCCGGCAAGCTCGTCGTCGACTGCGTCAACCCGCTCGGCTTCGACAAGAAGGGCGCGTACGCGCTGAAGCCCGAGGAGGGCAGCGCGGCCGAGCAGGCCGCCGCCCTGCTGCCGGACTCCCGCGTCACCGCCGCCTTCCACCACCTGTCGGCCGTGCTGCTCCAGGATCCGCAGATCGAGGAGATCGACACCGACGTGATGGTGCTCGGCGAGGAGCGGGCGGACGTCGAGCTCGTCCAGGCGCTGGCCGGCCGCATCCCCGGCATGCGCGGCATCTTCTCCGGGCGGCTGCGCAACGCCCACCAGGTCGAGTCGCTGGTGGCGAACCTGATCTCGGTGAACCGGCGCTACAAGGCCCACGCGGGCCTGCGCCTGACCGACGTGTAAGGAGCGCCGCCTACGGGAGTACCCGCCGCAGTGCGTCCGGGAAGGGGCGTGCGGGCGTACCCGGGGCATGGGGGACACTGGAACGGAGCAGTGTCCCCCTCCGGGTCCCGGTCGCGCCGGGCCGCGGAGTTCCCCGACAGGAGCCGACCCCATGTCCCGCCTCGCCCTCTACGCCCTCGTGGTCTGCGTCCTCGCCACCGCGGCAGCCGTCGTCTCCTTCGTCCAGGGCAGCTGGCTGGGGATCGTGTGGGTACTGCTCGCGGGCCTGTCGTCCAACATGACCTGGTACTACCTGCGCCGGGACCGGGCGCGGCGCGGGACGCCCTCCGCCACCGGCTGACCGGACGGCCCGGCCGTCACCGGCCGACCGAGCAGAACTGGTCGCTCTCCGTCCAGAACCGGTAGAGGTTCTGCCCGCAGTACGTACGGACCTCGTCGATGTCCAGGGTCCGCAGCAGCGCGTCGATCGCGTCGAAGAACTGGCCGTTCACCTCGGGGATCCACAGGATCGCGAAGACGAGGAGCAGTCCGAACGGGGCGAACGGCTCCACCTGGCGCCGGATCCTGTACGACAGCCAGGGCTCGATCACGCCGTAGCCGTCCAGGCCCGGGACCGGCAGGAAGTTCAGCAGCGCGGCCGTGACCTGGAGCAGCGCCAGGAACGCCAGGGCGAACTGGAAGTCCGCCGGCACGCCGTCCAGCGCGTCCAGCCAGAACGGGGCCGTGCAGACCACCGCGAACAGGACGTTCGTCAGCGGGCCCGCCGCCGAGATCAGGCTGTGCTTCCAGCGGCCCCGGATGCGGTCGCGCTCGATGAACACCGCGCCGCCGGGCAGGCCGATGCCGCCCATGATCACGAAGAGCACCGGCAGCACGATGCTGAGCAGCGCGTGCGTGTACTTCAGCGGGTTCAGGGTCAGATAGCCCTTCGCGCCGATCGAGATGTCGCCGCTGTGCAGGGCCGTGCGCGCGTGCGCGTACTCGTGCAGGCAGAGCGAGACGATCCACGCCGCCGTCACGAAGAGGAAGACGGCGACGCCCGGCTGCTCGGCGAAGCCCGTCCAGGTGGCCCAGCCGGTCACCGCGGCGACGGCCACGATCCCTAGGAACACGGGACTGATCCCGCGGTCGCTGTGCCGGTTGGTGGCGGTGGTCATGGGGTGGGGCTCCCTGGCGTGCTCGGACGGTCCGGTCGTGGCGGGTCGACCGTACCGGTGGTGCGGGGTGGACGTCCCGCGCGGGGTCGCGGATTCCTGCGGCCGCCCCCGCTTCGTCGGCCCCGCGCTCGGCCGCCCCGCTCCGTCCCAGGCCGCCTCGGAACAGGCCGGTCCGAAATGCGGGGTGGGTCCGGGGAGTCAGCAGGGACAATGGTCCACGTGCGCTATCGCATCCTCGGCACCACCCAGGCACTCCGTACCGACGGCACCCCCGTACCGGTCGGCGGAGCGCGGCTGCGCGCCCTGCTGACCGTGCTCGCCCTGCGTCCCGGCCGGACCGTGCCCACGGCCGCGCTGGTCGACGAGGTGTGGGGCGCCGACCCCCCGGCCGACGCCACGGGAGCGCTGCAGGCCCTGGTGGGCCGGCTGCGCCGGGCCCTCGGCGCGGACGCGATCGGTTCGGCCGAGGGCGGCTACCGGCTGCGCGCGGCGGCCGACGACGTCGACCTGCACCGTTTCGAGCGGCTCGCGGGCGAGGGCTCCCGAGCGCTGGCCGACGGCGACCCCGGCAAGGCGGCCGTCCTCCTCGACGACGCGCTCGCCCTCTGGCAGGGCCCCGCGCTCGCCGACCTCCCGGACCGTACGGCCGAGTCGGCCCGCTGGGAGACCCGCCGCCTCGACGCCCGGCGCGCCCGCCTCACCGCCGCCCTCGCCCTCGGTCACGCCGAGCAGTCCCTGCCCGACCTCACCGCGCTCTGCGACGCCCACCCCCTCGACGAACCGCTCCAGCTGCTGCGGCTGCGCGCCCTGCGCGACGCGGGCCGCGCGGCGGAGGCCCTGGCCGCCTACGAGGCCGTACGCCGGCTCCTGGCCGACCGCCTGGGCGCGGACCCTGGACCGGAACTGCGGGCACTGCACGGGGAACTGCTGCGGGGTGCCCCCGCCGAACAGGGTCCCGGTGCCGATTCCGGTGCCGGTCCCGCGTCGCGCGGGCGCCCCGCGCCGCTCGGCAACCTCCGGGCCCGGCTCACCTCCTTCGTCGGCCGCGACACCGACCTGGTGACCATCCGCGGGGACCTCGCGTCGGCCCGGCTCGTCACCCTTCTCGGGCCGGGCGGCGCCGGCAAGACACGGCTGTCGCAGGAGGCGGCGGAGAGCGTCGCCGGGACCCTGCCCGACGGGGTGTGGCTGGCCGAACTCGCGCCCGTGGACGATCCGGAGGCCGTCCCCGAGGCCGTCCTCACCGCGGTCGGGGCGCGGGAGACCGTGCTGCGCAGCGCAGGGGCCGAGGAGCTGCGGGTCGTCACCGAACGGCACAGCGACCCGCTCGTGCGCCTCACCGAGCACTGCGCCAAACGCCGCATGATGATCGTCCTCGACAACTGCGAGCACGTCGTGGACGCCGCGGCCCGGCTCGTCGGGCAACTGCTCGAACGCTGCCCCGGGCTGACCGTACTGGCCACCAGCCGCGAACCCCTCGGCGTACCCGGGGAGTTGCTGCGGCCGGTCGAGCCGCTGCCCGAGCCGTACGCGCTGAGACTGCTCGCCGACCGGGGCGCCGCCGCCCGGCCGGGGTTCCGGATCGAGGACGATCCGGAGGCCGCCGCCGAGATCTGCCGGCGCCTCGACGGGCTGCCGCTCGCCATCGAACTCGCCGCCGCCCGGCTGCGGATGCTCACCCCGCGCCAGATCGCCGACCGCCTGGACAACCGTTTCCGCCTCCTCACCTCGGGCAGTCGTACGGTTCTGCCGCGCCAGCAGACCCTGCGGGCCGTCGTCGACTGGTCCTGGGACCTGCTGGACGAGGACGAACGCGAGGTGCTGCGGCGGCTGTCCGTCTTCGCCGGCGGCTGCGACCTGGCCGCCGCCGAGGCCGTCTGCGGGCCCGCGGCGCTGGAGGCCCTCGGCTCGCTCGTCGACAAGTCCCTGGTCGTGGCCGCGCCTTCGGGCACCGAGGGCGAGATGCGCTACCGGCTCCTGGAGACCGTCGCCGAGTACGCCGGGCAACGGCTCGACGCGAGCGGCGAGCGCGCCGCGGCCGAGCGCGCCCACCTCACCCACTACCGCGAACTCGCCCGCACCACCGACCCGCTGCTGCGCGGCCCCGGCCAGCGCGCGGCCATCGAACTGCTCCAGCTCGAAGGCGAGAACACCCGCGCCGCACTCCAGTACGCCGTCGCCGAGCGCGACGAGCAGGAGGCGCTCTGCCTCGTCCTCTCCCTGGCCTGGTACTGGCAGATCCGCGACCTGCGCACCGCCACCCGCAACTGGACGCGGGAGGCCATCGCCCTGGGCCCCGACCCGTTCGCGCCGTCGGCCGAACGGGCCGTCCCGCTGTACGAGTCCTGCACCGCGACCCCGCCGCCCCTGCGCCCGGAGGTCCTCGCCGAGGCCCGGCGCGGCGTCCACCTCCTCCATCTCGCCTGCATGGACCTGGAGCTGGAGACCTGGCAGACCCCGGAGGCCGAGGCCAAGCTGCGCGCCATCACGGAGGCGTACGAGCCGGGTTTCCCCCAGGTCTGCCGCAACCCCGGCTACCTCTGGTTCTTCGCCGTGCTGCTGACCGGCGACATGGACCGGCTGCGCCGGGTCATCGACGCGAGCGTCGAGACCTGCCGGGAGCTCGGCTACGACTGGGAGCTGGCCGTCGCCCTGCAGATGCGCGCCAACATCCTCGCCAACCGCGCCGACTGGGCGGGCGACGCGACCCGTGACGCCAACGAGTCCCTGGAGCTCTTCAGCCGCCTGGAGGACGCCTGGGGCGCCGCCGAGGCCCTCTCCGCGCGCGGCGAGGCCCATGAGCGCCGGGGCGCGTACGAGCTCGCCGCCGCCGACTACGAGTCGGCCATCGCCCACGCCGAACGTCTGGGCGCCCGCACCCAGACGGCCGTCCTCGGCACCCGCCTCGGCAGCGTGCTCGTCGACTCGGGCGACACCGAGCGGGGCGAGCGGCTGCTGCGCGAGGTGCTGGAGCAGGGCGACGGCACCCTCAACGAGGCGGTGCCCGGGGCCCGGCTCTTCCTCGCGATGTGGCTCGCCCGCAGCGGCCGGGTCACCGAGGCGCGCGCCCAGATGGACCGGTTGCGCGACGACTTCAACGCCGTCCAGTTCGTGGTCTTCGACGGGTTCGTCCTGGGCGTGGAGGCATGGCTGGACTCGCTGGAGGGCCGGCACGACGAGGCGCTGCGGAAGGTGCGGGAAGCGCTGGAGCAGGCGAAGGACCCGCTGACCCGGATGATCGCGCCGCACCTGTTCTCCATCAACCTGGGCACCGCCGCCCTCGCGCTGGCCGGGGGCGGCTCGCGTGCCGGGGACGCCGCCCGGTGCCTCGGCGCCGCCGACGGACTGCTCCCGCCCGGGCACATCCGGTCCGTCGCCGAGCGCGAGATGCGGGAGCAGGCGGAGGCACGGGCACGGGAGGCCCTCGGCGGCACGGCGTACGAGGCCGCGTACGCGGAGGGCGGCGGCCTCTCCTTCGAGGAGGCCGCCGCCCTGGTCTGACGCGGTGGGGCAGGCACGGTGGTCCGTCCCGCCCCGCCCCGCTCCGCCGCGGTCAGGTCTTGGTGCGGTACTTGTGGATCGCGACCGGGGCCATCGCCACGGTGATGACGACCGACCACACCAGGGTGATCATGATGTCGTGGGCGACCGGCTGCCCGCCGTTCATCAGGCCCCGGGCCGCGTCCGCGAGGGACGACAGCGGGTTGTAGTCGGTGAACGTCCGCAGCCAGCCCGGCATGGTGGACGGCGGCGAGAAGATCGACGACCCGAACTGCAGGGGCATCAGCACGAGGAATCCCATTCCCTGGATGGCCTGGGCATTCTTCATCACCACGCCCATGGTCAGGAAGATCCACATGATGGAGGAGCCGAAGACCAGGGCCAGGCCGATGGCGGCGAGCAGACCGGGGACGTTCGACACGGACAGGCCGAGCAGGAAACCGACCGAGAGCAGGATCGCCGTGGCGAGGAGGAGCCGGCCGATCTCGACCGCGATCTTGGCGATCAGGACCGAGGCACGGGAGATCGGCAGGGACCGGAAGCGGTCCATCACCCCCGTCTGGAAGTCCTGGTTGAACCCGGTGCCCACACCCATGGCGATGTTCATGCCCATCATCGCCATGAGACCCGGCACGACGTAGTTGACGTACTCGTCCTGGTTGCCCTGGCCGGCTATCGCGCCGCCGAAGACGAACACGAAGAGCAGCGTGAACACGATCGGCATCAGGACGACGTCGAACATCGACTCCGGGTCCTGGCGGATCCACAGCACGTTGCGGCGGGCCAGGGCGCTGATGTGCCGCAGGTGGGCGCGCAGGCCGATGCGGGGGGCGTCGTCGGTGCCGGACGCGGCGGGGGACTCGATGACGGCGGCGCTCATACGGCGGCCTCCTCGTAGGAGCGGCCGGCCGGGGTGTCCCGCGGGCCGTCCGGGTCGTCCGGATCGCCGGGACCGGCCGAACCGGTGGCCCGGTGGCCGGTGAGGGAGAGGAACACCTCGTCCAGGCTGGGCAGTTCGGTGGAGAGGCCGGCGAGGGTGATGCCGCGGGCGGTGAGCCCGCCGACCACCGCGGTCAGCTGCTCGTCGCTGAGGATCGGCACGAGGACCGTGCCGGTGGCGGCGTCCACCGTCGAGCCGCCCGGACCCGTGAGGCCGAACTCGTCGAGCGCGGCGGCCGTCGGGCGCAGCTCCAGCGGGTCGGCCGGGCGGATGCGCAGGGTGCGGCCGCCGACCTTCGCCTTCAGCTCCTCGATGCCGCCGTTGGCGATGACCTTGCCGCGGTCGATGACCGTGAGTTCGTTCGCGAGCTGCTCGGCCTCCTCCATGTACTGGGTGGTGAGCAGGACGGTCACGCCGTCCCCGACCATGCGCTCGACCTCGTTCCACACCTCGTTCCGCGTACGGGGGTCCAGGCCGGTCGTCGGCTCGTCCAGGAAGAGGACGGTCGGGCTGCCGATCATGGAGGCCGCCAGGTCGAGGCGGCGGCGCATGCCTCCGGAGTACGTGCTCGCGGGCCGCTTGGCGGCGTCGGTGAGCGAGAAGCGCTCCAGGAGCTCGTCCGCGCGGGTGCGGGCGTCCCTGCGGGACAGGTCGAGGAGCCGGCCGATCAGGTAGAGGTTCTCGCGTCCGGAGAGCTTCTCGTCCACGGAGGCGTACTGACCGGTGAGGCCTATCACCCGGCGGAGCCGGCGGGGCTGGCGCACGACGTCGAAGCCGGCGACCGTCGCCCGCCCGGCGTCCGGGACGAGCAGGGTGGAGAGGATGCGGACGAGGGTCGTCTTGCCCGCGCCGTTCGGGCCGAGCACGCCGCGGACCGTACCTTCGCGCACGTCCAGGTCCACGCCGTCCAGTGCCTTGGTCTCGCCGTAGTGCTTGACCAGTCCCCGCACGGTGACGGCGTCGGGACGGCCGGTGCCGTCCCCCTTCCGCCGGGGCTTGTCGTCGATTCGCGTCATGCCCCCAAGCTCCCACCCTCCACCGACAAACCACCGACAGTCCGCCGACACGCTCCGCCGGTCGCGTTCGTGTCCGTCCCCGGGTCCGGTGGGGGCGGACCCAAAGGACCGCGCGGTTCCCCGCGCCCCTTCAGGGGCGCGGGGAACCGCGCGACGGGGGCCCGG
This sequence comes from Streptomyces beigongshangae, assembly GCF_019710745.1. Taxonomy (GTDB): domain Bacteria; phylum Actinomycetota; class Actinomycetes; order Streptomycetales; family Streptomycetaceae; genus Streptomyces; species Streptomyces beigongshangae. The sequence goes on from NZ_JAHKJW010000014.1 coordinate 123,601, forward strand.
GGGCGGGGCCCCCGAGTCGGTGACCGGGCCGCGGTGGTGCCACGGTGGGCCGGAGGGGCTCAGTGAACGGAGTGCTCCTCCTGAGGGAACGTTCCGCCCACGACATCGTCGGCGAACGCCTTCGCCGCGTCCCCCATGACCTGCCGCAGATCCGCGTACTGCTTCACGAACCGCGGCATCTTCCCGCCGGTGAGCCCCAGCATGTCGGTCCACACCAGGACCTGCGCGTCCGTCTCGGCCCCCGCCCCGATCCCGACCGTGGGTATGTGCAGCACCCGCGTCACCTCGGCGGCCAGCTCGGCCGGCACGAGCTCCAGCACGACCGCGAACGCCCCCGCGTCCTGCACGGCCTTCGCGTCGCGCAGCAGCTGCTGGGCGGCCTCCTCGCCGCGTCCCTGGACCCGGTAGCCCATGGAGTTCACGGACTGCGGGGTGAGGCCGATGTGCGCCATCACCGGGATGCCCGACTCCACGAGCAGCCGGATCTGGCCGTGCGACCGCTCGCCGCCCTCCAGCTTGACCGCCCCGACCCCGGCCTCCTTCACCAGCCGGGTCGCCGACCGCAGAGCCTGCACCGGGCCCTCCTGGTACGACCCGAAGGGCAGGTCGCCGACGATGAGGGCGCGCGAGGTGCCCCGTACGACGGCGGCGGACAGCATGGTCATCTCGTCGAGCGTGACGGGCACGGTCGTCTCGTAACCGAGGTGGCAGTTGCCCGCCGAGTCACCGACGAGCATGACCGGGATGCCGGCCCCGTCGAAGACGGAGGCGGTCATCGCGTCGTACGCGGTGAGCATCGGCCACTTCTCGCCGCGCTCCTTGGCGGCGGTGATGTCGCGGACGGTGATGCGGCGTGTGCCCTTGCCTCCGTACAGCGCCCTGTCGCCGCTGTCGGCGGTCTTGCGGGCAGCCGGGATCTGCGTCATGGCCAGCGGCTCCTTCTGTCATCTCGAGGCACCCTGACGGTGTCCCCGGATCACCTCCATGGTGGCACCTCGTGCCACCGGACGGCTAGGGGGCCGCCCCTCGTACCGGACACCGGGCCCCGGGCGTCCGTAAGAGGGCCGTAAGAGCTCGGCAAAGGAATTCCAATACGAGACGGTCTCGTATCGGAACGCTCTAGCCTCGTGGGCATGACACCTTCCGCCGCCCCCGCCCCCCGCATACCGGAAGCCGTGCACCGGCGACGCTGGGCGATCCTCGGCGTCCTGATGCTGAGCCTGCTGATCGTCGTCCTCGACAACTCGATCCTGAACGTCGCCGTCAAGACCATCTCGACGCCCGCCCCGACCGGCCTGGGAGCCACCCAGAGCCAGCTGGAATGGGCCATCAACTCCTACACCCTGGTCTTCGCGGGCCTGCTCTTCTCCGCCGGTCTCCTGGGCGACCGGCTCGGGCGCAAGAAGGTCCTGCTCGGCGGCCTCCTCGTCTTCGGCATCGGTTCGGCGCTGGCCGCCTCCTCCGGCTCCCCGGCCGAACTCGTCGCGTTCCGCGCGGTGATGGGACTCGGCGCCGCCTTCGTGATGCCGGCCACCCTCGCCGTCCTCATGAACGTCTTCGAGCGCGACGAGCAGCCCAAGGCCATCGGCATCTGGGCGGGCGGGGTCGGTCTGGCCATCGCCGTCGGCCCGATCACCGGAGGGGTCCTGCTCGACCACTTCTGGTGGGGGTCCGTCTTCCTGGTCAACGTGCCCATCGTGCTCGTGGCCCTGGGCCTGATGGTCTGGCTCGTCCCCGACTCCCGCGACCCGAAGCCCGGCCGGATCGACCCGGTGGGCGTGGTGCTGTCCGTCGTCGGGCTCGTCCTGCTGGTGTACGGCATCATCGAGGGAGGGCAGCTCGCCGACTTCACGGACGCCGAGGTCCTCGCGACCATCGGCGCCGGACTGGCCGTACTCGTCGGCTTCGTCGTGCACGAGAAGCGCAGCGACCACCCCTCCATCGACATCGGTCATTTCAGGAACAAGGTCTTCTCCGCGGCGATCTCCGCCATCGCGCTCGTGTTCTTCGCGCTGATGGGCGTGACCTTCTTCGCCGTCTTCTACACCCAGAGCGTGCGCGGTTACTCGCCCCTGGAGACCGGTCTGCTGATGCTGCCGCTGGCCGTCGCGCAGCTCGTCTTCGCGCCGCGCGCCCGGCTGGCCGTGAACCGCTTCGGCAACAGGGCCACCACGACCGGCGGCATGCTCGTCATCGCCGCCACGCTGGCCGCGTTCGCCACGCTGGAGGCCGACACGCCCATCTGGATCCTGGAGGTCGTCTTCTTCCTGATGGGCACCGGGATGGCGCACATCATGACGCCGACCAGCGTCGTGATCATGCAGGCCCTGCCCCGGGAGAAGGCGGGCTCCGCCTCCGCGCTGAGCAACACGTTCCGCCAGGTCGGCGGCGCCCTGGGCATCGCCGTGCTCGGCTCGGTCCTGTCCGCCGCCTACCGCTCGGGCATCGAGGACGAGCTGCCCCCGGCCGCCCGGCACACCGCGGGCGAGTCCATCGAGGCGACCCTCGGCTTCGCCGCGAAGCTCGGCCCGGAGGGCGACGCGCTGGTCGGCCCGGCCAACGACGCCTTCCTGCACGCGATGCACGTCACGGCCCTGTGCGGCGCGGGCGTGGCCCTGGTGGGCGCGCTGGTGGTGGGCCTGTTCCTGCCGGGCCGCACCCGGGCCCCGGCCGAGAAGGAGCCCGAACTGGCAGGCGCCGACCACTGAGGCTCCCCCCGAGGGCGCGCCTGAAAGGGCGCGGGGAACCGCGCGATCGGCCACGAGGCACCCGTGGACGACCCACCGGCCTCCCGCCGGGCACAATCGACCCGGCGGGGACGGGCGAGGGGCCGGCGGAGCGACGGAACCCCGGCGGGACGCGCGGCGGCACACGAGAGAGCGGAGCGAACACGTGGGCGGGGCGGAGCAGACGGCAGGCGCGGCCGGGCGGGGCGGGCCCGCCCGGGGCCGCCCGCGCAGCGAGGCGGTGGAGCGCTCGATCGTCGAGGGCGTCATGAAACTGCTGGAGGAGGGCGTTCCGCTCGCGGAGATCTCCATAGAGCGGGTCGCGCGCATCGCCGGTGTGGGCAAGGCCACCATCTACCGGCGCTGGAGCGGCCGCGAGGAGCTCTTCTGCGACGTGCTGCGCACCGCCGAGCCGCCCGACCCGGAGCTGCCGGGCACGTCCATGCGCGACGACCTGGTCGTACTGCTGGAGTCGCTGCGGCAGCGCGGTCTGGCCAACCGCTCGTCGGTGATCATGCACAACGTGTACGCGCAGATGAAGAGCAGCCCCAAGCTGTGGAAGGTGTACCACACGGCCGTCATCGAACCGCGCCGGCTGAAGACGCTCGGCGTACTGCGGCGCGGCCAGGCGAACGGCGAGATCCGCGCGGACGTCGACGTCGAGCTGGCCAACGACCTCTTCGTGGGCCCCATGCTCGTGCGCGCCGTCGTCCGTCCGGACGCGGGACTGGAGGAGGGACTCCCGGAACGGATCGTCGACACCGTCCTGGCCGGTCTGGGGCCCGCCGCCCCCCGGGACCGGGACGGCGGCCGCTCCGGCTGACACGGCCGCCACTCCGTCACCTCCGGGAACAATGTGCGCGTTCTGTCACAGACCACCCCACCTGGTCCGCCGCCGGAACTCCGCACGCCCTCCCGGCCGTCCTCGTCGCCGTACGGCTGTCATGTGACGGCGGGACAGATCGCGATCATCCCCTAGGGTCTTGGGTGCGGGGACGATGTGAACGGCAGTTGGTGAGGCGACGGTATGGCGCAGGCGTACATGACGGAGACGGGCAGCGGCGGCCAGGGGCCCGACCGCAGAGGAACCCGGATTCGCCGCCTGTTCACCCGGCTCCGTGCCGACCGGGGTCTGTGGCGCCGTGGGATCGTCCTCGCGGCGTTCGCCCTCGTGCTCGCCCTGGTGATGGCGGGGCACGCGCAGATCCCGAACAGGTTCGGCAACCTCGGCAGCCTCCTGGAGACGTTCCTGCCCTGGCTGGGCCTGCTCGTCCCGGTGCTGCTCGCGCTGGCCCTGTTCCGCAGGTCCGCGACGGCGCTGATCGCCGTCCTGCTGCCCGCGATCGTCTGGACGAGCCTCTTCGGCGGGCTGCTCGTCGACCGGACGGGCGCCGGCGGGGACCTGACCGTCGCCACGCACAACGTCAACGCGGACAACCCGGACCCGTCCGGCACGGCCCGCGACGTGGCGGCCTCCGGCGCGGACGTGGTGGCCCTGGAGGAGCTGACGGCCTCGGCGGTCCCGGTCTACGAGAAGGCCCTCGCCTCGACGTACAGGTACCACTCCGTGCAGGGCACGGTCGGCCTGTGGAGCAAGTACCCGCTGAGCGGGGCCGCCCCCGTCGACATCAAGCTCGGCTGGACCCGCGCGATGCGGGCGACGGTCACCGCGCCCGGGGGGAAGCTCGCGGTGTACGTGGCCCACCTGCCCTCCGTACGGGTGAAGATGAAGGCCGGGTTCACCGCGCGGCAGCGCGACAAGAGCGCCGACGCGCTCGGCGAGGCCATCTCCGGGGAGCGACTGCCGGACGTCGCGCTCCTCGGCGACCTGAACGGCACGATGAACGACCGCGCGCTGAACGCCGTCACCTCCCAGATGCGCTCCACGCAGGGCGCGGCGGGCAGCGGCTTCGGGTTCAGCTGGCCGGCGTCGTTCCCGATGGCCCGGATCGACCAGATCATGGTCAAGGGCGTCGAGCCGGTCACCTCCTGGACCCTTCCGGAGACGGGCAGTGACCACCTCCCGGTCGCCGCCCGTGTGAAGCTGTCGGCAACCGGCTCGTAACCCGGGGGAATACTGGGGCTGCGACACTTTGTTCCGTACTTGAACTTAACCGGTACGGAACACCGCCCACCCCTGTGAAAGGCCCCTCATGCCCCTGGCCCTGCTCGCCCTCGCCGTGGGCGCCTTCGGCATCGGCACCACCGAGTTCGTGATGATGGGACTGCTGCCCGACGTCGCGGACGACCTGGGCGTCTCGATCCCCACCGCGGGCCATCTCGTCTCCGCGTACGCGATCGGTGTCGTCGTCGGCGCCCCGCTGCTCGCCGCGGTGACCGCGCGGATGTCCCGCCGCAAGGTCCTGATCGGGCTGATGGTGCTGTTCGTCGCGGGCAACGCGCTCTCGGCGCTCGCCCCCGGCCACCACTCGCTGCTCGCCGCCCGCTTCCTGAGCGGTCTGCCCCACGGTGCCTTCTTCGGCGTGGGCGCCGTCGTCGCCACCGGCATGGTCGCCGCCGAGCGCAAGGCCCGCGCGGTCTCGCTGATGTTCCTCGGACTGACCGTCGCGAACATCGCCGGCGTCCCCGCCGCGACCCTCATGGGCCAGCAGCTCGGCTGGCGCGCCACCTTCCTCGGCGTCAGCGTGATCGGCCTCGCGGCCATCGTCTCCCTGGTGCTGCTCCTGCCCCGCACCACCGAGCACGACTCCACCGCCACCGGGCTGCGCGGCGAACTGGCCGCGCTGGGGTCGCTCCCCGTCTGGCTGGCCCTCGGCACGACCGTCGCCGGCTTCGGCGCGCTCTTCTCCGCGTACAGCTACATCACGCCGATGCTGACGGACTCCGCCGGGTACGCCGACTCCAGCGTGACCCTGCTGCTCGCGCTGTTCGGCGTCGGCGCGACGGCGGGCAACCTGCTCGGCGGGCGCCTGGCCGACCGTTCGATGCGCGGCACGCTCTTCGGCGGTCTGCTCTCGCTCGTGGCGGTCCTGGCCCTCTTCCCGCTCATGATGGGTACGGCCTGGAGCGCGCCCCTCGCCGTCGTACTGCTCGGCGCGGCGGCGTTCGTCACCAGCTCCCCGCTGCTGCTGATGGTCATGGAGAAGGCGTCCTCGGCCCCGTCCCTGGCCTCCTCCGCCAACCAGGCCGCCTTCAACCTCGCGAACGCGGGCGGCGCCTGGATCGGCGGCCTGGCCCTGGCGGCGGGCTTCGGCGTCACCTCCCCGGCCCTGGCGGGCGCGGCCCTGGCGGTCCTGGGCCTGGCGGTGGCGACCCTGGCCTACACGGTGGACCGCCGCTCCACCCCCGTCCCCGGCCGCATAGTGGCCACCCACACCCCCCACCCGTCCAAGGACATGACCCCGGCCGACGGAAGTACCCGCTAGGCACGCGCCCGCCAGGGGCGCCCCTCAGGGACGCGGGGAACCGCGCGACAAGCCCCCACCGCCCCGCGGCGCAGGAAGGGGCAGCCGGAGGCGCCTCTCAGGGACGCGGGGAACCGCGCGCCCAGCCCTCACCGCCCCGCACCCGAAGAACAAGCCGCTGCCAGCCAACAAGCCGCCGCCAGGCAACAAGCCGCCGCCAGGCAACAAGCCGCCGCCAGGCAACAGGCAACAAGAAGGGGCGCCCGGCAAACACCGGACGCCCCTTCACCCGCAGACCCTCACAACCGCTCGCGCCACTGATTGGTCGTGGGCAGCCGCCGGTCCTTCCCGAACCCCTTCGCAGAGATCTTCGTCCCCGGCGGGTACTGCCGCCGCTTGTACTCCGCCGTGTCGACCATGCGGAGCGTCTTGGTGACGAGCTCCCGGTCGTACCCCGCGGCCACGATCTCCTCGGCCCCGGTGTCCCGGTCGACGTACAGCTCCAGGATCGCGTCCAGCACGGGATAGTCCGGCAGCGAGTCCGTGTCGACCTGCCCGGGCGCCAGCTCGGCACTCGGCGGCTTGGAGATGGAGTTCTCCGGGATCGGCGGCGTCTGCCCCCGCTCGGCCGCGGCCCGGTTGCGCCACTTCGCGAGCCGGAAGACCGACGTCTTGTACACGTCCTTGATCGGCCCGTACGCGCCCACCGAGTCGCCGTACAGCGTCGAGTACCCCACCGCCAGCTCGGACTTGTTGCCCGGCGCCAGCACGATGTGCCCCTCCTGGTTGGAGAGGGCCATCAGCATGGTGCCGCGCAGCCGCGACTGGAGGTTCTCCTCGGCCAGACCGTCGAGGTGCAGCGACCCCATGTACGCGTCGAACATCGGCTCGATGGCCACGGTCCGGTAGTTGAGTCCGGTCCGCCGGGCCAGCTCGGCCGCGTCGCCCTTGGAGTGGTCCGAGGAGTACTTGGACGGCATCGACACGCCGTACACGTTCTGCGCGCCGAGCGCGTCGCAGGCGATCGCGGCGACGAGGGCGGAGTCGATACCGCCCGAGAGCCCGATCAGCACGGAGCGGAAACCGTTCTTCGCCACGTACGCGCGCAGCCCCACCACGAGCGCGGAGTACACCTCCTCGTCGTCGTCGAGCCGCTCGGCGTACCCGCCGGAGAGCTCCGCCTCGTACGCGGGCAGCGGTTCCTCGGAGATGACGACGTGCTCGATGCGCAGACCGTCGTCCACGACGCCGGAGGGCGCCTCGGCGGCGGCGGCCGGCAGGTCGAGGTCGAGGACGACGCACCCCTCGGCGAACTGGGGCGCCCGTGCGACGACCTCGCCGTGCCGGTCGACGACGATCGAGTCGCCGTCGAAGACCAGCTCGTCCTGGCCGCCGATCATGGCCAGGTACGCGGTCGTGCAGCCGGCCTCCTGCGCGCGCTTGCGCACCAGGTCGAGCCGGGTGTCGTCCTTGTCGCGCTCGTACGGCGAGGCGTTGATCGAGAGCAGCAGCCCGGCCCCGGCGGAACGGGCGGCCGGGACGCGGCCGCCGTCCTGCCAGAGGTCCTCGCAGATGGCGAGCGCGACGTCGATGCCGTGCACACGGACGACCGGCAGGGTGTCGCCGGGCATGAAGTAGCGGAACTCGTCGAAGACGCCGTAGTTCGGCAGATGGTGCTTGGCGAAGGTGAGGACCACCCCACCGCGGTGCAGCACCGCCGCCGCGTTGCGCGGGGCACCGGCCGGCTGACCGTACTTCGGCTGGGCCTTCTCGGCGCGGTCCAGGAAGCCGACGACGACCGGCAGCTCGCCGAACCCCTCGTCGGCGAGCCGGGCGGCGAGCGCGTACAGCGCCGAGCGGGACGCTTCCACGAAGGACGACCGCAGGGCCAGGTCCTCGACGGGGTATCCGGTCAGCACCATCTCGGGGAACGTCACGAGGTGCGCCCCCTGCTCGGCGGAGTGCCGGGTCCAGCGGACGATCGCCTCGGCGTTCCCGGAGAGATCGCCGACGGTCGAGTCGATCTGATTCAGAGCGAGGCGTAGTTGAGGCACACGGCCAGTGTAATCGTCAGAGCGACACGATGGACTGGGGGGACGCCCCGCCAGGGCCGCCCCGGCGGGGGCGGCCCGTCAGTGCGACGGCTTCGCGCCGCGCTTCTCCAGCAGGTCCGACATCAGCTTCATCTCGGACTCCTGGGCCTGGACCATGCCCTGTGCGAGCCGCCGCTCCACGCCGACCCGGCAGCGCTCCGCGCACCCCTCGGCCATGTGCACACCGCCCACGTGGTGCGCGTACATGAGCTGCAGATAGCGGACCTCGGCCGCCTTGCCGTCCAGCTTGCGCAGCGACTCCATCTCCGTGTCGGTCGCCATGCCCGGCATCAGCGCGCCGTCCTCGCCGGCCGCCGTACCGGTCATGCCCATCCACTCCATGGGCGCGTCGGCGGACACCTTGGGCAGCTCCCACAGGTCCAGCCAGCCCAGCATCATGCCGCGCTGGTTGGCCTGGGTCTGCGCGATGTCGTACGCGAGGCGGCGCACCTCGTCGTCGTCGGTGCGGTCGCGCACGATGTACGACATCTCGACGGCCTGCTGGTGGTGCACGGCCATGTCCCGGGCGAAGCCCGCGTCCGCCGAGTCCGCCGCGGGCGGCCTCATCCCGGAGTCGTCGCCGTCGGCGACCGCGTACGTGATCGCCCCGGCCGCCACGAGGACGGCCGCGGCGGCCCCGGCGATCCAGCCGGCGGACTTCGTCTTCCTCACGTGGCGTTCCTCACCGGGTGTTCCTCACGAGCGTTCCTCATGGGTGTTCCTCACTGGGACAGGCCGTTGGTGCAGGCGGCGCCCGGCTCGGGGGTCTGCTTGCCCTGGACGTACGTCTCGAAGAACGCCGCCACGGCCGGGTCGTCCGCGGCCGTCACGGTCCGCTGGTGGCCCCACGCGGAGAGCATGATCGGGTCCGTCTGCTCCTCGACGGGACTCATCAGCGAGTACGGGGTCTTCCTGACCTTCTCGGCGAGCGCCTTCACGTCGGCGTCCGACGCCTTGCCGGTGTACGTCACCCAGACCGCGCCGTGCTCCAGCGAGTGCACGGCGTTCTCGTTCTTGATCGCCTTGTCGTAGACGTCGCCGTTGCAGTTCATCCAGACCTGGTTGTGGTCACCGCCCACCGGGGGCACCATCGGGTACTTCACGTCCTTGGCGACGTGGTTCTGCGTGAGCTTCGTGCTCCACTTCTTCACGCCGTCCTTGCCCGTGACGAACTTCCCCGAAGCCGCCTTGGAGTCGCTCGCGGCGCTGTCCCCGTCGGAGTCGGACTGCGAGTTGATCAGGAACGCGCCGCCGGCGACGAGACCGGCGACGACGAGCACGCTGGCGGTGATCGTGAGAATCCGGTTGCGGCGCTCGCGGGACTGCTCGGCGCGCCGCATCTCCTCTATCCGCGCCTTGCGCGACGTGCTGTCTGTCTTCTTCGCGGAACCCATGGGGTGGTCCTTCTGGGGGAAAGGGGCAGTCGAGTGGTCAGCTGATCGTAGTGGGAGAGAAGGGGCCGCAGGCGGGGAGCCCGCAGGATTGGCCGAATGGCCCGAGTCCGGGCAGATAATTTGAACGACGTATACGAATTATCTACGCTGCCCGCATGCGGCTGTTGCGATCGACCGACCTGGCCCTGCGTGTCCTGATGCGCCTCGCGGTGGCCGAGGGGACGAAGCCGACGACCCGCGACGTCGCGGCCGCCATGGAGGTGCCGTACACGCACGCCGCGAAGGTGGTCGCCGAGCTCCGGCACCTGGGGCTCCTCGACGCCCGCCGCGGCCGGGGCGGCGGTCTCGCGCTCACCGAGAAGGGGCGTACGGCGTCGGTCGGCGCGGTCGTGCGGGCCTTCGAGGGCGAGGGGGACGTCGTCGACTGCGAGGGGGCCGCGCCCTGCCCGCTGAGTCCGGGGTGCCGGCTGCGGGCCGCCCTGCGCCGGGCCCAGGAGGCCTTCTACGTCTCCCTGGACCCGCTGACCGTCACGGACATGGTCGCCGCGCCCACGGGGCCGCTGCTGCTGGGCATCACGATGAGGTGACGCTCCGCGGGGCTTTGCCGAAGGGCTGAGGCCCGGCTTTCGGCTGCCGGCCGGTGGGGGCCGGGCACGCAGCTCCCCGCGCCCCCGACGGGGCGCTGCCGGTCGGCGTGGGCGTGACGCGTGAACCGGCCCCGCGCCCCCGACGTGGCGCCACCGGGCCCGTGTCAGTCCCGGGGATCGGCCAGCCAGAGGTCGGGGCCGAACACCTCGTAGTGGATGTCGGCGGGCGCGACGCCCTTCCCGATCAGCTGGCCGCGCACCGCCCGCATGAAGGGCGGCGGGCCGCACAGGTACGCGCGTGTGCCCGGCGCCACCGCCACCGACGCGAGGTCGACCAGCCCCGTGCGGTCGGCCGGGTGGCCCGGCTCCGGCCGCTCGTACCAGAAGTGCGCCGTCGCGTCCCCGAGTCTGGCCGCGTACGCCGCGTGCTCCTCGCGCAGGGCGTGCTCGGCGGGGGAGCGGTCCGCGTGCACCACGGTCACCGGGGCGCGGTGCCCGCCCGCCACGAGCTGCTCCAGCATGGCGATCATCGGCGTCACGCCGATGCCGGCGGAGGCGAGGAGCACCGGGGTCCCGGCGTCGGTGTCGAGCACGAGATCGCCGTACGGGGCGGACAGTTCGAGCGTGCTGCCCACCCTCGCGTGCGCGTGGAGGTGGTTCGAGACCTCCCCGTCGGGTGCTCCGTCACCGTGCACGCGCTTCACGCCGATCCGGCGCAGGGCGGAGCCGGGTGCGCCGACGAGGCTGTACTGGCGCGACTGGCGGGCGCCGTCCGGCAGTTCGACGCGTACGGAGACGTACTGGCCGGGCCTGAACCCGGGCGCGGGGGCGCCGTCGGCCGGGCGGAGGAGGAAGGTCGCCACGTCCGCCGTCTCCTCGACGCGCTCGACGACCTCCCAGGTGCGCCGGCCGCCGGAGCCCTCCGCCTCGCTCGCCGCGTACAGCCGCTTCTCGATGGCGATCAGCGCGTTCGCCATCAGCCAGTACACCTCCGTCCAGGCGGCGGCCACCCGCGGGGTGATCGCCTCCCCGAGCACGTCGGCGACGGCGGCGAAGAGGTACCGGTGGACGACCGGGTACTGCTCGGGGGCTATGCCCAGGGAGGCGTGCTTGTGGGCGATGCGGTCCAGCATCGCGTCGGGCCGTACGTCGGGCCGCTCGACGAGCTGGGCGGCGAAGGCGGCGAAGGCGCCCGCCAGGGCCTGGCGCTGGGTGCCGGAGGACTGGTTGCCGCGGTTGAAGAGATCGCGCAGCAGCTCGGGGCGGGCCGCGAACAGGCCCGCGTAGAAGCGGTCGCTGATCTCCCCCAGGGCCCCGCCGACGGCGGGAAGGGTGGCGCGGACGACGGCGGCGGACTGCTCGGACAGCATCGCGGCTCCTCAGGCTCGACTGCCCGCACCGTATGAAAACTTGCATCTGAAATGCAAGTTATAGGGCGTGCGGGAAACGAGGACGGCGGGATGTCGTCGGCCGGTCGTCGCGTGTGCGGCGCCCGGCGGGCAGGATGGAGCCCGGCGGGCAGGACGGAGGTACGGGCAGGCCACCTGCCGTACGTGAGGCGTTCGGGCGCAGGTCGGCCGGCCGATCCGGACGCGCAACGCGCATGAAATGCTGTTGTGGTGGGATGCTCAGGTGCCCGACCGCGTTCCTGGGACGGGAGCAGGCGGCCTGACCGGCAAGGATTGGGTGGAAGCGGAAGATGGACAAGCAGCAGGAGTTCGTGCTCCGTACGTTGGAGGAGCGCGACATCCGGTTCGTACGCCTGTGGTTCACGGACGTGCTGGGCTTCCTCAAGTCCGTGGCCGTGGCCCCGGCCGAGCTGGAACAGGCATTCGACGAGGGCATCGGCTTCGACGGCTCGGCCATCGAGGGCTTCGCCCGGGTCTACGAGTCCGACATGATCGCCAAGCCGGACCCCTCGACCTTCCAGGTCCTGCCGTGGCGCGCGGAGGCCCCCGGTACCGCCCGGATGTTCTGCGACATCCTGATGCCGGACGGCTCGCCGTCCTTCGCGGACCCGCGGTACGTGCTGAAGCGGGCGCTGGCCAAGGCGTCCGACCAGGGCTTCACCTTCTACACGCACCCGGAGATCGAGTTCTTCCTGCTGAAGGACAAGCCGACGGACGGCTCGCGTCCGACCCCGGCGGACTACTCCGGCTACTTCGACCACACCCCGCAGAACGTCGGCATGGACTTCCGCCGCCAGGCGATCACCATGCTGGAGTCGATGGGCATCTCGGTCGAGTTCTCGCACCACGAGGGCGCGCCCGGCCAGCAGGAGATCGACCTGCGGTACGCGGACGCGCTCTCCACGGCCGACAACATCATGACGTTCCGTCTGATCATGAAGCAGGTCGCGCTGGAGCAGGGCGTCCAGGCGACGTTCATGCCGAAGCCGTTCAGCGAGCACCCGGGCTCGGGCATGCACACGCACCTGTCCCTCTTCGAGGGCGACCGCAACGCGTTCTACGAGTCGGGCGCCGAGTACCAGCTCTCCAAGGTCGGCCGTTCCTTCATCGCGGGCCTGCTGAAGCACTCGGCGGAGATCGCCGCGATCACCAACCAGTGGGTCAACTCCTACAAGCGCATCTGGGGCGGCTCCGAGCGCACCGCGGGAGCCGGCGGCGAGGCCCCCTCGTACATCTGCTGGGGCCACAACAACCGCTCGGCGCTGGTCCGCGTCCCGATGTACAAGCCCGGCAAGACGGGCTCGGCGCGGGTGGAGGTCCGCTCGCTCGACTCGGGCACGAACCCCTACCTGTCGTACGCGGTCCTGCTGGCGGCCGGCCTCAAGGGCATCGAGGAGGGCTACGAGCTGCCGCCGGGCGCGGACGACGACGTCTGGGCCCTGCGCGACGCGGAGCGCCGCGCGCTGGGCATCGAGCCGCTGCCCCAGAACCTGGGCGAGTCCCTGACCCTGATGGAGCGCAGCGAACTGGTCGCCGAGACGCTCGGCGAGCACGTCTTCGAATTCTTCCTGCGCAACAAGAAGTCGGAGTGGGAGGAGTACCGCTCCGAGGTGACCGCCTTCGAGCTGCGGAAGAACCTGCCGGTGCTGTAGGGGCGCGGCGGGGTCTCCGCCGGACGACACGTGGGGCCGACGGCCATCGGCCGTCGGCCCTGTCGTATCTCCTTACCTCCTGGGCCCGCCTTCCGGGCTTCTTGAGGTCAGCAGGAGCCGTCGTGCCACGTCACCGCGGTGACGTTCACGGGCAGGTAGAAGATGCTCCCTGACTTCTTGGGGGCGCACAGGGTGTACGTCGACTTCGACCCGTCCGGCCAGACGTAGTAGTACGTCAGGTCCGCGTCGCGGGACGTGCGGTTGTAGTAGGTGAGCGCCGGGGTGTCGCCGGACCACTCCTGGTCGGTGGCCACCGAGGGGGTCTCCACGGGAGCCGGCTCGGGGTGGGCCCAGTGGGCCCAGACGCAGACCTTGTCCTGGGGGCAGTTGCCGGGGGGCCATGCCTCGTCGGACGCCGCGCCGCCGGCGGCTGCGGCACCGGGTGCGGAGATCGTCGCACCTACGAAGGCGACGGAGGCGAGTCCAAGGGCGAGGGGGCGTAAACGCATGGTTTTTCCCATCTTGGCGCAGGCGAGTGAAGCGGGACGGGAATTTACCAAGCAGATGTTGAAGGGTCAAGTAACTACTTTTGACCTACTGTCTCATTCTCTTGATGTGGCACCCTTTTGATTCTGGGTGAATGAAATGGCCACACGGCAGTCCAGTGCCAGGGCGATCCGTTCCAGTACGGCCAGGGTGGGCAGGTCGCGGCCGGACTCGATGCGCGAGATCGCCGCCTGTCCCGTGCCCGCCAGTTCGGCCAGACAAGCCTGTGACAGGCCGCGCCGCAGGCGCCAGGAGCGCACCAGGTCGGCCGTGTCCGTCACTGGCCGGTCCTGGTGCCGTACAGGGGGAGGTGGTCCGTGTCGATCTTCCAGTCGCCCACTGTGACGGTCTCCCCGGACCGGTAATGCTGCCGGTTGTCGTAGGCGGGCGTGCCGGTGCGTGTTGTCGGTGACCAGTGGTGCACGGCCGTTCCGTCGCGTGGATCGACGATCAGATAGTGCGGGACGCCCATGGCCGGATAGTCCCGCAGTTTGCCCTCGTAGTCATTGTCCGGATTCGACCGGGACACCACTTCGATCACCAGGTGGGAGCGGTGGGGCAGGTCGCCGGCCGCCCCGGTGCCGTCCGCGTCCGTGACTCCGAGGCGCGGCGCGGGCCCCGGCCCGCCGTGTCCCCGCGCGCATGGGCCGGCTTCCCGGCGTACGCAACCGGTCGTCGATGTCGGGCGTCCTACAGGCGTGATACGGGTGTGGGAACGTTGTGCGCGGGCATGTTGACACACGCGGGTACGCCGGGGGCGGTGGTACGGGGGAAGGTAGTGTGGTTGAGGCTTGAACGGCCCGTCGCGGGAACCGCGGTGGCGGCCGGAACAGGCGGACCGCTCGTCCGGGCCGCCTGCACACGACCTCTGAAAGTGAAGCCGATGAACGTGTCCACCGGCGGCGGGCGGCTGTGGGGCCGGGCCACCACAGTGACCCTTGTCCTTGCGATCGCCTTCACCGCCGCTCCCAGTCACGCGGCCCCGGGCGACCCCGACCCGCGGGGCGGGCGGTCGATCGAGGAGGTCCACGCCGAGCTGGAGGGCCTCTACCGCAAGGCGGAGGTGGCCACCGAGGCGTACAACGCCGCGAACGAGAAGGCGAAGGAGCAGGAGAAGCGGCTCACCACCCTCCGCAAGGGCCTCGCCCGCGCCGAGAAGCGGGTGGACGAGCTGCAGGACCTGTCGGGCGCGGCCGCCCGGACCCAGTACCGCGGGGGCGATCTCGCCGCCACGGGCATCCAGTTGCTGCTCGGCGACCACCCCGACCAGGCGCTGAACGAGGCGTCCCAGGCCCGCCAGGCCCTGCGCAGCCTCACCAACGTGGCCGAGCGCCAGAAGACCGCCCGCGCGGACCTGGGCCGGCGGACCGAGGACGCCGAGAAGGAACTGCGGAAGCTGGAGAGCAGCCGCGCGGACAAGGCCGGGGCGAAGAAGAAGATCGAGGGGAGGATCTCCGAGGCGGAGGAGATCGAGGAGGGGCTGAAGAAGGAAGAGGCCCGCAGGCTCGCCCGGTTGGAGCGGGAGAAGGCGGAGGAGGCCGAGGCCCGGTGGGCGGACATCGGCGCGGACGCCGGCGGTACGGGCGGTGGCGGTACGGGCGGTGGCGCGGGCGGCGGTACGAACAGCGGTGCGGGCAGCGGCAGTACGGGTGGCGGCTCCAACCCGGCCGGCTCCGGTTCGGCGGGATCCGGCCCGTCCGGGGGCGGTTCCGGCGGCGGGACGCCGGTCAGTGGAGCGGCCGCGAAGGCGGTCGGCTTCGCGATGGCCCAGATCGGCAAGCCGTACGTGTGGGGCGCCGTCGGCCCCTCCTCGTACGACTGCTCGGGACTCACCTCCACGGCCTGGGCGGCGGCCGGGCGCCCCATACCCCGTACCTCGCAGGCGCAGTGGCAGGGACTGACCCGTGTCAGCCTGTCGTCCGCGAGGCCCGGGGACCTGATCATCTACCACAGGGACGCCACGCACGTGGGCATGTACATCGGCGGCGGGCAGATGGTCCACGCCCCGCGCCCCGGACGCACGGTCACGACCGCGCCGGCCGCCTCCATGTACATCCTCGGCGTCGTCCGGCCCGGAGCCTGAGCCGATGTCCCACTCGCTGACACCCCGTGACGAGCACCGCAACCTCCCCGCGCTCAACGCCCAGCCGCTGATCCGCCTCGACGCCTACGTGGCCGAGGACGGGTCGACGGTGGTCAACGGCCATGTGCTGGAGATGGGCGGCGGACGGCCGCCCAACGAGGCGATCCTCGACGCCGTCGCCATGTTCGCCCGCACCCTGGGGGCCCCGGTGGCGGCCACCGTCATCGACCGCACCGTGATGCAGGTGGCACGCCTGCGGGTGTACCCCGACGGCTCCAGCCGGACCATCGCCGACGAGGACGACCTGCCGCCCGGGCCCGAGCGCACCGCCGCGGAGGAGGAGGCGTTCCCTCCGCTCGCCCGCGTGGAGCGCATCATCCAGCACGCCAGGCGCGAGGAGCTGCACGCCGCGTTCGTCCTGGCCGGCGCGTTGCGGGAACACCTCACGCTGCGCAGGGGGGCGGAGGACGAACTCTCCCTGGAGGCACGGGCGATCGAGGCGTACCTCGCCTATCTGCGCGGCGACCACACGCTCTCCATCACCCTCGCGCTCACCGTGGCGCGCATCCGCTGCCGCACCGACCTGAACCGGGCGGCCCCCGACGTGGCCCGCGCCACCGCGGCGTGGCAGCGGCTGGCGGACGAGGAGCAGGTGCTCACCCGGGGGCAGGAGCTGCTGCACATGTGGGAACGGCTGTCCGCGCAGGGCCTGCTCCTCGAACCGTCCCACCAGACCATGGCGCAGACCGTCCGCAGCCGGCTCGCCCAGGGCCGGCGGTCCGTACCGGCCCCGGCGCGGACCTCGGCACGGGCCCTGACCGCGGCCCCCGCCGCGGCTGCCGGCCCGGCCTCCGGTCACGGGTCGCTCGCCCCCGAGGACAAGCCCCTCAAGCCCACGCGGCGGGGACTGCGGCGCTTCACCCGGTGGCCCGGCCGGCCCGCCGGGTCACCGCCCCCACCGTCCTGAGCGGCCCGCCCCCCGGCCACCACGCGGCCCGGTGACCGCGGCTACGGCTGCTCCGCCTGCTCCGCCAGCAGCCGGTGCAGCGGCTTCGCGGCCCGCTCGCGGTACTCCTGGACGGCCCAGCCGTTGCCGTCCGGGTCGGTGAAGTGCATGAACGTGCCGCCGTCCTGCGGGGCGTACTGGACGGGCCCGCTGATCTCCAGGCCCCGCGCGGTCAGCTCCTCGTACGCCGCCTTGGCGTCCGCGACGACCAGTTGCATGCCGTGGTACGTGCCCGGCCGCGGTGTCCCCGTCGGGCTGGGTATGCCCTGGGCGAGCGCGATCGAGCAGCCGGAGCCCGGCGGCGTGAGCTGGACCACCCGCGCGCCCGGCATCACCTCCGTGTCGAGGTCGACGTGGAAGCCCACCTTGTCCCGGTAGAAGACCTTCGCCCGGTCGATGTCCGCGACCGGCAGCGTGATCACTTCAAGGGCCATGTCCATGGAACGACTCCTTCGTCGTGTGCGATGCGTGCGATCCGTGCGATGAGATGCGCGATCCGGTGGCTTCCCCCACCGAAGCCGAAAACGGGGCCCGGCGCCACCATGACGGCGAAACCCCGCCTCCGCGTCCAGACGCTTCCGCCGTCCTCTCCGGTTAGGCTCGGAGCCGTACGACCTTGATCGACCGCATGGGATGACGGAGGCCTGGGATGACGGTGCCGGGGCGCAGGAGCAGTACCTTCTCGCGGCTGCTGCGGCACGGTTTCACCGATCCGTCGGCCGCCGAGCGGCTGCTGGACGGGCCGGAGCTGGCGGCCGTGACGAACGACCCGGTGCTGCTGGACGCGCTCGCCGCCACCGCCGACCCGGACCTGGCGCTCCTCGGGCTCGTCCGGATCGTGGAGGCGCAGGAGGACGACGCGGGGCGGCGCGAGCTGCTCGACACGCTCATCGCGGCGAAGCCGCTGCGCGACCGGCTGCTCGGGGTGCTCGGCGCGTCCGCCGCGCTCGGCGACCACCTGGCCCGCCACCCGCACGACTGGCGGGCCCTCGTGACGTACGAGCCGCAGGACCTGCACCCGGGCGTGGCCGAGTTCGAGCGCGGGCTCGCCGAGGCGTCCGACCCCGTGTCGCTGCGGGTCGCCTACCGGCGCTGCCTGCTGTCCATCGCGGCCCGTGACGTGTGCGGGACCACCGACGTCACCCAGGTCGCCGCGGAGCTCGCCGACCTGGCGACCGCCACGCTGCGGGCCGCGCTCGCCCTCGCCCGGGCCGCCGCGCCCGAGGACGCCGCGATGTGCCGGCTCGCGGTGATCGCGATGGGCAAGTGCGGCGGCCACGAGCTGAACTACGTGTCCGACGTCGACGTCATCTTCGTCGGGGAGGCGGTGGAGGGGGCGAACGGGGCCGACGAGGACAAGGCGCTGCGGGCCGCCACCCGGCTCGCCGCCCACCTGATGCGGATCTGCTCGGAGAGCACCGTCGAGGGGTCCATCTGGCCCGTCGACGCGAACCTGCGGCCCGAGGGACGCAACGGGCCGCTCGTGCGGACGCTCAGCAGCCACCTCGCCTACTACCGGCGCTGGGCCAAGACCTGGGAGTTCCAGGCCCTGCTGAAGGCGCGGCCGGTCGCGGGGGACGTCGCGCTGGGACAGGAGTACGTCGCCACGCTGTCCCCGCTCGTCTGGCAGGTCGTCGAGCGGGAGAACTTCGTCACCGACGTGCAGAAGATGCGGCGCCGCGTCGTCGAGAACATCCCGCCCGCCGAGATCGAGCGGGAGCTGAAGCTCGGGCCCGGCGGGCTGCGGGACGTCGAGTTCGCCGTCCAGATGCTCCAGTTGGTGCACGGCCGCGTCGACACGTCGCTGCGCAGCGGGACGACGCTGGACGCCCTGGAGGCACTGGCCGCGGGCGGGTACGTGGGACGCGCCGACGCCGCGCAGTTCGACGCGGCCTACCGGTTCCTGCGGTCCATGGAGCACCGCATACAGCTCTTCCGGCTGCGGCGCACGCACCTGGTGCCCGAGGACGACACCGATCTGCGCCGCCTGGGGCGCTCGCTCGGGCTGCGCACCGACCCCGTCAGCACGCTGAACCGCGAGTGGAAGCGGCACGCCGGGGTGGTGCGGCGGCTGCACGAGAAGCTCTTCTACCGGCCGCTGCTCGACGCGGTCGCCCAACTGGCGCCCGGAGAGGTCCGGCTGAGCCCGGTCGCGGCGCGGGAGCGGCTGGTGGCCCTCGGCTACGCGGACCCCGCCGCCGCGCTGCGCCACCTGGAGGCGCTGGCCTCCGGCGTCTCCCGCAAGGCCGCCATCCAGCGGACCCTGCTGCCCGTCCTGCTGGGCTGGTTCGCCGACTCCGCCGACCCCGACGCCGGACTGCTCAACTTCCGCAAGGTCTCGGACGCGCTCGGCAAGACGCCCTGGTACCTGCGGCTGCTGCGGGACGAGGGGGCCGCCGCCGAGAACCTCGCCCGGGTCCTGTCCGCCGGACGGCTCGCCCCCGACCTGCTGATGCGGGCGCCGGAGGCCGTGGCCCTGCTCGGGAACGGGCACAGCGGAGGGCTGCGCCCCCGCGCCCGGGCCCACCTGGAGCAGGAGATCCTCTCCGCGGTGGGACGGGCCGGCACGGGCGAGGCCGCGGTGACCGCCGCCCGCGGCGTACGGCGCCGGGAACTGTTCCGTACGGCCGCCATCGACATCGTCGGCTCGTACGGCACCGAGGAGACGCCGGCCAACGCCGACCAGGGCGCGCTGGTGGACCTCGTCGGCGGCGCCATCTCGGACCTGACCGCGGCGACCCTCTCCGGCACCCTGCGGGCCGTCGTCCGGGACGGCTGGGGCGAGACGCTGCCCACACGCTTCGCGATCATCGGCATGGGGCGCTTCGGCGGCCACGAGCTGGGCTACGGGTCCGACGCGGACGTGCTCTTCGTGCACCAGCCCCGGGCCGGGGTGGCCGAGGAGGAGGCGGCCCGCACCGCGGGCGCCGTCGTCTCCGAGATGCGCAGGCTGCTGCAGATCCCCAGCGCCGACCCGCCGCTGCTGATCGACGCCGACCTGCGGCCCGAGGGCAAGTCCGGACCGCTCGTACGGACGCTGAAGTCGTACGAGGCCTACTACCGGCGCTGGTCGCTCGGCTGGGAGTCGCAGGCGCTGCTGCGGGCCGAGTTCGTCGCCGGGGACCCGGAGCTGGGCCGGCTGTTCCTCGGGATAGCCGATCCGATGCGGTACCCCGAGGACGGGCTCGGGGAGGACGCCGTACGGGAGATCCGGCGCCTGAAGGCGCGGATGGAGGCCGAGCGGATGCCCCGCGGGGCCGACCCCACGCTGCACGCCAAGCTGGGCCGGGGCGGACTGTCCGACGTGGAGTGGACCGTGCAGCTGCTCCAGCTGCGGCACGGGGCGCGGGAGCCGGGGCTGCGGACCACCCGTACCCGGGAGGCGCTGGCGGCGGCGTGCGAGGCGGGGCTGATGTCGCAGGAGGACGCCTCGACGCTGGACGAGGCGTGGGTGCTGGCGAGCCGGGTGCGCAACGCGGTGATGCTGGTGCGGGGGCGGGCGGGCGACACGTTCCCGTCCGACGGGCGTGAGCTGGCGGCGGTGGGCCGCTACCTGGGGTACGGGCCCGGGCACGTGGGGGACATGCTGGACGACTACCGGCGGACCACACGGCGGGCCCGGGCGGTGGTGGACGAGCTGTTCTACGCCGGGTGACGCCCCCAGGGCTTCCGCCCCGGGGGGATCACCTCTCGGAAGAGACTCGGCCGCGGGTCCGGTGGGGGCCGGTCGCGCCCACGCGGCGGAGCCGCACACGGACAGGGCCCCGCGCCCCGGAAAGGGCTGGGCCCGGTCAGGTCCTGGCCGGAGGTGGCTCGGGCGGGACCAGGCGGGGGAGGTGGTGCGGGAGTCTGCCGTACCAGAGCCGGGCCACCCCGTAGCCGAAGGCCAGGCAGGCCATCCCGCCCACCGCGTCCAGCCAGAAGTGGTTGGCCGTGGCGACGATGACCACCAGTGTCGCGGTGGGGTAGAGCAGGCCCAGGACCCGCACCCACGGGACCGAGGCCAGCGCGAAGACCGTGACGCCGCACCACAGCGACCAGCCGATGTGCATGGACGGCATCGCCGCGTACTGGTTCGACATGTTCTTCAGGTCGCCGGAGGCCATGGACCCCCACGTCTGGTGGACCAGGACCGTGTCGATGAAGTCGTTGCCGTTCATCAGGCGCGGCGGGGCCAGCGGATACAGGTAGTAACCGACCAGGGCCACGCCCGTGGTGGCGAAGACGACCGTGCGCGTCGCCGCGTACCGTCCCGGATGGCTGCGGTAGAGCCACACGAGGACGCCGATGGTCACCACGAAGTGCAGGGTCGCGTAGTAGTAGTTCATGCCGACGATCAGCCACGTCACCGAGTTCACGGCGTGGTTGACGGATTCCTCCACGGCGACGCCGAGGCTCCGCTCCACCTCCCAGATCCAGTCGGCGTTCTCCAGCGCCTGGGCCCGCTGCTCGGGAACGGCGTTGCGGATCAGCGAGTACGTCCAGTAACTCACCGCGATGAGCAGGATCTCGAACCAGAGCCGGGGGCGCCGGGGCGCGCGCATGCGCCGCAGGAGACGGTGTCCCCTGCGGTCGTGCGCCGCCTCGTCCGCGACGGGCTGTGGAGGGGCCTGCTCCCGGCCTTCCAGTGTCGTCACGGTGCTTTCACCCATAAGGACAGAGTCTGCCAGACGAGTCTTTCCCACCGATCATCCCTCGGGTGGGTCCCGGCCGCACGTTCTCCACCTGGGGTAGGGGGTCCACTACTTCCTGCGTATGAGCTACGCGCGAGTCCTGTCCCCGGGGGCCGACGCCGTCGAGCCCCGCACCACCAGTTCCGGCATGAACACGAACTCGCTGTGGGGCGCCGGGGTCCCGCCGATCTCCTCCAGCAGCGTGCGCACCGCGGCCTGGCCCATGGCGGGGACCGGCTTGCGGACCGTGGTGAGGGGCGGGTCCGTGAAGGCGATGAGCGGGGAGTCGTCGAACCCGACGACGGAGATGTCGTCCGGGACCTCCAGACCGCGCTGGCGGGCCGTCCGTATGGCGCCCAGCGCCATCATGTCGCTCGCGCAGACGATCGCCGTGCAGTCCCGGTCGATGAGTGCGGCCGTGGCCGCCTGGCCACCCTCCAGCGTGTACAGCGAATGCTGGACCAGGCGCTGTTCGATGTCGTCCGTGGCCAGCCCCAGCAGGTCCTGCATGGTGCGGACGAAGCCCTCGATCTTGCGCTGCACCGGAACGAACCGCTTGGGGCCGAGGGCGAGACCGATCCGGGTGTGGCCGAGCGAGACGAGGTGGGTGACCGCGAGCGCCATCGCCGCCCGGTCGTCCGGCGAGATGAAGGGAGCCTGCACTTTTGGCGAGAAACCGTCGATGAGGACGAACGGCACGCCCTGGCCGCGCAGCTGCTCGTACCGCTGCATGTCCGCGGAGGTGTCCGCGTGCAGTCCGGAGACGAAGATGATGCCGGCGACCCCCCGGTCGACCAGCATCTCGGTCAGCTCGTCCTCGGTGGAGCCGCCCGGGGTCTGGGTGGCGAGGACCGGTGTGTAGCCCTGCCGCGTCAGCGCCTGGCCTATGACCTGGGCCAGGGCCGGGAATATCGGGTTCTCCAGCTCCGGGGTTATCAGTCCGACGAGCCCTTCGCTGCGCTGGCGCAGACGGACCGGCCGCTCGTAGCCGAGCACGTCGAGGGCGGCCAGAACGGACTGGCGCGTGGTGGCGGCGACGCCCGGCTTCCCGTTCAGGACGCGGCTGACGGTCGCCTCGCTCACCCCCGCCTGCGCTGCGATGTCGGCAAGCCGTGTGGTCACGGGATTGGACTGTACCGGCCGGGAATCGCGTTGCCCACCGAACGACCGCCGTGCGCGGGCACTCGGACGGCCCGTTCCGGGCTGCTGCGTCATCGCGTTCCCTCGTGATTCTGGTCGTCGTGGTGGCCGGCACGGCGGTGGCCGTCCGCCGTGTGCGCCCGTGCGGACGGTGTGCCCTGCAAGACGCCGACGGGCCGATGATCCCCGGCACGGACGGGTATGGCAAGAGCTTGCAGAGTCTTGCACGGCGGCCCCGCACCCGGTGAACGCCCCTGTGGCAAGGGATCGGAGCGCTCCGGAAGAGATTGCGGCGGGGTAACCGCCCATCTCTCTTGCACTTTTTTGCTGCAAGGTCTTTCGCGCCGCTTGCATCGCTGTTACGTTCACGTCGCCCGACGGCGGCAACGGTGCGGTCGGCGCACAGGCGGGGACGGCGGACGGGGCCGTTCCCTCCGGCACACGGGCTTTCACCCTCAAGGAGAACTCATGCGGCGTGGCATAGCGGCCACCGCACTGGTGGCGTCCCTCGCCCTCGCGGCGACGGCCTGCGGCGGAGACGGCGACGACAGTGGCGAGGCGGACGGCCCGACCACCCTCACCTGGTGGGACACGTCCAACGCCACCAACGAGGCGCCGACCTACAAGGCCCTCGTGAAGGAATTCGAGAAGGCCAACCCGGACATCAGGGTCAAGTACGTCAACGTGCCCTTCGACCAGGCGCAGAACAAGTTCGACACCGCCGCCGGTGCCAAGGGCGCCCCGGACGTCCTGCGTTCCGAGGTCGGCTGGACCCCCGCCTTCGCCAAGAAGGGCTTCTTCCTGCCGCTCGACGGCACGGAGGCCCTCGCGGAGCAGGACGAGTTCCAGCCCAGCCTGATCGAGCAGGCCACGTACGAGGGCAAGACGTACGGGGTGCCGCTGGTCACCGACACCCTCGCGCTGGTCTACAACAAGCAGCTCTTCGAGAAGGCCGGCATCGACGGGGCGCCCACCACCTGGGCCGACCTCAAGACGGACGCCGCCACCATCAAGGACAAGACGGGCGTCGACGGCTACTGGGGCTCCACCCAGGCCTACTACGCGCAGCCGTTCCTGTACGGCGAGGGCACCGACACCGTCGACGCCGAGGGCAAGAAGATCACGGTCAGGTCGCCCGCGGCGGTCAAGGGCTACCGGACCTGGCAGGGCCTGTTCGACGGCAAGGGCCTGCACAAGGCCGACACCACCGCCGACGCCTACGCCCACATCCAGGACGCGTTCGTCAACGGCAAGGTCGCCTCGATCATCCAGGGCCCGTGGGAGATCACCAACTTCTACAAGGGTTCGGCCTTCAAGGACAGGAACAACCTCGGCATCGCCACCGTCCCGGCCGGCGGCGGCGGCAAGGCGGGCGCCCCGACCGGCGGCCACAACCTCTCCGTGTACGCGGGTTCGGACAAGGCCCGCCAGGAGGCCTCGCTGAAGTTCCTGAAATTCATGACCTCGGCGAAGTCCCAGGAGACGGTCGCCCTCAAGAACTCCACGCTGCCGACCCGCGACGACGCCTACACCACCGAGGTCAAGTCGGACCCGGGCATCGCCGGCTACCAGGGCGTGCTCGCCGCCGCCCAGCCGCGCCCGGCGCTGCCCGAGTACAGCTCCCTGTGGGGTCCGCTCGACGACGAACTGCCGAAGATCGCCGGCGGCAAGGTGTCGCTCGACAAGGGCCTGGGCAACGCGGAGACCGCGATCGCCAAGCTGGTCCCGGACTTCGGCAAGTGAGCGCGGCGGCCGCCGGACCCGTCCCGCCGCGGACGGGCCCGGCGGCCACCGGCCCCGCTCCCGACCGGTCCGCCTCCCGACCGGTCCGCCTCCGACCGGCCCCGCGACCGTCCAGAACGTGCGCCCCACCCCTGATTTTCCAGAAGGTGTCGAACCATGACAGTCGTCATCGACCGCGCGACCGGCAAGCGCCGCGGTGACCGGGCGCCGCGCCCCGGTCCGCTCCAGCGCCTGAAGCACGCGTACCAGAAGTACTGGTACGCGTACGCGATGACCGCCCCGGTGGTCGTCGTGCTCGGCGTGCTGGTGCTCTATCCGCTGGTGCGCGGCGTCTACCTGACGTTCACCGACGCCACCAGCCTCAACTCGGCGCGCACGATCGGCGCCAACCACATCGACGCCACCTACGAGTTCATCGGCCTGGACAACTACGCCGACATCCTCTGGGGTCCCACCGCGTACGACCGCTTCTGGTCGCACTTCATCTGGACGATCGTGTGGACGGCGCTGTGCGTCCTGCTCCACTACGCCATCGGGCTCGGGCTCGCGCTGCTGCTCAACCAGAAGCTGCGGGGCCGCACCCTCTACCGGCTGATACTCGTCCTGCCCTGGGCCGTGCCGACCTTCGTCACCGTCTTCGGCTGGCGCTTCATGCTCGCCGACGCCGGCGTCATCAACTCCGTGCTGGACGCGGTGCACCTGCCGTCGCCGCTGTGGCTGGAGGACACCTTCTGGCAGCGGTTCGCCGCGATCATGGTCAACACCTGGTGCGGTGTGCCGTTCATGATGGTCTCGCTGCTCGGCGGACTCCAGTCCATCGACGGCGTCCTGTACGAGGCGGCCGAGATGGACGGCGCCAGTGCCTGGCAGCGCTTCCGGCACGTGGCCCTGCCGGGCCTCAGGTCCGTCAGCTCCACCGTCGTGCTGCTCGGCATCATCTGGACGTTCAACCAGTTCGCGATCATCTTCCTGCTGTTCGGCAACACCGCGCCGGACGCGCAGATCCTCGTCACCTGGGCCTACCAGCTGGGCTTCGGCCAGCAGCCGCGCGACTACGCGCAGTCCGCCGCGTACGGAGTCCTGCTGCTGTCCATCCTGATCGTCTTCACCTCCGTCTACCGCCGCTGGCTGGCCCGCGACGAGCAGCAGCTCGCGAGCTGAGGCAGGAGTCCCCATGAGCACCACGACCGTCACGAACCCCGCCCCGGCCGACGGGGCCCCCGCGGGCACCACCCGGACGCGCAGGCCCCGGCGGCGCGGCGAGAACAGCCTCGCCGTGACCCTGACCTCGCACGGCGTCCTCACCGTCGCGAGCCTGATCGCGCTCTTCCCGATCGCCTGGCTGGTCTACCTGTCGCTCGGCCCGGACAAGGACGACTACCTGCACCCCGAGGACATCCTCGGGAAGATGACGCTCGACAACTACACGTTCGTGCTCCAGCACACGCCGTTCTTCGACTGGCTGAAGAGCACGCTCGTCGTGTCGCTCGGGACGACCGCCATCGGCGTCCTGGTCGCCGCCACCACCGGCTACGCGGTCTCGCGCATGCGCTTCCCCGGCTACCGTAAGTTCATGTGGGTGCTGCTGGTGACCCAGATGTTCCCGGTCGCCGTCCTTATGGTCCCGATGTACGAGATCCTCGGCGAACTCCAGCTCATCGACAACTACTTCGGCCTGATCCTCGTCTACTGCTCGACCGCCGTGCCGTACTGCGCGTGGCTGCTCAAGGGGTACTTCGACACCATCCCCTTCGAGATCGACGAGGCGGGACGCGTCGACGGGCTCTCGCCCTTCGGCACGTTCTTCCGGCTGATCCTGCCGCTCGCCAAGCCGGGGCTGGCCGTCGCCGCCTTCTACAGCTTCATCACCGCGTTCGGCGAGGTCGCGTTCGCCTCGACGTTCATGCTGTCCGACACGAAGTACACGTTCGCGGTCGGTCTGCAGAGCTTCGTGAGCGAGCACGACGCGCAGCGCAACCTGATGGCCGCCACGGCCGTACTGGTGGCCATTCCGGTGTCGGCGTTCTTCTACCTCGTGCAGAAGAACCTGGTCACCGGGCTGACCGCGGGTGGCACCAAGGGCTAGCCGTACGCGGCGGGCTGCGGGAGCGATGGCCGTCCGCGGCCGCGTCGTGGCCGGTCGCGCCCACGCGGCGGCAGCCGCACATCGAAACAGCCCCGCGCCCCCTCGGGGCGCTACCTCCGTCACGTATCAAGGAAGCCATGAGCCAGCAGCACTCCGCCGACCCGGCACCGAACTCCGCCGTCGCCACCGTCGCCGACCGCCGCGACTGGTGGCGTGACGCGGTGATCTACCAGGTCTATCCGCGAAGCTTCGCCGACAGCAACGGCGACGGGATGGGCGACCTGGCGGGCGTACGTTCCCGACTCCCGTACCTGCGCGACCTCGGCGTGGACGCCGTGTGGCTCAGCCCCTTCTACGCCTCGCCGCAGGCCGACGCCGGCTACGACGTGGCGGACTACCGGGCCGTGGACCCCATGTTCGGGAACCTGCTCGACGCGGACGCGCTGATCCGCGAGGCCCACGGACTCGGCCTCAGGATCATCGTCGACCTCGTCCCCAACCACTCCTCCGACCAGCACGAGTGGTTCAAGCGGGCCCTCGCCGAGGGGCCGGGCTCCCCGCTGCGGGAGCGCTACCACTTCCGCCCCGGCAAGGGGGCGGACGGCGAACTGCCGCCCAACGACTGGGAGTCCGTCTTCGGCGGTCCCGCCTGGACCCGGGTCACCGAGCCGGACGGCACCCCGGGGGAGTGGTACCTCCACCTCTTCGCGCCCGAACAGCCCGACTTCGACTGGAACCACCCGGCCGTCGGCGACGAGTTCCGCTCGGTCCTGCGGTTCTGGCTCGACATGGGCGTGGACGGCTTCCGGATCGACGTGGCACACGGCCTGGTGAAGGCGGAAGGACTGCCGGACCTGGGATCCCACGAGCAGCTGAAGCTCCTGGGCAACGATGCCACGCCGTTCTTCGACCAGGACGGTGTGCACGAGATCTACCGCGAGTGGCGGACCGTGCTGGACGAGTACTCCGGCGACCGCATCTTCGTGGCGGAGGCGTGGACGCCGACCGTCGAGCGCACCGCCGACTACGTGCGCCCCGACGAGCTGCACCAGGCGTTCAACTTCCAGTACCTGAGCACCCACTGGGACGCCGAGGACCTGCACGCCTGCATCGACCGCACCCTCGACGCGATGCGTCCCGTGGGTGCCCCCGCCACCTGGGTGCTCTCCAACCACGACGTGACCCGGCACGCCACCCGGTTCGCCAACCCGGCGGGCCTGGGCACCCAGCTCCGCGTGGCCGGGGACCGCGAACTGGGCCTGCGCCGGGCGCGCGCGGCGACCCTGCTGATGCTCGCGCTGCCCGGGTCCGCCTACCTGTACCAGGGCGAGGAGCTGGGTCTGCCGGACGTCGTCGACCTGCCGGACGAGGTGCGCCAGGACCCCGCGTACTTCCGCGGCGCCGGGCAGGACGGGTTCCGCGACGGCTGCCGCGTGCCGATCCCGTGGAGCCGTACGGGCTCGTCGTACGGCTTCGGCAGCGGGGGCAGCTGGCTCCCGCAGCCGCCCGGGTGGGGCGGGCTGAGCGTCGAGGCGCAGACCGGAGTGGCCGGCTCCACGCTGGAGCTGTACCGGTCCGCGCTCGCCGTGCGCGGTGAACGGGCCGACCTCGGCGCGGGCGACCGCGTCGAGTGGCTGAGGGCGCCCGAGGGCGTCCTCGCCTTCCGCCGCGGGGCGTTCACGTGCACCACCAACACCCGCGGCGAGACGGTGACCGTCCCCGCGCACGGGAGGGTGCTGCTCGCGAGCGCCGAGGTGGCCGTGACGGACGGCGGCGAGGTGCTGCTGCCCGCCGACGCCACCGTGTGGTGGACCACGGACTGACCGTCCCTGTAAGAACTTTCAGGAATTTTCAGAAGCCCGTCTTCCCCTTTGGGAGGCGGGCTTCTACGATCTGCGGCACGCACGGCTGTTGAATTTTGCAGCAAGAAACTTCAACAGCAAGAACCTTCAACGGAGAAGGGACCCCCACATGGCCAAGAGAGCTCTCTCCTGTGCGCTCGCCCTGGCGGCCGCCGCCCTCGTCGTCCCCGCGGGTGCCGCCGGCCCCGCCCACGCCGCCCCACCCGGCACCAAGGACGTCACCGCCGTCCTCTTCGAATGGAACTTCGCCTCCGTGGCCAAGGAGTGCACCAGCCGGCTGGGCCCGGCCGGGTACGGGTACGTCCAGGTCTCACCGCCCGCCGAGCACATACAGGGCTCGCAGTGGTGGACCTCGTACCAGCCCGTCAGCTACAAGATCGCGGGCCGCCTCGGCGACCGCGCGGCCTTCCGGAACATGGTGAACACGTGTCACGCGGCCGGTGTGAAGGTCGTCGCCGACGCCGTGGTCAACCACATGTCGGCAGGCAACGGTACCGGTACGGGCGGCTCGTCCTACACCAAGTACACCTACCCCGGCCTGTACTCCGCGCCCGACTTCGACAACTGCACCTCCCAGATCAGCAACTACCAGGACCGCGGCAACGTCCAGAACTGCGAACTCGTCGGACTCGCCGACCTGGACACCGGCGAGGAGTACGTCCGCTCGGCCGTCGCCAGGTACCTGAACGACCTGCTCTCCCTCGGCGTCGACGGCTTCCGGATCGACGCGGCCAAGCACATGCCGGCCGCCGACCTCGCCAACATCAAGGGCCGGCTGAGCAACCCGTCGGTCTACTGGAAGCAGGAGGCCATCCACGGCGCCGGCGAGGCCGTCCAGCCGAGCGAGTACACGGGCACCGGCGACGTCCAGGAGTTCCGGTACGCCTTCGACCTCAAGCGGGTCTTCAACAACGAGAACCTCGCCTACCTGAAGAACTTCGGCGAGGGCTGGGGCTACATGGGCAGCGGCGTCTCGGGCGTCTTCGTCGACAACCACGACACCGAGCGCAACGGCTCCACGCTCAGCTACAAGGACGGCGCCACCTACACCCTGGCCAACGTCTTCATGCTGGCGTACCCGTACGGTGCGCCCGACGTCAACTCCGGCTACGAGTTCTCCTCCACCGACGCCGGTCCGCCCAGCGGCGGCGCCGTCGGCGCCTGCTGGCAGAACGGCTGGAAGTGCCAGCACGCCTGGCCGGAGATCCAGTCGATGGTCGCCTTCCGCAACGCCGTGCGGGGGCAGTCCCTCACCAACTGGTGGGACAACGGGGGCGACGCGATCGCCTTCGGCCGGGGCGGCAAGGGCTTCGTGGCCATCAACCACGAGTCGTCCCCGCTGACCCGCACCTACCAGACCTCGCTGGCGGCGGGCACGTACTGCAACGTGCAGGCGGGCACGACCGTGACGGTGAACGGCTCGGGGCAGCTCACGGCGACGCTCGGCGCGAACACCGCGCTCGCGGTGTACGCGGGCAAGTCCGGCTGCTGATCCGGCCGCGGGTCGGTGGGGGCTGATCGCGCCCCGCGGCGGAGCCGCACATGTCACGGTCCCGCGCCCCCGACGGGGGCGCGGGGAACCGCGCGGTCCCTGACATCCGCTGAAATTTCTTTCTCCTCCTTGCGCAGTTCTTGCTGAAAGGCATCACCGTGGCCCTGAAACCGAAACGGCCGACCCACAGACGGGTCGCGGCCATGACCGTGGCCGCCCTCGCCGCAGCGCTCGTGCAGCCCCTGGCCGCCCGGGCGGCGGCCCCGCCCGCGCCCCCGTCGGACGCGGCGCTGGCCGGGACGCCCGCCCGCAACGACCTGACGCGCGAGCAGTTCTACTTCGTCCTGCCGGACCGGTTCGCCAACGGCGACACGGCGAACGACAGGGGAGGACTCACCGGCTCCCGGCTGGAGACGGGCCACGACCCCACCGACAAGGGCTTCTACCAGGGCGGCGACCTCAAGGGCCTGACGAAGAGGCTCGACTACATCAAGGACCTCGGCACCACCGCCATCTGGCTGGCGCCGATCTTCAAGAACCAGCCCGTGCAGGGCACCGGCAAGGACGCCTCCGCCGGTTACCACGGCTACTGGATCACCGACTTCACCCAGGTCGACCCGCACTTCGGGACGAACGCCGACCTGGAGCGGCTGATCGACAAGGCCCACGGCAAGGGAATGAAGGTCTTCTTCGACGTCATCACCAACCACACGGCCGACGTCGTCGACCACGAGGAGAAGTCCTACTCGTACCTCTCCAAAGGCGCCTTCCCGTACCTGACGAAGGACGGCGCCCCCTTCGACGACACTGCCGACGCCGACCACGCCGACGCCGACCGCGCGTTCCCCTCCGTCGACCGCGACTCCTTCCCGCGCACGCCCGTCGTGCCCGCCGCGAAGAAGAACGCCAAGGTGCCGTCCTGGCTCAACGACCCGACCATGTACCACAACCGCGGCGACTCGACCTTCGCCGGTGAGAGCTCCACCCACGGGGACTTCTCCGGCCTCGACGACCTGTGGACCGAGCGTCCCGAGGTCGTCACCGGCATGGCGGAGATCTACCGGCGCTGGGTGCGGGACTTCGACATCGACGGGTTCCGCATCGACACGGTGAAGCACGTCGACATGGAGTTCTGGACGCAGTGGGCCACCGCCCTCGACGCCTACGCGGCGCGGCGGGGCCGTGACGACTTCTTCATGTTCGGCGAGGTCTACTCGGCGGACACGTCGGTCACCTCCCCGTACGTCACCGAGGGCCGCCTCGACTCCACGCTGGACTTCCCCTTCCAGGACGCGGCACGGGCGTACGTCTCCCAGGGCGGCAGCGCGCAGCGCCTGGCCGCGGTCTTCGGCGACGACCACAAGTACACGACGGACAAGGCCAACGCGTACGAGCAGGTCACCTTCCTCGGCAACCACGACATGGGCCGCTTCGGGACCTTCCTCCGGCAGGACGACCCGGACGCCTCCGACGCCGAGCTGGTGAAGAAGGACGGGCTGGCGAACGAGCTGATGTTCCTCAGCCGCGGCAACCCGGTCGTCTACTACGGCGACGAGCAGGGCTTCACCGGCGCGGGCGGCGACAAGGACGCCCGCCAGACCATGTTCGCGTCGAAGACGGCCGACTACCTGGACGACGACCAACTGGGCACCGACCGCACGCACGCCGAGGACGCCTACGACACGGGCGCGCCGCTCCACCGGCGGATCAGCGCCCTCGCGAAGCTCCGCAAGGCCCACCCCGCTCTCGCGGACGGCGTGCAGACGCAGCGGTACGCGGCCGACGGCGCGGGCGTCTACGCCTTCTCCCGCACCGACCCGAAGTCCGGGATCGAGTACGTGGTCGCCGTGAACAACGCGGACGGGGCGAGGAGCGCGACCTTCGCCACCGGTTCGGCGGGCATGACGTTCCGCGGCCTGTACGGCACCGACACCACACTGAGGAGCGGCTCCGACAAGAAGGTCACCGTGACCGTCCCGGCCGGTTCCTCGGTCGTGTTCAGGGCCGCGGGGAGGCTTCCCGCCCCCGCCGCCGAGCCGGCCGTCACCCTGAGGGCCCCCGCCGCGGGCGCCACCGGCACCGTCGAGATCTCCGCCGGTACCGGCGGCGGACAGCTCGACCGGGTCGTCTTCGCCGCCCAGGTCGGCAACGGCGGGTGGAGGACGCTCGGCTCCGCCGACCACGCCCCCTACAAGGTCACACAGGTCATCGGCGAGGACGTGCCCGCCGGGACCGCCCTGCGCTACAAGGCCGTCGTCGTCGACGCGGCCGGCCGCACCGCGAGCGCGACGGCCGCCTCCACCACCGGCACCCCGCCCGCCGAGGAGGTCCCGGTCGCCGGCTCGCGCGACCACGCGATCGTCCACTACAAGCGCGCGGACGGGGACTACACCGACTGGCGGCTCCACGCCTGGGGCGACCTCGCCGAGGGCGAGGAGACCCCCTGGCCGGCGGGCCACGACTTCACGGGCCGCGACGCCTACGGCGCCTTCGCGTACGTCAAGCTCAAGCCGGGCGCCTCGAACGTGAACTTCCTCGTCGTCGACGAGGACGGCACCAAGGACGTCTCCGTCGACCGCACGATCGACGTCACCAGAACGGGTGAAGTCTGGGTCGAGCAGGGCAAGGAGGCCGTACGCACCGAGAAGCCGGCCGCCGACTACCCGGCCCCGGACAAGTCCAAGGCCGTCCTGCACCACCACCGCGCCGACGGGAAGTACGACGGCTGGGGCCTGCACACCTGGACCGGCGCCGCGAACCCGACGGACTGGTCCAGGCCCCTGGAGCCGGTGCGCACCGACGCGTACGGGGCCGTCTACGAGGTGCCGCTCGCCGAAGGCGCGACGAGCCTGAGCTACATCCTCCACAGGGGCGACGAGAAGGACCTCCCCACCGACCGGTCGCTCGACCTCGTCGCGGACGGCCACGAGGTGTGGCTCCTGAGCGGCCAGGAGAAACACCTCCTGCCGCAGCCCGCGGGCAGCGCCGCCGCGCTCGACCTGACCACCTCCAGGGCGGTGTGGATCGACCGGGACACCGTGGCCTGGAACGGCGCCGAGACCGCCGCGTCCACCCAGCTGCTGTACTCCCGCAAGGGGACGATCAAGGCCGGGGGCGGAACGCTCACCAGCGAGGACGAGCGGTGGCTGCGCCTGCGGAAGGCCACGCTCACCGACGCCCAGAAGGCCGCGTTCCCGCACCTCGCGCGGTACACCGCCTGGTCCGTCGACCCGCGCGACCGCGACCGGGTGCGCGAGGCGCTGCGCGGCCAGCTGGTCGCCTCGCAGCGGGCCGCCAGCGGTGCCGTGCTGGCGGCGACGGGCGTGCAGCTCGCGGGCGTGCTCGACGACGTCCACGGCAAGGCCGCGACGAAGGCCGGCCTCGGCCCGACGTTCCGCGGCGGCCGGCCCACCCTGGCCGTCTGGGCGCCGACCGCGCAGGAGGTCTCCCTGGAGATCGGCGGCAAGGCCGTTCCCATGGAGCGGGACTCCGCCACCGGGGTCTGGTCGGTCACCGGACCCGCGTCCTGGAAGAACAAGCCCTACCGGTACGTGGTGAAGGTGTGGGCGCCCAGCGTCCGCCAGGTCGTCACCAACAAGGTCACCGACCCCTACTCGGTCGCCCTCACCGCGAACTCCGAACGCAGCCTCGTCGTCGACCTGGCCGACCGGTCCCTGGCCCCGGCCGGCTGGGCGAAGTTCGAGAAGCCGGAGGCCGTGCCCCTGAAGGACGCGCAGATCCAGGAACTGCACATCCGCGACTTCTCCGTCGGCGACCGGACCGTACCGGCGGAGGACAAGGGCACCTACCGCGCCTTCTCCGACGAGGACAGCGCCGGCTCCCGGCACCTCGGGAGGCTGGCGGAGGCCGGGACCTCGTACGTCCACCTGCTGCCCGCCTTCGACATCGCCACCATCCCGGAGCGCAGGTCCGAGCAGACGGCGCCCGACTGCGACCTCGCCTCCCACGCCGCCGACTCCGGCGAGCAGCAGGCGTGCGTGGCGAGGAGCGCCGCGAAGGACGCGTACAACTGGGGCTACGACCCGTACCACTACACGGTGCCCGAGGGCTCGTACGCCAGTGACCCCGACGGGACGCGCCGCACGGTCGAGTTCCGGCAGATGGTGAAGTCGCTGAACGAGGACGGCCTGCGGGTCGTCATGGACGTGGTCTACAACCACACCCCGGCGAGCGGCCAGGCCGCCACGAGCGTCCTCGACAAGCTGGTTCCCGGCTACTACCAGCGCCTCCTCGCCGACGGCACGGTCGCCACCTCCACCTGCTGCGCGAACACGGCGCCCGAGAACGCCATGATGGGCAAGCTGGTCGTCGACTCGGTCGTCACCTGGGCCAGGGAGTACAAGGTCGACGGGTTCCGCTTCGACCTGATGGGCCACCACCCGAAGGCCAACATCCTGGCCGTCAGGAAGGCCCTCGACGCGCTCACCCCCGCCGAGGACGGCGTCGACGGCAGGAAGATCGTCCTGTACGGCGAGGGCTGGAACTTCGGCGAGGTCGCGGACGACGCCCGCTTCGTCCAGGCCACCCAGGAGAACATGGCCGGCACCGGCATCGCCACCTTCTCCGACCGGGCCCGGGACGCGGTGCGCGGCGGCGGGCCGTTCGACGAGGACCCGGGCGTCCAGGGCTTCGCCTCCGGCCTCTACACCGACCCCAACCCCGCCGCCGGGAACGGCACCCCGGCCGAGCAGAAGGCCCGCCTGCTGCACTACCAGGACCTGATCAAGGTGGGGCTGTCCGGCAACCTCGCCGGATACACGTTCACCGACACCGCGGGCAAGGAGGTCAAGGGCTCCGAGGTCGACTACAACGGGGCGCCCGCCGGATACGCGGACGCCCCCGGTGACGCCCTCGCGTACGTGGACGCGCACGACAACGAATCACTGTTCGACGCGCTGGCGTTCAAGCTGCCCGAGGACACCCCGGCGGCCGACCGGGCCCGGATGCAGGTCCTCGCCATGGCCACGGCCACCCTGTCGCAGGGCCCGGCGCTCTCCCAGGCGGGCACCGACCTGCTGCGCTCGAAGTCCCTGGACCGCAACTCCTACGACAGCGGCGACTGGTTCAACGCCGTCCACTGGGACTGCCGGGACGGCAACGGCTTCGGACGCGGGCTGCCGCCGGCCGCGGACAACGAACCCAAGTGGCCGTACGCCAAACCCCTGCTGACGTCCGTCGCCGTGGGCTGCGCGCAGATCGAGGGCGCCTCCGCCGCGTACCGGGACCTGCTGCGGATCCGCGGCACCGAGAGCGTCTTCGGGCTCGGCACCGCGGAGGAAGTGCAGACGGAGCTGTCGTTCCCGCTGTCCGGCGAGGACGAGACACCCGGGGTGATCACGATGGAGCTCGGCGACCTCGTCGTCGTCCTCAACGCCACGCCCGGGACGCGGGAGCAGCGGGTGCCGGAGCTGGCGGGGACGTCCTACGCACTGCACCCCGTGCAGGCGAACGGCGCGGACACCACCGTCAGGTCCGCCGCGTACGAGACGGAATCGGGTACCTTCGCCGTTCCCGGGCGGACCGTGGCCGTATTCTCCCGTACCCCCTGACAGGGCACTACCTTGGTGGGGCGGTCCGGGATCCCGGACCGCCCCACCAGCGTCTTCCAGGGCGGCAGATGGACGTCAACGGCAAGCGGACAGACGCCACCGTGCTGCTCGTGGACGACGCGGCGGCCGGCCGGTACGCCATGGGCGCCCTGCTGCGCCGCGCCGGTCACCAGGTCGTCCCGGCCGCCACCGGCCAGGAGGCGCTCGTCGAACTCGACGCACGGCTGCGCAGGGGGACCATGCCCGACATGGCCCTGGTCGACGTGGACCTGCCGGACATGAGCGGCTTCGAGCTCTGCCGCCGGATCAAGGCCCGGCCGCACATGGCCAACCTGCCCGTCGTGCACTTCTCCGCCTCCGCCGTGGCCCCGGGCGACCGCTGCCGGGGGCTGGACGCGGGCGGGGAGGCGTACCTGACGATCCCCGCCGAGCCCGAGGAGATCGAGGCGGTGGTCCGGGCCGCGGTGCGCGCCGCGCGGCTGCGGGCCGAGGACCAGGCGCTGGCCCGGCGGCTGACGCTGCTGTCGGAGACGATCGTCACCATCCAGGCGGCGCGCTCCCTGCCCGAGCTCGCCGACGCCGCCGCCAACGGCACCGCGCGGCTCACCGGCGGACCCGCCGCCGTCTTCTTCCTCGGCCCGGACGACGAGCTGTACCGCGGCACCTCCCGGCACCGCACCTCGCTGGCCCTGCCCGACGAGGGCGCCCACCGGACCGTGGCCGGCCTGCTGCGCCGGCTCACCCGCGGGCAGTCGGGCGTGCAGATCACCACGGTGCCCGCGCCGCTGTGGCCCGCCGGGTTCTTCCGGCCCGGCGTGCAGCACGACGCCCGGCTGGTACTGATCCTCACCCAGGACGGCAAGGCATCCGTGTGCCTGGCCACGCCCACCCGCGGGACGCGCAGGCCGAACCCGGAGGAGGAGACCCTGGTCGCCCGGCTCGCCCAGGCCACCGCGCTCGCCGCCGAACCGCTGCTCATGTACCAGGTCGAACGGCACGTCGCCCTCACCCTCCAGCACAGCTTCCTGCCCCAGCCGCACAAACTGCCCGAACTGCCGGGCCTGGACGTCGCGGTCCGCTACGTGCCGGCCTCGCAGCAGACCGAGATCGGGGGCGACTTCTACGCCGCGCTGCGCACCCGCGACGGCGTGCTGGCCGCGGTGGGCGACGTCGTCGGGCACTCGCTGGACGCGGCCACCCTCATGGTCGAGATCCGGCACGCGCTGCGCGCCTACTGCGTCGACGAGAGCGACCCCGCCGTGCTCGCCGAGCGCCTCGACCGGATGCTCCAGCACTACCACCCCGCGCTCACCGCGACCGTCTGCCTGGCCCTGATCGACCCCGCCACCGGGCGTACGCGCATCGCGAACGCGGGCCACATCCCGCCGCTCGTCATCCGCGAGGACGGCGGCGCCGACTACGTCAAGGCGGCCGGACCGCTGCTCGGCGTGGGGCTGCCGCACCCGCCGCCGACCGAACTGCTCCTCGAAGCGGGCGACCGGCTCCTCATGGTCACCGACGGTCTGATCGAGACGCGGGGCACGGACCTCGCGGTCTCGATGGAGCACCTGCGCGCGGCCTCCGCGGGCGCGCTGCCCGGGCTCGACGCCCTCTGCGACACCCTGCTGGACTGCTTCGGGCACGACCGGGAGGACGACATCGCGCTGCTCGCGCTGCGACTGGGCGAGGACTGAGACCGGCCGGCCGCCGAGGTCGGGCGATCGCCGGGGCTAGGGTGAGTTCCGTCGCCTAGAACGGGAGTCCCCATGCCGCAGATCACCGTCGACTACTCCGCACCGCTCGCCGAAGCCTTCGACCGGCAGGGGTTCGCCGTCGCGCTGCACGCCGTGGTGGTGGAGACGGCCGCGGCGAAGAGCGAGGCGTGCAAGTCGCGGTTCCGGGCCGTCGACGACGTGGTCGTCGGGGCGCGGGGGACGGGGCACGCGCTGGTGCACGTCGCGCTGGCGCTGCTGCCGGGACGGACCGACGAGGTGAAGTCCGCGCTGACCTCGCGGGCGCTGGAGCTGGTGCGGGCGCATGTGAAGCCGGTGGACGGACTCGTGCTGCACGCGTCCGCGGAGGTGCGCGACCTGGAGGCGTCGTACCAGAAGTTCGTGGACTGAAGTCCGTCGGCGCGCGGTTCCCCGCGCCCCTAAAGGGGCTCGGACGCCAGGTCGACCAGGCGGTTGACCAAAGTGATGAACGGGCTGTCCGCCGGGGGCTCGTCCGACAGGGCCCGGCGCAGGAGCGCGGCCACCTCCGGGTCGGACGCCGCGCTCACCGCGGCGAGGGCCGCGAAGTCGTGGACCAGCTGGACCTCCAGCTCGCCGCGCGGGATGCGGCGGCCGTCCAGCCAGAGCAGGGCGGTCGCCTCGGCCAGGGCGATCCACGAGCGGACGACCAGTTCGAGCCGGGCGGGCGGCCGTTCGACGCGCAGATGGGACACGATCTGCGCGTACGCGGCCTGGCGCACCCCGTCGACCAGGGCGTTCGTGGTGGTGGAGCCGACCGCCGGGCCCCCGCGCATCAGGGCCGAGAAACCGGGCCCGTGCTCGTCGACGAAGTCGAAGAAGCGGCGCATCACGCGCAGCAGCCGCGCGCCGAGCGGGCCTTCCCGCGGCTCCACGAAACGTTCCGCCAGGTCGTCGGAGGCACGCTTCAACGCGGCCTCGTACAGGCTGAGTTTGCCGGGGAAGTAGTGGTAGACCAGCGGGCGCGAGATGCCCGCGGCGGAGGCTATCTCGTCGATCGACACGTCGTCCGGCGAGCGCCGGCTGAACAGGTCGAGGGCGACACCGATCAGCTGCTGCCGCCGTTCCTCGACAGCCATCCTGCGCCGTACGCCGGTAGTCATACGAACACCCTACCGAGCGGCCCGATCGGAACAGGCCCCGAACGCGGGCGGACCGCCGGGCCGTTCAGCCGAGGCCGGTGATCTCCCGTCCGCCGGCCAGGGTCCCCTCCAGGCCGGCCCGCGCGCCCTGCTCGGTCCGCACGGCGAGGAGGTTCCCGCGGGCCGACCCGATGACGGCGCCGGTCGCCCGGATCGACGCCGTGTCCTCGCCGCCGGCCGCGAGGAGGTACCAGTGGCCCCCGGCGGACTTCCACAGCACGCCCGCCAGGACGTGGGGGTCCTTCGCGCCGCAGGCGGACGCGTTCTCCGCCTTCGCCGCGACCGCGCCGTACGGCTGTCCCGGCGCGTGGAACTGGGCGAGCACCAGCGGGCCGCCGCCGCGCCAGGTGTCCGCCCGGGTGCACAGCCACTGCGCGGTGCCGCTCGCGCCGGGGAGCGGCTGGCGGGCGTACGGCCAGGAGTTCACCGAGCGCACCCCCTGGCCGCGGACGGCCGCGAGGGAGCAGGCGAGCGGCGACCAGGCCGCCGCCGAGGCGTCGCGCGCCCGTCCGGGACGCCCCGAGGTGAGCCTGGCGGGCGTCAGCTCCCCGAGGTCGGTCAGCAGCCGGGTGCCCGTGCGGTCCGTCAGCTCCAGCACGTTCCAGGAACGGCACCCGGCCGTCTGCAGGGCGGGGCTCGCGAACGGCGCGGTCACCCCCTCCGCCGAGCGCGCCAGCCGGGTCCTGCCGGCGCTCCCGTCCG
Source organism: Streptomyces beigongshangae (assembly GCF_019710745.1). Taxonomy (GTDB): domain Bacteria; phylum Actinomycetota; class Actinomycetes; order Streptomycetales; family Streptomycetaceae; genus Streptomyces; species Streptomyces beigongshangae. Next base: position 162,623 of record NZ_JAHKJW010000014.1, read on the forward strand.
GGGCGGCCGACCCGGCGGCGGGCTTCAGCAGGTCGCGCACGGCGGCGGTACGCACCCAGGGGGCCGTCAGATAGCGGACGTTGCCGTCGGCGCGGCCCAGGACCACCGCGCTCGCCTCGGCCCCCGTGGCACCGTCGACCCGCGCGAAGTCGAGGGCCGCGCCCCGGGTGCCGTCCTCCGGCTCGGCGTAGCGCGCGATGCGCAGTCCGTCGAAGAGCAGCACGACCCGGCTCCGGTCGACCTCGCCCGCGTACAGCAGCTGGGGCGGTCCCGGCGGGGCGCCCGCCGCGGTGCCCGGGGTGGCCGAGACCTGCACGGTCTCGCCGGGCCGCGCCCAGACGGCGAGCGCGCGGCGCAGCAGGGCCTTGTCGCCGGTGAGTCCGCCCCGCGCGGGCCACACGGAGAAGTCGGTGCGCGCCGACGACTCCCACGCCCCCGCCGGGACCAGCGTCAGCCGGCCGGGCTCCAGGGCGGCCTGCGCCGCGGGGTTGCGCGCGTACGGGGGCGCGGCCGCGCCGTCGGGGCCCCAGCCGTCACCGGGCGTCCCGAGGAGCGCCCCGCACACCGCCACCGCGGCGACCGCCGCGAGCGCCGCCCTGGTGTGCTGGCGGCGGCGCATCAGATCGGTGGGCCGGGCCTGGAGGGAGCACGGGTCGAACTCGGGGGAGGCCAGCAGCGCGTACTCCCCGCCGGGTTCGTCGGCCGCCTCGGCGAGGGCGTCGTCCGGGTCCTCGGCGCCGGCCGCGGCCAGCACCTCGCGTACGTCCGCGTCGGCCAGCCCTTCCAGGGCGCGCAGGACGTGGACGGCGCGGGCCGGGGCGGACAGGGCCGAGAGCCGCTGGTCCAGGGCGAGCTCGTCGGCGCCTCCCGAGCGAGGGAAGAGCCGCAGGCCCCACACCCGGGGGAGGAGCGGCGGCAGCTGCGTCCGGGTGGGCCAGGACCGGAAGGTCAGCGGGCGGGCGGCCGTCAGCGCCAGCCGCAGGACGCGTACCCGCAGGTACGCGTAGCCGGGATCACCGTCGCGGTCCCCGCCGGCCCGCTGCCGGGCCGGGAGGACGGGGGCGCCGCCGGAGGTCCGGCCGCGGGGCAGGCCGCGCTGGACGAGCGCGTGGGCGGTGAGGACCCGGCGGCTGCGGCCGAGGCGTGACGGCAGCACCAGGTAGGCGAGCCGGACGAGCCGCGGGTAGTGCTCGACGAGCGCGGCCTCGGCCTGCGCGACGCCGACCGCCGGTCCGGGGACGGCGGCTGATGCGGGACGGGGGCGCGGGGCGACATCCTGTGACTGCACGTTCAGCAGAACGAGCGAATCGGCCGATGGTCACCTGGCCTGCCGCGATCACGCCGGGGGCTGTGCCTCCGGTTCCACCAGCAGACGCGCGTAGTTCGCCATGGAGCGCCGGTAGCGCGGCAGATGGGGGGCGAGGGCGCCCAGGGCGAGCGAGAGCCCCTCCCGCTCGCGGCCCAGGTCCGCCAGGCACAGCGCGAGGGTCGCCCGTACGGCGTCGTCCAACTCGTCGGAAGCGCTCACGAGTTCGGGCGACAGGAGCCTGACGCCCTCGGCGGGCTGCCCGAGGTTGCGCAGCGAGCTGGACAGCTGGATCTTCGCGCGCCTGCCCCGGTAGCCGTCGAGGCCGAGCGCCAGGGCCTCCTGGTACTGCGGCACGGCCCGGTCGGGGTGGCCCGTCGAGTCCCAGGCGCAGGCCCGTTCGAAGGGGCCGACCGGGCTGCCGTCCGGCAACTCCGCCACCAGCGCGTCGATCCGCGCGCGAAACCGCGCCGCTTCCGTCGGGTTGGTTGGATCCGTCGCGTCCGTCGGGTCCGCCTGCGGGTGGGCCTCGAAGCCGGCCCACGCGGCCGCCACGCGCTCCTCCCAGTCGGCTGTGCCCTCGTCCGTCGTCCTGCTGTCCGTCGCCCCGCCGTCTGTCGTCACGGGCACACCCTCGCACAGGGGCGCCCGTCGGCGGTCCGCCCGCACCGGCGGCCCGGATGTGGCGCGGGTCACTGTGGTGCGTCCGGTGGTGCCTGTATGACGGAACCCGTCATCCGTGCTGACACCCGTGCTGTCACCCGTGCCGTCTTCCGTTGAGCGCGGAGCGCGCGGGAGCCGTATCGAACACCGGGGCCCCCGCGGGGGCTTCCAGCGGCGCGGGCCGGGACCCGGCCGTCCCGGGAGGGCGGCCTTCGGTGCCGGTCGGTACGCACGGAGCCGGCGAGGCACGTCGCCGGAACGGACCCGGAGGTACGAACGTAATGAGTTGGACGCGCAAGAGGCTCGCGGCCGCCACGGCCGGGGCTGCCGTGGCACTCCTGGCGGTGACCGGCTGCGGCTCCGGGGACGAGGGGGAGAAGGTCCCCGAGACCGCGACCGGGAGCCTGGAGCACATCGCGAGCGAGGCGGGCTGCGACCCGGACATGCAGACGGACGCGGACACGATCCGCCAGGCCATCTGCAAGAGCTCCGGCGGCAGGTACGTCCTCGCGACGTTCGCCACCGACCGGGGCCAGGCCGAGTGGCTGACCGGGGCGAAGGACTACGGCGGCTACTACCTCGTCGGCCGCAAGTGGGTGGCCGTCGGTGAGAAGAAGACGGTCACGGCGCTGCGCGGCCGGCTCGGCGGGACCATGGAGGAGGGCTCCGAGCACATGAACCCCGGCGGCAGCCACAACAACGGCACGCACGGCGGGGGCGGCGGCCACGACGGCTGACCCGGGAGAACGGAACCGAGAGGGCGGGACCGGGGGACGGAACAGAGAGAACGGAACCGGGGAAACGGAAACCGGCGGTGGGAATTCCCACCGCCGGCTTCTTGTGCCTTACCGGTACTACTGGCTACTACTGGCAGTCCTGACCGCTGTTGATGCAGTCCACCATCTCGTTCATCGTGTTCTCGTCGAAGAAGTTGATGAAGTCGTTGTGGTCGGTGATCGGCTTGTGCAGCTGGTCCGGGAAGGAGTCCACCGCGAAGGCGTTCCGGACCTGCCCGTTCTGGATCTGCGGGGCGTCGACGTCGTAGACCAGGCGGACCTGGAGCTGCGGGATGGCCTGGAAGCCGTTGGCGCAGGTGCCGTCCGCCTGGACGAACGCCACGTGCGTGCGGTGGTTGGCGCTGTCGATGTTCTGGCCGTCCCAGCAGCTCTGGAAGTTGGCCGTCCGCACCACGGAGCTGCCCTCGGGGCAGATCGGGTACTTGTCCGTCAGCTGGCGGTCCTCGAAGCCGGTGCAGCTCCAGTTCGTGTTGGCGTTGTTGAGGCCGTTCACGAAGGACTTGGCGTCACCGGTGATGATGCGCAGGGCGGTCGGCATCGCGACGACATCGCTCGTCTTGTTGCCGACGAACTTCAGCTGGGCCTCGCTGACCTGGAGGATCTTGCCGACGTTGCCGTCCTGGCCGCCACCGGCGGCGTTCGCGTCGATGTCGTCCGAGCCGTCCTGCACGCGCAGCACCGGCCAGAAGTACGACGACTTGTCACCCTGGTTCTCGCAGGTGGTGTCCGCCGCCGCCAGGGCCTCGTCGCTCGCGAACGCGTCGTTGTCCTGGTTGCCGACGTAGTCGTGCTGGTGCTGCGCGCCGTTGCTGACGCCCGGGGCGACGATCACGTTGTCCGAGTTGCGGTTCTCGTTCTCGTTGGTGCCGCAGCTCGTGGTGAAGGTGCCGGTGGAACCGGTGTCGCCGTTCGCCGGGAGCCCGTTGGCCCCCACGCCCTTGGCGCCGCCGTTCGGCTGGACGGTGGTGATGTCCTGGAAGTCGGCTGCCACGGGCCCGTTCTGGGCCTGGCCGCCGTTGCCTCCGTCGCCGCCCTGGCCGCCGTTGCCGCCCTGGCCGCCGTTGTTCCCGCCGTTGTTGCCCTGGCCGCCGTTGTTCCCGCCTTGGCCGCCGTTGTTGCCCTGGCCCCCTCCGGCGGGCGGGTTGGCCGGCACGCCCTGGCATCCGGCGAGATTGCCGGGACGCTTCGGACCCTTGCCGCCCGCCCGCTTGATGTTGATGCTGATGCGCTCGATCGTGGCCACGCGCTTGGACTTCAGCGGACCGAGGATGGCGTTGTTGACGTAAGAAGGGTCTCCCGCCTGGGCCCGGCGGGTCTCCGCGAGGCGCTTGTACGCCTCCGTGACCTGCTGGTCCAGCGTGGCCAGCTCCCTGTCGACACCGGCGCGTGCGCGCCTGGGCACGGAGGTCAGCTTCTGGCCGACGTCCGGGCATTTGATCGTGGCCACCGAGGCGGCCGTCGTCTGCGCGTTCCGCGTCGAGGTCTTGCCCTCGCCCGCAGAAGCGTAGATGTTGGCCGCCAGCAGACCGCCGCCACCCAGCGCGAGAGCCGCCGATGCGGCTATCGCCCGGTTGGCGAGCGTGGAGCGGCGTTTTCGGTTCGTGCGTCCCATGGAACTCCTCTGGCTTCCTTGCGGGGGCATCGAGGCGCCCGACAGGAGGTGAAGCGGCTCCGTTCAGTACGGAGGAGGTTCCCGGGGCGTTCAGAAGCCCCGGAAATTAACAGGAGTTCCATGGCGCAATCCCGGCGCAAGGGGATCAGAAGCCCCTAGAACAACGGCAGTAGAGATGTGGTTGTCGAATTGCGGTCGGCGGGGGCGGAGTGCTTTCGGGGCCTTTCAGCGGCCGTGGTCCAAATAGGCGAGAACGGCCAGGACGCGACGGTTGTCGTCGTCCGAGACGTCCAGGGTGAGCTTCGCGAAGATGTTGGACGTGTGCTTGGCGATCGCCCGCTCCGTGACCACGAGCTGGCCCGCGATCGCCGCATTCGATCTGCCCTGCGCCATCAGTTCCAAAACCTCCAGTTCGCGGGGGGTCAGCCGGCCCAGTGGCCGGTCGTCGGCCTGCCGTCGCGACAGCAACTGCTGGATGACCTGCGGATCCATCACCGTGCCGCCCGCCGCCACCCGGCGCACCGCGTCGATGAACTGCTCGGCGTCGAACACCCGGTCCTTGAGCAGATATCCGATTCCGCCGACCCCGTCGGCGAGCAGCTCCCGCGCGTACAACTGCTCGACGTGCTGCGACAGCACGAGCACCGGCAGCCCGGGCCTGGCCCGGCGGGCCTCCAGCGCGCACTGCAGCCCCTCGTCGGTGTGCGAGGGCGGCAGGCGTACGTCCACCACGGCGACGTCCGGCGCCTCCTCGGCCAGCGCCCGGGTCAGTTCGGGACCGGTCTCGACGGCGGCGGCTATCTCGAAGCCGAACGCCTCCAGCATCCGGACCAGGCCGTCACGCAGCAGGAACAGGTCTTCGGCTAGAACAACTCGCAAGGAATCTCCATGGTCACCATGGTGGGGCCGCCCACGGGGCTGTCGACGGCCAGGACGCCGTCGAATGTACCGAGTCTCCGTGCGACGCCTGAGAGTCCCGTCCCCGCGCCGACGACGGCGCCTCCGCAGCCGTCGTCGATGACGGCGATCCGCAGCACGCCGCCGGGCTCCGCGGTGTGGTGCAGGTCGATCCAGACGCGCCCGGCACCCGAGTGCTTCACCGCGTTGGTGAGGACCTCGCTGACGGCGAAGTAGGCCGCGGACTCCAGCGGCGCCCCGAGCCGGCCGGTCAGCGTCACGTCGAACTCGACGGGGAGCGGCATCCGCAGGGCCAGCGCCCGTACGGCGTCCGCGAGTCCGCGCTCCGCCAGCACCGGGGGATGGATGCCGCGCACCAGGTCGCGCAGCTCGGTCAGCGCCTCGGCGGAGGACCTGCGGGCCTGCGCGATCAGCTCCCTGGCCTTCGCCGGGTCCTTCTCCACCAGGGCCTCGATGGTGCCGAGGTCCATGCCCATCGCGACCAGCCGGGCCTGGGCGCCGTCGTGCAGGTCCCGCTCGATCCGGCGCAGTTCGGCCGCCGAGGTGTCGACCGCGTCACGCCGTGTCGCGGTCAGGACGCGGACCCGCTCGGCGAGTTCGCCCTGGCCGGACGAGAGGACGGACCGGACCAGCAGGAAGTGGGCGCGCAGGAGAACGGGGGAGGCGTAGACGCCGCCGATGAGCAGGACCGTGCCCAGGGCGCCCGCGCCGAGGGCGCTGAGCTGCCCTTCGATCGGCACGAAGCCGTACCACCACCCGATGCTCGTACCGTCGGTGAAGGCCCGCCACAGACCGGCGGCGAGGGCGAGCCCTTCGAGGGGGTAGACGAGCAGCGCGGCCGACAGCAGCGCGATGAAGAAGCCGGCCGTCATGTCGACGGGGAGCCACAGCAGATCGCGCCGGACCGCCGGGTCGCCGAGCAGGTGGAGGCACCGCTTCCACGGGTTGGCGCCCTCCGGGACCGGCCGGTACGAGGACGGGATCCGCACCCCGCCCCACTGCGCGGCCCACAGACGCCGCCGGTCCGCGAAGCCGCGTACGGCAGCCAGCACCCACGGTGTCGTGACGATGCCTATGCCCAGGGGCACGAGGACGAGGGACACGACGGACAGCACGAAGAGGAGGACCGACCCGGCCAGCGACACGACGGTCAGGAAGAGGGCCTGCGCCCCGACGCGTACCGCGTTGCGCAGTCTGCCGCCCGTCCTGCCGTGCCCGCTGTCCCCGTTGCTGTTCATGGTCCCAGTCTCGCCCAGTCGGCCGCCGTAGTCAGGGGGCCGACCCACCCGGTGGGGGGTGGTGCCGGCACCACCCCCCACCGGGTGGGTCCGGCCGCGCGGGCCCTTCGCTCAGCCGCGCAGGACCTTCTCCTCCAGGGCGGGGTCGAGTCCGGGGACGGGGCGGTCGGGGCGCTGCGGCGCGCTGCCGCCGATGTCCTGGAGCCAGTTCCAGGTGTCGGCCACCGTCTCGGAGACGGGACGGCACCGCAGGCCGTCCCGCAGCGCCTTCGACACGTCGGCCCCGTGCAGCGTGTGGTGCAGCTCGGAGTCCGGCGGCACCCACACGGGGAGCTGGAGCCAGGGCTCGATGCCGGCCGCCAGGATCGCCCCGGGAGCGGTCCACCGCAGTTCGGCCCGGCCGCCCGTGACCCGTGCGCACGCGTCGAGCAGCGTCCCCATGGTGGCGTGCCCCGGGGGACCGATCAGGTTGTACGCCCCGCTCGCCCCGTCCCGCGCGGCCCCGAGGACCCACTCGGCGAGGTCGCGCACGTCGATGTACTGGAGCGGCAGTTCCCGCGGGCCCGGCGCGAGCACGGGGCCGCCGCGGGCCGTACGGCCCAGCCACCACGGCAGGCGTCCGATGTTCTCGTACGGGCCGAGGATCAGTCCGGCCCGCGCCAGCAGTGACCGGTTCCCGCCGAAGGCGTCCAGCACGGCCAGCTCGCCGCCGCGCTTGTCGCGCGCGTAGTCGCTCTGCGCGGCGCCGGGGGAGGCGTCCGCCACCAGCGGGCTGCTCTCGTCGTAGCCGGCCGGCTGGGGCCACGCGTACACGGAGCAGCTCGACACGTACACGTACCGCCCGACGCGGTCCCGAAGCAGCCGCGCGGTGTCCCGCACCGCGCCGGGGGCGGCCGACCAGGTGTCGACCACCACGTCCCACCCGCCCCGCGCGAGGGCCGCGAGCCCGCCGGGCGCGGTGCGGTCGCCGTGCAGGACGCGCACTCCCGGGGGCGGGGCGTGCCGGCCGCGGTGGAAGACGGTCACCTCCCAGCCGCGGCCGAGCGCCGCCTCCACGACCGCGCGCCCCACGAACTCCGTACCGCCCAGCGTCAGAAGCCTCATGGCGGAGACTCTGCCCCGGCCGGCCGTGCGGCGGAACGGAGTTCTGCCCACAGGCGAGTCGCCGGCGAGTCACGGGCGGGCCGCCGCGGGTCAGCCTCCCGTCGGCGGCGCGTACGTGTAGCCGACGCGGCGCACCGTGCGGATGGTGTTCCGGTGCTCGGCGCCGAGCTTGCGGCGCAGCCGGGCGACGTGGACGTCCACGGTCCGCCCGTCGCCCACGTGCCCGTAGCCCCACACGGTGGTGACCAACTGGTCGCGGGTGTGCACCCGGTGGGGGTGCGCCACCAGGTGCGAGAGCAGCTCGAACTCCAGGTACGTGAGGTCGAGCGGCCGCCCGTCGACCGAGGCGGTCCGCCGGACCGGGTCGATCCGCACGGGGTGATCGCCGGATTCGCCGGACGCGCCGGACTCGTCTTCCGCGCCGGCCGGTCCGGACTCCGCCGGGTCCGTCTCCGGTACGGGGAGGAGCGGCAGCAGGGACGGCTGGTCGGCCGGCACGAGGACCAGGTACCCGATCATCGGCGGCCGGCCCGGCAGCGCGGGCAGGGTGTGCGGGGGAGCGGGCAGCCAGGTGGCGCCCGGCGGGAGGAGGCCGGCGACGTCGACCACCTCGTCCCGGTCGACGGCGCGCAGCCGGTGGCGGGCCGGACCGGTGGACGGGGCGGGGGAGGAGGCGGTGGCCACGGAGGAGAAGGGGCGGGTGTTCGCCATGGGGGTCAGCTCTTTTCGCGCGAGAGGCCGTCGGAGGACGTACACGTGCGCGCGGGCCGAAGGCCGTGGTACGGCTTTAGAGGGCCGGCGCGTTCGTCGCGCGACAACACACCCGGTCGAAGTCGTGGTGCTGACGGGAAGGCCAGAAGGGCTCCAGGTCGTGACGACCCGTGACGACGCGCTTCCGGAGGCTGGCCATGCCCCCATTGAAGCAGACCGGGGCCGCTGAGAGCAGCCTCCTCTCACGCTGCGGACACCGCGGCCCCTCCGGGGGCGCGGGGAACCGCGCGATCGGACCCCACCGGGCCGCGCACGTCCCCGACGCCCTTCCGGCAACAGCGCTCTCAGACCTGCCCGGCCTTCTCCAGGGCGGAACAGCACGTGTCCACGATCAGCCGCGTCACCACGTAGGGGTCGACGTTGGCGTTGGGCCGCCGGTCCTCGATGTACCCCTTGCCGTCCTTCTCGACCTGCCACGGGATGCGGACCGAGGCACCGCGGTCGGACACCCCGTACGAGTACTCGTTCCACGGCGCGGTCTCGTGCAGTCCCGTCAGCCGGTCGTCGATGCCCGCGCCGTAGTTCTTGACGTGGTCGAGCGGCTTCGAGCCCTCGCCCAGCGACTCGCACGCGGTGATGATCGCGTCGTACCCCTCGCGCATCGCCCTCGTGGAGAAGTTGGTGTGCGCGCCGGCGCCGTTCCAGTCGCCCTTCACGGGCTTGGGGTCCAGCGTCGCGGAGACGTCGAAGTCCTCGGCGGTGCGGTAGAGCAGCCAGCGGGCCACCCACAGGTGGTCGGAGACCTCCAGCGGGGGGACGGGGCCGACCTGGAACTCCCACTGGCCGGGCATGACCTCGGCGTTGATGCCGGAGATGGCGAGACCGGCCCTGAGGCAGTTGTCCAGGTGGGCCTCGACGACCCTGCGGCCGAAGATCTCGTCGGCGCCGACGCCGCAGTAGTAGCCGCCCTGCGGGGCCGGGAAGCCGCCCACCGGGAAGCCGAGCGGGCGCTCGCCGTCGAAGAAGGTGTACTCCTGCTCGATGCCGAAGACCGGCTCCTGCGCGCCGAACCTCTCGGCGACCTCCCTGAGCGCGGCACGGGTGTTGGACTCGTGCGGTGTCATGTCGATGTTCAGGACCTCGCACAGGACGAGGACGTCGTCACCGCCGCGGATCGGGTCGGGGAAGGTGGCGACCGGCTTGAGCACGCGGTCCGAGGCGTGGCCCTCGGCCTGGTTCGTGGAGGACCCGTCGAAGCCCCATACCGGCAGCTCCGCGCCCTTCGCGTCATCGGCGAGGATCTTGGTCTTCGAACGGAGCTTGGCCGTCGGCTCGGTGCCGTCGATCCAGATGTACTCAGCCTTGAAGGTCACGGGCCACATCCTTCGGGGTGGGTCTCTGAGCGCGGTGCGGGTGCCGCGGCGCTGCGGCACCGGGGCGCCGCGGAGGATGCCCGAAGCCTGTCAACGGGCGGTTTCCCGGCCGTTGCCCGGAGATGAACCCGGTGTTACCCGGCGCCCCCGTGCCGCGGGCGCCCGCGGAGAGGACGGCGGGCGCCCGCGAGGGGGACGGTGGGCGTCCGCGGAGAGGACGGGCGGCCCCGTTCGCCGTCCTCTCCGCGGGACCGTCGTCCCGGGGCCGGTCAGCCGACCTTCTCGATGAGGGCCCGGCGGATCAGGAACTTCCCGGGCTCGCGGACCTGCTCGAACGCCGCGTTGTTCAGGAGCGCGCAGCTGCCGGAGACCGAGGTGACCTCCACGGTGGTGGACTTGTCGTTGTCCAGGTTGGTGACCTTGAGCTTCGTACCGGCGGGGAACTGGTTGCTGGACGCCGCCGGGGCGCCCGCCTCGCCGGAGAGCGTGATCGTGGACCCGTTGCAGACCTGCCGGCCGGCCGCGGCGCCACCGCCCCCGGCGGCGGGCGCGGACGCCTCCTGCGACGGCTGCTGGGCGGGTGCGGACCCGGCGGGCGCCTCCGCCCCTGCTCCCGCTCCCGCCCCCGCTCCGGCGCCTGCTCCCGCTCCTGCCCCGGCGCCCTCTCCCACGGTCGCGTCGGACTCGCCGACCTCGCAACCGGACGCCTTCTGCTGCACCTTGATCTGGGCGATGACCGCCTCCCGGTTGGCGATCCGCGCCTGCGACTGCGCGTCCGGGTTGCTGCGCTGTCCCTCGATGAACCTCTCGTTGTTGCCGAGCGCCGTGGCCAGCCCGGAGCAGACCACCGAGGACTGCGCGTTCTGGACCGCGGGCGCGCCGGGCGCCGCGTTCGACGTGGCGGCCAGGGCGAAGGCCCCGCCGCCGGCCACCGCGGCGGCGCTCACCAGCAGGGCGATCTTCTTCTTCGGGCCGGGAGTTCTCCTGCGCGACATGAACGGCTCCTGTTCCCCGGCCGCCCCTGGCGGCGACCGTCCGCCGCTAGGTACGAGATGTCGAACGGACTTGCTCATCCATCGGCTCAAGTCACCTGAGTAACGTGGATCACACGGGGGCCGGTGCACGGGGTGGACGAGGGGCCGCCGGATGACGCGCGGACGCGCGGAACAAGGGACCTGGGAACCCGTGCCGCTCAGTCGTCACAGCACCCTCAAAACCCCTCTGGCCAGGGGCGATTGTCAGTGGGCGGCAGTAGAATAGAAGCAGTGTTCGAGGGTGCCGCCGGATACGCCGTACCGGTGCCCCGACCGCGACAGGAGGATGCCTGTGCCCGCTGCCGCCCTGTTTCCGCTGCCCACCCAGTCCACGTCCAAGAGGGCGGTCGTGCTCGACCTGCCGTACCGGCCCGTCGAGAAGCGACCGCTGCCGGCGGGGCGCCCCCGCGAGTGGTACATCACGCACAACCGCCGCCTGAAGGCGATGCGGCTCGCCATCGCCCTCCTCGACTCCGGTGTCTACACGCCCCGGCAGGCGCACGACGAGAGGATCCGCGGCATGGCCGAACTCATCGGCGTGCATCCGCCGTCGGACACGACCTGCCGCATGGTCCGGGCCCTGATGAGGTACGCCCGCTGAGCCCGTGTCCGGCGCGCCGCCCATTTCCGGACAGCGCGCCGGACGCAGATTCGCTCAGTACGGAGCACCCCTATTGCTCTCCTCTGTGACGATTTCTTTTGACCTCGCGGTCGAATGTGACTGCCTGTAAGCGGACCCGGCCGTTATTCGTTTCCGTCGGACGGGGATCCGACGGCATTCTGAGGGCTACCCTCGACGTCACCGACGGACCGGCGCACCCGCCGCCGCGTCGGGCAGCACCTGGACGCCCCACCACTCACGCACAAGGAGACCCGTCATGGGTACCTTGATCATTTCGGCGACCCTCGTCTCGGTCGTCCTGGGGTTCGACCGCCCCGTCTGGTGGCTCGCGACGGCCGCCCTGCTCTACCTCCACGTCCGCTACGTCCGGCCCGGTCAGGGGTCCCCCGGCTCGTCGCCGTCCGGCGGCGGCGCGGGAGGGCCCGGTGGCGGCGGTGGTTCGAGCTCCTCGATGCGCGACAGCAACTACCAGGCGTACCGCCGGCGCCGTGACCAGATGGCCCGGTGGGAGCGCCGCTACCGCCGCGAACGCCCCTGGAACACCCGCAAGTGAACGCGCCGGAGCCCCGCCCCGCCCGGGGGCGGTGGCGGGGCTCCGGAGAATCCGCGGGGCGCTACGCGCCGATCACACGTCGTAGTACAGCTCGAACTCGTGCGGGTGCGGGCGCAGCTGGAGCGGCGCGATCTCGTTCGTGCGCTTGTAGTCGATCCACGTCTCGATCAGGTCGGACGTGAACACGTCGCCCGCGAGCAGGAACTCGTGGTCGGCCTCCAGGCGGTCGAGGACGGCCGGGAGCGAGGTCGGGACCTGCGCGACGCCCGCGTGCTCCTCGGGGGCCAGCTCGTAGAGGTCCTTGTCGATCGGCTCGGCCGGCTCGATCTTGTTCTTGATGCCGTCGAGGCCCGCGAGGAGCAGCGCCGAGAAGGCCAGGTACGGGTTGCCGGAGGAGTCGGGCGCGCGGAACTCGACGCGCTTGGCCTTCGGGTTCGAGCCGGTGATCGGGATGCGCATGGCCGCGGAGCGGTTGCGCTGCGAGTACACCAGGTTGACCGGGGCCTCGAAGCCGGGCACCAGGCGGTGGTACGAGTTCACCGTCGGGTTGGTGAAGGCCAGCAGCGACGGGGCGTGCTTGAGGATGCCGCCGATGTAGAAGCGGGCCATGTCCGACAGGCCCGCGTAACCGGCCTCGTCGTAGAACAGCGGGTCACCGTTGGACCACAGCGACGAGTGGATGTGCATGCCCGAGCCGTTGTCGCCGAAGATCGGCTTCGGCATGAAGGTCGCGGTCTTGCCGTTGCGCCAGGCGACGTTCTTCACGATGTACTTGAAGAGCTGGAGGTCGTCGGCCGCGGCGAGCAGCGTGTTGAACTTGTAGTTGATCTCGGCCTGGCCGGCGGTGCCCACCTCGTGGTGCTGGCGCTCGACCTGGAGGCCGGACGCGGCCAGCTCCAGGGAGATCTCGGCCCGCAGGTCGGCGAAGTGGTCGACCGGCGGGGTCGGGAAGTAGCCGCCCTTGTAGCGGACCTTGTAACCGCGGTTGTCGTCGGAGGAGCCGGTGTTCCAGGCGCCCGCCTCGGAGTCGATGTGGTAGAACGACTCGTTCGACTTGGTGTCGAAGCGCACGCTGTCGAACACGTAGAACTCGGCCTCGGGGCCGAAGAACGCGGTGTCGGCGATACCGGTCGACGCGAGGTACGCCTCGGCCTTCTTGGCCACGTTCCGCGGGTCACGGGAGTACTGCTCGCCCGTGATCGGGTCGTGGATGAAGAAGTTGATGTTGACCGTCTTGTCGCGGCGGAAGGGGTCGACCCGCGCGGTGGTCAGGTCGGCGCGCAGCGCCATGTCGGACTCGTGGATGGCCTGGAAGCCGCGGATCGAGGACCCGTCGAACGCCAGCTCCTCGGCCGGGTCGAAGGCCTCCGCCGGGATCGTGAAGTGCTGCATCACCCCCGGAAGGTCGCAGAAGCGGACGTCGACGAACTTGACGTCCTCGTCCGCGATGAACTGCTTGGCCTCGTCGGCGTTCTGGAACATCCAGCTCCTCCTACTCCCGCCCACTTCGGACCGGGGTGGTAGTTCGTTCGTGCAGCCAGTGCGGTGGCACACGCTGGCCCGACTCTAAGGACGGGTGATTTCTCCAGCGTGACCCATTTGTTTCGCCCAAGTTAACCGGACCCGATCCGGTGTACCCCGCCTGCCCGCATGCCAAAACGGCCGCAGTACCGTGGTGAGGTGGACAACAGGCAAGCAATCGGATCCTGGCTCTCCGGACCCCGCGCGGCCGCGGAGGACGCCGGCGCCGACTTCGGGTACCGCGGGGAGCAACTGGGCCTGCCCGAGACGGGCCCCGGCTCGATCGCCCGCCCCGGCAGGCGCCTGGGCGCCCTCGCCGTCGACTGGGGTCTGTGCACGCTGATCGCATACGGCCTGATCACCGACGGCTACGGCCAGGCGACCGGCAACTGGACGCTGCTCGTCTTCTTCGTCGTGGGTGTCCTGACCGTCGGCACGGTCGGCTTCACCCCGGGCAAGCGCCTGTTCGGCCTGCGGGTCCTCGCCCTGGACACCGGTACGGTCAGCCCGCTGCGCGGCCTCCTGCGCACGGCCCTGCTGTGCCTGGCCCTGCCGGCCCTGATCTGGGACCGCGACGGACGCGGGCTGCACGACCGCCTGGCCCGCACGGTCGAGGTCAGGATCTGACGGCACGGCCCGCGGCCACCACGTACCCGCGGGTACGGCACACGGGCACGAGGACGGGGCGCCCCGGAACCGTCGGTGATTCCGGAACGCCCCGTACCAGTGGATCCCGGGAGCGGCGCTAGCGCATCTTCCCGCCGCGCGGCATCCGCATGCCCTTGGGCATCGGGCCCTTGGGGAGCGGCATGTTGCTCATCAGGTCGCCGAGGGCGCGCAGCCGGTCGTTGGTCGCGGTGACCTGCGGGCCGGTCAGCACCCGCGGGAGCTTGACCATCGTCGTGCGGAGCTTCTTCAGCTCGACCTGGCCCTCACCCGTGCCGACGAGGATGTCGTGCACCGGCACGTCCGCGACGATGCGGGCCATCTTCCGCTTCTCGGCTGCCAGCAGGCTCTTCACCCGGTTCGGGTTGCCCTCGGCCACCAGCACGATCCCGGCCTTGCCGACGGCCCGGTGGACCACGTCCTGGTTGCGGTTCATCGCCACGGCCGGGGTGGTCGACCAGCCGCGCCCGACGTTGTCGAGCACCGCCGCCGCCGCGCCCGGCTGGCCCTCCATCTGCCCGAAGGCCGCACGCTCGGCCCGGCGCCCGAAGACGATCGCCGTCGCGAGGAAGGCGAGCAGGAGTCCGAGGATGCCGAGGTAGATCGGGTGACCGATCCAGAAGCCGATCGCGAGGAAGACACCAAGGGTGACGATTCCGACAGCCGCGAGTACAAGACCGATCTTTTTGTCGGCCTTGCGGGTCATCTTGTAAGTCAGGGCGATCTGCTTGAGCCGCCCGGGGTTCGCAGCGTCCGCTGCGGGTTCCTTCCTCGCCATGCTCAGAAGTCTACGTGCCGGGGGAAGCGCCGACGACGGCGGTGCCCGGCTCAGCGCTGCGCGAGGAAGGACTGCTCGAAGGACTGCTCCAGGACGAGCTGCGCCTCGACCCGGTCCTTGGCGCGGCGGCGGTCCTCCAGGACGGAGGTCCAGGCGTTGCGGCGGGCGGTGCGCTGGCCGCCGCTCAGGAGCACGGACTCGACGGCACGGAGTGCGTCGGTGAGCGACGGGATCGCTGTGGCGCGGACGGGCGCGGCCTGCATGATGGAGGTTTCCCCTCGGGACGGCGGCTCTGGCCGGGGCTCTGGGTGCGATGGGACCGAGGTCCGGGAGCGGAATCTGGAACCAGGGTCTCTGAATGGTGTTACCAGGACGTGACCGGCCGGTCAAACGCGGGTGAAGCCCGTAATCGGAGGCTCCGGACCCCGGCGCGGCCCCGGAACGGTCCTCATCTGCGAGGGCGCCCGGGGCCGCGTCGCCCTGGTCATTACGTGCGAGTAGCTTCTTGTGCCCGGATTCACACGCGAACCCGGCACCGCGTGCCGGCCGCAGCGGGCCCGGTGTGCCTCAGACGGCCTGCGAGGCGGTGTACGCGCCCCGCTTCTCGACGGCCATCCGGTACAGGCGGCCGGCCCGGTACGAGGAACGGACCAGCGGGCCCGACATGACCCCGGAGAAGCCGATCTGCTCGGCCTCCTCCTTCAGTTCCACGAACTCGTGCGGCTTCACCCAGCGCTCCACGGGGTGGTGGCGCACGGACGGGCGCAGGTACTGCGTGATGGTGACCAGCTCGCAGCCCGCCTCGTGCAGCTGGCGCAGGGCCTCGCCGACCTCCTCGCGGGTCTCGCCCATGCCGAGGATCAGGTTTGACTTCGTCACCAGGCCGTAGTCGCGGGCCTCGGTGATGACCTTCAGCGAGCGCTCGTAGCGGAAGCCGGGGCGGATGCGCTTGAAGATGCGGGGAACCGTCTCCACGTTGTGCGCGAAGACCTCCGGGCGGGAGGAGAAGACCTCGGCGAGCTGGGCCGGCTCGGCGTTGAAGTCCGGGGCGAGCAGCTCGACCTTGGTCGGGCCCTCGGCGCGGTCCGCGGTCTGCCGGTGGATCTGGCGGACCGTCTCCGCGTAGAGCCAGGCACCGCCGTCCGCCAGGTCGTCGCGGGCGACACCGGTGATCGTCGCGTAGTTGAGGTCCATGGTGACCACGGACTCGCCCACGCGGCGGGGCTCGTCGCGGTCCAGCGCCTCGGGCCTGCCGGTGTCGATCTGGCAGAAGTCGCAGCGCCTCGTGCACTGGTCGCCGCCGATGAGGAACGTGGCCTCGCGGTCCTCCCAGCACTCGTAGATGTTGGGACAGCCCGCCTCCTGGCAGACCGTGTGCAGGCCCTCGCTCTTCACGAGGTTCTGCATCTTCGTGTACTCGGGGCCCATTTTCGCCCGAGTCTTGATCCACTCGGGCTTGCGCTCGATGGGGGTCTGGGCGTTCCGGACCTCCAGGCGCAGCATCTTGCGTCCGTCGGGTGCGACTGCGGACACATCGGCTCCCTGTAGCTTCGATTCTTCGGCGTCCACCAGGGTACGCCCGTACGGTTCTCGGCCCCCGAGGTGGGCAACCTTCGGGAACGGGGGTGCATTCCCGGGCCCGGCGAAAAGCCCCTACACCCCGGCCCGCTCCACCTCGCGCGGCTTCGGCTCCGCGTTGCCCAGCACGTCCGCCAGGTGCCGCTCGGCGACCGGCAGGACCTCCGCGATCGTCAGGTCGCGTCCCAGCTCGTGCGCGAGCGAGGTGACCCCCGCGTCCCGGATCCCGCACGGGATGATCTTGTCGAAGCTGGAGGTGTCGGGGTTCACGTTCAGTGCGAACCCGTGCATCGTGACCCCCTTGGCCACCCGGATCCCCATGGCGCAGATCTTCCGGTCCTCCCGTCGCTGCCCCGCGTTGGAGGGCGCGTACTCGGGCCCGTTCAGCCGGGGGTCGAACTCCTCGTCGGCCAGCCGGGGGTCGAAGTCGAGGGAGAGCCCGCCGAGCGCCGGCCGCTGCTCCACCGGGTCGCCCAGGACCCAGACGCCGGCCCGCCCCTCCACCCGGCTGGTGCGGACGCCGAAGTCCGCGCAGACGCGGATCATCGCGTCCTCCAGCCGCCGCAGATGGGCGACGACGTCCACCGGGCGCGGCAGCTTCTGGATCGGGTAGCCGACCAGCTGCCCCGGACCGTGCCAGGTGATCTTCCCGCCCCGGTCCACGTCGACGACGGGCGTGCCGTCGAGGGGCCGCTCGCTGTCCGCCGTGCGCCGGCCCGCCGTGTAGACCGGCGGGTGCTCCAGGAGCAGGCAGGTGTCGGGGATCTCGTCCTGGAAGCGGGCCGCGTGGACGCGGCGCTGCTCGTCCCAGGCCTCCTGGTACTCGACCGCGTCCGCGCCGAAACCCATGCGGACGAACCGCAGCTCACTCACGGCAAGCGCCTCCTTGCAAGAGTTGCCGGGCCTCCGACGGCCCGGTAAGGCTCATGGCAGCCCCAAGCAACTGTACGTCCGACCGGTGCGCGTCAGCCCTCGGGGCAATCCTCACACGATCGGATGAATGCGTGCGGAAGTGTGCGATCGGCTCCTTGCGGACGGCTACATTCGCGCCGTTCACGAGGCTAAAACAAGGCCGCCCACCGCACGGCGGTCACCTCGTCCGGGCCTGCCCGTACAGGCCCCCAGCCCGGAAGGCAGGAGTCCGCACCGCAGATGACGGAACGACCCGCTCAGCGCACCCCCAACCGTCAGCTCGCCGCGCTCATCGCAGAAGCGGGGTTCTCCAACGCGGGGCTCGCCCGTCGAGTGGACCAGCTCGGCCTCGAACACGGCCTGGACCTGAGATACGACAAGACATCGGTGACCCGCTGGCTGCGGGGACAGCAGCCCCGGGGCACCACACCGGCACTGATCGCCGAGGTGTTCACCCGCCGCCTCGGTCGCCGGCTCAGCGCCCAGGACCTCGGACTCGACGCCTGCGCGCCCGTCTACGCGGGCCTGGAGTTCGCCGCCACCCCCGAGGAGGCCGTCGACATCGTCGGCGGGCTGTGGCGCAAGGACTCGGGGAGCCACGCCGAACTGCGCAAGATCGCGTTCACCCCGGCGGGCCTCGTCGTGCCCAGCCGGGACTGGCTGATCGGCCGGGCCGACGACCGGGTGGGCCGGGCCGACCCCGGTGCCGCGCGCATCCCCGTACAGCCCCGCCCGCCGTCCGTACGGCTGCCGGCCGTGCCCGAACAGGGGCGGCACCCGGCCAGACAGCGCCCGGGCGCCGAACGCGGCCCCGGCCAGCGGGTGAGCGCGGGCGACATCGCGGCCCTGCGCTCGGTCGGCGAACTCTTCCGCACGCTCGACAACACGTACGGCGGAGGGCACGCCCGGCAGGCCCTCGTGCGGTACCTGGAGCACGAGCTGGAACCGATGCTGCGCGGCACGTACGGCGAGCAGACGGGGCGCCGGCTGTTCGCCGCGGCCTCCGACCTGACCCGGCTCGCGGGCTGGACCTCGTACGACATCGCCGCGCACGGACTGGCGCAGCGGTACTTCGTGCAGGCCCTGCGGCTGTCGCAGGCGGCGGCGGACCGGGCGTACGGCTCCTACGTGCTCGTGACGATGAGCCGGCAGGCCGTCTACCTCGGCCACGGCCGCGAGGCGGTGCAGCTCGCGCGCGTCGCCCAGCAGGGCGTGGGGTCCTCCGCGCCGCCCGTCGTCCAGGCGCTGCTGTACGCCGTCGAGGCCCGGGGCCACGGGGTGCTCGGCGAGGTGCGCGCGGCCACGTCCTCGCTGGTGCGGGCCGAGCGGGCGCTGGAGACCGCCCGGCCCGGTGACGAGGTCCCCTACTGGGCGCGGTTCTTCGACGAGGCGCAGCTCGCGGACGAGTTCGGGCACTGCCACCGCGACCTGCAGCAGTACCGGGCGGCCGCGCAGCACGCCGAGCGCTCGCTGCAGCTGCGCGCCCCCGGGTACGCGCGCAGCCGGCTCTTCTGCCGGGTGGTCCTGGCCTCGGCCCGGCTCGGGCTCGGGGAGCTCGACCAGGCGTGCCAGCTGGGGGCGGAGGCGGCGGCGCAGGCGGCGGAGATGCGGTCGGTCCGGGCGCTGGAGTACGTACGCGACTTCGAGCGGCGGCTGGAGCCGTACCGGGACGCGGCGCCGGTGCGGGGGTACCGCGACCGGGTCGCGGCTCTCGGCTGAGGAGCACGCAGGGGCTGTGGCCGAGGGCCGGGGAAGGGCCGTGGCCGGGAACCACGGGGACGCCGTGTCCGGAGTGCGGCGCCGTCGTGGCCTGGCGCGCCGTTCCCCGCGCCCCTCCGGGGCGGGGGCTGGAGGTCCCGCCCCGCGTCGGGGCCTCCAGCCCGGCTCCGCCGGCTACGCGGCCGTGGGGGTCGGCAGGGGGGTCGCCCCGGGCGGTGCGACGGGGCCCAGGTCCTTCAGGAGGGCCGTGGCCGCCCGGTGGCCCGAGTGCAGGGCGCCCTGGACCGTACCGGTGTCGCGGTGGTCGCCGCAGACGTACAGGCCCGCCAGCAGGCGGACCGGGCGCCGCAGGTCGTGCNCGGTGGTCGCCGCAGACGTACAGGCCCGCCAGCAGGCGGACCGGGCGCCGCAGGTCGTGCGGCGGCGGCATCGCCGGGACGGCGTCGGGTGTGTGGTGGACCGCGAGCAGCTCCCAGCGGTGCGTGGCCGTGCCGTAGAGAGCGGCCAGCTGCGCGCGGACCGTCCGGTCCGCGTCCGCGGGCGGGGCGCCCAGGATCGTCGACGAGATCAGCGCGCGGCCCGCGGGGGCGCGGGACGGGTCGACCCGGCTGAGGACCGCGGTGTGGGCCACCGGGCCCCGCCGGTCGGCGTCCAGGAGCAGTGCCGCGCCGGTCGCGGGCGGCTCGTCCGCCGTGTGGTGCACCACCGTCACCGGGTGGAACGACGGCACCCGCAGGCCCGGCAGCAGCTCGGCCGCGGCGCGGGCGCCGGTCGCCACCAGGACGGCCCGGCACCGCAGCCCGCCGTGGTCGGCCGTCGTCACCGAGGTGGTCGAGACGGAGGTGACCCGTACCCCGGTGCGGACCGTCCCCGCCGGCAGGGTGGCCGCGAGCAGCCCGGGCAGGGCCTCGGCGCCGCCCTCGGGGACGCACAGCCGCCCCGAGGCGAAGGCCCGCAGCGCGAGGTCGGCGCACCGGCTGGACGTCGCCAGCTCCGGATCGCAGAGCAGCGCCGCGAGGAGCGGGCGCAGGAACCCCTCGACCGTACGGGCGGGCATGCCGCGGGCCGCGAGCGCCCGCCCGGCGGACCGCTCGGACCGGGCCAGGAGCCGCTCCACGGGGACCGTCGCGATCCGGCCGAGGGCCGCGGCCAGCCGGGCCTGGTCGAGCGCGCCCCCCAGCGGGGGGAACGCCCGCGCCACGGGCGGGACGGCGGCCGTGCGCACCTGCCGGACCCTGCGCGGAGGGCCCACGAAGGCGCGTGCCGCATCGAGTGCGCCCCTTGCGCCCCCGGCGCTCGCGGGCTCACCCGCACGGTGCAGCCGCCCCTCGGCGTGGACGAGGACACCGGGGTCGAACGGGCACAGGGCGAGGGCGTCCAGACCGGGGGTCAGCCGCAGTTCGGGGTACGACGTGGAGAGGAGCCGGCCGACGCGGTCGAGCCGGAAGCCGTCGACCTTCTCGGTCGTCATGCGCCCGCCGACATGGGGGGCGGCTTCCAGGACGACGGCCGTCACACCTGCGCTGTTCAGCCGGTGGGCGGCCGCGAGCCCCGCGGCTCCGGCCCCCACGACGACGACGTCCGCCTGACAAGCGGGCTCATGCACATGCCCCTCCTGGGGTCGCGCGGCCACGGGGGGCGCCATGCCCCCGGCGGCGGGCCGGAACAACCGGGTCGGAGCCGACAGTAGGGCCGCGGGCGGCCGGAGGAAGTCGCGCATCGGCAGGGCACGGTCGCACGGCGGTCGCATGGGGACGGGGCCGCCGGCGGAGGACCGCGCCCCCGGACGGCCGCGCAGTTCCCCGCGCCCCTGGGCACCCAGGGGCGCGGGGAACTGCGCGACCGGCCACGACGGGTCCGCGGCCGACGACGGACCGGGTCACCCCGGCGCGGATCCGCCGGGGCGGACGGCTACGTCCTCGTCGCCCGGATCGCCTCCTCGATGCCCGGGAAGGCGAACGTGAAGCCGGACTCCAGCAGCCGGGCCGGGAGTACGCGCTGGCTGCCCAGCACCTCCTGGGCCATCTCGCCGAGCACGGCCCTCAGCACGGGCGCGGGCACCGCGAGGAGCGTGGGCCGGTGCAGGATGCGCCCCATGGCGGCGGTGATCTCGCGGTTGGTGAGCGGCTCGGGGGCCGTCAGGTTGAAGGGCCCGGACAGCGACCCGGAGTCGAGCAGGTGCCGCAGCGCGGCCACGTGGTCGTGCAGCGCGATGTAGCTCCAGTACTGCCGCCCGTCGCCCATCCTCCCGCCGAGCCCCGCCCTGAACAGCGGGAAGAGCCGTCCCCAGGCGCCGCCCTCCGCGGCCACCACCAGTCCGGTGCGGGCGAGGACGGTCCGTACGCCCGCCTCCCGCGCGGGTGCCGTCGCCGCCTCCCACTCCACGCACAGCGAGGGCAGGAACCCGTCCCCGGGGGGCGAGTCCTCGTCCACGGCCCGTTCGCCGGTGTCCCCGTAGAAGCCCAGGGCACTGCCGTTCAGGAAGACCCGCGGCGGCCGGTCCATGGCCGCGACGGCCTCCGCGAGCGCGGTGGTGCCCAGCACCCGGCTCTCCCGGATCGTCCGCTTGTACGCGTCGCTCCAGCGGCGGTCGCCGATCCCGGCGCCCGCCAGGTTCACCACGGCGTCACAGCCGGCGAGTCCCACCGCGTCCACGTACTGCCGCCCGGGATCCCACTCGACCTCGTCGTCCGCCCGCGGCGTACGGCGCACCAGCCGCACCACCTCGTGCCCGTCCGCGGTCAGTGAGCGCACCAGAGCCGTGCCGATGAGACCGGACGCGCCGGCCACGGCGATTCGCGAAGCTTCCATGCCCCCATCCTGCGCCCGCCCCGCCAGGAGCACCGCGCGGGGCGGGAGCGGGCGCGTCCGGCCCGGAGCGGGCCCGCCCGGCCCGGAGTGGACCCGGACCCCCGGATCTACAGTGCTCCCATGCCCGAGCCGTACATACGCACCGCAGTGCCCGACGACGACGAGGCGCTGGGCCGTCTCGACCGCGAGGTCTGGTCCCACCGGCACGCCGTCACGCCCCCGGACCAGCCGCCCTACGACCCGTTCTTCAACGACCGCTTCAGGCCGCGCGACCACCTGGTCGCCGAGCTGGACGGGCGTGTCGTCGGCTACGTACGGCTCGGGTTCCCCACCCCGCTCGCCTCCAACGCGCACGTACGGCAGATCCAGGGCCTCGCCGTCGCGGACGGGGCCCGCGGCAGCGGTGTGGGCCGGGCGCTGGTCCGCGCCGCCGTCGAGGAGGCCCGCCGCCAGGGCGCGCGCCGGATCACCCTGCGCGTCCTCGGCCACAACGCACCCGCCCGCGCGCTGTACGAGTCGGAGGGCTTCGTGGTCGAGGGGGTCCAGCCGGAGGAGTTCCTGCTGGACGGCGCGTACGTGGACGACGTGCTCATGGGACGCAGGATCTGACGGCGGGGCGGACCTCCGGGAGGCCGGTGCCCCCGCCGGCCGGGCGGGGCGTTCAGGACTTCACGAGGTCGCCCGTGTCCACCGGGGACGAGGACCTCGCCGCACGCGCGGCGTCGTCCGCGACCTCGTCGGCGGTGAGCACGTACCCCGTCTCGGCGTCGCTGGTGGAGCGCGCGAAGACGACACCGAAGACCTTGCCGTCGGTGGTCAGCAGGGGACCGCCCGAGTTGCCGGGCCGGACCGTGGAGCGGATCGCGTAGATCTCGCGGGTGACCGGGTCGGAGCCGTAGATGTTCTGGCCCTGGGCGTTCATCCTGTTCGCGACCGTGGCCGCCTGGAGGTCGAGGCCGCCGTCCTGCGGGTAGCCCGCGACCACGGCCGCGTCGCCGCGGGCCGCACCGGTGTCGAAGGGCAGCACGGGGGCCTCCAGCCCCGGCACGTCGAGCACGGCCACGTCCTTCCGCGGGTCGAAGAGGACGACCTTCGCCTCGTACGCCCGTCCCGTGCCGCCGACGCGCACGGTCGGGTCGTCGATGCCCGCGACCACGTGGGCGTTGGTCATCACGTGCTCCGGCGCGTACACGAACCCGCTTCCCTCGCGGCCCTGCGTGCCGACGGCGCCCTCGACCTTCACCGTGGAGCGCTGCGCGGCCCGCGTGGCGGCCGGGGTCACGCTGTCCCCGGAGGGCTCGGCGACCTCGGCCGCCGGCTCGTTCTCGAACGGGTTGAAGACCTGCGGGAAGCCGGCCTGCGTGAGCGCCGAGGTGGCCCGCGAGAACCAGGCCGGGGTCGTCTCCGGCATCGCGTCCTGGACCGCGCCGAGCAGCGCGGAGTCGCGGATCGACGAGGTGACGACGGGTGAGGCGGAGGCGCCCAGGACGCTCGCGGCCACCCATGCCACGAGCAGCACGGCCACCGCGTTCGCCGCGGCGCCGCCCACACCGTCGACCACGCGCAGGGAGCCCTGGTCCAGCTCGCGGCGCAGCTTCAGCGCCAGCCGCCCGGCCAGCTCGTGGCCCACCGCGGCGGGCAGCAGCACCGTGAGCACCGCCGTGACCGTCGCGGCCGTGGTCCCCGGCTCCACCAGGTCCATCACCCAGGGCAGCACCCATACGCCGACGACGGCACCGCCGACGAAGCCGGCCAGCGAGACACAGCCCGCGACCAGTCCGCGCCGGTAGCCGGACGCCGCGTACGCGAGGATCACCAGCAGCAGCAGGATGTCGAGCAGGTCCACGGAGCTCCCTTTCTCTCGGGCCCCTCCCCACGTGCCGGACGGGCCCAGTGATCAGGCACGCGTGCGGGAACCGGCTGTTCCGCCCACCTGCCTGGACCTGTAGAAACGTCCCGGACCGGGGCGTTGGTTCCACCGGGTGGCACAGCACACGTCGCGGGCGCCCGCGGTCTCCCGGACAGTGGGTCCCATGTGTGCCCACCGGTCCCCGCCGCCCCGTCCCGCCCGGGGCGTACCGCGCGGGGCGCGGGCACCGCTGCGCCGTCGGCGGCACGCGGCGCGTCCGCCGCTCCCGGCCCGCACACCCCGTCCCCTGCGCCTCGTGCTCGCCTGCGTCCCCGCCCTCGCGGCCGTCGCGGGGCTGGTGCTCTGCGCGATCGGGGTCGGCC
>NZ_JAHKJW010000140.1 GCF_019710745.1 Streptomyces beigongshangae
CCTGGGCACCTACACCGAACTGCCCTCCTCCAACCCCGCCGTCCTCGCCTTCCTGCGGGAGTACAAGGACGACCTGGTGCTGTGCGTGCACAACTTCTCGCGCTTCCCCCAGCCGACCGAACTCGATCTGCAGACCTTCGGCGGACGCCACCCCGTCGAGCTCATCGGCGGCGTCCGCTTCCCCGCCATCGGCGAACTGCCCTACCTCCTCACCCTCGCCGGCCACGGCTTCTACTGGTTCCGCCTCCGCAAGGACGCGATCTAGTACTCCATCTCGAAAACCCTGCTCACGGGGCGGCGTCCGGCGGCAGGCCGGACGCCGCCCCTTCCCCAGGGGGAACCGATGAGGAATTCCGAGATCGAAAAATCAGATGACAAGATCACAATTACCGATCAGGTGGTCATCGACTCGGGCCATGACGGGATGCGGGGCCAGGAAACTGGATGCGGGGCCAGGAAAGCGGCGAGGCGCACTTCGCCCGGGCCCGGCAGGAAGCCATGCGCGGCCAGCAAGTGTTGATCAAAGAAACCACACAGAGTAGCCAGCCGGTCATGGAAAAGCTGCGGCTTCTCCTGCGAAAACTTTCTTTCCGGAGCCAGAGCGCCGGCTGAGCTCCGGTGGGAGGGGTGCCCGCTTCCAGCGGACGCCCCTTCCGCCACGCGGACCCCTCCCTCCCCGTGGACGCGGGCACGGCCACCGTCGACGGGCCGCCCGCACAGGAGGACCGCACAGGAGGACCGCGCAGGAGGCCGCGATCCGGGGCCGGAGCACGGGACGGCGGGCAGAACGGACAGCGGGGCGGTTTCCTCCGCCCTGGCCTGGGCACGCGTAGGGAACACCCCGATCTCCGGGCCAGACTCCGGGTAAAGGACGCCACGCCATGTCCGAAGCTGTCACCCGCCCAGTGCCCTCCGCCTCCCGGAGCGCCGGCCTCCTCGCGTCCCTCGAACCACTGCTGCGCGAGTGGCTTCCGCGGCAGCGCTGGTTCGCGGGCAAGGGCCGCCCCGTCACCGGGTTCTCCCTGGTCTCGGTGACGGAAGTGCTGCCGGTCGACTCCCGGCAGGGGCTGCTCCACCTGCTCGTACGGGCCCACCAGCCGCTCGTGCCGACGCAGAGCGCCCCCTCCCATCCCGGCGACTGCTACCAGCTGCTCCTGGGGGTGCGCGAAACGCTGCCGCCCCAGCTGGCGCCCGCGCTGATCGGCCGCCCCGCCGAGGGACCCCTGGCCGGGCGGGCCGTGTACGAGGCGCTGTACGACCCCCGGCCCGCCGACGTCCTCCTGGAGGCCCTGCGCGGCGGGGCGCGCATCGGCGAGCTGCGCTTCGAGCGGGACACCCGGCAGGAGATCCGGGGCGACCTGGCGCCGCGCCTGGTCACGGCCGAGCAGTCGAATTCCTCGCTGGTCTATGGAGATACGTTCATCCTGAAGCTCCTGCGCAGGATCGTGCCGGGGGTGAACCCCGATCTGGAGCTGCCGCTGGCACTGTCCCGCGAGGGCTGTCCGCGGGTTCCGGCACCGGCCGGCTGGATGCTCGCCGACCTGGCCGGCGAGTCGTACGTCCTGGGGGTCCTGCAGCCCTTCCTCCGGGGTGCCACCGACGGCTGGGAGTTCGCGCTGCGCGCACTCGCCGGGGGCGAGGACTTCAGCGCCGAGGCGCGGGCGCTCGGCCGGGCCACGGCCGAGGTGCACATGGCGCTGGCCCGGGCACTGCCCGTGGTCACCCTGGGGCACGGACAGATGCGACTGCTCACGGACGGCATGACCGAGCGGCTGGAGGCGGCCGTGCAGGCGGTGCCCGCGCTGCGGCCGTACGCGCCCGGCCTGCGCTCCGCCTTCGACGCGCTGGCCGATCTGGCGGGCGAGGGCCACACGTGGACGGCCCAGCGCATACACGGGGACCTGCACCTGGGCCAGTGCCTGCGCTCGCCGTCCGGCTCCTGGTCGATGATCGACTTCGAGGGCGAGCCCTCCAAGTCGCTCGCCGAACGGCGCCTGCCCCAGCCGGTCGCGCGGGACGTGGCCGGCATGCTCCGCTCCTTCGACTACGCCGCGCACTCGCTTCCGCCGGTCCCCGGTTCCACCGGCCCGCAGGACACCGGCCCGTCCGCCGTGCCAGGCTGGGCCGACGCGTGCCGGGCCGCTTTCTGTTCCGGGTACGCCGAGGTCGGCGGCGGCGATCCCCGGATGGATCCGGTGCTGCTGCGCGCCTACGAGACCGACAAGGCCGTCTACGAGGTCGTGTACGAGGCGCGGCACCGGCCCGACTGGCTGCCCGTGCCGATGTCGGCGGTCGCCCGCCTCGCCCGGCCCGAACCGTCCTGACCCCCGCTCATCCGATCCACTCCGCCGAGGAGGCTCCACCCGTGACGCCCCGCCCGAACCCGCCCGCCAAGAAGCCGAAGAGCTCGAAGGCCAAGGCAAAGGCCACGGCCACGGCCACGGCCGCCGAGAGTGCCGCGGCCACAACCGCCGACAGGGCGAAGGCCGAGCCCGCGGACAAGGACGTACGGACCGGACCCACGGAGCCCGCACCGGTCCCGGAACCCGGGACGGCCCCGGTCCCCGGACCGGTCGCGGACGGCCCGCCGTCCGCGGGACCCGCGCCTGCCGCGGAACCCCTGCCCGACACGGAGACCGGGACGACCCCGGAAACCGCGCCGGTCCCGGACGGCGCGCCGTCCGCGGAGACCGGGGCGGCCGCGGGCCCCGTACCGGGGACGGAGACCGGCCCGGTGGGGGCGGGTGTCGTGCCGGCGGCCGGTGTCGGCACCGGTTCCGGCACCGGAACCGGTTCCGGTGCCGGAACCGGTGCCGGTGCCGTTCAGGAAGTGCGGTCGGTGGCCGTGCTCGACCGTGCCGACCGGGAACGGCTGCTCGGGGGCGCCCACCACGATCCGCACTCCGTGCTCGGGGCCCACCCCGTGCCCGGCGGCGTGGTCTTCCGGGCGCTGCGGCCGTACGCGCTCTCCGTGAGCGTCGTCGCCGACGGGCTGCGGGCCCCGCTGGACGACGAGGGCGACGGGTTCTTCTCCGCCGTGCTGCCGCTGCGCGAGGTGCCGCCGTACCGGCTGTCCGTGGAATACGAAGGAGCCGTGCACGACACCGAGGACGCGTACCGCTTCCTGCCCACGCTCGGCGACCTCGATCTGCACCTGTTCGGGGAGGGACGGCACGAGCAGCTGTGGAAGGTCCTCGGCGCGGAGCCGATGGAGCACCAGGGCGTGGCGGGCACCCGTTTCTCGGTCTGGGCGCCGAACGCCCGCGGTGTCCGGGTCGCCGGCACCTTCAACTTCTGGGACGCGACCGCGTTCCCGATGCGGTCGCTGGGCTCCTCCGGCGTGTGGGAGCTGTTCGCCCCCGGCATCGGCGAGGGGGAGCTCTACAAGTTCGAGATCACCAAGTCCGACGGGACGAAGACGCTGCGCGCCGACCCGATGGCCCGGCGCACGGAGCTGCCGCCCGCCACGTCCTCCGTCATCCACTCCTCGCACCACGAGTGGCAGGACCAGGAGTGGATGGCGCGCCGGGCCGAGCGGCCCGCGCACCAGGCCCCGTTCTCCGTGTACGAGCTGCACCTCGCCTCCTGGCGGCCGGGCCTGACCTACCGCGAGCTGGCCGAGCAGCTGCCCCGCTACATCTCCGACCTCGGCTTCACCCACGTGGAGCTGATGCCGGTCGCCGAGCACCCCTTCGGCGGCTCCTGGGGCTACCAGGTCACCGGCTTCTACGCGCCCACCGCGCGACTGGGCACCCCGGACGACTTCAAGTACCTCGTCGACGCCCTGCACCGGGCCGGCATCGGCGTGATCATGGACTGGGTCCCCGCGCACTTCCCCCGGGACGAGTGGGCGCTGGCCGAGTTCGACGGGCGTCCGCTGTACGAGCACGAGGACCCGCTGCGGGCCGCGCACCCCGACTGGGGAACCCTGGAGTTCGACTACGGCCGGCGGGAGGTGCGCAACTTCCTCGTCGCCAACGCCGTGTACTGGTGCGAGGAGTTCCACAT
>NZ_JAHKJW010000141.1 GCF_019710745.1 Streptomyces beigongshangae
CTACGAGGTGGTGTGCGTGATCCCCGACTACCCGCCGGGGATCACGGAGTACACGCTGACGAAGCGGCTGAGATGAGCGTGGCGCGCTCCTCCACGACCCTCACGACCCTCTACGGCTCCTACAGAGGGCCTCGACTTGTGAATGATCTGTGAAATCTACCTGAATCCGCATATGTGCGATATTAACGAGTATCCGCGGCACACCAAATATTACACAACCTGGGCACTACGCGGACATTTAAACTCCGCGGCCCCTACCAGCGAGTAAGTCGCGCATACGGCGGCGAAAGAAACCGTTGGCCACCCGTTTCACCTGGTGTTACTGTCTGATCATTGCGAGGGGGGTATTCCCGCATGCACGGGGGTGCGAATACATGCATGAGCTCCACCTCTCGTGCTGGATAGCATTCAGCATGGGAATTTCGTGAAGCTTACTTCTCGTGCCGCCGTAACGGCCGGCACAGCCGCGGTTATCGCTCTTGCTCTCGCTCCTACCGCGGAGGCGAACTGGTCGAGCAGCATCTCCGCCGCGAGCGTCTCCTTCGAGTCCCGCCGCTGGTCCGACGAGCTGTACTCCCAGGTCAAGTTCACCGGCTGTACCACCGATGGCCCGAAGAGCACCGACGTGCAGATGTGGCGTGACATCAGCCTCCAGCCCGACGACTCCTACGACAACAAGACGTTCACGGCCTGCTTCGACGGCGGTACGAGCAACGGCGAGTGGACCGACCTGGGCTCGGGTATGAAGAACGTATACTTCAAGATCATGAAGATCGGCGGCTCGACCTTCGGCCCGCAGCTCAGCGTGAACAGCGTCAGCGTCGACACCACCAAGGCCGACGGCTGATCGGATTTCTGCCCCGGGGCCTCAGCCGTGGCCCCGGGGCACATCCTTATACTTTGTGAGTCGCGATGAAATTCACCACCGCACTGAGAAGCAGCAGTGTGCGCTGGGCCGGCCCCGCCGTCCTGCTTTTGGCCGCCCTTTATTACATGACGGGGGAAACCGCGCCGCCCAGCCAATATCACCACTGGGCCCCGGCGATAGTTTCCGCTCCACTCATGACTCTCTACGCACTCGCCTATGCGGCCGCCGCCGGGCTCGGTGTGTGGGAAAGCGGGCGACTGCGCAAGGCTCACATCTGGGAATCCCTGCCGTCCCGGAGCCGTTATCGAGTGGCGGCCAACATATTGCTTCCCGTGGTGATTCCGTCGTGGGCCGTCCTGCTGCTGCCCCCGGCGATCTCTCTCGCGCGCAGCGGCACCGCGCCGACCCTCGACTCCTTGCGGCTGCCTTTGATGGGCATGCTGGTGGTCGTCTGCCACGCCATCGCGGGATTCGCCCTGGGCTCGGTCCTGCCGCGGCTGATCGCCGCGCCGGTGGTCGCGGTCGTGGACTGGATCGCGGTGGCGTTCACCCGGGCCACGGAACCGTACTGGCTCCGTCATGTGTCCGGGCAGTTCTCCGACATCGGCTTCGGCGAGGTGCCCCGACTGGTGTCCCTCGCGGCTCCCGTCCTGCTGGCGGGCGGCGTGGCCGTCGGCCTGCTGCTCCTGTGGCTGCCGCTCGGACCCCGGGTGCTCCGGGGCGTCCTCGCATTCGGCGTGGCCGCAGTTGGTGTCCTCGGCGCCCAGCACCTCGCCCGGGACTGGCCGCACGACCCTCCCATGGCCACCGGCCAGGCCCCCATGGACTGCTCGGGTGTAAAGCCCCGGGTGTGCGTGGCGCGCGTGGCCTCCGGGAATCTGGACCGCGCCCAGCGCGAGGCCTCCCGGACGCTGAGCACCCTGCGGGCCGCCGGGGTCCCCGTCGCCGCTCCCGACCAGATCGCGGACATCTACAACGGGCCGACCGCCGCCGGCCCGGGTGACCGGGTGTGGCGGATGAACATCATGACCGCGGACCGGCCCCACGAGGTCGGCTACCAGGTCATGGTCCGTGCGCTGAAGTTCCGCTGCGCCGAGGTCCCCCTCGTCCGGGCCCGCTCGGTGTGGCTGTGGGGCGCCACCCGCACCGGCCAGGTCGACATGTACCAGGAGCGCCGCCGGAACGAAGGCGTCACGCCCGAGAGCCGGCAGATCGAGAGCCAGGTCAGCGACCAGGTCCGTGACGTCCTCGACCTGTCGCAGGCCGCGCAGAGAACCTGGATCCGCAGCAACCTCGACTCCTGCTCGAAAAACGCCACGGGGAGCACGGCGTGAGGTGGTGGATCGGTGCCCGGCGGGCAGGATTCACGGTCCCGCTGGCCCTGGCCACCTTCCTGCTCCCGCTCCTCGCGGTGCAGAACATCCGGGTCGCCCTGCCTTCCCTCATCGGTTCGCCGCAGATCGCGTTGACCCTGTTCGTGCCCGTACCTCTCGTCGCCTGCCTCATGCATCTCCTGGAGTCACGGGTGCCCGCCCCGGAGGATTCCGGGGTGCGGCCGGTGGCCCGGTACGACGCCGCGCTCGTCACCGCGGTGGCAGTGGCGGCACTCTGCTGCGCGCTGCTGGTCAACGCCCTCGGCGGTACGCAGGAGGCCGCCGCGGCAGGCCGCAACGTGCTCTTCCTGACCGGCCTGCTGCTCCTGGGCCACACCCTGTTCGGCCCCTCCGCGGTCATGGTCCCCGTGGCCTGGCTGGTTCTCGTCGTCGGCATCGGCTTCCGGGGCAACGTGCCGCGGTGGTGGACCGTCGTACCGCAGTCCGCCCACGACGTCCCCGCGGCCGCCGTCTCCCTGCTGATGTTCGCCGCCGGCCTGACCGCTCTGATCTTCGCCCCGAGGAAGGCCTCGTGACCCTCGAACTCACCCACTGCACCTACCGCTACCGGCGCGGGCGCAAGCCCGTCCTGCAAGACTTCGACTACGCGCTGCCCGACGGACTGTCCATCCTGCTGGGCCCCAACGGCGCCGGGAAGTCGACCCTGCTCAAGCTCGCGGCCTCGGTGACGAAGCCGCAGCGCGGCAGCGTCCAGCTCGACGGGATCCCGGCCGGAAGCCGGCAGTACCGGCAGGACGTGGCGTGGATGCCACAGGACATCACCCCGATGCCCGGGCTCACGGCACGCGAGTACGTCGCGTACATCGGCTGGCTCAAGGGCATGAACCGGCCCGACGCCTGGAAGCGTGCCCGCCAGACACTCGCGCGGGTCGACCTCGCCGACCGGATGAACGAGCGCAGCGACCGTCTCTCCGGAGGACAGCTCCGCCGCGTCGGCGTCGCGGGCGCGCTGGTGCACGGGGCGCGGGTGCTGCTGCTCGACGAACCGACCGCCGGACTCGACCCGTACCAGCGGCGGGTGTTCCGGGACATGCTCTCAGGCCTCACCGGCGACATCCGGGTGCTGCTGTCCACCCACGATGTCGCCGACCTCGCCGAGGAGGCCGATCACGTGACCGTCGTCCACGACGGCCGGATCATCCACCACGGCGACACCGGCTCCTTCCTCGCCCTCACTCCTGCCGGCACCGTCGAGGGCCGGGCGGCCGAGGGCGCGTACACGGCCCTGCTGCGCAACAACGGCGCCAGGGCCTGACCGGCGACGAACGACATCGCGAGCCGGGCCGACTCTGCCTCCCCGATCAGCCTCAGCGCGCGGGGAGGCAGTGGACGCGAGTGATCAGGCGACCCGCCGCGCCCCCGCCGAAGGCACCGCCGGGAACACCCGCGGCGCGGTGTAGCCCGCCGCGGCGAACGCCTCCTGGACCGCCTTGGTGACCGTGTCCGCGTCCGCCGTCTCGACCAGGACGACGGCCGAGCCGCCGAAGCCGCCTCCCGTCATCCGCGCCCCCAGCGCGCCCGCCCGGTTCGCCGCCGAGACGGCGAGGTCCAGCTCCGGGCAGGAGATGCGCAGGTCGTCGCGGAGCGACTCGTGGCCGGCCGTCAGCACGGGGCCGATCCCCCGGATGTCCCCCGCGTCGAGC
>NZ_JAHKJW010000142.1 GCF_019710745.1 Streptomyces beigongshangae
GCGGCCGCCCCCTCACCACAGTCAGACACAGAGCCAGAACCTAACGAAGCACTACTACGCCCTGGAAAAACAGCGGGACCCGGAAAGTCCACCCTACGGGAAATGTCGTATCCCTTGCCCGGGGTGTGCCCGAGTTTTTATTTCACACCCGTGTGCGCCTTCGAACTCAATCTGTGCAGCGCGCACGGGTACCGGCCGCAGCGGGGGTCGGGGCAAGATGACGTCCCAAAGCACCCCTAAAGGCTGTCCTGTAACTCGTAGCAGAGGGTGGCGGGTCACCACAGTCGAATCGGCTTGTCTGATTTCTTTTTGGCTCTCGACCTCAACGAGATCCCGGCGAAGTCACTCGAACCGGACACTGGAAAGCGGTTTTTAAGTTACGGGACAGCTCTTAGCGAGAACCGGCATTCAGTTGGTATTGACCGGAGAACTCTTGTGGCGCCCGAGCGTCCGAACTCGGCCTCAAGAGCTTATTCCTTACAACATGACCCGCCTGACAGAAAGAGGATCTGCCTCATTTTTCGGCCCTTTCCCAGGGGTGAAAAGTCGAATCACGGAAATGGAATGATAAAATATGGATGATCCTTTCGCGCTGAGCCCGCTTCCCGTCCCGCTCACGAAAATCCGATTATCCGTACGAGTTACGCACCAAAGTTCTCGGTATCGCTATATTCAGAAGAAGGCAACTATGGACGGCCATCTCCTGCGCATCAGCGATCGGATGATCTATGTCTGTCCTGACCGGTACTTGATTCTCTTTCGGGTGTAGGCACGGTTTTCATACGCCGGGTGGCAGTTTGCGAACAATGATTCCTAACCTCGAAGTTTCGTGCCGGTCCGCCGACGAAGTCGGTGGACCGTTTTCGTGCCGTTAGTACTCCAGTTGCACTTCTCCATATGCCCTGGTCGCGGGGCTCTTTCAGAGTGTAGTTGGCTGACGCTGCATCAGGTTGGTGGTAGTTCGTGACTCACTCGATCGGGGCGCGTTGAACCGGTTGTGGATATGGAGAGCGATACCGAAGTCGGTTCGTGGGATGCCGAGTTGGAGTCGTTGCTGCTGCGGGTGGGCGAGCGGTTTGGCCGCGTTGAGCCGCGGCGGCGGATGCGGGACTACGTGCGTGGCCTGCTGGGCCCGGTGGGCCGGAAGAACAGCTGGCAGATAGCCGAGCACGCAGGCAATGACACACCGTATGGGCTGCAGCGACTGCTGTCGTGGTGCCAGTGGGACCCGGACGAGGTCCGCGACGATCTGCAGGACTACGTGGCCGACCAGCTCGGGCAGCCGGACGGTGTCCTGATCGTGGACGACACCGGCTTCCTCAGGAAGGGCACCGTCTCCGCCGGGGTGCAAAGGCAGTATTCGGGCACCGCCGGCCGCACGGAGAACTGCCAGATCGGAGTGTTCGCCGCCTATGCCACTGCGAAGGGCCGGGCCCTGGTGGACCGCGAGCTCTACCTGCCCAAGTCGTGGACGGAGGATGCCGACCGGTGCCGCGCCGCCCGGATTCCGCAGAGCAAGTCCTTCGCGACCAAGCCGGAACTTGCCCGTGCCATGGTTCGGCGGGCACTGGACTCCGCACTGCCGATCGCCTGGGTGACCGCCGATGCCGCCTACGGGCAGGAGTGGCACTTCCGGCGGATGCTGGAGGAGGCCGACGTGGGCTACGTCCTGGCGGTACCCAAGTCGCAGCAGGTCAAGTCTCCAGCGGGAAGCTGGCGCATCGACCATGTCCTGACCGGCGCCCCGGCCAAGGCGTGGGAGCGGATCTCCTGCGGTGACGGCGCGAAGGGGCCGCGGGTCTACGACTGGGCCGCGGCCAAGCTGCCCACCGTGGAGGGTTCGGATCCCGCCCACTGCCGCTGGGTGCTGGCCCGTCGCAGCTTGGCGCGTCCCGAGGAGATCGCGTATTACCTGGCCTTCGCGCCGGTGGACGCTACTGTCTTTGAACTGGTTCGGGTGGCCGGCGCCCGGTGGGCCATCGAGGAGTGCTTCCAGGCAGCGAAGAACGAGTGCGGCCTGGACCAGTACGAAGTCCGCCGCTACGTCGGTTGGTACCGCCATATCACCCTGGCCATGCTCGCCCACGCCTTCCTGGCGGCGATGACAGCCCAAGCCCTCGAAAAAGGGGCCGCAGAAACGGTTCGAGCGGCCTCGTTCCCCTCACCGTGGCAGAAGTCCGACGGCTCCTGGACCTTGCCCGTCCCCCCTCGGCCCGGCACCGGTCGCCCGCACAGCGGCTCTATTGGTCCCGCTGGCGCCGACGCCATCAGGCCATCGCCCGCCGCTGCCACTATCAGCGCCGCACGCGCCCCGATCGAGTGAGTCACGAACTACCATCAACCTGATGCAGCGTCAGCCAACTACACTCTGAAAGGGCCCCGCGACCAGGGCATATGGAGAAGTGCAACTGGAGTATTAGGTGAGGGTGGTCATCAGGGCCCTTGAGAAGTCTTGAGGTGGGCGGTTCGCCTGCCGAGCACCGGATGTGACGTCTTGTCAGGTTCTGTCGGCAGCGACCCTGGACGCAGAACAGGCATGGATGCTGGTGATCATGTGGGTGTCGAGTCCGTATGACCACCGAGCGAGTCCATGCCTGCGCACCCATCTTCCCGCATGCCGTCATGTCCAGGGTCTTTGAGAAGTGATCTTGTGTCCGGGTTCGTCATGCCAGCCCGAGGGCGGTGAGGGGCCGTAGGTGGTCACGGGCGGTGTGGCGGAGGGCGGCTGCGATGTTGGTGTGTCCGTCCTGGCGGTGGATACCGATGGCGAGGTTGCGCAGGCCGGCCATGACGCGGGGCAGGCGGCGGGTGCGGGTCTTGGAGGCGTCCTCGTGGAAGGTGCGGTCGCGGGCGTGGTGGAGCTGGTTCTCGATGCGCCAGTGGCCACGGATCCAGGTGGCGAGTTCGCTGCCCGTGGCCGTGCTGGGTGGCAGGCTCGTGACCAGGTAGATCCGTTCGATCGTCAGCTTGCCCGTGCCCAGATCGCGTCTCCAGCGCACGACGTGGCGGGCTTGGTGGGCATGGGGGTAGTCGAGGTGGGCGAACGTGGCGGTCTTCAGACGGCGGATCTCGTCGCGGTGGTGGGTCCGTCCGCGTTCGTAGTGGTCCAGGCGGACGTCGCGCCAGGGCAGGCACCGGACGCTCTCGTGGAGAGCGGGGTGGTTCCTTTTCACCACGGCGAGGTAGTGGGCTCCGCGTTTGTGCAGGTAGGTGGCGTGGTCGTGCTGGGTGTGCAGGGCGTCGGCGGTGATGACGGCGCCGGTCAGATCGATGCTGTCCAGGAGTGGAGCGAAGGCCGGGATTTCGTTGCTTTTTCCGTCGATCTGTCGTTGGGTGAGGACCTGGCCGCTGTGCGTCCTCGCTGCGATCAGGGCGACGGCCGGCCGTTTCGCGGTGCGGGAACCGCGGAGAGTCTTGCCGTCGACGGCGATGATCTTCCGTCCCGAGGCTGGTGTCTTGCGTTCCTGGAGGAAGTGTCCGATGGCGCGGTCCAGTGCGTCACCGTCCGCGGCGGCCGGGACGAGGCGGATGGTCGTGGCATGGGGCGGGCGGATCAGGCCGGTCAGCGGATCGGGCCGGAATCCGAGCAGGGCCAGGACGCGCTGCGGGGCGTCGGCGACCCACTCGCCGATCGCTGTGATCGAGGCAGCGCCGGCCAGAACGGCGGCGGCCGCAGCGGTGAGCAGGGCCGTCCATGGGTGACGGATACCTCGACGGGCCCGTGGGTCAGGCACCGTGGCCAGATAATTCCGCAGGTCAGCGACCGTTTCCAGCGGCATGGGGCCGGAGGCGTCCCCCAGTTTCCGAAGGTATGACGGCATGCGGGAAGATGGGTGCGCAGGCATGGACTCGCTCGGTGGTCATACGG
>NZ_JAHKJW010000143.1 GCF_019710745.1 Streptomyces beigongshangae
CGGCACACCACAGTCCAGCACCACCACACCCGGCACCGCACTCCCGACGGCCTCGGCGATCTCCGTCCAGGAGACCCAGGCCGGGTCCGCGGAACCGTCCACGGCGGCCGGCACCCATTCGGTGCCGTACAGCGCGCCCGCGTCACCGGACGCGGCGCCGAGCTGATCGGCGGAGACCGACCGGCCCACCATCGAGCCGACCGTCAGGACCGGAGCGCCGGTCACATCGGCGACGCGGATGTCCATGCCCCCGTCGTCGGCGGTGGCGATCCGGACGCGGACGGCGGCGGCGCCGACGGCGTGCAGGGAGACACGGTTCCAGGCGAACGGGATCACCGTGCCGCCGTCACCGTCCTCGGCGCCGGGGCCTGCGCTGTCGTTGAGGATCGCGGCGTGCATGGAGGCGTCCAGCAGCGCCGGGTGCAGACCGAACCGGCCCGCCTCACCCGACACCTCCTCCGGAAGCGCCACCTCGGCGAACAACTCCTCACCCCGGCGCCACGCCACACGCAACCCCCGGAACACCGGCCCGTACCCGTAACCACGCTCCCGGAAGACCTCGTACGCACCCTCCACCGGCACCACCTCGGCACCGGCCGGCGGCCACTCACCCCACTCGGACCCGGCCACCACAGCCGCCTCCGTGAGGAAACCGGTGGCGTGCGTGGCCCAGTCCTGCGAGGTGCCTTCGGGACGGGAGTAGACGGCGACCGTGCGGCGTTCCGCGGTGCGCGGTCCGACGATCACGCGGATCTGGGCACCGCCCCGCTCGGGCAGCACCAGGGGTGCCGCCAGGGTCAGTTCGTCCAGGGTGGCGCAGTCCACGGCCTCGCCGGCCGCCAGGGCCAGTTCGACGAGGACGGCGCCGGGCAGCAGGATCCGGCCGAGCACCATGTGGTCGGCGAGCCACGGCTGGGCCTCCACCGACAGCCTGCCCGTCAGCACCACACCGCCGGAGTCCGGCAGCGACACCACCGCACCCAGCAACGGGTGCTCCGCCGCGTCGAGTCCGGCGCTTCCCGCCGCGGCGGGAGCTCCGTCGGTCGCGGTCAGCCAGTAGCGCTGCCGCTGGAAGGCGTACGTCGGCAGGTCGACGGCACGGGCATCGGTCCCGGCGAAGAAGCCGGACCAGTCGACGGCCGTTCCCGTGGTGTGCAGTTGGGCGACGGCGGTGAGGAGGGCCTCCGTCTCGTCACGGCCCTTGCGGGCCGTCGGCACGAGCAGGACGGCCGCGTCCTCGTCACCGTCGAGGCAGGTGCGGGCCATGCCGGTCAGCACCGCCTCGGGGCCGATCTCGACGCAGCGGTCCACTCCCGCGACACGGAGCGCGCGGATGCCGTCGGCGAAACGGACGGCTTCCCGGACATGGGTCACCCAGTAGTCCGGGGAGGTCAGTTCACCGGCCTGCGCGATCCGGCCGCTCACGTTCGAGACCACCGGCAGCCGCGGCTCACCGAACGACAGCCCCTCCACCACCTCGCGGAACTGCGCCAGCATCGGCTCCATCAGCGGCGAGTGGAACGCGTGCGACACCCGCAGCCTGCTGACCCGACGTCCCCGCTCCCGGAACACCTCCGCCACGCTCTCCACCGCGGCCTCGACACCCGAGACCACGACGGACGAGGGGCCGTTGACCGCGGCGACCGACACACCCTCGGCGGAGTCGACGTGCTCGCGCACCTCCGCCTCGGTGGCCTCCACCGCCACCATCGCACCGCCCTCGGGCAGCGCCTGCATCAGCCGGCCGCGCGCGGCGACCAGGGCGCAGGCGTCGCCCAGCGAGAGCACCCCGGCGACATGGGCCGCCGCGACCTCGCCGATGGAGTGGCCGGCCACGAAGTCGGGGGTGATCCCCCAGGACGTGAGCAGCCGGTACAGGGCCACCTCGACGGCGAACAGGCCGGCCTGCGCGTATGCCGTGCCGTTGAGGACCGACTCGTCCTCGCCCCACACCACCTCGCGCAGCGGACGCTCCAGGTGCTCGTCCAGCCCCGCGCACACCGCGTCGAAGGACTCCGCGAAGACGGGGAAGTCCGCGTACAGCTCACGCCCCATGCCGAGGCGCTGTGAGCCCTGCCCGGAGAACAGGAAGGCGGTGGTCCCGACGGAGCGGGCCGCGCCGGTCACCACGCCGGGGGCGTTCCCGCCCTCGGCGAGGGTGCGCAGCCCGGCCAGGAGTTCGTCACGGCCGGTGCCCAGCACCGTCGCGCGGGACTCCAGCGCGGTGCGGGCGGTGGCCAGCGCGTACGCCGTGTCCAGCGGACGCTCGTCGGGCCGTGCCGTGAGGTGGTCCAGCAGCCGGGCGGCCTGGGCGCGGAGCGCCTCGGGGGTCGCCGCGGTCACCGTCCACGGCAGGACGGCGGGAGTGCGGCGCTCGGTGGCGGTCCGGCGCTCGGCCGTGGTCCGCGGTTCGTCGGCGGCCTGCGGTTCAGCGGTGGCCGGTGCGGGGCCCTGTTCCAGTACGACGTGCGCGTTGGTGCCGCTGAGGCCGAACGCGGAGACGCTCGCCCGGCGCGGGCGGCCGGTGACCGGCCACGGCCTTTCCTCGGTGACCAGTTCGGCGTTGCCCTCGGTCCAGTCGACGTGCGGCGAGGGGCGGTCGACGTGCAGGGTGCGCGGCACCGTGCCGTGTTCCATCGCCATGACCATCTTGATGACGCCTGCGACACCGGCGGCGGCCTGCGCGTGGCCGATGTTCGACTTGATCGAGCCGAGCAGCAGCGGCCGGTCCCCGGGCCGGTCCTGACCGTACGTCGCCAGCAGGGCCTGCGCCTCGATCGGGTCGCCGAGCGTGGTGCCCGTGCCGTGGGCCTCCACCACGTCCACCTCGGACGCGGCGAGACCGGCGCCCTGCAGTGCCTGGCGGATCACCCGCTGCTGGGAGGGGCCGTTGGGCGCGGTGAAGCCGTTGGAGGCCCCGTCCTGGTTGACGGCCGTGCCCTTGACGACGGCGAGCACCCGGTGTCCGTTGCGCACCGCGTCCGACAGGCGTTCCACGAGGAGTACGCCGACGCCCTCGGACCAGCCGACACCGTCCGCCGCGCCCGCGAACGCCTTGCAGCGGCCGTCGACGGAGAGGCCGCGCTGACGGCTGAACTCGACGAACATGCCGGGCGTCGACATCACGGTGGCGCCACCGGCCACGGCGAGCGAGCACTCGCCCGACCGCAGTGCCTGCACCGCGAGGTGCAGCGCGACGAGGGAGGAGGAGCAGGCGGTGTCGACGGTGACGGCCGGGCCCTCCCAGCCGTAGGTGTACGACAGCCGGCCGGACACCACGCTGCCGCCGGCGGTGCCGGAGGGCGAGACGTTGAGCGCGTAGTCGTGGTACATCACGCCGGCGAAGACACCGGTCCGGCTGCCCCTGAGCGAGGCCGGGTCGATGCCCGCCCGCTCCAGGGCCTCCCACGAGGTCTCCAGGAGCAGGCGCTGCTGCGGGTCCATGTAGAGGGCTTCGCGGGGCGAGATCCCGAAGAACCCGGGGTCGAACTCGGCCGCGTCGTGCAGGAAGCTGCCGCGGCGCGTGTAGCTCTTGCCCTCCTTGCCCGGCTCCGGGTCGTAGAGGTCCTCCACGTCCCAGCCCCGGTCGCCCGGGAGGTCGGAGACCGTGTCGGCACCGTCCATGACCAGGCGCCACAGCTCCTCGGGAGTGGTCACTCCGCCCGGGTAGCGGCAGGCCATGCCGACGATGGCGATGGGCTCGTCGTCGGCGGGGGTGCCCGCGCCCGTGCGGACCGGGTCGGCCGCCTGGGCGGTCTCCCCGCCGATCCGCGATGCGATGTACTCGGTGACGGCGAGGGCGTTGGGGTGGTCGAAGACCAGGGTGGCCGGCAGGCGCAG
>NZ_JAHKJW010000144.1 GCF_019710745.1 Streptomyces beigongshangae
ACACCGCCCACGACCTCCCCACCTACCCCTTCCAACACCAGCACTACTGGCTCAGAAGCGTCCCCTCCGCAGGTGCCGTGGCCGCCGCCGGGCTCACGGACGCCCGACACCCCCTGCTCGACGCCTGGGTCGAACTGCCCGACGAGGGCGGGGTGTTGTTCACCGCCCGGCTGTCGTCGAGCAGCCACCCCTGGCTGGCCGAACACACAGTGCACGGAGTCGCGGTGGTGCCCGGGGCGGCGTTCCTGGAGATGGCGGTACGCGCCGGGGACGAGGTCGGCTGCGGTGCCGTCGAGGAACTGCTGATCGAGACGCCGCTCGTGCTCGCGGAGGGCCCGGGCGTGCGGCTCCAGGTGGCCGTCGGCGCGGCGGACGGCTCCGGCCGGCACCGGCTGACCGTCCACTCCCGGCG
Organism: Streptomyces beigongshangae; assembly: GCF_019710745.1. Classification (GTDB taxonomy): domain Bacteria; phylum Actinomycetota; class Actinomycetes; order Streptomycetales; family Streptomycetaceae; genus Streptomyces; species Streptomyces beigongshangae. The sequence goes on from NZ_JAHKJW010000144.1 coordinate 413, forward strand.
GCAGGGTGCCCCCGGCTGGACCCGGCACGCCACCGGCACATTGGCCGGCCGTCCGGACGCCGTCCCCGGCATCGACCTGTCGGTGTGGCCGCCGGCCGGGGCGGTGCCCGTCGAGGTGGATCCGGCGGTGCCGGGGCTGCGTGCGGCATGGCGGCGTGGCGAGGAGGTGTTCGCCGAGGCCGAGGTGGACGAGGAGCAGCGGGACGCGGCCGAGCGGTTCGCGCTGCATCCCGCGCTGCTCGAAGCCGTGGGCCGTGCCGGCGGTGGCACCTCCGCGCTGTCCGTCGCCTACCGTGCCGTGTTTTTGGTAGCGGCCGGGGCCACCTCTCTGCGGGCGCGTATCGCTCCGGACGGCAGTGGCGGTACGGCGCTGGAACTCGCGGACGCCTCCGGCCGGGCGGTCGGCAGCTTCGGGTCGGTCGTCTCGCGTGAGGTCGACGCGGACGAGCTGGTGTCGGCGGCTGCCCAGGGGGGTGTGGACCCGCTGGACGCGTTGTTCCGCGTCGACTGGGTGCCCTTTGCCGTCGAGGCCGTGGCGGACCCGACGCGGCAACCGGTCACCGTCACCGACCTCGATGAGCTGTCGACGTCGGCCACCGGCAGTGATGTGCGCGTGGATCTGACGGACACCGCCCAGGGGTTGCGGGCGCTGACCTCGCGGGCGTTGGCGTGGGTGCAGGCGTGGCTTGCCCTGCCGGTGACGGACGCGCGGCTGGTCGTCGTCACGCGGGACGTCGGCGACCCGGTCACCGCGGCCGTCTGGGGGCTCGTCCGCTCGGCGCAGTCGGAGGCACCGGGGCGGCTGGTCCTGGCCGCCGTGGACGGGGACGCCGCCTCCGATGCGCTGCTGCCCGCCGCCGTCGCCACCGGTGAGCCGCAGTTCGCCCTCGCCGCCGGCCGGGCCACCGTACCGAGACTGGCGCGGGCGGCGGACGCCGGCGGCGTTCGACCGCTCGACCCCGACGACCCCGACGGCCCCGTCGACGCCGTGGAGCCGCTCGACCCCGACGGCACCGTTCTGATCACCGGTGGCACCGGCACCCTGGGCCGCCTGCTCGCCCGGCATCTCGTGGTCGAGCACGGCGTACGCCACCTGCTGTTGGTCAGCCGGCGCGGTGGTGCCGCCGACGGCGTGCCCGAGCTGGAGCGCGACCTCGGCGCGCTGGGCGCCACCGTGCGCACCGTCGCCTGCGACGTCACCGACCGTGCCGCGCTGGCCGGCCTGCTGGCGTCGATCCCCGGCGGGACACCGCTCACCGCGGTCGTCCACACCGCCGGTGTGCTGGACGACGGCGTGGTCACCGCCCTCACCCCGGAGCGGCTGGACGCAGTCCTGCGGCCCAAGGCGGACGCGGCGCTCCTGCTGGACGAGCTGACCCGGGACACCGGTCTCGCGGCGTTCGTGCTGTACTCCTCGGCCGCCGGTGTCCTCGGCAACCCCGGGCAGGCCAACTACGCCGCCTCCAACGCCTTCCTGGACGCGCTGGCCGCGCGGCGCAGGGCGGCGGGGCTGCCCGCCACCTCGCTCGCCTGGGGCCACTGGGCGGCCACCAGCGAGCTGACCGCCCACCTCACCGCCGCCGACCTGCGGCAGCACTCCCGGCGGTTCGGGATGGCGGCGCTGGACGAGGAGACCGGCCTCGCGCTGTTCGACGCCGGTCTGCGCAGCACCCTCCCGGCTCTGGTGGCGGCCCGGCTCGACCTCGGGCGGCTGCGTGCCGAGCCGGACGGCGGCCCGGTCGCGCCCCTGCTGCGCGAGCTGGTGCCGCCGGTCCGGCGCCGGGCCGCGGGCCGGGCGGCGGCCGGCGGGACGGACCTCGTACGACGGCTGGCGCCGCTGACGCCCGACGAGCGGCACGAGACGCTGCTCGGCCTGGTCAGGAACCGTGCCGCGCACGTCCTCGGGCACACGTCCGCCGACGCCGTCGCCGCCGGCCGGGCGTTCCGTGAGGCGGGCTTCGATTCGCTGACCTCCGTAGAACTGCGCAACCGGCTCGCCGCGGACACCGGGCTCCGGCTCCCCGCCACCCTGCTCTACGACCACCCGAGCCCGGATGTCCTCACCCGGCACCTGCTCACGGAACTCCTGGCGGAGGCCGACGCCTCCGCGGCGCCGTCCGCCATCCCGCACGGGACGCACGGGACGCACGGGACGCACGGGACGCACGGGACGCACGGGACGCACGGGACATCCGACGATCCCATCGCCATCGTCGCGATGAGCTGCCGCTTCCCCGGTGGTGTGGAGAGCCCGGAGGACTTCTGGCGGCTGATCAGCGAGGACGGTGACGCGGTCGGCGACTTCCCGGACGACCGCGGCTGGGACCTGTCCGCGCTCTACGACAGCGACCCCGACCACCCCGGCACGTCGTACGCCCGGCACGGTGCGTTCCTGGCGGACGCCGCCGGGTTCGACGCGGACTTCTTCGGCATCTCCCCGCGCGAGGCCCTGGCGATGGACCCGCAGCAGCGGCTCCTCCTGGAGACGTCGTGGGAGGTGTTCGAGCGGGCCGGCATCGACCCGACGACCCTGGCGGGCCGCGACATCGGGGTGTTCACCGGCATGAACACCCAGGACTACGCGCTGCGCCTGCGCCAGGTCTCCGAGGAGGTCGAGGGGCACCGCATCACCGGCATCTCCGCGGCTGTGCTGTCCGGCCGGGTGGCCTACACCCTCGGCCTCGAAGGGCCCGCGGTGACCATCGACACGGCGTGCTCGTCGTCGCTGGTGGCCCTGCACCTGGCGGCGCAGGCGCTGCGGGCGGGCGAGTGCTCGATGGCGCTGGCCGGCGGGGTCACGGTGATGGCCGCGCCGGACGCCTTCGTCGACTTCTCCCGGCAGCGGGGCCTGTCGGCCGACGGCCGCTGCAAGGCGTTCGCCGCGTCGGCGGACGGCACCGGCTGGGCCGAGGGCGTGGGCGTGCTGCTCGTGGAGCGGCTGTCGGACGCCCGGCGCAACGGTCACCGGGTGCTGGCCCTCGTCAGCGGCAGCGCGGTGAACCAGGACGGCGCGTCCAACGGCCTCACCGCTCCCAACGGCCCCTCCCAGCAGCGCGTCATCCGGCAGGCGCTGAGCAGCGCCGGGCTGACCGGTGCCGACGTGGACGTGGTCGAGGCGCACGGTACCGGCACGGCGCTGGGCGACCCCATCGAGGCGCAGGCCCTCCTCGCCACCTACGGTCGGGACCGGCCCGCGGACCGCCCGCTCTGGCTGGGCTCGGTGAAGTCCAACATCGGGCACGCGCAGGCCGCCGCGGGCGTCGCGG
>NZ_JAHKJW010000145.1 GCF_019710745.1 Streptomyces beigongshangae
GGCAACGGCTGGAGTGGAGGAACTGCGCCCGCGAGGAGTAGACGGGGCGGGTCGCCATGATCAACCCGAGGGATCTCGATCCCTGGATGCGCGCCCAGCGGGGCCGCTTCCTCGTCGGCGGCCTCACCGCCAGCCACGAACTGCGGCGCATGCGGTTCGAACACAGATGCCTCACCGTGAACGAACAGCGGCAGATCACCAATCTCAACATCCGCTTTCCACAGCTCTCCACCCCAGGAAAAGGATGGCCCGCTACAGCGTGGACCGTGAGAATCGAAAAGACCTGGAAAATAGGCTTGCGCAAGCGCCTGGAGAAGTTATCGGACCGGATTTCCACAGACACCATGTATCCACCCGTAAACGAGGTCCGGTGAGTGGCGCGAAGACTTGTGGAACAAGAGGCCCGGACGATATACGTGCCGGGAGAGCCAAAGGCTGCCGGGTGAGGGCCGCAGGGCAACAGCCATTGGTGACCGCATTACCAAGCGCCGTTCCGCCTGAACGTGTGTGGCGATCAGGCGGCCATCGAGGCTGTCCTCGAAGCGCTGGAGCGTGAGTTCCGCACACCACCCGGGCGGGAGAGCTCAACCATCCAGGCTGACGACGATCACACTCCGTGAGTGTACTGAAATCTTTCGTGCGCTACTGAAATCTTTACTGAAATGAATCTTGCGCTACTGAAATCTTCAGAGCCATCCGATAGCAGCCGCCCTCGTGTCCCGTGTTCAGAGCGGCCAGCAGGGCGACCACCTCGGGGCCCCGCACCTCGCCGACGACCAGCCGGTCCGGCCGCATGCGCAGTGCCTGGCGCACCAGGTCCTGGAGCGTGACCAGCCCGGCGCCCTCCTGGTTGGGAGGCCGTGATTCCAGCCGTACGACATGGGGATGGTCGGGGCGCAGTTCGGCCGAGTCCTCGGCGAGCACGATCCGTTCGCCCGGTCCGGCCAGGCCGAGCAGCGCGCTCAACAGGGTCGTCTTGCCGCTGCCCGTGCCCCCGCTGATCAGGAACGAGAGCCGCGCGTCGAGGAGCGCCCGCAGCAGCCGGTCCCCGCCGGGCGGTACCGTCCCCGCGGCCACCAGTTCGTCGAGCGTGAACGCCTTTGGCCGTACGACCCGCAGCGACAGGCAGGTCGAGCCGACGGCGACCGGGGGCAGCACCGCGTGCAGCCTGGTGCCGTCGGGAAGCCTGGCGTCCACCCAGGGGTGCGCGTCGTCCAGCCGACGTCCGGCCACGGCCGCGAGGCGCTGCGCGAGACGCCGTACGGCCGCCGCGTCCGCGAAGGACACCGCCGTCAGTTCCAGACCGCCGCCGCGGTCCACCCAGACCCGGTCGGGTGCCGGAACCAGCACATCGGTGACCGAGGGGTCGTCGAGCAGCGGCTCCAGCGGCCCGCTCCCCACCAGCTCCGACCGCAGTCGCTCGGCCGCGCCGAGGACCTGGGCGTCCCCGAGCACCCGTCCCTGCTCCCGCAGGGCCTGTGCCACGCGCGCGGGGGTCGGTTCGCCCCCGCTCTCCACCAGCCACTGCCGGACCCCGTCCAGCAGACCCGTGTCGGCGGCCCCACTCGCACCGGGCGGCCCGCCCGCGAGCGAACCCGTGCCCGTACCGGTAAGCCGACCCGACGGTCCAGACGGTCCGGATAGCCCCGACGGCTCCGACAGCCCAGGACGCGCAGGTCCGGCTGTCCCCGTGTGCACGGCCGGTCCCTCGTGCACGGCCGATCCCCCTCGTCGGGGAGCGGCGCCACGTACGGGGGCGGCGCCTCGCAGGCCCGCGCCCCCGCTCATGCGTCCCCTCCCGCGACCGCGGCCCGCTCCCAGAACGCCGCGCAGAAGCGTGCGAGCGGTCCGCGGCCGTCCGCGCCCGGCGGAGTCCCGCGGTCCTGGGCCGCCGACAGGCCCGCCTCCGTCGGCACTTCGCCCATCAGGGGCAGTCCGAGCAGGCGGGCGACCTCCCGGTCGTCCAGGCCCGGTGCGTACGGCCCGCGCACGGCGACGCGCAGGTCCCTCAGGACCATGCCGGCCACGGACGCCACCCGGCCCGCCGCGGCGACGGCGCGCAGTTCGGCGGGGACCACCAGCAGCCCCAGGTCGAGCTGCGCGAGGATCTGTGCGACCCCCTCGTCGATACGGCGGGGCAGATCCACGACCACCGCCCCGCCGCGCCGCCTGGCAGCGGCCAGGACCGCCCGGACGGCTTCGGGCGCGATGGTGACGCAGTCGCCGCGGTCCCAGCTGAGGACCCGCAGCGCGTGCAGTGCGGGCAGCGCGGGCAGCGACTCCTCCAGGGCTCCGCCGCCGACCCGCCCGTGCGAGGCGGCGAAGGCCGGCCAGCGGAGCCCTTCGACGGCTTCCGCGCCGAGGAGTACGTCGAGTCCGCCGCCCAGGGGATCCGCGTCGACGAGGAGGGTTCGCCTGCCCTGGCGCGCCGAGGTGACCGCGAGCGCGCAGGCGAGGGTGGACGATCCGGCGCCTCCGCGTCCGCCGATCACGCCGACGGTGAGGGCGGGCGGACCGACTCCCTCGGCGACGTCGGCGATCCGGTCGACCAACCATTGTTCGCCATCGGGCAGCATCAGCACATGGTCGGCGCCGATCTCCACTGCTCTGCGCCAGACCCCGGGATCGTCCTGATCCCGCCCAACCAGCACGACTCCGCGTCTGCGAGCGGCACCGCGCACCCGTCGTGCGGCGTCGTCGCCGACGAGCACGAGGGGCGCCGTGTCCCATCCGCCACCACGCTCCGGCACCCCGTGGTGCACTTCCGGCCGGGCGCCCGCCGCGGCGCACAGCCGCAGCAGGTCGTCCAGCAGGTGCACGTCCTCCGTGACGATCAGCGGTCCGTCCTGTCGCCCCTCGGCGGCCGACGGTCGGTCGTGGGTGATGGCTCCCGCCATGCTTTCCAGCCCCCTCCACTGCTTGTCCGCGGCGCCCTCGTGGCCCGGCGGATCCCGCGCGGTACGAGAGCCGGCGATCGGCCCTCCATATGAACCGCCGATACGAACCGGCCATAGCCGCCGAACAATCGGAACCAGCCATGAACTGCCGCGAGCGGTACGCGCTGGAATCACGGTGCAGCGATCCCGGAAATCATGTGGATCTTGGTCGATAACTGTGGACATCACGGAGGTTGTGAATATCGCTCTCACCCAAACCGGTGACCGTTGTGCGACTTCCGTCGGGGAGCAGGCGACTACACAGAGTGACGAATCCTGTGCGGAGACAGAGAAACGCCGGACCCCGTACAACGGGGTCCGGCGTTCTCGGAACAGGAAGGGAAAACCCTTCCGGACATGCGACGACCCCCGCCGGGGGGGAGAGCGGGGGTCGTCCCCACGGTTTGACTCGGGGGGGGGGAGGAGCCAAACCGGGTTAGCACGGTCGCGAACGATCCGTGACTTCCATGGTGTACCCGAGAGCCCTCTCAGGCAAACCCACACGCCCCACACTAGCCCGAATGGCGGGCGCATATGCTCAACCCCGTGGAAAACCACTCCTTGCCTCGTACAGCGGCCTTCTTTGACCTGGACAAGA
>NZ_JAHKJW010000146.1 GCF_019710745.1 Streptomyces beigongshangae
ACGTGACAACGCCCCGCGGACGTCACCACACTCGTGCAGCAGTGGTCCTCCGCCCTGGACGGCAAGGGCTACATGGGCCTGCGCGCGGCTACGGACGACGTCAAGGACTGGAAGCGCGTCAACAGCGCTAACGCCACCAGCAACCCGCCGAAACTGACGGTGACCTGGAACTACCGCCCCGGCGACGGCACCGCGCAGCAGGCCGGCGCCCCGTTCAAGTCCTACGCAGGTGTCTGGGCGGTGAACACCACCACACCAACACTGCGGGACAAGTTCGCCGACGCCGACGGCGACACGGTCAACGGAACCTTCCAGGTCTACGATGCGGCCACGAACAAGCCCATCACTACCCCGGCCGGGGAAGGCCTGATCGTCTCCGACTACGTGGCCCCGGGTTCCTGGGCCTCCGTACGGGTGCCGGCCGGGCAACTGGTGAACGGCAAGACATACAAGTTCCGCACCAACGCCTACGACGGTACCCACTTCAACCTCAACTGGTCCCCGTGGCGTGAGTTCGTCGTCGACACAACCGCGCCGGGCACGCCCGCGAGCGTCTCGTCGGCGACCTACCCCGAGAACTGGGGCGGCGGCGGAGCCGGCGTCCGGGGCACGTTCGATGTCGACACGGGCGTCACCGACGCCCGCGACGTGCAGTACCGCCTCGACCCATTCGAGGACGACGGAGCGGAGTCCGGCTGGTCCACCGTCGCGACGACCACCACAGCGGCGACCTCCAGGGCCGTCGCTGCGACGAACACCGCCGTGTACACCGCGACACCCGCCGAGAATGGCAACCACGTGGTGCAGACCCGAAGCGTGGACCGTGCGGACAACGTTGGTCCGATCCGTGACTATGGCTTCACCGCCGGAAACCGCGACTACAACCGCGCGCAGAAGATCGACATCAAGCTGCCGACGACGACTCCCGACGCCGCGGCTCCCGCGCTCACTGACGATCCACTGCCGGCGCCGGGATGGAAGCAGGGCTCGGCCAGTCGCACCTTCAACGAGGGCGGCATGGAAGTAACCATCACTCCGAAGACACAACGGTCCCTCGAAGGCACCCGCAAGGCGGCCAAGGCGGCTGCGACGCGGGCACCCAGCTACCCCGACCCGATCGTCAAGGACACCTGGTGCCAGCCGAGCCTCTCCGGCGAGGCGCAAAAGTCGCTGATGACACGTAACGAGGCCTGCCTCTACTTCGACCTCAGCTTCACCGCCAGGAGCAAGACACTGCCCGGCGTCGACGACATCGAATACCGAGCGACCTTCGAGACCGCCTTCCAGATCAAGACGGACCCGCACGGCGGTGACATCAAGACCTGGATCGAGCTGAACCCCGTCACCAACACGTTCCCCGCCCAGGACCGGTCCGTCCTGCTCGGCTCCGGCGACCCGGACGCCTGGATCTCCTCCATGTGCGTCAGTGACGGCTGCAACGACGGGCCGGGCGGGAAGGATATCGACTTCTATGGAGAGACCAACTGGAAAGGCGGTATGAACGGTAACCAGCCCAACGACCCGCACATGATCACCGGTACCGCCGATCACCAGTGGAACGGCAAGGTCGACAACGCCTCCGGCACTCGCGACGTGGATCTCTCCAAGAGCATGCCGGTGTATTTCGCCGGAATGCCGGACACCGACGTGGAGCCGCCTCCTACCCCGGACGGCAGGAAGCGCGAATGGCAGGACGCGTCGGGCCCGTGGCGGGCGCCGGATCTCGTCGTGCGCTGCGACAAGGTCGACTCCAATGGTGACCCCGGTTGCGTGATGCCGCAGTACGTACCCGAGTACAGGTTCAACACCGCCAAGTACACGGCCGCCGCGGCTCATGTCTGGATGGTGCAGAACAAGAGCAAGCCGTCCAAAGGGCTCGGCGCCACTCCGGAGAACCCGCTGCACTACCACCCGTCCGCGAGCCGGGCGGAGAGCGGCTGGAACGCCGAGAAGGACTCCCGCAAGGTGATGTGTACCAAGTACCGAGGCCCGCGCGCCGCCAGTGGCTGGGTGCCGACGAAAAACTTCGTCAACCACCCGAAGACGATGATGCACCAGGAACTCGTGAGCAGCCCGTACCCCGACACGATCTCGTGCGACGAGTTCCCGTTCGCCTCGACCTACGAGTCCCCCGGACTGCCCGCCAACAAGGGAGGCAAGATGCCGGCCGGGGCGGACGGCGGCGGTGAGTGCATCCAGACCGTGTCGGCCAAGACCGACGACGGCAGTGAGCACCTGCTGGACGACACCCGCTACGACCCGCCGACCTGGAACGAAAACTGCGGTCGCTCATCGATGTCGACGTACATGAACTCGGGCGCGATGAGCCGCCTGGGCAACGAGTTCGCCCCGCAGTTCCGGCTCCTCGACAAGGACCCGTACACCGTGGACGTCGGCGACGCGTGGTTCAAGGCCTGTGACACCTCCAAGACCGACCTCGTCTGCGAGATGAAGAAGCCCTGACGGATTGATCCCGCTCCTGCTTCCGCCTCTGGCCGCGATCAGGCCGGAGGCGGAAGCCCGCCGTTTCTCAGGCGATCGGGTGGAACGGCTCCCAACCGTCCACTGCAGGAGAGTCGGGGTGTTCCCATACCAGGCACCCCTTCACCACCCCGGGCAGACACGGTCCTCTCCGACTCACGAACGGGCCGTTGCCGGATTCCAGCGCCTCGGCGACCGCGCTGAGACAGGACCCCACAGAAGGAAACTCAGGTGCGGACATCTCCGGCCCGGAGTGCGCGGACCACTGCCCCTCACCACCGCTTCCAGGTCCCTCGGAGGCATCGACGTAGCGGCCCACCAGGGCCCCTTCCTGATCCTCGCCCAGCCAGGCGACCCATGCCCGTGGCCACTCGGTGTCGGGCCAGTTGAACGACAGGCGCGTCATGGCGGCCTGCTTCGGGCCGAGAAGAACTCCACCTGGCAGAAACATGTCGGGACGAAGCTCGCCCTCCTCATCCCCTTCCACCTCGACATACTCCGTGCCGCCGCATACCCGCCACAGGACTTTGAGGTCCTCGGGAAATCCGTGCCCCAGCCACTGCCGTAACTGCTCCTCATCGGTGCGGACCTCCTCATCGCCGGTCGGCGGCAGCAGGCTCTGGTAGGAGACCGGCGCGTTCTTCTCGAGCCAGCGGGTGATGCGTGCCCACTCAGGTTCAACGTTCGGGTAGTCGGTCATGCCCCTGAGCTTACGAAATCGGCGACCGGCGGACCCGCGTCACCAGGCACCCGGTCGCGGCTCGAGCACTCGAACCCGCCACCCACCACTTGACTCTTGTGAACTACCGGTAGTTCGTTACTGACCTTTTCGGCGTGATGTCGTTGGGGGCTGACGATGCGTGATCGTCGC
>NZ_JAHKJW010000147.1 GCF_019710745.1 Streptomyces beigongshangae
CCCCACCCCGCAGGTCGACTGGTCGGCCGGCGCGGTGGAACTGCTGACGGAACAGCGGCCCTGGCCCGAGGCCGGGCGACCGCGCCGGGCGGGTGTGTCCGCGTTCGGCGTCAGCGGCACCAACGCCCACGTCATCGTCGAGCAGGCACCCGACACGGACACCGGTACGGACGACACACCCGCGTCCGCACCCGCACCCGCACCCACACTCGCGGCAGCATCCACGGCAACGTCCACGGCCGTGCCCGCCGTCGTCCCCTGGGTCCTCTCTGCCCGCAGCCCCGAGGCGCTGGAAGGGCAGGCGGACCGGCTCGCGGAGTGGGCCGGGCGGCACCCGGACGCCGACCCCGCCGGTATCGCCCACGCGCTGCTCTCCACCCGGACGGCGTTCGAACACCGTGCCGTCGTCGTGGGCGCGGGACGCACCGCGCTGCTCGACGGTCTGGACGCCTTCGACCACCCCCGGCACGCCCGCGGAGTGGCGCGTCCCGGCAAGCTCGCGGTGCTCTTCACCGGCCAGGGCAGCCAGTACACCGGCATGGGCCGCCACCTGCACGAGCACCACCCGGTGTTCCGGGACGCCTTCGACGCCGCCTGTGCCGAACTGGACCGGCACCTGCTGGACGCCGGGCACGTCACCCGGTCCGTCCGGGACGTGGTCTTCGGCGACGACCCGGCCGAGCTGGAGCGGACGGTGTTCGCGCAGGCCGGTCTGTTCGCCGTGGAGGTCGCCCTGTTCCGGCTCTACGAGTCCTGGGGCGTCCGCCCCGACCGGCTCGCCGGGCACTCCGTCGGCGAGGTGACGGCGGCGCACGTGGCGGGCGTGCTGTCCCTCCCGGACGCCGCCGCGCTGCTGGCGGCACGCGGACGGCTGATGCAGGCCCTGCCGGGCGGGGCGATGGCCGCGCTCAACGCCCCCGAGTCCGTCGTCCGGCCCCTGCTGGCCGACGCGCCGGGCACCGTCGGCATCGCGGCGGTCAACGGGCCCGCCTCCGTCGTGGTCTCCGGCGACCGGGACGCCGTGACGGCCGTCGCCGAGGCGTGCGCGGCCCGCGGCCACCGCACCAAGCACCTCCGGGTCAGCCACGCCTTCCACTCCGCGCACATGGACGGCATGCTCGACGCGTTCCGCGAGGTCGTCGCCCGGCTGTCGTACTCGCTCCCGGCGATTCCCGTCGTCACCGGCGTCACCGGCGAGCCGGCCACCCCGGAGCAACTGTGCTCCCCGGACCACTGGGTCGAGCACGTCCGCCGCACCGTCCGCTTCCACGACGTCATCGGCGCGCTGCACACGCAACACGTCACCACCTTCCTCGAACTGGGCCCCGGCGGCGTCCTCACCGCGATGGCCCAGGAGGCGTCCGGCCCCGGCGCCGAACCGGCGATGTTCGTGCCCACACTGCACGGCGACGCCGAGGACGAGCGGATCGGCGCCGTCACCGCGCTGGCCCGGCTGCACGTCCGCGGCGTCCCCGTCGACTTCTCCGCCCTGCTCCCGGCGGCCCCGCACCGCACGGTCGACGACCTGCCCACCTACGCCTTCCAGCACCGCCGGTACTGGCCGGACGCCCCGCACCCGACGGCCCACCCGGCACCCGCGTCGCAGCCGGCGCCCGTACCCGTACCGCAGCCGGTGCCCGCGTCGCAGTCGGCGCCCGAGTCGCGGCCGGTGCCCGGACCGGTCGGCGACACACCGCTGGACCTGGTGCTGACCAGCGCCGCCGCCGTGCTCGGACACGACGACCCCTCGGCGATCGACCCCGAACGGCCCTTCCAGGACCTCGGCTTCGACTCCTTGAACGCGGTCCGGCTCCGCAACCGCCTGCACGACCTGACCGGCGCCGACCTGCCCACCACCCTCACCTTCGACCACCCGACACCGGCCGTGCTCGCGTCGTTCCTGCGCTCCCGGCTGCTCGGCGACGACACCGCCGGACACGACGACCCGGCCCGGCGGGCGGCCGATCCCGGCGAGCCGGTCGCCATCGTCGGCATGGCGTGCCGGCTGCCGGGCGGCGTGGCCTCCCCGGAGGACCTGTGGCGGCTGCTGCGGGCCGGGGAGGAGGGCATCGGCGAGTTCCCGACGAACCGCGGCTGGGACCTGGACTCGCTCTTCGACCCGGACCCCGACCACGCCGGCACCAGCTACACGCGGCGCGGCGGTTTCCTCTACGACGCGGGCGAGTTCGACGCGGAGTTCTTCGGCATCTCCCCGCGCGAGGCCCTGGCGATGGACCCGCAGCAGCGGCTGCTCCTCGAAACGTCCTGGGAGGCGCTGGAGCGGGCCGGCCTCGATCCCACCGCCCTGCGCGGCCAGGACGTCGGTGTCTTCGCCGGCATGGTCAACCACGACTACACCAGCCGCCTCCGTACGGTCCCCGACGGCTCCGAGGGGTACCTCATGACCGGCGGGGCGGGCAGTGTGCTGTCGGGCCGGGTGTCGTACGCGCTGGGCTTCGAGGGACCCGCGGTGACCATCGACACGGCGTGCTCGTCGTCGCTGGTGGCCCTGCACCTGGCCGCCCAGGCCCTGCGCTCCGGCGAGTGCACGATGGCCCTCGCGGGTGGCGTGACCGTGATGGCCGGGCCCGAGGCGTTCGTGGAGTTCTCCCGGCAGCGGGGTCTGTCGGCGGACGGCCGCTGCAAGTCCTTCGCCGCCTCGGCGGACGGCACCGGATGGGCCGAGGGCGCGGGCGTGGTCCTGGTCGAGCGGCTGTCGGACGCCCGGCGCCTGGGTCACCGGGTGCTGGCGGTGTTGCGTGGCAGTGCGGTCAACCAGGACGGTGCCTCCAACGGCCTCACCGCCCCCAACGGCCCCTCCCAGCAACGGGTGATCCGGCGGGCGTTGGCGGAGGCCGGACTGACGCCGTCCGACGTGGACGCGGTCGAGGCACACGGCACGGGCACGGCCCTGGGC
>NZ_JAHKJW010000148.1 GCF_019710745.1 Streptomyces beigongshangae
GTACGCCGGTTGGATCGGGTGGTCATCCGGTTCGCGGGGGACTCGGGTGACGGGATGCAGCTCACCGGGGACCGCTTCACCTCCGAGACGGCGTCGTTCGGGAACGATCTTTCGACGCTGCCGAACTTCCCCGCCGAGATCCGTGCGCCCGCAGGTACCCTGCCGGGCGTTTCGTCTTTCCAGCTGCATTTCGCCGACCACGACATCCTCACCCCGGGTGATGCGCCCGATGTGCTGGTGGCGATGAACCCGGCGGCGCTGAAGGCGAACATCGCCGACGTGCCGCGCGGCGCGCAGATCGTCGTCAACACGGACGAGTTCACCAAACGGGCGCTGGCGAAGGTCGGCTGGGCGGCGAGTCCGCTGGAGGACGGGACCCTGGAGGGGTACAGCGTTCATCCGGTGCCGCTGACGACGCTGACCGTGGAGGCGCTGAAGTCCTTCGACCTGTCGCGCAAGGAGGCGGAGCGCAGCAAGAACATGTTCGCGCTGGGTCTGCTGAGCTGGATGTACCACCGGCCGACCGAGGGCACCGAGAAGTTCCTGACCGGCAAGTTCGCCAGGAAGCCGGACATCGCGGCGGCCAACATCGCCGCGTTCAGGGCGGGCTGGAACTTCGGCGAGACCACCGAGGACTTCGCCGTCTCCTACGAGATCGCCCCCGCCACCCAGACCTTCCCCACCGGCACGTACCGCAACATCTCCGGGAACCTGGCGCTGTCCTACGGGCTGATCGCCGCCTCCCGCCAGGCGGATCTTCCGCTGTACCTGGGCTCGTACCCGATCACGCCGGCCTCGGACATCCTGCACGAGCTGAGCCGGCACAAGAACTTCGGGGTGCGCACCTTCCAGGCCGAGGACGAGATCGCGGGGATCGGGGCGGCGCTGGGGGCGGCCTTCGGCGGCTCGCTGGCGGTGACGACCACCTCGGGTCCGGGGGTGGCCCTGAAGTCGGAGACGATCGGGCTGGCGGTCTCCCTGGAGCTGCCGCTGCTGGTCATCGACATCCAGCGCGGCGGGCCCTCGACCGGTCTGCCGACCAAGACCGAGCAGGCCGACCTGCTGCAGGCGATGTACGGGCGCAACGGCGAGGCACCGGTGCCGATCGTGGCTCCCAGGACGCCCGCCGACTGCTTCGACGCGGCTCTGGAGGCGGCGCGGATCGCGCTGGCGTACCGCACGCCCGTCCTGCTGCTGTCCGACGGCTACCTGGCCAACGGCTCGGAGCCGTGGCGGATCCCCGAGGTCGACGAACTGCCCGATCTGCGGGTGCAGTTCGCGTCCGGGCCCAATCACACCCTGGACGACGGGACCGAGGTCTTCTGGCCCTACAAGCGCGACCCGCAGACCCTGGCCCGCCCGTGGGCGGTCCCGGGCACACCGGGTCTGGAACACCGCATCGGCGGCATCGAGAAGCAGGACGGCACGGGCAACATCTCCTACGACCCCGCCAACCACGACTTCATGGTCCGTACGCGGCAGGCGAAGATCGACGGCATCGGCGTCCCGGACGTGGAGGTCGACGACCCGAACGGGAGCGCGGACACCCTCGTGCTGGGCTGGGGTTCGACCTACGGGCCGATCACCGCGGCGGTACGGCGGCTGCGCGCGGCCGGGCAGGACATCGCCCAGGCCCACCTGCGCCACCTCAACCCCTTCCCCCGCAACCTGGGTGAGGTGCTGGGGCGTTACGACAAGGTGGTCGTCCCCGAGATGAACCTCGGGCAGCTGGCCACGCTGGTCCGCGCGAAGTACCTGGTCGACGCCCACTCCTACAACCAGGTGAACGGAATGCCGTTCAAGGCCGAACAGCTCGCCACGGCTCTCAAGGAGGCCATCGATGGCTGAGACGACCACGGAAGGCCCGGGCACGATCGAGGCGCTCACTCTGGTGCCCAAGGCCGAGGCCAGGCAGTCCATGAAGGACTTCAAGTCCGACCAGGAGGTGCGCTGGTGCCCCGGCTGCGGTGACTACGCCATCCTCGCGGCCGTGCAGGGCTTCATGCCCGAGCTCGGGCTGGCGAAGGAGAACATCGTCTTCGTCTCGGGCATCGGCTGCTCCTCCCGCTTCCCCTACTACATGAACACCTACGGGATGCACTCCATCCACGGCCGCGCACCCGCCATCGCCACCGGCCTGGCCTCCTCACGCCGGGACCTGTCGGTGTGGGTGGTCACCGGCGACGGGGACGCGCTGTCCATCGGCGGCAACCACCTCATCCACGCCCTGCGCCGCAACGTGAACCTGAAGATCCTGCTGTTCAACAACCGCATCTACGGACTCACCAAGGGCCAGTACTCCCCCACCTCCGAAGTCGGCAAGATCACCAAGTCGACACCGATGGGCTCCCTCGACGCACCCTTCAACCCCGTCTCCCTGGCCATCGGCGCCGAAGCGTCCTTCGTGGCACGCACCGTGGACTCCGACCGCAAACACCTCACCGAGGTACTGCGCCAGGCCGCCGCCCACCCCGGCACCGCCCTGGTGGAGATCTACCAGAACTGCAACATCTTCAACGACGGCGCCTTCGAGGCCATCAAGGACAAACAACAGGCCCAGGAAGCCGTGATCCGCCTGGAACACGGCCAACAGATCCGCTTCGGCGCCCCGCTGCAGGACGGCCAGGGCGCCAAGGGCGTCGTACGCGACGCACTGACCGGGGACCTGCGGGTCGTGAGCGTCACCCCGGACAACCAGTCACTGATCCTGGTCCACGACGCCCACGCCACCTCACCGACCACCGCGTTCGCCCTCTCCCGCCTCGCCGACCCCGACACCCTGCACCACACCCCCATCGGCGTCCTGCGCTCCGTCGACCGCCCCGTCTACGACACCCAGATGTCCGACCAACTCGACACCGCCATGGAACACAACGGCAAGGGCGACCTCGCAGCACTGCTCAC
>NZ_JAHKJW010000149.1 GCF_019710745.1 Streptomyces beigongshangae
GCCCGGGAGAGCTGGCGGTTCACCGGCTCCGCGCTGGACTTCGCCGAGGACAAGAGCGAGGCCCGCCGCTTCGTACGCGCCCGCCACTGGCGCGACACCCACGAACTGCCCCGCTTCGTCTTCGTCGTCTCCCCCACCGAACCCCGCCCCTTCTTCGTCGACTTCGACAGCCCCGTCTACGTCAACATCCTCGCCAAGGCCGCCCGCCGCCTCACCCGCAAGGACCCCGACGCCCGCCTCACCCTCACCGAGATGCTCCCCACCCCCGAACAGGCCTGGCTCACCGACGACCAGGGCCACCGCTACACCTCCGAACTCCGCCTCGTCGCCGTCGACCGCGGCGCCGTCCCCGGGGAGCAGGTGTGAGCGCCCCCGCACGGGCGACGTTCGTCGACGACATCCGCGCGCACGCCGCGCGCACGCCGCGCTCCCCCGCGCTGCTGACCCCCGAGGGCCCCGTCGGCTACGGCGAACTCGCCGACCGCGTCGACCGGCTCGCCGCCCGGCTCGTGGAGCGCGGCGTGGGGCCGGAGCGGGTCTGCGCGGTGGCGCTGCCACCCGGCGCCGACGCCGTGGTCGCGACCGCCGCGGTCGTCCGGGCCGGCGGGGCGTTCCTCACCCTGGACACCGGTCTGCCCGACGGCCGGCTCGCCGCGCTCGCCGCCGGCGCCGCCCATCTGCTGACCTGCGCGGCCCTCGCCGACCGCCTCGGGCCGCTGGTCGACGCGCCGGCGATCCTGCTCGACCGGCCTCCCGCCACCGGCCCGGCACCGGCCGACTTCCGCGCACCCCATCCGCGCTCACTGGCCTATGTCAGCCACACCTCGGGCTCGACCGGCCCGCCCAACGCGGTCCTGATCGAGCACGGCGGGCTGGACACCTACCTGCGCGCCGTCGTCCGCGACAACGCCCTCGGCCCCGGCACCGTCGCCCTCCAGCTCGCGCCGCCCGGTTACGACGCGTCCGTCCGGGACACCTTCGCGCCGCTCGCCGCGGGCGGGTGCGTCGTCCTGGCCGACCGCGCGCGCCTGCTGCGCGCCGAGTCCTTCGCCGACACCGTCGCCGAGTACGGCGTCGACACCCTCCTCAGCACCACGCCCTCCTTCCTGGGCTTCCTGGCCCAGTCGCCCCGTGCGGCCGGCCGGCTGCGCTCCCTGCGCCTGGTCTGTTCGAGCGGGGAGTCGCTGCGCCCCTTCCTCGCCGCCGGCGGCCGTGCGCTGGTCGGCGGCCGGCTGGTCAACCAGTACGGGCCCAGCGAGTGCACCATGACCTCCACCCGCCACGAGGTGCCGCCCGCCCCGGACACCTCCGCCGATCTCGTCGGTACCGCCGTCGACGGCACGGTCGTACGCCTGCTGGACCCGCGGGGGCGCCAGGTCCCCGCCGGGCTGGTCGGCGAGGTGCACATCGGCGGCGCGGGGGTGGCCCGCGGCTACGGCGGGCGGCCGGCCCTGACCGCCGACCGGTTCACACCCGACCCGTACGGGCCGCCCGGCGCACGGCTGTACCGCACCGGCGACCTCGCCCGGCGTGTCCGCGGCGGGGTGCTGGAGTACCTGGGGCGGACCGATCGCCAGGTCAAGATCCGCGGTCACCGCGTCGACCCGGGCGAGATCGAGGGCGCCCTGCTCGCCCATCCCGAGGTGACCGGCGCCGTGGTGACCGCCGAGACCGACGAGCGGGGCCGGGTCTGGCTCGGCGCGCACGTCACCGGCCTGCCCGGGAGCACCACCGACGCCCAGCTGCGCGCGCATCTGGCCCGTACCCTGCCGCCGCACATGATGCCCAGGCGGTTCACCCGGCTGGAGCGCCTGCCCGTCACCCACAGCGGCAAGGCCGACCGGCGGGCCCTGCGGGCCGGTGCGCCGGAGCCCGTCTCATGACGGCGGCCGCCGACCGGATCGCACCGGCCGCCGTGCCGGCCGCCGCCGACCGGATCGCCGCCCATGTGCGGCACACCCCGCTGCTGCGCCACGACCTGCTGCCCGGACTGCTGCTCAAGGCGGAGCACCTCCAGCGCAGCGGGTCGTTCAAGCTGCGCGGCGCGGCCAACGCGATGCTCGTGCTCGGCGCCGGCGAGGTGGTCGCCGGGTCCTCCGGCAACCACGGCATCGCGGTGGCAGGTCTGGGGCGCACCCTCGGCGTCGGGGTCACCGTGGTGATGACGGCGGGCGCGAGCGAGGCCAAGGAGGCGGCCGTCCGGGCGCTCGGCGGCCGGGTCGTGCGGGTGCCCGGCGGGGTGGCCGACCGCGACCGGTACGCCGGGGAGCTCGCCGCCCGCACCGGCGCCGCGCTGGTGCCCTCCTCCGACCACGAACTCGTGGTGGCCGGACAGGGCACCGTCGGCCTGGAGCTGCTGCGGGACGCCCCCGACCTCGACGCGCTCTTCGTACCGGTGGGCGGCGGCGGCCTGCTGGCCGGTGTCTGCCTCGCCGCCGCGCATCTGCGCAGTACGGTCCGGATCATCGGCGTGGAGCCCGAGCGGGCCCGGCGCTACGCCCGCTCGCTGGCCGCCGGCCGCCCCGTCGAGGTGCCGCCCAGCGACTCGGTGGCGGACGGGCTGCGCGGCCAGCGGCCCGGCGAGGTGATCCTCCCGATCGTCCGCCACCGGGTCGACGAACTGATCGGTGTCAGCGACCGGGCCGTGTCGCACGCGACGGCCCTGCTGCACCGCGCCGGTGTGCCGGCCGAGCCGAGCGGCGCCGCCGCGCTGGCCGGCGCCCTGCGGCTCGGGCTGCCGGGGCGCAGCGCCGTCGTCGTCTCCGGCGGCAACGGCGTCGCGGCCCCCGCCGCCCGGTCCGTGCACGCCGGCGCCGGCCGCTGACCGGCCACCGGGCCGCCGCCCCCCCCC
>NZ_JAHKJW010000015.1 GCF_019710745.1 Streptomyces beigongshangae
CAGCCCCGGCTCCGAGACGGAGGCGACACCCAGCCCCAGTCCGGCGGCGGCCAGCAGGGGGCGCAGCCGGATGAGCGGGCCGGCGTCCGTGCCACCGCCCGCTCCACCGCCCGGTACACGGGCGGCCGCGGCGGCGCCGGGCGCGCGCCCGCCGGCGGGGGACGGACCAAAAGCCCCGGGCACCGCCGTGGCCCTCACACCCGCAGCAGCTTCTTGACGATCTTTCCGGCGGGGTTGCGCGGCACCTGTTCGATGAACTCCACGCGCCGCGGGCGCTTGTACGGCGCGAGCAGTCCCGCGACGTGCGCCAGCAGCTCCGCCGCGCCGGCGTCCGCGTCCGGCTCCAGGACGACGTACGCCAGGGGCACCTCGCCGTAGTCCTCGTCGGGCATGCCGACGACCGCGCTGTCCCGCACCGCGGGGTGGGACATCAGAGCGCGCTCGATCTCCGAGGGGTAGACGTTCTGGCCCGCGCGGATGATGAGGTCCTTCGTGCGGTCCACGAGGCTGATGCGGCCCTCGTCGTCCACGAACCCCAGGTCGCCCGTCCTGATCCAGCCGTCGAGGGTGATCTCGCGGGTGGCCTCCGGGTCGTTCCAGTACCCCTGCATGAGGCCCGGCCCGCGCACCACGATCTCGCCGATCCCGCCGCGCGGCAGTTCCCGCCCGTCCTCGTCCACCGCCCGGGCGGACATGCCCGGTACGACCCTCCCGCAGGGGATGCGCGCGGTGACGTCCCCGGGGGCGGGGTGCTCGTCGGGTCCGAGGGTGACGAACGGGCCGCCCACCTCGGTCATCCCGTACACCTGCCGGAAGCCGCAGCCGAGCCGCTCGACGGCGTCGGCGTACACGTCGGGCGGCATCGGGGCGGCGCCGTAGAGGATCTCCCGCAGGGAGGACAGGTCGGTGCGCCCGGACGCCTTGGCCTGCAGCATGAACCGCAGCATCTGCGGCACCATCCACATGTGGGTGGCCCGGTGCCGCTCCACCGCGGCGAGCGCCCGCTGCGGGGTGAAGCCGGGCATCAGCACCACCGTCGCGCCGGCCGCCAGGTAGGTCAGCGACACGACCATGCTGCCGTGGTACAGCGGACAGCAGTTGGCCAGGACGATGTCGTCGGTGGGCCGGGCCATGACCAGCCAGCCCAGCGCGATCGCCCGGAACGAGCCGCTGTCGACGGTGACCCCCTTGGCCCGCCCGGTGGTCGCCGAGGTGTGCAGCACGGCGATCGGGTCGGTGTCCGCCACGGCGGGCAGGTCCCGCTCGGCGGCCAGGGTGCCCAGCGCCTCGAAGGAGGGCTTGTCGAAGGCGAGCCGGATCCTCACCGGCCCCGGCAGTTCGGGATGCCGGTCCAGCAGGTCCGACTCGCCGAGGACGGCCACCGCGCCGACCCGTTCGATGATGTCGGCGACCTCCGGTTCGGCCAGGCTGTGGTTCAGCGGCACGAACAGCGCGCCGAGCCGGGCGAGCGCGAAGTAGCTCTCCAGGACCTCGATGCGGTCCTTGGAGAGCACGGCGACCCGGTCACCCCGCTCGATGCCCAGGTCGGCCAGGCCCCGCGCCAGTTCGGCCGTACGGTCGTGGAACTCGGCCCAGGTGACGCTGCGCTCCTCGTCCACCAGCGCCGTACGGTCGGGGAAGCACTGGCGGTTGCGCTCCAGCAGCTGTGTCAGCCACATCACGCACCGCCGGTCGCACCGGCGACGGAGGAGTGCTCGGCCACGAAGCGCTCGTAGTCGGCGATCGTGTGCAGCCCCTCCATGTCCTCCGCGGTGATCTCCACCCCGAGCCGCTGCTCGACGAGCAGGACGAGACGCACCAGGTCCCCGGAGTCGATGCCGCTGGCGGCGAGGTCGACGTCGTCGCCGACCTGGTCCGCGTACTCGGTGGTACCGGTGAGTTCGACCAGCAACTCCCTGATGGTGCTCATGGTTTCCCCTTCCGCCCCGGCGTGCCGGCCGCCGTGCGCATCTCGACTGTCACCCCCTCAAGAGGCGGCGGCGGCCGGATCCACTCCCCGCGTCCGGCAGTGAGCTTTGTCACGTGCCCGGACCGCGTACGGCAGGGATAGCCGGGACCCGGGCCCGGCCTCTTACCGCAACGAGAAAACGTGTTCCGCCGCCCCGTCCCCCGCATGGGACGGGCGGGCCCCAGCCGAAGGAGTGATGCGAGTGCCCAGGCAGCCGGTACCGGTCCGGGTCGCGGGAGGGCGCCCGGCACCCCGCGCCGACGCGGGGCACACCGCCGGCACGGGCGGTGCCGCGTGAGCGCGCAGGCCACCGCCGCCCTGCCCGCGGACCCGGCTGTCGCGCCCGCGGCCGAGGACGAACTGCTCGCGCACTTCGACGCGCTCGTCGCCGGGGGCGGGACGGTCGAACCGCGCGACTGGATGCCCGACGGCTACCGCCGCATGCTGGTCCGCCAGATCGCCCAGCACGCCCACTCCGAGATCATCGGCATGCAGCCGGAGGGCGGCTGGCTCACCCGGGCCCCGTCCCTGCACCGCAAGTCGGTCCTCATCGCCAAGGTGCAGGACGAGGCGGGCCACGGCCTGTACCTGTACTCGGCCGCCGAGACACTGGGAGCGGACCGCGCCGACCTGCTGGAGGCCCTGCACCGGGGACAGCAGCGCGCCTCGGCCACGTTCAACCACCCCGCGCTGACCTGGGCGGACACCGGGGCCATCGCCTGGCTGACGGACGGCGCCGCCGTCATCAACCAGGCACCCCTGTGCCGCACCTCCTACGGGCCGTACGCCCGGGCGATGCGCCGCGTCTGCCAGGAGGAGGCATTCCACGTGCGGCAGGGCTACGACCTGATGCGCGCGCTGTGCGAGGGGACGCCGGAGCAGAAGGAGATGGCCCAGGACGCGGTGGACCGCTGGTGGCTGCCCGCCGTGGCGCTGATGTTCGGGCCGCCCGACACCGAGGCGGGCGGCGCGGACGCGCGGACGGCGGCCCTGGGCGCCGCGGTCTCCCGTCGCGCGATGGCCTGGGGCATCAAACGCCACACCAACGACGAACTGCGCCAGCGCTTCGTCGACCAGTGCGTCCCGCAGGCCGAACGCCTCGGACTGACGCTGCCCGACCCCGCGATCCGCTGGAACGAGGAGCGCGGCCACTACGACTTCACCCCGGTCGGCTGGGACACCTACCGCGAGGCGCTGGGCGACGACACGCACTGGGCGCGGCAGCGGATCGAACGCCGCAGGGCCGCGCACGAGGACGGCACCTGGGTACGGGAGGCCGCCGCCGCGTACGCCGCCCGTGAGGACGCGGACGCGGCGCGGCAGCGGACGGAGGAGCCCGCATGAGCCGCCGCCGGGAGGGCGCACCCGCGTCCTGGGAGGTCTTCCTGCGGGCCCGCCGGGGCCTGGCGCACCAGCACGTGGGATCGGTGCGGGCCGCCGACCCGGACGCGGCGCTGGCGACGGCCCGCGACCTGTACGCGCGCCGCGGCGATCCGCTGTCGCTGTGGGTGGTCCGCTCGGACGCCGTGCACACGGCCTCCCCGGACGAACGCGACCCGTACTTCGCGGGCGCCCGCCACAAGCCGTACCGGTATCCCGAGCACTTCGCACCGCTGACCGGGGAAGGAGCCGACGGTGACCACGTCGAGTGACATACGGGCCGATGCCGCGGTGGTGGAGACGGCGGCGGTGGCGGTGGCGGTGGCGGAGACGGCGACGGAGACGGCGACGGAGACCGCGGCCGACGTCCTCCCGTCCGCCGCGGGCACTCCTGCGGAGGCCGGGCCCACCGACCCCGACCTGGCCGTGCACCTGCTGCGCCTCGGCGACGACGC
The DNA here is from genome assembly GCF_019710745.1 of Streptomyces beigongshangae. GTDB lineage: Bacteria > Actinomycetota > Actinomycetes > Streptomycetales > Streptomycetaceae > Streptomyces > Streptomyces beigongshangae. The sequence continues at coordinate 3,805 of NZ_JAHKJW010000015.1, forward strand.
CCTCGTCCTCGGGCAGCGGCTGTGCGAGTGGATCACGCATGCGCCGACCGTCGAGGAGGACCTGGCGCTGTCCAACATCGCCCTGGACCTCATCGGCCACGCCCGCACCCTGTTCACCCGGTGCGGCCGGCTGGACGGGAGCGGCCGGACCGAGGACGACCTCGCCTTCACCCGCTCGGAGCGCCAGTTCACCAACGCCCTGCTGACGGAACTGCCCAACGGGGACTTCGCGGTGACCGTGGCCCGGCAACTGGCCTACACGCACTACGCGGTCCTGTACTACGAGGCACTGGCGGGCTGCCCCGACGCCGAACTGGCCGCCTTCGGAGCCAGGGCCGCCAAGGAGGCCGCCTTCCACCGGCTGCACGCGGACCGCTGGACCCGGCGGCTGGGCCGCGGCACACCGGAGAGCACCCGCCGTATGCAGCGGGGCCTGGAGCGGGTGTGGCCCTACACCCGCGAACTCTTCGAGGAGGACGACGTGGTGCGCCGCCTCGCCGCCGCCGGCACGGTGCCCTCGCCGGCGCCCCTGCACGCGCGGTGGGAGCAGCACGTGACCGGTGTCGTCACCGGCGCGGGACTCACCGTGCCCGCACCCGCGTGGTCGGCCGGGGGCGGCCGCGGGGGCCTGCACACCGAGGAGTTCGGCCCGCTGATCGCCGAACTGCAGTCGGTGCACCGCCAGTTCCCCGGAGGCACCTGGTGACCGGGGCACTCCCGGCCACGGTCCGCCCCGCGGTTCGCTCCGTGCGGGAGGTGCGCGAGCGGGTGGAGGCGATCCCGGACCCGGAGCTGCCGGTGATCGGCCTGGGCGACCTCGGCGTGGTGGGCTCGGTCGCCCCGGGCGCCGACGGGGTCCTGGAGGTGGAGATCACGCCCACCTACCTGGGCTGTCCCGCGCTGACCGCGATCACCTCGGCGGTACAGGACGTCCTGACGGAGTGCGGCCACCCCGAGGGCCGCGTACGGCAGGTCCTGTCCCCGCCCTGGACGACGGACCGCATCACCCCCGAGGGACGGCGCAAGCTCGCCGCGAACGGCATCGCGCCGCCGGTGTCCCCGGCCCCCGGCGGAGCGGTCGCCGTCGAGCTGGGCGGGGTGCCCTGCCCGCACTGCGGTTCGCGGGCCACCCGGCCGCACCTGCCCTTCGGGCCGTCCCGCTGCCAGTCGGTGCTGTGGTGCACGGGGTGCCGCGAGCCCTTCCCCCATCTGACCGCGCTGTGAGGCAGACCGTGAACACCGCCACCACTTCGCCCACCGCCCTGCGTGAGGCCCCGCCCGGCCGGGACCCGGACTTCCCGGACCCGGGCCTCCCGGACCCGGACCCGGGCCTCCCGGACCCGGACCCGGGCCTCCCGGACCCGGACCCGGGCCTCCCGGACCCGGACCCGGGCCTCCCGGACCCGGACCCGGGCCTCCCGGACCCGGACCCGGGCCTCCCGGACCCGGACCCGGGCCTCCCGGACCCGGACCCGGGCCTCCCGGACCCGGACCCGGGCCTCCCGGACCCGGACCCGGGCCTCCCGGACCCGGACCCGGGCCTCCCGGACCCGGACCCGGGCCTCCCGGACCCGGACCCGGGCCTCCCGGACCCGGACCCGGGCCTCCCGGACCCGGACCCGGGCCTCCCGGACCCGGACCCGGGCCTCCCGGACCCGGACCCGGGCCTCCCGGACCCGGACCCGGGCCTCCCGGACCCGGACCCGGGCCTCCCGGACCCGGACCCGGGCCTCCCGGACCCGGACCCGGGCCTCCCGGACCCGGACCCGGGCCTCCCGGACCCGGACCCGGGCCTCCCGGACCCGGACCCGGGCCTCCCGGACCCGGACCCGGGCCTCCCGGACCCGGACCCGGGCCTCCCGGACCCGGACCCGGGCCTCCCGGACCCGGACCCGGGCCTCCCGGACCCGGACCCGGGCCTCCCGGACCCGGACCCGGGCCTCCCGGACCCGGACCCGGGCCTCCCGGACCCGGACCCGGGCCTCCCGGACCCGGACCCGGGCGTGCGCCCGCGCACCGGCTGGTACCGCCTGGAGGTCACCGAGGTGCGCCGTCTCACCGGCGACGCCGTGGCCGTCGGCCTCCACGTGCCCGCCGCGCTGCGCGAGGTCTTCGCCCACCGGCCGGGACAGCACGTCGTCGTCCGGCACCGCCGCGCCGACGGCGAACTGCGCCGCAGCTACTCGGTCTGCCCGCCGCCGCACGACCCCCGGGCGCTCCGCCTGGTGATCAAGCGGGGCGGACCCGACGGCTTCGGCGCCCACGCCACCGGCCGCCTCGCGCCCGGCGACCGCCTCGAACTCTCCCCGCCCACCGGGTCCTTCGCCCTGCCGCCGACCCGGGGCGTCCACCACGTCCTGCTCGCGGGCGGCTCGGGCATCACCCCGCTGGCCGCCATGGCCGCCCACGCGCTGCGCGGGGACCCGGCCTGCCGCGTCTCCCTCGTCCACTGGGTCCCCACCGCCGCGGACGCCCTGCTGGCCGACGAACTCGCCCTGCTGAAGGACGAGTTCGTCGACCGGTTCACCGTCCTGCACGTCCTCACCCGCGAGGACCGCGGCCACGGCGACGGCGACGGCCCGTTCGGCGGGCGGATGGACGCCGGGAGGCTGTCCCGCCTGCTGGCCGCGCTGGACGCCCGCCCCGCCCCGGACACCGCGTTCGCCCTGTGCGGCCCGTCCGGGCTGGTCGACACCGCACGCCGGGCCCTGACGGACCTGGGAGCCGATCCGGCACTCGTGCGGTGGGAGGTGTTCACGGCGGCCGGGGCACCCTCGCGGACGCCGCAGCGGACGCCGGGACCGGCCGACCCGGCCGCACCCGACCCGGCCGCACCCGACCCGGCCGCACCGGACCCGACTGCGGCGAAGCCCCGTGTGACCGCCCTGCTCGACGGCCGCCGGATCGCCGCCACCGTCCTGCCGCAGGACCCGGCCATCCTCGACGCGCTGCTGCGGGACCGTCCCGACGTGCCGTACGCCTGCCGCGAAGGCGTGTGCGGCAGCTGCCGCGCGAAGGTCGTGTCCGGCCGGGTGGCGGGGGAGGGCCAGTACGCCCTGGACGAGCGCGACCGCGCCGCCGGCTACACGCTCGTCTGCCGGACACGGCCGAGCACCCCCGAGGTCACGCTCGACTTCGACGCGTGACCCGTACCGGCGAGCACGCCACCGGACCGGCCACCGGACGCGAGCCGCCACCGACCACAGGCCGCCACCGACCCCCCGACCACAGGCCGCCACCGACCGTGAGCCATCACCGAACGAAGGAGACCCACGTTGACCGCCACCGCCCGTCACGAGGGAAAGACCGCCCTGGTCACCGGAGGCAGCCGGGGCATCGGCAGAGCCATCAGCCACCGCCTGGCCCGTGAGGGCGCGCTGGTCGCCGTCCACTACGGCCACGACCTGACGGCGGCCGAACGCACGGTCAAGGAGATCGAGGCCGAGGGTGGGCGCGCCTTCCCCGTGCACGCCGAACTGGGCGTGCCCGGCGACGCCGAAACCCTGTGGGCCGCCTTCGACCAGGGCCTGGCCGAACAGGACGCGCCGGCCGGACTGGACATCCTCGTCAACAACGCGGGCATCACCATGCCGCGCCCCTTCGCCGCCGTGACCGAGGCCGACTACGACCGGGTCTTCGCGATCAACACCAAGGCGCCGTTCTTCATCATCCAGCGCGGCCTGGACCGGCTGCGCGACGGCGGGCGGATCGTGAACATCTCCTCGGTGGCCACGCGCGTCGCCTTCCCGGCGATCGTCTCGTACACCATGACCAAGGCCGCCCTCGACTACCTCACCCTCTCCCTGGCCCAGGAGCTGGGCCCCCGGCACATCACGGTCAACGCCGTCGCGCCCGGGTACACCGAGACGGAGATCAACCCGACCCTCGCCGTCCCGGAGATCCGCCGCCGGTACTCCGAGGCATCCACGTTCAAGCGGCTCGGCGACCCGGTGGACATCGCCGACGTCGTCTCCTTCGTGGCCAGTGACGACGCCCGCTGGGTGACCGGCCAGTGGATCGACGCCTCCGGCGGCGCCCACCTCGGCGTGTGACACCACGGCCCGGCCCTCCACCGGCCCGCGCCCGGCGCCCGCCCCGCCCTCCATGACGCCCGCACCACCAGGAGATGCGATGAACAACAGCACGTCCGCGCTCGCCGAGCCGGTGACGGACGACACCCTGACCCGGCCCTTCGCGGGGACGAGCCCCTACGACGCGTACGTCCACGCGTCGGTCCTCAACTCGCTTCAGCAGCCCCTCACCGAGGCCCCGGACGAGATGGGCTTCCTCGTCACCACGCAGGTGATGGAGCTGTGGTTCACCCTGATCGTGCACGAGTGGCGCACGGCACGGGTGGCCTTCGTCAAGGACGACCTGCCCGCGGCCATGGACGCGCTGGTGCGCAGCCGCCGGGCGCTGACCTCGCTCAACGCCTCCTGGGCGCCCATCGCGGCGCTGACGCCGGCCCAGTTCAACGGCTTCCGGGCCGCGTTCGGCCAGGCGTCGGGCTTCCAGTCGGCGATGTACCGGCACATGGAGTTCCTCCTCGGCGACAAGTCCGCCGGGATGCTGCGCGCCCACCGGGGCGACCCGGCCGTCCACGAGGCGCTGGGGGAGACGTACCGCGAGACGTCCCTGTACGACGAGGCGCTGGGCTTCCTGGAGCGGCAGGGCCTGCCCGTGCCGCACGACGTCCGCGAGCGGGACGTCACCGCCCCGTACGCCTGCGACCCCGGGGTGGTGGAGGTGTGGCGGCAGATCTACGCCGGCCCGCAGCACCACCCCCACCTCGCGCTGGGCGAACTGCTCACCGACATCGCCGAACTGGTCACCCGCTGGCGGTTCGAGCACGTCCTGGTGGTGCGCCGCGCCATGGGCTCCAAGCCGGGCAGCGCCGGCTCCGCGGGGCTCGCCTGGCTGGAGAAGCGCGCGGCCCGCCCGGTCTTCCCGGAGCTGTGGGAGGTGCGCGGTGGCGTCTAGGACCATCTCCGCCTTCGCCGCCGAGGAGGAGAAGCGGGTCCTGAGCCTGAAGCCGGTCCTGGCGCCGGCGCACGGCCGCTACGGGGACCACCCCCACCAGTCCTACGACGCCTGGCCGGCCGAGGACCCGGGCGCCCCGCTGGTCGTCCTGCTGCACGGCGGCTACTGGCGCTACGACCGGATGCACCTGACCCCTTTCGCGGCCTGGCTCTCCCGGCAGGGCTTCCACGTCCTGCTGCCCGGCTTCCGCCGCTCCGGCGGCGCGGGCGGCTACCCCGAGACCTTCGACGACGTCGCCCGGATCGTGGACACCCTGCCCGAGGGACGGCCCTACGTCCTGGCGGGCCACTGCTCCGGCGGCCACCTGGCGCTGTGGTGCGCCGCTCGGGGACTGCTGCCCCCCGGCTCGCGCTGGCACACGCGCACCCTGCCGACGGCCGTGCTCGCCCTCGCGCCGATCACCGACCTCACCGCCACCCGGCGCGACGGCCTCAGCGACGGCGCCGCCCTGCAGCTCATGGGCGGGGAAGCCGGGTTCGACCGGCGGCTGCCCGAGGTCGACCCCCTGACCCTGCTGCGCGACGCGGGCACGACCGGGGTGCCCACCGTGCTGCTGCACGGGGCCGTCGACGAGGAGGTCCCGCTCACGCAGTTCACCGACTACGCGGCCGTCCACCGCGACCTGCGGACGGTCGTCCTGCCCGGCACCGGCCACTACACCCTCATCGAACCGGAGGCGCCCGGTGCCCGCGCCGTCGCGGACACCCTGCGCGAGATGTCCGCCGGGTTCGCCCCGTCCGGGTCCGACCGCGCCGGCGAGGAGGCCGCACACCGATGACCACCGCACCACCGGCACCGGCCGCCCTGCGCGAGCGGGCCGCGCGACTGGACGCCGACGACCCCCTGGCGCCCCTGCGCGGGCGCTTCCTGCTCCCGCCGGACGTCGTCTACCTCGACGGCAACTCCCTGGGGCCGCTGCCCGCCGCCGTACCACCGGTCCTCTCCGACGTCGTGACGCGCCAGTGGGGCACGGACCTGATCGGCTCCTGGAACGCCAACGGCTGGTGGGAGGCGCCCCTGCGGGTGGGTGACGCCGTCGGCGCGCTCATCGGGGCGGCGCCGGGGCAGACGGTCGCGGGCGACTCCACCAGCGTGCAGCTGTTCACCGCGCTCGACGCCGCCGCCGCGCTCCGGCCCGGCCGGCCCCTGCTGGTCACCGACCCCGGGCACTTCCCCACCGACCGCTACCTGGCGGACGAGGTCGCCGGCCGCCGCGCACTCGAAGTGCGCCGGGTGCCCCCGGCCGAACTGCCGGACTTCCTCACGGCCGAGGGCCACCGGGTCGCGGTGATCAGCTACTCGCCCGTCGACTTCCGCACCGGCGAGCTGTACGACGTGCGGGCGCTGACCCGGGCCGCCCACGAGGCCGGCGCCCTCGCCCTGTGGGACCTGTGCCACGCGGCCGGCGCCCTGCCCCTCGACGTCGACGCCCTCGGCGTGGACCTGGCCGTCGGCTGCGGCTACAAGTTCCTCTCCGGCGGCCCCGGCGCACCCGCCTTCCTGTACGTGGCACGCCGGCACCACACAGCCCTGCGGACACCGCTGCCCGGCTGGACCGGCCACGCCGACCCGTTCGGGCTGGCCCGGGACTACACGCCGGCCCCGGGCATCGCCCGCGCCCGCATCGGCACCCCGCCGATCCTGTCCCTGCTCGCCCTGGAGGCGGCCCTGACGGCCTTCGACGGCGTGGACCTGAACGAGGTCCGTGCCAAGAGCCTGTCGCTCACGGGATTCTTCCTGCGCTGCACGCAGGAGCTCCTGGTCCCCGAGGGCTTCACCCCGGTCACCCCGGCCGACCCCGCCCGCCGCGGCAGCCAGGTCACGCTGCGCCACCCCCACGCCCACGGACTGACTGCGGCGCTGGCCCGGCACGGGGTGATCGCGGACATGCGCGCGCCGGACCTCCTGCGCTTCGGCGTCAACGCCCTCTACACCACCCACCAGGACCTGCTCACGGCGGCGCTGCGCCTGCGCGACATCGCACAGGAGGCCGCCTACGATCCGGCGCCGGCGTCCGGGGGACCGGTGACCTGAGGACCGGCCGCCCGAGGGCCGTCGCGGGCGGGAGGCGCACGACGTCTCCCGTCCGCCCTACCGCAGACCGCGCAGGAGCAGGTCGATCAGCCGCTCGTAGACGTCCTGCGAGCCGGAGACCCCTCCGATGCCCCCCAGCTCCAGATGGACCGCGCCGTGGATGGCGGTCCACACCATCTGCGCGGCCTCCCCCGAGCCGGCGAACCGCCGGAGCGAGTCACGGGTGACGACACCCTCGACGAGTTCGACCAGTACGTCGAACGCCGCATGGCCGTGCACCGACGCCTCGGAGCCCGTCCGGGCGACCGGTCCGCCGCCCCCGAAGATCAGCGCGTAGCGCTGCGGGTGCGCGAGCGCGAACCGCCGGTAGGCGACGCAGCCCCGGCGGAACCGCTCCTCCGCCTCCAGGGACGGGTCCACCGAGACGGCGTACCAGAGGTCTTCGAGGGCCCGGACCGCCAGCGCGAGCAGCAGACCCTCCTTGCTGCCGAACCGGTTGTACACGCCCATGGGCGCGACGCCGGCCTCGCGGGCCACCGCGCGGACGGTGACGCCGGCCAGGCCCTCGCGGTCGAGCACGTCCTGGGCCGCCTCCAGCAGGACCACGTGCACCCGGTCGCTGGCCGTACGGCGCCTGGCCGGCGACCCTCCGCTGGCACCCATCAGCCCCGCGCCTCCTGCCGGCTGCCCGCTCCCGCACGACCGGCGGTCGATTCCCGTGCGTGTACCGACGCAGCGTAGACCAGAGGAGCACGACGGCTGGAGCCGCCGCGGCGCCGGCCGCCCCCGCCCCGCACTCCGTGGCACGTTGTTCTATGGAACGGCGTGCCATAGAGTGCGCGGCGTTGGCGACCACCGGCTCCGCCGGTTCGGGAACGAGGCGGCGGCCGGCCTGTCGCCCGAGCGGGAACACGGAGTGATCACTGGTGGGACGGGACCGATGGGCGCTCGGGGGCGTGCTCGCCGTGGTGGTGGCGCTGATCGTGGGAGGCGTGTCCGCGGTCGTCGGCGACCACGCCGGTGCCACGACGCTGTGGATCATCCTCGGCACGGGGGCGGCGGGTGTCTGCCTGGCCGCGCGGGCATCGGTCCTCGCCGTCGCCGTGGCCGCGTTCCTGGCCGGCCTGGAACTGCGCGATCCGGCGCCGTGGGGCACCTGGGCGGTCGCCGGCGGACTGTTGTTCCTGTTCGCGCTGCGCCGCCCCCGCTTCGACGCGGTCGTGGCCGGCCTGGCGGTCGCGGGGACCGCGCTGTTCGCCGCGTACGTCCCCTGGTGGGGCACCAGCGGCGGGGCGTTCGGGCTCGTCGCCCTGGCCGCCGCGATGGTCGGGGTGGGCCAGTGGGTGCAGGCGCAGCGGCGCTACGAGATCGCCGAGGTGGGGCGGCGGCGCCAGGAGGCCGAACGCAGGCGGCAGGAAGTGGCCCGCCACGTCGCGGAGGAACGACTGCGGATCGCCCGCGAACTCCACGACAGCGTGGCCCACCACCTCGCGGTGGTCAGCGTCCACACCAACGTGGCCAGGGCGAACCTGGCGCGCTCGCCGCAGACCGCCGCACTCGCCCTGGGCGAGGTCCAGGCCGCCACGCAGTCGGTGATGGAGGAACTGGGAGTCATCCTCGGCGTCCTGCGCACGCCGGGCTCCGAACCGGTCCCCGCCCCTCCCGCCGACGCCGCCGTGATCGACGACCTGCTGCTGAGTTTCCGGGGCATCGGCCTGACGGTCGGGACCGACGGGCTGGAGCACCTGACCGCGCTCGCGCCGCTCGCCCTCACCGCCGCCCGGCGCCTCCTCCAGGAGGCTTTGACCAACGCGCAGCGGTACGGCGACGGCGCCGCCGAGGTGGTCGTCGACGCCCCCCTCAACGGCTACGTCACCCTGTCGGTCCGCAACGCGTGGACGCCCCGCGAGAAGGCGTCCGCCGGGAGCGGGCTGGGCCTGGTGGGCATGGCGGAACGGGTCCACCTGCTGGGCGGCACCTTCCACGCGGGGCCGGACGCGGACGGGTTCCTGGTGACCGCCCAGCTTCCGGCGACCGCGCCCCGCACCCCGAAGGAGACCTCCGTATGAGCGTCGTACGCGTCCTCGTCGTCGACGACCAGATCATGATCCGCTCCGGCATACGCGCCCTGCTGGAGACCGGCGACGGCGTCGAGGTCGTCGGCGAGGCGGCCGACGGGCGCCGGGCCGTCGACATGGCGCGGGCCCTCGTGCCCGATGTCATCCTGATGGACCTCCGGATGCCGGTGCTCGACGGCGTCGGAGCCATCACGCAGCTGCGCGAGGACACCGCCACCGCGCACATCGGCATCCTGGTGCTGACCACCTTCGACACCGACGAGAACGTGCTCGCCGCCCTCGAAGCCGGAGCCAACGGCTTCCTCGGCAAGTCCGCGGACCACGAGGAGCTGACGCGGTCGGTCGCACGGGTCGCCGCCGGGGGAGCGTCCCTGTCCGCCGTCGCGACCGACACCGTCGTCGGGCACCTCGCCGGCGCGGCACGGCGCCGGCAACGGCACCGGCCGCACGAACCGGCCTCCCCCGAGGACCTGCGCAGGGCCGCGTCCCTGACCTCGCGGGAGCGGGAGGTCACCGCCCTGGTCGCCCGGGGCCTGAGCAACGACACCATCGCGGAGCGCCTGTTCATCTCACCGATGACGGTGAAGACCCATGTCAACCGGGCCATGAGCAAGCTGCACGTGCGGGCCCGGGCGCAACTGGTGGTCGCCGCGCTCCGCGCGGGCCTGCTCGACGACTGACCGCGCCCCGGCGGCGGCGCCGCGCGGGCGGGGAGACACGGGTGACGCGCGGGCGGGGAAATACACCGGACGCGGTACACGCCCTACCGCGTCCGCGCGACGACCGGAGGGCACCGCGCGCCGGAGAGTGGGGGCACCGGGCCGCACCAGCGGCCTCCGCACCGTCCCACGCGGTGCGCACTGCCTTCACGCAGGAGTTCTGATGTCCCGATGGTTGTCCAGGGTCGGTGCGTTCAGCGCCGGCCACCGCCTCGTCGTCGCCGGCGCGTGGCTCGTCCTGGCCGCGCTGTTCACGGCCCTGACGATCACCGGGGCGAAGTTCTCCGACGCCGAGTTCAGCATCGCGGGCGCCGAGTCGACCACGGCGCTCGCCACGATGGACAAGGCGTTCCCCGCGGCGCCGGGCCCCGAGTCGGGTGAGCTGGTGCTGGTCGTGGAGGCACCCGACGGCACCTCCTTGACCGACCCGGCCGCCCGGGGCCGGGTCGCGGAACTCGTGGCGCGCGCCGCCGACGTCCCCGACGTGCTGGCGGCCGCGGATCCGTACGACGAGAAGCGTCCCTATGTGTCCGAGGACGGCTCGGTCGCCGTCTCGACACTCACCGTCGACCTGGAGGCGGACCAGCCCGCGGTGGAGGACACCCTCCGCAAGGCCGCGACGGGCCTCACGGGGGCGGGATACACGATCGAGCTCGGTGGCACGCTGGACGACGGGCCGCCCCGGATCGCGAGTGTCACCGAGGCCGTCGGTGTCGTGGTCGCCTTCGTCGTCCTGCTGCTGACGTTCGGTTCGCTGGCCGCGGCCGGCGCGAACATGCTGACCGCGCTGGGCGGCGTCGTCGTGGGTATCGTGGGCGTCCTCGCGTGGTCGTCGGTCGGCGAGGGCATCCAGTCCACCACGCTCATCCTCGCGCTGATGCTGGGTCTGGCGGTCGGTATCGACTACGCCCTCCTGATCATCTCGCGGTTCCGCGACGAGCTCCGGCGCGGCGCGGACGTCGACGCCGCCGTGGCGCGGGCCGCGGGCACGGCCGGCACATCCGTGGTGGTGGCGGGAACCACCGTGGTCATCGCCCTGGCGGGTCTGTCGGTCGTGCGGATCGCGTTCATCACCGAGATGGGACTGGGCGCCGCGATCGCGGTGATCGTGGCCGTGGCCGCCTCGCTCACCGTCGTACCGGCCGTGCTGAAGACCCTGGGCCACAAGGCCCTGCCCCGCAGGGAACGCCGGACCGCCGCTGCCGACGCCGCGGCCGCCGACGACGCCGACGCAGTCGCCTTCGGCAGGGCGGCGGCCACGGGGCCCTCCGAGGACGGGTCCGGGTCCGGCCTGCTGGGCCGCTGGGCCCGGCTGGTGGTCGACCGGCCCGTCCTGACCATCCTGGGTGCCACGGTCACCGTCGTCCTGCTCGCGCTGCCGGCTCTCTCGCTCAAGACCGAACTCGACCCCCCGGGCGGCGCGGACCCGGCCAGTTCCCAGCGCGCGGCCTACGACACCGTCAGCGACGCCTTCGGAGCCGGTGAGCAGAATCCCCTGATCGTGCTCTTCGAGGGCCCGGAAGCAGCCGGTACCGCCGCCGCCACGTCGAAGAGGATCGCCGCGGTGGACGGCGTGGTCGACATCAGTCCCGTCCAGCCCGCCGAAAGTGCGGACGTCGCCTTCCTGGCGGTCACGCCCGAGCACGGCCCGGCCGACACCCGCACCGGCGATCTCGTGAACTCCCTGCGCACCGCGATGGACGACGTGAAGGACGCGAAGGTCTCGGTGACCGGTCAGACCGCGGTCGACGTGGACGTCAACGCACAGCTCTCCTCCGGCCTCGTCGTCTACCTGATCGCCGTGGTCGGGCTCTCACTGCTCCTGCTCACCCTCGTCTTCCGGTCCGTCGTCGTGCCGCTGCTGGCCACGTTCGGGTTCCTGATGTCCTTCGCCGCGGGCCTCGGGGTGACGGTGGCGGTCTTCCAGTGGGGCTGGGCGGGCGCCCTGGTCGGCCTGGACGAGGCCCGGCCGCTGGCCAGCCTGATGCCCCTCATCGTGGTGGGCGTGCTGTTCGGCCTCGCCATGGACTACCAGGTGTTCCTGGTCTCCCGCATGCACGAGGCGCACCGCAACGGACTGCACACCCGGGCGGCCGTACTGCGGGGATTCGGGCAGGCATCGCCCGTGGTCGTCGCGGCGGCCACCATCATGGCGGCGGTGTTCGCGGGCTTCGCCTTCAGCGGCGGCGACGCGATGGTCGCGTCCGTCGGACTGGCCCTGACCGTCGGGGTCCTGGTCGACGCACTCGTGGTCCGCATGATGCTGGTACCCGCGGCCCTGCAGCTCCTGGGCGAGGCCAGTTGGTGGATACCCCGCCGGCTGGACCGGCTGCTCCCGAACGTCGACACCGAGGGCACGGACCTGGAGCGGGAGGAACTGCACGCACCGCACGAGGAGCGGGACCGGCTCGTCGGTTCCCCCCGGGCGTAGGTGCCCCCGGCCGGGCCGCTCCCGCACACCGGGAGCGGCCCGGCCCGTATCGGGAGCGGCCCGGTCCCGTGCCGGGGTCCGGGCCACCCGCCCGCCCGCCGCCCGCCCGCGTGCCGCGGCGACCGCCGGGTTCACGACGCGGCGGACCGGGCAGGGGAGAATGAGGCCGTACCCAATGATCGACCTTGCGGAGGAGCGGGACATGCAGGATGCGCGAGCGGGGCAGGTCGCCGGGCCCGGGGACCTCGTGGACGTGGCCCGCCTGGTCACGGCGTACTACGCGCTGCACCCCGATCCGGCCGAGCCCGGGCAGCGGGTGGCGTTCGGCACCTCGGGGCACCGCGGCTCGTCCCTCGCGACGGCGTTCAACGAGGACCACATCGCGGCCACCAGCCAGGCCATCTGCGAATACCGCGCCGCCCGGGGCACCGACGGCCCGCTGTTCCTCGGCGCCGACACCCACGCCCTGTCGGAGCCCGCGCGGATCACGGCACTGGAGGTGTTCGCCGCCAACGACGTGACCGTCCTCCTCGACCAGGGCGACGGCTACACGCCGACCCCGGCGGTCTCGCACGCCATCCTCACCCACAACCGCGACCGCACGTCCGGCCTTGCCGACGGCGTGGTCGTCACCCCCTCGCACAACCCGCCCGCCGACGGAGGGTTCAAGTACAACCCGCCGAACGGCGGCCCGGCCGGCTCCGAGGCGACCTCCTGGATCCAGGACCGCGCCAACGAGATCATCGCCGGCGGCCTGAAGGACGTACGGCGCATCCCCTACGCCCGTGCCCTGGCCGCGCCCGGCACCGGCCGCCACGACTTCCTCGGCGCCTACGTGGCCGACCTGCCGAACGTGCTGGACCTGGACGCGATCCGGGCCGCGGGCGTGCGCATCGGCGCCGATCCGCTCGGCGGCGCCTCCGTCGCCTACTGGGGCCGGATCGCCGAACAGCACCGGCTCGACCTGACGGTGGTCAACCCGCTCGCCGACCCCACCTGGCGCTTCATGACGCTGGACTGGGACGGCAAGATCCGCATGGACTGCTCCTCGCCGTACGCCATGGCCTCGCTCATCGAGCAGCGCGACCGGTTCGACATCGCCACCGGCAACGACGCCGACGCCGACCGGCACGGCATCGTCACGCCGGACGGGGGCCTGATGAACCCCAACCACTACCTGGCCGTGGCGATCTCCTACCTGTTCTCGCACCGGGAGCGGTGGCCCCAGGGTGCCGGGATCGGCAAGACCCTGGTGTCGTCCGGCATGATCGACCGGGTCGCGGCGGACGTGGGCCGGCCGCTGGTCGAGGTCCCCGTCGGATTCAAGTGGTTCGTGGACGGCCTGTCCGACGCGACGCTCGGCTTCGGCGGCGAGGAGTCGGCGGGCGCGTCCTTCCTGCGCCGCGACGGCTCGGTGTGGACCACGGACAAGGACGGCATCACCCTGGCCCTGCTCGCCTCCGAGATCACGGCCGTCACCGGCAGGACGCCCTCCGAGCACTACGCGCGGCTCACCGAGCGCTTCGGCGCCCCCGCCTACGCGCGCGTCGACGCCCCGGCCTCCCGCGAGGAGAAGGCGCTGCTGGCCGGTTTGTCCCCGCGTCAGGTCACCGCCGACACCCTCGCGGGCGAGCCGGTCACCGCGGTCCTCACCGAGGCCCCCGGCAACGGCGCCGCCCTCGGCGGGGTCAAGGTCGCGACCGAGAACGCCTGGTTCGCGGCCCGGCCCTCGGGCACCGAGGACGTCTACAAGATCTACGCGGAGTCCTTCCTGGGCCCGGACCACCTGCACCGGATCCAGGAGGAGGCCAGGGCCATGGTGCTCGCGGCGCTGAACACCTGACCCGGCCGGGCAGCCCCACGTCACCTCACGAAGTCGGGCGGGGTCGTGTCGAGGAGCCGCGGGCCGGGTGCTCCGCCGGCCGTGGACAGGACCCCCCTGACGATGCGGGCCGGCTTGAGCGGGCCGCTCGGCCTGCGCCTGCCCACGCCCGCGAGCAGCTGCTCGCGGGCGGTCGGCTGGTCGAAGTGGATCCGTTCGGCGACGAGCTCCTCGTTCTCGTCGAAGGCGAAGTACGCGGTCGTGCGCGTGCGGTGCCCGGCACCCGTCCCCTGTGCCGCCTCGTCGCGGAAGCGGTCCGGGCGGTCGGCCGCAGTCGGCCGGATGCCGTCTATTCACGGACATGTGCATGCTCATAGGCTGTGCGGCCTTCACGTACTCGGGGGGCCCGTGTGAACAGTCTCCGTACGGTCGCCGTGTGTCTTGTGATCGCCTGTGCCACGCTGGTCCAGCCGGCCGCGGCCGCGCCGCCGACGTGGTCGGCGCTGCCCGTGCCGGCGGCCTCCCCGCCGGTGACCGTGTCCGATCTGGCCGCCCGCGGGCCCGGGGAGGCGTGGGCGACCGGGTACGAGCAGACCGCCGACGGACTGCGGCCGATGCTGCACCGGTGGGACGGTACGGCATGGAGCCGGGACACCACCTTCCCCGGTGCCACCGAGCCGGGCTGGCTCCGCGAGGCGCAGTTCGTCGGCGAGGAGGTGTGGATCCTCCGCAACCGCGCCGGGGAGGGGGAGATCCTGCGCCGGTCGGCGGGAGGGTGGAGCACCGTCCCGCTGCCGCAGACCCTGCGGACCCACCAGGACTTCGCCGCGGTGCCGGGCGCCGCGTGGGTGGTCGGGGAGGACGACACCGGGCCGAAGGTGCTCCACCACGACGGTTCCGGCTGGACCGCGCGGTCCGTCCCCGACGGCGTGCTCTACCTGATGGGGATCGCCGCGCGTACCGCCACCGACGCCTGGGCCTGGGCGGACACCGACACCGGGACCGCCGTCCTGCGCTGGGACGGCAGGGCGTGGCGGGACGCGGAGGTACCGCTGCCGCCGGACAGCAACGTGCACACGATCCTGCCGGAGCCGTCCGGCCGGGTCACGGTCGGCGGCAGCCGGTACACCGACGGAGTCGCCCGCACCTATCTGATGACCTGGAACGGACACGGCTGGCGCACCACCCACCCACCGCTGGGCGACACCTCCACGGAGGCCATGGTGCGCGGCCCGGACGGCGCGCTGTGGCTGCCGGTGCGCAGCGAGCAGGCGTTCCGGTCGAGGTACGCACGGGTGGACGGCTCGCGCGCCACCTTCTCGCACGGTCCGGAGCGCACGAACGCGATCGACGTCAGACCGCGTGCACTGGCCAGGGCCGGGACCTCGCTGCTGTCCTTCGGGACCGCCGAGATCTACGGCTCGAAGCCGAACCTGATGAGCGAGCGGCTGGGAGGCTGACCATGACACGCCGACTTCTCGTCACGGCCCTCGCCGCCGTCATGGTCCTCCTGGCCCTCCTGACGCCGGCCACGGCGGACACCGCGTCCTGGCAGCACGTCCCGGTCCCGGCACAGGTACGTCCGCAGGCCGCACTGAACGAGGCCGCGGCGCTCGGGCCGGACCGGGCATGGGCGGTGGGCACCGACGCCGTCGGCCGCCAGGCGCCGGGCTTCCCGCTGGTGCTGGACTGGGACGGGTCCGCCTGGCAGCACCGGAGTCTGCCCGGGATCGGCTGGCAGGGAGAGCTGCTGTCGGTCGCCGCGGCCTCACCGGCCGAGGTCTGGGCGGTCGGCCGCGACACGGCGGGCGGCGCGCGCCTGCTCCGCTTCGACGGCGGCGCCTGGTCCGAGAGCCGGCCACCGTCCGGCGTGGCGCTGACCAGGGTGGTCGCCGGTGGCGGGGAGACCTGGCTGATCGGCTCGCGGGACGGCGCGCAGGTACTGCTGCGCCGGGACGGCCGCGAATGGCGGGAGCTGCCGGTCCCGCCGGGCATCGTGTACGGCCTGCACATCCTGGCCGCCGACGACGTCTGGGCCGCGGGCGCCACCGACGCGGGCGCGGCCGTGTCGCACTGGGACGGGCAGGCGTGGCAGCAGACGGTCGTGAACGGCTTCCCGCGGTCGGCCGTGGGCAGTGTGCTGGCGGTCTCGCCGACGGAGGTGTGGGCGGGCGGCACGGCCGGGTTCATCGGCGGTCCGCCGGGCCGGCCGATTCCGCCGCTGCTGATGCGCTGGGACGGGCAGACGTGGAACCGGGTGACCCCGCCCACCGACTTCGGCGGGATCACCTCACTGGCACCCGCCCCGTCCGGCGCGCTGGGCTGGGTCGCGGTGGCCCGCTCCCTGAAGTGGGGGCCGCCGGGCAGCCCTTCGCCGCTCGTACCCGGTCCGGACTTCCTCGCCTGGGACGGGGAGTCGTTCACCGGGTACGACGAACCGGCGGTCGCCGGGGAGGGCGACTCCCAGGGGCTGCAACTGGCGCCGGTGCCCGGCACGGCGGAGGTGTGGTCGGTCGGCAGGGCCACCGGACCCGAGGGCACCTTCGCCCCGCGTGTCCTGCGGTTCGGCTGAGACGCGGGAGCAGGCCCGTCCGGCGTGCGGCCGGACGGGCCCGGCCGCGCAAACGCGATACGGATCACGACCGTTGCTCTCTGGTGGAAGCCGGTCCCGCCGTGTAGCGTCATCCCCAGATGTCGTGGTTCGCAGTACCTGCCCGCGCTCCGGTGCGGGTATTTTGCTGTGCAGTGCAGGACCAGGGCGATCACCTCCGGGCCCGCGCGGTGCGGGTCCGAAAGCGACTGGAAAGGCACCAGCATGGCCAGGGGAACTGTCAAGTGGTTCAACGCCGAAAAGGGCTTCGGCTTCATCGAGCAGGAGGGCGGGGGCCCGGACGTCTTCGCCCACTACTCCAACATCAACGCCTCCGGCTTCCGTGAGCTCCAGGAGGGCCAGGTCGTGAACTTCGACGTCACGCAGGGCCAGAAGGGCCCGCAGGCGGAGAACATCACCCCCGCCTGACACGGCTGAACACCGTCGGGCCCCCGGACCACGTGTCCGGGGGCCCGACGCGTTTCGTCACCGCCGTTGCTCCTGCTGCTCCTGCTCCTGCTCGTGCCGCTGTCGCCGGGAACCGGCCCCGCGCGCACCACCGATGTACCCGCGCCCCGCGCCGGCCCCTGCGCGAGAGCGCCGTTCCGCCGTCCGGCCCAATGCCGCCGTGTCGCGCCACGCTCCCCGCCGAACCGCCCGGCCGGCCCGTGACCGCCCCGCCGTGCCCGTTCCACCGGTCCCGCCGCCGCGCCGTACCGGGGCGGGCCGTCACACCCCGGTACGTCCGCGGTGGTACCCCGATGGACTGAGTGTGTACGCTACGCACCCGTTCGGTAGCTTAGAGTTGCCGTCGAAGTGTGCGTGGCCCGCCCCCGCGGGGATCCGCCACGGCGCAACGGTGTCGCGGCGCTGCCCGCGGTGCACGTCCGGTGGGCGGAGAACCTCCATATGTTGGTATGACGAATCACGAGGATGTGACGTATCGATGCAGCCTCATCAGGCCGAATCGGTCCTCGCAGGCACCAAACCGGCTCACCGGGTGCCGCCCGTCGTGGGCACCGTCACCGGCGTCCCGGACGGCCGGGACGCCGTACGGGACGCGACCCGTGCCGCCGCCCGCGCCACGGACCACCTGCTGTCCCTCCAGCAACCGGGCGGCTGGTGGAAGGGCGACTTCGAGACGAACGTCACGATGGACACCGAGGATCTGCTGCTGCGCGAGTTCCTCGGCATCCGCACCGCCGAACAGACACGCGCCACGGCCGCCTGGATCCGCTCCAAGCAGCGTTCCGACGGGACCTGGAGCGTTTCTCCCGGCGGCGCGGCGGACCTGTCCACCACCATCGAGGGGTACATCGGCCTGCGTCTCGACGGCGACGACCCGCTGGCGCCGCACATGGCGCGCGCCGCCGCCTGGATCCGTGCCCAGGGGGGCGTCGCCCGTTCCCGTACGTTCACCCGCATCTGGCTGGCCCTGTTCGGCTGGTGGAAGTGGGAGGACCTGCCCGAACTCCCGCCGGAACTGATCTACCTGCCCAAGTGGGCGCCGCTGAACATCTACTCCTTCAGCTGCTGGGCCCGTCAGGCGATCGTCCCCCTGACGATCGTCTGCGCCCACCGTCCCACGGTTCCCGCCCCGTTCACCCTCGACGAGCTGCACACCGACCCCGCGCGCCCCAACCCCGCCGTCCGCAGGAGCCCGCCGATGTCCTGGGAGGGCGGCTTCCAGCGCCTGGACCGTCTGCTCCACCGGTGGCGCACCGTCGCCCCGCCCGTGCTGCGCCGCGCGGCGATCCGTACGGCCACCGCCTGGATCATCCGGCGCCAGGAGGCCGACGGCTGCTTCAACGGCATCCAGCCGCCCCTGGTCTACTCGATCATCGCGCTGCGGCTGTGCGGCTTCAGCCTGAACCACCCCGTGCTGCGCGCGGCCCTCAAAGCCGCCGACGCGTTCCTCGTGCACACCCCGGACGGCCGGCGCTGGGTGGAGTCCTGCCAGTCCCCCGTGTGGGACACCTGCCTGGCCGTCACCGCCCTGGCCGACAACGGCCTGGCCCCCGACCACCCGGCACTGATCGGGGCCGCCGACTGGCTGCTGGAACGGGAGGTCACCACACAGGGCGACTGGTCCGTCCGCCGCCCCCGCCTCGCGCCGGGCGGCTGGGCGTTCGGCTTCCACAACCGCAACTACCCCGACACCGACGACACCGCCGAAGTGGTCCTCGCCCTCGCCCGGTTGCGCCACCCCGACCAGGCCCGCCTGACCGCGGCCGTCGACCGGGCCGTGGCCTGGAACATCGGTATGCAGTCCAGGGGCGGCGGCTGGGGCGCCTACGACGCGGACAACGTCAGCACGCTCGCCGCCAGGCTGCCGTTCTGCGACTTCGGCGAGGTCACCGATCCGCCGTCGGCCGACGTGACCGCCCACGTGGTGGAGATGCTCGCCGCCGTCGGCATGGCGGACCACCCGGCCACCCGTACGGGCGTCGGCTGGCTCCTCGCCGAGCAGGAGCCGGACGGCTCGTGGTACGGCCGTTGGGGAGTCAACCACGTGTACGGCACCGGCACCGTCGTGCCGGCGCTCGTCGCCGCGGGCGTCCCGGCCGGCCATCCGGCGGTCCGGCGGGCGGTCCGCTGGCTGACCGACCACCAGAACCCGGACGGGGGCTGGGGGGAGAAGTGGGAGTCCTACACCGACCCGGCCTGGAGGGGCCGCGGCCCCTCCACGGCGTCCCAGACGGCATGGGCACTGCTGGGCCTGCTCGCCGCGGGTGAACACGACAGCGACGCCGTGACCGCCGGGGTGCGTCGCCTGGCCGCCACCCAGCGCGAGGACGGGACCTGGGACGAGCCGGAGTACACCGGCACCGGCTTCCCCGGCGACCTGCCGCTGAACTACCACCTGTACCGGCTGCTGTTCCCCCTCAGCGCCCTGGGCCGCTACCTGAAGGCGACGAAGCCCGGTGCCGCCTAGCAGCCGGCACCGCCCCCCACCGCAGACAACCGAGACAGGACCCGCCATGGCACGGTCGCACCACGCCACCCCGCAGAAAGTCGCTGGGCCCGGCACCGTGCCCACGGGCCGCGGCGCCGTCCCGCTGGTCTCGGGCGCCCTGCCGGCACTCGGGCACCTGCCCGCCTTCATGCGCGACGCGACCAGCGTCCTGCGCCGCGGCTACGCCGAACACGGGCGGCTGTTCGGGCTCCGCCTGGCCAACGTCCCCACCCTGGTCATGCTGGACCCCGAACACCGCAAGGAGATCGTCGGCCTGCCGGAGGAGACACTGTCGATCGCCGCCTCCTACCCCTTCCTGAAGACGATGTTCGGCAACGACTTCTACTTCATGGCCGAGACCCCCGAGTACCAGCGGCAGCGGGCCCTGTACGTGCCGGTCTTCCGCGGCGCCGCCCTCCACGACTACCTCACGATCATGGAAAGCCACACCCGGCAGCTGGTCCGGCGCATGGGTGAGGCGGGCGAGCTGGACATCGTGGGCACCTGCGCCGAACTCAATCTGCGGATCATCGCCGACACCTTCTTCGGACCCGACCTCGGCCACCACCTCGCCGGCACCCTCGCCACCTTCGAGGAGTTCTCCGCCAACGTCAGCTTCCTGCTGCCGCCGTGGATGCGTCCCACCCGGGCACTGCGCAGCCGCACCGCCCGCCGGGACCTGCACGTCGTGATCCGCCGCTGCCTGGCCCAGCGCCGCGCGCACCCCCGCCCCGGGACGGACTTCCTCCAGTCCCTGTGCGAGAGCCACTACCCCGACGGCAGGCGGGTGCCGGACAGCTCCACCGTCCCCCAGGCCCTGGGACTGGTCTGGGCCGCCCGCGAGACCACCTCGGGACAACTGGCCTGGGCGATGGCGGACCTGCTGGCCCACCCCGAGCACCAGGCCGGTCTCCTGGCCGAGCAGCGGCACCTCGCCCCGGGCGCCGCGCTCACCACGGAGGGCCTGCACCGCCTCACCGGGCTGGACCACCTGCTCTACGAATCGGAGCGGCTGCACCCCCTGGCCATCCTCATCGCCCGCAGGGCCCTGCACGACCTGCACATCGGCACCTGCCGCGTCCCGCGCGGCACGATGGTCCTCACCTCCCCCTACCTCATCCACCGGCTGCCCGAGGAGTTCCCCGACCCCGAGGCGTTCCGCCCCGGGCGCTACGCCGAGGACCCCCAGGCCGTCCAGCGGCTCCTCGGCTTCGGCGCGGGCATCCACCGCTGCCTGGGCCAGCGCTTCGCCCGCCTGGAGACCAAGGTCCTCGTCACCCTCCTGCTGCAGCACTTCCACATGGAACTCCTCGACACACCGGTCCCGGTCACCGGCCTGGCCCCGCGCGGACTGAGCGGCCCGTGCCGCATGCGCTACCGGCGCCGCACCGGCGCCGCGTAGGAGGGCGGCGGGGGTGCACGTCCCGAGACGGAGGACCCGGACATGATCTCCGCGAGCACCGCGGCCACCGGCACCCACCTGCCGTCGCTCACCGGTCTGCGAGCGGTCGCCGCGCTGGGCGTCTTCTGCTTCCACGCGGTGGTGCTGGGCTGCGCGGACCGCTCGCCCCCCGGTCTGCTGGTGGCCGTCGGCCCGCCCAGCGTGTCGTTCTTCTTCGTCCTGAGCGGCTACCTCCTGGCCCGCTCCGCCCACCGGGCGGGCCCGGAACCGCGGCCGGTCTTCTGGCGACGGCGCCTGATCCGGCTCTACCCGGTGCATCTGGTGCTGTCGCTGGCCGTCGTCACCGGACTCGTGCTCACCGCCCCGGCCACCGCCCGCGCGACCGTCGTCTCCGCACTGCCGAGCGCGTTCCTGGTGCAGGCGTGGCTGCCCGACTTCCGGTACGTCCTCGGCGGGAACGGCTCGTCCTGGCCCCTGGCGTGCGAGGTGTTCTTCTACGCCCTCTTCCCGGCGCTGTGGGCCGCGGTCAGGAGGATCCCCCGGTCCCTGCTGCTGCCCGCCGCCGGGTGCGCGGTCGCGGCGACCTGGGCGGTGGCCGCGTTCGCCCATACGGTGGTCCCCGGCGGGGCGCCGCTGCCCCAGGCGCCCTTCACCATGTCGCGGGCCCAGCTGTGGACCGTCTACTCGTTCCCGCCGGCCCGGCTGCCGGAGTTCGTCCTGGGCATGCTGCTGACCCGCCTGCCCCGTACCGGCCACGCGCCCCGGACGGGCGTCGGCACGGCCGCCGCCGTGCTGGGCGCCGCCGTGGTGGCGGGGTGGTGCCTGCTTCCCCAGGTGTTCTCCCTGGCGGCCGTCACCGTGGTACCCCTCGCGCTGCTCCTCCGGGCCGCCGCGGCCGCCGACCTGACGGGCGGACCCTCGTACCTGAGGAGCCCGCCGCTGCTCTTCCTGGGAAGGATCTCCCACCCCCTCTGCCAGGGGAACTCGCTGGTCATCGCGTCCCTGTACCTCGCCGTCGGCACCGCCCTGCCCGTCCTGACCGCGGCCGTGGCCCTGCCGCTGACGGTGGCCTTCGCCTGGCTGCTGCACAGATACGTCGAACAGCCCTGCGCCGGACGTCTGGCCACCGCCCGCCGGGGGCGGGACCCCCGGCGACCGGTCAGCGGGTGAGCAGTTCGAGCGTGTCGATCACGCGGTTCGAGAAGCCCCACTCGTTGTCGTACCAGGCGACCACCTTGACGTGGCGGCCGTCGACGCGGGTGAGGGCCGAGTCGAAGATCGACGAGGCGGGGTTGCCCGTGATGTCGGACGACACGAGCGGGTCCTCCGAGTACTCCAGGACGCCGGCGAGCGGCCCCCGCGCCGCGGCGCGGTACGCCGCCAGCACGTCGTCGCGCGTCACGTCGCGGGCGACGGTCGTGTTGAGCTCGACGATCGAGCCCACCGGCACCGGTACGCGGATCGAGTCGCCCGACAGCCTGCCGTCGAGGCCCGGCAGCACGAGGCCGATCGCCTTGGCGGCGCCGGTCGTGGTCGGCACGATGTTGACGCCGGCGGCCCGGGCGCGACGGGGGTCGCGGTGCGGACCGTCCTGGAGGTTCTGCTCCTGCGTGTAGGCGTGCACCGTCGTCATGAACCCGTGCTCGATACCGGCGAGTTCGTCGAGGACGGCGGCCAGCGGCGCGAGCGCGTTGGTGGTGCAGGACGCGCTCGACACGATCGTGTGCGCGGCCGGGTCGTAGGCGTCGGTGTTGACCCCGAACGCGAGCGTGACGTCGGCGCCGTCCGACGGCGCGCTGACGAGCACCTTCTTCGCGCCCGCGTCGAGGTGGGCCCGGGCGGCCCCGGCCGCGGTGAAGCGGCCGGTGGCCTCCAGGACGACGTCCACGCCGAGCCGGGCCCACGGCAGCCGCGCCGGTTCGCGCTCGGCCAGTACCGTGATCCGGCGGCCGTCGACGACGAGGGCGCCCCCGTCGACGGTCACCGGGCGCCCGAGCCGGCCGGCCGTGCTGTCGTAGGCGAGCAGCCGGGCGAGGGCGGCGGGCTCCGTCAGGTCGTTGACGGCGACGACCTCCAGGGCGCTGTCGCGCTCCAGCAGCGCGCGCAGCACATTGCGTCCGATGCGGCCGAATCCGTTGATGGCGATGCGAGTCATGAGTGAGATCCCTTCCCTTCGCCACCAGGTTCGCCCGCGGCCGCAACCGCTGACAGTGGCGGGATCGCCATGGTTCACAAGGATCCCGCCACCCGGTGCCGGGCGGGTCACCCGCCCCGGGTGAAGGTGCGCCGGTACTCGCCGGGCGTGGTGCCCAGGATGCGCCGGAAGTGCAGACGCAGGTTGGCGCCGGTGCCGAGCCCGATGTCGGCGGCTATCCGCTCGACGCTGCGCTGTGAGCGTTCGAGCAGTTCACGGGCCAGGTCGATACGGGCGCGCATCACCCACTGCATCGGCGTGCAGCCGGTCTCCTCGACGAAGCGCCGGGAGAACGTGCGCGGCGAGACCCCCGCCTGCCGCGCCAGTACGTCGAGGGTGAGGGGCTCGCCCAGCCGGTGCAGCGCCCACTCGCGGGTGGCGGCGAACCGCTCGCCGAGCGGTTCGGGGACGCTGCGCGGCACGTACTGGGCCTGGCCGCCGCTGCGGTAGGGGGCCGCGACCAGGCGCCGGGCCGCGTGGTTGGACGCGGCCACGCCGAGGTCGCCGCGCAGGATGTGCAGGCACAGGTCGATGCCCGAGGCG
Organism: Streptomyces beigongshangae; assembly: GCF_019710745.1. Lineage (GTDB taxonomy): Bacteria > Actinomycetota > Actinomycetes > Streptomycetales > Streptomycetaceae > Streptomyces > Streptomyces beigongshangae. The sequence goes on from NZ_JAHKJW010000015.1 coordinate 27,614, forward strand.
GCGCCGGCCGAGGTGAGCACGCTGCCCTCGTCGACGAACAGCACGTTCTCGTCGACCCGGACGAGCGGGTGCCGGGCCGCGAGCGCCCGCGTGTAGTGCCAGTGCGTCGTGGCGCGCCTGCCGTCGAGCAGGCCCGTGGCGGCGAGCGCGAAGGCGCCCGTGGAGATGGCGGCGAGCCGCGCGCCCCGGTCGTGGGCGGCGGTCAGCGCCTCGACGACGGCCGGCGGCGGGTCGTCGCGGTCGGGGAACCGGTAGCCGGGGACGAAGACCACGTCGGCCCACACCAGCGCGTCGAGACCGTGGGCGACGTGGTACGCGAGGCCGTCGCCGCCGGTCACGGGGCCGGGGGCCGCCCCGCACACCCGCACCTCGTACGGCATGCTCGCGCGGGTCGTGAAGACCTGCGCGGGGATGCCGACGTCGAGCGGCTTCGCGCCCTCCAGCACGAGGACGGCGACACGGTGCAGACGGGGCGCGGACACGGGAAGAGGCTACGCGGGACGTGACGCCGGTACGCCCACCGCCCGGACCGGGTGACTGGTCACGGAACGCGGTCTTCTTTATTAAAGTGGCGGCGCAAGCCATCGGTGATCCACGGACTAGTGAGGTATGCGCGAACCATGCCGGCTGAAACGTTTGAGTTCCAGGTAGAGGCCCGTCAGCTGCTCCAGCTGATGATCCATTCCATCTACTCGAACAAGGACGTCTTCCTTCGTGAACTCGTCTCCAACGCCTCCGACGCGCTGGACAAGCTGCGTCTGGCCGCGCTGCGGGACGACTCGCTCGACGCGGACGTCTCCGACCTGCACATCGAGCTGGAGGCCGACCCGGACGCCCGTACCCTGACGGTGCGGGACAACGGCATCGGGATGTCGTACGACGAGGTCGGGCAGCTCATCGGCACGATCGCCAACTCGGGCACCGCCGAATTCCTGCGGGAGCTGCGGAAGGCGCAGGACGACGCCGGGGCCGAAGGGCTGATCGGGCAGTTCGGCGTCGGCTTCTACTCCGGCTTCATGGTGGCGGACGAGGTCACCCTGCTGACCCGGCGCGCGGGGGAGGCGAAGGGCACCCGCTGGACGTCCCGCGGTGAGGGCACGTACACCCTGGAGGAGGCTGACGACGCGCCGCAGGGCACCTCGGTCACGCTGCACCTCAAGCCGGCCGACCCCGAGAACCAGCTGCACGACTACACCTCCGAGTGGAAGATCAGGGAGGTGGTCAAGCGCTACTCGGACTTCATCACCTGGCCGGTCCGGCTGGTCGGCCGGCCGGACGGCGAGGACGGGGAGCCGGCCGGGCCCGAGACGCTGAACTCGATGAAGGCGCTGTGGGCGCGCTCGCGCGACGAGGTGTCCGAGGACGAGTACCACGAGCTGTACAAGCACATCAGCCACGACTGGCGCGAGCCGCTGGAGACCGTCCCGCTGCAGGCCGAGGGGACGTTCGAGTACCAGGCGCTGCTCTTCGTCCCGTCGCACGCCCCGCAGGACCTGTTCACCCAGGACTTCAAGCGGGGGCTGCAGCTGTATGTGAAGCGCGTGTTCATCATGGACGACTGCGAGGCGCTGCTGCCGCCGTACCTCCGGTTCGTCAAGGGCGTGGTCGACGCGCAGGACCTCTCGCTGAACGTGTCCCGCGAGATCCTCCAGCAGGACCGGCACATCCGGATGATGCAGCGGCGGCTGACGAAGAAGGTGCTGTCGTCGGTCAAGAGCATGATGGCCGGTGACACCGAGCGCTACACCACGTTCTGGCGGGAGTTCGGCGCGGTGCTGAAGGAAGGGCTGATCACCGACTCCGACAACCGCGACGCCCTCCTCGCGGTGTCGTCGTTCGCGACGACGCACGGCGAGGACGGGACGACGACGCTCGCACAGTACGTGGAGCGCATGCGGGACGGCCAGGAGGAGATCTACTACATCACCGGTGAGTCCCGGCAGAGCATCGACAACTCGCCGCACATGGAGGCGTTCCGGGACCGCGGCATCGAGGTGCTGCTGCTCACGGACCCCGTCGACGAGGTGTGGGTGGACGCGGTGGGCGAGTTCGAGGGCAAGCGCCTGCAGTCGATCGCCAAGGGGGAGATCGACCTGGGTGCGCAGGGGGACGAGAAGTCCGAGAGCGAACGGGAGCAGCAGGCCGAGGAGTTCGCGGAGCTGCTCGGCTGGGTGAAGGAGCAGCTGGCCGAGGACGTCAAGGAGGTCCGGCTGTCGACGCGGCTGACGGTGTCGCCGGCCTGTGTCGTCGCGGACGCCCATGACATGACCCCGGCGCTGGAGAACATGTACCGGGCCATGGGCCAGGAGGTGCCCCGCACCAAGCGCATCCTCGAACTCAACCCCGGCCACGGGCTGGTGAAGGGCCTGAACCAGGCGTACAAGGAGCGCGAGGACCGCTCCGGCCTCACCGAGACCGCCGAACTGCTCCACACCCTGGCCGTCCTGGCGGAGGGGGGCCGCCCGGCCGACCCCGCGGGCTTCGTGAAGGCGGTGGCGGACCGCCTGGAGCGCACCCTGTGACCGGGCCCGGGCCCGCGGCGGAACACTGACGGCGCCCGGACCGGTCCGGGGCGTCCACGGTCCGCCGGGCCGGCCGCGGGGTCAGCGTGCCCGGCGTGACAGCCAGGCGGCGGCGAGGGCGCCGGAGATGTTGTGCCAGACGGAGAAGACCGCGGCGGGGAGCGCGGCCAGCGGGCTGAAGTGGGCGGTGGCCAGTGAGGCGGCCAGCCCCGAGTTCTGCATACCGACCTCGAAGGCCATGGCGCGGCTCGCGGGTTCGCCCAACCGGCTGAGCCGTCCCGCGCCGTAGCCCAGGGCCAGGCCGAGACCGTTGTGCAGCACGACGGCGACGAACACCAGCAGCGCGGCCGACCTGATGGCGTCGGCGCTGCCCGCCACGACCACGGTCACGATCACACCGATGGTCACGGCGGACAGCCAGGGCAGCGCCGGCAGGGCCCGCTCCACGTGGCGGCCCGCCAGGAGCCGTACGGCCAGGCCCGCGACGACCGGCAGCAGTACGGTCTTGAGGATGTCGGTGACCATGGAGCCGGCGTCGACGGGCAGGTACTCGCCCGCCAGCAGCAGGGTCAGCGGCGGGGTGACCAGCGGGGCCACGAGCGTGGAGACGGTGGCCACGGAGACGGACAGCGCGACGTCACCGCGGGCCAGGTACGTGACCACGTTGGAGGCGGTGCCGCTGGGGGCGCAGCCGACGAGGATGACGCCCGCCGCGAGCTGCGGGGGGAGCTGCAGCAGATGGGCGACGGCCCAGCCGAGCCCCGGCATGATCACGTAGTGTGCGACCAGCCCGAGGGCCACCGCCCAGGGCCGCCGGACGACTCCGCGGAAGTCCTGCGGGGTCATCGTGATGCCCATGCAGAACATCACCACGCCCAGGAGATACGGCACCGACTCGCCCCAGCCGGTGAAACCGCCCGGGAGCAGCAGACCGAGGGCGCCCGCGGCGAGGACCAGGACGGGGAAGACGATGACGGCGCGGCGCGCGGAGCGGTCGCCGGTGGTGCGGCCGGTGTCGGATTCGGGTTGTTCTGTACTCACCGTGAGAGACAACGCCTGGTCAGGGCCATGACGCAAGGGCGTCTCGCGATGTGATCACCGCCGCGGGAACGGCGCCCCACCGGTACGCCCACAGGGGGGACCTCCCCGTTCGCGTCCTGAGGACCGGCCGGGACCCGGCGCACCGGACCGTGGGCCGGCGGCGGGCAGGACTCCGGCTCGACGCGAAAAGCGCGACGCGAAAAGAATGAGGCGTGCGGGGCGCCCGGATGCGTGAGAACCGGTGGCGGGGCAAAGCTGTAGGTATGACTGCGACGCTCGGTGGCTTCGTCCTCGGTACCCCCGACCCTCCCGCGCTGGCCGACTTCTACCGGGCCCTGCTGGGCTGGCAGGAAGTCGACCGGGAGCCGGAGTGGGTCAGCCTGAGGGCCCCGGACGGGGAACGCCCCGCCCTCAGCTTCCAGCTGGAGGCCGATCACATCGCCCCCACGTGGCCGCAGCGCCCGGGCACCCAGCAGATGCAGGCGCACCTGGACCTGCGGGTCGACGATCTGGAGGCGGAGACCGAACGGGCCTGCGCCCTGGGTGCGACGCTGGAGGAGTACCAGCCCCAGAAGGACGTACGGGTCCTGCGCGACCCGCACGGCCATCCGTTCTGCTTCTTCCTCCCGGGCGCCTGAGCGCCGTCGGCGCGGTCGCCGGGCCGCGTCCTGGAGCCAGGTTGGTAACAGCTGTTACCATCCGGGTATGGCGAAGACACAACTGGGCGCACGCGTGGATCAGGACGTCGCGGAACTCGCGCGCAAGCGCGCCGCCGACCTGGGGCTGAGCATCGGGGACTACCTCGCCCGGCTCGTCCAGGACGATGCCGGGGGCCTGCGCGCCCACGCCGTGGAGGCCGCCGCGCGCTTCCTGGCCGACCACCAGGCGGTCTTCGACGAGGCGGAGGACGCCCGGCGGACGTCCGGGGGAGTACGCGCGGCCTGATGGACCTGCACATCGACGTCGCCTGGATCCTGCAGGTCGCCGAGGCGGCCGGCGCGGACGACCCCGCGCCCGACGACTACGGGGTACCGGTCTCGGCGGTCGCGCGCCACCGGGCCGAGCTGTTCGAGCAGCCCGTCTACGACGGCCCCTACGCCAAGGCCGCCGCCCTGGTGCACACCCTGGGCCGGTGCCGCTGGCTGGAGCGCTCCAACCTGGCGGTGGCCGCCGCGACCGGCGTGATGTACCTCGACGCCGCGGGAATCTCCGTCAAGCCCGCCCGCGAGGACGCCGTCGCCCTCAAGGACCTGCTGCTCGACCCCGCCTGCACCGCCGGGAGGATCGCCGTGCTGCTGCGCACCTGGCCCACCACCACCTGACCTCCCGGTCGGCCCGGCACCGACGGAGCCGGCCGACGGCGGTCCGGAGCAGCCCGCCGACGGACGGCGGACGGACGGCGGGCCGGGAGTGCCCGTGCCGCGGGCGCCGGGCCGCCAGCGCCGCTCAGACGAACTGCCGCACCACCAGCACGGTCGCGCCGGCCACCGACACCGCCATGGCGACGGCGCGGGTGCGCCGCACGTCCAGGTGACGGCCCAGGGGACGGGAGAGCAGCAGGCCCGCCAGGGCGGCGGGGGCGAGCAGCGCGCCGCGCCGCAGGGAGTGCGCGCCGACGGCACCGGTCGCCGCCAGCGCCGCCAGGCTCATCAGCGAGCCCACGAGGAAGAAGGTGCTCATCGTGGCGCGCAGCCTGGCCCCGGTGAGCCGCTGCCACACCATCGCCATCGGCGGGCCGCCGATGGACGTCGCCGTGCCCATCAGCCCCGACGCCAGGCCGGCCAGCAGCACCGAGGACCGCCGCTCCCGGGGAACGAAGCCGGCGACGCTCAGCACGACACCGCCGAGCACGACGGCGCCGATGAGCAGCGCGAGGTACCGGGCGGGCAGCAGCGCCACGAGGAGGGCGCCCGCCAGCACCCCCGGCACCCGTCCCACCAGAGCCCAGCCGCAGCCCCGCAGGTCCGCCCCGCGGTGTTCGCGCGCCACGACCGCCGCCGTCACCCCGGTGGCGAGCAGCAGCACCACCGCCGGGGCCAGGGACGGGTCGACGAGGGCGAACACCGGCGCCGCGATCATGCCGAGGCCGAAGCCGATGGACACCTGAAGCAGCGTGCCGATCCCCACCGTGAGGGAGAGCAGGGCGAACTCCGCCCCGCTCATGCCCACGCGGACTCCGCCTCCAGCGGGAAGTGGCACAGCGCCGTGTGCGGGTCGGACGCCTCCCGCGCCCGCCGGACGACGAGCGGCGGCGCCTCGGCGGCGCACAGGTCCTCGGCACGCGGGCACCGGGTGCGGAAGCGGCAGCCGGAGGGGATGTCGAAGGGCGAGGGGATCTCCCCCTTCAGCTGGATCTCCCGGTCACCGCCGGCGTACGAGGCGTCCAGCACCGGGGCGGCCGACATCAGGGCCGCCGTGTAGGGGTGCTGAGGCCGGTCGAACACGTCCTCGGTTTCGCCGTGCTCGATGACCTTGCCCAGGTACATCACGGTCACCCGGTCGGAGATGTACCGCACCACCGAGAGGTCGTGGGAGATGAAGACGTAGGCCACCCCCAGGCGCTCGCGCAGTTCCGACAGGACGTTCAGGACCTGGGCCTGTACCGACAGGTCCAGGGCGGAGACCGGTTCGTCGCAGACGATGAGGTCGGGGTCCAGGGCCAGCGCGCGGGCGATGCCGATGCGCTGGCGCTGTCCGCCGGAGAACTCGTCGGGATAGCGGTGGGCGTCGCCGTCGCGCAGCCCGACCAGGGACAGCAGTTCGCGGACGCGTTTCTCCCGGGCCTTCGCACCGGGCACGACGTCCCGGTGCGTACGCCAGGGCTCGCTGATCAGGTCGGCGGCCGACATGCGGGCGTTGAGCGAGGCGAAGGGGTCCTGGAAGACCATCTGGACGCGGCGGCGCCAGGCCAGCAGGTCCTTGCCGCGCAGGGCGAAGGGGTCGGTGCCGTCGAACCGCACCGTGCCAGCGTCGGGGCGTTCCAGACCGAGCAGCACCCGGGCGAGGGTGGACTTGCCGCACCCCGACTCGCCGACGAGTCCGAGGGTCTCGCCCTTGCCGAGCCGCAGGTCCACCCCGTCCAGGGCGGTCAGCCGGCGGCGTCCGCCGCCGAAGGTCTTGGTGACGCCGCGGACCTCCAGCAGGGGCGGGGGCACCTCGGGGCCGTCGGCGCGGGGTGCGTCGGTGGCGGAGCCGGAGCGGATCTCAGGCACGGGCGAGCTCCTCGGAGAAGTGGCAGGCGGCCGAGCGTCCGTCGCCCGACGCGCGCAGGGGCGGCCGTTCCCGCACACAGCGCTCGCGCACCAGCGGGCAGCGGTCCTGGAAGACGCATCCGGACGGCACCGCGCTCAGCTCGGGCGGGCTGCCGGGCACGGCGGGCAGGGGACGCCCGCGTACGGCGTGTTCCGGGACCGAGTCGAGCAGTCCCCGGGTGTAGGGGTGGCGGGGCCGGGAGAACACCTCGCGCACGGGTCCCTCCTCGACGACGGTGCCCGCGTACATCACGACGACGTCGTCCGCGCGCTGGGCGACCACGGCCAGGTCGTGGGTGATCAGGACGACGGCCATCTCCCGCTCGTCCTGGAGGTCCCGCAGCAGCCGCATGATCTGCGCCTGCACGGTCACGTCCAGCGCGGTGGTGGGTTCGTCGGCGATGAGCACGTCGGGGTCGAGGGCGACGGCCATCGCGATGAGCAGCCGCTGCCGCATGCCGCCGGAGAACTGGTGCGGGTAGGAGCGGGCCCGCTCCCGTGGCTCGGGGATGCCCACGCGGGTCATCAGCTCGATCGCCTTCTCCCGGGCCTCGCGCCGGGACAGGCCGCGGTGGATGCGGAAGGGTTCGCCGATCTGCCGGCCGACCGGCTGGACCGGGTTGAGGGCGGTCAGGGCGTCCTGGAAGACGATCGACAGGACGGGGCCGGCGAGCTTGCGGCGTTCCGCCGGGCTCATCCGCAGCGTGTCGCTGCCCCTGACCCGGACGGCGCCGCCGGTCACCTCGGCCGCCGGGTCGAGCAGCCCCACGACCGACAGCGCGGTCATCGACTTGCCGCAGCCCGACTCGCCGAGCAGGGCGAGGGTGCGGCCGCGGCGGACGCTGAAGCTGACACCGTCGACGGCGCGCAGCCGCCCGGAGGGCGTGCTCAGGTCGACGCAGAGCCCCTCGACGTCGAGGGCGGGGGTGTCCGCGGAGGGGGCCGCGGGTACGGCGGTGGTCGTCACGGGATCATCTCCGGAGGTACGGCGGCGGAGGCACCGCGGCGCTTGACGGGCAGCGTCAGCCGCCAGCGCTGCGCCGGGTCGGTGGCGATACGGGCCCAGGCGGCGAGGACCGTGGCGGACACCGTCGTCAGGACGATGGCCAGCCCCGGGAGCACGGTGATCCACCAGGCGGTCTGCAGGTACTGCCGTCCCTGGGCCACCATCAGGCCCCAGCTGACGTCCGGGGGCTGGATGCCGATGCCGAGGAAGCTCAGGGAGGACTCGGTGAGCATGACGAAGCAGAAGTCCAGGGTGGCGACCGTCAGCAGCGTCGGCAGGGCGATCGGCAGGATGTGCCGGCGGATGATCTCCCGGCCGGGGGTGCCGAAGGTGCGGGCCGCGTCGACGAACAGGCGGCTGCGCAGCTCGGCGGCCTCCGCCCGCGCGGTGCGCAGGTACACCGGGATGCGGGCCACCGCGAGGATCAGTACGAGGTTCAGCGCGCTGGGCGAGAAGACGTACAGCACGACCACCGCGACCAGCAGCGAGGGGAAGCTGAGGATCACGTCGGCGACGCGCATCGCGACGCTCTCCCGGCGGCCCCCGTGGTAGCCGGCCCACAGGCCGAGGGCCGAGCCGATCAGCAGCGAGCACAGCACGGCCGGGACCGCCACGGACAGGGTCGTCGCGGCGGCGTCGACCAGGCGGGCCAGCACGCTGCGTCCCAGGACGTCGGTGCCGAGGAGCCCGTACACCCCCTCGCCCAGGGACGGCGGCCGCAGGGAGGCGTCCAGGTCCTGCCGCTGCGCGCGGTCGCCGATGACGAGGCGGCCGAAGAGCGCCACCAAGGTGGTCACGGCGAGGACGACGGCCGCGGCGGACGCCGCGCGGTCGCGGCCCAGCATCCGCCACCAGCTCGGCCGGTGGCGCGCGGGGGCGGGGGAGGTGCCGTCCGCGCCGGCGGGTTCTTCACGGGTCATGGTGCTTCCTTCGCTCACGCCGGCACCGCCTGCCGCACACGGGGGTCGGTCAGCGCGTGGCAGACGTCGACCAGGATGTTGAGCGCGAAGATCGTCACCGCGGTCAGGAGCACGGCCGCCTGGAGGACCGCGAAGTCGCGCTGGAGGATGGAGTCGATCATGAGTTTGCCGATGCCGGGCCAGCCGAAGATCGTCTCGACGATCACCGCGCCGTTGACCAGGCCCACCGTCAGGTCGCCGGCCACCGTCAGGACCGGTGTCACCGCGTTGCGCAGGGCGTGGCCGAAGATCACCCGCAGGGGCGTGGCGCCCTTGCTGCGGGCGATCTTGACATAGGGCGCGGAGAGCGCGGAGACCATGCTGCCGCGGACCACCTGCACCAGCACCCCGAAGGGACGGATCAGCAGGGTGGCGATGGGCAGCACCCAGATCTCGGGCCCGCCGAGGGTGCCGGAGGTCGGCAGCCATCCGAGGCTCACCCCGAAGACCAGCACGCCCATGACGGCGAACCAGAAGTCGGGGATGCTGGCGGCCGTCATCGACAGCAGGCTGGCGAACCGGTCGGCCAGGGAGTTGGGCCGGTAGGCGGCCAGGCTGCCGACCAGCAACGCCCCGGTGATCGCGAGCAGCATCGTCACGCCGGCCAGCTGGAGGGTGACCGGGAAGGCGTCGAGCACCATCTCGGTCGCCGGCTGCCCGGTCCGCAGCGAGGTCCCGAAGTCCAGGCGCGCGGCGTCGGCGAGGTAGTTCCACAGCTGTGCCGGGATCGACAGGTCGAAGCCCTGGGCGGCGGAGAACTCCGCACGCTGCTCGGCGGTGGCGCTCAGGGGGAGGTAGAGGTCGACCGGATTGCCGGTCATCCGGGCCAGGAAGAAGACGCCGAGCACCACGCAGAACAGCGGAACGGCGCTGGAGATGATGCGTTTGCGCAGGAAGTGGACCATGTCAGCGCTTCACCGCCCCGGCCTGGCGGACTTCCGCCAGGCGCAGTTCGTCACCGGTGGCGGAGTTCGGTTCGTACCGGATCGACGGTGACAGTCCGAGCAGTCCGCTCATGTGGGCGATGTGGGTGTACTGGACCACCGTCTCGTTCTGGTGGGCGAGCAGGTCGGCGAACGCCTGCTGGCGCTTCCCGCCGGACAGCAGGCCCGCGTCGGCGACGCGCCGGTCGAGGTCCCCGCTGCCGAAGGTGGACTGCGGGCCGTCGCTGAGCAGGTACTGGCTGGCGGTGAAGGCCGCGTCACCGGCCTGGTTGCCATGCATGATCAGCAGGGCGATCGGCCCGACGCCCTTGGGCAGCGGCCTCAGCTGGTACTGGAGCTGGGTGGCGGTGTCGGCCATGCGCACCCGTACCCTCAGCCCGATCCGCTCCATCTGGTACTGGAGGGCCTCCGCGGTCTCCGACACCCCGGAGAACATGCCGTTGCGGGCGACGAGGGTGATGGTGCGGCCGGTGGGCACGCCGTCGGCCCGCGCCTCCCGCACCAGGGCCCTGGCCTTCGCCACGTCCTGCCGGACCGGCTCGATCTCCTCGCTGTGCCCGACCACACCGGGCGGCACGAGCTGTCCGGCCGGTTCGGCCAGTCCGCCGAGCAGGGCGTCGATGATGCCCGGGCGGTCGACGGCCAGGTCGATCGCCCGGCGGACCCGCAGGTCGTCGAGCGGTGCCTCGCGGCCGTCGAGCCGCAGCGCGGTCGTCTCGTTGTTCGGATAGGCGGCGGTCGTGTCCTTCTCCGCCTCCATCGAGTCGAGTGCGACGGCGATCTCCGCCTCGTCCTTGTCGATCATGGCGGCCCGGACACTGGCGTCGCTGCGCCACACGTAGCGGGCCCGGGGGAAGTCGGGCGCCTCGCCCCAGTAGCCGTCGTGGCGGCTGAGGGAGATCGCGGTCCCGGCCTGCCAGGAGCGTACGGCATAGGGGCCGGTGCCGATCGGGACGCGCACCTTGGCCTCGGTGTCGGTGGTGCGCGGCACGATCTCCACGAAGCTCAGGCGCAGCGGGAGGATGGGGTCGGGCTCGGCGGTGGTGACGGTCAGCCGGTCGTCGCCGACGGCCTCCACCTCCAGGTCGTCGTCGCCGAAGACGTAGCCCTCGACGTTGCAGGCGAGGTCGGAGTTGACCGCCCGGTCGATGGAGAAGGCGGCGTCCTCCGCGGTGAACGGCTCGCCGTTCTGGAAGGTCACTCCGCTGCGGGTGTCGAAGGTCCAGGTGCGGGGCCCGGTCTGCTTCCACCCGGTCGCGAGCAGGGGGTGCAGTTCGCCGGAGACGGGGTCGCGTTCGACGAGGGGCTCGGTGATGTTGGAGCGGACGACGACGCCGGTGCCGGTCAGCGAGGCCTCGCAGGGTTCCAGCGTCGGTGGTTCCTGGGTGAGCACCACGCGCAGGGTGCGGCCGTCGGCCCGCCCGGCGTCGCCGCCGGCGCTGTTGGCCACGGCACAGCCACTGGACACCAGCACCGTGCCCGCCAACAGCAGCGTGGTCGTCGTTCGGGGCCGCCGTCGTCCGGGCGGCGGGGAAGAAACAGGGGACTTCATCGTCGGCGTGTCTCCGGGGGAGTGCTGAGGTGTTGCGTCCGAGTTCGGGCCGACCTCCAGAGCTGTTTACACTTACGTACTCGGTCCGCATCTGTGAACGCCGAAGCTAAACCGGCGCGGTGGCAGCGTCAAGAGATGCGCGGGGACGGATCTTCTCCGGTCCGCCGCCGCGGCGGCCCCGGACGTGCGGGGACCGCCAGGTCCGGCTCCACGACGGCGGCGGAACGGTCACGGCCTGTCGCCCGACGGGCACTCTCCGGACCGGCGGGCCTGCCGGACCTGCGGACCCGCCCGGACGTCACCGGACGCGCGGCGCCGGCCCCCGAGCCCCGAACCCCCGGACCTCGAACGCCTGACCCCCGACCTTCAACTTCCGAACCCCGAACCCCGACGGGAGTACCCCTGTGTCCCACCCCTCCGCCCCCGGTGACCCGGTGTCCCGGCCCTCCTCTCCCGGCGGCCCGGCCGTCCGGGGCACCGTGCTCCAGGTGTCCCCGCTGCTCCCCGCCCTGGAGAGGGCGCTGGCCGAGCAGTACCGCGCCGTCCGTCTGCACGAACTGCCCGATCCCGCCGCCTACCTGCGCGAGGAGGCCGGCGACGTGGTGGCCGCGGTCACCAGCGCGCGGTTCGGTGTCGGCAACTCCCTGATGGACGCACTGCCGCGGCTGGGGGCCGTCGTCCACTTCGGCGTCGGTTACGAGACCACGGACGTGGCCCGTGCCAGGGCGCGCGGCATCGACGTCAGCAACACGCCCGACGTGCTCACGGACTGCGTGGCCGACCTCGCCGTCGGCGCGCTGATCGACGTCATGCGCGAGCTGTCCGCCGCGGACCGGTACGTACGGGCCGGCCGGTGGGGTGCGGCGCCCTACCCGCTGACCTCCCGGGTGAGCGGGAAGCGGGTGGGCATCCTCGGCCTCGGCCGCATCGGCCGGGCCGTCGCGCGCCGCCTCGAAGGCTTCGACGCGGACATCGCGTACTGCTCGCGGGCCCCCGTGCCCGGCGTCGCCCACCGCTACCTGCCCACCGCGCGGGAGCTGGCCGCCGAGTGCGACGCGCTCGTCGTCACCGTCGCGGGCGGCGCGGGCACCCGGGGGCTGGTCTCGGCGGAGGTGCTGGAGGCGCTCGGCCCCCGGGGCCACCTGGTCAACGTCGCGCGCGGCAGCGTCGTCGACGAGCCGGCCCTGGTCGCGGCGGTGCGGGAGGGGCGGATCGCGGGTGCGGCGCTCGACGTCTTCGCCGACGAGCCGGACGTGCCGCGGGAACTGACGGAGTCGGACCGGGTGGTCCTGCTGCCCCACATCGCCAGCGGGACGCACGAGACGCGGCAGGCGATGGCCGACCTGGCCCTGGACAACCTCCGGCGGTTCCTGGCGGAGGGGGTCCTGCTCACTCCCGTTCCGTAGCCGGCGGCGGCGGTGGCGTCGGGTCCCGCGGGATGGGCGGCGGGACCCGGCCATTGACAGTCCCACGGGTAGCTGTCTACAAATGAGAACGCCGACTACATATGAGGATGGCTTGATGGCAGGGAACGCAGCACGCATCGCCGATGTCACCGTGACCCCCGTGGCCTTCCGGGACCCCCCGCTCCTCAACACGGTCGGGGTGCACGAGCCCTACGCGCTGCGCACCGTCGTGGAGATCACCACCGAGTCGGGCGTCACCGGAATCGGCGAGACCTACGGCGGCACACTGCACCTGGAGCGGCTGCGCCGTGCCGCCGGGGAGCTGACCGGCCTGGACGTCTGGAACCTCAACGACCTGATCGCCCGCACCGCACGTGCCCTGGGGGCGGACACCTCCGGCGGCGACGGCATGTCCGGGATGGTCACCGGCAGCAGCGCCGTGGACCGGGTCATGTCGCCGTTCGACGTCGCCTGCCTGGACATCCAGGGAAAGCTGATCGGACGGCCCGTCAGCGACCTCCTGGGCGGAGCCGTCCGCCCCTCGGTCCCGTACAGCGCCTACCTCTTCTACAAGTGGGCCGGACACCCCGGGCAGGAGGACGACGAGTGGGGTGCCGCCCTCGACCCGGCGGGCCTGGTCGACCAGGCCCGCCGCATGATCGACGCCTACGGCTTCTCCTCCATCAAGCTCAAGGGCGGCGTCTTCCCGCCGGACGAGGAGATCGCGGCGGTCAGGGCCCTGCGGAAGGCGTTCCCCGACCTGCCCCTGCGCCTCGACCCCAACGCCGCCTGGAGCACGGAGACCTCCCTGCGCGTCGCCCGTGAACTGGACGGGGTGCTGCAGTACCTGGAGGACCCCACCGAGGGCATCGACGGCATGGCCGCCGTCGCCGCCGGGACACCGACACCGCTGGCGACCAACATGTGCGTCGTCTCCTTCGACGACCTCGCCCCGGCCGTGGCCCGCGGGTCCGTGGGCATCGTCCTGTCCGACCACCACTTCTGGGGCGGCCTGCGGCGCTGCGGACAGCTCTCCGCGATCTGCGACACCTTCGGCCTCGGCCTGTCGATGCACTCCAACTCCCATCTGGGCATCAGCCTCGCGGCGATGACACACCTGGCGGCGGCCACCCCGCGCCTCACCTACGCCTGCGACACGCACACCCCCTGGAAGCAGCCGGACGAGGACGTCGTCGACACCGGGGTGCTGCGGTTCAGCGAGGGCCGTGTCACCGTCCCGACCGCTCCGGGCCTCGGCGTGGAACTGGACCGGGACGCGCTCGCCCGGCTGCACCGGCAGTACCTCGACTGCGGACTGCGCGACCGCGACGACACCGGGTACATGCGCCGCGTCGACCCGTCCTTCCCGACCGAGACCCCCCGGTGGTGACCCGACCGTGCGCATCATGCTCAACCACCGCATCCTGAGCCGCTTCCACGAACCCCTCAGGGCCCGTGCCGAGGGCCGGCACACCTGGCTGGAAGCCTGCGACTGGAGCTCGGCGCGCGTCTCCGGGGCCATCGCGGACGTGGAGGTGTACGTCGGTTCGCAACTGCGCGCCGAGGACGCCCGCCGCGCCGGACGGCTGCGGCTCGTCCACGTCGTCGGCGCCGGCTACGACGGCATCCCGCTGGACGCGCTCGGCCCGGACGTGTCCGTCACGACCACGCACCACCACGGCCGCTCCATCGCCGAACACGTGCTCATGTCCGTCATGATGCTGTCCCGCGACGTCCTGGGCGCCGACCGCGCGCTGCGGGCCGGGCACTGGCGCAACGTGGCCGTCGACCCCGGACTGCCGTTCGGCAGGACGCTGGAGGGCCGCCGGGTGGGCGTCATCGGGTTCGGCGAGACCGGCACCGAGGTCGCCCGGCTGTGCCAGGCGGTGGGCCTTCGGGTGCGCGCCGTGCGCCGCGATCCCTCCGCACCGGTCCCGGACGGCCTGCGTCCCGACTGGATCGGCGGCGACGACCGGCTGCCCGACCTGCTGGCCGAGTCCGACGTCGTGGTGGTCACCGTCCCCCTCGGCCCCGCGACCCGCGGGCTGATCGGCCCCGCCGAACTGGCGGCCATGGGACCCGGTGCCCTGCTCGTCAACGTGGCCCGCGGTCCGGTCGTCCAGGAGGAGGCGCTCTACGAGGCGCTCGACACCGGCGTCATCGCCGGCGCCGCCCTGGACGTGTGGTGGGCGGGCCCGCCGCAGGCGCCCAGCCGGCTGCCGTTCCACCGCCTGCCCAACGTGCTGATGACCCCGCACCACTCGGGCCACACCAGCGACACCTTCGCCGCCCGCGCGGCGGAGATCGCCGACAACATCAGCCGGCTCGATCAGGGACGGCCGCTCGCCAACGTGGTGCGCGCCGCCGCCTCCGCGGCGACCTGACCCGGTGCCCGCGCCCCGTGCGCCGGGCCCTCCGGTCCCGCGCGCCGGCCTTCGTCCCTCCCATCCGCCCCCACCCGTCCCACCGGTCCGTTCCGTCGCACCGCTGCTGTTCCAGGAGTTGGAGACACTCATGCTCGAAGGCGTCCTCTTCTTTCCCGTCACACCCTTCACCGACATCGGCGAGGTCGACCTCGACGCCCTGCGCCGGCACGTCTCGGCCGGGGTCGACGCCGGGCCCGGCGGTGTGTTCGTCGCCTGCGGCACCGGCGAGTTCCATGCCCTGGACGTCGAGGAGTACACCGCGGTGGTACGGACCGCCGTCGACGCGGCGGCCGGACGGGTCCCGGTGTACGCGGGGGCCGGCGGCGCGCTCGGGGCGGCCCGGCGGTTCGCCCGGGCCGCGGCGGGAGCCGGCGCGGACGGCCTGCTGCTCATGCCGCCCTACCTGGTCGAGTCGCCCGCCGACGGGCTCGTCGCGTACACCCGCGCGGTCGCCGGGGAGACCCCTCTTCCGGTGATCGTCTACAACCGGGCGAACGCGCGGTTCGACGAGGACTCGGCGGTGCGGGTGGCGCAACTGCCCACGGTGACGGGCCTGAAGGACGGCACCGGCGACCTCGATCTCATGGCCCGTGTCGTCCTCGCCGTGCGCGACGCGCTGAGCGGCTCCGGCAAGGACTTCCAGTTCTTCAACGGCATGCCCACCGCCGAGGCGAGCCAGCAGGCGTACCGGGCGCTGGGCGTGGAGCTGTACTCCTCCGCCTCGTTCGCCTTCGCCCCCGACATCGCCCTCGCCTTCCACCGGGCGCTGGAGGAGGGCGACCACCGGCGGGCCGACGCGCTGCAGCGGGCGTTCTTCCACCCCCTGGTCCGGCTGCGCAAGCGGGTCCCGGGGTACGCGGTGGCCCTGGTGAAGGCGGGAGTCACACTGGAGGGGATCAAGGCCGGACCGGTCCGCCCGCCGCTCACGTCCCTCGGCGAGCAGGAGACCGAGGAACTGGCCGCCATCATCGCGGCAGGACGCGCCGTACTCGCCTCCTGACCCGCTCCCGCCCCGTGCGCGGGGCCCGCGCACGGGGCGGCGCGGCGGACGGACGCGCTGTGGATCGACGCCCACGCTGAACTCCACGACGCCGTGCCTGTGGCGCAGACCCGTCCGAAGCTGACATCCAGTCGGTCTCCTCTCACGGAGGGCCCGGGAAGGCGCTGGAGGATTCCCGCTGGCCCTCCCCGGGAGGAGTGCGTGGAGTTCATGGCCGGAACCGGGTCTCTCCCGCGGGTCCTTCGTCTCGGATGCCCGGAGGGGGCGCCCCGGCGGACCGGGCGCCCCCTCCGGGTCCGCCGGGTCAGCGGCAGCTCTTCAGCCGGCCGGGCGGACGGTGTCCGTGGTGGGCGGCGTACTCCGTGATCTTCACGGCTTCCCGCGACCGGGTGTCGAACCACCCCTTGCCGCGCCAGATCATTTCACAGCCGCACGCCCTTCTGTGATATCTCCCGCATGCGTTCAGCTGCGACCCGGGGCGGTTGTTGCCCGCCCCTGTGATTCCGTACCCGCTTTCTCGCGGTAGATCTTTTATCCCCGGCAGGTCTTGTTCCTGTACTTCTTCGCGGTCTTGGAATTCTTGTCCGGCCGGGGAAGCCCCGCACCGGTTCCCGGGACGGTGATCGTGCAGCCGAAGACGTGACAGACCCGTGCGGTGGCGGGCCGGTCGGTGTCAGGCCGTCCGCGTCCGCCTCGGGCGCCCGGCAGTTCCACCGAGGTGCCGGAGGTCTTCCGGATCTGTCTGTGATCGCCGTCCGTCGTGTCCCCGCCGTCCGTGCCGTTGGCACGGTCAGAGCACGCACCCGCGCACGCGCCGGTGGAGTGCGCCCCGTGTGCTCCCGTCGGGATCCGGCCGAAATCGGTGCCCCCCGCCGGGTGTCCGAAAGCGCGGGGAGTCGGCCGCCGGACACCCGGACAGGCTTCCCAATGCGTTCGGACGGTCCTCGAACGGGGTATTCCGCTTTTTTGCGCCATGCCGTCCGAGCTGCTGCGGACAATCTCCGCGCAGGTGAGGGAGTTGCGAGCGGTGTGCGCCAAAGGGGAATTCCAGGTTCTACGCAAGTGCCTGTTTAGCCATCCGGGTCCGGGGCACGCGTGGTGGCGTTGAAGCAGGCGCGCCATCGGTGACGGGTTTGCTCGGGTTGTGCGCAGGCAATGCGCAATGGCTTGCCGATATACCCTCCGCTCGACTTCGGGGGGTTGCCCCCCGGCTGGCCCGACCTGAAGACTGTCGCCGGTTCGACCGGGTCGCGAACGTTCGTCCCGGGCACGGCCCGCCCCGCTCGGCGGGTATGCACAACCTCGCGCGTGTCGCAGGAACGTCCGGCCTCGCTCGAAGGTCTGACCTACGTAAGAGTCATACGTAAGAGCCGTACGCAAAGGTCGTAGAAAAGGGCAGGCGGAATTCTCCGCGCGGCAACTGTGCGGTACGTTCACTGGAGATGGGGGATGTTCGGCTTGTTGTACGCGGCGAGTTCCTCGGTCGCCCAGGGGCGGGATGCGGGCCGATGCGGCCCGCGATGCGCAGGGCGGCGCGTACGACCGGGAGCGGCGGTGCGCGGCGCGGGTCCGCACCGGCCGGCGGCCGGGCCGTCCTCTGTCGGGGCAAGGCCGCTGTCCGGGTGGAACCGCTGCCCGTCCGTCAGGAGTGCACCAGGTCACGCCCGGGTTCCGGATCGGGGCCCGGGATCGAAGTCAACCATTCCGTTTGCGCTTTCGCTGTCCCCGCGTTCCGCACGAAGGAGAATAGGTGACCGGCAACCCGTCGAAACAGGAGCACTTACCCTTCGATGCGCTGAGTGATCGATGGCAGTCCCTGCGCGAGTCGAGACCCGTGCATTACGACGAACGGCAGGGCGCATGGCAGGCGGTGGATTACGAGTCCGTGGCCGCAATCCTGTCGGACCCGGCGACGTATTCCTCCGACTTCTCGTCCATCGCACCCGCCCAGGAGGACTTCCAGGCCTTCCGGCAGGGCAATTTCGTCGGTATGGATCCGCCCGAGCACCGCAAACTCAGAACTCTCGTGAGTCAGGCGTTCACCCCTCGCGTGGTGAACGGACTCGGGCCGCGTATCGAAAGCGTGTGCGGCCAGTTGCTGGACGGCGTCGCCGATCGCGACCGGTTCGACCTCGTCGACGAACTCGCCTATCCGCTGCCCATCATCGTCATCGCCGAACTGCTCGGCATACCCGCGGCCGACCACAGGCTTTTCCAGGAGTGGGCGGCCGTTCTCTTCAGCGGTGACGAACTCGGCGAGGCGCCCGACATGGCCGACCTCGAACGGGCCCTGAATGCCATCGCCCCGACCGTGCGGGAGATGAACGGCTACGTCCTGGACCATATCCGGCGGTGCCGGGCGGATCCGGGGGACGACCTCACCAGCAAACTGCTGGCCGCCGAGGTGGACGGGGTCCGTCTGGAGGACCAGGAGATCGTCGGGTTCGTCGCCCTGCTGCTCGTCGCCGGACACATCACCACCACGGCGCTGCTGGGCAGCGCCGTCGTCATGTTCGACCGGCACCCCGGCACGCTCCGCTCGCTGCGCGCCGACCCCGGCCGGCTGCCGGACGCCGTCGAGGAGGTGCTGCGCTGGCTGCCCCCCTTCGCGGAGCTCGGCCGGCGCACCACGCGGGCCGTGGTCATCGGCGGGCACGACATCCCCGCGGGCGCGATGGTGGTGGCCCACCTGGCCGCCGCCAACCGCGATCCCGCGCGCTTCGAGGAACCGGACGTCTTCGATCCGGCCCGTTCCCCGAACCCCCATCTGACGTTCGGCCACGGCATCCACTTCTGTTTCGGCGCCCCGCTGGCCCGTCTGGAGGCGCGGATCGCGCTCCGCATGCTGCTTGAACGTTTTTCTGATCTCCGTGTCCCCGCCTACGACGAGGTCGTCTTCCAGAACCCGGCCGTCATCGTCGGCGTACGTCATCTGCCCATCGAGGTCACCAGGCATTAGTCCGCAAGAACGCACCACACCGCAACACCCGCACACCCGCACCGACATGTCGGGCCGTTCCGCTCATCCCCAGCGGCCCTTCGTGCCACGTTCACGGAACGCATCACCGGGAGTCCCCTTCTCATGCCCTACCACACCGCTGCTTCAGTCGTCGCCCCGCGACCGTCCCTCATACGCAGGACCCTGCAGGAGAGCCTCGACGCTCTCGCGCGGACCCACCACGTGCCGGGTGCCCACCTGGTCGTCGACACCGGGACGGAGGTCGTCAGCGTGCACACCGGGACGGCCGACGCCGTCCGCGGCACCGCGTTCACCGCCGACACGGCCGTGCCGATCGGCAGTGTCACCAAGACGTACACGGCCGCCACCGTCATGCTCCTGGTCGACGACGAGGACCTCGGCCTGGACGAGGCCGTCGCCGACGTCCTGCCGGAGTTCCGGGACCTGCCCAAGGTGACCGTACGTCACCTCCTCTCGCACACCGCCGGTCTGCCCACCGGCCCCGACTCGGACACCGCGGCGGGCATGACGGCCTCCCGCTACCTCTCGGCGGTCTGCACCGCCGGGAACGCGCTCTTCGCGCCCGGGACGGACTTCTCCTACTCCAACGCCGGTTACGTGGCGGCGGGACGGCTGATCGAGGCCGTGACGGGCATGACATGGCACGAAGCCGTCCGCGTCCTGCTCCTGGAGCCGCTGGGCATCGAGCCCGCCTTCCTCGGCGACGGCGCCCCCGGCCGCCCGACGGCCGGCGGACACGCCCTGAACACGGCGACGCTGGCCGTGCGGCCGGCCCGGCAGAGCCTGGCCCCGGTCGAGGCCCCGGCCGGTGCCCTGCTGGCGAGCGCCCATGACCTGCTGACCCTGGGCAGGGCCCTGATCGGCCGGTCCGCCGTCCTGCCGCCCGCCACCGCCGCGTTGATGCGGCGCCCCGAGGAGGGAACCGGACCCGGTGCCCTGGCGGACGCCTGGGGGCTGGGCGCGGCCCTCCACCAGCAGGACGACCGCTGGTGGTGCGGTCACGACGGGAACGCCCAGGGCACCTCCTGCCATCTGCGCGCGGAACCCCGCAGCGGCGTCGTGGTCGCCTTCACCGGCAACGCCGGCGGTGCCACCGCCCTGTGGCGGAACCTGGCCGACCAGCTCACCCGGCTCACCGGCCTGCGGGTGCCGACCACCCCCGCGCGCCCGGACCGGGGCGGCCCTATCGACTTCCCCGAGTGCGTCGGGACCTACCGCAACGGGACGAGCGAGTACCGGATCGCCCTCGGCGCCGACGGTCTGCCCGCGCTGTCCATCGACGGGGACCTGCCGCTGCCCCTGGTCTGCTACCCGGATCTGAGCTGCGACCTGGTCGACCCGGCCACCGGGCAACGGGAACCCGGCGGACGCTTCCACCGCGATCCCGTCGACGGAGGCGTCGACCGCGTGCAGATCTCCGGTCGTACGGCCCGCCGCGTCGGCACCGCCTGACCCCGAGCCGTCCCGCACACGTCCCCCGCGCCGCAGGGCCGCTCCCGCGGCCCGGCGCGCCCGGGCGGTTCCCCGCGCCCGCGCGCACCCGCATCGCCACTGCCTTCGAAGGACCCCTCCATGACGGACCTGCACAACGAGCCCGCGCCGACGTCCCCTCCGGCCGGGGCAGGCAACGACGTCACCGCCGCCACCGCCGCCGTCGACAGCGGTGCGGTGGAGCCGCTGCCGCTCGGCGACCTGTTCGAGGCATGGGTGAGCCGTACGCCGGACGCGCCGGCGGTGACCGACGGCCGGCGGACCTGGTCCTACCGGGAGCTCGCGGAGCGGACCGGCCGCCTGGCCGCCGATCTCGTACGGCGCGGGGCCGGACCGGAGCGCACGGTGGCGCTGGTCCTGCCGCGCTCGCTGGAACTGATCGCCGCCGAACTGGCCGTGGCGCGGGCCGGTGCCGCCTTCCTGCCCGTGGACCCGCAGTACCCAAAGGAGCGGCGCGCGTGGATGCTGCGGGACGCGGCGCCCGCGGTCGTCCTCGACGACCCGGCCGGCCTGCGCGCCGTCATGGCGGCGGACGGGCCCGCCACGGGTCCGCGTCCGCGGGTGGACGCCGACCACGCCGCGTACGTGATCTACACCTCGGGCTCGACGGGAACGCCCAAGGGCGTGACCGTCACCCACCGGGGCGTCGCCGCGTTCGCCGCGGGCGCCGCGGCGCAGTACACCGTGGGCCCCGGCGACCGCGTGCTGCAGTTCTCCTCACCCAGCTTCGACGCCTCCGTGCTGGAGCTGTTCATCTCCGTCCTGTGCGGCGCCACCCTCGTCGTGCCGCCCGACGGCCCCTGGCTGGGCGACGAACTCGCCTCCGTGGTGAACGAGCACCGCATCACCCACGCGCTGATCCCGCCGGCCGCCCTGGCCACCCTGCCCGACCCGGCGCTGATCGGTCCGGGCCGGTTCAGCACACTGATCGTGGGGGCCGAGGCGTGCCCGGCGGAGCTCGTCGACCGCTGGGCGCCCGGCCGCCGGATGATCAATTCCTACGGGCCCACCGAGACGACGATCGTCGCCTCCTGGACCGGGCCGCTGTCCGCCGGCGGCGGCACGCCGAGCATCGGCCGGCCCCTCGCCGGCACCGGGGCGCACGTGCTGGACGAGGCCATGCGGCCGGTGCCGCCCGGGACCGAGGGCGAACTGTACGTCGGCGGCGCCGGAGTGGCCCGCGGCTATCTCGGCCGGCCCGGCCTCACCGCCGGGCGCTTCGTCGCCAGCCCTTTCGGCCCGCCCGGCGCGCGCCTCTACCGCACGGGTGACCGGGCGCGCTGGAACACGGACGGCGAACTGGAGTACCTGGGCCGGGCCGACCGCCAGGTGAAGGTGCGCGGCTTCCGCATCGAACCCGGTGAGATCGAGACGGCGCTGCGCCGCCACGACGGCGTGCGCGACGCCGTGGTCGTGGTGCGCGAGGACGAGCCGGGACGACGGCGGCTCGTCGGCTACGTCACCCCCGCCGACCCCGGACACACCCCCGACCCGGACGACCTGAGGACGGTGGCCGCCGCCGTCCTGCCGCCGCACATGGTGCCCGCCGCCGTGGTCGTCCTGGACGCCCTGCCGCTCACCCCGCAGCACAAGATCGACCACCGCGCCCTGCCCGCGCCCGTCCGCGCGGCGGCCGCGGGACGGGTGGCGCCGCGCACCCCGCAGGAGCGGGCGCTCGCCGGCGTCTGGGCGGACGTCCTGGGGGTCGGCTCCGTCGGCGCCGAGGACGACTTCTTCGAGCTGGGCGGCGACTCGATCCTCGCCGCCCGCCTCCTCGCCCGGATCCGTGCGGAACTCGGCGCCCGGCTGTCGGTCCGGGACGTGTTCACCGCGCGCACCGTCGCCGCCCTGGCCCGCCTGACCGGGTCGCCGTCGTCCTCCGCGGCGCCCCCGGACCCGATCCCGGCCGCCCCCCGCGACCGGCCGCTGCCGCTCTCCGGCGCCCAGCGCCGCCTGTGGTTCCTGGACGACCTCACCCCGGGCGGCACCGAGTACAACACCGGCCTGGCGCTGCGGCTGCGCGGCGAGCTGGACACCGGGGCGCTGCGCCGCGCCCTGGACCGGCTGGCCGCCCGACACGACTCCCTGCGCACGACCTTCGCCACCCTGGACGGCCAGGGCGTGCAGCACGTGCACGCCCACGCGGAGGTCCCGCTGCGCACCGCCGACGTGACCCACCTGCCCGCCGACCGGCGCGGCGAGGCCGCCGAACGGCTGCTCACCGAGGAACTGGGCCGCCCTTTCGACCTGGCGGCCGGACCGCTCACCCGGGCCCTGCTCGTCCGCCGCGGCGACGGGGACCGGGTGCTGCTGCTGGCCCAGCACCACATCGTCACCGACGGCTGGTCCGTGGGCATCCTGACCCGTGACCTGGCGGCGCTGTACCGCTCCGAGGTGTCCGGCACGGCGGACGGACTGCCCGTACCCGCGGTGCAGTACCCGGACTTCGCCGTGTGGGAGCGGGAACAGCGCTCCGGCGACGGCGACGCGGAGGACCTCGCCTACTGGAAGCGGCACCTGGCCGGTGTGCCGCCGCTGGAACTGCCCACCGACCGCCCCCGGCCCGCGGTGCGCACCACGGCCGGGGCCGCACACCGCCGGCGCCTTCCGGCGGAGCTGGTCACCCGTCTGCGGCACCTGGCCGCGGGCCGCGGCACGACCGTCTTCACGCTGTTCGCCGGGGCGGCGGCGGTGCTGTTCTCCCGCTACTCCGGGCAGCGTGACATCGCCTTCGGCACCGTCACCACCGGGCGGGGGCGCCGCGAACTGGAGGACGTGACCGGGTTCTTCGCCAACACCGTCGTACTGCGCGGCGAGGTGGACGACGCCCTGACCGTCGACCGGTTCGTGGAGAGCATGCGGGCCACGGTGCTGGACGCCTTCGCCCACGAGTCGGTGCCGTTCGACCGGGTGGTGGAGGAACTGGCTCCGCCCCGGGACCCGAGCCGGACCCCGCTCGTGCAGGTGCTCGTGGTGCAGCAGACCGCCCCGGGCGCCCCGCCGCGGGCCGGCGCCGTGCGGATCGAGCCCCATCCGCTGCCCCGTCCGGCGGCCCGGTTCGACCTGGTGCTGGAGTTCACGCCGGACGGCGACGGCGGCTGCGAGCTCACGGCCGAGTACAACACCGACCTGTTCGAGGCGGAGACGGTGGCGCGGATGAGCCGCCACCTGCACCGGCTGCTGGAGGGCATGGCGGACGGACCGCACCGCACGGTGGGCGAACTGCCCCTGCTGTCGGAGGACGAACGGCGCACCCTGCTCCAGGCATGGAACCCGCGGCCCGTGGACACCGGACGCGCACCGGTCCGTACGCTGCCCGTGCTGTTCGAGGCACAGGTGGCACGGACACCCGACCGGACCGCCGTGGTCTGCGGACCCGAGCGTCTGGACTACGCCGAGGTCAACCGGCGCGCCAACCGGCTCGCCCGGCTGCTGGCCGCCCACGGGGTCGGGCCCGAGACACTGGTGGCGCTGTGCCTGCCGCGGACGGCGGACCTCGTACCGGTGCTGTGGGCCGTGCTCAAGGCGGGCGCGGGCTACCTCCCGGTGGATCCCGGCTACCCGCTCGAACGCATCCGCTTCATGCTGGACGACGCCGCCCCCGCCCTGGTCGTGGCCTCCCGCGAAACCGCCGGAGCACTGCCCGGGGACTGCGCTCCGCTGCTCCTGGAGGACTGCTTACCGCAGGACGCCGCCTCCGACGACTTCACGGACGCCGACGACCTCACCGACGCCGACCGGGTGCGGCCCCTCGATCCGGAACATCCCGCGTACGTCATCTACACCTCGGGCTCGACCGGACGCCCCAAGGGGGTCGTGGTCACCCACCGCAGCGTCACCACGCTCGCGGTGTGGGTGGGGGAGCGCTTCGGCCCCCGGCGGCTGTCCCACGTGGTGGCCTCCACCTCGCTGAACTTCGACGTGTCGGTCTTCGAGATGATCTGCCCCCTGCTCGTGGGCGGCGGCATCGAGGTCGTCGCCGACCTGCCCGCCCTGGCCGACACCACCGGGCCCCGGCGGGCCGGACTGGTCAGCGGTGTGCCGTCGGTGCTCTCCCGCACCCTCGCCGAGGGCGGCGCGGCCGTCGAGGCCGACACGGTGGTCCTGGCCGGGGAGGCGCTGCCCGCACAGACCGTGCACGAGCTGCGGCGGGCCATGCCGGACTGCGAGGTCGCCAACATCTACGGCCCGACCGAGGCCACGGTCTACGCCACCGCGTGGTTCTCGGACGGCAGGACACCGGACCAGGCCCCGCCGATCGGCAGGCCGGTGGCCCGCACCAGGGCCTACGTGCTGGACCGTCTGCTGCGGCCCCAGCCGCCCGGCGTGACGGGCGAGCTGTACCTCGGCGGCGCCGGGCTGGCGCGCGGCTACCTGGGACGCGCGGGGCTGACCTCCTCCCGGTTCGTCGCCGATCCCTTCGGTCCGCCGGGGGACCGCATGTACCGCACCGGCGACCTGGTGCGCTGGAGCACCGACGGCGAACTGGAGTACCTGGGCCGCACCGACCAGCAGGTCAAGGTGCGCGGCTTCCGCATCGAACTGGGCGAGGTGGAGGAGGCGCTGCGCAGTCTCGACGGTGTGGCGGAGGCGGCGGCCACGGTCCGGGAGAGCGACGGCCACCGCCGGCTGGTCGGCTATGTCGTCCCCGCCGCCGGCGCACGCGTCGAGCCCGAGGAGGTGCGCCGCGCCCTCGGCCGCACCCTGCCCGACTACATGGTGCCGACGGCCGTCGTGGTCCTGGCAGACCTGCCCCTCAACCCCAACGGCAAGCTGGACCGGGGCCGCCTCCCGGACCCCGGGCCCCTGCGGGGCGCCACGCACCACGTGGCCCCGCGCACACCCACCGAGCGCGTCCTCGCCGCAGTCTGGGCGGAGATCCTGCGCGTGGACCGGGTCGGGGTGGACGACAACTTCTTCACGCTGGGCGGCGACTCCATCCTCAGCATCCAGGTGGTGGCCCAGGCCCGTCAGGCGGGTCTCACCCTGACCTCCCGGGACGTCTACCGCCACCAGACGATCGCCGCGCTCGCCCGCTGTGCCGACGCGGCCGGCGACCGCCGGCCCGCGGCCCCGGCCGCGGTGCCCGCCACCGGTGCCGCGCCGCTGACCCCCATCCAGCGCTGGCTGTTCGACAGCGCCGCCGGACGCGCGGGCCGTTTCGCCCAGACCCTGTCGTTCCAGGTCCCGGACGACCTGGACGCGACGGCGTTGGAGGACGCCCTCAACGACCTCGTCGCCCACCACGACGCACTGCGCTCACGCTTCTCCACCGGGCCGGACGGCGGGACGGACACCGGGCCGGACACCAGGACGCGCGCCGGGGAGACCGGCGAGGGGATCGGTGAGCGGACCGGCGAAGGGACCGGTGAGGACGCGGGCGCCCCCGGCCCCCGTACGCAGCCGCGCATCCTCTGGGCCGTCGAGGACCGCGCCCCCCGCGTCCGCCTGGCCCGCCACGCCGGCCCGGACACCGACACCCCCCACCACGGCGCCTTCGACCTGAGCCGCGGCCCGCTGCTGCGCGCCGTGCTGCACGACCGCGGCCCCGGCCGCTCCCGCGTACTGCACCTGGCCGTCCACCACCTGGTCGTCGACGGGGTGTCCTGGCGCGTGCTCCTGGAGGACCTGGACCGCGCCTACCGCGCCCGCCGGGAGGGCCGGGACGGACAGGCGGCGCTGCCCGCGAAGTCGGCACCGCTGCGGCACTGGGCCCGGCGCCTGTCCGCGCACGCCGCCGGCGGCGGCTTCGACGACGAGACCGCGTACTGGACCGGCGCGGTCGCCGGCGCCCGGGCGGACCTGCCCGCCGACGGCGAGGGCGCCGGCACCTACGCCCGCGCCCGCGAGGTGACCGTCCGCCTCTCGCCCGAGGACACCTCCGCCCTGCTGCGCACCCTGCCGGACACCTACCGCACCCGGGTCAACGACGTGCTGCTGAGCGCGCTCGGCCGGGTGCTGTGCTCCTGGACCGGGCACGAGCGGGTGCTGGTGGACGTCGAGGGGCACGGCCGTGAGGAACTGTTCGCCGACACGGACACCAGCCGTACCGTCGGCTGGTTCACCACCCGCCACCCCGTCGCCCTGGCCGTCCCGCCCGACGCCGGCTGGGACGCCGTGCTCAAGCAGGTCAAGGAGCAGCTGCGGGCGGTGCCCCGGCACGGCGTCGGGTACGACGCCCTGCGGTACCTGGCCGCCCCGGGGGTCCTGCCCGGGGCGCCGCGCGCGCAGATCAGCTTCAACTACCTGGGCAGGTTCGGCCTCCCGGACACCACCGGGGGCCTGTACGCGGGCCCGTTCCGCACGCTGGAACTCGACGCCGACCCCGCGGCCGAGCGCCCGCACCCGCTGGAGGTCGTGGGCCGGCTGGACGGCGACGCGCTGGAGTTCACCTGGTTCCACTGCGAGGAACTGCACACGACGGCGACCGTCACCGGTCTGGCCGCCCGCTTCGCCGACGCGCTGGCCGGCATCGCACGGCACGCCGGACGGCCCGGCAGCGGCGGACGCACCCCCTCGGACTTCCCCCTGGCCCCGCTCGACCAGGCGGCCGTGGACCGCATCGTGGGGGAGGACGCGGACGCGGTGGAGGACATCCACCCGCTCACCCCCACCCAGGCCGGCATGCTCTTCCACGGGCTCTCCCAGGACTCCCACGACGGCCGGGCCGTCTACTTCCAGCAGCTCTCCTTCGACCTGGACGGCGTGCCCGACCCGGCCGCGCTCGCCGCGGCCTGGCAGGACGTCACGGACCGCACGCCCGTGCTGCGCGGCCGCGTCGTCTGGCAGGACGTGCCCGAGCCGCTCCTGGTGGTGCAGCGCCGTGCGGCCGTGCCCGTGACCCACCTGGACTGGCGCGGCCTGGACGAGGAGGAGCGCGGGCACCGGCTGCGGGACCTGCTGGAGCGGGACCGCGCACAGGGCATCGACCTGGACCGGGCCCCGCTCCAGCGGCTGGTGCTCGCCAGGGTCCGCGACGGCGGCGTGCGGGTGGTGTGGTCCTTCCACCACCTGGTCCTGGACGGCTGGAGCCTGTTCCAGGTGCTGTCCGACGTCTTCGCCCGGCACGCCACGGCCGGCCGGGGACCGCTGCCCGACCGGCGCCCCTTCCGGGACTACGTGGCCTGGCTGCGCGAGCGCGACCGCGACGGGACGGAAGGAGAACGGCACTGGCGCCGCCGCCTGGCCGACCTGACCGAGGCCACCGCGCTGCCGTACGACCGGGAGCCGCGCGAGAACCACCGCGCCGAGTCCACCGCGGCGGTCCGCACCACCGTGGACGCGGCCGTCACCCGGGCGCTGGAGGAGCTGGCCAGGACGGCGGGCCTGACCCTCAACACCCTCGTGCAGGGCGCCTGGGCCCTGCTGCTGAGCCGTCAGGCCCGCCGGGCCGACGTCGTGTTCGGCACGACCGTGTCCGGGCGGCCCCCCGAGCTGCCGGGCGCCGACAGCATGACCGGGCTGTTCATCGCCACCCTGCCCACCCGGGTGACGGTGCCGCACGACGGGTCCCTGCTCGACTGGCTGCGCGACCTCCAGCAGGAGCAGAGCGAGGACCGCCGCTTCGACCACGTGCCGCTCACCCGGATGAAGGCGTTCACCGGGCTCCCGGAGCGCACGGCCCTGTTCGACAGCATCGTCGTCTTCGAGAACTACCCGGTCGACGACGACCTGGCCGCCGCCCACGGACTGCGGTTGAAGGGCCTGGACGGCGTCGAGACCACCAACTACCCGCTGAGCCTGGTGGCCTATCCGGGCGCCGAGCTGGGGCTGCGGCTCGGTTACGACCCGCGGCTGTTCGACGCGGACACCGTCGAGCGCATGGTCGAGTACCTCACCGTCCTGCTGGCGAACACGGCCGCCACGCCGCAGTGCCCGCCCGCGCGGCTGCCGCTGCTCACGGACACCCGCCGCCGTCAGGTGGTCGAGGAGTGGAACGACACGGCCACCGGCCTGCCCGGGGCCACCGTGGCGGAGCTGTTCGCCGCACAGGTGCGGCGCACGCCGGACGCCGTGGCCCTGGAGACCGACACGGGCACGGACACGGGCACGGGCGTGGAGCGGCTCACCTACCGGGAACTGGACACCCGCGCCGCCCGGCTGGCCGCCCGGCTCACCGCGCTCGGCGTGGCGCCCGAGGTCCCGGTGGGTGTGCTGATGGACCGCTCGGCCGGCCTCGTGGTCGTACAGCTGGCCCTGGTCCGCACCGGCGGTGTGTACGTCCCGCTCGACGGCCGGGCACCGCGGGAGCGGCTGCGCAGGATGCTCACCGAGGCGGGCGCCCGGCTGCTGCTCACCGACAGCGGCCGGCAGGCCGCGGCGGAGGAGGCGCTGCCCGGCGGCACCGTGCTGCGCGTGGCCGACCTCCTCGCCACCGACGTCCCGGACGCGGTGGCCGTCCCGGACACGGACGCGGTGGCCGTCCCGGGCGCGGAGGCCGCGCGCTTGCGGGAGGTCCACCCGGACAACGTCCAGTACCTGATGTTCACGTCCGGCTCCACCGGCACCCCCAAGGGCGTCGCGGTACGGCAGCGGGACGTCGCGGCGCTCGCCCTCGACGGCTCCTTCGCCGGGCATGACCGGGTCCTCGTGCACTCCCCGCACGCCTTCGACGCCGCCACCTACGAGGTGTGGGTGCCGCTGCTGCGCGGCGGGACGGCCGTGCTGGCCCCGCCGGCCGACGTGGACGCCGCCGTCGTCCGCCGCGCGATCACCGAGCGAGGGGTGAGCTGCCTGTGGCTGACCGCCGGTCTCTTCCGGCTGCTGGCCCAGGAGGACCCCACCTGCCTGCGCGGCGCCCGTGAGGTGTGGACCGGCGGCGAGGCCGTGCCGGGCGCGGTGGTGGGCCGCGTGCTCGACGCCTGCCCCGGCCTCACCGTCGTCGACGGCTACGGGCCGACCGAGACCACCACCTTCGCGACCCGGCGGCCCTTCCGGGCCGGTGACCCGCTGCCGCCGGTGCTGCCCATCGGGCGCCCGCTCGACGACACCCGCGTGTACGTCCTCGACGACGCCCTCCAGCCGCAACCGCCCGGCGTGCCGGGGGAGCTGTACATAGCGGGCGCCGGACTGGCCCGCGGCTACGCCGGGCGGCCCGGCGCGACTGCCGCGCGCTACCCGGCCGATCCGTTCGGCCCGCCCGGCGGGCGGATGTACCGCACCGGCGACATCGTGCGGTGGAGCGCCGACGGCGAGCTGCACTTCGTGGGACGCGCGGACGACCAGGTCAAGATCCGTGGGTTCCGCGTCGAACCCACCGAGATAGAGGCCCGGCTGACCGCACACCCGGCCGTGGCCGAGGCGGTGGTCTCGGTGTACGAGCACGCCGGACGCAAGCGGCTGGCCGCCCACCTCGTACCCGCGGCCCCGACCGCCCCGACAGCCCAGACCGTCCCGGCCACCGCGCCCGCCGTGCCGTCCGCGGACGAGCTGCGCGCGCACGTCGTCGCCGAACTGCCCGACTACATGGTGCCCGCCGCCTTCGTCACCGTGGCCGAGCTGCCCCTGACGGCCAACGGCAAGGTGGACCGGCGCCGGCTGCCCGCCCCCGACTGGACGGCGGCCGGCGACGCCGGGTACCGCGCGCCGCGCGCCGGGGCCGAGCGGATCCTCGCCGGGATCTGGGCGGAACTGCTCGGAGTGGAACGGGTCGGCGCCGACGCCAACTTCTTCATGCTGGGCGGCGACTCGATCCTCAGCATCCAGGTCGTCTCCCGTGCCCGCGCCGCCGGACTGGCGCTCACCCCGCGGGACCTGTTCCGGCACCCGACGGTCGCCGCCCTGGCCGCCGCCGCGGCCACCGGCACCGCCGTGCCCGTCGCCGGGACCGGCCCGGTGAGCGGCGAGGTCCCGCTCACCCCGATCCAGCACTGGTTCCTCGACCCCGGGCCGCGGCGGCCGGAGTTCTTCAACCAGTCCGTCGTCGTGGAGACACCCGACGGCGACGTCGACGCCGCCGTCGACCCCGTCGCCCTGCGCCGCGCCCTGGCGGCCGTGTACGCCCACCACGACGCCCTGCGCTGCCGTTTCACCCGGTCCGCCGACGGCACCTGGCACCAGGAGTGCCCCGGGGCCGACGAGACGCCCCCCGAGCTGCTGGAGGTCCACGACCTGCGCGGCCTCGGCGCGGCGGAGGCCGCGGCGGCCGAGGCCCGGGTGACGGCCGAGGCGCACGCCTCCTTCCGCCTGGCGAGCGGCCCGCCGCTCACGGCCCGCCTGTTCACCGGGACCGGGACCGCCGGCGGCACCGGAACCGGCACCGGCACCGGAACCGCCGGCGGCACCGGCGCCCGACTGCTCCTCGTCGTGCACCACCTGGTCGTGGACGGTGTGTCCTGGCGCGTCCTGCTGGAGGACCTGGACACCGCCTACGGACAGGC
Source organism: Streptomyces beigongshangae (assembly GCF_019710745.1). Taxonomy (GTDB): domain Bacteria; phylum Actinomycetota; class Actinomycetes; order Streptomycetales; family Streptomycetaceae; genus Streptomyces; species Streptomyces beigongshangae. The sequence goes on from NZ_JAHKJW010000015.1 coordinate 58,571, forward strand.
CCTGGCCGGGGAGACGGTACGCCTGCCGGAGCGCACCACCTCCGTCCAGGAGTGGGCGCGGCGCCTGCGCGCGCACACCGCGGCGGGCGGGTTCGCCGCGCAGCGCGAGCACTGGGAGACGGTGGCGCGGCACTGTGCCGCACCCCTGCCGGTGGACGGCGACGGCCCCAACACCATGGCCGACGTGGACGCGGTGACCGTACGCCTGGACCGGCGCCGCACCGACGACCTGCTGCGCAGGGTGCCCGGCGCCTACCGCACCCGCGTCGACGACGTCCTGCTGACCGCCCTCGGCCGGGTGCTCGCCGGATGGACCGGACGGCGGACCGTCACCCTCGGTCTGGAGGGCCACGGCCGCGAGGACCAGCTCTTCGACGACGTCGACCTGTCCCGTACGGTCGGCTGGTTCACCACGCTGTTCCCCGTCGCCCTCGACCTCCCCGACGGGGACTGGGGCACCGCCCTGAAGTCCGTCAAGGAGCAGCTGCGGGCCGTGCCCGGACGGGGCCTGGGCCACGGCGCCCTGCGTCACCTCGCGGCGGACGGCGGGCTCGCCGACGCGCCGATGCCCGGCGTCAGCTTCAACTACCTGGGCCGCTTCGACTGGTCCGCCGGGGGCGGCGCGCTGGTGCGCTCCGTGCCGGGCGGCCTGGACGGCGCCGAGGCGCCCGGTTCGGTGCGCCCGCACCTGCTCGACGTGGTGGCCCGCGTCGAGGACGGCGAACTGGAGATCACCTGGCACCACAGCCGGCACCTGCACCGCGCGGAGACCGTCACCGGCCTCGCGGACGCCATGCTGCGGGCCCTGGAGGAGATCGTCGCGCACTGCGCCGACCCGGCGGCGGGAGGCCGTACGCCGTCGGACTTCCCGCTGGTCCGGATCGACCAGGCGGTCGTGGACCGGGTCGTGGGCGACGGCCGTGCGGTCGAGGACCTGTACCCGCTGACACCCATGCAGGCGGGCATGCTGTTCCACAGCCTGCTGGACCCCGACAGCCGCACCTACGTCAACCAGGTGCAGCTGGTGCTGTCCGGCGTCACCGACCCGCGGGCCCTGGCCGAGGCGTGGCAGCGGACGGTGGACGCCAACGCGATGCTGCGCGCCCGCCCGGTGTGGCGGGAGACCGCCGAACCCCTCCAGGCCGTGCTGCGGCGGGCGGCCGTGCCCGTCACCCGGCACGACTGGTCCGGCCGGCCCGAGGAGTGGTGCGGGAGCGAACTCGCGCGGCTGGTCGACGAGGACCGGCGGGCCGGCCTCGACCTGGAGACGGCCCCGCTGATGCGGCTGACCCTGATCCGGCTCTCGCCCGAACGCGTACGGATGCTGTGGACGTTCCACCACCTGCTGCTCGACGGCTGGAGCGCGGCCCAGGTCTTCGACGAGGTGTGCGAGCGCTACGCGGCGCTCACCGCCGGGCGCCCGCCGAACGTGCCGGACCGCGCCCCCTTCGGCGACTACCTGGCCTGGCTGGGCCGGCAGGACACCGGGCGGGCGGAGGCGTACTGGCGCGAGGCCCTGGCCGGTTTCCCCGCCGCCACCGAACTGCCGCGCGACCGGCGGCCCGCCGAGGCGCACCGCACCTCGTCCTCGGGATCGGTGCGGGTGACGCTCGACGCCGAGGTGTCGGCGCGGCTGCGGGAGACGGCGCAGACGGCCGGCCTGACCGTCAACACCGTCCTCCAGGGCGCCTGGGCGCTGCTGCTGTCCCGCTACGGCGGCGGGGACGACGTGGTGTTCGGCACCACCGTCTCCGGCCGCCCCGCCGACCTGCCGGGCGTCACCTCCATGGTCGGCCTGTTCATCAACACCCTGCCCACCCGGGCACGGATCGACGGACGGCGCCGGCTGGCGGACTGGCTGGACGAACTCCAGGCCGCCCAGTCGGAGTCCCGGCGCCACGACTTCGTCTCCCTGGCCCAGCTCCAGACCTGGAGCGAGGTGCCGGGCGGCACCTCCCTGTTCGACAGCATCGTGGTCTTCGAGAACTACCCGTTCGACGCGGACGCCCTGGCCCGGCACGGCCTGGCCATGGAGCAGGAACGCGACGTGGAGCCCACCAACTACCCGCTCAGCGTGGTGGTCGCGCCCGGCGACACCCTGACGGTCACCCTGGACTACGACCCCGCCGCCTTCGACGCCGCCACCGTGGAGGGCATCGGCGCGAGCCTGCGCACGCTGCTGACCGCGATGGCCACCGACCCGGACCGCGCCCTGGCCGACCTGCCGCTGATGCCGGAGGAGGAGGGCCGCCGGCTCCTCGACCGCTTCGGCGGCCCGGTGACCGAGGCCCCCCGCCGCACCCTGCCCGAGGCGTTCCGGGACCAGGTCGCGCGCACCCCGGACGCCCCGGCCGTGCTCGGCGACGGCCCGGCCGCGGAACAGCTCACCTACCGGCAGCTCGACGAGCGCGCCAACCGGCTGGCCCGGCTGCTCGTCGAGGCCGGGGCCGGACCCGAACGGTTCGTCGCGCTCGCCCTGCCGCGCACCCCGGACCTGATCGTGGCGATGCTGGCGGTCCTCAAGAGCGGCGCCGCCTACCTGCCCGTCGACCCGGGCCATCCGGCCGAGCGCATCGCCTTCCTCTTCGACGACGTGCGGCCCGAGGCGGTCGTCACCTGCGCGGAGACGAACGGGCGGCTGCCGCGGGGGCCGTTCACCAGGATCGCCCTGGACGACCCCGCCTGCGCCGCACGCCTGGCCGCCCTGCCCGGCGGCGACGTCACCGACGCCGAACGGCGCGGCAGGCTGCTGCCGGACCACCCCGCCTACGTCATCCACACCTCCGGCTCGACCGGCCGGCCCAAGGGAGTCGTCGTCGCCCAGGCGTCGGTCCTCGCACTGACCGACTGGGCCGCCGCCGGGTTCGGCGGGCGCGGTCTGGAGCACGTGGTGGCCTCCACCTCGCTCAACTTCGACGTGTCGGTGTTCGAGATCTTCTCGCCGCTGCTGGCGGGCGGCCGCGTCGAGATCGTCCGCGACCTGCTGGCCCTCGCCGAGCGCACGGAGCCGTGGCGGGCGGGACTCCTCAGCGCGGTGCCCTCCGCGCTGGGCCAGCTGCTGGCGGAGGACACCGTCCGCGTCGACGCCGACACCGTGGTCCTGGCCGGCGAGGCACTGCCCGTACGGACCGTGCGCGAGGTGCGCACGGCGGTGCCCGGCGCCCGGGTGATGAACATCTACGGCCCCACCGAGGCCACCGTCTACGCCACCGCCTTCACCTGCGACCCGGCCGACCCCGACCGGGTCCCGCCCATCGGCAGGCCCGTCGGCGGGGCCCGCGCCCACGTCCTGGACGACCGGCTGCGCCCGGTGCCCGCCGGTGTGCCGGGCGAGCTGTACCTGGCCGGGACCGGGGTGGCCCGCGGCTACCTGGGCCGGCCCGGGCTGACCGCGAGCCGCTTCCCCGCCGACCCGTTCGGGCCGCCCGGCAGCCGCATGTACCGCACCGGCGACCTCGTACGGTGGACGGCCGACGGCGACCTGGTCTACCTCGGCCGCTCGGACGACCAGGTGAAGGTCCGCGGCTTCCGCATCGAGCTCGGCGAGGTCGAGGCCGCGCTGACCCGCCACCCCCGGGTGTCCGCGGCGGCCGCCCGCGTGGTCGAGCACGACGGCCACAAGCGCCTCGTCGGATACGCCGTCCCCGACGGCACCGAATCGCCCGACCCCGCCGGCCTGCGCGACTTCCTCGCGCGTTCCCTCCCCGACCACCTGGTCCCCGCGCTCGTGGTGCCGCTGGAGCGGCTGCCACTGGGGGCCACCGGCAAGCTGGACCGGCGCGCGCTGCCCGACCCCGTGTGGTCGGCGTCGCGCGAGGCCGGTGACCGCCCGCCGCGCACCGCGGCCGAGCGGACGCTCGCCGCGATCTGGTCCGAGGTGCTGGGCGTGCCCGACGTGGGCGCGCAGGACAACTACTTCGCGCTCGGCGGCGACTCCGTCCTCGGTATCCGGATCGTCTCCGCCGCCCGCCGGGCCGGGCTCGCCCTGACCCCCCGCCACCTCTTCCGCCACCAGACCGTGGCCGAACTGGCCGCCGCGGCCGAAGCGCCGGCGGCCCCGCGGGCCGCGGCGGAACAGGGCCCGGTCACCGGGGAGGTACCGCTGACACCCGTCCAGCACTGGCTGTTCGACACCCTCGCCGGCGACCCCGCGCAGCTCACCCAGACGGTCTCCTTCCAGCTGGCCGCCGACACCGACGAGCGCCTGCTGCGGGCCGCCCTGGCCGCCGTCCTGGACCACCACGACGCGCTGCGCCTGCGCTTCGAGCCGGCCGGCGACGGACGCCGGCGCCAGTACGGCACCGCACCGGGGGAGGAGCCGCACCTGGAGGTCCACGACCTGCCGGACGGCGGCCTCCCGGACGGCGGCCTCCCGGACGGCGGACCTCCAGGCGGCGACGCGGCGGTGCGGGAACTCGCCGACCGCCTGTCCGGCGCGTTCGACCTCGCCCGCGGACCCCTGCTCCGGGCCGCCCTGTGCCGGACCGGCGGCGGCCGGCGGCCGGTCCTGCTCCTCGCCGCCCACCACCTGGTCGTGGACGCGGTGTCCTGGCGCGTGATCCTGGACGACCTGGACGCCGCCTACCGGGCGCTGCGCGCCGGGCGGCGCGCCGACCTCGGCCCGAAGACCACCTCCTTCCGGGAGTGGGCCCGGCGGCTGGCCGACCGCACCGCGGCCGGCGGCTTCGACGACGAACTCGCCCACTGGCAGGCCCTGTCCGCCGGCACCACACCCCTGCCCACCGACCTCGACGGGGCCAACACCGCCGCGTGCGAGGAGACCGTGACGGTGGCCCTGGACGCCGACGAGACCCGGCGGCTGCTCCAGGACGTACCGGACGTCTACCGCACCCGCGTCAACGACGTCCTGCTGTACGCCCTGGGACGCGTCCTGGCCCGCTGGACCGGCCGGGACCGCGTCACGGTGGCACTGGAGGGCCACGGCCGGGAGGAGCTGTTCGACGACGTCGACCTGGCCCGTACCGTCGGCTGGTTCACCACCCTGTTCCCCGTCGCGCTGGACGTGCCCCGGGACGCGGGCACCGGAGCGGCGCTGAAGTCCGTCAAGGAGTGCCTGCGGGCCGTGCCGAGGGGCGGACTGGGCTACGGCGCCCTGCGCCACCTGCACCCCGGCCGCGACCGGCTCCGCCTGCCGGAACTGCCGCAGATCGGCTTCAACTACCTGGGCCGGCAGGACCGCGGCACCGCCTCGGACGGCCTGCTGCACACCCCGTACGCCTCACTGGCCGGCGGCATCGACCGCACCGCGGACCGGCCGCACCTCCTCGACGTCCTCGGGCAGGTCGCCGGCGGCCGTCTGGAGTTCACCTGGTCGTACTCGCGCGAGGTGCACCGGCGGGACACGGTGGCCGAACTGGCCGCCGGCCTCGTCGACGAGCTGCGGCAGCTCGTACGGCACTGCGCCGAGCCCGGCGCCGGCGGGCGCACCCCGTCCGACTTCCCCCTCGTCCCGCTGGACCAGGCGGCCGTCGACCGGCTGGTGGGCACCGGCCGCGACGTCGAGGACCTCTACCCGCTCACCCCCACCCAGGCCGGCATGGTCGTGCACGGCCTGGACGGGACGGGACAGGGCCTGTACGTCGAGCAGATCACGTTCGTCGTGGACGGCGCGCGCGACCCGCGCCTGCTCGCCGCCGCCTGGCAGCACGTGGTCGACCGCACGCCCGTCCTGCGCACCGCCGTGGTGCTGAGCGGCGTGCCCGTCCCGCTCCAGGCCGTCCGCCGCACCGCCGTGCTGCCGGTCACCGAGCACGACTGGAGCGCCCTGGCCCCGGACGCGCGGCAGGAGGCACTGGAGCGGCTGCTCGCCGAGGACAAGGCCCGCGGCCTGCCCCTGGACCGTGCCCCGCTGCTGCGCCTGGCCCTCGTCCGGCTGGGCCCGGACCGGGTGCGGGTCGTGTGGACCTTCCACCACGTCCTGCTGGACGGCTGGAGCGTCTTCCACGTCCTGGCCGACGTCATGGCCGCGCACGCGGCGCTCGTCCGGGGCGAGGAGCCCCGGCTGCCGCGGCGCCGCCCGTTCGCCGACTACGCCGCCTGGCTCGCCGCCCGGGACACCGCACCGGCCGAGGAGCACTGGCGGAGCGTCCTCGGGGACCTCACCGCCCCCACCCCGCTGCCCTACGACCGCAGGCCCGCCCAGGACACCGCGGCCCGCTCCGGCACCTGGCTGTCCCGGCAGCTGGGAGCGGAGGAGACCAAGCGCCTGGAGGACTTCGCCCGCCGGGGCCGCCTGACCCTCAACACCGTGGCGCAGGGCGCCTGGGCGCTGCTGCTGTCGCGGTGGAGCGGCGAACGGGAGGTGTGCTTCGGCACCACCGTCTCCGGGCGGCCCGCCGACCTGCCGGGCGCCGACACCATCACGGGCCTGTTCATCACCACCCTGCCCGCCCGGGTCGCCGTGGACGGCACCGCCGACCCCGGCACCTGGCTGCGGGACACCCAGGCCGCCCGGGCCGAGGACCGCCGCTTCGACCACGTCCCCCTGACCGACCTCCAGGCGTGGAGCGGCCTGCCCGCCGGGACGCCGCTGTTCGACAGCCTGCTGGTCTTCGAGAACTACCCGGTCGGCGACGCCACGGCCGGCGCGCACGGCGTCCACGTGCGCGACCTCGACGCCCGGGAGGCCACCAACTACCCCCTCACCGTGGTGATCTCACCCGGCGAGCGGCTCACCGTCGAACTCGGCCACGACCCCCGCCACTTCGACGCGGCCACGGCACGCTCCCTGGCCGACCAGCTCCTGCACACCCTGGGCGAACTGGCCGCCGCCGCGGACACCGGCCGGCTGGACGCGATCGACGTCCTGCCGCCCGCGCAGCGGGCCCGGCTGCTGCACGGCCCCGCCCGCCCGCAGCTCGCACCGGTGACCCCGGCGACCCTGCCCGCCCTGGTCGAAGCGGCGGTGGACCGCCACCCGGCGGCCACGGCACTGAGCGCGCCCGGCCTGACCCTGACCTTCGCCGGGGCGGAGACGCGGGCCAACCGGCTGGCGCACCGGCTCCTCGCCCGCGGCGCGGGCCCCGGCACCCTCGTCGCCCTGGTCCTGCCGCGCTCCGCGGACATGGTCCTCGCCCAGCTCGCGGTCGCCAAGACCGGCGCCGCCTTCCTGCCGGTGGACCCCGACTACCCGCCGGAGCGGGTGGAGTTCATGCTGCGGGACGCGGCGCCCGCCGTCACCCTCGACGCCGCCGAGGTGTCCGCCCTGCTCGGGGCCGGACCGGACGGCACACCCGGCCACCGGCCCACCGACGCCGACCGCGGCCGTCCGCTGGACCTGGACGACCCGGCCTACGTCATCTACACCTCCGGCTCCACCGGCACCCCCAAGGGCGTGGTGGTCACCCACCGGGGCCTGGCGGGCTTCGCCGCCGCCGAGGCCGCGCACTACCGGGTGGCGCCGGGCGACCGGGTGCTGGCGTTCGCCACGCCCAGCTTCGACGCCTCGGTCCTGGAGCTGTGCATGTCCCTGCCGCAGGGCGCCCGCCTGGTCGTACCGCGGCCCGGCCCGCTGCTCGGCGCCGAACTGGCCGGGGTGCTGCGCGGCGAGCGGATCACCCACACCCTGCTGCCCCCGGCCGCGCTCGCCACCCTGCCGCCGGACACCCCCGGCACCCTGCCGGACCTGAAGACCCTGACGGTGGGCGCCGACGCGTGCGGCGCCGACCTCGTCGCCCGCTGGGCCCCGCACCACCGCCTGGTCAACTCCTACGGGCCGACCGAGGCCACCGTCGTCGCCACCTGGTCGGACCCCCTGGAGCCGGACGGCGCCGCCCCGCCCATCGGCCGCCCGCTGCCCGCCACCGGGGCCTACGTCCTGGACGCCCGGCGGCGGCCGGTCCCCGACGGCGTGGCGGGCGAACTGTGGCTGAGCGGACCGGCGCTGGCCCGCGGCTACCTGGGCCGGCCCGGGCTGACCGCGAGCCGGTTCACCGCCGACCCGTTCGGGCCGCCCGGCAGCCGCATGTACCGCACCGGCGACCTCGTACGGCGCGACGCCCGCGGCGAACTGCACTACCTGGGCCGCACCGACCACCAGCTCAAGCTGCGCGGCCACCGCATCGAGGCGGGCGAGGTCGAGGCCGTGCTCGTGCGCCACCCGGCCGTGCTGGACGCCGTGGTGAGCGTACGGGAGGACGAGCCCGGCCTGCCGCGGCTGGTCGCCCACCTGCTCGGCGCACCCGGCACCGAGCCGCCCGCCGCCGCCGAACTGCGGGCGCTGGCCGCCGCGGCCCTGCCCGGCCCCATGGTCCCCACGGCGTACGTGGTCCTGGAGCGCTTCCCGCTCACCGAGAACGGCAAGACCGACCGGGCCGCCCTGCCCGCGCCCGCGCCGCAGGCCCCGCGGACGACGGAACGCGTCGCCCCCCGCACCCCCGCCGAGGAGGTCCTGGCCGCCCTCTGGGAGGAGGCGCTGGAGACGCCGGTCGGCGCCGAGGACGACTACTTCGACCTCGGCGGCGACTCCCTGCGCGCCCTGCACATCAGCTCACGGGCCAACGACGCCTTCGGCACGGCCCTCACACCCCGTGACGTCCTGGTCCACCGCACGGTCGCCGCGCTGGCGGAACTGGTGGAGGAACAGGTGCTCAGCGAACTCGAAGACGCCGTACGCGGCGACAGCGACCACGACGAACGGTGAGGACCCGCAGACCATGACGTCTTCGAAGCGAGACCGCAGCACGGCCCTGCCCCAGGACCTCCAGGAGGTGATGCGCCGCCGGCTCGCGGGCCGCGCCGCGAGCGCCCCGGGCGGCGCCGCCCGCCGGGACATCCCGCGCGCCGACCGCACCCGGCCGCTGCCGCTGTCCTCCGCCCAGCAGCGGCTGTGGTTCCTGGACCGGCTGCGCCCCGGCGACGCCCGCTACAACAGCGCCGTCGCCCTGCGCCTGACCGGCCCGCTGGACCGCACCGCGCTCTCCCGCGCCCTGGACACCGTCGTCGAGCGGCACGAGGCGCTGCGCACCGTCTTCGAGGAGAGCGACGGGCGGCCCGCGCAGACGGTGCGGCCGGCCGCGCCGGTGCCGCTGCCGGTGGCCGACACACCGCCGCACGCCCTGGAGGCCGCCCTGCTCGCGGAGTACGGGCGCCCCTTCGACCTGGGCACCGGCCCGCTGCTGCGCGCCCTGCTCCTGCGTGAGTCGGACACCGCGCACACCCTCCTGCTGACGGCCCACCACATCGTCACCGACGGCTGGTCGATGGGGATCGTGCTGGAGGAGCTGTGCACCGCCTACGACGCCCTGGCCCGGGGCGCGGCGCCGGAGCTGCGGCCGGTGGCGACGCAGTACCCGGACTTCGCGGCCTGGCAGCGCGAGCAGCTCTCCGGCCCCCGCATGGAGCGGCAGCTCGCGTACTGGACCGGGCAGCTGGCGGGCGCCGCGCCGTCGCGGCTGCCGCTGGACCGCCCCCGCGACGGCGAGGAGTCCGGCGCGGGCGCCGTGCACACCTTCACCGTGCCCGCGGACACCGCCGCACGGCTGCGCCGGCTGGCCGCCGAGCAGCACACCACCCTGTTCACCTCCCTGGTCGCCGCCTGCCAGGCCCTGCTGGCCCGCTGGTCCGGGCAGGACGACATCACCGTCGGCTCCCTGACCCCGGGCCGCTCCCGCACCGACCTGGAACGTACCGTCGGCTTCTTCGCCCACACCGTCGTCCTGCGCACGCCGGTGGACAAGGACGGCTCCTTCCGGGACCTGCTCGCGGCCGCCGCGACCACCGTCAACGACGCCTTCGCGCACGGCGACACGCCGTTCGAGCGGCTGGTGGAGGCCGCGGGCGCGACCCGCGAGGCGGGCCGCAACCCCCTGTTCGACGTGATGGTCCTGCTCCACCCGGCCCCGCCCGCGGCCCCCGCCCTGAGCGGGCTGACCGCCTCCCCGGTCGCCGTGCCCCGGCAGGCGGCCACCTTCGACCTCAGCATCGAGTTCGTCCCCGGTGACACCGGTGTCACCGGGGACACCGAGGGCACCGACGGGAGCGACGGCTCCGGCGGGCCGGGGCTGACCGGCCTGCTGGAGTACCGCACCGACCTGTTCGACCCGGCCACCGTCGAACGGATGGCCGACCAGTTGCTGCGCACCCTGGAGGGTGCCGCCGCCGCACCGGACCGCCCGCTGGGCTCGCTGCCCCTGCTCGGCCCGGACGAGGCCCGGCGCATCACGCAGGAGTGGAACGCCACCGAGCTGCCCGTCCCCGCCGCCACCTGCCCGGAGCTGCTCGCCCGGCAGGCGGAGCGCATCCCGCACGCCACCGCCCTGGTCGCCGGGGACGAACGCCTCGACTACGCGGAGCTGAACGCCCGCGCCGACCGGCTCGCCCGCCACCTCGTCGCGCGGGGCGCCGGACCCGAACGCCTGGTCGCGCTGCGGCTGCCGCGCACCGCCGACATGATCGTGGCGATGCTCGCCGTCTGGAGGTCCGGCGCGGGCTACCTGCCCCTGGACCCCGGCCTGCCCGAGGAGCGCGTACGGTTCCTGCTCGACGACGCGCGCCCCGCGCTGGTGCTGGACGAGGCCGCGCTGCGCGCGCTGCCCGCCGACCCGCCGGACACCGGCCCGCTCGCCCCCGTGGACCCGGACACCACCGCGTACGTCATCCACACCTCCGGCTCCACCGGCCGCCCCAAGGGCGTCGCCGTGACCCACCGCTCGCTCGCCCACCTGCTGGCCGGACACCGCGAGGGCTTCGTCGCCGACGCGGGCGGCGGCCCGCTGCGGGTGGCGCTGACCGCGTCGTTCTCCTTCGACACCTCGCTGGAGGGCGTGCTGCTGATGGCCGACGGCCACCCGCTGCACCTGGTCGACGAGACGACCCGGCTCGACGCCGCCGCCCTGGTCGAGTACGTCGTCGAGCACCGCGTCGACTTCCTCGACCTGACCCCGTCCTACCTGCGCCAGCTGCTGCCCGCCGGACTGCTCACCGACCCGCGCCACCGCCCGCGCGTCCTGATGCTCGGCGGCGAGGCGATCGGCCCCGGCCTGTGGCGCGAGCTGGCCGGGCACCGGGACGTGGCCGCGTACAACTTCTACGGCCCCACCGAGTGCACGGTCGACGCCCTGGCCTGCCGCATCGAGGGCACGGGGCGCCCCCTGGTGGGCAGGCCGCTGCCCAACGTCCGCGCGTACGTCCTCGACGACCGCCTGCGGCCGGTGCCGCCCGGCGTCGGCGGCGAGCTGTACCTGGCGGGGGCGCAGGTGGCCCGCGGGTACGCGGGGCGGCCCGGACTCACCGCCGCGCGCTTCCCCGCCGACCCGTTCGGCCCGCCCGGGACCCGTATGTACCGCACGGGCGACCTGGCCCGCTGGACCGCCGACGGGCGCCTGGACTACCTCGGGCGCGCCGACGACCAGGTGAAGGTGCGCGGGCACCGCATCGAGCCGGGCGAGGTGGAGGCGGCCCTGCTGGACCTGCCGGACGTCACCGGCGCCGCGGTCGTCGCGGTCGCCGACGCGCACGGCCATCTGCGGCTGGCCGCCTACGTCGTACCCGCCGCGGGCACCCGGCCGCCCACCGCCCCGGACCTGCGGACGGCCTGCCGGCGCGTGCTGCCCGACCACATGGTGCCGTCGTCGTTCACCGTCCTCGACGCGCTGCCGCTGACCACCAGCGGCAAGCTGGACCGCCGCGCCCTGCCCGCCCCCGACCTCGACGCGGCCCCACGCGAGCGGGAGTTCGTCGCGCCGCGCACCCCCGAGGAGGAGACGCTGGCCGGTGTCTGGGCGCAGGTGCTGGGCGTCGCGAGGGTGGGTGTCACCGACAACTTCTTCGAGCTCGGCGGCGACTCCATCCTCAGCATCCAGGCCGTCTCCCGCGCCCGCGCCGCCGGTCTGCGCCTGACCTCGCAGGACGTCTTCCGCCACCAGACCGTCGCGGACCTGGCCGCCGCCGCGTCCCGGCGCACCGCCGAGGCGCCCGCCGCCCGCCGGACGGGCGAGGACGGACCCGCCCCGCTGACCCCGGTCCAGGAGTGGTACGCCGCCACGCACGGCGACCGGGACGGCGGCCTGCGGCCCTTCAGCATGTCGATGCTGCTCGACCTGCCCCACGACGTCGACGTGCCCGCCCTGGAACGCGCCGTGGAGGCGCTGGCCGCCCACCACCCGGCGCTGCGCACCCGCTTCGCCCGCACCGGCGGCACCTGGCGCCAGCACCCCGGCGAGGGACCGGCCACCGGGCTGATGACCCGTCACGACCTGTCCGGCGCGGCCGACTTCGAGGACGCCCGCCGCGCCGCCGCCGACGCCGCCCGCGCCGCCCTCGACCCGGCGGCCGGCGCCCTGCTGCGCGCCGCCCTGCTGCTGCCCCCGCACGACGGACGCTCCGGGACCGGCGGACGCTCCGGGACCGGCGGACGCCCCCAGTTGTTCCTCACGGCGCACCACCTGGCCGTGGACAGCGTCTCCTGGCGGATCCTGCTCACCGACCTGGAGCAGGCGTACCGGCAGGCGGCGGCGGGCGAACCGGTCGGCCTGGAGCCGGTGGCCACGCCGTTCACCGACTGGGCCGCGCGCCTCTCCCGCCGGGTGCGGGCCGGCGACCTGGACGACGACCTGCCGTACTGGACCGCCGAGGCCGCCGCGCCCGGCACCCCGCTGCCGGTGGACCGCCCGGGTACCCCGATCGCCGCGACCGTGCGCACCGTCCGCACTCGGGTGGACCGCGCCACCACCGCCGCGCTGCTGCGCCGGGTGCCCGCCGTCTACCGCACCCAGGTCAACGACGTGCTGCTCAGCGCGCTGAGCAGGGTCCTGGTCGACTGGACGGGCGGCGAACGGGTCGGCGTCACCCTGGAGGGCCACGGGCGCGAGGAAGGACTCGCCGAGGACCTGGACCTGTCCCGCACGGTGGGCTGGTTCACCTCCCAGTACCCCGTCACCCTCACCCCGGCCGGTCCGCCGGACGCACCCGACTGGGGCGGCACGCTGAAGGCCGTGAAGGAGCGGCTGCGGGCCGTGCCCCGGCGCGGGCTCAGCCGGGAGGCGCTGGCACGCCTGGGCTCGCCCGACCCGGCCGCGCGCGCCCTGCGGGACGCGCCGCTGCCGCAGGTGTGCTTCAACTACCACGGCCAGTGGGACACGACCGCCGGGGCGGACTTCGCACCCGCCGCGGAGGTGCCCGGCCGGGACATGGCGCCCGACGAACCCCTCGACCACCTGCTCGACGTCTCCGCCGTGGTGGCCGACGGCGAGCTGGAGCTCACCTGGCACTACAGCGAGCAGGCGCACGACCCGGACACCGTACGGGAGCTGGCGCGGGGCATGGTGGCGGCGCTGGCCGCGATCGCCGAGCACTGCGCCCGCCCCGGCGCGGGCGGCCGCACCCCGTCCGACTTCCCCCTCGCCCGGCTGGACCAGGCCGCCGTGGACCGGCTGGCGGGCGACGGCCGGACGGTGGAGGACCTGCTCCCGCTCACCCCGCTCCAGGAGGGCATGCTCTTCCACCGCCTGGTCGGCGGCCCCGACGACGTGTACGTGGACCAGGCCGCCCTGCTCCTGGACGGCGTGGCCGACCCGCAGACCTTCGCCGCGGCCTGGCAGCGGGTCACCGACCGCACACCCGCGCTGCGGACCTCGGTGGTCTGGCAGGACGTGCCCGTACCGCTCCAGGTCGTGCACCGGGACGTACGGGTGCCGCTCACGCACCTCGACTGGCGGGACACGGACCCGGCGGAACGGACCCGCCGCTTCGAGCGGCTCCGCGCCGACGACCTCGCCCGGGGCGTCGACCTCGCCTCGGCACCGCTGATGCGGCTCACCCTCGTCCGGCTGCCCGACGCCCGGCTGCACCTGCTGTGGACCTCCCACCACCTGATACTCGACGGCTGGAGCCTGGCCCAGGTGCTGACCGAGGTCTGCGAGGAGTACGCGGCGCTCACCGCGGGGAGCGAACCGGACCCGCCGGTGCGCCGGCCGTTCGCCGACTACGTGCACTGGTTGGCCGGCCAGGACACCGAAGCCGCGCGGACCCACTGGCGGCGGACCCTCGCCGGGTTCGCCACCCCCACGCCGCTGCCCGTCGACCGCCCCCTCACCGGCACCCACGAGGCCCGCTCGGCGGACGTCCGCACCACCGAGCTGTCCGACACCGGCACCGCCGCCCTGGCCCGCACCGCCCGCGCGGCCGGACTGACCGTCAACACCGTGGTGCAGGGAGCCTGGGCGCTGCTGCTGTCCCGGTACAGCGCCGAACCGGACGTGGTGTTCGGCACCACCGTCTCCGGCCGCCCCGAGGAACTGCCCGGCGTGGAGTCGATGGTGGGCATGTTCATCAACACCGTGCCCACCCGCGTCCGCGTCGACGGCCACCGCCCGGCCGCCGACTGGCTGCGCGAACTCCAGGAGGCGCAGGCCGAGTCGCGGCGCTTCGCGGCCGCCTCCCTGGCCGAGCTGACCGCCCTGAGCGACGTGCCGTCCGGCACCCCGCTCTTCCACAGCATGGTCGCCTTCGAGAACTACCCCTTCGACGCGGCCCGCACCTCCGGCTCCGGGGTGCGGCTCGCGGAGGTCACCTCCCGGGACGCCACCAACTACCCGCTGGTGCTGCGCGCCTACCAGGGCGAGCGGCTCGGTTTCGACCTGGCCTACGACCCGCGGCTGTTCGACGCCGGCACCGTCCGGGCGCTCGCCGGCCGGCTCCGCCTGCTCCTCACGGGGATCGCCGAGCACCCGGACCGGCCCCTGCGCGCCCTGGCCTGGACGACCGCCGAGGAACGGCGCCGGACGCAGGCCGACCTCGACGGCGCCGAGCGCGGCCGGCCGGCCCGGACCCTGGTGGACCTGTTCGAGGACCAGGCCGCCCGCACCCCCGGCGCCACCGCCGTCACCTGCGGCACCGACCGCCTCGACTACGCCGCCCTCGACGCCGCCGCGGGCCGCCTCGCCCACCGGCTGGCCGAGGCCGGCGCCGGACCCGAGCGGTACGTGGCCCTCGCCCTGCCCCGCTCGGTCGACCTCGTCGTGGCGGTCCTGGCCGTGCTGAAGACCGGCGCCGCCTATCTGCCGATCGACCCGAAGCTGCCCGCCGGACGCGTCGCCCACCTGCTGGACGACGCCGCCCCGGTGACGCTGGTGACCACCACCGGGGCCGCGGAACACCCACCGGCGGCCGTCCCGGTCGTGGCCCTGGACGACCCGGCCGTGCGGGCCGACCTCGCCCGCCGCCCGGCCACCGGACCGGACCACCCCCGCCGCCCCCTGCCGGAGAGCCCCGCCTACGCCATCTACACCTCCGGCTCCACCGGCCGCCCCAAGGGCGTGGTCGTCCCGCACGCCAACGTGGTGCGCCTGTTCACCCGTACCCACCACTGGTTCGGCTTCGACGGCAGCGACGTGTGGACGCTGTTCCACTCGTACGCCTTCGACTTCTCCGTCTGGGAGCTGTGGGGCGCCCTGCTGCACGGCGGCCGGCTCGTCGTCGTCCCCGAGGACACCGCGCGCTCCCCGGAGGACTTCCTGCGCCTGCTCGCCGAGGAGCGGGTGACCGTCCTCAACCAGACCCCGTCCGCCTTCTACCCCCTGGTCCGCGCGGACGCCGAACACCCCGAGCTCGGCGCGCGCCTGGCCCTGCGCACGGTGGTCTTCGGCGGCGAGGCCCTGGACCCGGGCCGGCTCGCCGACTGGTACGCCCGCCACCCCGACACCGCGCCGCGCCTGGTCAACATGTACGGCATCACCGAGACCACCGTGCACGTCACCCACCTGCCGCTGGACCGCACGACGGCGGCCCGCGCGGGCGCCGCGAGCCCCATCGGCACCGGCATACCCGACCTGCGTGTCCATGTCCTGGACGGCGACCTGGCCCCCGTGCCGCCGGGCGCCGTCGGCGAGATGTACGTGGCGGGGGAGGGCCTGGCCCGCGGCTACCTGCGCAGGCCGGGACTGACCGCGACGCGCTTCCTCGCCGATCCGTTCGGGCGGCCGGGGGAGCGGATGTACCGCACCGGCGACCGGGCCCGCCGGCGGTCCGACGGCACACTGGAGTACCTGGGCCGCGCCGACCAGCAGGTGAAGATCCGCGGCTACCGCATCGAACCCGGCGAGATCGAGGCCGCCCTGCACACCCACCCGGGCGTCGGCGACGCCGCGGCGGGCGTGTACGAGGACGGCTCGGGGACCCGCCGCCTGGTGGCCCACGTCGTCGGCCGGGGCGGCGCCGAGCCGCCGTCCGCCGCCGAACTCCGTGCCCACCTGGAGCGGCTGCTGCCCGCGCACATGGTGCCCGCCGCCCACGTGCCCATGAAGGCCCTGCCGCTGACCGCCAACGGCAAGCTCGACCGGCGCGCGCTGCCCGCCCCGGGACCGGACGGCTTCGCCGCGTCCGCCGGACGCACCGCGCCGCGCACGCCCGCCGAGCGCGCGGTCGCCGCCGCCTGGGCGGACGTCCTCGACACCGGCGAGGTGGGAGCCGACGACGACTTCTTCGCCCTCGGCGGCGACTCGATCCTCGCCGTCCGGGTCGTCTCACGGCTGCGCGCCGCCTTCGGCACGGAGGTCTCGCCCCGGCTGCTGTTCACCCACCCGACGGTGTCCGCCCTGGCCGCCGCGCTCGGCGACCCGGCGGAGCACGCCGCCGCGCCGGCCGGCACCATCCCGGCCGCGGACCCGGGCACCCCGGCGCCGCTGTCGTACGCGCAGCAGCGGCTGTGGTTCCTCGACCGCTTCGAGCCCGGCGGCACCGAGTACACGACCCTGTCGGTGCTGCGCCTGCGCGGCCCGCTCGACACGGACGCCCTGCGCGCCGCCCTCGACGGGCTGGTGGCCCGGCACGAGACGCTGCGCACCACCTTCGCCGAGCACGACGGCCGGGCCCGGCAGACCGTGCACCCGCCGTACCCGGTGGACCTGCCGCTGGACGACCTCACCGGCGCCCGCGACCGGCTGGACGCCTTCGTCGAGTCCGAGGCGTCCCGCCCCTTCGACCTGGGCACCGGACCGCTCCTGCGGGCCCGGCTGGCCCGCCTGGCCGCGGACGAGCACGTGCTGGTCCTGGCCCTGCACCACATCGTCACCGACGGCTGGTCGGCCGGCGTGCTCGGCCGGGACCTGGGCGAGCTGTACACGGCCGCCCGCGAGGGCCGCGCGCCCCGGCTGCCCCACCTGCCCGTCCGGTACGCGGACCACGCCGCCTGGCAGCGCGCCCGCACCGACGAGGCCGACGGGCAACTCGCCTACTGGCGGCAGGCCCTGGCCGGGCTCACCCCGCTGGAGCCGCCCACCGACCGGCCGCGCCCCGCCGTGCGCTCCCGCGAGGGCGCGCTGGTCACCTTCACCCTCCCCGCCGCGCTCACCGACCGGCTGCGCGCGACGGCACGCGAGGCCGACGCCACCCTCTACATGACGCTGCTGACGGCCTGCACGGTCCTGCTCTCGCGCTGGACGGAGCAGGAGGACATCGCCGTCGGCACGGTCACCGCGGGCCGGGAGCGGCCCGAACTGCACGACGTGGTCGGCATGTTCGTCAACACCCTGGTGCTGCGCAACCGGGTGGAGCCCGGACTGTCGTTCCGCGCGCTGCTGGAGCGGGTCCGCACCACCGTCCTGGACGCGTTCGCCCACCAGGACGTGCCGTTCGAGCACCTGGTGGACGCCCTCCAGCCCGAGCGGGACACCAGCCGCACCCCGCTGTTCCAGGTCATGGTGGCGCTGCACAACCTGGGCGCCGAGGCACCCGGCCTGCCGGGCCTGGACGTCGAACCCCTCACCCCGCCGGTCCGGCACGCCGCCTTCGACCTGGCCTTCGACTTCGTCGAGGGCGACGGCGGCGTCACCGGTCACCTGGAGTACGACACCGCCCTGTTCGACGCGGACACCGCCGAACGGCTGGCCGTACGCCTGCGGCTGCTGCTGGAGGCGGCGGCCTCGGAGCCGCACCGGGACGTCCGCGCGCTGCCGCTGATGACGGCCGCCGAACGGCGGCAGGTGCTCCACGAGTGGCAGGGCGGCCGCCTGCCCGTACCGGACACCGCCTTCCCCGCCCTGTTCGAGGCACAGGCCGCGCGCACACCGGACGCCACCGCCCTGGTGGCCCGGGACGCGACGCTCACCTTCGCGGCCCTGAACGAGCGGGCCAACCGGCTCGCCCACCACCTGATCTCACAGGGTGTCGGTCCCGAACGCGTGGTCGCCGTGCAGTTGCCGCGCACCACACAGGCGCTGGTCGCCCTGTTCGCCGTGCTCAAGGCGGGCGGCACCCTGCTCTGCCTCGACCCCGGACTGCCCGAGGAACGCACCGCCTTCCTCCTCGCGGACACCGCCCCGAGCATCCTCCTGACCGCCGACACGCTGCGCGAGGTGGACTGGGACCGGCTGCCCGCCCACGATCCCACCGACGCCGACCGGATCGCCCCGCTGCTCCCCGCCAACGCCGCCTACCTGATCCACACCTCGGGCTCCACCGGCCGCCCCAAGGGCGTCACGGTGGAACACCGCCAGCTGGTCAACCTCTGCCACGACCACCGGGAGGGACTCGTCGCCCCGCACACCGCGGACGGGCACCGGCTCAAGGCGGCGCTCAGCGCCTCCTTCTCCTTCGACACCTCCTGGGAGGGACCGCTGCTGCTCGCCCTCGGCCAGGAGGTGCACCTCGTCGACGAGGACGTGCGCCTGGACCCGGAGGCGTTCTGCGCCCAGGTCGCGGACCGGGAACTGGACCTGGTGAACGTCACCCCGACCTTCCTGCGCGAACTCACCGCCGCCGGGCTCCTCGCCCCCGGCCGCCACCACCCGCGCCTGCTGCTGGTGGGCGGCGAGGCGGTCGGCCCCGACACCTGGGCCGAACTGCGCGCCGCCCAGGACGGGCTGGGCGTCACCGCGTACAACATGTACGGCCCCACCGAGACCACCGTCGACGCCGTCTACGGCCGCTGCGCCGACGGCCCCGGCCGCCCGGTCGTCGGCCGGCCCGGCCGCAACCTGCGCGCCCACGTCCTGGACCGCGCCCTGCGCCCGGTGCCGCCCGGCGTACCGGGCGAGCTGTACCTCGCCGGCGCGCAGGTCGCCCGCGGCTACCTGAACCGGCCCGGCCTGACCGCCGCCCGCTTCCTCGCGGACCCGTTCGGCGCCCCCGGGGAGCGGATGTACCGCACCGGCGACCGCGCCCGCTGGGACGCGTCCGGGCGGCTGGAGTTCCTCGGCCGGGCCGACGACCAGGTCAAGATCCGGGGCTTCCGCATCGAGCCCGGCGAGGTGGAGGCCGCCCTGCTCGCGCTGCCGGACGTCGCCGACGCCGCCGTGGCCGCCCGCGAACAGGCCGGACGCACCCTGCTGGTGGCGTACGTGGTGCCCGCCGGGGAGAGCGCCCCGCCGGCCGACGACCTGCGGGTGCGGCTGCGGCGGACCCTGCCCGACCACATGGTGCCCACCGCGTTCGTGCCGCTGGCACGCATTCCGCGCACGAGCGGCGGCAAGACCGACCGCCGCGCCCTGCCCGCCCCGCCGGACCGCCCCGAGAGCGCCACCGCGTACGTGGCACCCCGGCCCGGCACCGAGGAACTGCTGGCCGCCGTCTGGGCACAGGTGCTGGGCGTGGAGCGGGTCGGCGCCCGGGACAACTTCTTCGCCCTCGGCGGCGACTCGATCCTCAGCATCCAGATCGTCTCCCGCGCCCGCCGGGCGGGACTCGCCCTCACCACCAAGGACGTCTTCCGCCACCAGACCGTCGCCGAACTCGCGCTGCGCGTCGGCGAGAAGGCCGCCCCACCGGCGGCGGACACCGACGCCGCCCCGCCCGCCGAGGCACCCCTGACACCCATCCAGCACTGGTACCTCGACCACCGGCGGCCCGGCGACCCCCTGCGCTTCACCATGACCCAGCGCCTGGAACTGGCCCCCGGCACCGACCTGCCGGCGCTGGAGCGGGCGGCCGACGCCCTCGTACGCCACCACCCGGCGCTGCGCACCCGGTTCCGCCACACCGACGACGGCTGGCGCCAGGAGGTCCTCCCGTCGGCGCCGGACGGCGTGACCACGCGCCACGCCGCGGCCCACCTCGACGGCCCGGAGCTGGAGGCCGAGGTGCAGCGGGCCGCGGACGCCGCGCAGACCTCGCTCGACCCCCTCACCGGGCGGGTCGTCCGCGTCCTGCTCTTCGACCGGGGCCCGGAGCGCCCCGCCCAGCTGCTGATCACCGCGCACCACCTGGTCGTCGACGGCGTCTCCTGGCGCATCCTGCTCGCCGACCTGGAGAGCGCCCACCGCGCCGCCGCCGCCGGGCGGCCCGTCGAACTCCCCCCGGCGGGCACCGCGTACGGCCGCTGGGCGGCCCGGCTGGAACAGCACACCCGCGCCGGTGCGCTGGACGCCGACCTGGCCCACTGGACCCGCACCGCCGCCGCCCCGGCCGGCCTGCCCGCCGGGCGGCCCGGCACCGACACCCACGGCCCCAACACCCACGGCACCGCCGCCACCGTCACCGTCACGCTGGCACCGGAGGAGACCGAGGCGCTGCTGCGCCGGGTCCCCGACGTCTACCGCACCCAGGTCAACGACGTGCTGCTCAGCGCGCTCGGCCGCACACTGGCCCGCTGGTGCGGCCGCGACACGGTCCTCGTCGGGGTGGAGGGGCACGGCCGCGAGGACCTCTTCGACGACATGGACCTGTCCCGGACCGTCGGCTGGTTCACCGCCGAGTTCCCCCTCGCCCTGACCGCCGCGCCCGACGCCGGCTGGCGCACCACCCTGCGCTCGGTCAAGGAGCAGCTGCGCGCGGTGCCGCTGCACGGCCTCAGCCACGGCGCACTGCACCGGCTCCTGCCGGACGGCCCGCTCACGGACACCCCGCAGCCGCGGATCGGCTTCAACTACCACGGCCGCTGGGACGCGGGGGGCGACGGCACCGCGCAGGGCCTGTACCGGGCGGCACTCCCGCCGGCCGGCCGCGACACCGACCCGGACGAGACCCGCCCCTACCTGCTGGACATCACGGGCGTGGTCCAGGACGGACGCCTCGAACTCGGCTGGACCTACCCGCCCGCCGTCTACGACGAGTCCACCGTGCGCCGCCTGGCCGAGGAGATGTGCGGGGCGCTGCGCGACATCGTGGCGCACTGCGCCGACCCGGACGCGGGCGGCCGCACCCCCTCCGACTTCCCCCTCGCCGGCCTCTCCCAGCAGCAGCTCGACCGGCTGGTGGGCGACGGACGGCACGTGGCCGACGTCCTGCCGCTCACCCCCCTGCAGTCCGGCATGCTCTTCCACGGGCTGGTCGACACGGCCGGCGCCTACTTCGACCGCACGGCGGTCCGGCTGACCGGGGTGGCCGACCCGCGGGCGTTCGCGGCGGCCTGGCAGCAGGTCGCCGACCGCACCCCGGCCCTGCGCACCAGCGTCCACTGGCAGGGCCTGCCGCACCCCGTGCAGGTCGTCCACCACCGCGTCGAACTGCCCGTCACCCACCTGGACCGGCGCGACCTGGAACCGGGGCAGCGGGCGGCGGCGATCGAGCACCTGCTCGCCGAGGACCGCGCGGCCGGCATGGAACTGACCAGCGCGCCGCTCACCCGGATCACCCTGGCCGCCCTGCCCGGCGACGAGGTCCTCCTGCTGTGGTCCTCCCACCACCTGATCCTGGACGGCTGGAGCACGGGCCAGCTGCTCACCGAGGTCTGCGAGCGCTACGCCGCGCTCACCGGCGGCCGGGACACCGCACCGCCCGTCCGCCGGCCCTTCGCGGACTTCCTGCACTGGCTGCGGGAACAGGACGAGAGCGAGGCCGAACGCCACTGGGCCGGCGTCCTCGCCGGTTTCGGCGAGCGCACCCCGCTGCCGTACGACCGCACCCCCGCCG
The DNA here is from genome assembly GCF_019710745.1 of Streptomyces beigongshangae. Lineage (GTDB taxonomy): Bacteria > Actinomycetota > Actinomycetes > Streptomycetales > Streptomycetaceae > Streptomyces > Streptomyces beigongshangae. Next base: position 80,375 of record NZ_JAHKJW010000015.1, read on the forward strand.
AGGCACACCGGGCCCGCTCCACCGGGTCCGTCCACCACGAGCTGGACGAGCGGCTGTCGCAGCGGCTGCGGGAGACGGCGGCCCGCGGCGGCCTGACCGTCAACACCGTGGTGCAGGCCGCCTGGGCCCTCCTGCTGGCCCGCCACAGCGGACGCGACGACGTCGTGTTCGGTACGACCGTCTCCGGACGGCCCGCCGAACTGCCCGGCGTCGACACCATGATCGGCCTGTTCATCAACACCGTGCCCACCCGGGTGCGCGTCCGGGGCGGCGACGGCGTCCTGCCCTGGCTGCGCGGTCTCCAGGAGAAGCAGAGCGAGGACCGGCGCTTCGACTTCCTCTCCCTCGCGCGCATCCAGGCGCTGACCGAGGTGCCCACCGGGCAGGCCCTGTTCGACAGCATGGTGGTGTTCGAGAACTATCCGGTCGACGAGTCGGCCGCCGCCCGGACGGGTGTGGGGGTGGCCGAGGTGCGCGCCGACGACGCCACCACCTTCCCGCTGTGCCTGCGTGCCCACCTGACCGACCGGCTCGGCTTCGACCTGGCCTACGACCCGGCCTTCTTCGACCGCGCCACGGTGGAGCGGGCGACGGCCCGCCTGGCCGCCCTGCTCACGCGGTTCGCCGACGGCCTCGACGGCGACGTCGGCGACCTCGAACCGCTCACCGACGGGGACCGGCTGCTGCTGGAGGAGTGGAACACCACCGCCCGCCCGGCCCGGCCGCGCAGCCCGGTGGACCTGTTCGCCGAGCAGGTCCGCCGCACCCCGCGGGCCCCGGCCCTGCACGACGGCGACCGGCGGGTGACCTACCGCGAACTCGACGACTGGTCCGACCGGGTGGCGTCCCGGCTGCTCGCCGGCGGCCTGGCCGCCGAGGACGGGGTGGCCCTGCTCATGGAGCACGGCGCCGAACTCGTCGTCGCCCAGCTCGCGGTCCTCAAGGCGGGCGGCGCCTACGTACCCGTCGACGCCCGCGCCCCCGAGGAGCGGCGCCGCACGATGCTGGACCAGGCGCGCGTCAGGGCCCGGCTCACCGCCGAGGACGTCGCCGCGGCCCGCCACGCACCCCTGACGGGGGCGGCCGGCCGGCCGGCGGACCCCGACCGGTCCGCCTACGTCATGTTCACCTCCGGCTCCACCGGACTGCCGAAGGCCGTGGCGGTGCGCCACCGCGACGTGGCGTCGCTGGCCACCGACAGCCGTTTCGCCGACGGGGTGTGCGCCCGGGTGCTGCTGCACTCGCCGGTCGCGTTCGACGCCGCCACCTTCGAGGTGTGGGCACCCCTGCTGACCGGCGGCTGCGTGGTCGTGGCCGCCGGACGGGCGGTGGACGCGGCCCTGCTGCGGCAGCTGGCCGGCGCGGGCGCGCGCACCGGGGGCGACGCACCGGGCGGCCCCGCCGCCGACGGACGGCCGGCCGGGGACCCCGGACCCGCCGGCGACGGCGGGCTGACCTCCGTATGGCTGACGGCCGGTGTCTTCCGGCTGCTGGCCCAGGACGCGCCGGACTGCTTCGCGGGCCTGCGCCAGGTGTGGACGGGCGGCGACGTGGTCCCCGCGGCGGCCGTGCGCCGGGTCCTGGCCGCCTGCCCCGGCCTGACCGTGGTGGACGGCTACGGACCGACCGAGACCACGACCTTCGCCACGTCCCACGCCCTCGACGACGCGGCGGCCGTCCCCGACACCGTCCCGGTCGGCCGGCCGCTGGACGACAAACGGGTCCACGTCCTGGACTCCCGGATGCGCCCCGTGCCGCCGGGCTGCGCGGGCGAGCTGTACATCGCCGGCGAGGGCGTGGCGCGCGGTTACCTGGGCCGCCCCGGCGAGAGCGCGCGCCGCTTCCTCGCGGACCCCCTCGGGCCGCCCGGCACCCGGATGTACCGCACGGGCGACCTGGCCCGGCGCCGCCCGGACGGCACGGTCGAGTTCCTGGGCCGCGCCGACGACCAGGTGAAGATCCGCGGCTTCCGGGTGGAACCCGGCGAGGCGGCGGCCGTCCTCGCGGCCCACCCCGGCGTCGCGGACGTGGCGGTGGTGGCCCGCGAGGACCGGCCCGGTGCCCGCCGCCTGGTCGCCTACGTCGTCGGCCCGGCCGGACAGGACCCGCAGGAGCTGCGCGCGTACGCCCGCCGCACGCTGCCCGACTACCTGGTGCCCTCCGCGGTCGTCGCGCTGGCGGCCCTCCCGCTGAGCGCCAACGGCAAGGTCGACCACGCCGCCCTCCCGGCACCGGACGCCGCCACCGGCGCCGCACGGAGCACGCGCCGCGCGCCGCGCACCGAGGCCGAACGCCGTACCGCCGACGTCTTCGCGGACGTACTCGGCGGACAGTCCCCGGGCGTGGAGGACGACTTCTTCGCGCTGGGCGGCGACTCCATCCTGAGCATCCGTCTCGCTTCCCGCCTGGCGGAGGAGTTCGGCACCGTCCTGTCCCCGCGCGCCGTCTTCACCCACCCGACGCCCGCCGGGCTCGCCGCGCTGCTCACCGGGGACCGGACCGCGGACGAGGGACGTCCCGCCGTACGGCCGGTCGCCCGGAACGGGGCCGCACCGATGTCGTACGCGCAGCAACGCCTCTGGTTCCTGGAGGAGTTCGCACCCGGCGGCACCGAGTACGTCACCGCCCTGGCGCTGCGCCTGCGGGGCCGGCTCGACACCCGGGCCCTCACCGCGGCCCTGGACGGGCTGGTGGCCCGGCACGAGTCGCTGCGCACCACCTTCGACACGGTCGACGGCCGGGGCGTCCAGATCGTGCACCCGCCGCGGGAGGTGCCGCTGCCGCTCGACGACCTGTCCGCACTGCCGGAGGGCGAGCGCACGGCGCGCCTGGAGAAGCGGCTCGCGGCCGACCGCGCCCGCCCCTTCGACCTGCGCGAGGGACCCCTGCTGCGGGCCGGCCTGATCCGGCTGGCCGACGACGAGCACGTCCTGACCCTCACCCTGCACCACATCGTCACCGACGGCTGGTCGACCGCCGTCCTCACCGGCGACCTCGCCCACCTCTACCGGGCCGAGCTGGACCCGGCCACCGGTCCGCTGCCGCCGCTGCCGGTGCAGTACGCCGACTACGCCCACTGGCAGCGCACCGCGAGCGGCGGCGAGCGGCAGCTGTCCTACTGGAAGGAGCAACTGGCCGGCGTCGAACCGCTGGACCTGCCCACCGACCGGCCCCGCCCGCCGATCCGCACCCGGTCCGGCGCGAGCGCCCGGCTGGTCCTGCCGCCCCGCACCGCACGCCGCCTCGCGCAGGTGGGCCGGGACCGGGGCGCCACCCTCTTCACCACGCTGGTCGCCACCGCCCAGACCTTCCTCGCCCGGCTGTGCGGCAGCCGGGACGTCGCCGTCGGCACCGTCACCTCCGGCCGCGAGCAGGCCGAGGTCCAGCAGCTCATCGGCTTCTTCGTCAACACCCTGGTGCTGCGCTCGCGGGTCGACGCCGACCGTCCCTTCACCGAGTTCCTCGACGACGTCCGGCGGACCGTGCTGGACGCCTTCGCCCACCAGGAGGTGCCGTTCGAGCAGGTGGTGGACGAGGTGCGCCCGGTGCGCGACACCAGCCGCACCCCGCTGTTCCAGGTGATGGTCGTCCTGCAGAACACCCCGGCCGCCGGCCTCGACCTGCCGGGCCTGGAGGTGTCCGCCGTCGAGACGGAGCTCCAGCACGCCGCGTTCGACCTCACCCTGGAGTTCGCCGAGACGGACTCCGGCGCGCTGCACGGCCTCCTCACCTACAACACGGACCTGTTCGACGCGGCCACGGCCGAGCAGCTGACCGACCGGCTCGCCACGCTGCTGACCGCCGTGGCCGACGACCCGGACCGCCCCCTCGGCGCCCTGCCGCTCGCCTCCGACGAGGAGCTCAAGGCCCTGCTGGAGCAGGGACGGGGCACGGCCCGGCCGGTACCGGTGGCGACACTGCCCGAGCTGTTCCAGCGGCAGGCGGCCGCCGCACCCGACGCCGTGGCGCTGGAGGACACCCGGCGGCACCTGTCGTACGCCGAGCTCGACCGGGCCGCCGACCGGCTCGCCCACCGGCTGATCGCCCGCGGGGTCGGCCCCGAGGACGTCGTGGCCCTCGTCCTGCCGCGGGCCGCCGAGACGGTGGTGGCGCAGCTCGCCGTCGCCAAGGCGGGCGCCGCCTTCCTGCCCGTCGACCCGGACTACCCGCAGCGGCGGCGGGAGTTCATGGTGCGCGACGCGGGCGCCCGGGTGGTCCTCGACGACCCGGCGCGGATATGGGTGGCGGACGGCCCGGACACCGCGCCCACCGACGCGGACCGCACCATCCCCCTCACCCCCGACCACCCGGCGTACGTCATCTACACCTCCGGGTCCACCGGCACCCCGAAGGGCGTCACGGTGACGCACCGGGGCCTGGCGGGCTTCGCCGCGGCCGCCGCCGAGCGGTACGCGGCGGGCCCCGGCGACCGGGTGCTGCAGTTCGCCTCGCCCAGCTTCGACGCCTCCGTCCTCGAACTGTGCGTCTCCCTGCTCAGCGGCGCCACCCTGGTCACGGGCGAGGAGGGGCCGCTGATCGGCGAGCGGCTGGCCCAGGTGCTCGCCGAGCGCCGCGTCAGCCACACCCTCATCCCGCCGGCCGCGCTGGCCACCGTGGCGCCGGAGACCTCCGGCACGCTGCCGCACCTGCGCACCCTGATCGTCGGCGCCGAGGCATGCCCCGCCGATCTGGTGGAGCGATGGGCCCCCGGCCGCCGGATGATCAACTCCTACGGACCCACCGAGGCCACCGTCGTCGCCACCTGGACCGGCCCGCTGACCCCGTCGGGCGGCGCGCCGCCCATCGGCCGCCCGGCCGGTACCACCCGCGCGTACGTCCTCGACGCGGTCCTGCGCCCCGTCCCGGCCGGTGTGACGGGCGAGCTGTACGTGGCGGGTCCCGGACTGGCCCGCGGCTACCTCCACCGGCCGGGCCTGACCGCCCGGCGGTTCGTCGCCGACCCGTTCGGCGCGGCCGGGGAACGCATGTACCGCACCGGTGACCTGGTGCGCTGGGGCAGCGACGGCGAACTGCGTTTCGTCGGCCGCGCGGACGACCAGGTCAAGCTGCGCGGCTTCCGCATCGAGCCGGGGGAGACGGAGAGCGCGCTGCGCCGCAGCCCGTACGTGCGCGACGCGGTGGTCGTCGTCCGCACCGACGGCCCGGACGGGCAACCGTCCGACGGCCACGGGCGGCTGGTGGCGTACGTCGTCCCCGCTGCCCCCGGTACCGCCGCTGCCGCCCCCGGTACCGCCGCCGGCGCCGAGACGGATGCCGCCGGGACCGGTGCCGCCGCCGGGACCGGTGCCGCGGTCGAGGCCGGCGCCGGGAGCCTGCCGGTCGCCGCGCTGCGCGAGCACCTCGCCGGACTGCTGCCCCCGCACATGGTGCCGGCCGTGTTCGTGCCGCTGGAGCGGCTGCCGCTGACCCCCAACGGCAAGACGGACCGGCAGGCCCTGCCCGCGCCCGGACCGGCGCAGGCGGCCACCGGCCCGCGCACCGCGCCCCGTACCGACACCGAACGCCGTATCGCCGGCGTCTGGACCGACGTCCTCGGCGTGGAGGACATCGGCGTGGACGACAACTTCTTCCACCTCGGCGGCGACTCGATCCTGAGCATGCAGGTGGTCTCCCGGCTGCGGCGTGAGGGCCTGCACCTGGCCACCCGGGACCTGTTCACCCACCAGACCGTCGCCGAACTGGCCACCGTCGTCGGCACCGCCCCCCAGCACACCGGTGACGGCCCGGCGACCGGCGCGGTGCCCCTCACCCCGATCCAGGAGTGGTTCCTGGCCACACCGCGCGCCGACCACACCCACTTCAACCAGTCGGCGCTGCTGGAACTCGACGGCCCGCCCGACGCCGCCGCCCTGGAGACGGCCCTGAACGCCCTGCTGGAACACCACGACGCGCTGCGCATGCGCTTCACCCGGGACGCCGACGGCTGGCACCAGTTCAACCCGCCGCCCGCGGAAGCCCGGGGGCTCCTCGTCCGCCACGACCTGTCGGACCTGCCGGCGGCGGAGACCGGCCCGGCCATGAAGAGGGCCGCCGACGACCTGCACACCGGTTTCGACCTGGCCCGCGGCCCGCTCCTGAAGGCGGCCCTGTTCACCGGCGCGGGCGCAGAGGAGGGCGACCGCCGGGTCTTCCTCCTCCTGGTCGCCCACCACCTGGTCGTGGACGCCGTGTCCTGGCGGATCCTCGCCGACGACCTGGAGGCCGCCTACGGACAGGCCGTACGGAACGAACCCGTCGGCCTGGGCGAGCGCACCACCTCGTTCCGGGACTGGGCCCGCGGACTCGCCGGGTACGTCGCCGAAGGCGGCCTGGACCACGAACTCCCCTACTGGGAGGAGGCCGTGACCGCCGGACAGCTCCCGGTCGCCACCGAACCCGGCGCGGCCGCGCGGGAGGCCGGCGCGTTCACCGTCGAACTGGAGGAGGAGGACACGACGGCGCTGCTGCGTGCCGCGCCGGCCGCCTACCGCACCCGCGTCAACGACGTCCTGCTGGCCGCGCTGGCCCTGGCGCTGGCCCGCTGGACCGGGAGCGACCGCGTCCGCCTGGACCTCGAAGGCCACGGCCGCGAGGACCTGCTCGACGGCGTCGACCTCTCCCGCACGGTCGGCTGGTTCACCACCGTCCACCCGGTCGCCCTCCAGGTGCCCGAGCCGGAGCGGACCGGGGCCGACCGGAACTGGCGGGCCCTGGTGAAGTCGGTACGCCGCCAGCTGCGCTCCGTACCCGGCAACGGACTGGGTTTCGGCGCCCTGCGCACCTTCGGGCCGCCCGAGGTGCGCGAGCGGCTCGGCCCCGCGGCCCACGGACAGGTGGTCTTCAACTACCTCGGCCAGTGGGACGCCCGCCCCGCCGCCTCCGGCGGTGGCCTGGTGCGGTCCGAGCACGGCTCCTTCGGCCAGGACCACGACCCCCGGGACAGCGGTTCGCATCCGCTGGAGGTGGTCGGCGCGGTACGGGACGGGCGCCTCGCCTTCACCTGGAACCACCGCTCCGGGACGCACGACCCGGCGACCGTGCGACGTGTCGCCGGGGAGTTCGCCGAAGCCCTGCGCCAGATCGCCCGGCACGCCAGGGAGAGCCTGTGACCGCACACCGCCCCGGTGCCCCGGCACCGCGCACCCACGGCGCCCCGAGGGGACCGTGCACCGGCGGCCCCGAGGAGCCAGCCCCCCGCCCGGACCGACCCCGCCCACGACAGGAGAACGACATGGACGAGAACACCCGCTACCAGGTACTGCGCAACGACGAGGACCAGTACTCCCTCTGGCCGGTCGACGTCGAGGTGCCCGCGGGCTGGCAGCCCGTCGGGAAGGAGGGCACCGAGGAGGAGTGCTCCGCCTACGTCGACGAGGTGTGGACCGACATGCGCCCGCGCAGCCTGCGCGAACGGATGGAGAACGCCGAGGCCTGACCCGCCCGCGACGAAGCCGCGGCACGGGCACGGAACGGCGGTGACCGCCGTCGCCCCGGGCCCGGAGGGAGCCGCTCCGGGCCCGGAGGGAGAGGACTCCCTCCCTCCGGGCCCCGGGCCTTCTACGCTGGGACTCGTTCACGGAGACCCGTCGCTGCCGCGCCCCGCGGGACGAGGTCACCTCCTCCGCCCCACCCCAGGAGTCCGCCGATGACACCTGTCCTGACACCTGTCCTGAAAACCGACCGCCTGGAGTTCACGCCCTACCGCCCCGAGGACGAGGAGCACTTCGTCGCCCTGCTGCGCGACGAGAAGGTGTGCCACTGGATGGGCCAGGACATGGTGCCCGAGGCCGACCTGCGCACGGTGTTCCGCGCGATCCTCACCGACGTCTACCCCACCCGGCGGTTCGACGTGTGGGGGGTGTGGTGGCAGGGGACGTACATCGGCCACGCGGAGGTGAAGAAGACCGGCAACGTCGACGGCCACGAACTCGTCGTCGCCCTGGTCCCCGAGTACTGGGGACGGGGCATGGGCACCGAGGTCGTGCACGGCCTGCTGCGCCACGCCTCCGACAACCTGGGGCTCAAGGAGGTCTACGGCATGGTGGGCGCCGGGAACACGGCGAGCCTGGCCCTGTGCCGGCGGCTGGGCTTCCGGCACGTACGCGACGTGGTCGGCGAGGACGGCACGGTGTCCCGGATGGTCGTCGTCCCCACCACGGAGGCGACCTGACGGCACCCGGACCCCGGACGGGGACGGCCGCCCGCCGTCCCCGTCCCGGTCCCGCCCGCCGACAGGTAGTGAAGCGGAGGACCGGCGCACTCCCGCGGCGGACGGGCGCTGTGTTCAACCTATTGACACGTACATTGCAAGGGCTTTACGTTTCGGCCATCTGAGAGCGCTCTCAGACACTCGTCGCGTGAGACGTGAGGTACCCGTATGCCATCCCCCCGCACCAGACCGGCAGCCGTCCTGCTGCTGGCCTCGGCCCTCGCCGCCGTGGGCCTGGGCCCGGCCGCCGCACCGGCGGCGGCCGCCACCGTACCCGTGGGCTCCGGCAGCTACTCCGACACCCGGCCCGCCGGCACGTCGGGCCCCACCACCAACACCGGGGCGCCGGTCACGCCCAAGGTGACGGCCGCCGCCAGGAACCGGCCGGTCCCCACCAACGACTGGTGGTCCTCCCTCGCCTTCCAGCGCTACGGCGACAACCCGTACTCGACCCCCATGTACGGCCACCCCCTCACCTACCAGGCCACGGCCGGCGGACTGGACGTCGGCTACCCGACGGCCCCCGCGATCGTCGGCGACGGCCGCCAGTACGAGTACGCCCACAAGCGCGACCTCACCATCGGGCTGACCGGCCTCAACTCGCCCGACACCAAGGCCGACGACTGGTCCGACTGGACGGTCACCCCCCACTGGTCCGACGGCACCCGCACCCTGCGCACCACCATCGGCCACGGCTCGCCGTTCGTGTACGCCAAGGGCACGGGCGGCAACGCCCAGATCACCACCGCCGGCACGCCCGCCGTCTTCGCCGACCAGGGCAACGTCCTCGGCATCACCGTCGCCGGGCACCACTACGCCCTCTTCGCACCGACCGGCAGCGACTGGAACGTCGCCGGCTCCACCGTCACCGCGGGTCTCGGCTCCAAGGACTACTTCTCCGTCGCCGTGCTGCCGTCCACCGGCGCGCTGGCGACCTTCCAGAAGTACGCCTACAGCTTCGTCACCGGCTCCAAGGCGGCCTGGAGCTACACCGGGGGCACGGTCAAGGCCACCTACACGGTCACCACCGAGGCGAAGGAGGGCACCGAGCGCGGCACGCTCCAGGCCCTCTACCGCCACCAGTGGCTGAACACCACCGACCCCCTCACCTCCTACACCTACGTCTCGCCGCGCGGCACCATGAAGGTCCGCGAGTCGGCCTCCTTCACCACGAGCCAGAAGGCGTCCGCGGTGCTGCCGGGACTGCCGAAGTCCAGCGGTGTGGACACCGCCCGGCTGCGCGGCTACCTGAACGAGGTCGTCAACGCCGCCGACCCCTTCTCCGGGGCCTCCGACACCTACTGGACAGGCAAGGCCCTCGGCCGCCTCGCCCAGCTCGTGCCCGTGGCCGACCAGATCGGCGAGACCGGCACCCGCGACAAGCTCCTCGGCCTGCTCAAGGGCAAGCTCCAGGACTGGTTCACGGCGGGCGGCGCGAACGAGTTCAGCTACGACAAGGACTGGAAGACGCTCACCGGCTACCCCGCCTCCTACGGCAGCGACACCGAGCTGAACGACCACCACTTCCACTACAGCTACTACGTCTACGCGGCGGCGATCGTCGCCCAGTACGACCAGGGATGGGCCGCCGACTCCGCCTGGGGCGGCATGGTCAAGACCCTCGTACGGGACGCCGCCAACCCCAGCCGCACCGACACCGCCTTCCCCTTCCTGCGCGGCTTCGACGTCTACGCGGGCCACAGCTGGGCCTCGGGCCACCAGGGCTTCGCCGCCGGCAACAACCAGGAGTCCTCCTCGGAGTCCACCAACCTCAGCGCGGCACTCGTCCTGTGGGGCTCCGCGACCGGTGACACCTCGCTGCGCGACCTCGGCACCTTCCTGCTGACCACCGAGGCGGAGGCGATCGCCCAGTACTGGTTCGACGCCGACGAACAGGTCTTCCCGTCCTCGTTCGGCCACGACACGGCCGGCATGGTGTGGGGCAGCGGCGCCGCCTACTCCACCTGGTGGACCGCCAACCCCGAGGAGATCCACGGCATCAACGTCCTGCCCGTGACCGGCGGTTCGCTCCACCTCGGCGGCGAGAAGGCCGCGATCCGGCGCAACCTCGCCGAACTGGAACGGGAGAACGGCGGTCCGGCCGTCGAATGGCGGGACATCCTCTGGGAGTTCCAGTCCCTCGCCGACCCGGGCGCGGCCAAGGCGAAGTGGGACGCGGGCCACGCCGGCTACACCCCGGAGCAGGGGGAGTCGAAGGCGCACACCTACCACTGGATCGCCACCCTCGACGCCCTGGGCGCCCCGGACGCCACCGTGACCGGTGACATCCCCACCTCCGCCGTCTTCACCAAGGGGACGACCCGGACGTACGCGGCCCACAACTTCGGTTCGGCCGCCCGTACCGTCACCTTCTCCGACGGCAAGACCCTCGCCGTGCCGGCCCGCTCCACCGCGACCGGCACCGGGTCCGGCTCGGGAGAGCCCGACCCGGACCCGCCGGCCGGCAACACCTTCCAGCTGCGCACCGGCGGCACCCTGACCACGGCGACCGGCGGCACGGCCGGCAGCGACACCATCGCCTCCGGCGGCGGCGCCAACCACGACGGCACCCCGTACCAGCCCCTCGTCTACGAGGTCCGCGGCGTCGACGGCACGCTCACCCCGGGCGCGCAGAGCGCGTTCCGGCTCCAGGTGGACGCGGGCACGTCGGTCGGTCTCGGCCAGCAGGCCCGGATCAGCTACGACTTCACCGGCAACGGCAGCTTCGACCGCACCGAGACGTACCACTACTTCGCGACCGACCCGGTCGCCGGGTGGGAGCAGTACACACAGGCACGCGGCCTCAAGGCGGCCACGGGCACACCGGGCGACCTGGACGGCGGCACCGTACGCCTGGAGGTGTGGAACGCCATCGGCAACGGCACCTCGAAGCTGCAGACCGGTACGGACTCCTCCGTCCTGGTGATCCCCTACAGCTGAACCGGCGCGGAACCCACGCGGAATCCACGCAGAACCGGCGGGCACCGGCGTCAGGCCGGTGCCCGCCGCGGGTCGTCGCGCGGCGCTCCCGGCGGTGAGGGACGACATCACCTTGCTGCTCCCGCTCTGCGGGCCGGCGACGACGGTGAGTGCCTCCCCGGCCCGTTCCAGCGGGAAACGGTGGGTGATCGGCGGGCTCGTCCAGACCGTCCCCCGGACGTACGCGGCGCTTCGTCGACCTCCTCGGCGAAACGGTACGAGCCGAGGCGGTCCTGGTGACGCAGTGCCCGCACGGTCGCGGTCGACCGGGGCGCGACCGCGGTGATGCCCGGGGTCCGCCGGGGCGGGCGGCGGCGTGCTCGGTGAACACGGCCCGGTGCGCCCGGTGGAAGGCACCGGGACCGGACGGTTCGCCACCGGTGCTCCGACGGTGCCCGTACGGCGCCACGTCGTGGTCCGGGAGTGACGCGGCCCGGGGCGCCCCTTCGACTCGGAGCCCGGCATCCCTCATGTGGCTGGAATATGCCAGAGGTATCAAAGCGGATGGAATAGTTGCCGCCGGGGACGCCGCCGGTCCCCGCGGCCGTGTGGAGGACCGCAGGACCGGAGAGCTCACGGCGCTCCCGCAGGCGGCTCCGCTTCTCCTCCCCGCCGGGCGGGGCCGCCTCGCGCCCGGGCGCCGGTGCGGTCACCGCGGGACGCGTGCGGGGCAGGGGCCGGACTCCCGGCAGCGACGCTGAGCACCGGCTTCGGAGAAGGTCCGCCGCAGTGCCGGACGACGATCGATTTTCAGGCGGCGTACGTCTCGCGGCGACCCCCGCTACCTCTCGGCCCCGTACGAACCGGCAGTGTGCCGGTGACGGGGCGTGCCGCGGGCACCGGCCTCCCGTCGCCGGTCCTGGATGTGTACGAGCCCGTTCGACTGTTCCCGCCGGTGGTGGGAGGAGTGGTGACCGCGGTGCCGGGCGCGTCGGTCCCGGCCGGCCGGGCGGCCGGGGTGCGTACGGCCACGGCGCTGGGTACCGGGCAAGTGTCCGGCGGAGCGCGAGCCGCCGGGGCGGGTGCGCCGGACCCGCGGGATCGGGCCGCCCGGACCGTCCGCGGACCCCCGAACCGCGGACTCTCCGTGCGTGCCCCGCGTTGCCCGCCGTGCGGTGACGGCTCCAGGGAGGCTCGGGGAACTGCCTCAACGTCTTTCGGCGAGGACGTCGTCCGGCGCGGCAGGGTTCCTGCGGCGCCGTACACGGCGCGAGAACTCCACCGCACCGGTCACCACGAAGGCGAACCCGACACCCACGGCGACGGCGAGAAGCGTGTTCTCCTGGAAGAAGACGCCGCCGGCGTAGCCCGACAGCGCGGTGTAGGCACTCCAGGTGGAGGTGGAGATGGCGACGTAGAGCATGAACTTGCGCAGTGGGTACCTCACCACTCCCGCCGTTCCTGTGGCGAGGTAGCGTCCGACCGGGACGAAGCGCGTGGAGACGAGTACGAAACCGCCGCGTGACGCGAGTTCGCGCTCGAACCAGGAATACGCTGCGCGGCGTCTGGTGCCGGCGGGAAGCCGCTCGACCACGCGCTCCCCCAGGAGACGTCCGACGGAGTAGGGGACCAGGTCGCCCAGGAAGGCGCCCACCGTCGTCGCGGCGATGACGAGCACGATGTTCGTCTGCCCGGCCGCGCCGGCCACGCCCGCGAGGATCACGACGGGTTCGCTCGGGATCAGCGGGAGGAAGGAGTCGAGCAAGGACACCGCGATGAGGACGGCGTACAGAGCGGGCGATGACGTCAACGACTCCGCGAGGTTGATCCAGTCCGGCATTTACTACCCGCATTCTGTCGTACGGACACGGAAATTCACGAGTGCTTTCTCTCCCTCGATCCCTGCGGGTGATCGCCCGCCATCGACATTCCGCCTTTCGGTCTCAGGTATCGGGTGTCAGGCGGTGGGAGCGGTGGTGAGCATCCAGTGGCTGAACGCGGCGTAGCGCCGTGCGAATTCGACCGCGTCGCCGGCGTTCTCGACGGCGGCGGAGTGCTCGCGCACCGTTGCGAAGCGGGCGCTGCGAACGAACTCGTAGGTACTGAGAGCCTTTTCCAGGTCGGTCCCGGCCGTCAGGACGCCGCGCAGGACGCCGACGTCCTCGATGCCGAGAGTGCCGCCCGCGGAGATGTGGGGGGACAGCCCGTGCGCGGCGTCGCCCACCAGGGCGACGCGCGCGCCGGCCCACCGGGACAGCTCCGGGACCAGCACGATCTGGTTCTCCAGGACGGACTCCTCCGGCGTCTCGGCGATCATGGCCAGGAGACCGTCGTTCCATCCCGCCTCGGCCAGATTCCGTGCGCGTTCCAGCGCCCGTTCGCGTCTGCTTCCGGTGAGCGGTCCGGCACCGAACTGGTTGACCATCCACATGATCCGGTCGTGGGCGATCCGCGCGTACCCGCCGCGGGTCCGGTGGTGGCCGACGGTGAGCACGGTGGCCGCGGGATCGTGGTGACCGGTCGGCACGACCCCGCGCCATGCGTAGTGGCCGGAGTGCGTCACGGCGTGGCTCCCCGGCACCAGTTGCCTGCGCACGCGGGAGTGGACGCCGTCCGCGCCGATCAGCAGATCCGTGCGCAGTGCCCCGCCGTCGGCGAGGTGCACGACGACGTCCGATCCGGTCTCGGTGTATCCGCTCACACGGGCGCCGAGGCGGATTCGGCCGTGACCGACGGTGTCGGCCAGGAGGTCGTTCAACTCGGGGCGCGGCACGAGCAGGAACCGGTGGTCGGCGTCGGTGTGTCCGGGAGCCCGGACCGGATCCCCGGCCGGACCGAAAAACCAGGTGTTCTGCTCGATGCCCATGTCGCGGACTGCTTGCCCGATGCCGAGGTGGTCGAACTCCCGCAGTGCGTTCTCCCACAGGCCGATGCCGGCGCCGGCGGCCCGGACCCGGTCCGCCTGTTCCAGCACGATGACGTCATGGCCGATGCGTTGGAGGGAGGCCGCGGCGGTGAGCCCCACCAGACCGCCACCGACTATCACAGTGGATTGCGTGGACAATTCATGTACTCCTTCGCCTTGGAGGCAGGGGGTGCCGAGGTCGCCGATTTACTGGTTCGCCGGTGAATACCGACGCGTTGGACGGTCCTTTTCGTCGGCGATATATGGCGCCGGAGGAACACCTCGACACTATGAGAAACCGTCACCTGCTTCAAATGCGATTCAGTCAACGAGTCATTTACCCGTATGCAGGTGACTCGTGGCTCACGCTGCCGCCCCCGAGGAACGCGGCGAGAACGTCCCGTACCCGGGCGCGGAGCCACGCGTGGGCCTTGTCGTTGTCGTAGCGCTGGTGCCAGGCCAGCGTCACCGGCACGGGGGCGAGGGCGAACGGCGGCGTGGCGGTGCGCAGTCCGTGGGCGTCGAGCATCGGCCGGCAGATCTGTTCGGACACCACGACGAGCAGCTCGCTCCGGCTGGCGATGTGCAGTGCCGCGGCACTGGTGGGGACGGACGCGACGACTCTGCGCCACAGGCCGAGGCCGTCCAGGACGGTGTCGACCGGATCCTCGGTCCGGCCGCGACGGGACACCAGGACGTGCTCCGCGGCAGCGAAGCGCTCGGCGGTCAACGGACCGTCCGCGCAGGGGTGGCCGGGACGGAACGCGACCACGAGCCGGTCCTCGCCGAGCGTCTCGTGGCTGATCTCCGGCAGCTCCGGGGCGGCCGAGCTGATCTCCAGGTCGACCCTGCCGTGCCGCAGATCGTTCGTGTCGGTGTCGGCCTCCGCCAGCAGCCGCACGGACAGGCCGGGTCCGGCCTGCCGGACCGCGGCGAGGAGGCGGGGAGCGACGGCGGTGGTGAGGGCGTCGTTCCCCCGGACGGTGAACGTCCTCCGCAGGGTGCCGAGATCCAGTGTGCGTTCCGGTGCGAGGATCGCGCGCGACTGCTCGACGAGGTGGTGCACGGCGTCGCGGATCTCCAGGGCGTAGGGCGTCGGTGTCATCGTCCGGCCCGTGCGGACCAGGATCTGGTCCCCGGTGAGCCGGCGGATCCGGCCGAGACTGCGGCTCGTGGCCGGAGCGGACAGGTGCAACCGCTCCGCCGCCCCCGTCACGCTGCCCTCCTCGAGAAGGGCGTCCAGCACCGCCATGAGATTCAGGTCCAGTTGCATGGGGCGCAGTCTAGGGACGCCAAGGATGCGCCCACGGTGATGAGTCGACGGCCGCCCGTGCCTCCGCCGCGCGAGGACTTCGCGCGGCGGCCGGGACGCGGGCCGGCCCGGCCGGGGCCCGGGCCGGCCCGGATCTGGTGCGTGGGCACCGGATCGGGGGAGCGGCTGGTCCGGAAGCACCAGGGGAGGACGAGGGCGCGGGACGATGTCCGGCGAGGCGCCTCGGGGAAGTGTGGGAGGCGCGCGGATCCCGCGCGTTCCCCCTGCCCGACGGTGTCTGGAGTGATCGACAAGTGGCGATGTTTCTTTACCGGATCGGACGGTGGGCCTTCCGGCGGCGCCGGCTCGTCAGCGCCGTGTGGCTGGGTGTCCTGGTGGTGGCCGGGGTCGCGGCCGCCGTGGCGCCGGCGGGGCAGGAGGAGGACCTGTCCATGCCCGGCACCGAGTCGCAGCGGGCGTTCGACCTGCTGGACGAGCGCTTCCCCCGGAGCAACTCCCAGGGCGCCGAGGCCCGTCTGGTGTTCCGGGCCCCGGACGGGCAGCGGGTGACGGCCGGGGAGAACAGGAAGGCCGTGGAGGACGCGCTCGACTCACTGGACGGGGGCGGGGACGGGGGCGGGGGTGATCAAGTCGCGTCGGTCGTCGACCCCTATGAAACCGGCGCTGTCAGCGAGGACCGCACCATCGCCTACTCCACGATCACCTACACCGCGGACGCCGTCGACCTGACCGAGCCGACGAAGAGCGCTCTGGAGGACGCCGCGAGCCGGGCCCGGGACGCCGGACTGACCGTGGAGACCGGTGGTTCGGCCCTGGAGGCGGAGGTCTCGCCGGGTGGTACGACGGAGATCGTCGGCGTGGCGGTGGCGGCGGTGGTGCTGGTCCTCACCCTCGGCTCGCTGGCCGCGGCCGGACTGTCGCTGCTGACCGCCTTCCTGGGGGTGGCCGTCGCCTTGGGTCTGATCTCCGCACTGGCCTTACCACTGGGCCTGACGTCCACCGTCGCCGTCCTGGCGCTGATGCTGGGACTGGCGGTCGGCATCGACTACGCGCTCTTCATCACCTCCCGCTTCCGCGACGAGCGCGCCCGGGGCCACGAGCCGGAGGAGGCCGCGGGCCGGGCGGTGGGCACGGCCGGGTCCGCCGTCGTCTTCGCCGGCGCGACCGTCTTCATCGCCCTGGCCGGGCTGGGGGTCGTCGGGATCCCCGAACTCACCAGGATGGGCATGGGCGGCGCGGGCGCCGTGGCCCTCGCCGTACTCGTCGCACTGACCCTGGTTCCCGCCTTGTTCGGCTTCTTCGGCCCCCGGGTGCTGTCCCGTGCCGTCCGCAGGACCGTGCGGCGGGGAGGCGGGCGCCCGCACCCGGCGGCGCACGCCACGGCAGGCCGGCCCGGGACGCACCCCGCGACGGACCGGCCCGCGACGGACCGGCCCGGGATGAGCACCCGCTGGGCACGGTTCGTACTGCGCCGGCCCGTGGCCGTGCTGATGGTCGCCGGACTCGGCCTGGGCGCCGTCGCCCTGCCGGCGCTCAGCCTCGAACTGGGGCTGCCCGGGGACGAGTCCAAGCCGGTGGAGACCACCCAGCGCCGCGCCTACGACCTGCTGGCGGAAGGCTTCGGACCCGGCTTCAACGGCCCGTTGACGGTGGTCGTGGACACCTCGCGGTCCGGGGACACCCGGGTCACCACGGACCTGGTCGTCAAGACCGTACGGGCCGTGGACGGGGTCGCCTCGGTCGGCGAACCGGTTCTCGGCCGGAGCGGGGACACGGCCGTCCTCACCGCCGTCCCGCGGACCGCGCCGAACAGCGCCGGGACCAAGGACCTGGTGCACGCGATCCGGGGCGCGGTCTCCGGCGTCGAGGCCGGCACGGGTGCCGGTGTCCTGGTGACCGGCACCACCGCGCTGAACATCGACATCTCCGAAGCCGTGTCCGACGCGCTCGTCCCCTATCTGACCCTGGTCATCGGCCTGGCGGTGCTCCTGCTGACGGTGGTCTTCCGCTCGGTCCTGGTCCCGGTCAAGGCCGCGCTCGGTTTCCTGCTCTCGGTGGGTGCCGCCTTCGGCGTCCTCGTCGCCGTCTTCCAGTGGGGCTGGGCGGCGGACCTGATCGGCATCGAGCAGACCGGACCGGTCATGTCGCTGATGCCGATCCTCGTCATCGGAATAGTCTTCGGCCTGGCCATGGACTACGAGGTCTTCCTCCTCACCCGGATGCGGGAGGCGTACGTCCACGGCGCGTCCCCCGACGAGGCCGTCGTCAACGGGTTCCGGCACAGCGGACGCGTGGTGGCCGCGGCGGCGGTCATCATGGTCAGTGTGTTCGCCGGATTCATCGGGATGAGCAGTCCGACCATCCAGACGATGGGTGTCGGCCTGGCCTCCGCCGTCGCCTTCGACGCCTTCGCGGTCCGGATGACGATCGCACCCGCGGTCCTGGCACTGCTCGGCCACCGGGCGTGGTGGCTGC
Organism: Streptomyces beigongshangae; assembly: GCF_019710745.1. Lineage (GTDB taxonomy): Bacteria > Actinomycetota > Actinomycetes > Streptomycetales > Streptomycetaceae > Streptomyces > Streptomyces beigongshangae. The sequence goes on from NZ_JAHKJW010000015.1 coordinate 98,156, forward strand.
CCCGTATCCTGGGGCGCGTGCTGCCGGACGTGGACATCGAGGGGGAGGCACTGGACAGGCGTGTCCCGGCCTCCGCGACCGGGCGGGACGCCGCGGTACGGCGGCTCCCCGCCGTTCGGGACCGAGCCGGCCATGACTGAGCCGCGCATGACGGAACAGCGCGTGACGGAACCGGAGACGACGGAACCGGGCGGCGCCGGCCCGCGACCACGCGGTACGTGGTGGCGGGAGGCGGCGATCACGGTGACGGCGTTCGCGCTCTGTCTGTTCGGCGGCACGCTGCAGGCCGACGGCAGCACGCTGTCGGCGCCCCCGGCCGCCGCCTACCTCGTCGCGGTGGTGTCCTGTGCCGTGCTGCCGGCGCGGCACCGGGCGCCCCTGGTCACGGCGGCGGTCACGACCGCGAGCGGCGTGCTGGCGCCGCCCCTGGGGCTCCTGCTGAGCCCGCTCGTCGTGGCACCCGCCGTGATCACCGCCTACTCCTACTCGCTCGGCATGCGCGACGAACGGCGCGCGGCCGGCGCGGTGCTGCTCACCTCCGTGGCGCTGCTGGTCGCCTCCACCCCCTTGTTCGGGGACCTCTCGTGGAAGGACGCGAGCAGGGTGGGGACGGTGGCGGCGCTCCCGCTGGTGGCCGGCGTACTCGGGCATTCGGTGCGCAACCGGCGGGCCTACCTGGCGGCCGTGGAGGAGCGGGCCCGGCGGGCCGAGGAGACGCGGGACAGCGAGGCGCGCCGGAGAGTGGCCGAGGAGCGGGTGCGCATCGCCCGGGAACTGCACGACCTGGTGGCCCATCAGATCACCCTGGCCAACGCACAGGCCACGGTCGCCGCCCACCTGTTCGACAGCCGCCCGGAGCAGACCCGCAGGAGCCTGCAGGAGCTCGTCGGGACCACCGGGGACGCGCTCGACGAACTGCGGGCCACGGTCGGTCTGCTGCGCCAGTCCGGGGACGCGGCCGCGCCCGCCGAACCGGCGCCCGGACTGTCCCGGCTCCCCGAACTCCTCGCGTCCTTCCGCCGCGCGGGCCTGGAGGTGTCGGTGCACCAGGAGGGCACGGCCAGGCCACTGCCGCCGGGAGTGGACCTCACCGCCTACCGCATCGTCCAGGAGGCCCTGACCAACGTGACCAAGCACGCCGGTACCGGAAGCGCCCGGGTGGGCCTCGCCTTCACCCGGGACCGGGTGACCCTCACCGTGACCGACGACGGAGGACCCGCCCGCACGGCACCGACCACGTCCGCGGCACCGACCGCGTCCACGGGGACGGACCGTCCGCCCGGTTACGGTGTGATCGGGATGCGTGAACGTGCCACCGCGGTCGGGGGACACCTGTCCGCGGGCCGGCGGCCGGAGGGCGGCTTCCTCGTCCGCGCCCGACTGCCCCTTCCGCCCGTCAGGAACACGCCGCACGGGACCGGTGGGACGGGAGGCGCGCGATGACGCTCCGGGTGCTGCTCGCCGACGACCAGGCCCTGCTGCGGGGTGCCTTCCGGATACTCCTCGACAGTGCCGACGACATCACCGTGGTCGGCGAGGCCGCCGACGGCAGGCAGGCGGTGGCACTCACCCGGCAGCTGCGCCCGGACGTGGTGATCATGGACATCCGCATGCCCGGGGTGGACGGTCTCACCGCCACGGCGGAGATCTGCGCGGACCCGGAACTGCGGGCCAGCCGCATCCTGATCCTCACCACCTACGAGACCGAGGAGTACGTCGCCCAGGCACTGCGCGCGGGAGCCGGCGGATTCATCGGCAAGGGCATCGGGGCCCAGGACCTGCTGGACGCCGTGCGTACGATCGCCGACGGCGACACCCTGCTGTCCCCGGCCGCGACCCGCTCCCTGATCGCCCGTTTCCTGGCCACGCCGGAACCGGTCCCGCCCCGCCACCCCGAACAACTCGCCGCGCTCACCCCGCGCGAACGAGAGATGGTGGCCGCGGTCGCGACCGGCCTGTCCAACCAGGAGATCGCCGAGCGGATGTTCCTCAGCCCCTTCACCGTCCGCGCCCACGTACAGCGCGCCATGACGAAACTGGAAGCCCGCGACCGGGCGCAACTCGTCGTCATCGCCTACCGCACAGGGCTGGCCCCCGCCACCCGGGACGACACCGGTCACGCCGACCGCGCCGATCGCTCGCCGTAGTGCCGTTGTTGCAACCAACTTGCAACAGCGGAACATCTGCTGTGTGATGCTGGTCGGCCGGTCCGCCGCGTCCGGACGGGCGGACACCAGCCGATCCACGACCTGTAGGAGCGTCACCACGGTGCCGATACCACCCGTGCCGGCCGCGGCCTCCGAAACCGCGCCCGGAAAGCACCGGCCCATCCTGCTCGACGTGGCCTTCCTGCGGCTCTGGTCGGGGGCCACGGCGTCCGGGCTGGCCACCTGGGCCCTGCCGTTCGTGCTCGGACTCGGGGTGCTCGACCGCACTCTCACCGCTGCCGACCTCGGGCTGCTGCTCGCGGTCCGCACGGTGGGGTTCCTCGCCGCGGTGCCGGTGGCGGGAGTGCTGGCGGACCGGTACTCCCGTCGGGGCGTGGTCCTGTGGGCGGGGCTGGCCTCCGGGATCGCGGCTCCGCTGATCGCCGTCGGACTCGGCCGCTCCGTTCCGCTGATGGCGGTCGCCGCCGCCGTGGCCGGGGCGGGCCAGGGTGCCTGCCGCCCCGCTTTCCAGGCCCTGACTGCCGAGATCGTCGACGCGGACCGCAGGCAGCAGGCCAACGCCGCCATGACGCTGGCGGTCCGGGTCACCACGCTCGTGGGGCCGTCACTGGCCGCCCTGCTCGCCGTGTTCTTCGACGTCCGGGCGCTCCTGGCGGGCATCGGGCTGCTCTGGCTCGTCGCCGCGTTCGTTCCCGGACGCGGCGCGGACAAGGGCACCGCGCCCGGCACCGGCGCGGGCAGCGAACGGGCTTCCGCTGCCGGACGCCCGCGGAAGGTCTCCTTCCTCGCGGACTTCGCCGACGGTGTCCGGGAGGCCCGACGGCACCCCTGGTTCCTGGCGGGCCTGGGGGCGCTGACGGCTGTCATCGCCACCGGCTACTCCGCGACCGGCGTCGCCCTGCCCCTGGTCAGTCGCGACGAGTACGGCACCGAGGCGGTGCTCGCGGGCGCCATGACCGCCTACACCGCCGGGGCGCTGGCCGGCGCCCTCCTCATCGCCCGCCGGCGGCCCCGCGCGCAGGGCTGGACCGCCCTGGCCGGTCTGGCCGTGTACGGATTCGCCCCGCTCAGCCTCGTGTTCGCCGTGCACCCGGCCGTGGTCATGACCGCTTACGCCGTCGCCGGGATCGGCATCGAACTGTTCAACGTGCCGTGGTTCACCGCCACCCAGCGCGAGGTGGCGGCCGACAAACTGGCCCGGGTCTCCTCCCTGGACTTCCTGCTCTCCTACGGCCTCGCGCCCCTCGGGCTGGTCCTCATCGCCCCGGCGATCGACGCTTTCGGCTCCCGGCCCGTTCTGCTGGTCTGCGCGGTGACCTGCTTCGCCGCCCCCGCGGTCGCCGCCCTCGTGCCCGGCACCCGCCACTTCTCCCGCCGGCGGACCACCACCGGTCCGCCGCGCCGCGGCCACCCGACGCCGTGAGGGCCGGCGGGTCACAGCAGGTGGCGCACCACCAGGTGCGGTGTGCGACGGACGAACCAGGCGCTGGCGAGGCCGATGGCGGCGCCGGCGGCGACGTCGCTGGGGTAGTGGGCACCGGACTGCACGCGCTCGACAGCCACCATCGCGGCAGGCACCGCGCACAGCGCGCCGGCCACCGGCCACGTGGGGACGACCGCGGCGGTGAAGGCGAGGGCGGCGGCGGTGTGCCCGGAGGGGAAGGACGAGGAGTCCGGCCGGTCTTCGACCTCGTCGTGCGGTATCCACTCCTTGGGCGGCCGGCGCCGCTCCACGAGCTGCTTGCCCACGCCGTTGGAGAGCAACTGGGCCGCCGCCACGGACGCCAGGCCCGCCACGGCCGCCGTACGGCCCCGGCGGCCGCCCGTGCAGGCCATCACCGCGGCCGCCGCGCACCAGAGCTTGGAGCCCTGCGCCATCTCCTCGACGATCGACAGCGCCTGGTGAAGGCCCGGCGGGGCACCGGCGGCAATCCTCTTGGTCATGTTCCGGTCCGCTCGGTACACCTCTGACAGCAGCTCCATGACCTGCAAGTATCCTCAGGAGTACCGATGTATGCCCACGTCCCGCCCGTTGCTCCGGTTGCCGTCCGTCCAGGTGGGCAGCCCCGCGGTGGCGTCCTCCTCCCTTTCCCGCGGGTGACACCTCCCGCTCCTCCTACCCTTCCGAGGCCCCGTGCGACAGCTCCTCGCCCGTCTCTGGCGGCTCCTGCGTCCTGTCCAGAGCCGTGTCATGTGGCTCCTGAACGCCAAGTTCGTGGTCGGTGTGACCGGTGTCGTCCGTGACGACCAGGGACGGGTCCTGCTGCTCCGGCACCGGATGTGGCCTCCCGGACGTCAGTGGGGACTGCCGAGCGGCTTCGCGCACAAGGGCGAGGACTTCCGGACGACCGTGGTGCGCGAGGTCAAGGAGGAGACGGGTCTCGATGTGGAGACGGGCCGCCTGGTGATGCTGAACAGCGGGTTCCGCACCCGTGTGGAGGTGGTCTACGAGGCCGTCCTGGTGGGCGGTGAACTGCGCCTCGACCCCTCCGAGATCCTGGAGGCCCGCTGGTGCCGGCCGGACGACCTCCCCGAGGGCGTCCAGCCGGTGTCCCGCTCGCTGATGACGGACCGGCCGTCGCACAGCGCCTCGTGAGGGCCGCGCGCACGGTGGCCGTCCCGAGGCGTCGCTTACGCAGTACGAGTGAATGAGACGGTTGTCTGTTTCAGGACAGGTGACGAGTCTTCTACGGTCTCTGAATGGATCCGGGGTCGCGGGAAAGACCCTGCGGGCGGGGACCGGCGGAAAGGCACACCTGATGTCGGGGTTGGGGAAGTCGCCGGACCTGCTCGGGGCCCGGACGGGCCGCTGCGATCGCACCGGGGCGTGGACCTGGGGCGCGGTGGCCGTGGCCTGTCTGCTGGGAACAGCACTGACTTTCAGCGGGCCGTGGACGGCCGGGAGCGCGGCGACGTGGATGGCGGCCTTCGGTCCGGCCGCCGGCTGCGGGGCGTTGACGGCCTCCCTGCTGCTTCGCGCGCGGAAGGCCGGCGGGCAGGTGCGGACGCGCCTGCTGCTGATGGGCGGTTCGGCGCTGGCCGGGAGCGTGTACCGGGCGGCGGTCACGGTGCTGTCGGTGCATCCTTCGGGGCCGGGGCGGGAGGCACGGCCGCTGCCGGGCTCGGTGGTGGCCGCCGCGGTGACCCTGGCGGTCGGCCTGGGAACGGCCGGTCTGCTGGTCGCGGCCGATGCCGGCAAGGGGCGGCGCGTGCTGCTGCGGCGCGTGCTCGACGGGGTCGTCACGGCCGGGGCCGTGTTCATGACGGGATGGGTGCTGCTGCGGGGGGCCGGTGACGGCTGGCGGCTGGGGACGGGGATGGTCGGTCTCCTGTGGGCCGCGGAGGTCGTGTTCCTCAGCTTCCTGCTCGCCCTGCGCCGTCTTGTGCGGAGCGACCGGAGGACCGCCTTGTGGGTGGGGATCGTCGGGCTGTCCCTCATGCTGGCCGGCGACACCCTCCGGCTGTGGACGGTCGGTCCGTGTGATCCCGGGGCGCTGTTCTGCCGGTCGGCCGACACCTGCACCACCGTGGGTCTGCTCGTGCTCGCCGTCGGCCCCTGGGTACCCGGCGGGGCGAGCGTCCTGGACCCCGCTCGGCCGACCTTGCGATGGGGGATGGAGGGTGCGGCGGCGTTCATCCCCCTGACGGTCTGCACGGTCACGGCGCTGGGGTACGTGGTGGCGCCCCCTGCCCGTGACCCGGTGCCGTTGCTGGTCGGCGCGACGGCGCTGCTGAGTCTCTGGGCGCGGCAGCGGTTCCTGCCGCGCGAGAACGCCGGGAACGACGACTAGAGTCCCGCCGGGTCCGACGCCGTGAAGGGACCGCCGTCGCCGAAGGCGAGACGGGCGAAGTTCTCGCCGATGCGGCGGTGCCCCGCGGGGGAGGGGTGGATCCCGTCGGGGTGCGGTATTTCGGCGTGGTCCTCCTCGCCGTAGAGGTCACGGCCGTCGAGGTGGTACAGGTCCATGTCGTCGGCCGCCCGCTGTTCGACGATCCGGGCGAGTTCGTCGCGGACGATGTTGAGCGTCAGCCGCCCGGCGGCGCGTTCGGCGGGGTCGCCCGTGGCCCTGAACCGCAGGGTCCCGTCGCTGAAGTCGGGCGCGAGGGGACCGGGGGTGTCCTCCTGGACCGGGCACAGCACGGGGGACACGACCAGCAGCGGCGTGGTCGGATGCCCCTCGCGGACGGTGTCGAGGAAGCCGTGGACGGCCGGGGTGAAGGCGCGCAGGCGCATGGCATCGGTGTTGACGACATTGATGCCGATCTTGAGGCTGATCAGGTCCGCGGAGGTGTCCCGGATCGCACGGGCGGTGAACGGGTCGAGCAGCGCGCCGCCGCCGAAACCCAGGTTGACCAGTTCCACGCCGCCCCGTGCCGCGGCCAGGGCGGGCCAGGTGGCGGTGGGGTGGGAGGCGTTCGAGCCGTGGCTGATGGAACTGCCGTGGTGCAGCCACACCCTGCGCCCGTAGGCCGGCGCCGGCTCGACGGGAGCGTCGGTGCGCAGGGCGATCAGCTCGGTGGTCTCCGTGTGCGGGAGCCAGATCTCCACCTGTTTGTCGTGCGCGGGCAGACCGGCGAACCGGGCGGTGCCGGGAGGGCCCTCACTCAGCTCGGAGGACTGGGTGACCAGGTCGACGACCGTGCGGACGTTCCCGCCGGCCACGGTGGCCTGGGCGGTCAGGCGGCCGTCCACCAGCAGGTCGTACACACCGTCCGCGGGGGCCGGGAAGCCCCGGTGGACCCGCTTGGTGGGCAGGGTGTCCAGTTCGACGGTGGTCGCCCGGCTGCGGAAGACCAACCGCACACCGGAGGGCTGGGCCTCGGCCACGGCCAGTCGACCGTCGGGTATCTGCCGGCGCGCCCGGGCGGGCAGCCGGTGCGGCAGCAGTCCGTGCGCGGTCGGCTCCGCGTCGAGAAGACCGCGCAGGATGTCCGTGGTGACAGGTGTGGTGATCCACCCGTGCTCAGTACTCATCGTCCCAGCCTCCTGAATCCTTTTCCTTACAGACTTTAATCCATTGTCTATTGCCTAATAGATTTAGGCAAATGGCGAGATGCCTGTCATGGCCGATGCGTGAGCGCCTCCGCCGGTCCGGTGCGCGGGCACCAGGGCAGGTGGGCGGCTGGTCCGGGTGCACCAGGGGAGGACGGTGACCGGGGACGATGCCCGGCGGGGCGCCGGAGGGAAGGGTGGGCGGCGCGTGGACCTCACGCGTTCTCCCTGCCCGGGCGTGTCCGGGCGACGACGGAAAGGGCGTCCATGTCCGAAGCTGTGGTGTCCCCGGGTGTGGTGTCCCCGGCTGTGATGTCCCCGGTCCCCATCGGGAGGGCGGCGATCGGTGCCCTCGGAGTCCTGGCACTCGCCCTCGGTGCCCTGCAGTCGGTGGTGGAGCCCGCGCTGCCGTTGCTGCAGCGTGAGTTGGGTGTCGGCCCTGCCGAAGGGGCCCTGATCGGCAACACGTTGCTCGTCACCGGTGCGGTCATCACCCCCGTCGTGGGCAAGCTCGGTGACCGTTACGGCGGGAAACGGGTGCTGGTCCGGCTGATGGCCGTGGTCTCGGCGGGTGGCCTGCTGGCCTGCCTGGCGCCGAACCTGCCGGTGCTGCTGCTCGGCCAGGTGCTGCAGGGTGCCATGGTGGGCGCGCTGCCCCTCTCCTTCATCCTGGTGCGCAAACACCTCCCCGCAGGAGCGTCGCAGGTGGCGATCGGGCTGGTCGTCGCGTTGTTCACGGGCGGCGGCATGGTGGGCATGCTGTTCGCCGGGCCGCTCGCGGAAGGGCTGTCCTGGCACTGGATGTTCGCGCTGCCGACGATCGCGATCATCGCGACGACATCGGCCGTGGCCCGCCTGATGCCCCATGACCCGCCGGTCCGGCCGGACAGCGGGATCGACTGGCCCGGAGTGGTCCTGCTGAGCGGCACGTTGCTCGCGTTCATGCTCGCGGTGGTGACGGTGACGGGGGACGGCGGCCTGCCGCCCTTCGCGGTCGGTGCCCTCGTGGTGGCCGTGGCCGTCCTCGCGACCGGATGGGTCGCCGTCGAGCGCCGGGCGGCCTCGCCGATGGTCGACCTGCGCATGCTGGCCATACCGGCGATGTGGCGTGCGTGCGTGCTCACCCTCGTCGTCACCACCGCTTTCGGGATGGTGGTCTTCCTGCTCCCGCAGCTGTTCGGGGCGCCGGCCGACGGGTACGGCTTCGGGGCCGGCACCACCGACATCGGACTGCTCCTGCTGCCCGGCGCCGTCGCCGGGGCGGTGAGCGACTCGGTCGGCGGGGTCGCGGCACGGCGTTTCGGCCCGCGTGCCGTGATCGTCGCGGGGGCCGCCGTCACGGCGGTCACGATGATCGCCCTGGCGTCGCTGCACACCGAGGCGTGGCAGCTCGTCCTCGCGAAGGTGCTGACCGCGTTCGCCGCGGGCGTCGGCACCACCGCGCTGCTGGCCGGTACCGCCACCGCCGTCGAGGCCGGGGACACCGGCATCGCCACCGGTCTGCTCGTGGTGACACGCGTGATCGGTGTCGCCCTGGGCGCCCAGTCCGGCGGCGCGATCCTCGCCGCCGGGACCGACCCGATGACGGGCCGGCCGGCCGAATCGGCCTTCACCACGGGGTTCGTCGTCGCCGGCCTCGTCGCCGCGATGTCACTGCTCGTCGTCCGCATCACGGGGAAGGAGGCCCGGGCATGACACATGGCATGACACATGACGGTACGTCGACGGACGTGAGCACCGCCGGGAAGCGCAGGATCCTGATCTCCGGGGCCAGTGTCTCCGGGCCCGCGCTGGCGTACTGGCTGCACCGGTCCGGCTGCGCGGTCACGGTGGTGGAGAAGGCGGGCGCACCGCGCGACGGTGGTTACCCGGTCGACATCCGCGGCGCCGCGGTGGAGGTGGTCCGGCGGATGGGGATACTGCCGCAACTGCGGGACGCGCACATCGACTCACTGCGCTGCACCTTCCTCGACGCCGAGGGCGGCGAAGTGGCCTCGGTCCCCCCGAGCGCCGTCGCCGGCGGCGTCGGGGGACAGGACCTGGAGGTGCGTCGCGGGGACCTGACCGCGATCCTCCACGCGAGGGTGCGCGACGACGTGGAGTTCCTGTTCGGCGACTCCATCGAGACCCTCGACCGGTGCGGACAAGAGGTCGACGTGACGTTCCGCAGCGGGCGGCGGCGTACGTTCGACCTGGTGATCGGTGCCGACGGCATGCACTCGCACACCCGGCGGCTCCTGTTCGGTCCCGAGGAGCGGTTCCACCGCTACCTGGGCCACTGCTTCGCCCTGTTCACCATGGAGAACACCCTCGGACTCGCCCGCGAGGCCGTGCTGTGGAACACCCCGGGCCGAGCGGCTGCCCTCTACGCCGTCGGTGACCACCACGAGCTGCACGCCCTCCTGGCCTTCCACCGGCCGGAACCACCCTCGGAGGCCCTCCGGGACCCCGGCGCACAACGGGACCTGGTCGCCGGGGTCTTCGCGGGTGCGGGATGGCAGGTCCCCGGCATGGTCGACGCCCTGCGCGACGCGGACGACCTGTTCTTCGACACGGTCGGCCAGATCCGTATGCCCCACTGGTCCAGCGGCCGTGTCGCGCTCGTCGGCGACGCCGCGTACGCACCCTCGTTCCTCACCGGGCAGGGTTCGAGCCTCGCGCTGGCCGGCGCCTATGTGCTCGCCTGCGCCCTGGCCGCGGACCGGGACCACACCGCGGCCTTCGCCGCCTACGAACGCGGCATGCGCGGGTTCGTGGCCGTGAACCAGGCCCTGGTCGACAACGGTGCGGCCACCCTCTTCCCCGCCACGGCGCAGGCCCTGGAGCGGCGCAACACCATGCTGCGCGACCTCACCACCCTGCCCTCCGCCCCGGTCCGCCCGGCCTACTCGGCCCTCGCCCTGCCCGGGTTCGCCCCGGTGCCATGACCTGGTACGGCACCGGGGCGGCGGGCTGCACGCGGCCCGCCGGACAGGACGGAGTGCGGGCAGGCGCCGCCGGACGGCTCGGATGACGCCGAATGCGCCGGTGTCAGTCGTCCGGCCGCAGCAGGCCGCGCCGCCAGGCCGGGACGAGGTGCTTCGGCACCCGGTGGGTGACGCCGTCGACCGTGACGGACACCAGATCGGGCGCAGTCGCCTTCCAGCGGGCGCGACGGTGGCGGGTGTTGCTGCGCGACATCCTGCGCTTGGGAACGGCCATGAGGGTTCCTCTCGGATTCGGATTCGGGTTCGGGTTCGGGTTCGGTTTCGGGTACGGGGAGAGGGCGTCCGGGCAGCCTGGGGACCGGACGACGGTCACGGCGTCGGCGGCCGACCGGTTCCCGGGGTGGAGCGGGCCGCCGCGCGGGCGAAGAGGAGCGCCGCGAGGGTCAGTGCGCCCAGCGCCGCGGCCGTACCCGGATATCCGCCGAGCGCGAGCCCGGTGCCCCCGACTCCGGCGCCGAGGAAGACGCCGAAGCTCATTCCGGCGGCGTTGAGGCTCAGGGCCGTGCCCCGCAGGGAGCCGCAGCGGCGTACCAGCAGCGTCGTGACACAGGCGGCCACCGTGGCGTGGCCCGCACCGACGAGCGCGGTCAGGGGGAGGGCCACGAACAGGGAGTGGGTGAAGAAGACACCCGTGAGCGCCGCCAGCGCCACCAGCAGGGCGAACGTCATGAGCCGTTCGGCGGGGACCCCCGGCCGGCCGGTGCTCAGCAGCCGCCCGGCGAGCAGGTTGCCCAGGAAGAACGCGGTGCCGCTCAGGGTCCAGACGAGGGCGAAGGGGCCGGGGGCCAGCCCGAAGCGCTCGTCGTAGAAGGCGGCCAGGTAGGCGAGGTACCCCATGAACGCCGCTGTCCGCAGCATGGCGACGCAGAGCAGGGGGACCACGCCGGGCAGGGCGCCGAGCGACCGGAACGACGCGAGGTAGCCCGGCCGCGCCGCCCGCTCCTCGTCCTCCGCCCGCTCCCCGTCCTCCGCGTGCTCCTGGCCGGCGCCGGCCTCCCGGTCGGCGTGCCGGCCGCGGCGGCCCCGCAGGAGGAAGTACAGGGCCAGCGCGGAGGTGACGGCGGCGATCGCCCACAGGTCGCCCTGCCAGCCCCACAGCACGGCCGGCAGGGCCACCAGGGGTGCGGCCAGGAGCGCCGTGAGGGACTGGGTGGCGGTGACGAGGGTCGCCGCCCGGCCCGCGGCGGCGTCGCTGCCGAAGCGGTCGGCCGCGGCCGCCGTGAGCGCCGGATTGAGCACCGCCGTACCGGCGCCGACGAGCAGGCAGAACGCCGTCAGCAGCAGGAACTCGCCGGTGGCACCGAGTGCCGCCGAGAGAGCCAGCACGGCGAGTCCGCCCGCGGCCGCCCGGTCCTTGGGCACGCGGTCGATCAGCGGGGCCAGCGCGGTGCCCACCGCCAGGGCGGCGAGTCCGCCGAGGCCGCGCAGCTGGCCCAGGGCGGCGACGCTGCCGTCCGCCGTGTCCGCGATGGGGACGAGGAAGGTGCTGTAGACGGTGAAGGGCACCAGGCCCACGGCCGAGGCCAGCATGAACGGCCACAGGACGCGGGTCATGTGCCAGTCGCCCGGTACGGCGTCCGCTCCCGCCGCTGCTTTTGCCGGGTGCCCGGTCCGGTTGCTCATGCCTGTCCCACCCGGTACCGGTACAGCGTGGTCCGGTCGGCGCTGAACTGGGAGAAGGGGAAGGGCTCCGCGGACAGCGCGGTGACACCCGCGCCCAGGAAGGCGCGCGCGACCGCGCTTCCGGTCTGCGCGTACACCACCAGGGGTGTCCCGTGTTTGCGGCAGTGCTCCAGGACGAGGTCGAAGCTGCCGTTGCCGAGGGTCATGCCCGTGGCGACCACCGCGTCGGCCCCGTCCAGTACCCGGGTCATGTCGTCGGTGACGGGGTCGCCCCAGTGGGTGGTGCGCAGGTTGAGGTCGCAGGGCAGCGGGACACCGCCCCGCTCGCGTATGGCCGCGACCAGCGGGTTGACGACGCCTATGAGGGCCACCCGGGCGCCGGGCGCGATGTCGAGCAGTCCGGCGACGGCCGTGTCCCGCGCCCTGGCCCGGGTCTCGGGCGTGCCGGTCGGCAGCGTGACCGTTTCCGCGGTGGCCTCGGTGCGGTGCGGCCGTACGCGGGCGAGGTAGGCGTCGAGGGCGGCGACGCGCACGGTGGCCGAGCCGTGCCGGATCAGGTGGTCGAGCGTCCGGCCGGAGGCGTCGGCGCAGAGGTCGGGCGCGAGCTCGCCCTGCTCGAAGGAGCAGGCGCCGAAGGCGTCACCGGACCTCAGGAGCAGGTAGTGGTTGCGGTAGGTGACCTGGCTGTCGGCCAGCCGGGTGGTGTGGTGGAGCCAGAACGCGCTGGTGGCGACCGTTTCCCGGGGAGGGGGTCCGTAGGCGCCGTCGAGCACCGCCTGCTGGAGTTCCGGTACGGAGTGCGGTGGTGAAGGAGACATGTCGGCTTCTTTCCTCGGCTTCTTCGCATGGGTCGGGGGTGGTGGGACGGGTGGTTCAGGGCAGGTCCGCCAGCCGCTCCGGCCGGTACGGCAGCTGCGCGAGGGCCGGACGGCCGGCGGGCTGGAAGCACAGGAGCAGGGAACGGCGGTCCCCGCTGGTCCTGTTGGGGCCGGACCGGTGCACGACGAGGCCGGGGAACATGAGGACGGATCCCGCCGGGGCCTCGACGGTCACCGCGCCGGTGACGTCGGTCCGCGCCGGGTCGACGAGCAGCCCGGTCGGCTCGGCGCGGTCGCGCGGCGCGGGTCCGGCCAGGTGGCTTCCCGGCACGATCTCCAGGGCGCCGTTGCCGGCGGTCACGTCGTCCAGGAAGATCATCGCGGTGGCGATGTCCTGGGCGTCGGGCCCCGCGCAGCAGTACCAGTACGGATGGTCCTGGTGCCAGCGGAACTCCGAACCGACGCCCGCCCTCTTGAAGTTGAGCTTCGACGTGAACGGTCCGAGCCGGTCGGTGCCCAGCAGTCGGCCCATGGGCCCGGTCAGCCGTTCGTCGCTCCACAGGGCGTCCAGGCCGGGAGCCAGGTGCGTGACCGGCGACAGACTCCGTACCGCGGGCGGACGGGCGTCCGGTTCCCAGTGGACCGTGGTGCCGTCCACGGTCTCCAGCCGGTGCCCGTCCGGCCACACGGTGACCTCCGACTCCCCTCGAAGGGCTCGCCGGGTCACTCGTGCCAGCACGGACTCCGCCACTTCTGCCAGGGCGGCGGTCTCGGCGGGGCCGAGGAGCCGGCGGAGCAGGACGAAACCGCGTGTGTGCCGGTCGCTGAGGGGCACGGCAGGACACCTTTCGGTACGGGTACGGGTACGGAGGTAAGGGTGTTGGTACGGGGACTGGCGGGACGGGGACGCCCGGGGCACCCCGTCCGGGACGTACGCGGCTAGGCGGCCCCCGGAACGAGCAGCGGATCGCCGTGCGGCGGTGCACCCTCGCGCGGTGGCCAGTCCATCGCCGACCAGGGGTGGCGCAACTCGTCCTGGCGCACGACCTCGTGCGGGCGCAGCGAGCCGAGTCCGGCGGCCCGGGAATGGTGGGCGTAGGCGCTGTCGACGTAGCGGTGGCCGGTGTCGGCGGCGAGGAAGACGTACGTCCTGGAGTCGTCGCGTTCGCGCTCCCAGAGCGTGGCGAGGTAGGCCGCTCCGGTCGACAGGCCGGCGAAGATGCCGCCGGCCCGCAGGAGTCCGACGGCGCCGGACATGGCGTAGTCGAAGTTGACCCAGTGGATGCGGTCGTACAGCTCCTGGCGGACGTTCCGGAAGGGGATGGAGCTGCCGATACCGGCGATGATCATGTCCGGGTCGGTGACGTGCTCGGCGCCGAAGGTGACGCTGCCGAAGGGCTGGATCCCGACGAGCGTCACCTCGCGGCCCTCCTCGCGCAGATACGTGGCGATGGCCCCGGTGGACGCGCCGGTGCCCACTGCGCCCACCAGGGTCAGCGGCCCGACGGGGACCTCCTTGCCGATCAGGTCGGCGACGTCGCGGTACCCGAGGTAGTGGACGGAGTCGTGGTACTGCCGCATCCAGTGGTAGCCGGGGTTCTCCTCGAGCAGCGCGCCGATCCGCTCGACCCGCAGGTTCTGGTCCAGGCGCAGGTTCCTGGAGGGACGGACCTGTTCCAGGGTGGCGCCCAGGATCTCCAGCTGGACGCGGAGCGTGCGGTCGACCGTCGTCGAGCCGACGATGTGGCACTTCAGTCCGTACCGGTGGCAGGCGAGGGCCAGCGCGTGGGCGTAGATGCCGCTGGAGCTGTCGACGAGCGTGTCACCGGGTTCGATCCGCCCGGTCTCCAGGAGGTGGCGTACGGCCCCGAGCGCGGAGTAGAGCTTCATCGTCTCGAAGCGCAGACAGACCGCGCCGGGCGGGACGGCCACCACGTCGGGTTCCTTGACCGCTTCGGCTATGTGTTCGTGCATGTCCTGTTCCTCCGGGTCGGACGGGCGTGGTTCCGGCTCAGGCGGCGTGGTCGTGGCGCAGTGCGAAGAGGTACGCCCGGCAGTTGTCGCCCGCCCAGGTCCGGCGGTGCGTGATCTCGGGCCGGAACCCGGCCCGGACGGCGTACGCGACGATGTCCCTCAGTTCGGAGGTGTTGGACACGACCAGGTGGATCACCCCGTCGGGAGCGAGCAGGTCCCGGTCGGTGATCTGGTCGAAGAAGCGCGTCACGATGCCGGTGCCCACGCAGACGTTGCGGACGACCGTCGGGTCGTCGCTGGTGCGCGTGGACACCGCGGGCGGGTTGAAGGTGATGACGTCGAGGCGGGCGGCGGAGGGGAACTCCTCGAAGAGGTTGGAGACCAGGGGGCGGAAGACCGTCCCGGGACGGTCGGCGCCGACGATGAGCCCGTAGTGCGCGGTGGCCGTGGCGACGCTGTCGGGGTGGATGTCGGCCGCGTAGATCTCGCGGGCGCCCATGACACCCGCGATGACGGCCTCGACCCCGAGGCCGGCGCCGATGGCGGCGTACGACCGGCCCTCGACCGGGATCGTGCCGTCCAGCAGCCGGTCGTGAATGATGCGGCTGGTGTCGCCGGGTCTGAAGACCCCCGGCGGCAGCCGGAACGTCCAGCCGTTGTAGGTGTAGGTGCGGTGTGTGTGGATGTCGGACTTGGAGCTGTTGATGGCGAGGATCTCGGCCCGGGGCAGGGTGTCGGGCAGCTCGTCGATCAGTGCCCGGGCGTCGGCCTCCGCCTCCGCTGCCGCTGTCGTTGCCGCGGTGCCGGTCTGCGAGGTCGGGCCGTCGGCCGCGGTCCGGTCGGTCATGTGTCCTCCGTGGTGGGAGCGTGAGGGGGTGACGAGGGCGTGGTGGGACGTCGCGGGGGAACGGGTGGCGCGGTGGACGGACGCCCGGGGGAGCGGGCGGCGCGTCGGACGGGTGCGGCGGCGTCAGACGCCGGGCACGGACGAGGAGGCCGGGCCGGTGGACGCCGGGGCCCTACCGAGGTCCATGGCGCTGACCAGGTGCCGGGTAAGGGCGGCCCGGGGGGCGTGCAGCACCTGGTCGGGTGTGCCGGTCTCGACGACGTGTCCGCCGTCGAGGACGACGATGTGGTGGGCGACGGCGGAGAGGAGTTCCAGGTCGTGGCTGACCCAGAGCAGCGCGGTGCCCCGCCGCTCGCGGAGCAGCGCGAGTTCGGCCAGGACCGCCTCGGTCGCGCCGGTGTCGAGGGCCGTGGTGATCTCGTCGCAGACCAGGACGTCGGGCGCGGCCAGTACGGCACGGGCGAGCGCCGCGCGCTGGAGCTCGCCCCCGGACAGACCGCCGGGCCCGCGCTCGACGGTGCCGGAGTCGAGACCGAGCCGCTCCAGCAGCTCCATGGCCTCCTGCCGGGCCGCACCGGGGGTCCGGCCCCGCAGCCGTACGGCGGTGCGGGCGACCTGTTCGACGACCGGGCGCCGTTCGTCGAAGGAGCCGCGCACCTCCTGCCAGACGTACTGCACCCGCTGTTTCTCCCCGGTGGTGCGGCGGCGCAGGACCGGCAGCGGACGGCCGTCCAGGAGTATCCGGCCGCGGTGGCGTTCGTGGAGTCCGGCGACGCAGCGGGCCAGGGTGGTCTTGCCGCTGCCCGACAGGCCCGCCACGCCGACGCACCCCCCGGCGGACAGCCGGAGGTCGATCCCGTGCAGGACCGGGCCGCGGCCCCGGGGGCGCAGGTGGGCGGAGAGTCGCCGCACGTCGAGCACCGGGGGACCGCCGGGGTCGGGGGGTGTGTGCCGCGAGGCGGTCACCGGGCGCCGGGCGGGCAGGGCGCCGGCCGCGTCGCCCGACGCGCTCACGCGTCCCCGGTGCAGCACGACCACGTGGTCGGCGAGGGCCCGGACCAGGTCGTGGTCGTGGCTGAGGAGCAGGATCGCCAGGCCGGTGCGGGCGAGCCGGGCCAGTTCGCCGGCGAGCCGCATACGGGTCACCGTGTCGAGCCCGGTGCTCGGTTCGTCGAGCACGAGGACCCGCGGCCGGCACACCAGGGTCTGGGCGAGCGCCACCCGCTGGCGCTGTCCTCCCGAGAACTGGTGCGGGAAGCGCCGCTCGGTGTCGCGTCCGGTAGGCAGTTGCGCGGCCCGCAGCGCTTCGGTCACCGGGGCGGCTGCCCCGGAACGGTGCAGCCGGGCGAGTTCGGCGAGGACGGCGCCGGTGCGGCGGGCCGGGTTGAGGGCGCTGCCCGGGTGCTGGGGCAGGTAGGCGACCACCCGCCCGCGCAGTCCCGCCGCCTCCCGGGTGACCCCGTCCTCGTCCACGACGGTGACGGGACCGGCCGCCACCCGGCCGCTGAGCCGTACACCGGGACCCGCCTCGCCCAGCAGCGCCAGGGCGGCCGTGGTCTTGCCGCTGCCCGAGGGACCGACGAGCGCGGTCACCCGGCCCCGGTACAGGTCGAAGCCGACCGAGTCGAGCAGCACGGCGTCCCCGGCCCGTGCGGTGAGTCCGCGCACGGTGACCAGCGGGTCCTGCGGGTCCTGTGTTGCCTGTGTGGCCTGTAGGTTCAATGGTGGCGGTGGGGTCTGCGGGGCCTGCGGGGTCATCGGACAGCCTCCTGCGTACGGCGGGAGCGGGCCAGCAGGCGGTCGGCGAGCAGGTTGAGCCCCACGGTGAACATGACGAGCATCGAGGCCGGTGCCAGCACGGCCCACGGCTGGAGCAGCAGGCCCTCCCGGCTGCGGGCGACGCTCACCGCCCAGTCGGGCGCGGTCGGGTCCAGGCCCAGCCCGAGGAAATTGGCCGACCCGACGAGGAAGACGGCGAGGGTGACACGGGTGCCGATGTCGGCGGCGACGGGCGACAGCACCGAGCGCGCCACATGGTCCAGCAGGACACGGGCACGGGACTCGCCCTGCACCCGCAGTGCCTCCGCGACCGGGCCGCTGGCCGCGTCCAGGGCGGCCGCTCTCACCAGCCGCGCCACGGGGGGCACGTTGACCGCCGCCACCGCGAGGGCGATGGCGACGGGGGAGCCGCGCCAGCCCACCGCCACCACGCTGATCACCAGCAGGGTGGGCACGGGGAGCAGCACGTCCAGAGGGCGGATCAGCAGCTCGTCGATCCAGCGGCGGCGGGAGGAGGCGGCCAGCAGCCCCACCAGCCCGCCGGCCAGGTACGCCACCGCCACCGCGCCCAGCGCCATCCCGAGCGCGCTCCGTCCGCCGTGCAGCAGCAGGGCCAGTACGTCACGGCCCAGCCCGTCGGTGCCGAGCGGATGCGCACCGCCGCCGCCCGCGTAGGGGGCGAAGGCCCCGGGGGCCGCCGGCCCGGTGAGCAGCGGTCCGACGAGCGCGAGACCCGACGGCAGCACCAGCAGCATCCCGCCCACGGACGCCGGTGCCGTGCCCGTCCGGCCGGGCCGCCGACCCTTCGAGGACTTCACCGCAGGACCTCCGTCCGTGGTACGAGTCGATGACAGACCAGGTCCGCCGCGAGACTGAACAGCAGCGCCGCCACGGCCACCACCAGGGCCAGCCCCTGCACCGTGGGGACGTCCCGCGCCTCCACGGCCCCGACGAGCGCGGTCGCCACGCCGGGGACCGCGAAGACCGCCTCCACGATCAGCACACCGCCCACCAGGTTGTCGCCCACCCGGGCCAGTTCCTGGATGCCGGGGACCGCGGCGTTGGGCAGCACGTGCCGCAGCAGCAGCGTCCGGCGCGGCACCCCCAGGCGCCGGGCCTGGGTGACGTAACCGGCCCCGAGGACGGTCACCACGCCCGCCCGTACCTGCCGGGAGAGGAGACAGACCAGGCGGGCCGCCACGACCGTGACCGGCAGCACCAGCAGCGCGGGCTCGGCGAGCAGGTCGGCCGGGCCCACTCCGACCCAGGTCGCCGGGAGCCAGCCCAGTCGCAGCGACAGACCGGCCACCAGCAGCAGGGCGAGCACGAAGTCCGGTACGGCGTTCAGCGTGAGCGTCACGGAGGTGACCGTCCGGTCGAGACGGCCGCCCTCCCGCAGTCCCGAGACGACACCGAGCAGCACCGCGAGCGGCACGACGACCATGAAGGTCACCGCGGCCAGCAGCAGCGTGACACCGGCCGAGTTGGTCAGGACGTCCAGCACCGGGCCGCCGCTCACGAGCGACGTGCCGAGGTCGCCGGCGAGCACGCCCTGTGCCCAGTCCGTGAAGCGTTCCCAGGCCGGCCGGTCGAGCCGGAGCTGCTCGCGCAGCGCCGCCACCTGCTCGGGGGTGGCGTCCTCGTTGTTGCGGACCTCGGCCGCGTCACCCGGCAGCAGCGAGGTCAGCAGGAACACCAGCACCGCGAGCAGGACCAGTTGCACGGCTCCGACGGCCAGCCGTTGCAGGGCGTAACCTCGCACGGTCAGGCCAGCCACACCTTGTCGAAACGGGCCGAGTCCAGTGTGTTCGGCGGGGCCGCCGTCACCCCGCGCACCCGCGAGGACACGGCGTTCAGCCAGTCGGGATGGCCCCACATCAGCAGACCGCCCTCCTCGTGGACGGTGCGCTGGAGCTCTCCGTACAGCCGGGTGCGCTCGGCCTCGTCGGTGCTGGACTGCGCCTTCGCGAACCGCGCGTCGAAGTCCTCGCGGCGCCAGCCGGACGCGTTGAAGGAGGATGTGGTGAGCAGGCGGTCGTTGATGTACGTGGGGATCGACATGGCCCCCGAGCGGTGGCTGCCCAGCACTCCCTTGGACAACTGGTCCTTGAAGTACGTCTCCGAGGAACCGGTGGTGACCCTGACGCGCAGCCCGGCGTCGGCGGCCTGCTCGGCGAAGAGGGTCGCTGCCTCGACGAAGCCGGTGGCCACGGACGAGGTGTAGAGGGACAGGGGCTTGTTGAGCACGCCCGCCCTCTTCAGCAGCGCGCGGGCCTCGGCGACATCGCGCTGCCGCTGCGGGACGTCCTCGGGGTAGTACCGGTACCCCTTGCCGAACATGTCGTTGCCGACCGCGCCCCGGCCCGCGAGGACGACCTCCACCAGCTTCTCCCGGTCGGCGAGCAGCTTGAGGGCCAGGGTGACATCGGGGTTGTCGAAGGGCTTCCGGTCGCACTTCATGACGATCGCGTGGGCCGTGCTGCCCTTCGCGGCGACGATCCGCACCGACCTGTCGGCCTGCGCGGTACGGGCGAAGGTCGGCGTCATCTCGTGGCCGTACTCCGCCTCGCCGCCGCGCAGCGCGTTGCCGCGGGCGTCGGCGTCGGCGGACAGGATGCGCAGTTCGTCGACGTACGCCCCGCCGCCCCAGTGGTCGTCGAACCGCACGGCGGTGAACGACCGGCCCGCCCGGAAGGACTTCAGCCGGAAGGCCCCGGTGCCGACGGGCCGGGCCGGGTCGCGGTAGCGGGTGCTGACGACGGCGGTGCCGAGCGTGCCGAGCAGCGCGGGGAACTCGGCGCTCGGTCTGCTGAGGGCGAGCTGCACGACGTTCCTGCCCACCCCCCGGCTCCTCTTCAGGTCGATGACCGACAGCAGGCCCTGTGCGAAGTGAGTGGTCGCCTTCGGGTCGAGGATGCGGGCGAAGCTGAACAGCACGTCCTCGGGCGTGAGTCTCTTCCCGTCGTGGAAGAGCGCGTCGCGGAGCGTGAACCGCCACACGGTCGCCTCGGCGTCGGACTCCCACTTCTCGGCGAGCCCGGGAACCGGTGTCATGGTGGCGTCCAGGTCCACCAGCCGGTCGAACACGGCCTTGGTGCGGGCCATGTCGATCGCCAGGGCCTCGGCGTGCGGGTCGATGGTCTCGGCCTCGCCGCCGCCGGTGAACAGGGCCCGGAACTGCCCGCCGCGCCTGGGGGCCCCCTTGTCACCGGTGTCCCCGGCCGCGCCGCCCCCCGACCCGGCCCCGCAACCGGTGAGCGCCAGCGCTCCGGCCGAACCGGCGGCACCGGCCAGAGCGAGGAACTCCCTGCGGTCACGGAATGTGGACATGCTGCTCCCCTGAGTGGATGACGACGCGTTCCCCCGCGACAGCCGCGCGAGGCGGAGGCCGGGGCCCCGACAGCATCCCGACAATGAAAATGATTGTCAATGTGTTCTGGTTGTCCGGGGCGGGCCCACGGGAGGCCGGACGGGTCACGCCGGCGCGCACATCGTTCGGGTTCAGCCACTGGTGTCGGGGAAATCACTGGTACTGGGGAGACAGGTCCTGAAAAATCGACGGCGCAGCGACCACCGCGGCACGGGAGCGGGAAACGCCTGGGGGGAGGTGCGGTGATGCCGCGCAGGGAACGACCGCTGGACCCGGGTGACGGTCCGTTACGGGAACTGGCCGCGGGGCTGCGCCGTCTGCGGCGCGAGTGCGGCAACCCGCCCTACCGGGAACTGGCCGACCTGGCGCACTACTCGGTCTCGACGTTGTCCTCCGCGGCGTCCGGACAGCGTCTGCCGACCCTGGCGGTGACACTGGCGTACGTACGTGCCTGTGGCGGTGACACGCGGGAGTGGGAGCGCCGCTGGCGGGAGACGGCGGAGCACCTCGGCGAGGAGGGCCCCGGCCCCTCGGAGGAGTCCGGCACCCCCGCCCCGTACGCGGGTCTGCGCTCGTTCCGGGAACAGGACGCGCAGTGGTTCTTCGGCCGGGAGCGGCTGGTGGAGGAACTGGCCGAACGGCTGAAGCGGCAGCGGTTCGTGACGGTGATCGGGGCCTCCGGGTCGGGCAAGTCCTCGCTGCTGCGGGCGGGTCTGGTGCCGCGTCTGCGGGGCACGGCGACGACGGTGGTGCTGACGCCGGGCCCCCGGCCGCTGGAGGAGTGCGCGGTACGCCTGGGCGCACTGGCGGGAGTCACACCGGGCGGGCTGTACGAGGAGCTGTGCGGGGATCCCGCGAACCTCGGCAGGGCGGTGCGCCAGGCGGCCGCCCGGTCCGAGGACCCCGACGGCGGACTGGTCCTGGTCGTCGACCAGTTCGAGGAGACCTTCACGCTGTGCCCGGACGACGCCGAGCGGGACCGTTTCATCGAGTCACTGGTCGCCGCCGCCTCCGACGAGAGCGCCCGGTGCCGGGTGGCCCTGGGCGTGCGCGCCGACTTCTACGCGCACTGCACCCACCATCCGCCGCTGGTGGAGGCGATGCGTGACGCGCAGGTGCCGGTCGGGCCGATGACCCTGGACGAGCTGCGCCAGGCGGTGGTGAAGCCCGCACGACAGGCCGGACTGACCGTCGAGGGCGCGCTGCTGGCGTCCCTCACCGCACAGGCGCACGGACAGGCCGGAGTGCTGCCGCTGCTGTCGCACGCGCTGCTGCAGACCTGGCGGCGGCGCCGGGGCAACGCGCTGACCCTGGAGGCGTTCGAGGCGGCGGGCGGGCTGGAGGGCGGCCTGTCCCGCACCGCCGAGGAGTTCTACCGGCGGCTGGACACGGCACAGCAGGGCCTGGCCCGGCGGGTGTTCGTCAGGCTGACCTCCCTGGGCGAGGGCACGGAGGACACCCGGCGGCCGGCCCGCCTGGAGGAACTGGAAGGGCTGGACGGGGCCGGCGACGGCGCGCTCGACGCCGTCCTGGAGCGCGCGGCCGGAGCGCGGCTGCTGACGCTGGGCCACGAGCGGGTGGAACTGGCCCACGAGGCCCTCATCCGGTGCTGGCCGAGACTGCACGGCTGGCTCACCGAGGATCGCGAGGTCGTACGGACCCTGCGCCAGCTCACCGACGCGGCCGAGACCTGGGAGGGACTGGGCCGGGACCCCGGTGCGCTCTACCGCGGCACCCGCCTCGACCTGGCCGGCGCCCTCGACGCCGTGTCCCTGTCCGTGCGGGAGCGGGAGTTCCTCGACGCGAGTCTGGCGGCCCGGGCGTCCGAACGCACGGCGGCGAGACGCCGCGCCCGGCTGCGGCGCGGGGCGACGGCGCTGCTGGCCGTTCTGCTCGTCCTGGCCGGCACGACCGCGGTCCTCGCCGTACGGGCGCAGCGGGCGGCGGACCGCCAGCGTGACGCGGCCGGTTCGCAGCGGGTCGCGGAGAAGGCGGCGGCGCTGCGGGCGGCCGACCCCGCGCTGGCTGCCCAGCTGAGCCTGGCCGCCTACCGCCTGTCGCCCACCCCCGAGGCCCGCGGCAGCCTGCTCAGCACCTTCGCCACCCCGTACGCCGCACAACTGCCCGGACGGGGGAGCGCGGTCACGGCGACGGCGTTCGCCGCCGACGGCCGTGTGCTGGCCACCGGCGACAGCGACCGGACCGTACGGCTGTGGTGGGCCCCGGACGTCCACCGGCCGCGCGGGCTCAGTACGCTGCCCCGTCTGGCGGGCCCCGTCCGCACGGTCGCCGTCAGCCCCGACGGACGCCTCCTGGCGGCGGGGGACGACCTCGGGACGGCAGTGGTGTGGGACATCCGCGACGCACGGCACCCGCGGCTCGCGGCACGCCTGCGCGCCGGTGCCGGCCCGGTCGTCGGACTGGGTTTCGCCCCCGGCGGACGGACCCTGACGACGGCCTCCCGCAGTGCGATCCGCCTGTGGCACCTGCCCGCTTCCCGCCAGCCGCGTCTCCTCGACACGGTCCGTGCGCCCGCCCCCGTGACCGCGGCGGCGTTCCGGCGGGACGGGGGGACGCTGGCCACCGGCCACTCCGACCGCACGGTGCGGCTGTGGAGGGCCACCGCGTCGGGCGGAGGGCTGCGGCAGCTGCGGCAGCCCTCCGCCGGCCACGAGGGTGAGGTGAGGGCACTCGCGTTCGCCCCGGACGGCCGCACCCTGGCGAGCGGCGGCGCCGACTTCACGGTGCGCCGGTGGGACCTGACCGGATCCGGCCGCCCTCGCGTGACGAAGGTGTTCTCCGGGCACACCGACGCCGTCAACACCGTGGCCTTCAGTCCCGACGGCCGCGTCCTGGCCTCCGCCGGTGTCGACGCCACGGTACGCCGGTGGGAGGTGACCGGACCCGATGCCGGCCACGAGCAGGCCGTCCTCAGGGGCCACACCGGAAGCGTCACCTCGCTGCACTTCAGCCCCGACGGCCGTACCCTCGCCACCGGCAGCGAGGACCAGACCACGCGGCTGTGGGACCTCCCGGGACCGGCCATGAGCGGCCACACCAGCTCGGTCTACTCCGTCGCCTTCAGCCCCGACGGACGTGTACTGGCCACCGGCAGCTACGACCGCGGTGTGCGCCTGTGGAACCTCGCGGACGTACGCCGCCCCCGGCGGCTCACCGAACTCACCGGGCACACGGGCCCCGTCAACTCCGTGAGCTTCCGGCCGGACGGGCGCGTCCTGGCCAGCGGCAGCGCCGACGGCACACTGCGCCTGTGGAACGTGGAGGACCCCCACCGCGCCCGTCGGCCGGCTGTCGTCCCGGGGGGTGTCGGCCACGTCAACTCGGTGGCGTTCGGCCCCGACGGCCGCACCCTCGCCACCGGCGGCGAGCGGGGCGGTGTGCGGTTGTGGGAGACGAACGGCCCGCGGCTGTCCCGCCGCCCCCTGGCCACGATGCCGGGGAGCGCCGCGGTTGACTCCGTGGCGTTCGCCCCCGACGGACGCACCCTCGCGGTGGCCGCCCGGAACCGCACGGTCGTCCTGTGGGACGTGGCACAGCGGCAGCGTCCCGTCCGGCTGGCCGTCCTCGCCCGCCACACCGGGGCCGTGAAGTCGGTGGCCTTCAGCCCCGACGGCCGCACCCTCGCCACCGGCGGCGAGGACCGCACCGTCCGGCTGTGGGACCTCGGCGACGTGCGCCGTCCGGTCCCACGGGACCGGTTCACCGGTTTCACCGACGGGGTCATGTCCGTCGCCTTCGCCCCGGACGGACGGACGCTGGCCGCCGCGAGCTCCGACAGCAGCGTGCGGCTGTACGGCCTGACCGGCCGCGGGGACGCCCGGGAGACGGCCATGCTGACGGGCCACACCAAAGCGGTGGACACCCTCGCCTTCAGCCCCGACGGCCGCACCCTCGCCACCGGCAGCGAGGACTGGACCGCACTGCTGTGGGACCCCGACGTCCGGCGCGTGGCCTCCCGGATCTGCGACACCGCCGCCCCCGGGATCAGCCACGCCGAGTGGCGCCAGTACTTCGCCCAGCAGGAGTACCGCCCGCCCTGCTGAGGCGCGTACCGGGATTATTCCGGTACGCGGGTGTACGCCGGGGCCCCTGCGGACGAATTCCCGCCCTTCACCGTGCAACCGGCTCGTACCGGATCCCCCGGAGGCGGCCCACCGGTCCCGCGGGATCACGCCGCCCACCACGGGGCCGGTAGGCTGATCACACTGTGGATCGCCCTGTCTGCGCTTCTGCGTGCAGTGACGTGCCGTACGCAGTCGTCGTGATGGTCCATCGGGTGTGAGGGTGACGCGCAGGTGCTGGTGGCGGAACGGTATCGGTTGGGCGCGTCCCTCGGCAGGGGCGGCATGGGCGAGGTCTGGCGGGCCACCGACGAGGTCCTCGGCCGGGCCGTGGCCGTCAAACTGCTGCTGGGCGACGAGGCCGACTCCGCGGCCGCCGCGCGGTTCCGGCTGGAGGCGCAGACGGCCGCCCGGCTGAGCCACCCGTACGTGGTGGCCGTGTTCGACTTCGGCCTCTGGGACAACCGCTTCTACCTGGTCATGGAGCTGGTGGAGGGCCGGAGCCTGGCCCAGGAGCTGACCGCGGCGGGCTCCCTGACGCCCGAGCGGGTCGCGCGGATCGCCGAGCAGACCGCGGCCGGGCTCGCCGCCGCGCACCGGCAGGGCATCGTGCACCGGGACATCAAACCCGGGAACCTGATGACGGACGCCGAGGGCACGGTGAAGATCGGCGACTTCGGCATCGCCCGCTTCGTGGACGACCCCGCCTCCGCGCTCACCACCGCCGGGCAGATCGTCGGCACGAGCCTCTACCTCGCTCCCGAGCGTGCGCTCGGGAGCCCGGCGGGCGCCGCCTCCGACGTGTACTCGCTGGGCTGCGTGCTCTACCAGTTGCTGACCGGTGAGCCGCCGTTCCGGGCCGAGTCGGCGACGATCACCCTGCACCAGCACATCGACAAGGCTCCGGTGCCGCCACGGGAGAAGGGCGTCCGGCTGCCGCCCGCCTTCGAGAACTACCTCCTCGACCTGCTCGCCAAGCAGCCCGAGGACCGGCCCACGGCCCAGCAGGTCGCGGACTGGTTCGGCAGCGGCGCCTGGCGCGGGCACGCCGAGCCGCTGCCCGCCCCGGACACGGAGCACCCGTACGGGCCGCGTACGACGTCCGGGCCGTCGTACGCGGCCGGGACGGGCGTGCCGCACACCGGTGCGGGGAACGGGCCCGCGACGACGTACCGGCTGCCGCGGGCCGACGGGCGCACCCCGCGGCCCGGGCACGCGGCGCACTCCGCGGCCACGGGCCCGACCCGCCGGAGCGACCGGACCGACGGGAACGGCGGAGCACACGCGACGGGCGGTCACGACGACGGCGCGGGGGCGCGCCCGAGCGGGCGGTCGCGCGTCGTCGGGGCCGTCGCCGCGGTGGCGCTCTTCGTGGCGGCGCTGTTCGTCGGCATCACCCTCTTCTCACCCGATGACGGCCGGGCCGGGACGGGCGGTCCGGACGGCTCGTCGTCGTCCCCCTCCACCACGTCCCCGGACTCCGCGGAGCCGGGGTCCGGTTCCGCGGGCCCCGACTCCTCCGCCGGGACGCCGGAGACCCCGGGGACGCAGGGGACGTCGCAGTCGTCGGACGCGCCGGCGGCACCGGTGCCCGGGGCCTCACCGGACGGCGCGGCCCCGCCGTCCGGGTCGCCCTCCGCCGGAGGGACGGCGTCCGCGCCCCGACAGGGCGATGAGCCCGGCGAGAACGAACCCGACGAGAACGAACCCGACGAGGAAGAGCCCGAGGAGTGACCGGCCCGGTGCGTGGCCGCCCCCGACGGACGTGAGGACGGTGCCACCCGCATCACCTCGTTCCCCGGAGGCGACCCGGGTGCCCGTGACGCCTGTGTGCGGTCATCCGGACACGCGGCGGCCCGGCAGGCGGGTCGTCAGACGGCGCTCGGGGGGACGAGCCGCGGTCGGGCCACGCGGACGTGGTCGTGGGTGGACAGGGCGAGCGAGCGGTCCAGGCACGCCGCGTTGAAGTAGATCTCGGAGTGGTCCAGCAGCCGCGGATCGGCCACGAGCTGCAGTTCGGGGTGGAAGCTGAACGGGATGGTCGGGCCGCGGACGCAGCCCTTCAGCCGTTCCGCGACGTCCGGCGCGGCGAGCGCGGCACCGGCGGCGTCGTACAGGTGCTTGATCCGGTGCAGGCCGACGCGGCGGTCGCCGGGGACGACGGCGGGCAGGCGACGCCGTCGGCGCCGGTCGAGCCCGATGCGGATGTCCCGGCTCTGCCGCCCCCCGGCGGCGCGGGGCGGCCGCCCCGCCGCAGATGCGGGTGAAGTCCTCCGCGGTGTCCTGGACCGCTGCCGCTCCGCCCGGCGACCTACCGGGGATCCGGGCGGCGGGCCAGGGACGCGAGGACGATCTCCTGCGCCGCACGGACCGTGTCCGCGAAGGAGGCCGGGTCCCGGCCGACGCGTTCGGCGCCGGCACGTATGGCACCGGAGAGCAGTTCCACCGCGAGGTGCACATCGCCGACGTCGCGGAACTCTCCGCGCGCCATGCCGTCCCGGACGACGTTCTCCACCTCGGCCACGAGTGCGTTGAACGGGTTCTCCGGGCCCTTCGGCACCTCGCTGACCGGTACGCCGGCGTCCGGCCGGAACAGCAGTTGCAGGGCGGCCTGTCCCGTGAGTGCCTCCAGGACCGCCTCGATGATCTCCCGCATGCGCTGCGCGGCCGGCTCCGAGGACCGCGCGGCGATCGCGGCCACCCGCCCGACCGCGGGGCGGCTCGCCCGTCGGGTCAGCGCCATGACCAGCGCGCTCTTGTCGCGGGCGTAGTTGTAGAGCGTGTTGCGCGCGAGGCCGGCCCGGGCCGCGATGTGCCCCATGGTGATCGAGTCGTAGCCGCGTTCGAGCAGCAGTTGCCGCAGTGCCCTGTCGAGGTCGGCCCACACCATCTCGTGGTGCTCCTCCAGGCTGGCTCCCCGAATCCGCGGCATCCGGCCATTCTCCCTCACCGGGGCGTGGACGGATCAGCCCGGGTCCTCCTCGCCGGGGCTCACCGGGGTGTCTGCTGGGGGACGAGGTTGACGCTCGACAGGTGCGGGTTCTCCTGGTGGGCCGAGGTGAGCTTCACCCGGGTGAGGCGCCAGCCCTGCTCCGTGCGGACCGCCTCGTTGTCGTAGAAGCCGACCACCAGCCAGCGATCGGGGCCACCGCCGGCGAGTTCGTCCGGGACCCAGTGCTCGGCGCGGACGTGCGCGTGGATCGTCGCGTTGTCGCCCTCGATGTCGACGACATGACCGGTGACGGCGTGGTGGGTCGCCGTGTAGGGCGCGAACGCGGAACGCAGGACCGCGGTGTACTCGCCGAGCGGCATGGTCATCGGCGGGATGTCCGCGACCGATCCGAAATCGAGCGTGACCGGATCGGTGAGGACGAGTCCGGGCAGGTCGGTGAACTCCTTCAGATCCGCCATGTCCGCGTACCGGCCCATCAGTTCGACGAGATCGGCGCGGTCACTGTCTGTGTTCATCGGGAAGTCCCTCTCGTTCGCTTCGACGGCGGCGGAGCGTTCGCCCTGCCGCGCCCGGGTGGTGCCCGCCGAGTGTCCCGCACTTGTTTACGAGACAACCTGTCGTAAAGATTACGACGAACCGTCGTAAAAAACAAAGCGCAAGGATGCGTCACGTACGACATGAGGGCGCGTCGCGCACGAGGACGGAAGCCGTCGCCCGGAGTGTCCCCGGGCTTTCGTGCCGAATCGCCGGATGTGCCCGGGGGTCGGCCGCCGGTCCGTCCAACTCCCGGACCCCGTAAGGCTTTGAGCCCCGGCCGACCGGCGTCACGCGCTCGTCGGCACGCCTTTTTCCACGGCGAGGACAGAGTATGGACGGCTTGAAGGAAAGTCCCTACTCTGTCCGTCGCGGCGGCACGAAACCTCACACGTCCCGTTCGCCACTCTCCGTATCCGGTGCGACGGCGCGCACCGGCAGCGGTGGATCCCCCCTACTCGTCCATCTGCGTTTCCCGTGCCGCGGGGAGCGAACAGGAGGTCACGTGTATCCACGGCTGTCATCCGTCCGGCTCGGCAGACGCCTGGCCGCAACGCTCGTCACTTCGCTCCTGGCACTCGGGCTGTCCGCCCCCGCGGGCACGGCCGCCGCTCCGGCGGCCCCGTCCGCCGCCGCCCTTCCCCCGCAGGAGCCGGGCGTCACCCTGCGCGTCTTCGACGTGCAGGTACCGCTGGACAAACTGTGCGATCTCAAGCCCGGACAGACGCCGAACATCGACAAACTGATGCCGGTGATCGACTGGTCCTCCGACGCGGACTTCGGCCTCGGCGCCAACTTCGTGTCGCAGACGATCGCCAACCTCGACGTCCCCACCGCCGGGAGCCACACCTTCCGGCTCACCAGCGACGACGGCTCCCGGCTGTACATCGACGACAAGCTCGTCATCAGCCATGACGGGCTGCACGGTGCCGACCCCAAGGACGGCACGGTGGACCTGACAGCCGGGTACCACTCGATCCGCATCGACCACTTCGAGAGGGACGGCGGCCAGCAGGTCACCCTCGCCTGGAAGCCCCCGTCCGCCTCCGGCTTCACCGTGGTGCCCAACTCGGTGCTGAGCACGGACGCCGACGTCGTCCGGGTCACGGCCCCCGGACGCAAGGAATGCGAACTGGCCGGCGACTCGCCGGGGGACGGGCTGCCGCTGACCGGCGTGCACCCGAACTACACCCTGACCAACCTGCGGCCCAGCGGTTTCGAGCCGCAGGTCTCCGCCATGGACTGGCTTCCCGACGGCAGGCTCGCCGTGGCCACCTGGGGCGGCTCGGAGAAGACGACCGGCGAGGTCTACCTGCTGAGCAATGTCACCGGCAGCACCGGACCGGACAAGGTGACGTTCAAGAAGGTGGCTTCCGGTCTCAGGGAGCCGATGGGCATCAAGTACGTGGAAGGCAAGCTGTACGTGTCGCAGAAGCATGAGCTGACCGAGCTCAACGACACCAACGGCGACGAGGTCACCGACACCTACCGGCGGGTCGCCACCTGGCCCTACGGCGGCAACTTCCACGAATTCGCCTTCGGCCTGCTGTACAAGGACGGGTTCTTCTACCTGAACCTGTCCGTGTCCATCAACTACGGCGGCGCGACGACGAATCCGCAGCCCGCACCGAACCGCGGCACCACGATAAAGGTCAACCGGGCGACCGGGGCGGTCAGTTACGTCGCCGGCGGTCTGCGCACCCCCAACGGCATCGGCTGGGGCCCGGACGGCGACATCTTCGTCACCGACAACCAGGGCGGCTGGCTGCCCTCGTCGAAGCTGGTCCAGGTCAAGCAGGACCGCTTCTTCAACCACTACACCAACCCCGCGGGTCCCTTCGACTCCCGGCAGGTGACCAAGCCGGTCCTGTGGCTCCCGCAGAACGAGATCGCCAACTCGCCCAGCACACCCCTGCAGGTGAAGGACGGGCCCTTCGCCGGCCAGATGCTCTTCGGTGACGTGACCTACGGCGGTATCCAGCGCGGGTACCTGGAGAAGGTCAACGGTGAGTACCAGGGCGCGGTGTTCCGCATGACCCAGGGTCTGGAGGCCGGCGTCAACCGCATCAGCATCGGCCCCGACGGCGCGATCTACGCCGGCGGACTCGGCGCGGACGGCAACTGGGGCCAGGAGGGCAAGCTCAAGCACGGCCTGCAGAAGCTGACACCGAACGGCACCGGCGCCTTCGACATCCGCGAGATGCGCGCCGTCACCGGCGGCTTCGCGATCGAGTACACCCAGCCCGTGTCGGCCGGTACCGCCGCCGACCTGGCCGCCCGCTACAAGGCCAAGCAGTGGCGCTACGTCCCCCGCGCCGACTACGGCGGCCCCAAGGTCGACGAGGAGACCCTCACCGTCCAGTCGGCCACCCTCTCCGCCGACCGCAAGACGGTCACCCTGGCCGTTCCCGGTCTCAAGCCCAACCGGGTGGTCCACGTCCGCTCGGCCCGCCCCTTCAGCTCCACCGACGGCAAGTCGCTCTGGAGCACCGAGGCCTGGTACACCATGAACCAGCTTCCCGGCACACCGTCCCGCGCCGGGGAGGTGAAGGGCCTCAACGGCAAGTGCCTGGACGTGGACAACTCCAACACGGCCGACGGTACGAAGGTCCAGGTGTGGACGTGCAACAGCACCGCCGCCCAGGAGTGGAACCTGCTCGGCACCGGCGCCGTGCGGGCCCTCGGCAAATGCCTGGACATCGACAACGCGGGCTCGGCCGACGGTACGAAGGTGCAGCTCTACACCTGCAACGGCACCGCGGCCCAGGTCTGGCAGCCCCAGTCCGACGGCACCCTGCGCAACCCGCAGTCCGGCAAGTGCCTCGACGTGGTCGGCGGCGCATCGAACGACGGCACGGCCGTCCACCTGTGGACCTGCCACGCCCAGCAGAGCCAGAAGTGGCTCGTTCCGTAGGAGTCCCACCGGGAGGTGACCGTTCCACCGGGACGTGACCGTTCCACGGCGCCGAGGGCCTGAGAGGACCGGGCCTTCGGCGCACCGCGACACCCTGCCACGGAATCGGGAACCGCCGCAGGAACCGACTCAGGCGCCGAGATGCGCCACCGTGCTGTCCAGCCGGGCGGACAGCTCCTCCAGATCGTTCCGGGACGGTGCGCCGGGCCCGAGCCGGCCGACGAGATCCTCACGGGAGGCGACCTCCAGGGCTCCCTTGTACTGATCGGTACCGAGCGCCGACCTGGGAACGACCTCGGCCGCACCGAGTACGACGACCAGTACGGGTTCCTCGGCGTCCGAGCCGAGCAGGGCCTCCACGTGCTCAGGCGTGATCATGTCGTACGTCCCTTCCGGAAGGAGGTGCGGAGCGGCGGCCCGGCCCCGGCGCGGCGACCGGGCCCGTACGCAGCAGCCACCGGGGTGCCTGCCACGGGAACCGGAGTGCCTCGCCGGGGGCGGTTGAAACCCGCCCCGCCCATGGCGCCCCGGTGTCCGGCCGGCCCCTCGCGTGACCGTGGACACGATGAACACGATGATTGGAACGTTCCGGCACGGTGACTCGTCCGGGGCACGGTGCAAGGAACGGCTGAACGGAGGGAACAGGTCATGCGGGCCGCCTTCCGGAACGTCCTGAACCCCTGGCGGCGGAGGCGGGGACGGGTCCGCCCCTGCTCCGCTCGGCGTGGCTGAGCGGGCCGCGCGGCCGGCGGTCCGGCACGGAGGGCGCGTCGCGGGCCTGTACACCCGGCGCTTCGGTCCCTGGCCCCCGGACGGAGCCGTGGTCGTCATGGTCCACGGACTGGGTCTGTCGGGACGCTATTTCACCCCTCTCGCCCGGTCGCTGGCGGCCGCGGGACGCACCGTGCTGGTGCCCGACCTGCCGGGGAACGTACGCTCCCGGCGGGCCGTCCGGCGCGTCCCCGGCATCGACGGCACGGCGGAAGCGCTGCTGCGCTGGCAGAGCGCGGCGCCGATCGGCCCCTGTGTC
Organism: Streptomyces beigongshangae; assembly: GCF_019710745.1. GTDB lineage: Bacteria > Actinomycetota > Actinomycetes > Streptomycetales > Streptomycetaceae > Streptomyces > Streptomyces beigongshangae. Next base: position 130,228 of record NZ_JAHKJW010000015.1, read on the forward strand.
CTGGTGGCCAACTCGGTCGGCTGCCAGGTGACCGCGGCGCTCGCCGCGGACAACCCGCACCTGGTGGAGCGGATGGTGTTCATCGGCCCCGCGCTCGACGCGACGCAGTTGTCGCCGGCCCGGCAGCTGCTGCGCCTGCTGGCCGACGCGCCGGAGGAGCCGCCGTCCCTCCTCGCCGTGGCCGCCGCGGACTACCTGATCACCGGAGCGGTCCGGTTCCTCGCGGAGTTCCACCACGCGCGACAGGACGCGTCGGGCCCGTTCGCCGCACGCCTGCGCCGGATCGAGGCGCCGACCCTGGTGCTGAGGGGGGCGAACGACCGCCTGGCCCCTCAGGCCTGGACCGAGCGGGTGGCCGCCGACCTGCCGCGCGGCAGGCTCGCCGTGGTGCCCGGCGCGGCCCATGCGGTGCACTTCAGCCGACCCGGCGTCACCGCCCGGCGGATTCTGGAGTTCATGCGATGAGGGGCCGCCCGTTCAGCAGGGTACCGACGGCGACGTCCGCCGCCTGGCCGGCGCGGACGGCGTCGTCGGTGAGCATGCGGGTGAGGTCCACGGGCCAGGTGCGGTTGACGGTGACGATGTTCTCGGCGTAGCGGTGCAGGGCGCCGCTCGCCTGCGAGCGCTGCACGAAGGAAGGACCGACGGCCGCGCGGTGATCCTCCCGCACGGGTGAACACCTGCGTGCCGGCACCCGGTTCGCGGAAGGGAGGGACCGGGCCGGCCGCGGGACGCCCACGGCATACCGCGGTGGACGTCCCGCACGCCGTTGTCAGCCGAGCTCGGTGGGCACGACCGTCAGCTCGGCGATGTTGACCCGGGCCGGCACCGCCACCGAGTACGTGATGGCGTCGGCCACGTCCTCCGCGGTGATGGTCGTGATGGCCGACCGCATCTTCTCCAGCCCGGCCCGCGTGGCCTCGTGCGCCATGCCGGCGCCGAGTTCCGTGACGGCGAAGGCCGGGTCGACCGACCGCACCCGTACACCGCGGGGGCCGAGGGAGGCGCGCAGGTTGCGGGTCAGCTGGGTGACCGCCGCCTTGGTCGCGCCGTAGACCGGGTAGTCGGCGAAGATCACCTCCGCCGCGATCGAGCCGAGGTGCACCAGGTCCGCGGCGCGTCCCGCCTCGGCCGCGTCGAGCAGGTCCGTGATGAAGACCCGGCCGGTCATCAGCAGGCCCCGCAGGTTCACGTCGATCATCTGGTCCCACTCGGCCGTGTCCGCCTCCTCGAAGGGCGCTCCGAGCATGGCCCCCGCGTTGGCGACCACCAGGTCGGGCCGTCCCAGGGCGGCGCGGACCGCCGACGCGGCGGCGGTCAGCGCCGCCGGGTCGGTGACATCGACCGGCACCGGCAGGACTTCGGCGGAGTGCTCCTTCCGCAGGGTGGCGGCGAGGTCGTCCAGCGGACCGGACCGCCGGCCGAGCAGGGCGACCGCCGCTCCCGCGGCGGCGAACCGCTGTGCCGTCGCGGCGCCGATCCCGGCGCCTGCTCCGGTGATCACCGCGACCCGGCCGTTCAGCAGGTTCGCGGGCACATCGGCGACGGACAGGGGGGAGGTGTGCGAGGGGGAAGTATGCGAGGTGGAGGTGTGCGAAACGTCGTATGTCATGGCACCGAGCATGTCCGGTGGGGCGGAGGCCGGCCAGGACGGCCTTGTCCTGGGTGTGCCACACCCAGGTAGCCGCTCACGGGGGCGCCTACCGTTGCGGTATGGACAAGGACAACCTCTTGGGTGAATTCCTCCGTGCGCGGCGGGAGAGTACGAGTCCGGACCGGGCCGGACTGCTCTGGTCGGGCCGGCGCAGGACACCGGGTCTGCGCCGGGAGGAGGTCGCCCAGTCGGCGGGAGTCAGCACCGACTACTACGCCCGGCTGGAACAGGGGAGGGAGAAGCACCCCTCCGCACAGGTGGTGCACGCCCTGGCCCGCACCCTCGGACTGGACCCCGAGGAGACGGCGCACCTGCACGGGCTGGCGCGAACCCCCCGTGGCCCGGTCCGGCGGGGCGGCGGCCGGTCCGTCAGCCCGGGTCTGCTGCGCCTGATGGACGGCTGGCTGCACACACCCGCGCTGGTCCTCGACCGCCGGCTCGATGTACTGGCCGGCAACCACCTCGGACGGGCCCTCTTCGCCGGAATGCTGGAACAGGGCGAGACCAACCTGGTCCGGTTCATCTTCCTGCACCCGGCCGCCCGGGACTTCTACCCCGAATGGGAACGGGTCGCCAGGTCCGGGCTCGCGGCCCTGCGCGCGGGCAGCGGCGACCTGGTGGACGATCGCCGGCTCACCGAACTGGTCGGCGAACTGTCGCTGAAGAGCCCGGAGTTCCGCGATCTGTGGGCCCGGCACGATGTACGGGGCAAGGCTCACGAGGCCAAGACCTTCAACCACCCGCAGGTCGGCGAACTGACCCTGACCTACGACTCGTTCACCGTCGACAGCGCGCCGGGCCAGCAGCTCGTCGTGTACCAGGCCGAGCCGGACAGCCCCTCCCAGCAGGCTCTCGCGCTGCTCGGCACCGTGGCCGCCGACCTGCCCGCCCTGCCGCCCGAGCCGCTCGGCGACTCCCCGCAGGAGCACCGGCGGACGGATGGGTGGGTGTGACAGGCCCTGCCTGAGTCCCGCTCACGGCTCTAGCGTCGAGTCATGAACGAGGAACAAGTGACCAGCGAGGAACAAGTGATAGCGGACCTGCACCACCGGTGGGTGTTCGGATGGGAGCGCAACGAGGGGGACCCGCCGTTCGACTTCCGGCGCACCTTCGGCGGGTTCTACGACTTCGGCTCCACGGACGTCCGCCTCTACGACGACTTCGACCCCGCGCAGCGTGTGGCGGGAACGGCCGCCGAGTACGGCTCGATCTGGGAACCCGGCTTCCGCAGGATGACCACCGCGCACCATGCCGTCGACGACGGCCCGCACGTCGTCACCGACCACGACCTGGCCGCGTCCACCCTGGTGTTCGTGGCCCGGATCACCACGCCCGACGCCGTCACGGACATCCGCACCACGACGTCGCTGGTCTGGCGCCGGACACCGGCCGGCTGGCGGATCGTCCGCGAACACAACTCGACCAGGGTGCTGCCCGCGGGGGAGCTCGACGGAGTGCTGCCGGCGCACGGGACTCCGGCGCACTGACGAGCCGGTACGCCCCGACCTGCCGGCAGCCCCGGGAAGGCCGTCCGGGCCTGCCGGTTTCCCCGTCCGCCGATCAACTAGGGTGTTCCTCATGGTGGCATGGTCGGCTCGATCCGCCGGTCTTCTCGGCAGGCTCGGCGAGAAGCGCCGCATCGACGAGCTGACCGGCGGGGCGGCCTCGGGACAGGGCGGCGCGCTGACCCTCCTGGGCGAGGCGGGCATCGGCAAGAGCGCGTTGCTGGCCCATGCGGCCCATGCGGCGCCGGCGTTCCGGGCCATTCGCGCCTGCGGCTCGGAATTCGAGCAGCAGATGCCGTACTCCGGACTGCATCAGCTGTGTGTACCGGTGCTGGAACACCTGGACGGTCTGCCGCAACGGCACAGCGAGGCCCTGCGGGTGGCCTTCGGTCTGGTCGAGGGGACACCCGATTCGTTCCAGATCGGCCTGGCGGCCCTGGGGCTGCTGACGGCCGCGGCGCAGGAACGGCCGCTGCTGTGCCTGATCGACGACGCGCACTGGCTGGACGGTGCGTCGTTGCAGGTCATGCTCTTCCTCGCCCGCCGGGTCGGAAGCGACGCGATCGCGATGCTGTTCGCGGCCCGGCCGGGGTACCGGGCGGGTGAGCTCGACGAGCTGCCGAGGCTGGTCGTGCGGGGCCTGAACGACGAGGACGCGAGGGTGCTGCTGGCGACGCGCAGCGCGTTCCCGCTGGACGACCAGGTGCGCGACCGGTTGATCGCGGAGGCCCAGGGGAGCCCGCTGGCGCTGCTGGAGCTGCCACGGGCCGGGGGCTTCCTGCCGCCGGACGCGTCCTCCGTACCGACCCGTATCGAGCGCGGTTTCCAGGCCAGGCTGACGGACCTGTCCGCGGCGGCCCGGCTCCTGCTGACCGTCGCCGGTGCCGATCCGACCGGCGACCCCGGCCTGCTCTGGGCGGCCGCGCGCGATCTCGGCCTCGACCTGGCCCTGGCCGGTGAGGAAGCGGCCACGACGGGGCTGGTCGAATTCGGCCACCGCATCCGGTTCTGCCACCCGCTCGCGCGATCGGCGGTGTACCGGGCCGCCCCGGCCGCCGAACGCCGCACCGCGCACGCCGCGCTGGCCGGGGCCACCGACGCGCGGGTGGCGCCGGACCGGCGGGTCTGGCACCGCGCCCAGGCCGCGGCCGGCCCTGACGACGACGTCGCCGCCGAACTGGAGCGCTGCGCGTCACGGGCGCGGGCACGTGGCGGCGTGGCCGCGGCGGCAGCGTTCCTCGAACGCTCGGTGGCGCTGTCACTGCACCCCGGGCGCCGGATCGAACGGACCCTGGCGGCGGCGCAGGCCCACTTCGACGCCGGGACGACGGACACGGTGGGGGACCTGCTGGCGACGCTGGAGACCACCGCGCTGGACGAGTACCAGCTCGCCCGGGTCGATCTCCTGCGGGGCCGGACGGCGTTCACCCAGGAACGCGACGACGGCCCGATGCTCATGACGCGCGCCGCGCAACGGCTGTCCGCCCTGGATCCGGAGCAGGCACGCGACTCCTTCCTGGACGCCCTCGACATGAGCCTGGTGGTCGGCCGGGGCGGCGGTGTCATCCGCGAGGTGGTGGCCGTGGCCCGGTCCGCGGCGCCGCCCTCCGACTCACCCGACCTGCTGGACGCGCTGATCGAACTCGTCACCAACGGCTCCTCGACCGCGGCTCCGCTTCTCCGCCGGACCCTGCACGGCGACGACGAGCCGCTGTGGGTACGGCGGCCGGCCCTCGCGACCATGATCGCCATCGAGCTGTGGGATCCGGAGACCCACACCGTCATCGCCGACCGGCTGCTGAAGGAGGGCCGCGCCTCGGGCTCCCCGCTGGTGCTCCGGCTCGGTCTGGCACAGAAGGCCGTCGACGCCGTCATGACCGGCGACATCGGTCAGGCGATCGCCGCCACGGCCGAGGAGGCGGCCATCGCCGACGCGGTCGGCCTGCCTCCTCTCGTCTACCACCGGTTGCACCTGGCCGCACAGCGCGGCCGGCGTGAGGAGTTCCTCGAACTGGCCCACGCGGCCGGGAACGCCCCGCGGCGCACGGGACGGGTGACGAACCTGCACGCGACGGCGGCCACCCTGTACAACGGACTCGCCGACCACCCGGCCGCGCTGGCGGCGGCCCGCAGGGCCACCGAGCACGACGACATCTTCCTCACCGGATCAGCCCTGCCGGAACTCATCGAGGCGGCCGTCCACTGCAACGACCACGCTGCCGCGGTGGAGGCGCTGGCGTCGCTGACCGAGCGCACCGAGGCCAGCGGAGCCACCGCGGGCCGGGGCATCGCCGCCTGTGCGCGAGGGCTCGTGACCGGTGTCGAGCACCACTTCGCGGAAGCCGTCGAACTCCTCGCCGAAAGCCGTCTGGTTCCGTACCTGGGCCGGGCGCACCTGTCGTACGGGCAGTGGCTGCGCCGCAGGGGCCGCCGCCGCGACTGCCGCCGGCACCTGCACACCGCCCACGAACTGCTGTCCGGGGCCGGCAACGAGGGATTCACCCGGCAGGCCGCCGAAGGGCTGCGCGCCACCGGGGAGAAGGTCCGCTCCCGCTCCGAACAGCCCTACGAGAAACTCACCATGCAGGAAGTCGCCGTCGCCCGCCTGGTCGCCGCCGGCGCCACCTCCAACGAAGTGGCCGGCCAGCTCTTCATCAGCAAGCGCACCGTCGACGCGCATCTGCGCAGCATCTTCCGCAAGCTGGAGCTGACCTCGCGACGGCAGCTCAAGGACCATCCCGACCTGCTCGTCCACGACCGGTAGTCCGGGCGGGCAGCCGCCGGCCGTCCTCCGTGGATCACGAGATGTATCCCTCGCGCATCGCGTAGGCCACGGCGTGCGCGCGATTGCGCAGGTTCATCCGTGTGGTGAGTCCCTGCATGATGCTCTTGATGGTCCGTTCCGAGTAGGAGAGCTTCCCGGCGATCTCGTTCGTGTCCATTCCCTCCGATATCAGCCGGAGGACGTCGATCTCGCGAGGGGTGAGATAACCGCTCCGAGCGGCGGGACCGACCGCCGCTCCCGGACGCAACACCTTGACCTGGCTCATCAGCCGGCTCAGCAGATCGGAGGGCAGGTCGCCCTCGCCGTGGAAGGCCGCGGTCACCGCCCGCAGCAGTCGGCTGCCGGTGGCCTCGTGCCGCCAGACGATGGCGCCGACACCGCTCTCGATGACGTCCAGCAACTCGGCCTCACGGATGAGACCGATCACCAGGACGGGGCGCAGGCCCTCGCTGCGGACCATTCTGCGCAACTGTGACAGCAGTGCCTGGTCGATCGATTCGGCGAGCAGTACGGCGACGCCGTCGCCGTGCGGGGCGGCTTCGCCGACGAGGTCGACCTCCGGGTACCGGCGGAGATGGGCGACCGTTCCTTCCCGCAGGATCGGATCCGGGGCGTGGACGACCACGGGAATCCTTCTCCGCTCCTCCGCCGGGCTCCGCTCCTCCACCGGGGCGGAGTGACCTTCCTTCACGGCCTCTCCGTCCCCGCCGACCGGACCGGGCAGTCCGCCCGGCGGGCCCGGGGGAGAGCGCCCGGGAGGCCGCGGGGGGAACATCCGGATCCTGCGGTGCCCGCGTCGTCGGACGCGGGCACGGTCCTGCGGTGTCTCATGGTGGTTCTCCGTCGCTGATCTCAGGATGCCGTGCGGCGGGAGGCCGCGTGGACCCGCATGAGGTCATGTCCGCGGTGACTCCCGGCACTTCGAATATCCCCCGTCCCACCTGGGACGGCGTCGGCAACGGTTGCCTATTTCGCGTGCTCGACCCGCGCAGGCCGGGTAGGCACCGCCCGGCTCCTGCCGACCGGCGCCCGCCGCGGTGCTCCGCGGGGAACGGTGCTCAGCCGTCGCCGGGGTGGACGATCTGCCACTCCTGGTCGTCGGTGGTGGAGCAGTCGTAGATCGTCAGCTTCGCCTCGTCGACACCGGTGCTGAAGCCCGAGACGTCGAGGCACTTGTTGTTGCTCGCGAGGTTGCGGATCCAGTGGCCGCCGCTCCTCTGCTCGGCGAGCCACCACAGCTGGTTGTCGGCGGTCGTACCGTCACAGGTGAACTCCACGACGGGCGTCCTGACGGGCTTCGCGCCGTAGCCGTCCAGGTCCATGCAGAGCCGGTCCCTGACGTTGCGGATCTGGAAGAGGGCGGTGCCACCGGGTCCCCCTTCCGGATCCGTCACCTCCAGGTTCCAGAGCTGGTTGTCGGCGGTGCCCTCGTCGCAGGTGTACTGCTGGACCCGTCCGGTCTTCCGGCCGCCGCCCTCGCCGGGGAGATCGGCGCACCGCTTGGTGGTCAGGTTGCGGAGGAGGACGTTGCTCGCGGGCAGTACGCTCTCGGGCTTCTCCTCGGCCGGCGGTGACGGTGCCGGCGCGCCGCCGCCGCCCCCGCCCTCGTCCGCCGGCGCGGATTCGGCCGGCTCCACCTCCGGCTTCGGTGCCGGCGGCTTCACCACCGGGGCCTGCGACACCGAGGGGACGGGTGCCAGTGTGCTGATGCCGGCCTCGTCGAACTTCTCCTTCGCATCGCTGCGGACCTTGGGCTGATAGGCGATCCACAGCATCACGAAGGTGATCGCGAGCGCCATGAGGACACCGAGGAAGGTGGCCGGCCAGCGCGGCAGGAAACCCCGCTGCACATAGGTGCCCTGGACATCGAGCGGCGCGACCCCCGAGCGCTGCACGGCGAGGGTGTACGGCCGCTCCTCCTTGGACCCGAACCAGATGACGCCCGGCGGCTTCAGCACGGTCTTCACGAACGCGGCGCGGCCCGGCTCGATCTGCACGTTGCCCGGACGGATGTCGTAGGACAGCTCACCGCCGTTGTCACTGCCGCCGACCGAGGCGGTGACCTTCGTGTTGCCGAGGTTGTCGACGGCCAGCGTCGGCCGCCCCCGCAACCGCCCCTTGACCGTCGGCGGCACCAGTTCCGCCCGCAGCTCCGTGAAGGGGGTGATGGTCAGGTTGCCCTCCGGGACGGTGACCGCCTCCGGATGCTCGGTCGGCGTGATCCGGACCGCGTACGGATTCGCCCCCGCCGTGGCGTCCGGCGTGCGCGGCGGCGCGAACGTCAGGTCGACCGAGCCCGTCGTCCCCGGGTACAGCCGGAGCGTCGGCGGCTCCACCGTCGTCCAGGGCGCGACATCGCCCACGGGCTCGAAACGGTACTCGTCCACCACGTCGCCGGTGTTGCGAAGACGCAGGCGCACGGTGGTACTGCCACCGGGGTCCACCGTCGTCGACGCCGGCTCCAAAGAAGTCCAAAGGCTCACGTCGGAAGGCTACGGAAGCGTCACCGCACCTGTCGCCGGATCAGGTGCACGGCCGGCCGCCCGCAGGGGACGGGGCGGCTGCCCCGCCGTACGGCCGGTCAGGACGTGGGGGCAGGACCTGTCCGCCGGCCCGGTGGACGGGCCGGCGGACAGGGCGTGACGGGCTCAGCCGGTGTGCGGGCAGTTGCCGCGGTACTCCTCGATGGTGGTGCTCGCCGGAGGCAGCGGGCACAGGAACTGCTCGTAGCGGGTGTCGTTGTCGATGAACCGCTTCAGCCAGGAGACGCTGTACTTCGCGACCGTGGTGTTCGACGAGGTCGGGGCGGAGTGCGAGGCGCCGTTCAGTTCCAGGTAGGCGCGGTTCAGGGTGGACGGCAGACTGGTGTAGAAGGGCTCCGCGTGCGAGGAGACCGGGGCGACCGTGTCACCGTCCGCTCCGACGACCAGGGTGGGTGTCCTGACCTCCGGCCAGGTCTTGTCCGTGTTCCACGGGGTGAGCGGGATCGAGGCCTGGAGCGACGGCCGGTCCTTGGTCGCTTCGAGCGAGCCGCCGCCACCCATGGAGTGCCCCATGACGCCGAGCCGGGTGCTGTCGATCCGGGTACGGACGCTGCTGGTGTTCGTCAAGTAGTCCAGGGCCGCGAGCAGTTGGTCGCCCCGGCTGGCCGGCTGGTCGAGGGTGCTGAGGGTGTCGATGGTGATCACGACGAAGCCCTGGGAGGCCAGCCGGGGACCCAGCCACGAGACCGACGACTGGGAGGCGGTGAACCCGGGCGAGACGGCCACCGCCCCGAACGTGCCGTCGCTGGTGCTGGTCGGGTAGTAGACGGTGCCGCCGCCGAAGCCGCTGACGCTGGACCGGGACACGGTCGTCTGCGAGACGGCGTACGGGCCCCGCGCGGCCTCGATGCTGGCGTTGGTCGGCGCCGGGCCACGTTCGTAGGGGTTCTCCGCGGCGTCCGCGACACCGGTGAAGGACGTGGTCAGACCGACGAGGGCGGCGGCCGTGGCCAGCAGCGACACGAGCCGGCTGCGCGTCCCGCGGCGGCGCGGCGCGCTCGCCCCCCGTGCGGGGAGCCCGGGGGCGGGGGAGGAACGGGGAGCGGGGACGGGTGTGGGGGATGCTTGCACGAACGGTCCTTTCACCAGGTTCCGTGGGTGGCACGGGAGCGGTGGCTCCGGCGGTGCGTGTCCTGCTCATGGCCGGCCGGGCGGGTCCGTGGCTGGTCGAGCCCCGGATCGCCCGGCCGTACCCGACGCGGGTCGAAGGACGTGGTGTCACCTCACGGAAGCAACGAGGATGTCTCGGATGTCGCATGGGCGGTGCGCGGTGCTGTGTGCGAAACGGCCCCGACGGCACGACATACGACCGGGCCGTGGGGACCCGTGCCTTTTGGAGCAGCAACACCATAGGGCCACTCCGGCTCTGCGTCACCGGCGACAACACGGGTTTCGCCGACGGATCCGCCGCGACCCGGCCGGTGTGTCACGCAGGTGACCGGTGAGCCGTCCGGTGGCGAACACCTGGACCGCCATGGGACAGCTGTGCCGGCCGCGACCCGTCCGACCGCGACCCGTCCGGCCGGACGGAGGCCGGGCTCAGGTCCCGGAGGGCTGAAGTCTCGGCCGCCCGTCGTGTTCGGCGCGGGCCGGCAGGAGGGCCCTCAGCGAGGCGGAGGGTTCCAGTCCCAATTCCTCCCGCAGGGTGCGGCGGCAATTCTCGTACTGGCGCAGGGCCGCGCCTCTGTTGCCGGCCGCCAGATGCGCTTCCATCAGTACGCGATGAGCGCTTTCCCGCAAGGGTTCGGTACGCACGGCGGTGAGTCCGGCGGCGACGGCTTCACCGTGTCGTTGTGCTGCGGTGAGTCGCTCCGTCATCGCTTCCAGGGCATAAAGCCGGAGCTGATGGTATTGCTCCTGCTCAATCAGTATCCAGTCGTTTTCCGGCCACTCGGGCAGCAAATCCGCCGACAGGTCCGCCAGGGTCCGCATGGTGAGGATGTCGTCGCACGGGCGTGAGTTGTCGAGCAGTCTGTGTGCGTGTGCGACGGCCTTGTGCAGGTCGACGCTGATGTCCTTGGAGATGGCCAGCTCGTGCGAGGAGGCGTCGATGATGGGGTGGCCCGTGCGGGCCGCCCGCCAGAGGGACGACCTCAGATTTGCGTTGGCGCGTGGTGTGGTGACGTTCGGCCAGAGCGTCCCGGCCACGTAGGAACGGGATCGCGGCATGTCCTGCAGGGCAAGGAATGCGAGAAGTCGTTGAGTGCTGGAGCAAACTGGAATACGAGTATGATTAACCGTTAATGCGAATCCCTTGAGCAGCCTCAGGGTGGTCAGTTGATGTTGTCCGTTCATCGACGCCCCCGGTACCGATGTCGGCTTCGGTGATCTTCGGTGTGGCCCCAGAGGTTCCTGATGCCATGTTACGAGCAAGTGGTGATCGTAGGCTCGACTATTAACGTGACAGGCGTCAAAAAGGAATCACCGGGGCGTCGCGAAAACGTCACCCGTCGCCTTCCTCCAGCTCGTCGAGCCAGGTCCGCACCGCTGCGAGGGCGTCGGCGGCCCTGCTCACCGCCGAGGGCGGTTCCTGCTGCCCGTCGACGCTCTGGACGATGCGTGCGCGAAAGCCGTCCTCCCTGCCGCTTTCCATCCATACCCGGAGTATCAGGACGCCGGACCGCGTTGAGGGGGTCTCCATGAGCGACCGAGTGTCCCCCGCCGCTGTCACTCCGGCGTCGCCGATCCGTGTCCGATGACGTCGTCGCGGCCCGGGAGGACGCCCGCGCGGACGCGGCGGTGACGCCGGAGTGACGGACGGGTCGCGGGCGGATCACAACGGGTTCCGCATCCTCGTCGGTGCAGGTCGTCAGTACGCGCCGGGCCGAGGGGGGCTTCGCATGGGTGACTTCGGTGTGATCGCCGATGTCTCGTCAGTTGTCGTGAGCGCGCTGACGCGGTCCCTGAGCGACCTGGGCCAGGGCCGGATGGAACCGCCGCGAGCGGAACTGCACGACCTGTCCGAGGCGGTGCAGACCTCACCCCCGAAACTCACCGTGTTCCTCTACGAGATCGCCGAGGACCCCGCCTCGCGCAACCGGCCCCCGGTGCGCTCCCAGCCGCCCGACCCGCCGACCACCCGCCGGCCGCCGATGGCCCTGCTGCTGCGGTACCTGATCACCCCCTGGGGCGGCGACCAGGAGACCCAGCACCGGATGCTCGGGCGTGCGCTGCAGACCTTCTACGACGACGCGATCCTGGACGGCGCGCAGCTGTCCGGAAGCCTGGCCGGCGGCGTCGACTCGCTGCACGTGACCCTGACACCGCTGACGCTCGATCAGAAGTCCTGGGTCTGGTACGCGATCCAGAAGCCCTACCGGCTCTCGCTGAACTACGAGATCCGCGTCGTCGACCTGGACTCGGCGGTCGAGACGCCGGTGCGTCCGGTGCGGAGCCGGATCATCGAGGGGACGGCGACGCCGTGAGTCCCTTCCTGCCTCTCGCCCGGTCGGCGCTCTACAGCCCCGTCTGGCTGGTGCCGTACGACGACTTCGCCCGCAGGGTGCGCTCCGCGGGGGTGGAGGTCCGCCTCGAACGGTCCGACGACGAGGGCGGCTGGGTGCCGCTGGACGACAGGGCGGTGCGCACCCCCAGCGGGGCCCTCGCCTTCCCGGGACTCGGCAGGCGGGCGGAGCCCTGGACGGCCCGGCCCGAGCGCCACCGGGTCCGGTTCACGGCCGCCGGATACCGGCCGCTGTACCCGGCCGACGGGCAGCCCTTCTCGGCCGGTCTCACCGCTGTCGAGTTCCTCGTGCACCCGTACGACGACACCCGCCCGCCGTCCGCGGAGGCATCCCCGCGCCTGGTCCGGCTGCTGCCGGGAGTCGCCTTCCCCTATCCGCCGCACGTGCGCACGGTTCACGGCGCCGTGCTCGACGCGACCACCGGGACCCCCGTCGCGAACGCGCTCGTCGAGGCCGAAGGGCGTACGGGACAGGGCCTGACGACATGGCACGAACGCACCCTCTCCGAGACCACGGGCGTGTTCCGGCTCGCCCTGCGCTGGGAGGGGGAGAAGGCCGCAGAGGAAGCCGTCGAGGAGACATTCCGGCTGCGGGCCACCGAACGGCCGGGCCGCGCGGGGTCGCTGACCGTGCGTCTGCCCCGGGACGCCGAGCACCCGCACGTCATCGAGATCCGTGAGCAGTGAAGGAGCCGTCCATGGCCGAGTACCTGAGCCCCGGGGTCTACATCGAGGAGATCGATGCCGGGCCGCGGCCGATCGCGGGCGTGAGCACGAGCACCGCCGGCATGGTCGGGGTGACCGCCCGGGGCCCGTACACCGGTAAGCCCAAACTCGTCACCAACTTCCTGGAGTTCCAGACGGTCTTCGGCGGCTTCCTGCCCGAGCCGGACGCGGGCGTACGCGACGCGTGGGTCGACAACCCGTCCGAAGGCGGCCGCTGGTGGCTGTTCCCGCTGGCGGTCAAGGGCTTCTTCGACAACGGCGGCCAGCGGCTCTACGTCAAGCGGGTCGTCGGCGCGGACGCACGCCCCGCCTCCGGCGAACTGGTCCAGGGGCAGGTGAGCCCCGTCGTGTCCGACGCCGCCCCCGGGGCGACCAGCCTCCAGGTCGGACACCTGGTCGGCTTCTCCGGGGTCGGGCAGGAGATCAGGGTCTTCCGCGGGGACGGCGAGGAGATCGGCGCGGCGGTGGTCGCCGGCTACGACAGGACCGCCCGCCGGATCGAGTTGCAGGCGGAACTGCCTGCCGAGGTGAGGACGGCCCGCGGGGACTACGTACAGCTGGGGGACCGGGGGGCCGAGCAGACACTGCGGCTGTCCGCGGTGAGCCCCGGCGCGTGGAGCGGCGGCGTCCGGGTCCGTGTCCAGCCGATGGTCGGCGCGGCGCTTCCGGTACTGCCGGATCCGGACGAGGGCGCGCTGTTCGTCACCCGCCTGGTCGCGGACGCGCCCGCGGACAGCGGAACCGTCGAGGTGGCCGCGGTGAACGGGCTGGACCCCGACGAACTGCCCGCCGGGGCACCGGTGACGGTGCAGATCGGCCCCCGCCGGTTCGGGGTCCAGGTGGGCCGGCCGGCCGACGGCAGGGTGACGCTGACCTTCCCGGCGGGCACGACCCACGCGAGGTGGGAGACCGGACTCACGGTGCGCCGGGTGCGCCGGGCCACCACGGCCGGCAGCACCACGGCGGACAACACCCCGGCCGACGGCCCCGCGGCCGGCCGCACCCTGCGCGTCGGTGGTGCGAGCAGGCTGTACGAGGGTGCCGTCGTCCAGACCGACGACGGCACCGCCCTGACCGTGCTGACCGTCCGGTCGGTCGTGGACGACCTCGTCACCTTCGACCAGGACGTACCCGGAACGCTCTTCGAGACCGACCGGATCCATCTGGTCGAGGTCCAGGTGGACACCCGGTTCACGGACCCGGGCGGAGCCGCGGTCACCGAGACGTTCCCCAACCTCCGGCTCACCGGCGACCATCCGTCCAGCCTGGTGAACGCCCTGGCGAGCCGGTCGCAGCTGGTGCGGGCCACGGCGCCGCCCGGTGTGCTCCCCGACCCCGCGAAGTTCCCGGTGCCCGCGACCGGTTCCTGGCTGACGCTCGCCGGCGGCGACGACGCGTACGACAGCCTCAGCGTCGCGGACTTCGTCGGGACGGACGGCGGCAGCGGCAGGCGCACCGGGATCGTCGCACTGGAGGACATCGACGAGGTGGCCGTCTGCGCGGTGCCCGGCATGTGGTCGGGCACCGTCGAATCGGCGCTGGTCACCCACTGCGAACTGCTCAAGGACCGGTTCGCGATCCTCGATCCGCGCGACGGCCTGGACATCGAGGGCGTCCGGGCGTTCCGCGAGTCGTTCGACACCAGGTACGCGGCGCTCTACCACCCGTGGCTCGTCACCCGGGACCCGTCCAGCGGCCGTGACGTCGAGGTGCCGCCCTCCGGGCACATGGCCGGGATCTACGCCCGGGTGGACGTGGAGCGGGGGGTGCACAAGGCACCGGCCAACGTGGTCGTCCGCGGCGTCCGGCAGACCGACGGCTTCGCCCAGGACATCACCAAACGCCACCAGGACCTGCTCAACCCGCAGGGCATCAACGCACTGCGGTTCTTCCCCGGCCTCGGCCACCGGGTGTGGGGCGCGCGGACCCTGTCCTCGGACAGCTCGTGGAAGTACGTCAACGTCCGGCGGCTCTTCCTCTTCCTGGAGGAGTCGATCGACGAGGGCACCCAGTGGGTCGTCTTCGAGCCGAACGACGAGTCGCTGTGGGCCCTGGTCCGTCAGACGGTCACCAACTTCCTCACCACGGTCTGGCGCAGCGGCGCGCTCGCCGGAACCACCGCCGACGAGGCGTTCTTCGTCGCCTGCGACCGCAGCACGATGACCGAGGACGACCTGGCCAACGGCCGGCTCATCTGTGTCGTCGGCGTCGCGCCGGTCTTCCCGGCGGAATTCGTGATCTTCAGGATCCAGCAGACGACCCGTGAGACCCAGCTCGCCTGAACGTCCGACCGGGCCCGGGCGCCCGACTGAGGAGAGACCACCATGCCACCCGTGACCAGGGAAGATCCATACGCTTCCTACAACTTCCAGATCATCGTGACCAACGTCAGCGACGACGGCGTCGCGGTGAGCGGCTCCTTCACCGAGATGAGCGGTCTGGAGCTGGAGATCCCGCCGATCGAGTACCGCACCGGCAGCGAGGACATCACCGTCCGCAAGATCCCGGGACTGAAGAAGTTCACCAACCTCACCTTCAAACGCGGCATCACCGGCCACGTCGGCTTCTGGAACTGGGTGGTCGAGGCGCTCAACGGCAAGGTGCGGCGCACCTCCGGCTCCATCGTGCTGTTCGACGAGAACCGCCAGGAGGCCATGCGCTGGAACTTCGACCGGGGCTGGCCGACCAAGTACACCGGCCCCACGCTCAGCGCGACCAAGAACGAGATCGCCATGGAGACGCTCGTCCTGGCGGTCGAGAAGCTGGAGATCGACGTCTGACATGGCCGGCGAAGCGCTTCCCGGCGTATCCCTGACACTCGCGCCGCCCGGTTCCGGCGCGGAGCCGCTGCGCACGGACGTGGCGGCGTTCCTCGGCAGGTTCCGTCGTGGCCCGGTCGGCGGTCCGGTGCGGGTGGAGAGCTGGAACGACGTCGTGGACACCTTCGGACCGCCACCGCCGGAGGGCGCCTTCGCCACCCCGTACGCACTGCGCGGGTTCTTCGAGAACGGCGGCCGCACGGCCTGGGTGCTGCGGGTGTCCGGTCCCGCCGCCACCGCCCGGACCCGGTGGACCGTCGGGGACATCGCCGGATTCGGGGCCACGGGCTACCGGGTGACGGCCACCAGCCCGGGCAGCTGGGCCAACGGCATGCGGGTCGCCGTCCGTCACCAGGCCAGCACCGTCGCCGGACCGCCCGGGGTGAGCCTGCGCGTCACGGTCCCCGGCGAGGCGCCCGAGACCTTCTCCGGCCTGCCCCCGGCCGCCCTCGACGACGGGCTGGGCGCGTCCCGTTACCTCCGGCTGGTGCCCGACGGGCGGCCGCCGTCCCCCGGCCGGCCCGGCCCGCTCTCGACGTCCTGGGACCTGACGCTCGCGGGCGGCACCGACACCCCGCCGGCGCGACAGGAGTACACGGACGCCGTCACCGCGCAGTGCGACCTGCCGGAACCGGCTCTGGTGGCGCTGCCCGACCTGGGCACGGACCTGACCGGCGGCGCGCACACCGACGTCGTCCGGGAACTGCTGACGGCCGTGTCCCCGCTCCTCGACCGGCTCGTCGTCCTGGACGTCCCGCCCGGGAAGGCGTCCGCCGACGCCGCGCTGGAGTGGGTGCGGTCGCTGACCGGCACCGGCGACGACGCGCTGCTGGGCTGCGCGGCCGTGTACCATCCCGCGCTGCGGATCCCCGACGGGCCGGCCCTGCGCACCGTCCCGGCCTCGGGGCACGTCCTGGGCGTGATCGCCCGGCTCGACACCGAACGCGGAGCGCACCACACCCCCGCGAACGCCGTGGTCCTGGAGGCCGTCGACCTCGCCGCCGAACTCCCCGACCCCCAGCAGGTCCGGCTGTTCGAGGCGGGCGTCGACCTGATCCGGTGCACCCGGGGCCGGGGCCTGACGGTGTGGGGCGGGCGCACCCTGTCCGCCGGCCCCCGTACCCGCCACATCGCGCACCGCAGACTGCTGCACCTCCTGGTGCGCGCGGTCCGGCGGGTGACGGGACCGCTCGTCTTCGACGTCAACTCGCCCGAACTGCGGCTGACCCTCGTCCGCGCGATCACCTCCGTGCTCCTGTCCGCCTTCCGGGCGGGCGCGCTCGCAGGCTCCCGGCCCGAGCAGGCGTTCCGGGTGGTGTGCGACGACACGAACAACCCGCCGGAACAGGACCCGGGACAACTGGTCTGCGAGGTCGAGGTGGCCCCCGCCGTCCCCATGGAGTTCATCCGGCTGCGCCTCGTGCTCGGCCAGGACCGCGGCCTGGAGGTGATCGAGGCATGAGCCAGGACCCGCTGCCGAAGTACCGCTTCCTCGTGACGCTGGACCCCGGCGACGCGTACCTGCCCTCCGCGCAGGCCCTGCTGCTGCCCCTGGTCGCCGCCGGGGCCTTCCAGGAGGTCGCCGGCCTCGGCGCGCAGCTGGAGGTGACGAGCTATCCGGAGGGCGGCCGCAACGACTCCGTCCACCAGCTCCCGCTGCGCCACTCCTGGAACCGGATCACCCTCAAACGTGGGGTGCTGCGCGATCCGGGCCTGTGGGCCTGGTACCAGGCCGGGCTCGCCGACTCCCTCGGCGCCCGTCGCGACGGCGCGGTGATCGTGCTCGCCCCGGACGGGACACCCGCGGCGGCCTGGGCGTTCCACGGCGGGCTCGCCGCGAAGTGGAGCGGCCCCGACCTGCACGCCGAACAGAACGCGATCGCCGTCGAGTCGCTGGAGATCGCACACGAGGGACTGACCAAGGTCCTGCAGGACACCGCGGCGAACGGCCTGCCGCGACCGAGCCAAGGGAGGTGACCGGCGTGCCGAAGGTGACCATTCACCACCTCGAAGTCCGGTACCAGGTGGAGGGCGACGACGCCGCCGTGTTCACCCGGCTGTTCAACAAGCACATCCGGGCCTGGGCGAAACTGTACGAGGACGAGTGCGCCCGAGCCCGGCACACCGAGGCCGAACGCCGCTTCGGCGACGGGGAGGGCCCGCTGTGAGCGTGACGCCCGTCTCCTTCGCCCGTCAGGGCGCCGCCCGGGCCCGCCTGGAGATCGTCCGGCCGGTCATCGCCGACGAGCGGCGGCGGCGCATCCCGCTGCGGTTCAACCCCACCGACTACAAGCTCAGCAAGAGCAACACCTTCGCCGAGGTCACCATCCCCGGCCTGGAGACACCGCCGCTGCAGTACGTGCGCGGCGGCACCGAGACCCTCACCGTCCAGGCGCTGGTCGACACCTCCGACACCCTGGAGAACGTACGCACCGCCTACGTCGCCGCCCTGCGCGACCTGCTGCGGCCCGACAGCCGCGAACACGCCCCGCCCGTCGTGCGGTTCGTGTGGGACGAGGAGGTCTTCACCGGCGTCGTCGAGAAACTGGACGTCAACTACCAGCTGTTCCGCCCGGACGGCGTGCCGCTGCGGGCCGTGCTGGACCTCTCCCTGAAGGAGTTCCGCCCCGCCGCCGTGCAGGCCGCCGAGACACCCCGCTCCTCGCCCACGGTGGAGAAGAGCTACGTGGTGCGCCGCGGCGACACCCTCAGCTCCATCTCCTCCGCCCTGTACCGGCGCCCCGACGCCTGGCGCGAACTGGCGCGCGCCAACGGGATCGACGACCCACGGGACCTGCGGCCGGGCCGGGTGCTGACCGTGCCCCGGCTGCCGTGAGGGGGCCGCGATGAGCTCCCCCACGCCCGAGGTCGCCTCCCCCGACCGGTACGCGCCCGAGTTCGAGGTGCGCATCGAGGGGCTGGAGATGGATCCCTCCACCAAGAACGACATCATCGACATCAAGGTGAACCGCGACATCGACGAGATGTCCGGCTTCGACCTCACCCTGAACAACTGGGACGACGCCGAGCTGAAGTTCAAGCACAGCGACTCGAAGAGTCTCCAGCTCGGCGGCCGGGTGTCCATCCGGCTCGGTTACGCCGACCAGCTGCTGACCGTCGCCACCGGGACCATCTCCACGCTCAGCCCCAAGTTCACCGACGGCGCGTCCCCCACCGTGGCGGTCAGCGGCGTCGACGGGCTGCTGCGGCTGAAGGACCGCAAACCCACCGAGAACGAGACCAAGATCTACCGCGACATGCCCGACTGGCGGATCGCCGAGCAGATCGCCCAGCGCAACCATTTGCGCATCCAGGTCACCCGGGAGGGCCCGGTCCACGACCGCGTGGTGCAGAAGAACCAGGACGACGCGAGCTTCCTGCTGGAACGCGCCAAACGGCTCGACTACGACTGCTACATCCTGCCGGACCCGGCCACCGGCGAGGACACGCTGTACTTCATCAGGCCCACCGACGGCCGGGACGGCCGGCCGATCCGCGTGTACCGGCTGGCCTACGCGCCCGGACTGTCCACCGGCCCCACGGACCAGCCCGCGGGGCTCGTCCCCAACCTGATCGAGTTCACCCCGACGATGACGATCTCCCAGCAGGTCAGCAAGGTCACCGTGCGCGGCTGGGACCCCCGTGCCAAACAGCCGATCGCGTTCACCGCGACCGCCGAGAACCTCCCGGCCGGACAGAACACGGCCGACGGCCAGAGCGGACCCGAGGCCGCCGAGTCCACGCTCGGAGGCCGCCAGGAGGTCATGGTCGACGCGCCCGTCACCAGCGACCAGGAGGCCCGCGAACTGGCGGTCAGCCTGCTGCGCGAACGCGCCTACGAGTTCATCACCGCGACCGGCAAGGTGGCCGGCCTGCCCGAGCTGCGGCCCGGCGACAACCTGGAGATCTACGGACTCGGCCGCCGGTTCTCCGGCACGTACTTCGTCAAGCGGGTCGAGCACACGCTCAACACCAGTGGTTTCTTCACCCAGTTCACCGGACGACGCATCCACCAGGGGGACCAGTGACGGCCAGGACCACGCCACGGGCCCGCTCCGCCGACAAGCGGTACTACGGGGTCGTCGAAGCGCTCGTCGTGGAGAGCGACGGTGACGACGAGGCCCGGGTCAAGCTGAGCTTCCCGTGGTTCGACACCACCACCGTCACCGACTGGTGCCGGGTGAGCCAGCTGTACGCGGGCAACGGCTACGGCGCCGTGTTCGTCCCCGAGACGGGCGACGAGGTGCTCGTCGGGTTCGTCCACGGCGACATGCGTTTCCCCGTCGTCCTGGGCGGCCTGTACAACGGCCGGGACAGGCCGCCCACCGCGCGCACGCAGGGACGCGACCAGAAGACGATCCGGACGAAACACGGCCACCAGGTGCTCCTGGACGACACCGCGTCCCAGGCCGCCGTCCGGATCACCTCGGCCGCCGGGCACGTGGTGGAACTGGACGACCGGGGCAGGGAGATCCGGATCACCGCCGCCGAGGGCGGCAGCGTGACCGTGTCCGCGCAGGGGGAGATCACACTCAAGGCGCCGAAGGTGACCGTCGACTCCTCCTCCATCGAACTCGGCGCCGGCGCCACCGAACCGCTCGTGCTCGGCAATGCGCTGCTGACGGCGTTCAACACCCACGTCCACCCCTCTGCCGCCGGGCCGACCGGCCCGCCGGCCGCGCCCCTCACCCCCGCCGTACTGGCCAAGAAGGCGAGGACGGCATGAGCGCGGAGTTCCTCGGAACGGGCTGGCGCTTCCCGCTCCTGCCCGACGAGACCGGACGGCTCGGCTACGCCGTCGGCGAGGAGAGCATCGAACACTGCCTGCGGGCGCTGCTGCTCACCGGCCGGGGCGAACGCGTCATGCGGCCCGGGTTCGGCACCCGCGCACAGGAGTCGCTGTTCGCGCCCGGCAGCGTGCAGAGCCTGCGCGATCTGGAGAACTCGATCGCCGAGGCCGTGCGCGCCGACGAGCCCCGGGTGGAACTCGACGAGGTGCGCGCGGAGACCGACCCGGCCGACGAGTCGCGGGTCACCGTCTCGGTCGTCTACCGCGTCCGGCGCAGCAACACCAAGGCGAACCTGGTGTTCCCCTTCTACGTCGGCCTCACCGGTCTCACCGGCCCCGCGGGGAGCACGCCGTGACCCTGCCCGCACCGAAGCTCGACGACCTCACCTGGGCCGACATGATGGCGGCCGTCCGCCGGCGCATCCCCGCCGAGTCGGACGGCACCTGGACCCTGCACGCACCCGCCGACCCCGGCGTCACCCTCCTCGAACTCTTCGCCCACCTCCTCGAACAGCGGCTGTACTGGCTCGACCAGGCACCCGACGCACTGGTTGTCGCCATCCTGCGGCTGCTCGGACTCGAACCGCCGCGCCCCGCCCGGCCCGCGGCCACGGTGCTGCGCCTGTCCGCCCGGCAGCCGGACACGGCCGTCCCGGTCGTCCCCGCCGGGACGGCGCTGACCCGCGACCCCACGGGACGCGTCGTCTTCACCCTCGACGACGACGTCACCGTCCTTCCGCTCGCCGTGGACGGCGCGGACGGCGCGGACGCAGCGGTCACGGTGTGGACCGACCGCGACCGCACCGCGGACCTGCGGGCCCGCCGGGGCGTCGCGCTCCTGGCGGGCGACGGCGCACCCGCGCAGGCACGGTTCACCCTGCCGCTCACCGGGGCGGAGCCCGCGCCCGGCCCGATCAGCCTCCTTCTCGAACTGGACGCCCCGGCCGCCTCCGCGGCGTCCTGGCTGCCCCGTGCGGTCGACGGCGTACCGCCGCCCGCGGAGCTGACCTGGTCCTGGTTCCGGCCGGACACCGGCCTGTCGGGCCCGTTCGAGAAGGTCGAGGACGGCACCGGCGGACTGCGGCGGTCGGGGATCGTCCGGCTGCACCCGCCCGCCGGCTGGACCACCCGGGACCGCGGCGTGACGGTGTCGACGCGGGCCGCGACGTACGCGACAGCACCCCTGCTGACCGCGCTCGCCGTCAACGTCTCCACCGCCCGCCACCGCCGGTCGTACACGGCACGGGGCGCCGGCCTGGCGGAGCAGATCCACGCATGGCTCAAACTCCCCGGCCAGCACCTCGTCCTGCCGGACGCCGCCGGCCGTCTCCTCGAAGCGGACGTACGCCTGGCCGGCGACGACTGGTCGCCCGTACCGGACTTCACCTTCGGCACGCCTGCCGACCGCGTGTACCTGCTGGACCGGACCGAGGGCGCGGTGGTCTTCGGCGACGGACTCACCGCCCGCATCCCGCACCCGGACCCCGCCCCCGCCCCCGACGTCGTGGTCGACTACGTGCTCGGCGGCGGCCGGGAGGGCAACGGCGGGCTGACCGGCAACTGGACCGCGACCCCCGACACCCCGGCGGAGATCGGCGCGCTCTCGGCCGCCAACCTCGTACGGGCCGAGGGCGGCGAGGAACCCGAGACGGTCGCCGCCGCACGACGGCGCGCGGCCGCCTCCCTCGGTGAGGTGACCCGCGCGGTCACCGCGGACGACTTCGTCACCCTCGCCCGGACGACCCCGGGCGTCGCGGTCGCCCGCGCCCACGCCTCCCCCGGCGAGCACCCGGGTTTCCCGTGCGACCCGGTGCCCGGCGCGGTGACCGTCCGCATCGTCCCGTCGGCCCCCCGGACCGACCCGGACCGGGAGGACTTCGCCGCCGCGCCGCGGCCCGACCCGGGCATGCTGTGCGCGGTCACCGCCCGGCTCGACGAGGCCCGGCTGCTCACCTCCGAGGTGTTCGTGCGCGGACCCCGCTACCGCGACGTGACGCTCCGCGTCGACCTGTCCGGCGGCCCGGCCGACCGCGCCCGGGTGTCCGGCGTGGTCACCGCCGCACTGCGCCGCTTCCTCGATCCGCTCGTCGGCGGCGAGGAACAGGAGGGCTGGCCGTTCGGGGAGGCGCTGCGCCCGTCGGCCGTCCTGCGGGCCGCGCAGCGGGCCCTGGGCGACCTCGCGGACGTCGCCGGGGTGGCGATCGGACTCGACGGGGCCGACCCGCGGGAGGACTGCGACGAAGTGCGGCTGGACGCCGGTGAACTGCCCGTGCTGCGGTCGGTCCGCACCCGGGTCGTGCCCGCCGCCGAACCGGGGGAGGGGCTGCTATGACGGGCGGACCGTGGTGGGAGAAGGACGCGCGGACCGAGGGGGACGTCGTCCCGGGACCCGGACCCTCCGGAGTCCAGCCGGAACTGGTCGAGGCGACCCGGGAGGCGGTCCGCGCCGCCGTACGCGGACGGATCGCCGGGTACACCCCGGACTGGACCGACCCCGACCGGCAGGACGCCGGTGTGGCGCTCGTACGCCTCTTCGGCACCCTGGCCGAACCCGTGCTCTCCCGCGTCAACCGGCTGCCGGAGAAGGTGCTGGCCGAGCACCTGGCCACGGCGGGGGTGCGCAGGCGGCCCGCCGGCGCGGCCGCCGCGCTGCTGGAGTTCAGCGCGAACCCGCCGGACGGCGCCTCCGTACTGGTGCCCGCCGGCTTCCAGAGCGTGGCCTCCACCCCGTCGGGCCAGGTCTTCTACGAGACGGACCAGGACCTGTACGTCACCCCGGCGACCCTGGGCGCGCTCGCGGTCCAGGAGTCCGGGACGCTGGAGGACCTGCCGCTCGGACCCGCGGGCCCCGGCCGCCCGTTCGCGCCGTTCGGCCGGGACCCGGAGCCCGGCAACGGCCTGTGGATCGGCCTCGCCGCGACCGCCGCCCCCCGGCCCCGCCTCTCGCTGGGCTTCGTGCTCGTCGCCGCGTCCCCGGCGCCCGTGGACTCCGGCGGCCCGGCGCCCCTTCCGCTGCCGCCCGCGCCGCTGCTGCGCTGGGACGTCCTCGACGGCACCCGGCTGGTGCCCGCGGAACTGGTGCGCGACTCCACGGGCGGCCTGAGCACCGACGGGACCGTCGAACTCAGGGTCCCGCGCTCCTGGGAGCCGGGCAGTCCGCCCGGCTCCCGGGCCCGGCCCCGGCTGCGCTGGCTGCGGCTGCGGATCGCCCACGGCACCTTCGGCGGCCCGGCGCCCGTACTGTCCGGCCTGCGGCTCAACACGGTCGCGGCCACCGCCGCCCGCACGTTCCGGGACGAACCGCTGCAACCGGTACGGACGCCGGAGGCCGACGGCCTGCGCAGGATGCTGCTCAGCCAGACGCCCGTCCTCGCCGGATCCGTCGTCATCGAGGTCGACGACGACGGGGACGGCGACGTGTTCGGCACCACGGCGGGCCGTCCCTCCCGCTGGCGGGAGGTGGAGAGCCTGGCCGCCCACGGCGCCGACGACCGGGTCTTCACCGTGGACCACGCGAGCGGTGAGGTGACCTTCGGGGACGGCGTCAACGGCGCGGCCGTCCCGCCCGGCTTCCGCAACGTACGGGCCGTGCGCTACCGGGTCGGCGGCGGCAGCGCCGGCGCCGTACGGGCCGGTGCCGTCAACGGGGTGGTGACCGCGCTGCCGTTCGTCACCGGCGTCACCAACCCCTTCCCGGCCACGGGGGGCACGGACGCCGAGCCCGACGCCGACGCGATGCGCCGGGGCGTCGGCCAGCTGCGGGCCCGGGGGCGGGCCGTGGCGCCGGCCGACTACGGCCTCCTCGCCACGCAGGCCCCCGGCGCGTCGGTGGCCCGCGCCCAGGGCGTGGCGGGCCTGCACCCCGGGCTGGCCGGAACGCGCATCCCGGGCGTCGTGGGAGTCCTCGTCGTACCGCCGGACGGCGGCACCGGTGAGCCACCGGTGCCCACCGCCGCCACGCTGCGGGCCGTCACCGCGTACCTGACCCGCGAGGCCGCCCCGGCCGGCGTCACCGTGGTCGCCGCCCCCGCGCCGTACCGGAGGGTCGCCGTGGAGGCATGGGTCGCCCTCGACCCGGACCTCGACCGCGCCGCCGTCCTGGCCGGGGCGGGCGACGCGATCCGTACCTACCTGGACCCGCTCACCGGCGGCGAGAACGGCGCGGGCTGGCCGTTCGGCGGCGCGCTGCGGCACACGCCGCTGGTGCGGCGGCTCCTCGCGGCCGACGGCGTCCTGGCCGTGTCCCGGCTCTCGCTCGTCGTCGACGGCGTACGGCAGCCGGCCTGCACCGACCACGCGATCCCGCCCCACACCCTCCTCTGGCCGGAACGCCCGCTGCTGATCCCGGTAGGAGACCGGACATGACGTGCACCCCGCACCCCGCGACCTTCCGCCTCCTCGACGCCCACGTCGGCTGGGAGGAGCCGGCCGGCGGCGAGCCGGGCGCGGACGGCATCGTCGGGTTCGACGACCCGGCCGGCCTCCGGCTGGCCCACCGCGGTCCCGCACCGGACGGACCCACCAGGGAGCAGCTGCTGCCCTGGTTCCCCGACCCTCGCCTCGCGCCGGGCCACGCCCCCCGCTCCTGGTACCTGCTCGTCCCGGACGGGCCGAAGCTGCTGCGCCGCGACGCCGGCACCGGCACCTGGATCCCCGTACGGCCGAACGCGTGCGGCCCCGGGCCGCTGCGCGAGCCCGTCTCCGTCGCCGCGCGGGACCACCGGCTGGCCGTGGTGGACGGCGACCGGGTGCTGGTGTGGCGCTGGGAGGGGGAGCAACTCGCCGGTGTCATCGAGACCGACGGGCCCCGGTGGGCCGCGCTCACCGCCGGGGAGGGGGTCCTCGTCGCCCGCCGCGGCGACACGGACCTGCGCCGGTTCGACTCGACGGGCGCCTTCCGCGGTGTGCTGCGCACCGGCGTGCGAGGAGAGGTCGCCGGGCTGCGCGCCGGGCCGGGCCGGACCGTCTGGCTGCTCACCGACGACCACGGCCGGCTGACGGTCCACCGGGGCACCACGGGCGGGGGGAGGCGGCGCGGCGCCTTCCGCACCGCCACCGTCGGGGAACTCGCCGCGGCACTGCCCCCGTCGGCGCTCGTCTCGGTGGACGAGGAAGGGTTCTGCCTGCGGGAGGCCGCCCCGGACGGCACCGTGACCACCTGTCACACCTGGCGGGGGCGGCCACGCACCACCCCGCCGACGGCGACCGCGCCTTATGCGACCAGCGGCTCGCTCCTCACCGGACCGATCGACAGCGGTGTCTCACGGTGCCGCTGGCACCGCGTCCGCGTGGACGCCGAGGTGCCCGCCGGTACAGCGGTCGCGGTCGCGGTCGTGGTCTCCGAGGACGACCGGTACGAGGAGAGCGACTGGCAGACGGCGCCTCCCGGAGTCACGGACTTCCTCGTCGACCAGCCGCCCGGCCGCCTCCTGCGGCTGCGGCTGCGGCTCACCGGGGACGGCGGCGCGACCCCGGTCGTACGCCGGATCCGCCTGGACCTGCCCCGGTCCACCAGCGCCGAACTGCTACCGCCCGCCTACCGCGTGGACCCGGCGGCCGACGACTTCACCGAGCGCTTCCTGTCCCTGTTCGACGCCTCGCTCGCCGACCTCGACCGGGTCGTCGAACGGTATCCGGCGCTCCTCGACCCGGCCGGTGCCCCCGACCGGGTGCTGCCGTGGCTGGCCGGACTGCTGGGGCTGTCCTTCGAGGCCGGCTGGGACGCCCGGACCCGGCGCGCGCTGCTGGAGGCGGCCCCGGAGCTGTACCGGCGCCGGGGCACGCCGTGGGCGCTGAAGGAGGCCGTACGCATCGTGTTCGGGGTGTGCCCGGTCGTCGACGAGCTGGCGGCGGACCGCCGGTGGGCGTCGTTGCGCGAGGCCGTCGGTCCCACGGGACAGGAACAGGGACAGAGGCAGGGACGAGGGCCGGGACTGGGCTCCGTACGGCTGTTCAGCCGGTCGGCGAGCCGGTTCCGGATCGGTGGTTCGCCGCTGGGCGCGGCGCCGCTGCGCGCCTTCGGAGCACCGGACGGCGACCCGCTCACCGCGCACGCGCACCGGTTCCGGGTGCTCCTGCCCACCGCGACGGTGGACGAGCGGGCACTGCGGCGGCTGGTGGAGCGGCAGGCGCCGGCGCACACGGTGGGGTCGGTACGGACCGGGCGCGGGGGCTTCGTGGTCGGCTCGCGGTCCACCGTCGGTGTGGACACGGCGTTCGTACCACTGCCGCCGCCCGTACTGGGCGGCGGACACCCGCTGCGGCTGGGCCGCGACGGGGTGATCGGACCAGGGCCGAGAGGGCCGCGCCGAGGGGTGGGCGTGGGAGTCGCCTCCGCCGTCGGTGTGCATACGCAGGCATGGTGAGAGGACAGCGATGACGGAGACAGGGACGCGAGGGCCGGAGGGGTTCGACGCGCCGCCGCTGCGCAGGCTGCGGTACTTCCACGGCCAGATGCTGGGCGCCAGGGACTTCCAGCGTGAACAGGAGTACCACCGCGAGAAGCTGAAGCTGCGCATGCGGTACCTGCTCGGGTACGGCGTGGTGTGCGGCCTGCTGGTGGAGCCGGCGGGACACGATCACGACGACCACCGGACGGAGCAGACGGAGCAGACGGAGCAGACGGAGCGGGCGGAGCGGGCGGAGCAAACGGGGCAGACGGGGCGGGCCGAAGGGACCCGGCAGACCGACCAGGGCGACCGGGACGACACGGACGCGGAGCGCACCCGGCACCGGGCCAGGGTGCGGCTCACCCCCGGTCTCGCCGTGGACTGCGACGGCAACGAGGTCGTGGTGCGCGGCGGTTGCGTCGTCGACCTGTGGAAGGCGCTGCCCCGGGACGAACGCGACACCGACACGGTCTGGGTCGGCATCCGGTACGCCGAGCGGGCCGTGGAGGCCACCCGCGCCGTCTACGACGACGCCTGCGCGGAGAGCCCGGACTGCGAGTACGGCTGGACGGAGGAGTGTTACACGGTACGCGTCACCGGGTGCGAGCCCCCGGTCGACGAACGCTGCGACACCTGCTGCTCCCCGTGCGGGCACGAGGTGCTCTGGCTGGCCAGGATCGACTGCGCGGACCGGCACGAACCGGTGCGCGAGGACCGGATCCGCATGGACGTCCGCCGCCCGTTCGGCCGGCACGTCCCCACGGTGGTGACCGGCGTCAACTGGATCCACGGGCACACCTACACCGTCGACGAGGCCAGGGCCCTGCTCGGCACCCAGGACGAGGACGCCGGACTGGTGGTGCGGTTCTCCGACGACGTCCGGACCGACTCGCTGCGCCCCGGCGTGGTCGATCTCCAGGTGATCGAGGGCGGCAGCGGCCGCAACGCCTCGACCTGGTACATGGGTGGCAGATTCGCCGAACCGGGCGACGACTGCGGCGAGTTCACCCGGGAGTTCCGTTACCGGCAGACGACGCGCGAGTCGCTGCAGGACGGTGATCGCGTGCTGGTCACCGTCCGGACCGCGTTCGTCCTGGACCGCTGCCGCCGCCCGGTCGACGGCACCCACGTCGGCGGGCGCGTACCGCTGATCGACACGCACCACCGGGACGCGGGCACCACCGGCACCCCTGACCCGGCCGGCACGACCGGTGCGACCGACCCGGCCGGTACGGCCGACCCCCCGGCGGAGACGGCCGGACACGGGGGACACGACGTCCCGCCGTCCGGTGTCGGGCCCTGGACGTCCGGCACCGGTGTGGGCGGGGACGTCTTCGAGAGCTGGTTCTTCGTGAAGGAGCGCTGATCATGCGAACCG
Organism: Streptomyces beigongshangae; assembly: GCF_019710745.1. GTDB lineage: Bacteria > Actinomycetota > Actinomycetes > Streptomycetales > Streptomycetaceae > Streptomyces > Streptomyces beigongshangae. Next base: position 158,279 of record NZ_JAHKJW010000015.1, read on the forward strand.
ACTGCGGATGCGGATGCGGGGGCGACGCCACCCGTGCCTCCGCCTTCGTGCGCCCCCGCTTCTTCGCAGGGCAACTGCTGACCGAGGACGACCTCGGTCTGCTCGTCGACTACATGACGGCGAAGGACAGGCTGCACAACCGGTCCCTGTCCGGGCCGGGCGTCGTCTGCGGACTCGACGTCGGCTGCGCGCCCTGTGGCGGCGGCACCGTGACGGTGCAGCCCGGACACGCCCTCGACAGCTCGGGCAACGACATCGTGGTGTCCTGCGCCGAGAAGGTCGACGTGCAGGCCCTGGTGCGGGAGCAGCGCGTCGCCGCCCTCGGGGTGGACTGCGAGGACCCCTGCGACGGCGACGGCGCACGCGGCTACGGCCTCTTCGTGCGCTACCGGGAACTGCCGGTCGACCCGGTGGCCCCGTACGCCACGGAGGAGCCCTGCCCCTCTCCGGGGTGCGTCCCCTCCCGGGTCCGGGAGGGCTACCGGTTCCTCGTCAGGCACGGTGACTTCGAGGACCACCGCCACAACCCGGGCACCAGGCTGCTCGCCGGACTCGGCCCCGTGCGCCGGGCCGACGAGGCCCGCGACCGCGACCGGCGGCTCGGCTTCTACACCGACGCCCTGTTCGCCGCGTTCCTCGGCACGGACCGCCCGTTCCGGTTCGACGACGCCGACGCGAAGCGGTACACCGACGGGCTGGCCTGGCTGCGTGAGAACGCCGCCGGGGAGGGGGCGCCGCCGCCGTCCGCCGCCCGGGAGATGGCGGAGCACGTCCGCGCACTGGCCGGCGCCGTCGCCCGGTTCGACACCCACGACCGCGCCGGACAGGACGAACTCACACGCACGCACCAGGAGCTCGCGTCCGTCCAGGAGGCCCGGCGGGTGCTCGGCACGGCCTGCGCCCGGCTGGGCGACGCGGACTGGGAGGCCGCGTGGCCGGCGGACCCGCTGCGCCGCTCGCTCGCCCGCACGGTGGTCACCGAGACCGCGGCACGGGTCGTACCCGAGGGCGGGGACGCGGAGGCCCCGCTGGAAGTCCGCCTGCTGGCCCAGGGCACACCGCTCGGCCACGCACTGCGGGTGGAGTTCCGCGCCGACCTCGTCCTGATCCGCAAGTGGCTCCTCGGCCGTCTGGAGGAGGGCCCCGGCGTCGGCGACTGCACGCTGCGCACGAAGGTCGCCGCCCTCGACGTACCGCCGCCGCTGCCGTCCCCGCCACCGGACAGCGTGGAGCGCACCACCCCCGCGGAACTCCGGTGGATCGCCAAGGCGGCCGCCGGGCTGACCGCGGCGGTACGCCGGTTCGTGACCGACACGGCGTGCGCCACGCTGAACCCGCCGTGCGGCGACAGCACCGACCCCGACGTCCTGCTCGCGCGGATCGAACTGAAGGGCTGCGACGTCGTACGGATCTGCTCCGCCACCCGGGAACAGGTGCTGCCGGGCGGATCGGCGTACGGGGAGTGGCTGCCCAAGCTCTACCGGCTGCGGGAGCTGGCCGAGCGGCTGTGCTGCGAGCCCCCGCCGTGCGAGGGGGAACCGCAGCTGTCGTCGCAGGGCCCCGTCTCGCGTCCGTACGCCGAAGGGCTGCTCGGTGACTGGCCGCGCACCGGGGACCTGGAGGAGATGCTCTCCCTGCTGCTCACCCCGGCCCCCGGCGAGACCCCGCCCAAGTCCCTGCACGAGCAGGTCTACACGACCCCCAGCGAAGTGACCGACAGCATGCAGGAACTGGCCGTGCTCAGGACGCGGGTCACGGACCTGACAGCGGCGCTGGAGGGTCTGCGGGCCCAGCTGGGCAGCGCGCAGCAGCAGGTGGCCCGGGTGGCGGAGCGGGTGCCGGAACGGCTCGGTTCCCGCCTGGAGGAACTCGAGAGCGCACCGCGGGGCGACGACGAGCCACCCACGGATCCGGCCGATCCGGCTGATCCGGCTGATCCGGCCGAACCGCCCGGTCCGGCCGTCCCTCCGGCGAAGCGGGCCAGGTCGCCCCGCAACCGGAAGCCCGGTGAGACGCCATGACGGGCCCGCTGCGCCCTGTCTTCTCCGAAGGGCAGGTGCTCGCCGCCGCGGACCTGTCGGCCACGGTGGAGTACGCGCGCGGCCTGTCCGGCCGGCACGCGCGCCACCTGCACGACTGGGGGATCGCGGAAGGACTCGCCCTCGTCACGGAGCCGCGCACCGACCCGGTGACGGGCGCACGCCACGTGGAGGTGAGCGTGTCGGCGGGGTACGCCGTCGACGGCACCGGCCGCGAGCTGGTCCTCACCGAACCGGTCGTGCTGCGGGAGAGCGACTTCGAGGAGGTCAACGGCGCGAGCTCGGCGCAGGACGCGCAGGACGAGCCCTACCCGGTCTTCCTCGCCGCCGTCGACCGCGAGCCGGCCGCGCCGCCCCGGCCGGACTCGTGCGGGGGCACGGGGGCGAGGACGCGGGTGGAGGAGTCGTACCAGATCCTCTTCGGGCGGCTCGGCGACGAACTGCTGGTCGACGGCCAGCGGCCGCCGGCGATCGGCGCCGCCCCCGCCGACCCGCCGGTGCGCTGGCTCGTCCTCCTCGGCTACGTCCACTGGACGGACGGCCACTTCGGCGGCGTCGCGACCAGGGCCCGCGGCGTCCCCGTGCGCTTCGCCGGGGTGCGCGCGGACACCGTCTCGGCCCAGTCGGGCGCACTGACCCTGCGCACGGGCACGGCGGTGCAGGAGGGCAGGCCCGCGATCGTCCTGTCCGGCGGCGACCAGCCCAGTCTGGTCTTCGGCCTGTACCAGGGCAGTGGCACGGTCGCTCCGCTGATGACCGTGGCGGCCAACGGCAACCTGACGATCGAGGGCAGCTTCAGCGGCCGGATGCCGGTCGGCAGCACCCTCGTGACCTCGGGGACGGCCACCGACGGCATGCTCCTGCCGCTGCCCGCGGGCATCACGGCGGAACAGGTCGCCGACGGCCGGGCCCTCGTGCACGTCCACCTGACCCCGCGCGTTTCGCCCGCCCGGGAGGAGTCGGTGCTCCACGTCCCCGCGGAGGCGACCGTCGACGCCGACCTGCGCGTGCGGTGCCGGGCACGCCTGTACGACCCCCTGAACGCCCCGGGCGAGGTCGTCGAGCGGCCCGGCGCGGTCGACTTCCTCGTCGTGGCGGCGGTCCCGGCGACGAACGGCGGTGGCTGACGATGCCGGCGACGGTGTTCTCCACGACGAACGGCGGTGGCCGACGATGCTGACGACGACGCTCCCCGTGACGAACGGCGGTGGCTGACATGACCCTCTGCGTCGTGTACGCGCCCGACACCGGCCATGTCCTGGGCGCGCTGGCGCTCACCGGCGCCGAAGCCCCGGCGACCGACCCCGCCGCACTCGTCGGCCCCGTCCTGCCCCTGCGGGTCCTCCTCGGCGCCGGCCGCACCGCGACCCTCCCGGTCGACGCGCGGAACCTGGCCGTGGCGGCCGTGGACGCCGAACCGGGCGCGTTCGACGAGCCGTCGGCCTTCGCGGTCGAGCAGGGGTCCGGGAGCGGCTCCGGCCCGAAGCCGGCGCTGCTGCGCCTGCAGGCGTGGAAGGACGGGATCCTGCTGACGGCGAAGGACCTCACCGTCACCCTGCCCGCACCCGTCCCCTCCACCGCCCGGCTGACCGCACTGGTCTGCGACGACCAGGTCACCCATGTGCTCGCGGGGGAGATCCCCGCCGGCCGGAACGAGGTGAAACTGCCGGTGACCCTCGACAAGGACACCCCGTACGGGGTGCTGGTACTGGTGAGCGGCTGGGCGGGCCGGCTGGAGAAGGTGAGATCGGAGAAGACGGAACCGGAGAGGACGGCACGGACATGACCGCACCCGGCCCCCGGGCGACCGGGGAGATCGCGGTGCGCCACTGCACGGTGACGGTGGTCCGCAGCGGTGGCTGGAGCTGGGGACCGGACCCGCGCGCCCTGGTAGACCAGGTCGTCGACGCCCTCCCCGAGGCGCTGCGGGACCACTTCGCGCAGCAGCTCGCGGGCGACGGCCCGGACGTGGAGATCACCGAACCGGTGACCGTCACCGTCCGGCCGGACGGGACGCCCGCCGAGGTGCGGATCACCCCGGCGGGCGGGGCGGAACCACCGGTGGACGCGTCCGCCGCGCGGCCGGTGCCGTTCGGGGAGTCCTTCGCCCCGGCCCGGCCGCCGTGGGCCGCGCCACCGGCCGCCGCGCTCTTCCGCGAACTCGCCGAGCGCGACGAACTGGACGCGTTCCTGGCACTCCTCCCCGACCGGTCGCTGCGTGTCTACCTCCTTGCCCTGCTCGCGGAGGACGACGCGTCGGCCGGTCCGCTGTTCGCCGAACTCGCCCGGCGGGCCCTCCTGGCCGGTACCGCGGGGGCGCTGCCCGGGCACCTGCGCGCCACCGCCCCCGGAGCGGACCCGAACCGGCTCCTGGCGGATCACGCCGCGTCGGCGACCCGCGAGGAGATCACCGGGCTCGTACGGTCCCTGTCCGCGGGGCCGGACGGCCCGGGGCAGCCGGACCGGGCCGCCGGGGAGCCGCCCCGGCCGGTTGGGGGCGCCCCGGTGCCGTGCGCTCCCGGGCAGGAGGTGCGGGTCTGCTCCGTGCTGCCGTTCCTGCTCGCCGGACCGCTGGCGCGGATCGGATACCTCGACGCGGTCGGGCCCGCCCTGGCGGGCATCGAACTGGCCGGCCGGGCACCGCTGTTCGCGGCCGCCCTGGCGTACAAGGTGCTGGGCGCCACCCCGCGGGGCTGGCGCCGCACCGAGCAGGACAGGGTGGCGGCGGCCGCCTTTGCCGGCCTCGACCCGCCCGTGCCCGAGGAGGACCTCACCGACTTCGCCCGGCGCGCGCGTCCCGCGCTCCCGCTCCTGGACGGCGTCCTGGCGCTCTCGGTGTGCCGGGGCCACGACCCCGCCGACCCCCTGCTGATCACCGGGACGGACGACGGGCTGCTCCTCGTCGACGCCCAGGGCATGTTCCCGATCGCCTGGGCGGAGGACACCGCACGGCTCCTGCCGTACTGGCGGACGTGCGGACGACCGCCCGTACTGATCTGCGAAGGCCCCCTCCCGTCCGGGGCGATGCGCGAACTGGCGGCGGCGGGCGTGCCGTTCACGACCGCCGTACCGCCCCTGCGTGGCGACCCGGTGACCCGGCTGCCCCTGCGCCCTCCGCTGTGGGCGGCGGGAGACCGGCCCCCGGACCCACGGCTCGCCGCGGAACTGCCCGGCCACGCGGCACGGCTCGCGGACCTGGTCACCGCGCTGACCGTGGAACGGAGGGCGGTACCGCTCGCGGACGACGGCTCCCTGGAGCGGACCGTCACCCTGGCCGCGGCACTGGGCCTGTCCACGATCGCCTGGACGCTGTGGCGCGGCCGGGAGACACCGCACCCCCTGCCGGCCCTGGACCGCTTCGCCGACCTGGACGCCACGGTCCGCTTCGAGGCCGACGCCGTACGGGTGCGCGTCCCGCTGGGCCGCCGCCACGCCGACCTGCTGCGCGGCGGACTGCTCACCGACGTCCCCGACGTGGTGTGGCTGGCCGGCCGGACCCTGACGTTCTCGGGCGGGTGACGGGGAGGATGACGGGGAGGACTGCGGGAAGGGCGACGGGAAGGGCGACGGACATGGGAGAACCGGCGGCCGAACATCTGCGGATCCGCCTGGGGGCCCTGCACCGGGCCCTGCGCACCGCCGTCGAACGGCAGGCACGGATCGCGGCCAGACTCACCCGGCCGGACCTCACGCCGTACTGCGTGACCGACGAGCAGGTCGGTGTCCTCCTCGACGAGGTCCACGGCCTGACGGAGGCCATGACCGGGCCCCGCACACCGCAGCACCCCGAGCCGGAGTCCGAGCAACTGCTCAGACGGCGTGTGTCCGCCGCGGGCGCCACCCTCCCGCTGGACGCGCTGGCCACCCGGTTCGGTCTGACCCGTGCCGACCAGGACGCACTGCTCCTCGTCGCCGCACCCGAACTGGACCGCGGGTACGAGCGGATCTACGCCTACATCGTGGACAACCTGAACCGGCGGCTGCCGAGTGTCGAACTGCTGGTCACGGTGGGCGCGCTCGGCACGGCGGGCACGGCGGGTGCGGGGGACACGGCGGGTGCGGGGGACACGGACGGCGCCGGAAGCGCGGCGGCCCGGCTCGCCCTGCGCCGCACCCTCGGCCCGACCGGACCCCTGCGCCGGTACGGCCTCCTGCGCGCCCACGGAGAGGCCGCGATCGAACTCTCCCAGGAGCTGCTCCTGGGGCCGGGCGTACTGGAGTTCCTGCTGGGCTGGACCGGCGACGTCGGTCTGCTCGGCCACGACCCCGGCGAGGTGGCGGAGCCGGACCCCCGCGTACGCGCCCCGCACCTGTCCTCGGACCGCCTCGTCCGGCTCGGCCGCGCGCTGGGAGCAGGCGACATCGACCTGGCCGGGCTCTGGGGGTCCCCGCCGGACGGCCAGCTCGACGCCGTACAGGCCCTGGCGCGGGCGGCGGGAGCACCGCTGCGGCAGCTGACGGCGGACCCCTGGACCGATCTGCGGACGGCGGCGGCGCTGGGCGCGGTGCTGTGGATCCCGACGGACGACCTGCACGGCGGACCGCCCGACGGACAGCACGGGCAGCACGGGCAGTACGGGCAGCATGCCGAGCTGGTGTCGGCCGCGCTGCTCCACTCCCGCGTACCGGTGTGCCTGACGGGGCTGAGGCCCTGGCGCCCCGCGGGCCTCCTGGCGTCCCGTGCGTACGCCGAACTCACGGTCCCCGTACCGGCCCTGACCGACCGGCGCGCCATGTGGTCGTCCGCGCTGCCGGCCCTGGAGGGCCCTCTCCTGGAGGACCTGGCCACCCGCTACCGGATGAGCGGAGGCGAACTGCGCGCGGTGGCGGCGGTCGCCGGCGCCGGCGCCCGGCTGGCCGGCAACGGCCGCCCGGAACCCGTCTCCCGCCACGTCGAACCCGCCATCGCCACGGTCACCCGCGGCCGCAGCGGCAGCGGCGTCCAGGCCCTCGTGCCGCGGCGCACCGTCGAGGACCTGGTCCTGCCCGAGGCCCAGCTGAACCAGATCCTGGAGATCGCCTCCGCCTGCCGCGCCTGGCCGCGCATCGCCGAGACGTGGGGCTTCGCCCGCCGCACGGCGCACGGCGGCGTCAAGGCACTCTTCACGGGGGAACCGGGCACGGGCAAGACGATGTCGGCGGAGATCGTCACCGGCATGCTGGGCCTGGAACTGCTGAAGGTGGACCTCGCCCAGGTCGTGTCGAAGTGGGTGGGGGAGACGGAGAAGAACATGGAGGCGGCGTTCCGGCAGGCGGAGGAGAGCCAGGCGGTGCTGCTCTTCGACGAGGCCGACTCCCTGTTCGGCAAGCGCGGGGAGGTGAAGCACGGCACGGACCGCTACGCCAACCTGGAGATCGGCTACCTCCTGCAACGCCTGGAGGCGAGCGACGGACTGGTGATCCTCACCAGCAACCTGAAGGACAACATCGACCCGGCGTTCACGCGCCGCTTCCACTTCGTGGTCCACTTCCCCCGCCCGACCGCGCCGGAGCGCCGCCGGCTGTGGCGCCTGGCCTTCCCCCCGGAGGCCCCGCTCGCCCCCGACGTGGACCTGGACGTCCTGGCCCGCCTGGACATGACGGGCGCGGGCATCGCCGCCGCGGCCCGCACCGCGGCACTGGCGGCGGCGGACACCGACAGCGCTACGATCGGCATGCGCCACGTGGTACAGGGCGTGGCCCGCCAGTTCCAACGAGAGGCCCGCCTGCTCCGCCCGGCCGAACTCGGCCCTCACGCCCATCTGCTCGACGACATGTCCCAGGGGTGACACGGATGCTGCCCACCGAACCACCACTGTCGCTGCACCGGTTGGTGGCACCTGTGCCGCCGGCCCGTGCGCAGGACGCAGGGACGGCCGCCCGCCAGGTCAAACCGGCGGCCGTGGCACCCGTGGCCGTGAGCAACGCGGCGCTGGCCCGTGCGGCGCACCATCCGGCCTCAGGAGGACCGATGCTCCTGGCAGTTCATGACCAGACGGGCAACGCGGCAGTGGTCAGGTCGGCCCTTCGTACGGCGCCGACCATGTCACCGCCCCTGGCGATCGTGGCACCGAAGCGTGGGACTGCTCCATGACCAATCCCCGGACCCTATTCCCGGCTCGGGGGCGGCATCGGCCGGGGACGGCCCCACTTGTGGATTCGGCCAGGGGTGAACGGGACATCGCGTACGGAATGCAGAGCCGCTTCGAGGCCGTGCCGGGCGTACGAGGCGGGGACGTCGACGCCGGTGAGGACCTGTAGTTCCGCGGCGATGGAGATCCGCAAGCGCTCCTCGTCGGTGAACTCCTCGATCAGATCGGTGAGGGCGACGGGCACGCCGAAGCGGTGGCAAACCGTCGGGTCCAGGGTGTCCCGCAGTTCCCGCCACTGCTCGTCCGCGAACGGCACCTCCTGCGGATCGCCGCTCAGGGCGAGGCCCGCGAGGTCGCCGAAACGGATCAGAGCGTTGTACCGGACCTGGTTGTCCGGGTCTTCCCGGGCGCTCCGCAGCAGCAAGTCGGCGGCCGCGGGCGACCCGATGAGGAAGACGGGGTCGACGGCTGCCCGACGGACCTCGGCGCCCGGGTCGGTGAGCGCCTGCGTCAACCGGTGCAGGGTGTCCTCGTCAAGGACCCACCGGAAGGCGCCGACGGCGAGGGCCCGGCCCGATTCGGAGCGATGGGCCAGGAGGGGGCGGACGGCCGCCGCTCCGCTGTGGTCGCCGGTCGACGAGAGCGCGATGGCCGCCTCGACCAGCAGCAGGGGCCACTGCGGGTCGGTCGCCTCGCNATGGCCGCCTCGACCAGCAGCAGGGGCCACTGCGGGTCGGTCGCCTCGCGGCGCTGTTCCGCGAGGACCGCACGGAGGACCTCGGCCGTTGCCGGACGGACCACCCCTTGGAGGGCTTCTGCCGCCGCTGCCCGGGCACTGTGCGGCGCCGTGCGGTCGGCGAGGACGGCCTCGACCTCGTCCGGTCCTTCGGAACCGTCGCTGCGGGCCAGCGCCCACAGGACGGCCGAGACCAGAGCGAAGGGTCCCGTGCCGGTGTGTGCGAGCAGGACGGGAACGGCCTCGGGAGCGGTGCTGCGTCGGACGACTTCATGGAGCAGGGGGTGATGGCGGTCCGCGCGCTCCCCGGCGATGTCGAGGACGCTGCGCAGTGCCCCGGGACCGGCGGCGAGCAGGGCCCGGACCGCCTGCTCGGCGCGGGCTGCATCCCCCGCCGCCTCGGAAGCGAGCGCTTCGTTCACAAGATTTTCATGTCCGCTCATGCAGCACCTAGGGAATGTCCTTCTTGATTTCGGGCTTGAGCCAGTTCTCGAAGAATGTCGTGATCGGGCTGTGCTGGTGGTTCCTGATGAAGATCAGGTTGTGGAGGTCGTTGGAGCCGCCCCAGTTGACCGGGTTGATGTGGTGCTCCTCCCAGCGCCGGCTCCCGTCCAGCCACAACTCCAGCCAGTGCATCCCGTACCGTCGGGCCACCTCGTTCTTGGCGCCGTTCTCTGCCAGGTGGCGACTCCCCGCCACCTTCCAGCTGGGATTCTTTGCGATGAGGGCGTCCTTTTCCACTTCCTTGAGGCGAGTCAGCTCCGCTCGCCAGGTGGCCGTGAACTGGGCACCGCCGGTGGCGCCGCTGGGGACGGTATAGGTACCCGCCGGGCGCGGGACATTGCCGTTGGCGCGGTTGAGGAAGGCGTTACCGGGATGCTTGTCGACGGGGCGCAGGGCGTCGTACCTGCTCCAGGCCGCGGGAACGAGGTCCGCGTATTTCCCCGTGAAGGCGTTGGGTCCGGTCTTCTTCGCCTTGTAGAGGCCGGGGCCGCCACCTTTGATCTGGTCCGGAGGACTCTTCCTGCGAGGGTTGATCACCGCCTCGAAGTGAATGGTCGTGATTCTGCTCGTCCGGTCGGACCCGGAGCCCTGATGGCCTTCACCCCCTTCGACGACGAGGGTGAGGGACGACAACTTGTGACGGCGGCGGATCGCCGGCAGTCCCTTGCGTACACGGTCGACGGTCGAGTCCGGTTTCACCAGCCCGCGCGCGTCGCGGAGCGAGGCGTCCAGGGCCTCTTTCTGCTGTTGCGTCGTGCGCTTGTCCTTCTTCTTGAACTTCGACGCCATCTTGGCCCAGAGCTTCTTCACCAGCCCCACGATCTTGTCGATCACCCAGTCCACCGCGCGGTTCACCGGCTTGGTCAGGGTCTGGACGATCTGTTTGACCTTCGAGGCGATGCCGCCTACGCCCACCAGGGCCGCGAGGAAGCCCAGGAGGACCGGGACGGAGCGGGCCAGGGCGCGTTCGATCAGGGCGGGGACGCCTCCGCTGCCGCCCCGGGCGATCGCGATGACCGCGTCCAGCACCGCGTTCACGAACTCGAAGATCTGGCGGGCCTGCGTGACCACGAACGTGACGATGTCGATGATGAGCTTGACCGCGCGGACGAACGCGGACGCCGGGTTGAGCAGTGAGAGCACCCACATGATCCCGGCCTGGACGATCGTGGGGGTGACGTACTTGATCACCTTGTCCAGGAGGTCCTTCTTCAGGTCGCCGACGCGGGACTTGAGGTCGTTCCACATGCCGGCGACGCCGCGTTTGCGGACCTCCGCGACCAGCGGGACCGACGTCTCCGCCGCCGTGACGGCCGGTTCCATCCCCGGGACCTTGCGCACGATCCTGGAGCGGATGCTGGTCCAGGTCAGGCCGGCCAGCGAGCCGAGCATCGTCACGATGCCCTGGGTGTCGAATTTCGCGGGCAGCTGGATGCCGGCCTCTGCCGTCCTGCCCAGCAGCCAGGACATGATGCCCTGCTGCAGGTGGCGACCGATGTTGCGCAGGAACAGCTTCAGGCCCGCGCCGACCGCCGTCACCAGGTTCTTCAGGAAGCCGATCGGGTCCTTGAGGATCAGCATCACCGCCTGCGCGGCCTTCGCCAGCACCGACAGCAGCAGGTTCTTCAGCTCGATGATGGTGTTGATGACGCCCTTGACCGCGTCCACGGCCTTGGCGACCAGGCCCTTGTTCTTCTCCTTCTCCGCCGCGATCTCGTCGTCGACGGACTTCAGCGCGTCGGTGTACTTGGTGGCGAGGGTGTCGACGAGCTCGGTGCCCTTGTCGTCCACGGACCGGGTGAGTTCGTCGAACTTGTCGGTGAACTCGGCCGCCGCCTGCCGGCCGATCGCCCGCAGGTCGGCGGGCAGCTTCTGCACCGCGTCCCGCATCTCGGTCCGGCCCTGCGCGATACGCCGCTTCGCCCGGTTCAGCTCCGCGCCGATCGTGTCGGCGACGTCGGAGATGACCTGGCGCATCCGGCGTACGTAGTTGGCGCGCGCCTCCTCGAAGATCGTGTCGGCTTCCTTGGGCAGCCCGGCGAACAGGTCCCGCAGCCAGCGAGCCTTGCCGTCCCAGCCCGAGTACCGGCGGTCCTTGTACTCCTCCATCTTCCGCTTGTGCTCGGCGGTGAAGGCGTCCCGCGCCTGCTTCTCGCCCCGGCTGAACTGGGTGTCGACCAGTTTGTCCAGCCCGTCCAGGATGCCCTGGACGTCCTTCTGCATCGTGTCGAAGACGCCTTGCAGCAGCGTCGTGACCTGGACCCTCTTCTCCTCGTCCCGGCCCTTCGCGCCGCCCTTGCCCGCGTCGACCTGCTGCCCGGTCAGATTCCGCCGGGCCCCCATCGCCCCCATCGCCGCGGTGCCCAGCCGCTTCGCCCGCGCGGTGGCGGAGTTCAGCTCCTTCTTCTCGTGCCCGCGCATCCTGCCGGGCGCCACCGCGGAATGGCGCTCGGCGGCCTTCTTCTCGCCCAGCGCCTTCCTGAAGGTGGGCTCGTTGGACTTCTGGAGCTGGGTCTCGGTGACCTGGGCGCCGGCCATCTGCCGGTCGACGGCCGCGGGGCCGGCGGACAGATCGGTGGCCGACGGCGGCAGCTTGTCCGGTACGGCCTGTGCCGCATCGGGTGCCCCCGGAGCGCCGGGCGGCCGGTCCGCGGTCATCGGTACGACCTTCTTGGGCACGGCCGCCGAGGTGTCGGGCGGCGCGGCGGTCGTGGTGGCGATCTGCTGGGCCGAGTCCGACTTTCCCTCGCCGACCTTGCCGTCCACCTCCGCGCGGACCTCGTCGGCCTTGCCCGAGTCGGCGAACTTGTCCGCCTCGTCCAGGTTCTTGGGCGCCTTGTCGGCGATCGCCTTCTCGACCGCCCTGATGAACGCGTCCTTGTCGAACTCCTTGGGCTCGGCCTCGTTCATCTGCTCGGCGTTGGCGGTCTTGCCCTGCGCCTCGGCGTCGTCCTTGGGCGGCAGGGCCGCGTCCTGCGCCGCGGCCGCCTCGGTCCGCGGCGGCGGGTGGGAGGCCGCCAGTGTGCGTTTCTTGTGCCCCACGTCCTTCTTCAGCTTCGCGAACTTCGGGTCCGCGTCCGGACCGGGCCTCGCCTTGACCTCCTGCGCGCCGGCAGGGGCGGCCGCGGCTGGGGCGGCCGCGGCCTCAGCCGGGTCCGGCGCCGTGGGCGCGG
>NZ_JAHKJW010000150.1 GCF_019710745.1 Streptomyces beigongshangae
GCTGTTCTCGAAGTAGTCGACCGCCGGGAAGCAGTCGGCGAGGCGTCGGGTGTCGACCAGGACGACGGCGCCGATCGCGCCGCGCACCAGGTCGTCCCACATGAACCAGAAGCGGTCCTGGCCCGGCGTACCGAAGAGGTACAGGATCAGGTCCTGGTCCAGGGTGATGCGGCCGAAGTCCATGGCCACCGTGGTGGTGGTCTTGTCCCCGGTGTGGGTGAGGTCGTCGATGCCGGCGCTCGCGGACGTCATCACGGCCTCGGTACGCAGCGGGTTGATCTCGGAGACGGCACCCACGAACGTGGTCTTGCCGACGCCGAAACCACCCGCCACAACGATCTTGGCGGAGGTGGTTGCCCGCCCTCCGTCAGAGCTTGCGAAGTCCACTGAGCACCCTTTCGAGCAGTGTCACGTCCGGGGCGCCGCCGTTGCTCTCGTCGCCACCCGGCTGGTGGATGGCGACGAGTCCGGCCTCCGCGAGGTCAGCGACGAGAATCCGTGCCACACCCAGGGGCATGGACAGCAGGGCCGACACCTCTGCCACCGACTTGACCTCACGGCAGAGGTGGCAGATCCGCTGGTGCTCGGGGAGCAGTCCCATGAGCGCTGCCGGATCGGCCGTGGTGCTGATCAGCGCCTCGATGGCGAGCTGGTAGCGCGGCCGGGTCCGGCCGCCGGTCATCGCGTACGGACGTACCAGCGGCTGGTCGCCCTCGTCCTCGTACGAATGTGCGTACGGATCATGAGAAGCGGTGGGCGGGGTCATGGATCCTCCGGGCGGGACAGCAAGTCGGTCGGTCGTGCCGTCTGACGGGCCGGTGGGGGGAGGGCGGCCGGACGGTTTTTCCTGTAGGTCGGTGGAACCTTGCTAGTGGAGCAGGCTGCCCTGGAGCTCTGCCCGCAGATCCGGTGTGAGCACGGCGCCCGCACGGTCCACGAGCAGAGCCATCTCGTAACCGACGAGGCCGATGTCGCAGTCCGGGTGGGAGAGGACCGCGAGGGACGACCCGTCCGAGATGGACATCAGGAACAGGAATCCCCGCTCCATCTCGACGACGGTCTGGGCCACCGTGCCGCCCTCGAAGATGCGCGAGGCGCCGGCGGTCAGGGACGTGAGTCCGGAGGCGACGGCCGCGAGCTGGTCGGCGCGGTCGCGCGGGAAGCCCTCGGACATCGCCAGAAGGAGTCCGTCGGCGGAGACGACGACGGTGTGGGACACCCCGGGGGTGTTGTCAACGAAGTTGGTGATCAACCAGTTGAGGTTCTGTGCCGCCTGGCTCATCTGGCTCAACTAACGCTCCTGCTGGTGAGTGGGGCTGGGGAAGCTGCCGGTCTGGCCGGTACCGGCCTGGCGACCCTGCTGGATGCCCCTACGAAGGTTGGTCAGCCGGCCGCGTACGTCATCGGGCGCACGCGAGACCTGCGGACCGGTTTGGTGCTGTTGCTGCTGAGCCGTCCCGGCGACGAGGTTCGCGCGGGGAACCCGGCGCGGCAGACCCGAGACGGTGACGCCACCCGCGGTGGGCTGGCGTACCCGCTCGGCCTGACGGCCGAGTTCGTCATTGGGGGTGGACCGCCAGGAGGCGGAAGCGCCGGCGGGTGCCGGGCGCTGCGGTGCCGCGGAAGCCTGTGCGGGCTGCTGCGGAGCCTGCTCGTTCTGGGCGCCGTCGCCGCCCTGAGCCTGGTTGAACCAGTTGGTTTCCAGCGTGTCGTACAGCGGTGTACGTCCGTCGCCGGGGGTCGTCGCCGGCGGCAGTTCCCAGCCGTCGTTCGGTCCCCGCACGCCGTCGGGCCGCTGCGCGGCGCCCCGGTCGTCCTGCTGGTCCTGGGGGAGCACGGGACGGCGGCGCGCCTGCGGGCGCTGCTGCGGACGGTTGTCGCCCGCGGGCCGCTCGAACTGGCCGGTACCGTCGGCACCCTGCCGCTCGCCGTAGCCCTGCGCCGGGTACTGGCCGGTGTCCTGCGCGGAGTACTGGCCGTTGTCCTGCGGGACGTCCTGGCCCGGCGCCCGGTACTGGCCGTCGGAACCGCCGCCGTAACCGTTCGGCACGTACGGGGCCGGGGCCTGGCGGTCGTAGCCACCCGTGTCCTGGCTGCCGTACTGCCCGGTGTCCTGACGGTCGTACCCGCCCGTGCCCTGGCGGTCGTACTGCCCGGTCTCCTGGCGGCCGTACTGGTCGCCCTGCTGGGGGTTCTGCGGGCCGGCAGGGCCCGGCGTGCCGAACACGTCCGGGCGGACGAACTGCCCGCCGTCCTGCTGCGCACCGGCGCCGGGACGCGGTGCGTCGTAGTCGGGCCGCTGGAACTCCGCCGTGGAGGCGGGCCCGCCCTGCCGGTCGTCGATCCGCGGCATCTGCGAGGTGACGTCCGGCTCCTCGTGGCCGCGCATGGCGTCCGGCGCGGAACGCGGCACCGGCGGCTGGGCGTTGTCGTCGCTCCAGCTGGGCACGCGCGGCTGCGGGTTGCCGCCGGGCAGCTCGGCGCGCGGACCGCCGCGGGGCGGCAGCTGCGGCGACTGCTGTTGCTGCTGCTGGGGACGGCGCCCCTGATCGCCGTTGCCGGCGGGCCGCTGCTGTTGCTGCTGCGGGGCACCGGGACGGCGGTTGCCGCCCATGGTGTCCTGGCGCTGGCCGCCGAACATGTCCTGGCGGCCGGGGTCGTTGCCGAAGCCGTTGAAGCTCTGCGGAGCGCCCGCGCCGGCGGGGGCCGGCCTGCCCTGGGAAGGCTGCTGGGGCTGCTGGGGGGCCTGCTGGCCGCGCCCGCCGGGCGCGCCCGGTCCACCGGGGAAGCCGCCCGCCTCGGGCCTGGGCAGCGCGGCCCGCGGGGCGCTGCCCGC
>NZ_JAHKJW010000151.1 GCF_019710745.1 Streptomyces beigongshangae
GCGCGCGTACAGCTCACGCCCCATCCCCGCCCGCTGCGAGCCCTGGCCGGAGAACAGCACCGCCAGGGTCCGCTCGACGGCGCGTCCCCGGGCCACCTCCACCGGCCCACCCTCGGCATCCGCCAGCAGGACGGCGCGGTGGTCGAAGGTGGAGCGGCCGGTGGCCAGGGAGTGGCCGATGTCGAGAGGGGTGGCGGGCAGGCCGGTGAGGCGGGCGATCTGGGCGTCCAGGGAGTCCCGGGTCTTGGCGGAGACCGTCCAGGGGACGACCGCGGGCGTGACCGTGGGCCGCTCGGACTCGGGGGCCGTGGTCTCCTCCGGTTCGGAGCCCGTGGTCTCCTCGGGTTCGGGTGCCTGCTCGATGACGAGGTGGGCGTTGGTGCCGCTGATGCCGAAGGAGGAGACGCCGGCGCGGCGCGGACGGCCGGTCTCCGGCCACGGGGTGGCCTCGGTGAGCAGGCGGATGTTGCCCGCCTCCCAGTCGACGTGGGTCGAGGGCCGGTCCACGTGGAGGGTCTTGGGCAGGACACCGTGCCGGATGGCGAGGACGGTCTTGATGACGCCGGCGACACCGGCGGCGGCCTGGGAGTGGCCGATGTTCGACTTCGCGGAGCCCAGCAGCAGCGGGCGGTCCGCGGGCCGGTCCTGCCCGTACGTCGCCAGCAGGGCCTGCGCCTCGATCGGGTCGCCGAGCGGGGTGCCGGTGCCGTGCGCCTCGACGGCGTCGACGTCGGCGGCGGAGAGCCCGGCCCCGGCGAGGGCCTGCCGGATGACGCGCTTCTGCGAGGGCCCGTTGGGGGCGGTGAGGCCGTTGGAGGCACCGTCCTGGTTGATGGCGGAGCCACGGATCACGGCCAGGACCTGGTGGCCGTTGCGGCGGGCGTCCGACAGCCGCTCCAGGACGAGGACGCCGGAGCCCTCGGACCAGCCGGTGCCGTCGGCGGCGTCCGCGAACGCCTTGCAGCGGCCGCTGGTGGAGATGCCGCCCTGCCGGGTGAAGCCGGAGAAGCCCATCGGGGTGGACATCACCGTGACGCCGCCGGCGAGGGCGAGACCGCACTCGCCGTTGCGCAGCGCCTGGGCGGCCAGGTGGATGGCGACGAGGGACGACGAGCAGGCGGTGTCGACGGTGACGGCGGGGCCGGCCAGGTCGAAGGCGTACGACAGGCGGCCGGAGACGACACTGGCGGTGAGGCCCGTGGTGGCGTGGCCCTCGGCGTCCTCGCGGGAGTTCATCACGACGCCGACGTAGTCGACGCCGGCGGTGCCCACGAAGACACCGGTGCGGCTGCCGCGCAGCGAGACCGGGTCGATGCCGGCCTGTTCCACGGCCTCCCAGGAGGTCTCCAGGAGGAGCCGCTGCTGCGGGTCCATGGCGACGGCCTCGCGGGGCGAGATCCCGAAGAAGGACGCGTCGAAGGCGGCGGCGTCCACGAAGCCGCCCTCGGCTGCGGCGCTGCTGCCGGCGCCCTCGCCGCCCAGGGCGTCGAGGTCCCAGCCGCGGTCGTCGGGGAAGGGCGCGATGCCGTCGCGGCCCTCGTCGAGGAGCCGCCAGTAGTCCTCGGGGGAGTTCACGCCGCCGGGGAGGCGGCAGGCCATGCCGACGACGGCGATGGGCTCGCGCCGGTGTGCCTCGGACTCCTCCAGCCGGCGCCGGGTCTTGTGCAGATCGGCCGTGACCCACTTGAGGTAGTCGACGAGCTTCTTGTCATCGGGCATGACGGGGGAACCTTCCTGTGGTGGATCAAGCTCGTCTCAGCGGTCGCCCAGGCGGCCGAGCTCGTTGTCGATGAACGCGAAGACGTCGTCGGCGCTGGCCGACTCGAAGTTGTCGTCGACGTCGGAACCGGTCGGCTCCGGTGCGGCGCCGCGCACCCTGTCCAGCATCTGACCCAGGCGCAGGGCGAGGCCCGCGCGGGTGATCTCGTCCGGGTCGTCGGCCGCGAGGAGGGTCTCCAGCCGGTCGAGTTCGGCGAGGAGCGACGGCCCCTGCGGGGCGTCGTCGCCGGCCAGTTCGGAGACGAAGTGCTCGGCGAGCGCCGTGGGGGTCGGGTAGTCGAAGACCAGGGTGGCCGGGAGGCGCAGTCCGGTCGCGGTGGACAGGTGGTTGCGCAGTTCCAGGGAGGTCAGCGAGTCGAAGCCCAGCTCGCGGAACTCCTGGGTGACGTCGACGGACTTCGGGGAGGCGTGGCCGAGGACCCGGGCGGCCTGTTCGCGGACCAGGTCGGTGAGGTGCCGGACGCGGTCGGCGGCGCCGAGGCCGGCGAGTTTGGCGCCGAGCGCCGCGGAGGCGCCGGCCGCGTCGGTGGCGGCCGCGGTGCGGCGGCTGCTGCGGACCATGGAGCGGAACAGCGGCGGCAGGTCCTCGGGGGCGGCGCCGCGCATGGCGCCGGGGGCGAGGCCCACCAGGACGAGGAAGGTCTCGTCGGAGCCGCGGGCGATGTCGAACAGCTCCAGGCCCTGCTCGACGGCGAGCGGCGGGAGGCCGCCGGACTGCATGCGGCGCATGTCCGTGTCGGACAGGGTGCTGGTCATGCCGCCGTCGTGCGCCCAGGGACCCCAGGCCAGCGAGGTGCCGGCCAGGCCGAGTTCGCGGCGGTGGCGGGTGAGGGCGTCCAGGAACGAGTTGGCCGCGGCGTAGTTGCCCTGGCCGGGGCTGCCCATGACGCCCGCGATGGACGAGAAGGGCAGGAACGCGGCGAGGTCGAGGTCGCGGGTCAGTTCGTGCAGGTGCCAGGCCGCGTCCACCTTGGGACGCAGGACGGCCGCGAGGCGTTCGGGCGTGAGCGAGGCGATCACACCGTCGTCCAGCACACCCGCCGTGTGCACCACC
>NZ_JAHKJW010000152.1 GCF_019710745.1 Streptomyces beigongshangae
CGCACAGGGACGACCACGACGTCGTCCGGGCCGCCGACCGTGCAGTGGCCGCTGACCGCCGATCGAACGAGGACCGATGCCGAACAGGCCGCCGTACGACCCGACCTACGGCTTCGACCACGCCACCCGGAAGGTGCGCGTCCATCACCACGACTGTGACTGAGCGCCATAGTGGCTCTGGTCCACTTCGTGTGGTTGCGCATGCAGGGTGACGGTTGATCTTCGCGTGATGCTGGTTGAGTTCGCCCGAAAATCGCCCGGCTGGACGGTGGTGTGGTCGACAGTCCTTCACCGTGAACGAAGTGCTGCCACATCTGGACGAGCTGTTGTTCTCCTCGGTCGAGGGCGTGGTGGTGGAGTCGGTCGAGGTGACCGACACGGCCGTCCGGATCGAGGCTCGTACGACCGCAGGGCTGGCGGTATGCCCGGGGTGCGGGTGCTGGTCGGGCCGAATACATGGCTCTTACCTGCGATTTCCGCATGACCTGCCGACAGCGGGCAAACTCGTCGTGGTGTCGTTACGTGTACGGCGGTTCGTCTGCGCGGAGCACTGCTGCCCGCGCAAGACCTTCGCCGAGCAAGTCCCCGGACTCACCCGCAGGTTCGGGCGACGGACCGAGCGGCTGCGGTCGACGCTGGTGGCGGTCGGTCTTGCGCTCGCGGGCCGGGCCGGTGCCCGGATGACGGGCGCCTTCAAGATTCCGGTCAGCCGGAACACCCTGTTGAGGCTGATCGTCTCGCTTCCGGACCCCGCCGTCGCAGCACCCCGCGTGATCGGCGTGGACGAGTACGCCCAACGCAAGGGCCGTGTCTACGGAACCGTGCTCGTCGATGTCGAGACACGTCGGCCGGTCGACCTCCTTCCCGACCGGGAGCCAGACACGCTCGCGGCCTGGCTCGCCGAGCGGCCCGGCATCGAGATCACCTGCCGTGACCGGGCCACCTTCTTCGCCGAAGGAGCCACCCGCGGCGCCCCACAGGCCCTCCAGGTCGCCGACCGATGGCATCTCTGGCACAACCTGGGAGAAGCCGCCGAGAAGTGCGTCTACCGGCACCGCGGCTGCTTGCGCCCCACGCCGGCTCAGCCGGCACAACCGCAGGACGAGGCGGAGCCGACCGCGTCGTCGCCCTGGCCGACAGGGCACCGGTTCGCCGAACGCACCCGCGCCAAGCACGCCACCATCCACGCTCTCCTCGCCGCCGGTCACAGCAAGCGGTCCGTCGCCCGGCAGCTCGGCATGACCCTCAACACGATCTTGCGCTTCTCCCGCGCCACGACTCCGGAGAAGATGTTCACCGGTCAGTGGCAAAGCCGTGCGACCAGGCTCGACGACTACAAGCCTTACCTCGATCAGCGCTGGCAGGAAGGCTGCACCAACGCCTGGAAACTGTGGGAGGAGATCAAGGAACAAGGCTATCCACGCGGATACGCAAGCGTCCGCGACTACGTCAGCAGGACCCTTCGCGGCAAACCCCAACAGTCGGCACCCGGCCACCATCCGCCCGCGCCCTCACCCGCTGGAGCCTCACCCACCCCGACGCCCTACCTGAAAGCGATCGGATCCGGCTCAAAGCCGCCCTGTCCAACTGCTCCGAACTGACGGCACTCGCCGAACACGTGCGCTCCTTCGCCCACATGCTCACGCACCTGCACGGCGACCAGCTCCCCGACTGGATCGAAGCAGCCAGCGCCACCACCGAACTATCCAGCCTCCGCCACTTCGCTCAGCACCTCCTGCGCGATCTCGACGCTGTCACCGCCGGCCTCACCTTGCCCTGGAACTCCGGCGTGGTGGAGGGCCATGTCAACAGGATCAAGATGCTCAAGCGTCAGATGTTTGGCCGCGCAGGATTCGAACTCCTCCGCAAGCGTGCCCTGCTCTACGCATAGATCCCAGGTCAGGAGTCGTCCTCAACAAGTCCAAAACCATCAGGGAAGCCCTCTAGGAACTCGCGGCGCGAAGGATCGGCCTCCTCCGCAGCCATCGAACCGAGCAGGTCGATGAACTCGCTTCGCTGATCACTTGACAGCTGTGTCACCAGATGGGCGACACCCTCCAAGACCTTCACCGCGTCATCCGGATCCATCTGCTCGTCCGTGCACCCCTCAACGAACCAGAGGACATCGACCAAAGCCTCCGCCAGAGCGCGGGTCAGCGACGGGTACACAGACATCGGAACGATCTCCCACCAAACGGCTGATAGAGAGCAGCCATCTCACCACATGCCTCTGACATCACTGCCAGTGAGCCCTCCACAGAAAGTGGACCAGAGCCCGTCGAGACACAGCCGATCTGTGCTGGTCCACTGTCAACGCTGTTCTTAACGATCTCGCCGCTAGCAAAACCACCTGAACGGCACCCTTCACCTACGGGACAACCACCTGTAACAGGGAAACCTGAATAATCAGTTGGCTCACGCCGTGGTCTACAGTCCAGCCGCCTCCGGGACCCTGGTCGTCGTCCCCGACGTCCGGGCCGTGCGCTCTTGCCGGGACCGGCGCAGTGCGGCCTCGCGGGACAGCTCAGTTTGGCGCCGCCGCTCGGACAGGTTGGCGTCGAACGAGGTCGGCGCATCGTCCGGCACGAACGACGCCGGCAGGAGCGGGGACAGGCGCGGCGCCGGGCGACAGGATCCACAGGGAGCTTACGAGCCGTGCGACCCGCGTCCTTGTTGGCGGCTGTGATGACACAGGTCTGCTCCAGCCGGGCCTTCGTCGCCCACACCGACGAATACCACTGGGGCAGAACGGAAACCTGCAGCAGCGTGTCGCGGTCAGCCAGAGGGGCGCCGCTTGGTGCCGCCGCCGCTGCCGTTCAGCGGGATCAGGCT
>NZ_JAHKJW010000153.1 GCF_019710745.1 Streptomyces beigongshangae
TGGTGATCTTGGTCGTGAACCCGTCTACCAGGAGCTTTCTGTATGCCCGTCACCAGGGTCGCCGGTCCAACCACCCGCCAGGTTGGAAGAGGCTCACTGTCGGCGATGCTCTGGACAACGCGCTCATGGAATCCCAGATCGGCCTTTACAAGACGGAGCTGATCAAACCCCGCAAGCCCTGGCGCGGCCTTGCCGACGTCGAACTCGCCACCGCGGAATGGGTCGACTGGTTCAACAACCAGCGCCTCCACACGGCGATCGGAGACATCCCACCGCACGAACACGAGACCAACTACTACGCTCAACTCCAGC
This sequence comes from Streptomyces beigongshangae, assembly GCF_019710745.1. Lineage (GTDB taxonomy): Bacteria > Actinomycetota > Actinomycetes > Streptomycetales > Streptomycetaceae > Streptomyces > Streptomyces beigongshangae. The sequence continues at coordinate 313 of NZ_JAHKJW010000153.1, forward strand.
CCCAACCGGCGGCTGGAGTCAACGCATAGAGTCTCCATCGATCCCGGAGCGGTTCAAGGGCCCTGAGGCCGGGGTGGTGACGTAGCGTTCAGTGTAGCCGAGCCAGACGTATTGACCGTAGATCGTGCAGCGGATGTAGTAGAAATGATTGGCCACACCACTGCCGGCGTCTTTGAGGATGCTCTTTTCGAGCTGGTGGTAGGCGTTTGCTTCGGCGTGGAGGACGTCGATGGCCTTGTTGATTGTGGGTTCGTTGGCGCGCCGTTCGTTGCTGAGCAGCCAGACCAGGTTGGTGTCGGTGAGGCTCTGGTCGACTTCGTACTGGCAGGAGTAGATGTCGTTCAGCCAAAGGTTCAGAGCAGCAGCCCGAGAGTTGAGTTGGCGGATGACTGGGAGTGCGAGTTCTTCGGCGGTGATGGGGCAGTTCATGACGGCGTCGATGAGGGAGAAGGAAGCGAGCATGTAACCGCCGGAGACCCGGGTGACGGCGTACTGGCCGGGCGTGATGGGCTGGGGGGCTTGATGGAGACACGATTCCATCAGCAGTCCGTGCCAAGTGAGTTCCATGTCGTACAGGAAGCGTTCCACGTGCCGGTGCGTGGTCTGCTGTCGTACCTCCTGGAGGATGGCTTCGAATGTCTCTAGACATTGCTGCTCCTCCGAGGCCAGAGGCGGCAGAGGCGGGCTCCAGTAAGCGGGTGGGACTACTAGTCGTTGGTAGTTGACGAACAGTCTGGCGAGTTGGTCGGGTTGTCCGCCAATTTGTGTGCGGTCGATGTGGTCGTCGAGGTTGAACATGAAGGTCAGGAACTTGCCGAACAGGACCCCTTGGTCAATGGTGGCGTAGGGAGCTCCGAAGGCGGCCATCTGCCCCAGATGAATCTTTTCGTACCGGGCAAGGGCTTCGGCCCTGCCGCGGAGGGCTGTGGTGCGAGTCCAGTGCTGGACTTGTTCCTCGATCAGATCGGCCTGCGGATGCGGCGGGGTCCGGAAGGGGAGGCTGATGCGTTCGTGGAGAGTGGTAGCAGGGCTCATTGATGGACCTTTCTCGAATTCAGCAGCCGAGGGCTTGATCGTGGTGTGTGCCAGGTGCTGCCGGAGCTGGCTTCTGAACTAAGCTGCTGACAGACGCAGGTGACGTGCTCCCGCAGGCCGCCGTCGCAGTGGGCGGCAGCGCGGCTTGTGTGAGGGCGCACAGGGCCTGCTCGTGGCGCGTGCGGATGAGCTGTTCCACCACGTCCTGGGCGCCGGTGGCGGTCAGGACACCGCGGACGCAGGCGCCGTCGTCCTCGTCCAGGGTGGGGCTGCCGACAAGTATGCGTAGGGTGTGGCGCTGGTCCATCGTGGCGTGTTGCAGTCCGGGCGCGATCAGGACGGTGTGCTTGCCGTCGCACAGATCGTCCAGGCACGGCTTGCCGGTCTCTTCCGAGTTGCCGTGGACGCCGAGGAGGTCGTCGCGCAGGAGAAAAGCCGCGCCATGGGTAGCGTAGGCAGTCAATGCCTGGCGCAGCGCGTCATCGGCGCCAGCGGGTGTGGCGCCGATGCGCAGGGGGCGCTCGATGGTGTACTTCGCGGTCTTGTAGCGGGTGATCGCCAGGACGCGGTCGAGGTCGTTGGTGGGTGCTCCGGTGACGCTGAGGTCGAGGTGCTGGCCGTACATGACCCCGGTACGCATGGCGTCGATCAGCGGCAGGACACGGATGAGCTGTAACGCGCTGAGGCCAGTGCTGTGCAGGAGCTCGTCCGACCAGGCCAAGGCAAGATCCCCGATAAGGATGGCGGCACCCAAGCTCAGATGCTCGGCTGCCGTGGTGCTGCGTCCCCCGGCATGGTGGCGGGCGAGGGTGCGGCGGACGGTCGGATGGCTGCGGCGCGTTGCAGAGTTGTCCATGATGTCGTCGTGGATGAGGGCGAAGGCGTGGACCATCTCCAGCGACGCCGCCGCCTGCAAGACCGGTGCGATATCACCCCGGTCCTCGGCGGCATACCGGCCGGTGACGCACAGCAGGAGCCGCAAACGCTTGCCTCCGGCGGACAGGAAGCCGTTCAGGATCTCGATGGTCCCGGCTGGCGTCTCCTGTCCGAGGGCCATGTCAGCCTTGCAGGCCAGGAACCGGCTCAGGACGGCGGATACTTCCGTGCGTACCGAGGCCGGATCGATCGGCTCGGCCAGCAAGGGCTGAGCGGTCACAAGGCATCACATCCATGGCCAGGATTCGTTTCCAGTAATGATTGTTGGTGTGTGCCGTCGTGGGAACCGGTCAACGCCTCGCAGGTCGTGAACGTGTTGAACGCTTGCGTCCTTATGAACACACTTGCTGGCCCGGGTGGATAAACGGAGGCTGCCGTCTTACGAGCTGGTGCG
>NZ_JAHKJW010000154.1 GCF_019710745.1 Streptomyces beigongshangae
GTCGCACGCGTTCCACTCGCCGTTGATGGAGCCGATGCTGGCGCAGTTCCGCGAGGTCGTCGAGGGGCTGTCGTACGAGCGGCCGCGTATCCCGGTGGTCTCCAACGTGAGCGGTGCTCTGGCGGAGCCAGGTCAGCTGGAGGATCCCGAGTACTGGGTGACCCATGTCCGGGAAGCTGTCCGTTTCGACGACGGTGTGCGGGCTCTGGTGGAGCAGGGGGTGTCCCGTTTCCTGGAGCTGGGTCCCGATGGTGTCCTGAGCGGTATGGCGCGTGAGAGCGCGGGCGAGGACGCGGTCCTGGTGCCGTTGCTGCGCAAGGACCGCGAGGAAGTCACCGCAGTCCTGACGACTCTCGCCCAACTGCACGTGTGCGGCGTCGCCGCCGACTGGGCCACCGTCCTCGACGGTACCGGTGCCCGTGCGGTGGACCTGCCGACCTACGCCTTCCAGCACGAGTACTTCTGGCCGACGGGAACCGTGGCCGGCGCCGGTGACATCCGGCTGGCCGGGCTCGGCGCGGCCGGGCACCCCCTGCTCGGCGCGGCCGTCGAGCTCGCCGGTGGCGACGGGCTGGTGTTCACCGGCCGGTTGTCGACGCAGTCCCACCCGTGGCTGGCCGACCATGTCGTCCAGGGCGCCGTACTGGTGCCGGGCACGGCTCTGCTGGAACTCGCCGTCCGGGCCGCCGACGAGGTGGGCTGCGACACGGTCGAGGAACTGACCCTGCCGACGCCGCTGGTACTGCCGGAACGCGGTGCCGTACGCATCCAGGTGAGCGTCGGAGAGCCGGACGACTCCGGACGCCGTACGGTCGCGGTCCACTCCCGGGACGACGCCGGGGACGAGCGCCGGTCCTGGACCCTCCACGCCCAGGGCGTGCTGGTGCCGGACGCCGTCACCCCCGACTTCGACGCGTCGGTGTGGCCGCCGCGGGACGCCGTACCGGTCGACGTGACCGACTGCTACGAGCGCCTCGCCGGCGCCGGTCTCCGTTACGGTCCTGCCTTCCAGGGCCTGCGAGCCGCCTGGCGGCGCGGCGACGAGGTGTTCGCCGAGGTCGCCCTGGGCGAGGAGACGGACGGCACGTCCTTCGGCCTGCACCCGGCGCTCTTCGACGCGGCCCTGCACGCCTCCTTCGCCTTCGGCGACGACGACGCCCCGGGCGGGGTTCCGTTCGTCTGGGAAGGCGTGTCGCTGCACGCGTCCGGCGCGTCGGTGCTGCGGGTCCGGCTGACCCGGACCGGGGACGACACCCTGGGCGTGCGGCTGGCCGATCCCACCGGAGCGCCCGTCGCTTCAGTGGAGTCCCTGACCGTCCGCGCGGCCACTGCGGCCGTACGCCCTGACGACGCCTCGAAGTCGCTCTACCGGGTGGAGTGGGTGCCGGCCCGGGGTGCCGAGACCGGCGTCGTAACGGGTCCGGTGGGTGTGCTGGGCGAGGTTGCGGGACTGGCGACGGTCGCGGGTCTGTTGGACGACGGGTTCGTGGCGTTCGCGGGTCTTGAGGAGCTGGCCGGTGCCGGTGAGGTGCCGGGCACGGTGCTCGTCGACGCCGATGCTTCCCTCGACGGCGCCGACGTGGTCGGTTCCGTGCACGGTGCTGCGGTGCGGGCGCTGGAGCTGGTCCGCTCGTGGCTGGCCGAGGAGCGGTTCGCCGACTCCCGCCTCGTGTTCGTCACGCGGGGCATGGCAGGCACCGGCGGCGTCGACAGGATGATCTCCGCTCCCGTGCGGGGCCTGGTGCGCTCCGCGTCGCTGGAGCACCCGGGACGCTTCGGGCTGCTGGACGTGGAGAGCGGCACGGACACCGCAGCGGTGCTCGCCGCCCTCACCGCGGACGAGCCCGAGACCGTCGTACGGGACGGCGAGGTACGGGTGCCGCGGCTGGCCCGGACGAATCCGGCCGATGACACCGCGGACCCGCAGATCGACGCCCCGCTCCCGGCCTCGCACGACGGCACCGTGCTGGTGACCGGCGGTACGGGTGGTCTGGGCCGCATCGTGGCCCGGCACCTGGTGGTGGAGCGGGGTGCGCGGGACCTGCTGCTGGTGAGCCGGCGAGGTCCGGCCGCCGAGGGCATCGACGCCCTGACGGCCGAGCTGTCCGGGCTGGGTGCCCGTGTCGCGGTCGCGGCGTGCGACCTGGCCGACCGTACGGCTGTCGACGCACTGCTGGCCGGGGTGCCGGCCGACCGCCCGGTGCGCGCGGTGGTGCACGCGGCCGGTGTGCTGGACGACGGTGTGGTCGAGTCGTTGACGCCGCAGCGGTTGGCGGGTGTGCTGCGCCCGAAGGTGGACGCGGCGTGGAACCTGCACGAGGCCGCCGGTGACCTCGGCCTGGACCTGGACGCCTTCGTCCTCTTCTCCTCGGTGGCGGGGACGTTCGGCAGCGCGGGACAGGGCGCGTACGCGGCGGGGAACGTGTTCCTGGACGCGCTCGTGGAGCACCGTCGTTCCCTGGGCCTGCCCGCGGTGTCGCTGGTGTGGGGTCCGTGGGCGCAGGACGCCGGGATGACGGAGGGGTTGTCGGAGACGGACCGGCGGCGT
>NZ_JAHKJW010000155.1 GCF_019710745.1 Streptomyces beigongshangae
GCTCTTGTCCTCGGCGAAGTCCAGCGCGGAGCCGGTGAACCGCCAGCTCTCCCGGGCCACCGTCATCCGGTCGACGGTCACCCGCGGGGAGCGGTCGGCCTCCGGCAGGAGCCGGAAGCGGTCCGTCACCAGCGTGGTCAGCACATGGGCGAAGACCTCCACGGCCGGGAACACCGCGCCGTCGGGCAGCACCACGCAGAGCCGGCCGTCGCGCCGTTCCACCACGGCGTCGGCGCTCGGCACGGTGCGCTCCCGGTACGGGTCGGCCGTGTTGTCGAGGAGGGCGACCTGGTAGTCCTGCGGCCGCACCAGCGCGTGCCGGATGCGGGCGGACAGCCGGGACCTGTGCTCCTTGGGCAGCAGCGGCATGAGCCGCGGCGCCGGGTGGTCCCGGTCCGTCCGGTCGAAGAGCTCACGGCGGTCGGGGTGCTGGTTGACGAACAGCTCGTTCCCGAGCGTGTTGGACGCCAGGTGGAGTTCGCCGAGGGTGAGGTGGAACTCGCCGCGCTCCACGGCGCCGGCGTCCTCCGCGCCGATCATCACGTCCGGGCTGACGTACCGGGCCGCGGTCCAGCCCGGTGCGGTGGCCGGCCCGAAGACCTCCGCCACCCGGCCGGCGATGTCCCGGCCGGCGACCGTGACCCGGCGCACTCCGTCCGTGGCGGGCAGGATCCGCTGCCAGCGCCGCTCGAACTCGGCCTGGAGACCGGCGGCGTCGGTGACCGCGGCCCCGTGCAGGACCGGCATGCAGGCGAACCAGAAGGCGGCCAGATCCACCGGCCGGCCGGGTCCGGCACCGGCGCGCAGCCCCTCGTACACCTCGGTGACGCGCTCCGTCACCCGGGCGGCCAGGGCGGAGCAGAGCCAGGAGGCCGACGACATCAGCAGATCGAGCGGGGCGAGCGCGGCCAGCACATCGCTGCCGAGCGTGACCCGGGCGGAGCGGCGGCTGTCCGAGTAGACCACCGCGCGGCCGGGCGCCGTGCCGGTGCCCTTCTCGCGCTTGGTGGCCGTGTCGGTCACCCGCTGGAACGCCTGCTCGACGGAGGTGAGGGCCGCGACCAGGCGCTCGGGGTCCTCCGCCGCCGCCCGGACCGCCTCCACCGCTTCCTGGAGCTCGTCCGTCCGGGCGAGGGCGGCGGCACGCAGGGCCGGCTCGCCGATCCGCTCCAGGCAGGCGCGCAGCCGGCGCTCGGGCCGGATGTCGGCGGGCACCTCCAGCCGCCAGGTGATCCAGCGCCGCCGGACCAGCTCGCCGAGCAGGGCGGGTACGTCCGTTCCCGGGCCGATCTCCCGCTGGAGGGCGGGGACGGAGCGGGTGCCGTCGCACAGGCGCAGCAGCCGCAGCGTCTCGGGCGGCACCGGCTGCGGGGGCCTCGCGGGGGTCCGTACGGCGTCCTCCTCCAGCCGTACGAACGGTACCCGGCGGGGCGCGGTCCAGGGGCGCACCGCGGGGTCGGCGTCGATCTCCCGGGCCAGCGCGTCGACCGCCCAGCTGGACCAGAAGACCTCCGAGGACGAGGTCAGTCCGGTGCCCGGTTCGACTGCCAGGCCGGTCCCGGCGGTGTCGAGGGTGCCCCAACCGACCGGTCCGAAGAACCCGATGGTGTCGTTCTTGACGCAGAACCGCTGCCAGTAGTGCGCGACCAGCTCCTCGCGCTGGCGCTGCTTGAAGGTGCGGCCCGCGGTCGCCGGCGACCAGTTGAGGAACGGCCGGACCGCCGAGTCGAGCAGCCCCCGGTTCTGCCAGGCGACCGCCGCCCGGAACGGTCCGGAGGCGGCGATCCGCTGCGAGTCCGCGGCCGCCCGCACGGCACCCCGGGCGAACTCGGCCTCGAAGGCCTTCCAGGCCGCGCCGGACAGGGCGTCCCGCGGCCCGAACTTGTCCGCCGCCGCGGCCAGGCCCTCCGGCGCGAGCCGGAGCACCCCCTCCGCGGGGAACCCCGCGCCGCGCACCGCGACCTGGTCCCACAGCCGCCAGCGGCCGCTCAGAGAGACGGATCCCTCGTGCATCCCGCTGCCTCCCTAGGCCGACGCGGGAGCGAGGGACAGGTCGTCGACGACGACCTCCGCGAGCTCGGCCGGGGACGGATAGGTGAAGACCAGGGCGACGGCGATCTCGTCGTCCAGCAGTTCCTGGAGCCGGTGGACGATCTGGAAGGCGGCGAGCGAGTCGCCGCCCGCCTCGAAGAAGTCGCTGGTGGCGTCGAGGGTGTCGTCGCCGAGCGTCTCCCGGTAGTAGCCGGTGATCAGCCCGGTGAGTTCGGCGGTGTCGATGGAGTCCATGGTCCGTCCTTCTGCGATGTGGGGTGCGGTGGGTGGGTGGTGGTGGGGGGTGCGGGGGACAGGGGAGGGGCGGCGGCCCGGTGGCCGGTCAGCGGCCGGCGCCGGCGTGCACG
>NZ_JAHKJW010000156.1 GCF_019710745.1 Streptomyces beigongshangae
CCCGCGGAGCGGGTCCCTTCGGGCTACGCCCGAAGAAAGCGAGCCGGGGTGCGGAGCACCCCGGCCGCTCCCGCTCCGCGTGAGCGGAGGCGGCTCGCTCCGCTCACCGCCAAGCGGCACGCGCTCCGCGCGAACCGCCAACCGCAGGGCAGGCGCCTCGCGTTGCGAGGCACAGCCGGCCTCCGGCCAGCCGGTGGCCTCCGCTGCGCTCCAGCCACTCACGGCGACCCGCTCAATTCCCCTACGCGCAAGGCGTGCCACGCTTCGCGCGGCCCACCCCACCGGGCTCACGCCACAAGCAGCAGCACGAGGCGGGGAGGGGTGGCTCAGGTTGGTGACTCTGCATCAGGTGATGCAGCACGTACCTTTGACAGAATCAGGTAACTAGTTGCTTCAAACTGCTGTCCGGATCATCTCTGGAACCAGACCACACCACCCCATGAGGACGTCAGCCCGGTGAAAGGCCAATGACGCAGAAATGCATGACGCCCATCATGTGTCCTATGAATTCTTCATTTTCCGATCTTGGCGCAGTGCACTTGCGGGTCCATGAAATGAGTAATCCCCCCTGGGGGCGTCTTTCTGAGCCAGAGTCCGGTTGAGTAGGTCTTCCCTGTTTTTGGCAAGGACGTCTTTATCCATCAACACGTCATCGACTATTTCCATGAAGGCATTCCCGATCGAGGAAGACAGTTTCTTCGCCGTGTTGATTGACTCACCCAGTAACAAGATAGTTAGAGCATCGAGAGCGTGCCCTCTAGCCAAATGGATGCTGTCTTCTGCATCCAAGTCTTCCCTTTGGATTTTTTCGAGGATCTCCCGCGCGCCATCAAGGCGGACGTTCGCGTGAGAGTGGGAGAACTCACCGAGGGCCCTAGTCAATGCGCTGAGGCGGTTCCATCCAGCTGCCTTTACCCAATCCTTTGGTGTAGTGGCCGACGACGATTGTAGCTTTTCTGCTTTTTCTGGTTTTTCGGTCCATACTCTCATTCGAGCGCATTGTTCTAAGACGATACGGAGGGAAGCCAGGGCTCGGTCGTCGTCTTCGAGCCAAAGCCAATAGGCTGTACGCAAAGCTGAAGAGCAGGATACAGCAGCGTCTCCTGTAGGAGTTCCATTGAGCCAGACAGAGATAATCCCCGCCATCTCACTAGCAACGATGTAGCGGAAGTTCCGGCCGTCTAGGTACTTGAAGTCGAGTTCGCCGTTGCTTTCTTTCTCCATATCGAATGCAGTCAGTGCCCAATTAGCTGCTCGGGCTCGGCGCTCGTAAAAGTGCAGGTGGGCGAATTCGTCATCCCGGTAAAGCCTTCCAGCTGGTCGCTTTCCTTGCATCACCTTACTGTGCGCTTTTGCTGCATCCTCCAGGCCGGCTACTGTTCCTGCCTGGAGGCCGCTGGTGGGTAGCAGGGGGTACAAGGACTGAGGTCTGGGAGGTTCTTCGCCTCCGTTCTGTCTCTCGAGGGAGAAAGAAAGTATTTTGAGTGGGAGGTCGTTCATGCCTTGCTCTTCAGCAAGGGCGGCTAGGCACAGCCGAATCTGACGCAGGACGAGCGTTATAACGTCCGAAAGCGCCTCCGACGCACCAGCTAGTGAATTCGGTGCTTGTGCGCTGAGTAGCTGACCGGATTCCCAATACATCAGATCAACCCACGGGCCACGCCCATGGAGGAAGTTTGACATGGACTCCATCAGTTGAACGGGGTGAACAGTGTAATCGGGGCCAATGGTGATTGAGGGACCTTCTGAGGAGTGCTGTTCGACTTCTTCATCCCATGAAGGTCGTGCTGCAATATCAGTGATGGAGTCCACAGGGCGTATCGATCGCCGAGCGAATGGATAATTAGCGTGGCATTTCGCCCATGCACGTCCTGCGTAACTGGCTGCAGATTCTCCCTGTTTGTGTACGACGCCGGTGTTGTAGGCGGCATTTTCAGCCCACCTCTCGAACTGAGACCTCAAGATGGTGGCAGCGCCTAGGAACTGTCCACAGAAGAGCAGCCGTGCCGCAGCGTAAACGCTGTCGGTTCCCCAAGCCAAGTGATCTATCCAGTCGCCGCCATGAGCTGACGGTGGCCGCTTTACGTTGACGCCTAGCTTACGAAATGCGAAATCCATGTAGCCGATGGTGAGCAAGGCCGACATCACAGAGCCTTTTCCAGCCTGACGGTGCTGGCCGCGTGTTGGACAGATCGGTGGAACGACG
>NZ_JAHKJW010000157.1 GCF_019710745.1 Streptomyces beigongshangae
TATCTCGTCGCCGAGGGCCGCGCACACCTCGTCGAAGGCTTCGCGGTAGACGGGGAAGGCTTCGTACAGCCCCCGTCCCATTCCGATGCGTTGGGAGCCCTGGCCGGTGAAGAGCACGGCCAGTCGTCCGCGGGTCACCGTGCCCGTGACGACACCGGGTGCCTCTTCGCCCCGCGCCAGTGCGTCCAGGCCCGTCAGTGCCTCGTTCCGGTCGCCGGCCAGGACCACCGCGCGGTCCGGCAGTGCGGCCCGGCCCAGGGCCAGCGCGGCACCCAGGGCGGGCAGATCCGGTTCAGGTTGCCGCACGAGGTAGGACAGCAGCCGCTGTGCCTGCGCGCGCAGGGCCGTCGCGCCGCGGCCGGACAGCGGCAGGGGCACCGGGACGTCCTTCGGCCAGGCCGATGTCGTGTCGACGGGGGCGGGCTCCGCCTGTTCGAGGATGACGTGGGCGTTGGTGCCGCTGACGCCGAACGCGGACACACCCGCCCGGCGGGGCCGTTCGACCTCGGGCCAGGGCCGCTGTTCCGTCAGCAGTTCCACCGCGCCCGCCGACCAGTCGACCTGCGGGGTGGGGGCGTCGACGTGCAGGGTGCGCGGCAGGATTCCGTGCCGCATCGCCATGACCGTCTTGATGACGCCCGCGACGCCCGCGGCGGCCTGGGCGTGTCCGATGTTGGACTTCAACGATCCGAGCAGCAGTGGGTGTTCGCGGTCCTGTCCGTAGGTGGCCAGCAGGGCCTGGGCCTCGATGGGGTCGCCCAGGGCCGTGCCCGTGCCGTNCCCGGCCTCCGCCAACGCCCGCCGGATCACCCGCTGCTGGGAGGGGCCGTTGGGGGCGGTCAGGCCGTTGGAGGCACCGTCCTGGTTGACGGCCGAGCTACGCAGCACCGCCAGCACCTGGTGGCCGTTGCGCCGGGCGTCCGAGAGCCGTTCCAACGCCAGCACGCCCACGCCCTCGGCCCATCCCGTGCCGTCGGCGGACGCCGCGAAGGACTTGCAGCGGCCGTCGACCGACATGCCGCGTTGCCGCGAGAAGGCTATGAAGATGCCGGGCGTCGGCATCACCGTGACACCACCGGCCAGTGCGATCGAGCACTCTCCCGCCCGCAGGGCCTGGGCGGCCAGGTGCAGCGCCACGAGAGAGGAGGAGCAGGCGGTGTCCACGGCGACCGACGGGCCCTCGAAGCCGAGCGCGTACGACACCCGGCCCGACAGCACACTGGCCGAGGCACCGAGACCGAGCATGCCCTCCAGCTCGGCGGGCACGGGTTCCACGCCCGACCCGTAGTTGTGATACGTCACGCCGGAGAAGACACCGACGTCGGTGCCGCGCAGGGCGGTGGGGTCCAGACCGGCCCGCTCCAGCGCTTCCCACGACGTCTCCAGCATGAGCCGCTGTTGCGGGTCCACGGCCAGCGCCTCGCGGGGCGAGATGCCGAAGAACCCGGCGTCGAACTCACCCGCGTCGTGCAGGAAGCCGCCTTGCTCGCCGTAGCTGGTGCCGGTGTGGTCCGGGTCGGGGTGGAAGAGGGAGTCCAGGTCCCAGCCCCGGTCCGTCGGGAAGTCACCGACGCCCTCACGGCCGTCGAGTACGAGGTCCCACAGTTCCTCGGGCGTGGTCACGCCCCCCGGCAGTCGGCACGCCATGCCGACGATGGCTATCGGTTCGTCCGTCGTCGCCGGAGCGGCCGTCGGCACCGCGGCCGCGGGGGCCGGCAGGTCGTCGACCAGTTCTTCCAGCAGGAAGGCGGCGAGGGCCTGTGGTGTCGGGTAGTCGAAGAGGAGGGTGGTCGGCAGGGTGCGGCCGGTGAGGGCGTTGAGACGGTTGCGCAGTTGGACGGCGGTGGCCGAGTCGAAGCCGATCTGGTTGAACACCATGTCCGGTTCGATGGCGTCCGGCGAGGGGAACCCCAGGACGGCTGCGGTCTCCCGGCGGACGGTGGCCAGCAGGATGCGTTCCTGTTCCGGTGCGGACTGTCCGGCGAGGCCGGCGGTGAGGACGCCGGTGTCCGACGGCGGTTCCGCGATGCCCGGCAGCTGGTCGGCCACTGAACTGACGGTGCCGGTGGCTGTGGCGTTTCTGAGCCAGTAGTGCTGGTGTTGGAAGGGGTAGGTGGGGAGGTCGTGGGCGGTGT
>NZ_JAHKJW010000158.1 GCF_019710745.1 Streptomyces beigongshangae
TCCCCGCCCACCACGACGCCAGGACGCACCCGGTCGCGCCGGCCGCGCCGGCCAGCACCCCGGCCGCGCCCGGCAGCACCCGGGCGGGCCGCTCCACCAGGTCGGGGTCGGCCTCCGGGGCGGACCGCGGCTGCGGCGGGGCCGGGGTGCGCCGGACGATCCGGGGCTGCTCGCCGTCCCCCTTCCCCGGCTGCGCCCGGACGGGGGCGGCCCCGTCCCGCCGACGGCTCACGACGGCGGGGCCGAGCGGTACGGACACCGGCTCGGGCTCGTCGCGGAAGAGCAGGTGGACCGGGATCTCGGTGGTCGCCTCGGTACGGATGACCCGCGCCCCCCGGCCAACCGCCTCACGGACACCCACCCCCCGGCCACCCGCCTCACGGACGCCGGTTCCCCAGCCACCCGTCTCACGGACGCCCGCCTCACCGGCGTCCTTCTCCCCGGTACTCCTCCCCCCGGCATCCGTCCCACCGGTGTCCGCCCCACCGATCTCCGCCCCAGCGGTGTCCGTCCCGCGGGTGCCTGTGTCACGGCTGCCGGTGTCGCGGACAGCGGTGCCGATGTCACGGACAGCGGTGCCGGATGTGCCGGAGGTGCCGGTGTCGCGGGCGCCCGTGTCACGGCTGCCCGCCTCCGGGGCGCCCTCGGGCTCCGGTGAGGGTGAAGTGGTCGTCGTACTCATACGTGCCTCCGTGCCTCCGCGCCGGGAAGAGCTGCCGTGTGGGACCAGGGTGTGAGGAGCCCCTCAGGAGAGGAGCCTCACAGGGAAGCCCTCAGGAGAAGAGGCGCCGCCAGGTCTCCGGCCCCGGATAGCCGTCCGCCGCCCCGCCGCGCCACCCCTGCGCACGCTGGAACGCCTCGACGTTGCGCCGGTCGCTCTCGCCCCACCGCGGTCCCGGACCCCGCGTGTAGTACGTGCCGAACCCCTTCTTCACCAGTTGCTTCCCGAGCCGGGTGACGTAGGCGTTCTCGGCGCCGGGCCGGAACAGCGCCCGGCCGGGGTAGCCGGCGACACCGTGCGAGGCGGGGTCCCCGCCCGGGGACGCCGGGGTGCCGGAGCCCCCGCCGCCCTCGGTCGTCACGTCCCGGCCCTGCCCCTTCACCAGGTACGACCAGGTCGCCGGCCCCGGCAGCCCGTCGGCGGCCGCCCCGGTCCAGCCCTGCGCCTCCTGGAACGCCCGGGTCGCCCGCCGGTCCGCGTCCGACCAGCGCGGTCCCGGTCCCGAGGTGTAGAACGCCCCGGCGCCCCGCGCGACGAGCATCCGCCCCAGCCGGGTCACGTACGCGTTGTTCGCGCCGGGCCCGAAGACGGCCGCGCCGGGAAAGGCGTTCCCGGACGGAGAGGTGATGGGCGTGACCGTGCCGTCCTCGCTCGATTCCGCCCGGAGCCCTTTGTAGCGGTAGGGCAGATAGCGGTTCGCATTGCTCCAGTAGGCGTAAGGGGTCGTCTGCCTGCGGGCGTGCGGACGGGTCAGCTCGTACGCGAGGTACTGCTTGCGCGTGCCGTCCCTCCAGCCGCCGAAGACCGTGACGTGCGATCCCCTCTCGGGGTCGGCCGGATTGTGGAAGAGCAGGATGTCCCCGGCCCGCAGTTCGTCCCGGCCGATTCTGACGCCGTACGTGTCGAGGCTGCCGGTCCACTCGTTCACGCCGAGGTTCCAGGCCATCGAGACGAAGCCCGAGCAGTCCTGGCGGTAGCCGTCGGACCAGTAGGCGTTCATGTCGTAGGGCACCCGCGCGGCGACCCACCTCCCGGCCCGCTCGATGATCTCGGTCCGGGTCGTCCGCGGGGCCTTGACCTCGGCCGGGACACCGCCGGGGCCGTGCAGCGGGGCCCTGTCGCCCTGGGGCGTGCCGGGGCCGTCCGCGGCGGGGGGCCCGGGGCGCTGCGGGGCGTGCGCGGCGACGGCGGCG
>NZ_JAHKJW010000159.1 GCF_019710745.1 Streptomyces beigongshangae
CTTCCCAGGCTGATCAACCAGAAGATCATCCCACCGGTCAGCCAACGTGACAGTGCCGTCCGCGGTGATCCACCCGTCGGGGGCGGCCGTGCAGGACGGGTTGCCCTTGGTCTGGGTGGAGGAATGGAACTGCTGGTTCCATGTCGGCTGCTTCGTCCAGCGCGTGGTGGTGGAGGAGGCGTTGGTGTCCCAGACCGTCCACTCGCGCGGCAGGCAGTCGGTGTTCCCGGAGTGGAAGTTCCACAGAGAGACGTCGGCGTTCGTGACGATAGCGTCCTTGAACGCCGCGGTGTTCCAGGTGATGAACGACCGGGCGGTGCGCGGGGTGCCGTCGCTGTTGGCGGTGCCGGGATTGCCGAAGTCGAGCTCGACGTCCGTGGACAGGTCTCCGGTCTCCCCCTGCTGGACGTAGGTGTCGAAGACGTTCGACAGGTTCGACGTCGAGGGGTCGACGGTCACCGGGTACTTCGTGTCCGGGTCCGCCAGGAAGCCGGCGTCCGGAGTGATCACGAGGTCGTACGCACCGTCACCCTTGTCCACGACCTCCATGTCCACCGGGTGCCGGTTGGTGTGCTCCCCGGAGACTTCGTCCACCGAGGCGTCCCACATCACTGGTGCGGGCATCACGGCTCGCTTCTCGCCGCTCTTCGGGTCGGTGAAGGTCACCGACCCGTCCTTCTGCGGCTCGGCGTCCAGGCCCTTGGTCTTCAGCGGCAGGGTGTAGCTGTAGGCGTCGGTGGCGGGACGCTGGTTGATGTCGACGAACTGCTCGAATCCTGTCCGGGTCGCCTCCACCACCACATCGGCGCCGGGCACGGCGTTCTCGTACGTGGCGCGGGTGCCGTCGAGCCGGGGTGCGGGCAGGCCGCCCTTCCACTGCAGCGTGACCTGGCCGTCACCGCTGCCGAGAGTCACAAGGTCCCGACCGGCCGCGCTGCCGGCCGCCTTGAGCGACTTGGCGGGGGTGCCGCCTCCGGAGGTGAGCCTGAGGCCGCCGGGGTGGGCTCTGGACACCACCTGTCCGTCGGCGTTCGTGGTGAGCGTGGCGTCCACGTCCACCCACTTGCCGCCGCGCTGCATACGCGCGGGGCCAGAGGTCAGCTCCGAAGTGAGCGACCCGTCCGGGTTGGCGTGGGTGAGGGTGGTGGCCGTGGTCTCGTCCGGGACGAGAACCTTCTTCCCCGTCTTCTTCGCCCGGGCTAGGGCCCAGGGGATGCCGCCCTTGCTGTGTTCGGTCGCCCAGGCGAGGTCCGCCTCGGCGACCTCTGCGGCACCGGGCTGTTTCGCCTCGGCGGCGGCCTGTGCGGATCCGTCCGCAGCCGTGGCTCCGGTGGTTCCCGTGACGACCAGCGGCGCCGCGGTGAGCAGCGCCACGCCCATGGCCATGCGGGATAAGGCGTGTCTTCCTCTTACCGATCGGGACAAGTCGAGCACTCCTCTTGACCCGCTCACGGTCCCTTGAGCGAGGTCGGTCGGTTTGCGAATGGCGACGCGCAACGGTTCCGTCGCCGCAGGCATTTCTATGCGCTCCTTGTCGAATCAACCACCGGACAAGGTCGACTAGTTGGGCAACTCGATCAAGAAGAGCGTGATGATCGACATGGTTTGACCAGGTTTGTGCGACGCGAGTTGACGGTTCGGTAACGACTTGATGCCAGGAGGGAGCGAGACACCGATGAGCAAAGACGTGCAACGACTGAAAGGCAACTGTTCGCAGTCTTGAAATGGGTATCCAGGCCGACGGAGCAGGACCGACAGCTTCTCGCCTCGCTGCTCGTGCACGGTCACTCAGCTCAACCGCGAGGCGGGGAAGAGGGCACCCCGTACCGTACGAGTGGTCCCGCGAAGGGGCACTGTCACGTTGGCTGACCGGTGGGATGATCTTCTGGTTGATCAGCCTGGGAA
>NZ_JAHKJW010000016.1 GCF_019710745.1 Streptomyces beigongshangae
CAGGCGGGCGAGCGCCGCGTCGAGGTCCTCGTACGCGAGGTCGCGCAGGAAGGGCACGCCGAGCTGCCGGGCGCCCTCCTCGCAGCCCTCCCGACGCTCCGCGTACGCGCCGTCGCCCAGCGCGTGCTTGACGCGGCTGTCGACGACGAGGAGCTGCAATCCCTGGGCGGGGAGGTCGAAGGGGACCTGCCGGATCGACAGGTCGCGGCAGTCGAGGTGCAGGGCGTGGCCCTCGGTGCAGCAGGCGGACGCCGTCTGGTCCATGACCCCGCAGGGCACGCCCACGAAGTCGTTCTCCGCGCGCTGCGCGACCCGGGCCAGCTCGGGCCCGGTGAGGCCGAGCCCGAACAGGTCGTTCAGGGCCAGGGCCGTCACCACCTCCAGCGCCGCCGAGGAGGACAGGCCCGCTCCCGTCGGAACGGTCGAGGCGAGGTGGACGTCCGCGCCCGTGACGGCGTGTCCGGCCTCGCGCAGGACCCAGACGACCCCGGCGGGGTAGGCCGCCCAGCTGGTGTTCGTCAGCGGTGCGAGGCCGTCGACGTGCAGTTCGACGACCGGGCCCTCGATGTCGGCCGAGTGCAGCCGCAGCACGCCGTCGTCGCGGCGCGAGACCGCCGCCACCGCCGTGTGCGGCAGCGCGAGCGGCATGACGAAGCCCTCGTTGAAGTCGGTGTACTCGCCGATCAGGTTGACGCGGCCGGGGGCCGCCCAGATGCCCTCGGGAGCCGTCCCGTACAGCCGCTCGAAGCCGCCGCGGACCCGCTCGGCCGCCTGTTCCGCCCTCACCGGTTCCGTCGGTTCCGTTGGTTCCATCAGTTCCCCTCCGCCTTCGCGACGACGCCCTGCGCGGTGTCCTGCGCGGTGTTCTGCGCGGTGTTCTGCGCGAACTCCCACGCGTCCGCGACGATTCCCGCGAGGTCCGCGCGGGACGGGTTCCAGCCCAGCCGCTCGCGGGCCGTGGCGGCGGAGGCGACGAGCACCGCCGGGTCGCCGGCCCTGCGCGGGGCCGCGACCTCGGGAATCGGGTGTCCGGTCACCTGCCGGACGGTCTCGATCACCTCGCGGACCGAGAAGCCGTTGCCGTTGCCGAGGTTGCAGATCAGGTGCTCGCCCGGCCGCGCGGCGGCGACCGCCAGCAGGTGCGCCTCCGCGAGGTCGGCCACGTGGATGTAGTCGCGGATGCAGGTGCCGTCCGGCGTCGGGTAGTCGTCGCCGTAGACGGAGATGGCGTCGCGGCGGCCCTGGGCGACCTGGAGGACGAGCGGGATCAGGTGCGACTCGGGGTCGTGGCGCTCGCCGCAGGTGCCGTACGCGCCGGCCACGTTGAAGTAGCGCAGCGAGACGGCGGCCAGCCCGTGCGCGGCCGCCTCACCGGTGATCATGTGGTCGACGGCCAGCTTCGAGGCGCCGTACGGGTTGGTGGGGAGCGTCGGCGCGGTCTCGACGATCGGGGTGGTCTCCGGCTCGCCGTACGTCGCGGCCGTGGAGGAGAAGACCAGCGTGCGCACGCCCGCCTCGCGCATCGCCGCCAGCAGGGCCATCGTGCCGCCGACGTTGTTGTCCCAGTACTTCTCGGGCTTCACGACCGACTCGCCGACCTGCGAGAACGCCGCGAAGTGCAGCACGGCGTCGTAGGAGGCGTCCAGCCACTTGGCGGCGTCGCGGATGTCGCCCTCGACGAAGGCCGCGCCCGCCGGGACGCCCTCGCGGAAGCCGGTGGAGAGGTTGTCGAGGACGGTCACCTCGTGCCCCGCCTCCAGCAGGTGCTGGGCGACCACCCCGCCCACATAACCCGCACCGCCGGTGACCAGGTACTTACCGCTCATGAACTCGCTACCTCTCGCAGTCGCTGGGCCGCGGACTCCGGCGGCACGTCGTTGATGAAGACGTTCATGCCCGACTCGGAACCCGCGAGGAACTTCAGCTTGCCCGACGTACGGCGGATGGTGAAAAGCTCCAGGTGGAGCGCGAAGTCCTCGCGCACCACACCGTCGAACTCCTCCAGCGCGCCGAACGGCGCCTGGTGCCACGCCGAGATGTACGGCGTCGCCGGCTCGCCCTCGCCGAAGATCCGGTCGAAGCGCCTCAGCAGTTCCAGGTAGACCTGGGGGAACTCCGCACGCGCGGCCTCGTCCAGGGCCAGCAGGTCCGGCACGCGGCGGCGCGGGTACAGGTGCACCTCGTAGGGCCAGTGCGCGGAGTACGGCACGAAGGCCGCCCAGTGCTCGGTCTCCAGGACGACCCGCTCACCGGCCAGCTCGCGCTCCAGGACGGCGTCGAAGAGGTTCTCGCCGCCCGTCCCCTCCTTGTGCGCCGCCAGCGAGCGGAGCATCAGGGCCGTCCGGGGCGTGGTGAAGGGGTAGGCGTAGATCTGCCCGTGCGGGTGCCCCAGGGTGACACCGATCTCGGCGCCGCGGTTCTCGAAGCAGAACACCTGTTCCACCGCGGGCAGGTGGGACAGCTCGGCCGTGCGGTCGGTCCACGCCTCCAGGACCAGGCCCGCCTGCTCCTCCGTCAGGTCGGCGAAGGACGCGTCGTGGTTCGAGGTGAAGCAGACGACCTCGCAGCGTCCGGAGTCGCCGGCCAGCGACGGGAAGCGGTTCTCGAAGACCGCCACGTCGTACGAGGAGTCCGGGATCTCGCTGAGCCGGTCGCCCTCGGAGGGGCACAGCGGGCATTCGCCGGCCGGCGGGTGGTAGGTGCGGCCCTGGCGGTGCGAGGCGATGGCCACCGCGTCACCGAGCAGCGGGTCGCGCCGTACCTCCGATGTGGTGACCGTGCGGTCGAGCGGGCGCCGGTCCACCGCGTCGCGCACCGTGTCGTCGCGCAAGTCGTAGTAGATGAGCTCACGACCGTCGGCCAGCCGGGTCGAGGTCTTCTTCACGCCGGACTCCCCATCCCTACCGGATCACTACCGGAATCAAGACCAGTAAACAGAACCAAACACATCAAACCACAAATCCCCACGTATGTCCGCCCCTCAATCAAACAAAGAACACCAAAAAAGAAGTGAGCGAGTATGCAGACCCCCACATATCCAACCGCTGCTCCCCCCACGTACACGCCCACGCACGCACCCGCGCACCCGGTTGCGGAACTGCCCACGCATCTGGCCGCGGAGCTGCGGCTCCCCACCAACTGGCTCGACTACGCGATCCTGGCGATCTACTTCGTCGTCGTGCTCGGCATCGGGTTCGCCGCCCGCCGGTCGGTGAAGACCAGCCTCGACTTCTTCCTCTCCGGGCGGTCCCTGCCCGCCTGGGTGACCGGCCTCGCCTTCGTCGCCGCCAACCTCGGCGCCACCGAGATCCTCGGCATGGCCGCCAACAGCGCCCAGTACGGCGTCTACACCGTGCACTGGTACTGGATCGGCGCCATCCCCGCCATGGTCTTCCTGGGCCTGGTGATGATGCCCTTCTACTACGGGTCGAAGGTCAGGTCCGTCCCCGAGTTCCTGCTGCTGCGCTTCGACAGGGGCGCGCACCTGCTCAGCTCGGTGCTGTTCGCCTTCGCCGCGGTCCTCATCGCCGGGGTGAACCTCTACGCCCTCGCCATCGTCGTCGAGGCGCTGCTCGGCTGGCCGGAGTGGGTGTCGATCGTCGTCGCGGGCGCCTTCGTGCTCGGGTACATCACCCTCGGCGGCCTGTCGTCCGCGATCTACAACGAGGTGCTGCAGTTCTTCGTCATCCTCGCCGCGCTCATCCCCCTCACGGTGCTCGGCCTGATGAAGGTCGGTGGCTGGGACGGCCTGACCGACTCGCTCACCGCGAACCACGGCGGTGACTTCACCACGGCGTGGGGCGGCACCGGCATCGGCAGCGACAACCCGCTCGGCGCCAACTGGCTCACCATCGTCCTCGGCCTCGGCTTCGTGCTCTCCTTCGGCTACTGGACGACCAACTTCGCCGAGGTGCAGCGCGCCCTGTCCGCGAAGAACCTGTCCGCGGCCCAGCGCACCCCGCTGATCGCCGCGTTCCCCAAGATCTTCATCGTCTTCATCGTGATGATCCCGGGCCTCGTCGCAGCCGTGCTCGTGCCGAAGATCGGAACGGCCGGCTCCGACCTCCAGTACAACGACGCGATCCCGTACCTGATGGAGGACCTGCTCCCCAACGGGGTCCTCGGCATCGCGGTGACGGGGCTGCTGGCGGCGTTCATGGCGGGCATGGCGGCCAACATCTCCTCCTTCAACACCGTCTTCACCAACGACATCTGGGGCAAGTACGTGAAGCGGGACGAGGAGGACGCGTACTACGTGCGCTTCGGCCGCCTCATCACGGCGATCGGCGTGCTGGCGTCGATCGGCACGGCGTTCCTGGCCTCGTCCTTCTCGAACATCATGAGCTACCTCCAGACGCTGTTCTCCTTCTTCAACGTGCCGATGTTCGTCGTGTTCATCGTCGGCATGTTCTGGAAGCGCGCGTCCATGAAGTCCGGGTTCTGGGGGCTGCTGGCCGGCACCACGGCCGCGATGGTCAACTACTTCGTCCTGTACAAGCAGGACATCATCGGCATCCCCTCCGACCAGGGCGCCAACTTCGTCTCCGCCATCGCCGGGTTCGTGGCCGGCGCGGTGGTCATGGTCGCCGTCTCGCTCTTCACCGCGCCGAAATCGGAGGCGGAGCTGCGGGGGCTGGTGTACGGGACGAGCTCGCCCGGCATGGAGGAACCGGCCGGCGAGGGCGACGACGCCTGGTACCGCAGGCCGGCGCTGCTCGGCTGGGGCGCCGTCGTCCTGGCCGCCCTCTGCTACATCCCCTTCTCCTTCTGACCTTCTCCTGCCGACGACCGGAGGGCCGAATCCCCATGTCCACCACTCCCGAACACCCCGAACGTCCTGAACACCCCGAACGCCACGGGTACTCCGAGCACGACGTCCACCGCGAGGTCACCGAACTGGAGGGCAGGTCGGCCACCGCGGCCCGGCTGTTCGACATCCGCCGCATCATCGGCGGCCTCTTCGTGGTCTACGGGGTCATCGTGACGATCGCCGGGTTCGCCGCGTCCGACGCCGACATCGACAAGGCGGAGGGCGTCAACATCAACCTCTGGACGGGCCTGGCCATGCTGGCCCTCGGTCTGTTCTTCCTGGCCTGGCTGTGGCTGCGCCCGGTCGTGCCCCCGGCACCGGCCGACGATCCGGCCGAGTAGCCACCGCGGCAAAAAAAGGGGGGAAATCCCCCGCGGGAAGGTACGGTCCGCCGGATGGCCGTCCGGTACGCGCGTTCCTACGGTTGGTCCATGCCGATCATCCGCAGCACGCGTACCGGCCGCCGTCCCCGGACCGTCCGGACCATCCGAACTGTCCGGAGCATTCGAACCGTCCGGGCCGGGGGCCGGGCGGCCTCCGCCGCCTCGGTCACCGTCCTCGCGCTCCTCGCCGCCCTCGCTCCGGCGCACGTCTCGACGGCCGGCACCGGCACCGGCGGCGGCGGCGGCAACACCGGACAGCCGTCCCCCGTGCAGTCGTTGCAGCGGGACGCCGACGCGCTGCGCGACGCCGGGGTGACGGGTGTGTCCGTGCGGCTGGAGACCCCGGCCGGGGTACGCACCGTGCGCAGCGGCGTCGGGAACCTCCGCACCGGGACGCCCGTGCCCCGCGACGGGTACCTGCGGATCGGCAGCACCACGAAGACGTACGTGGCGACCGTGCTGCTGCAACTGGCCGGCGAGGGGCGGCTGTCGCTCGACGACACCGTGGAGCAGTGGCTGCCGGAGGTGGTCCGGGGCCACGGGAACGACGGCCGCCGGATCACCCTGCGCCACCTCCTCCAGCACACCAGCGGGCTGCCCGAGTACGTCCAGGACGTCGTCCCCGACCTCAGCGCCGCCGGGTACCACGAGCATCGCGGGACCACCTACACCTCGGAGCAGCGCGTGGCGTTCGCCATGACGCATCCGCCGTCCTTCGCCCCCGGGGCGGGCTGGGAGTACTCCAACACCAACTACATCCTGGCGGGCCTGGTGATCGAGGCGGTCACCGGCCGGTCCTGGGACCGGGAGGTCCACGCCAGGATCCTGCGCCCGCTCGGACTCACCCGCACCGTCACACCGGGCGACGACCCGTCCCTGCCGCGCCCCCATGCCCGTAACTACCAGCAGTTCGAGCCGGCCGGTCCGATGACCGACACCACCCTCGCCTACCTGCCGTTCGACGGGGACGCCGACGGGTCGGTCCTCGCCACGGCCGCGGACACGAACGCGTTCTTCCGGGCGCTGCTGGGCGGGAGACTGCTGGCTCCCGCGCAACTCGCCGAGCTGCGGAGGACGATCGCCCTGCCCGACCGCCCCGGGGAAGTACCCGGCTCGCGTGACGGGCTGGGGATCTTCCGGACCCCGCTGTCCTGCGGCGGCGGCTACTGGGGCCACAGCGGCAGCAGCTTCGGCGCCCTGGCCTTCCCCGCGGTCACCGACGACGGCCGGACCGCGATCACGGTCTCCGCCCACAGCCGCCCCGGTGACGAGGAGACCGCCGTACGCCAGCTGCGGGGCATCACGGACCTGATCGACCACGCGCTCTGCGCCACCGGGTGAACCCACCCGCCGAGGGGACGGGTTCACCCGGTGGCGGCTCAGATCCCCTGGCCCGTGCCCGGTGCCGGGCGCGGGGACACCGGTCCCGCGCGGTCGAGCAGGCCCGTCCGGGCCGCCAGCGCGGCGGCCTCCAGCCGGGAGCCCACACCCAGTTTCATCAGGACCCGCTGCACATGCGTGCGCGCGGTGCTCGGCGCTATGCCCATGCCGGCCGCGATGAGCCGGGTGTCCTCGCCGTCGGCCACCCGCACCAGCACCTCGACCTCCCGGGGCGTCAGCATCTGGAGCAGCCGCTGTCCCTCGTCGTCGGGTTGCGCGGCCGGGTTGAGGAGCTCGCCGAAGGCGCCCTGGAGGAGTTGCGGCGCCACCGCGGCCTCCCCCGCGCGGGCCTTCATGATGGCCCGTTCGACCCCCTCTATCCGCTCGTCGTGCCGCACGTAACCGGAGGCGCCGGCCGCGAACGCGGCGGCGATCCCGCGCGGGTTGGGCACCGGTCCGAGGACCAGCACCGCGACCTGCGGCCGGTCTCTCTTGATCTTCACCACCGGGTCGAAGATGCCCGGTTCGGCCGGCGTGGCCGTGCCCATCAGGCACACCTCCGGCGCCCTCGTGATCACCAGTTCCGCCGCTCCCGCGGCGGGCGCGGCCGCGGCCAGCACGCGGTGCCCGCGCAGCTTCAGGGCCGAGGCCAGCGCCTCGGCGAGCAGTCGGTGGTCGTCGACCACCATGAGCCGCACTCCCATCGAGCCCAACCCCCCAGTCCCCCCCAAGGTCCTTCTGGTACTCCATGGACAGGAGCCCCCCGGCTCTCCATCCCCCGGAAGCTACACGCTTGTTCGACGTTGCGCTTCCCCTACTGGAGAGAAGTGCCCCGGTTTTCCGAAAATCCTCACATTCGCGAGCGATGGGGTCTATGGGAACGGCTCCGCCCCTGAACAGGGGCGGAGCCGTGATCGACGGACGAACGCTTGATCGGTGCACTACCCGACAGGCCGGCCGCCCGGCCACCCGGCCACCGGGCCGCCCGGTCACCGGGCCGCCCGGTCACCCGGTCACTCGGCGCCGAAGCCGATCGCCGTGTAGTCCTTCTCGGTCTTGGAGTAGGGCGCGCTGATCAGGTCCTCGGCCATGAAGAGCCGGCCGCCGGTGTACCGCATCTCCGACGACTTCGGGACCATCCCGCTGATCGCGCTGCGGACCTGGTCGGTGGCCGGGGTCTCCAGGAGCTTGGTCTCCTCGAAGGACTTGCCGTCGATCGAGACGACCTGCGAGCCCTTGTCGTAGGGACCGATCTTGAAGGCGATGATGTCGGTGCCGTCCATCCGGATCGGGAAGATCTCGTAGCCGTCGCCCGCGTCGGCGCGGTCGCTGGTGGACTTGCCCGTGGCCAGCGAGAACGACACGATCTCGTTGACCCGGCTGTACTTCTCGGCGCCCTCGTGCTGCCTGGTCGGCACGTACAGCTTGTCGTTGCCGACCGCGATCGACTTGCAGTCGTGGACCTTGTTCACACCGCAGTCGTGCTCGTACTTGCCGTCCTCCAGCGTGATCTTCGCCCGCAGCTTGCCGCCGTCGTCCAGCGAGAAGACGTCGGTCGCGCCGGAGGCGGTGATCTCGCCGGAGTCCACGCCGAAGACGACGGGCTTGGTGGAGATGATCTTGGCGTTGTCGATGCCCGCGGGGAGCTTGTAGCTCCACTTGACGGTGCCCGACTTCGGGTCGAGCAGCTGGACCTCGTACTTCTCGTTGCCGTAGTCGCCGCACTTGCGGACCGCGACGAGCTGCTCGCCGCCCGCGTAGCCGACGTCCTCGCAGGCTTCGACCTTCGGCTGCCACAGGACCTTGCCGTCGGTGAGGTCCAGGGCGGCGCCGCCGTCGAGGCCGGAGCCCAGCGCGACCGTGGTGCCGGTGATGCTGGCCTCCTTGAACTTGGCCTTCTCACCGCCGCCCGGAGCCACGGACTTCGTCCAGAGCTCCTTGCCCGTGTCCATGTCGAAGGCCGTGATCTCGGTGCACTGCGGGTACGGGTCGGCCTTGGTGCGCGGGGCCTCCTCGGCGACCACCACGGCGACGCCGTCCTTGGTGACCTCGGGGGAAGCGGCACAGGTCAGGCCCTTCAGCGGCAGGGACCAGACCTCCTTGCCGGTGTCCGGGTCATGGCCGACGACCTTGCGGACGCCCGCCTTGGCGTACACCTTCTCCGTCAGCCAGGAGCCCTCGACGCTCCAGACCTCCTTCTTGGGGACCTCGGGCGCGGGCAGCTGGAAGAGGACCTTGGCGCCGGTGCTGGAGGGCACCTTCTCCGAGCCGCCCCCCGAGCCCGCCCCGTCGTCACCGCCGCCGTCCTCGCCGCCCTTGCCCTCGGCACCGCCGGAGCTCGCGGAGGTGTCCTTGCCGTCGTTCCCGCCGGAGGAGTTCGCGTACAGGACACCGGCGCCGACGATCAGCGCGATCGCCACCACGGCCGCGACGATGATCGCCAGCTGGGTGCCGCCCTTGCCCCCGCCCTGCGGGACCTGCGGCTGCATCGGCATGGTGTGCGGCTGCGGGTAGCCGTACGGGGGCGGGGGCTGCTGCCCGGGATAGCCGTAGCCCGGCTGGGCGGGCGGCTGGCCCGGGTAGCCGTACCCCGGCTGGGTCGGCGGCTGCGGGGCTCCCTGCGGGTAGCCGTACGGCTGCTGGGGCGGACCCTGCGGCGGCGCGGCGGGCGGGCCGGCCGGGGGCGGGGTCTGCGGGGTCTGGGGGTTCTGCGGGTAGCCGTACCCCGGCTGCGGGGGCTGCTGCGGGGGTCCGGCGGGCGGGGCGGGCGGCGGGGGCGGGCCGAAGCCGCCCGGAGGCGGGTTCTGCGGCGCACCGGAACCGCCTCCCTGGGGCGGCTGGTTGGGCGGCGGGGGCGGCGGCTGGCTCATGGCGTGAGTACCTCGGATGCGAAGGGGACGGAGGTCGGGCGGACGTACGCGGAGCGGTCGCGGAAGCGGTCGCGAAGGCCGTGGAAGGGGAAGCGGACACAGACGCGGACGGGGACGGGGAAGCGGACGCGGGGTACGGGAGGGGGGAGGACCGGCCCGGTCACTTGCCGTAGGCCAGCATCAGCTTCTCCTTGGACTGGTCGTTGCCCGTCAGACGGGTGGTGGAGAGGTAGAAGCGCCCGTCCACGTAGTCGACGTCCTTCGAGAAGAATCCGTTCTCCACCTGCGCCGCGCCCTGCGGGTTCCGCAGCAGCGTCTTCGGTGTGTGCGAGCCGCCGCCGGTCGGGATGGAGACGATCCGCCCGCCCGAGTCGTACGAGGGCTTCACGTACGCGACGAGGTCGGTGCCGTCCGTCCTCATCGGCAGCATCGACGTGTCCCCGGGGGACTTGACGCGCCACTTCTCCTTGCCGGTCTCCAGGCTCACCGCGACGATCTGGTTGGCGCCGCTCTTCGCCTCGGTCGGCAGGTAGAGGGTGTTGGCGTCGGCCGCCACCCCTTCGCAGCCCAGCAGGTCACGCGAGAGGATCGCCCAGCCGCAGTCCGGCGCGAACGACTCGTCGACGTCGAGCTGGGAACGGGCCGTGCCGTCGTTCTTCAGCGTGGTGACGTTCCACTGCTTCTTGTCCGCGTTGGTGAGGTAGAGGACGACCGGGTCGACGGAGTACGTGCGCTCGACGCGCCAGCCCTCGGGGATCTTCTTGGTCCACCTGGCCTCGCCGGTCCTCGGGTCGAGCTCCTGCACCTCGTCGTGCTCGTTGTCGCCACCCGCGCCGCAGGAGGAGACGGCGAGCAGCTTGGCGCCGCCCGCGAACGCCGACGGGAAGCAGTCGGTGGCGTACTTCTTCTTGTCGAACAGCTTGTCGCCGCTGCCCGTGTCGTAGCCGACGCCGGACATGGAGCGGCCGACCAGCAGCGTGTCCCCGGCGATGTTCAGGCTGAGGCTGAGGGAGCTGTCGAACAGGTCCCCCTTCGGGACCTCCTTGGTCCAGCCCTTCTTGCCGGTGGCGAGGTCGATCTCGACGATCTGGTTGCACTCGGCGCTGCTCTTGGCGCCTTCCTTGTACGCGACGAAGACCTTGTCGTCCGAGGTCTTCTGCGCGGAGGCGGCACAGATGGGCTGCGGGAACGTGATCGCCGGCCAGCTCACCCCGCCGTCCTCGACGTCGTAGGCGAAGACCTGCTTGTAGGCGGCCTTCACGGCGACCTCGTCGGTGATCCACATGCCGGGGGCGGAGGCGCCGGAACCGGGCGCGTCGGGCGCCTCCTTGTACCAGAGCACCTTCGCCTCGCCCGCCTGACGGCCCTCGTTGAGGTCGTCGGAGCCCTCGTTGCCGTCACCCTCGCCGTCACCGGGGTTGACCGGCGCGTCGGAGCCGGAGGGCCCGGCGTCCTGGCTGCCGCCGGCGACGGGCTTCTTCTTGCCGCCGCCGTCGTCACCGCTGGAGACGACCAGGACCGTGCCGCCGACGACGAGCACGGCGGCCAGCGCAGCGCCGATGATCGCGGCGGTCCTGCCCTTGAAGGGGCCGCCCGGGCCGCCGCCGGGCGGAGTGCCGGGACCGCCCGGGAACTGCGGCTGCGTCGGGTAGCCGTACCCGGGCTGCTGGCCGTAGGGCCCCGGCTGCTGCGGCTGCCCGTACGGACCGGGCTGGGCGTACGGTCCCGGCTGCTGCGGCTGCCCGTACGGTCCCGGCTGGGCGTAGGGCCCCGGCTGGTGAGGCTGCTGCGGCTGCCCGTAGGGACCGGGCTGCTGCGGATAGCCGTAACCGGGCCCGGCGGGAGGCGTCGGGGCCCCGGGCACGCCGTGCGGGGGCGGCGGGGTGCCCGGCGAGGGCGGCGGGGGCGTCGGAGCACCCGGCGGGGGCGGCGGTGTCTGGGCCGGTGGTGGCGGGGGCGTCGCTCCCCGCGGGTCCTGCGGGGGGCCGAAACCGCCCTGCTGCGGTGGCTGGTCCTGCGGCACTCCGGACCCGTCCTGCTGCGGCTCCTTGGGTGGCTGAGTCATCAGCGCGTCCCCCCTCTTCACTGATTTTTAGCCATGCCCTGCGGTACGCAACGCACCGGGCGCCGCACTCACAGTGGTTGTCAGACCGTCCGAGACTGTTCCCAGACGGCTCTTTCTATCACCCTGTGGCGCTCGAACACCGGGCCGGTTCTCCCCTGTTTCCAAGGGAGGACCGGCCTGTGATGCCCTTGTTACGCTCCTGCGCGCACCGTGTCACGCGTCATCCGCGAGCTCCAGCCAGCGCGTTTCCAACTCCTCGCGCTCGGTGGCCAGTTCACGCAGCTCGCTGTCCAGTTTCGCCACTTTTCCGAAGTCCGTGGCGTTGTCGGCGATTTGGGCATGCAGCTTGGACTCCTTCTCGGAGATCTTGTCCAGCTGCCGCTCGATCTTCTGGAGCTCCTTCTTCGCGGCGCGGCCCTCCTTGGCGGACCCGGCGGCGGAGGAACCGCTCTTTTCGGCCATGGAGACCGGGGCCGAGGCCGCGACCGCCTCCTCCATCCTCTGCCGCCGCTCCAGGTACTCGTCGATGCCCCGCGGCAGCATCCGCAGGGTCGCGTCGCCGAGGAGCGCGAACACCCGGTCGGTGGTCCGCTCGATGAAGAACCGGTCGTGGGAGATCACGATCATGGAGCCGGGCCAGCCGTCGAGGAGGTCCTCCAGCTGGGTGAGGGTCTCGATGTCGAGGTCGTTCGTCGGCTCGTCGAGGAAGAGGACGTTCGGCTCGTCCATCAGCAGCCGCAGCAGCTGGAGCCGGCGGCGCTCACCGCCGGACAGGTCGCCGACGGGCGTCCACTGCTTCTCCTTGTTGAAGCCGAAGGTCTCGCAGAGCTGGCCCGCGGTCATCTCCCGGCCCTTGCCGAGGTCGACCCGGTCGCGGACCGCCTGGACGGCCTGGAGCACCCGCAGCTCCGGGTCGAGTTCGGCGACCTCCTGGGAGAGGTAGGCGAGCTTGACGGTCCTCCCGGTGACGACGCGGCCCGCGGCGGGCTGCCTCTCGCCCTCGGAGCGGGCGGCCTCCGCCATGGCGCGCAGGAGGGAGGTCTTGCCCGCGCCGTTCACCCCGACCAGGCCGATCCGGTCGCCGGGACCGAGCTGCCAGGTCAGGTGCTTGAGGAGCACCTTGGGCCCGGCCTGCACGGTGACGTCCTCCAGCTCGAAGACGGTCTTGCCGAGCCGGGACGAGGCGAACTTCATCAGCTCGCTGCTGTCCCGCGGCGGGGGCACGTCCGCGATCAGCTCGTTGGCGGCCTCGACGCGGAACCGCGGCTTGGACGTACGGGCGGGGGCGCCCCTGCGCAGCCAGGCCAGCTCCTTGCGGACGAGGTTCTGCCGCTTGACCTCCTCGGTGGCGGCGATGCGCTCCCGCTCGGCGCGCGCGAAGACGTAGTCGGTGTAGCCGCCCTCGTACTCGTACACGGCCCCCTTCTGCACGTCCCACATGCGGGTGCAGACCTGGTCCAGGAACCAGCGGTCGTGGGTGACGCACACGAGTGCGGACCGGCGCTCGCGCAGGTGCCGGGCGAGCCAGGCGATCCCTTCCACGTCCAGGTGGTTGGTGGGCTCGTCGAGGATGATCAGGTCCTGCTCCTCGATGAGCAGCTTGGCCAGCGCGATGCGCCGCCGCTCGCCGCCGGACAGCGGTCCGATCACGGTGTCGAGGCCCTGCGGGAAGCCGGGCAGGTCGAGCCCGCCGAACAGGCCCGTCAGCACGTCCCTGATCTTCGCGTTGCCCGCCCACTCGTGGTCGGCCATGTCCCGGATGACCTCGTGGCGCACGGTGGCCGCGGGGTCCAGGGAGTCGTGCTGGGTGAGCACGCCGACGTGCAGGCCGCCCGAGTGCGTGACGCGCCCGGTGTCGGCCTCCTCCAGCTTGGCGAGCATGCGGATCAGCGTGGTCTTGCCGTCGCCGTTGCGGCCCACCACCCCGATCCGGTCCCCTTCGGACACGCCGAGGGAGACTCCGTCGAGCAGCGCACGGGTTCCGTACACCTTGCTGACTGCCTCGACATTGACCAGATTGACGGCCATCGCACTCCTGACAAGGGGGATCGATCGACCTTCCAGGGTAGCCGCCCCCAACGATGATCCTTCCGCCCGCCCCTGACGGGGTGCCCCGTCGACGGGGCACCCCGTCAGGGGCGCGGGGCCGTGTCCGTATGCGGCTCCGCCGCGCGGGCGCGCCCGGCCGCCACCGGACCCGCAGCCGGCCCACGACGCCCGCGAACCGGGCGGCCGGGCAGGCAGGCGGGCGAGCGGGTAGGTAAGTAGGCAGGCGGGCGGGTGTCAGAGCACGACCGCCCCCGGCACGGGCCCCGCCGCCACCCGCACCGCACGGCACGTCCCGGAGCCCACCAGCGCCTCGGCGACCTTCCGCGCGGCCCCGGCGTCCTGGACGAGGAACGCGGTCGTGGGCCCGGACCCCGACACGAGCGACGCCAGCGCCCCGGCCCCGCCGCCGACGGCCAGCGTCGAGGCCAGCGACGGCCGCAGGGACAGCGCGGCGGCCTGGAGGTCGTTGGAGACCGCGGCGGCGAGCCCCGCCGCGTCCCCCGCCGCCAGAGCCTTCAGCACCTCGTCGGAGGCGGCCGGCTCCGGCACCCGCGCCCCCGCGGTGAGCCGGTCGAACTCCCCGTAGACCGCCGGCGTCGACAGCCCGCCGTCCGCGAGGGCGAACACCCAGTGGAAGGTCCCCCCGACCTCCAGGACCCGCAGCCGCTCCCCCCGCCCGGTGCCGAGCGCCGCCCCGCCGACCAGGCTGAACGGTACGTCGCTGCCCAACTCGGCGCAGATGTCGAGGAGTTCCTCCCGCGAGGCCCCCGTGCCCCAGAGGGCGTCGCAGGCGAGCAGCGCGCCCGCGCCGTCGGCGGAGCCGCCCGCCATGCCCCCGGCGACGGGGATGTCCTTGGCGATGTGGAGGTGCACATCGGCCCGGCGGCCGTACCGCGCGGCGAGCTTCTCCGCCGCCCTGGCCGCCAGGTTCGTACGGTCCAGGGGCACCCGGGCCGCGTCGGGCCCCTCGCAGGTCACCCGGAGGGAGTCGGCGGGGGTCGCCGTGACCTCGTCGTACAGGCCGACCGCGAGGAAGACGTTGGCCAGGTCGTGGAACCCGTCGGGGCGGGCGCCGCCCACCGCGAGCTGGACGTTGACCTTGGCGGGGACCCGTACGGTCACGCTCATCGCTTGTTCTCCGCGATCCGTGCGAACTCCTCCACCGTCAACGCCTCGCCGCGTGCCTGGGGCGAGACGCCGGCCGCGACGAGGGCGGCCTCGGCGGCCGGGGCCGAACCGGCCCAGCCGGCCAGTGCGGCCCGCAGGGTCTTGCGCCGCTGGGCGAAGGCGGCGTCCACGACGGCGAAGACCTCGCGCTGGGAGGCGGTCGTCGCGACCGGCTCCGTACGCCGGACCAGCGAGACGAGCCCGCTGTCCACGTTCGGGGCGGGCCAGAAGACGTTGCGGCCGATCGACCCGGCCCGTCTGACCTCGGCGTGCCAGTTCGCCTTCACGGAGGGCACGCCGTAGACCTTCGAACCGGGCGGGGCGGCCAGCCGGTCGGCGACCTCCGCCTGCACCATCACGAGCGTGCGTTCGATGCTGGGGAAGGTGTCGAGCATGTGCAGCAGCACCGGGACGGCGACGTTGTACGGGAGGTTGGCGACGAGGGCCGTCGGGGCGGGACCCGGCAGTTCGGTCACCCTCATGGCGTCCTCGTGGACGAGCGAGAAGCGCTCGGCGCGGTCCGGCATGCGGGCGGCGATCGTCGCGGGCAGCGCGCCCGCGAGCGCGTCGTCGATCTCGACGGCGACGACGCGGTCGGCCGCCTCCAGGAGGCCCAGGGTCAGCGACCCGAGGCCCGGTCCGACCTCGACGACCACGTCGTCGGGGCGGACGTCCGCGGTCCGGACGATGCGCCGCACGGTGTTGGCGTCGATGACGAAGTTCTGACCGCGCTGCTTGGTGGGCCGTACGCCGAGGACTTCCGCGAGTTCGCGGATGTCGGCGGGTCCCAGGAGGGCGTCGGAGGCGGGGCTGGTCACGCCCCAAGGGTACGGGTGACCGGCCCCGCACCGGTCGGGCAGGGCGCGGCCCCGCCTCCAGGGGCGCGGGGAACTGCGCGACCGGCCCCCACCGGGCCCGCACCGGACCCGCACCCGCCCCCCGCCCCCGTGGACGGGCCGCGTGGACGGGCCGCGTCTCAGTCGTGCAGCCGGCTCCCGCAGTGCGGCCAGGGACTCGCCCCCCGCCGCACGTACAGTTTCTTCGCCCGGAACGTCTGCTCCTCGGCGGACGCCTCCTGCGGCCGCCCCGCTCCCCCGAGGCTGTGCCAGGTCTGCGTGTCGAACTGGTAGAGCCCCCCGTACGTCCCGGACGGGTCGACCGCCGCCGCCCGCCCGCCGGACTCGCAGTCGGCGAGCCCCTGCCAGTTCAGGTGGTCCGCCCCCTGCACGGACCGGGGCAGCGGCTTCGTGCCCACCTTCACCTCCTGCGCCTGCGGTTCGCGCACCACCTCGGTCCGCAGCCGCCGCGGCCTCTGCCGGACGCCGTTGACGGTCCGCAGGGCGAACGTGACGCGCCGCAGTCCGGGCTGCCCGGCGCGCTCCACGACCTCGGTGCCGAGGAACAGCCCCGGGTCCGGAGTCCGCCGCACCTCGAAGGGGATCGACTCCTCGCGGATCTCCTTCGTGCCGGTGATCCGCATGACCGTCACCGTCTGCCCGTCGCGGGGGAAGCTCCCGGCCGGGACGGACAGGGTGTCCTGCGCGTCCAGGACGACCCCGGCCTCCGCCACGACCTCCCGGACGGTCGCCGCGTTCGTGCGGACCGTCCGGGCCCGCCCGTCCGCCATGACCGTCACCGCCCGCTCGGTGCGGACGTCGAGTGCGAGCCCCGCCCGCCCGATCCGCCGGGCGCGCGGCACCGACACGTAGGCGCCCTCCGCACGTACCCCGAACTCCCGCAGCGCCTCCTCCACGGTGCGCTGCGTCGTCCACACGTCGCTCCGCTTCCCGTCGAGGGTGAGCCGCACGGGCCGCGCGTACCGCACGACGATCTCCTCGCCGCTGGACAGGGCGGTCCCGGGGGCGGGGGCGACCACGTCGTGGGCGCCCACCCGGACCCCCTCGTCGGCGAGCAGCTCGCCGACGTCGTCCGCGAAGGTGTGCAGTGTGCGCGGCCGGCCGTCGACGGTCAGTTCGACCGCCTTGTCGTCGGCCACGAACGCGGAGGTGCCGCCCGCGAGGAAGGCCACGACCAGCGCCTGCGGGAGCAGTTTCCGTACGTCGGGCCGGTCCGCGCTCCTGCGGCGCCGGGCGGCCCGCTTGGCCTCGATACGCCCGCCCCGCCGGGGCCCGCCGGCATTCCCGTCCCCGCTGCCGTCCCAGTCCCAGTCCCCGTCCCCATCCCCGTCTCTGTCTTCTCTGTCGTCTCTGTCTTCATCGCTGTCTTCGCCCCCGTGCTCGCCCCCGTCCCCGCACTCGGGTCCGTCCTCGTCCTCGCACTCGTGCTTGCGCGCGTGCTCGTGCTCGGCCCGGAGCGGGTACCCGGGTTCGTACGCGGGCCCGTAACCGGGCTGGTACCAGGGTTCGTACGCGGTTCCGGTCCCGGGACCGGCCCCGTACTCGTACGCGGGCCGGTACGTGTCCGGGTGGCCGGGGCCGTAGCCGTGCCCGTGCCCGTAGCCGTGTCCCTGGCCGTACGGCCAGGGGTTCTCGTATGTCGGGCGGGCCGGGCCATACGTCTCGTACTGCGCACTGCTCACGACGACACGCTCCAGAAGAACCGGTGGAGAGAGGTACGCCCGCGGGACTCCTTCAGCAGAGGGTGGGAGGCGGGTGGGCGGACAGAACCTAGCGGAGCGATCGTCACTCTCCAAAGCAGCGCGGCCACTCAGGGTGACGACACGCCCCCGGCCGGCCTCCGGGAGCGCGTCGGCCGTTATGCCTCAGTAATCGAACGCGCGGGCAGTGTTGGCGGAGAGCGCCGTCGCCAGCGCGTCCTCGTCCAGACCCCGTACGGCGGCCATGGCGCGGACCGTGACCGGAACGAGATAGGGGGCGTTGGGCCGTCCGCGGTACGGCACGGGGGTCAGGAAGGGCGCGTCGGTCTCGACGAGGACGAGTTCCAGCGGCGCCACGGCGAGGGCGTCCCGCAGCGGCTGCGCGTTCTTGAAGGTCATGTTCCCGGCGAACGACATGTAGTAGCCGGCGCGGCCGCAGACCTCCGCCATCTCCGCGTCGCCGGAGTAGCAGTGGAAGACGGTCCGCTCGGGCGCGCCCTCCTCCTTCAGGATCCGCAGCACGTCGGCGTGGGCGTCCCGGTCGTGGATGACCAGCGCCTTGCCGTGCCGCTTGGCGATCTCGATGTGGGCGCGGAAGGACCGCTCCTGGGCGTCCTTGCCCTCGGGGCCGGTGCGGAAGTAGTCCAGTCCGGTCTCGCCGACGCCCTTGACCTGCGGGAGGGCGGCGAGCCGGTCGATCTCGGCGAGCGCCTCGTCCAGTGCGCCGTCGCCCCCCGCCTGCCGTGCCCCCTGCCGGGACCAGCCGTCGGGATCACCGTGCACGATGCGCGGCGCCTCGTTCGGGTGGAGCGCGACGGCCGCGTGGACGGCGTCGTGGGCGGCGGCCGTCTCGGCGGCCCAGCGTGACCCCGCCAGGTCGCACCCCACCTGTACGACCGTCGTCACGCCGACCGACGCGGCCTTGGCGAGGCCCTCCTCGACCGTGCCGGTCTGCATGTCGAGATGGGTGTGGGAGTCCGCCACCGGGACCCGCAGGGGGTCCGGTGGCGGCGGGGCTTCGGTGTGGGAAGGCATGCCCCGATCCTACGAAGCGGGCGCAGGGCCCTCGCGGTCACACCGTCCTGCGGTGGTGGAACGGGTGGAGCAGGCCGGAGAGGTGCCAGCGGTGGTGAACCTTGGCCGTCGCCGGCCCGGACGGTGCGGGGACCTGCCCGGGCGGTGCGGGGACCTGCTCGGGCGGTGCGGGGGCCACGGCACGCTTCATCGGCGGCACGGACAGGGTGCGGCGCATCGAGTTCTGCGCCGAGGACACCTGGCCCGCCCGCATGATGCGTACGAGGTGGCCGTCGCAGTTCACGCAGTTCGGCCGGCTCAGCGGCGACGGCACGACCAGGCCGTCGGCCACGTACGTCACGAACTCCGCTCCGTCGGCGTCGAAGTGGTGCTCGATCTCGTACGACTGCTCCCAGCCGTGCCCGCAGCGCATGCAGGCGAAGGAATACGACTCGTGGGCCGTGTCGGCCGCGGTGGTCCGGGGTGCGGGTCCGCCGGTGGTCCGACCGGTCTGCCCTGCGATCTCGCTCATGCCAGCTCCTCTTGTCCGCTGGACGAGGACGGGTGCGTCCTGTTCCAGTGGACGCCCCGGCCGACATGAACGCACCACTCCTGCCGAGTGTTGGAACCGTCTTGGCCGTTCCTTGCCGGACGGCCCTCGGCAGCCGGTTCGGACTTTGCCCTTCCCGGCGGTCCTTTGCCCTCGCATGGGGGCCGCGCGCCCCCTTGTGACATCGCGCGCCCCCTCAAGCAGCCCCGTACTCCCTCATGGCGCCGGGCGGCCGGCCGTGAGCCACGGGCCGGCCGTGAGCCACGGGCCGGCCGTGTCCGGTGGGCCTCCGGAGACGGGACCAGAAGTCAGGAGGAGGGGAGGGACCCGGAAGGCGGGGGTCTCAGGAGGCAGGGGTCTCAGGAGGCGGGGGTCTCAGGAGGCGGGCCGCGAGGCGTTCTTCGCCGCGACGACCGCGTCGAAGACCTCCCGCTTGGGCACCCCCGCGTCGGCGGCGACCGCGGCGATCGCCTCCTTGCGCCGCTCCCCCGCCTCCTCGCGCACCCGTACCCTGCGCACCAGTTCGTCGGCGTCGAGCACCTCGGTGACCTCCGGGGCGCCCTCCACGACGACGGTGATCTCCCCGCGCACCCCTTCGGCGGCCCAGGCGGCCAGTTCCCCGAGGGGCCCGCGCCTGACCTCCTCGTACGTCTTGGTCAGCTCGCGGCAGACGGCGGCCCGCCGGTCGGTGCCGAACACCTCCGCCATCGCGGCGAGCGTGTCGTCGAGCCGGTGCGGTGCCTCGAAGTACACGAGTGTGCGCCGCTCGCCCGCGACCTCCCGCAGCCGGGACAGCCGCTCGCCGGCCTTGCGCGGCAGGAAGCCCTCGAAGCAGAACCTGTCGACGGGCAGCCCGGACAGCGCGAGCGCGGTGAGCACGGCGGACGGGCCCGGGACGGCCGTGACCCTGATGTCCTTCTCCACGGCGGCGGCGACCAGCCGGTATCCGGGGTCGGACACGGACGGCATCCCGGCGTCCGTCACGAGCAGCACGCGCGCCCCGCCCACCAGCGCCTCGACGAGTTCGGGCGTACGCGCCGACTCGTTGCCCTCGAAGTACGACACGATCCGCCCCGAGGGCTGTACGTCCAGGCCCTGGGTCAGCCGCCGCAGCCGCCGGGTGTCCTCGGCGGCGATCACGTCGGCCCCCGCCAGCTCCGCCGCCAGCCGGGGCGGTGCGTCCGTGATGTCCCCGATGGGTGTGCCTGCGAGTACGAGGGTTCCTGTCACGGTTCCATCCTCGCAGGGACGGCCCGCGGGACTCGCACAGACCTGTTCCCTACGATGGCGCGGTGACAAGTACCGCGTCCTCCACGGACACCCGGCAGGGACAGGACGTCGAAGAGCAGCGGCCGTCGTGGCAGCGGCGGCTGCGCAGGTTCGGTTACACGGCCGGGCCCGCAGACGACGTCCGCGACCGCCTCGTGCCCGCGTACACCGAACCCGGCCCGCGTCTGTGGGCCGTGATCGGGCTCCGCCCCGAGGCCGCCGGGCGCGTCGTGCGCTGGTCGGCGTGGGGCGGTCCGCTGCTCGTCACGCTGGTGGCGGGCCTGATGCGGTTCTGGAACCTGGGCGGCCCGAAGGCGGTGATATTCGACGAGACGTACTACGCCAAGGACGCCTGGGCGCTCATCCACCGCGGGTACGAGGTCAACTGGGCCAAGAACGCCAACGACCTGATCCTGCAGAACGGCGGGGACGTCAGGATCCCGACGGACGCCGCCTACGTCGTCCACCCGCCGGTCGGCAAGTACGTCATCGGGCTCGGCGAGTGGATGTTCGGGTTCACGCCGTTCGGCTGGCGGTTCATGACGGCCCTGCTCGGCACGCTGTCCGTGCTGATGCTGTGCCGGATCGGCCGCCGGCTGTTCCGCTCGACGTTCCTCGGGTGCCTGGCGGGCGCGCTGATGGCCGTGGACGGCCTGCACTTCGTGATGAGCCGCACCGCGCTGCTCGACCAGGTGCTGATGTTCTTCGTCCTCGCGGCCTTCGGCTGCCTGCTCGTCGACCGCGACAGGGCGCGGGAGCGCCTCGCGGCGGCCCTCCCGCGGGACGCCGACGGGATCGTCCGGCCGGACCCGCACACCGCGGCGACCACCCGCCTCGGCCCGCGCCCCTGGCGCCTGGCGGCCGGGCTGATGCTGGGCCTGGCCATCGGCACCAAGTGGAACGGCCTGTACTTCCTCGCCGCGTTCGGCCTGCTGACGGTCCTGTGGGACTTCGGCGCGCGACGCGTGGCGGGCGCCCCCCATCCTTACCTGTCGGTCCTCAGGCGCGACGTCGGCTGGGCGTTCCTGTCCACGGTCCCGGTGGCGGTCGTCACGTACATCGCGTCGTGGACGGGCTGGTTCCTGTCCGCCGCCGACGGCAAGGGCGGCTACTACCGCAACTGGGCCACGGCCGACGGCCGCAGCAGCGACTGGTCCTGGCTGTTCCCCGACTGGTGGCTCAGCCTGTGGCACTACGAGACCCAGGTGTACGACTTCCACGTCGACCTGCACTCCCCGCACACGTACGAGTCGAACCCGTGGAGCTGGATCGTCACCGGCCGCCCCGTCTCGTACTTCTACGAGTCCCCGCTGCCCGGCAAGGACGGCTGCCCGACGGACGCGGGCGAGAAGTGCGCCCGCGAGGTGCTGGCCCTCGGCACACCGCTCCTGTGGTGGGCGGCGGCCTTCGCCGTCCTGTACGTCCTGTGGCGCTGGCTCTTCCGCCGCGACTGGCGGGCGGGCGCGATCGCGTGCGGCGTCGCGGCGGGCTACCTGCCGTGGTTCCACTACCAGGAACGCACGATCTTCTTCTTCTACGCGGTCGTCTTCCTCCCCTTCCTGTGCCTGGCGGTGGCGATGATGACCGGCGCGATCCTGGGCCCGCCCGGCTCCACGGAACGCCGCCGGGTGGCGGGCGCGGCGACGGCGGGCGTCCTGATCCTGCTGATCGCGTGGAACTTCATCTACTTCTGGCCGATCTACACGGGCCAGGCGATCCCCATCGACAGCTGGCGCTCCCGGATGTGGCTGGACACCTGGGTCTGAGGGCTGCCCCGCAAAGTCCTGGACGACGTCCCCGGCGTCGTCCAGGACCTCGACGGCAAGCCCCCTCCGTCCCCGTCATCGGCGCCGCCGCCCGGACGGCGTTCGTCGGCGCCGTCGGGTCCGGCGGCTGACACACGGCTTCGGTGGTCACCCAACGGCGTCTGCGGCTTTCCGGGCCTCCGCGATGGTGGGCTCGTCCCGACGGCTCGCGAGCCAGGCCAGTGCCGAGGTGGACGGTTCGAGGTCGGTGACGTCGACGTACCGGACGCCGGGGCGGGGGAAGAACTCACGGGCAGCGGCGGGGAGGAAGCACATCGCCTCCCCGTCGGCCACGCTGTGCAGCAGTGCCTCCATGTCGTTGACGACCGGCCCGTACCGCACGGGACTGCCGTCGGGGCGCGGGTCCACCGCCCAGAAGTCCCACCACACCCGCGGTACCTGTGCGGGCATGTCGACCACCGGGTAGCCGGAAACCTGGGCCAGCGCGATCCGCGGCAGAGCCGCCAGGGGATCACTGGCAGGCAGGCACGCGACCCGCGGTTCGGAGGCCAGTCGGTGGAGT
Organism: Streptomyces beigongshangae; assembly: GCF_019710745.1. Lineage (GTDB taxonomy): Bacteria > Actinomycetota > Actinomycetes > Streptomycetales > Streptomycetaceae > Streptomyces > Streptomyces beigongshangae. The sequence continues at coordinate 22,443 of NZ_JAHKJW010000016.1, forward strand.
TCCATGCCGTCCGGAACGGGAGGACGCAGGAAGGCGATGTCGACTTCCCGTCGGAAGAGGGCGTTCATGTGGTCGAGGAAATTCAGAGTGACCACCTGAATTTCCGTCTGCGGTTGGCGGTCCTGCAGTATCTGGAGGACGGCACGGGTCCGCGGCATGGCAGCCTCGGCTCCAACGGTTCCTACAACGATCCGGTGAGACAGCTGACGGGACTGCGCGTCGGCGACGCTGCGCAACTGGTCGACGGCTGCGATCGCCTTCCGGGCCTCGGGAAAAAGTGCCCGGCCGGCCACGGTGAGATCGACCGCCCGATTGGTGCGCTCGAACAGCCGCACGTCCAGACGCTTTTCCAGATCCCGGATCTGCTGACTGACGGCGGACTGGCTGATAAACATGCGCGCGGCGGTGCGCCCGAAGTGCAGGTCCTCGCTCAGTGCCAGGAACAGCCGTAACTGGTGAATGCTCGGTTCCGCTGACACAGCAGCTCCTCCCCCGTCCTGCCTACCTGCGGCCATAAGCTCAGCTTACTAATCGAAGAGAACTTTCATCATCGGGCCCCCTGACAACGGCGGTACATCCTGTGAGCCTGATGTCGTGCCTGTGTGCGTGTCTCCGTGAACGCGAGACACCCACTCCTTATTCCATCGACTTCGATTAGTGGGGACCTCTCATGCGGAAAAACATCAGCAAGTCGCTCCGCGTCGCCGCGACGGCCTTCAGTACTGCGATCCTCGCGGGTACGGCACTCTCCGGGGCCGCCCAGGCCGCGCCCGCAGGGGGCGCCGGCGCCATGGCGTGTGGCTACTACGAGACGAGCGACACCGCCTACTACGGTCACTGCGGCTCGGGCTCGGTCATTATCGAGATCGACATCAACTGGTCCTACGAGGAGGAATACCGGTGCGTCGGACAGGGTGAGACCACGCTCGGCACCGCCAGCCGTATCGTCTACGCCCACTCCATCGGGACCTGCTGACGGCTGGGAAAAAGTCGGACAAGGCAAAGTGAGCAGGTGGGCGGGCCTCTCGTCGAAGACGGCCCGCCCACCGCTTGCCGTATCACCCTGCCCTATCACCTTCCTGTATCGCCCTGCTGTATCGCCTTGCCGTCATTGCCGACCGGCGTCACCGGCGGTCGGGAATCCCGGAGGGGAAACACAATGAAGCTGTCCGCATCGATTGCGACAACCGCGGTCACCGTCATGGCGACGATTGGCTCACTTGCGGCATCGGGGCCGGCTCACGCCACGCCGAGCAAGGAACACATCAGAGCGGCAGCAGGGCAGGAACCGCTTTCCGCCGATTGCTACACGAGCGGTGGGAAGCTGTATTGCAGTAACGTCGCGCATACACCGATGTACGAGCATCGAAGTTACTCCTCACGTCGGGTCGAGTATCTCGAAACACCGTGGAGCACCTTCAACTGCTGGGGGTACGGGGACCAGCATTCAGGCGGCAACGACATCTGGTACTGGGCCCAGGGCGACGTGGTCGGAGATTGGGGAAACGTTCCGGCCTCAGTCGTTTTCACCCCCTATGATCCACCCGCCGGAATGGACCAGTGCTGACGGATCGCGTGCGACGCCCGCCGCTTTGCCGTCCGACACCGCACCGGCCCCGGACGGTGACCGCCGGGCCCGGAGCCGGGCACAGGGCCGGGCACGGGTCCGGGTACAGAACCGGGTGCAACGATCCGGGAACACCATCCCCTTCCGTCACTCTCCCCGCATACAGTGCGACCCACAGACATCTTTCTGAACGTGTTCAGAAAGATGTGCGGGGAGGGTCCGGGGAGGGGGCGCGTGATGCGCAACGGGGTCAAGGCCGCCATGGTGGGCGGGGTGTTCGCTGTGATGGTGGGGGGCGCCGGGTACGGCGCCTACAACATAGTCGGCGCCGTCAGTGGGGACGGGGACGGAAGCGGGAGCTCGGCGGCCGGTGCGGAGAGGACCGGGCCGCCGTCCGCCGACGAGGTCCGGGAGACCTCCGGGAAGTTCTTCGCCGCCTGGGAACGGGGGGACGCCGCCGCGGCCGCGGGCCTGACCGACAACGCGGAGGTCGCCAGGGTCCTGCTGGCCGACTACGCGGGCCAGGCGCACATCGGGAAGGTGAAGGTCACCCCGGGCACGGCGACGGGCACGACCGTCCCCTTCTCGGTGGCGGCCACCGTGTCGTACGAGGGGAAGAGCAAGCCGCTCGCGTACAGGAGCGAGCTGGCAGTCGTGCGGGGGCGGACAACGGGCCGGGCGCTCGTCGACTGGCGGCCGTCCGTCCTGCACCCGGACCTGAAGACCGGCGACACGCTGGTCACGGGCGAGTCGGCGAGCCCGCCCATCGAGGCGGTGGACCGCGACGGCGTCGTCCTGACCAAGGAGGAGTACCCCTCGCTCGGTCCCGTGCTCGACGCCCTGCGCGACCGGTACGGCGACAAGGCGGGCGGCTCCCCCGGGGTCGAGCTCGCCGTCCGGCACACGGATGAGGGCACGGGCGAGGACGCGGGCGACACCCCGCTGGTGACGCTCGCCGAGGGCAGGGCCGGCAGGCTGCGCACCACGATCGGCGTGGGCGTGCAGGCGGCGGCGGAGAAGGCCGCCGAGCAGTACGCCCAGTCGTCCGTGATCGCCGTGAAGCCGAGCACCGGCGAGGTGCTGGCGGTCGCGAACCACCGCGAGGACGGGTTCAACGCGGCCTTCCAGGGCAAGGTGGCCCCCGGCTCCACCATGAAGATCGTCACCGCGGCGACGCTCATCGACAACGGCGTCACCACGATGAACGGCCCGGCGCCCTGTCCGGCGACCGCCACCTGGCAGAGCCAGATGTTCAAGAACCTCACCGGCATGGAACCGGACGAGGGCGCCACGCTCGCCGACAGCTTCACGCGCTCGTGCAACACGGCGTTCGTCAAGCTCATCGACGGCTCCGACGAACGACCCCTCACCGACGAGTCGCTCAGCACCGAGGCGCGGGAGCGGTTCGGTCTCGGCAAGGACTGGAAGACGGGCATCGTCTCCTTCGACGGGAGCGTCCCCGCGTCCGGCGGCCCGGACCGCGCGGCCAATGCCATCGGTCAGGGCGAGGTCCAGATGAACCCGCTGAACATGGCCTCCGTCACGGCGACCGCGATCACGGGCACGTTCCGCCAGCCCTACCTCGTGCCGCCGAAGCTGGACGGCCGGCGGCTGGCCACCGCCCGCGGCCTGCCGAGCGGCACCGCGGCCCAGTTGAAGCAGATGATGCGGCTCACCGCGACCAGCGGCACCGGCGCCCGGGCCATGGCCGGCCTCGGCGGCGACATCGGCGCCAAGACCGGCTCCGCCGATGTCGACGGCGAGGAGATGTCCGACAGCTGGTTCACCGGCTTCAGGGGCGACCTCGCGGTCGCGGCCATGGTGGAGCGGGGCGGACACGGCGGGGACGCGGCGGGTCCGATTGTCGCAGCCGTGCTACGGACAGGTGGCTGAACTCACCCGCGCAGGGCGGGACCCTAGGGTGGTGCTCTCGTTCTCACGGAGAACCACCGAGGACGAGGGCCATCGGGGTGAGAGCCGTCGAGGGTGCAGGGCGTCGGGAAGCAGCGGAGGAAACGGAAGTCGTGGGGAACAGAAGGCGCGCACCTGAGCGCGGCAGGACGAAGCCCGCCGTCATCGGCGGGGTGGTCGCCGTTGTCGTCGGCGGTGCGGGGCTCGGCGGCTACGCCCTGTACGGCGGTGGTGGCGCGTCGGCCGACGCCGGTTCGTCCGCCGGGGCGAAGCCCGTGAAGACCGGACCGCTGTCGGCGGCCGAGGTGAGCTCCACGGCCACCGCGTTCCTCACGGCCTGGCAGAGCGGTGACGTGCGGAAGGCCGCCGCCGCGACGAACGACACCAGGGCGGCGGCCGCCCTGCTCACCGGCTACGGCAGGGAGGCGCGCATCAAGGATGTGACACTCACCGCCGACACCGCCAGCACGGCCGACACGGTCAAGAAGCGCTCCGGCGGCACGGGCGGCTCCCGCGACACCGTCCCGTTCTCCGTCAAGGGCACGGTCGCGTACAAGAACTTGTCCGAGCCCCTCGCGTACGAGTCCGAGCTGACCGTCGTACGCCGTGAGGAGGACGGCAAGCCGCTGGTCGACTGGCACGCGGCGGTCGTGCACCCGGAGCTGGAGGACGGCGACAGGCTGGTCACCGGCGAGGCCGGGACGCCCCCGGTCAAGGCCCTGGACCGGGACGGCGGCGAGCTGACGGCCGCCGGGTACCCCTCGCTCGGGACGGTCCTCGACGGCCTGCGGGAGAAGTACGGCAAGAAGGCCGGCGGCAAGGCGGGCGTCGAGCTGCGGGTCGTCCGCGCCGGGTCCGGGGACGGCGCGGACTCCGAGGACGGCAAGGGGTCCAAGACCGCCGAGAGGATCAAGGCGGCCGGCGGCAAGAACCCCGACAAGACGCTGCTGGAGCTGAGCGAGGGCACGCCGGGCACGGTGCGTACGACACTCAGCCCGGCCCTCCAGGCCGCCGCCGAGAAGCAGGTGGCGGCGAAGCCCAGGGCGTCGGCGGTGGTCGTCAAGCCGTCGACCGGCGAGATCCTCGCCGTCGCGAACTCGGGGCACGGCTTCAACACCGCGTTCCAGGGCTCCCTGGCCCCCGGCTCGACGATGAAGATCGTCACGGCCTCGCTGCTCATCGAGAAGGGGCTCGCCTCGACGAACAAGGAGCACCCCTGTCCCAAGTACTCGACGTACGGCGGCTGGAAGTTCCAGAACGACGACAAGTTCGAGATCAAGGACGGCACGTTCAAGGCGAGCTTCGCGCGCTCCTGCAACACGGCCTTCATCAGCCAGGCCAAGAAGCTGAGCGACGACGACCTGACCAAGCAGGCCCAGCAGGTGTTCGGCCTCGGCCTGGACAACTGGGCCATCGGGGTGCCGACCTTCGACGGCTCGGTGCCGGTGCAGTCGCAGGCCCAGATGGCGGCCTCGCTGATCGGCCAGGGCGGGGTGCGGATGAATCCGCTGAACATGGCGTCGGTCGTCGCCACGGCCAAGACGGGTACGTTCCGCCAGCCCTACCTGGTCCCTCCGGCGGTCGACGACCGGACCCTCGCGACGGCGCCCCGCTCCCTGTCCGCCGGTACGCGGGCCCAGCTCAAGGAGCTGCTCCAGTACACGGCGGCGGCGGGCACGGCGGCCGAGGCCATGGCGGGGCTCGGTCCCGACTTCGGGGCCAAGACCGGTTCCGCGGAGGTCGACAACCAGAAGAAGCCCAACGGCTGGTTCACGGCCTGGAAGGGCGACCTGGCGGCCGCGGGCGTGGTCCAGCAGGGCGGCCACGGCGGCGAGGCGGCCGGCCCGATCGTGGCGGCGCTGCTGAAGGCCGGCAGCTGATCCGCCTCACGAGCGGCTGATCCGCCTCACGAGCGGCTGATCCGCCTCACGAGCGGCTGTCCCGGACCGGTCCGGTCCACCGGACCGGTCAGCCGGCCACCGGCGTCGCCGTGTACGTCCGGCGCAGGAAGCGGATCAGCGTCCTCGTGTCGAACTGCACGACCACCACCCCCCTCGCCGAGCGGAACTCCATGACGGCCTGGGCCCGGCCGCAGGGCCAGATGCGTACGTCACCGGCGGCGGCCGGGTCCCGCAGCCCCTGTTCGAGCAGGTCGCGGGCGAAGACCCACTCGTGGCGGCCGGGCAGCACGACGCGCACCCGGCGGGGGTCGGCCTCGGGGTCGTAGCGGAGGGCCACCGGCACGGCGGGCGGATCCTGCGCCTCGTCCGTCACGATGTGGGCGCGCGCGTACTGCTCAACGACGGACATCGATCGCTCCCTCCTTGTGCGTATTACCCACTAATGTCGCACATTTCCCTCTACTCGCCTCCACGTGAGTCGTAGTCGCATTCGGGTCCACCTCGCTCTTGCAAGCTGTTCGCATTAGGCCACTATCATCGAACGGTTATGGCCAGCAGGTCTGCCCCCGGAAGCGGAGCCCTCCATGCACGTTCCCGACGGATTCATCAACGCCCCCGTCTCCGTGGCAGCCGGCGTCGTGGCCGCCGCGGCCGTCGCGGTCGGCCTGCGCGGGGCACGGCATGAGTTGGAGGAGCGCGCCGCCCCGCTCGCGGGGCTGGTCGCCGCGTTCATCTTCGCCGTGCAGATGCTGAACTTCCCGGTCGCGGCCGGCACCAGCGGACATCTGCTCGGAGGCGCGCTGGCCGCGATACTCGTGGGCCCCTTCACCGGGGTCCTCTGCGTCTCGGTCGTGCTCCTCATGCAGGGCATCCTCTTCGCGGACGGCGGCCTCACCGCGCTGGGCGTGAACATCACGGTCATGGCGGTCGTCACCACGGTCGTGGCCTACGCCGTCTTCCGCTCCCTCGTAAAACTCCTGCCCAGGAAGCGCCGGTCCATTACCGTCTCGGCGTTCCTCGCCGCGCTGATCTCCGTGCCGGCGGCCGCCGCGGCCTTCACCCTCGTGTACGCGATCGGCGGCACCACGGACGTCCCGATCGGGCGGGTCCTCACCGCGATGGTCGGCGTCCACGTCCTGATCGGCATCGGCGAGGCCGCGATCACCGCCCTCACGGTCGGCGCCGTCATCGCCGTACGGCCGGATCTCGTGTACGGGGCCCGCGGGCTGACCGCGCCGCTGAAGCTGCGGGTGAACGGTGAACTGGTCGACACCCCCGCCGGAGCCGCCCCCGCCACCGGGCCCGCCCCGGCGGCCGCCGCCCGGTCCCACCGCAAGGTGTGGCTGGCCGGACTCGCCACCTCGCTCGTCCTCGCCGGTGTCGTCAGCTTCTACGCCTCGGCGAGCCCCGACGGCCTGGAGAAGGTCGCCGCCGACAAGGGCATCGACGCCGAGGTCGAGGACCACGCCGCCGCGGACTCCCCGCTCGCCGACTACGGCGTCGAGGGACTCGGCGACGCCCGGATGTCCGGCGGCCTCGCGGGCGTGATCGGCGTGGGCGTCACGGTCGTCGCGGGCACGGGCGTCTTCTGGGCCGTCCGCAGGCGCCGTACGCCCGACGCGCAGGCCGGTCCGGGTTCGGCGCAGGCCGGTCCGGGTTCGGCGCAGGCCGGTCCGGGTTCGCCGCAGGCCGGGAAATCCGTCTGACATGGGCGCGGGTCACGCGCACCGGCTCTACCGGCCCGGGCACTCGCCCGTGCACGCCCTGCCGCCGCACACCAAGCTCGCCGCCGTCCTCGCCTTCGTGCTGGTCGTCGTGTCGACCCCGCGCGAGGCGATGTGGGCGTTCGGGCTGTACGCGCTGCTGCTGGCGGCCGTGGCGTACGCGGCCCGCGTCCCGGCCGGTTCCGTACTGAAGCGGCTGCTGGTCGAGGTGCCGTTCGTGGCCTTCGCCGTGCTGATGCCGTTCGTGGCGCAGGGCGAACGGGTCGACGTGCTCGGCCTGTCCCTGAGCGTGAACGGCCTGTGGGGCGCCTGGAACGTGCTGGCCAAGGGCACGCTCGGCGTCGCCGCGTCCGTGCTGCTCGCCTCGACGACCGAGTTGCGCGAGCTCCTGCTGGGCCTCCAGCGGCTCCGGCTGCCGCCCCTCCTCGTACAGATCGCGTCCTTCATGATCCGGTACGGGGACGTCATCGCGGACGAGATGCGGCGGATGCGGATCGCGCGGGAGTCGCGCGGCTTCGAGGCGCGGGGCGTCCGGTCCTGGGGCGTCCTCGCCAAGTCCGCGGGCGCCCTCTTCATCCGCTCCTACGAGCGCGGGGAGCGGGTGCACCTCGCCATGGTCAGCCGGGGGTACACCGGTTCGATGCCGGTGATCGACGAGATGACCGCGTCCCGGGCGCAGTGGTCGTACGCCTTCGCCCTGCCGGCCGCCGCGCTCGTCGTATGTCTGCTGGGATGGACCCTGTGACCCCTGTGCCCCCTGTGACTCCTGTGCCCGGCTCTTCGACCGGTTCCGCGGCCCCCGTCCCCTCCCTGGAGGTGGCCGGGCTGGCCTTCGCCTATCCCGACGGGCACCAGGCCCTCTTCGGGGTGGACTTCACCGTCGGGCGGGGCGAGCGGGTGGCGCTGCTCGGTCCGAACGGCGCCGGCAAGACGACCCTCGTGCTCCACCTCAACGGCATCCTGACCGCCGGGGCCGGGACCGTGACGGTCGCCGGGCTGCCCGTCGGCCGGCAGCACATGGCGGAGATCCGGCGGAAGGTCGGCATCGTCTTCCAGGACCCGGACGACCAGCTCTTCATGCCGAGCGTCCGCGAGGACGTGGCCTTCGGGCCGGCCTCCGCCGGGCTGAGGGGGCCGGAGCTGGAGGCGCGGGTGCGCACCGCGCTGGAACAGGTCGGCATGGCGGCCTTCGCCGACCGCCCGCCGCACCACCTCTCCTTCGGTCAGCGGCGCCGGGTGGCCGTCGCGACCGTCCTGGCGATGGAGCCGGAGATCCTCGTCCTGGACGAGCCGTCGTCCAACCTCGACCCGGCCTCGCGGCGCGAACTCGCGGACATCCTGCGTTCGCTGGACGTGACCGTGCTGATGGTCACGCACGATCTGCCGTACGCCCTCGAACTGTGCCCCCGCGCCCTGATCCTCAGCGAGGGCGTGATCGCGGCGGACGGCCGGACCGGCGAGCTGCTCTCGGACGACGACCTGATGCGGGAGCACCGCCTGGAACTGCCGTTCGGCTTCGATCCGCGCTCGGTGACAATGGGCGCGTGAGAAGCGCGACGCGTGCGCGGCGCGACGGGAGCGGTGAGGGGTACGGACGTGGTGGACGTGAACGGCACGGTGGCCGAGGGCTTCGAGCCGGTCAGGGAGGCGTTCGTACGGAACTTCGACGCGCTCGGGGACCGGGGCGCGGCGGTCGCCGTGTACCGGGACGGGCACAAGGCCGTCGACCTGTGGGCCGGGACGAAGGACTTCGACGGCGGTACCGGTACGGAGCCCGCGGAGCCCTGGGAGCACGGCACCGCGCAGATCGTGCGCTCGGCCACCAAGGGGGTCGCCGCGGCCGCGCTGCTGCTCCTGCACCAGCGGGGCCTGCTGGACCTGGACGCGCCGGTGGGCGAGTACTGGCCCGAGTTCAAGGCGGCGGGCAAGGAGCGGATACCGGTGCGGCAGGTGCTCTCGCACCGGGCCGGACTGCCGGTCCTGGACCGGCCGCTCACCGCCGGGGAGTCGCTGGACCCGCTGCGGGGCGCCGAGGCCGTCGCACGCCAGGCGCCGGTGTGGGAGCCGGGTACCGCGCACGGCTACCACGCGCTGACGTACGGCTGGCTGACCGGTGAGCTGGTGCGGCGCGTCACGGGCGCCGGCATCGGTGACTGGATCGCCCGGGAGATCGCCGGGCCGCTGGGCGCGGACCTGTGGGTCGGGCTGCCGGAGCGGGAGGCGGGGCGGGCCGGCCGGGTGGGCCGGATCGAGACGCCGGGGACGGGCGGCGACGGGGCGCTGCGGGCGCGTCCGAAGCGGTCGGTGGTGGCGGCGTACGAGGACCCGGACTCGCTCACCCGCCGGGCCTTCGCCGCGATCAGCCCGTTCCCCGACCAGAACGACCCGGCGTACCGGGCGGCCGCGCTCCCCGCGACGAACGGCATCGCGACGGCGGACGGGCTGGCCCGCTTCTACGCGTCCCTGATCGGTGGGGTCGAGGGCGGCGGGGTCGGGGGTGGCGGGGTCGGGGGTGGCGGCGCCCGTCTGTTCACACCGGAGACACTGGCGGCGGCCCGCACGGAGGAGTCCGCGGGACCGGACCGCGTCCTGGTCGTCAACACCCGTTTCGGACCGGGCTACATGCTCCACGGCCCGGCCTCGCCGTTCCTGGGCCCCGGTTCCTTCGGCCACCCGGGCCGCGGCGGCTCCCTGGGCTTCGCCGACCCCGAATCGGGCATCGCCTTCGCCTACGTGACCAACGGCTTCCGCAAGACGGTGACGGCGGACCCGCGGGCCCAGGCGCTGGTACGGGCGGTACGGGCCGCGCTGTCGTCGTAGCCGACGCGGTCGGCCCCGGGCGACGCCGTCGGTCCCGGCGGCCGCGGTGCGCACCGACATGTCGATCGGGCTGGCCATGGAAGGCTCAGGCTAGCCATGGAAGGCGGGGATACTTAACATCGGTGCACGGCGGGCCCGGAGGTCTCCCGCCACCCCGTGTCCCACTCGGACCGCGCGCTCGGGAGATCCCGGTGGCAGCAGCAGACGCGTACGCCCGGCTCGCCGAGACCGTCGAGCGCCTCGCACACGCGGCGGGAAGCTCGAACAGTGGGCTGTGATGATCGCCCGGACCGAGACCGGCAGTTGACGCCCCCGACGCGGACAGGGTGCCCACCGTGACCATGAGGAATCCCCGGAGAAGATCCTTCACGGGGAAGCGGGGGCGGACCCGCACGGAGACGCGCCGCCCGGCCGGCGCCCTGATCGATCCCGTCCGGGTGCCGTCACCCGCGGACCCCGAGGTCCTGTTCGACACTCCCGCTGCTCTCCGTCACCGAGGACGGCAATCGTGATCAACTACCTCAGCTGCGGTGTGCTGTGGTTCGGCCTGTCGGTGAAGTTGTCCGACCTGGTGCGCGACCGGCGCAACCCTTTCCTGCGCACCATCTGCGCCGTCATGGCCCTGGCCGGTCTGTGTTTCCTGCTCGGCGCCCCTCCCACCGTGGGAGCGGTCAACCGCATCACCAACGTGCCCAACCTGGCGGCCCCGCTGACCTACGCCGCCATCACCGCCTACAGCGCGTCGTCGCTGGTCCTGATCGTCCACTGGCGCGGCGGGCCGAACGTGCGCCGTACCGCCCGCCGCTGGGTCCTCGGCTACGCGCTCGTCCTGGCCGGCATCGCGGTGACGTTCGCCGCGGGAGACGCGCCCGTGGAGCGCCGCACCGACTTCGACACCTACTACGCGACCACCCCGTTCGTCTCCGTGATGATCCTGCTCTATCTGCTCGCCCATCTGACGGCTGTCACCGTGACCGCCGTGTGGTCGCTCAACTGGGCCCGGGAGGTGCGGGGCCGGCTGCGGGCCGGCCTCCTCACCCTGGGGGTCGGCACCGTGGTGAGCGCGGGCTACAGCGTCTCCAAGCTGGCGGCCGTGGTGGCCCGCTGGTGCGGGCAGGACTGGTCGGCGCTCGGTACCCGGCTCAGTCCCGGGCTCGCCGGCCTGGGAGCGGTGACGACGGTCGTGGGCATCCTGATCCCCCTGGTCGGCCAGGCACTGGCGCTGTGGCGGCGCTCCTGGCGGTCCTTCGTGCGCCTGGAGCCGCTGGACCGTGAGCTGGACGAGCTGCTGACCCGCCGCGGCCTGCGGCTGCGCCGCCCGCCCTGGGCCTCTCCGGCGGTACTGCTGACATGGCGCCGGACCAGCATCAACAACGGGCTGCACCATCTCCTCGACGGGTGGTCCGACCGCGGTCTGTACGAAGCGGTGTTCGGGGCCGCCCTGCGGAGCACCGGCGACCGGCGGAAGGCGGACGCCGCGGCCTGGGCCGCGGTCATCGTCGCGGCGGCGCGGGCCGAACGCGAGGGGCGGCGGCCGTCCCAGGACGGCCGCATGGCGGGGCGCCTTCCCGAGGTCGCCGGTCTTGAGGACATATCCAGGGCGCTGACCGCGTCCGACCGGCCGGCCGCGGGCTCCAGGGCCGTCGAGGGCGTCGTATGAGACGTGCCGCGTGCGCCGCGCGTACCGCATGTGCCGCCCGGTACCGCATGTGCCGCGCGGTACGCCGCCGACGGCATCACGTGATCGAACACGAGGAGAGTCATGCGGAGAGCTGTCGTCATCGGAGCCGGACTGGGCGGAGTGCTCGCGGCGGCGGCCCTGTCCCCGTACGTCGACGAGGTCACCGTGGTGGAGCGCGACGACCTGCCCGGGGGCCCCGAACACCGGAAGGGCGTTCCCCAGGGCCGGCACGCGCATCTGCTGATGCCCGGCGGCCTGGCCGCCATGGAGGACCTGCTCCCCGGTGTGAACGTGCGGGAACACCTGCTGGCCGCGGGCGCCCACGCGATCTCCCTGAGCTCCGGCGCCGTGGTCCTGACCCCGGAGGGCTGGTTCCACCGCTGGCGCCACAGCGCCCACCACATGATCACCTGTAGCCGGGCCCTGCTGGAGTGGGCGGTGCGCACGGCCGTCCTGCGGCACACGGGCAACGTCGAGATCCGTCGGGCGCAGGCCCTCGGCCTGATCGGCGACCCGCACCGGGTGAGCGGCCTGCACCTGCGGACCGCGTCCGGCCGGGCGGAACTGGCCGCCGATTTCGTCGTCGACACCAGCGGGCGCGGCTCACGCGTCGTGCGGTGGCTGGAGGACCTCTCCCTCACCGGCATCGAGGAGAGGACGGTCGACTCCGGCCTGGTCAACGCCACCCGCCTCTACCGCGTCCCGCCGGGCGCCGAGCACTTCCCCCTGACGATGGTGCAGGCCGACCCGTACACCGGGCGCCCCGGGCGCAGCGCCGTGATCGTGCCCGTCGAGAACGGCCACTGGATGGTCAGCCTCGCCGGCTCCCGCGGCGGCGAGCCCCCGGCCGACCCCGAAGGCTTCCTGCGGTACACCCTGGGCCTGTCCCATCCCATCGTCGGACAGCTCATCTCCCGCGCCCGGCCGGTCACCGACGTCGCCGTCAGCCGCAGTACCAGCAACGTCCGCCGGTACCTGGAGAAGTCCCGCACCTGGCCGGACGGCCTGCTCGTCCTCGGTGACGCGCTGGCGACCTTCAACCCGGCCTACGGGCAGGGCATGAGCGTGGCCGCGCTCGGCGCCCGGGCCTTCAGCCGTCAACTGCGGCGCACCGGCGTCCTCGCCCCGGGCCTGGCCCGCACCGCGCAGCGCGCCGCGGCCGCCCACGTGGAGGCGGCGTGGAGCCTGGCCGTGAGCCAGGACGTGCTGTACCCCGGGGTCCGCGGCGGCGCGCCCACCGCCGCGGACCGCCTCGCGGCCCGCTACACCCGGCGCGTCATGAGAGCCGCGACCGGCTCCTACCGGGTGGCCTCCGCGCTGTGGGACGTCACCGGCCTCGAAGCGGGCCCCGCCCGGCTGCTGCGTCCCTCGACCGTGCTGGCCGCCCTGAGCGGCCCTCCGCTGCCCCCGCTGTCCGGTCCCCCGCTGACCGCCCGGGAACGGCAACTGCTGCGTGCGCTCGACGGCGTCCCCGACGGGCGGACGGGATGACGCGCACGATCACCTGATCCGTTTCAGCGAGTTCGACGAGGCGAGCGAGCTGAACTCGTGCGGCGGCACGGTCGGCGACCATGATGCGTGGCGCTGCCTCATGGATGATCACCTCGTACGGGATGCCACCCACGCCCTGGAGGAACACCTTGCGCTGCATCCGGTGGCGTACGCGCAACTCCAGCTCGTGCTCCGGAAGTTCGGGCACACGGTAGGCATAGACGGCGCGGGCGTACTCCTCAGTCTGGAGGAGGCCGGGAATATAGAGGAATGGACCTCCCGCAGGGACTTGGCATGGTGTTCCAGCTCGGCGAGATCGAGGAACGGCGGGGACAGCGCCCCTCGGTACTCCTCCCACCAGCCGCGTGTCCGGTCCGTGGCCATCGCGACCAGGGCATCGATGAACTCGTTGTCCGCACACGCGTAATGGGACGTGAGCTGGCGCAGGCGTTCCTCGCTCACCCCCGTGAGACCTGACTCGATGTGGCTGAGCTGGACAGGGTTCACCCCCAGCAGCGATGCCGCTCTGCGACCGCCGCCGCCGTCTGACCCTTGCCGGGACGGTGCCGGGGTGACCGGCGGGGTCACCCCGGCGCCTCGTCACCCCGTCACCCGGCCTGCTCGCGGAGGTCCGCCAACGTGCCGCCCGCGTGGGCGATCAGGGTCTTCGGGTCCATGGGGAAAACCGCGTACGGAGTGCCCGCCGCGGCCCACACGACGTCGTGGTCCAGCAGGGCGCGGTCCGCCAGTACGCGGGTCTTGCTGCGGTGTCCGAAGGGGGGCACGCCACCGATCGCGTAACCCGTCGCCTCCCGGACCAGGTCCGCGTCGGCGCGGGTCACCTTCCCGGCGCCCAGTTCCTGGCGTACGAGCTCCAGGTCCACGCGGGACGCGCCGTCCATGAGGACGAGGACCGGGACGCCGTCCGCCGCGAAGACCAGCGACTTGCAGATCTCGCTGAGGTCGCAGCCGAGTGCGGCGGCGGCCTCGGCGGCCGTACGGGTGGCGTCCGGGAAGCGGCGGATCCGTGGCCCGAGGTCGTCGAGGCCGAGGGCGCCGAGGGCTTCGGCGAAGCGGGGGTGGGCGGCGTTCGGCTCTTCTGCGGCGGTCATGGAGGGCACGCTAGCCGGTTCCCGGTGGGGGCCACATCCCGATTGCGTGCGGCGGGGCGGCGGCGAGGCGGCTCGATGGCGGACGGTACGGGGAGCCGAACGGGGAGGGGCCGCGCCGGGCGTCCAGCAGCCCGTCGGGCGAAAAGGAACCACGTCGGGAAATCCGGAAGCCGAATGAATGCGGGTCTCCGGCACGGCGGAAAAGCGTCAGCACGAAGACGCGGCCGCATCACTGCCGCCGCTCATCGGCGTGAATACGCGCATTCCCCCTCCCGCCGGTGGGAACCGGTAAGAGGGGGACGCGTGGTTACGCCTATCCCACGTTCCCCCAAGCCTTCCAGACACAGCCCGACAGGCCGTCCTCGGGGCCGACCAGACAGATCCGGAACCAGTACATCTGGTCCTCCTTGAGGTTGTGGCTGCCACCGTCGGACTCCCGCGCGATCTTCGGCACACCGTCGGAGCCGTTGTCGCGAAGTGTGTAGACCCGGTCGCCACGCAGGGTCGGGCTGATGTACTCGTACACGTAACCCTGGGCCGCGTGGCCGTCGTTCGCCTGCTGGTCGCTCACCGTGACGACGTCCCCCTCGGTGCGGAACTCAAGGCGTCCGCCAGGCCTGCCATCACTCGTCTCGACGGCGTGGGTGGCCAGGACGCCCGGGGTGGTCGGCGCCGAAGCAGCACCGCTCCCGGTATCCGCGGCGGCATGGGTGGACATGGCCGCCACCATCCCGAGAGCGGCCATTGAAATCCCCGCCCGACTCCGGATTTTCTTCACCGTGATCCTCCTCCTTCTGTCCCATTCGCATTCCGGTCTCCCGGAAGGCCGATATACATCTCCGCCTCTCCGGTCGACGACTTGTACGGTAAAACCTCCTGCGCACTGGAGGTTCAAGTACTTGTGACGCAAGACACATGGAGCATCGGAGAGTTGGCTTCGTCGACGAATCTGCCGGTGAAGACGGTCCGTTATTACTCGGACAGCGGACTTCTGCCGGAGGCCGGGCGCAGCGCGGGCGGCCATCGCCGATACGGTGCGGACGCCCGGGAGCGTCTGCAACTGATCCGGCGGTTACGGGCCCTGGACCTGCCGATCGCCACGATCACGCGAGTGGTGAACGGTGAGGTGCAGCTCGCCGAACTGGTGGCGGGTGAACTGGAGGAGGTGCAGTCGCGGCTGGACCGGCTGCGCTGGCAGCAGGCCACCTTGCAAGCGCTGGACGACTGTTCCCAGACGGAGCGGCTACGGCGTCTGGAGGTGCTGGCGCGGGTACAGAGACTGCCGCACGCCCACGACGACCTGCTGCGGACCTGGGAGACCATGCTTCCCCGGTCCCTCCCTCGCAGCCTGGCCGCCGCGGTCGTCGCGCAGGCGGTTGCGGATCCGCCGCGCGAGCCGACACCCGAAACGGCGCTCGCCTACGCGGAGATGCACGTGCTCGCCGCGCATCCGGGCTTCCCGAAGTACTACGCCGCTTCCCACGCGCGGGACAAGGCGTCGCTGTACGCGGAGTTGGTCGACGCCTGCGAACTGGCCCATGACGCCCTGGCACGAGGACTGGCCCCTCGGCCGGGGGCAGCGCTGGACGCCTTCGCGGGCGCGTGCGCACGAGGCCGGGGCGAGACGGACAGTCCCGGTTTCCGGGTTCTCCTGGCGGACGCCCTGCGCTGGACCGTCCCGCTCTTCAGCCGCTACTGGCGGCATTTCGCCACGGTGACCGGGGCCGGCCGATCCACCGAGGGCGCGGCGCACAGCTGGTGCGTGGCCGCGCTTTCGGCCACCGGCCCGGTCCCGGCGTCGTAGAACCGGTCCGGACGACCACGCGTCCCGAACGGGCGGCCGGCAAAAGGAGCCGGTGAGGGCCGCCCGTCCCCACGGAGCCCTCACCGGCTGGTTGTGACGGGTGTCCGGCTGCGCGTCAGGCGCGGGCCAGTTCCCTGTCCTCGTCGTCCTCGTCCGTGTTCCTCGGGTCGTCGTCGAGGGTCCTGAGGCTCTCGCCCTCCACGTCGACGTTCGGGAGCGCGCGGTCCAGCCACCTCGGGAGCCACCAGGCCCTCTTGCCGAGGAGGGCCAGGACCGCGGGGACGATCGCCATGCGGACCACGAAGGCGTCGAAGAAGACGGCGATCGCGAGGCCGAAGCCGATCATCTTGATCATCGAGTCGCTGGCGCCGATGAAGCCGCCGAAGACCGCCATCATGATGACCGCGGCGGCCACCACGACCCGGGCGCTGTGCCGGAAGCCGGTGACGATCGCCTGGCTCGGGGACTCGCCGTGGACGTACGCCTCCCGCATGCGGGTCACGAGGAACACCTCGTAGTCCATCGCGAGGCCGAAGACCACGCCCACCATGAAGATCGGCATCATCGACATGATCGGGCCGGTCTCCTCGACGCCCATCAGACCCGCCAGCCAGCCCCACTGGAAGACGGCGACGACCGCGCCGAGCGCGGCGAGCACGCTCAGCAGGAAGCCGAGCGCCGCCTTGAGCGGGACCAGGACGGAGCGGAAGACGACGATGAGGAGGAGGAAGGCCAGACCGACCACCAGGGCCAGGTACGGCAGCAGTGCGTCGTTGAGCTTCTGCGAGAAGTCGATGTTCATCGCGGTGGTGCCGGTGACCAGCACCTTCGCGCCCGTGTCCGCCTCGACGGCGGCGCCCTGGCCGCGGATCGCGTGCACCAGGTCCTCGGTCTGCGCCGAGGACGGCTTGGAGGCCGGGATCACGGTGATCGTCGCGGTGTCGCCGGCCTTGTTGGGCACCGGCGGGGTGACCGTCACGACGTTTTCGAGACCCTTGATGCCGTCGGTCACGTCGCCGAAGGCGGCCGTCGGGTCGTCGCTGTCCTTGGCGTCGACCACGATCATCAGGGGGCCGTTGAAGCCGGGTCCGAAGCCCTCCGACAGCAGGTCGTACGCCCGGCGCTGGGTGGTGGACGTGGGCTGCGAGCCGTCGTCGGGCAGGCCCAGTTCCAGCTGGGAGGCCGGTACGGCGATCACGCCCAGGCCGACCGCGCCGAGCAGCAGCACGGCGGCCGGGCGGCGGATGACGAAGCTCGCCCAGCGCGTGCCCATGTTGGGCTTCACCGGCCCGGTGGCCTTCTCGGACGAGGCCGTCTTCTTGGTCCTCTCGCCCGCCGGGCGGATCTTCCTGCCCGCGTAACCGAGCAGTGCCGGGATCATCGTCAGCGCGATGAGGACGGCGATCACGACCGTGCCCGCCGCGGCGAGGCCCATCTTGGTCAGCATCGGGACGTTGACGACCGCCAGGCCCGCCAGGGCGATGACGACCGTGAGGCCCGCGAAGACCACGGCCGAGCCCGCGGTGCCGGTGGCGCGGCCCGCCGCCTCCTCGTGGTCGCGACCCTCGGCCAGCTCGGCCCGGTAGCGGGTCACGATGAACAGCGCGTAGTCGATGCCGACCGCGAGGCCGATCATCAGCGCGAGGATCGAGGTGGTGTCGCCGAGTTCGAGCGTGCTGGCGAGGGCGGTGATGACGGAGACGCCGATGCCGACGCCGACGATCGCCGTCAGCAGCGGAAGTCCGGCCGCGATCAGGGAGCCCAGGGTGACGACGAGGACGATCGCGGCGAGGGTGAGGCCGATGATCTCACCGGCCATGCCCATCTCGGCCCCGGCCTCCAGCGCGTCGCCGCCGACGTCGACGGTCAGTCCGGCGGCCCGGGCGTCGTCACCGGCCGTCTCCAGGGCGTCCCTGGTCGAGTCCGCGAGTTCCATGCCGGGGACGTCGTACTTCACCGACGTGTAGGCGACCGTCCCGTCCTTGCTCACGGCGTTGGTCGTGAACGGGTCGGTGACGGAGGCGACCTCGGAACCGTCGCCCAGTTCCTCGACGGTCTTCCCGACGATCGCCTTGTTCTCGGCGTCCGTCATCTTCTCGCCCTCGGGCGCCTTGAAGACGACGCGTCCGGTCGCGCCGTCGGCGCCGGCGCCGGGGAAGCGCTGCTCCAGCAGGTCGAAGGCTTTCTGCGCCTCGGTGCCGGGGATGGAGAAGGAGGTGGTGCCCGGGGCGGGCGCGGAGGCCGCGCCGACACCCGCGAGCGTCAGCAGTGCCACCCATATCAGGACGGCGAAGTGGCGCCGCCTGAAGGCGGTCCGGCCGAGTTTGTAGAGGAACGTGGCCACGAGGGCGTACTCCCGATCAGGTCGGTGGCGGCCGGCGGTGGCGCCGGCGTCAGGGCAGGGACCATCGGCCCGACGACGTGAGCGGTCTCGTCAGGTGCACGTGCGTGGGGAGGTGTGCGTGATGGGTGAGGGGTGGGAACTGGAGGTCGGGGGAGATCAGGCGACGAGGGCGGGGAGGACCACCGCGTCGATGTACGAGGACAGGAAGGTCTGGGTCGGTGGCTCGTTGTCGATCATCGTCCGGGCCACGAAGGCACCGATGACCATGTGCAGCACGTAGTCGACCGCGGGGTTGTCCGCACGGACCTCGCCGCGGTCGACGGCACGTCGCACCACTTGGCGCATCGCTTCCATCTCCGGCTCGACCAGCCACTCCCGCAGGGCGGCGAGCAGGTCGGGGTTCGAGTGCACCGCCATGCCCAGGGCCCGCATCAGCGCGGAGTCCTGCTCCATCCGGCAGTCGTCCTGGCGGATGATCAGCAGGTGGAAGTCACCCCGCAGGGAACCCGTGTCCACACCGGAGATGTCGACCGGCTTGTGGTGCCGGATCGCCTTCACCACCAGCTCAGCCTTGCCGCCCCACTGGCGGTAGAGGGTGGCCTTGCTGGACCGGGTGCGGGCCGCCACGGCGTCCATGGTCAGGGAGTCGTAACCGACCTCGCGGAGCAGGTCGAGCACGGCCTCGTACAGCTCGGCCTCGCGCTCGGGCGTGATCCGGCTGCGACGCGTCGTTGCTGTCTCAGCCATCCAGCTCACCGCTCCCACTCGAACGAAACTGTTTCGTACGCTTACGAAGATACCCCGGTAAGCAAGCGAAACGAAACCGTTTCGTACGTGTGCTGGGTCACGTAACCGCGGCAACCACGAGTTGCCGGGCCCCGCCCACCGGAAAAGCATGG
Organism: Streptomyces beigongshangae; assembly: GCF_019710745.1. GTDB lineage: Bacteria > Actinomycetota > Actinomycetes > Streptomycetales > Streptomycetaceae > Streptomyces > Streptomyces beigongshangae. The sequence goes on from NZ_JAHKJW010000016.1 coordinate 41,697, forward strand.
GTGGGTGAGTGACGAGCGCGCGCACGAGCACGAGTACCCCACCGGGTCCGGGAGCAGGCCCGGGACCGAGGGGTATCTGCGCTTCCCGCACGTCGGCGGCGGCCGCCTCTGCTTCGTGGCCGAGGACGATCTGTGGGTCGCCCCCCTCGACGGGACCGGCCGCGCCCGGCGGCTCACCGTCGACCGTACGAAGGTGGGGCACCCCCGCTTCTCCCCCGACGGACGGCACATCGCGTACACGTCCTGGCGCAGTCTCGTCCCGGAGATCCACCTCGCGCCCGTGGACGGCGGTCCGGCCCGGCGGCTCACCTACTGGGGCAACGCCGACACCCGGGTCTGCGGCTGGTCGCCCCCCGACCGGGACGGCTCCTGCGACATCCTCGCCGTCGCCTCCCACGGCGAGCCCTTCTCGTACTTCACCTGGGCCTACAGCGTGCCCGTCGGCGGCGGGCCCGGCCGCAAGCTGCCGTGGGGTCCCGTCTCCGACATCGCCGTCGCCGACATTGCCGGCGAACGCAGAACGCTGCTGCTCACCGGTACGCCCCCGCACGAGCCCGCCGCCTGGAAGCGTTACCGCGGCGGTGCCACCGGGCGGCTCTGGCTGCACGGGCAGCGCCTCCTCGACGGCCTCGGCGGGCATCTGCACGCGCCGATGTTCGTCGGCGGCCGGATCGTCTTCCTCTCCGACCACGAGGGCATCGGCAACCTGTACTCGTGCCGGTACGACGGTTCCGGACTGCGGCGCCACACCGACCACGACGCCTTCTACGCCCGGCACGCGTCGAGCGACGGCACCCGGGTCGTCTACCAGTGCGCGGGCGACCTGTGGACCGTCGACGACCTGTCCCCCGGCGCGCGGCCCCGGCGCCTGGACGTACGGCTCGGCGGTCCGCGCGCGGGGCGGCGGCCCTACCAGGTGCCGGCCGCCCAGCACGTCGACGGCGTCTCCGTGGACGAGACGGGCCGGGCGAGCGCGGTCGTCGTACGCGGCAGCCTGTACTGGCTCACGCACCGCGACGGTCCGGCGCGCACCATCGCGGACACGCCGGGGGTCCGCGTCCGGCTGCCGGAGATGCTCGGTCCGGGCGGGCGGGTGGCGTACGTGACGGACGCGGCGGGCGAGGACGCGGTCGAGATCGCGTACCTGCCGCGGGCGTCGGGCACCCGCGCGCCGCGCCGGCCGGCCTGCGGCGCGCTGGGCCGCGTCCTGGAACTCGTCGCCGATCCGGCGGGCGAGCGGCTCGCGATCGCCTCGGACGACGGCCGGCTGCTCCTCGTCGACGTGCCCGCCGGGGGAGAAGCTGCCGCCGGCACCGTCGTGGAGCTCGTCCGGTCCGTCAACGGGCCCGTGCGCGATCTCGCCTTCTCCCCCGACGGTACGTGGCTGACCTGGTCGCACCCCGGAATCGGCCGCACGCTCCGGCGGATCAGGATGGCGCGGATCCCCGGGCCGGGCGCGCCCGTGATCGTGGACGTCACCAACGGCCGCTTCGAGGACGAGAACCCGGTCTTCACCCGGGACGGCCGCTACCTCGCCTTCCTCTCCTGGCGCGGTTTCGACCCGGTGTACGACGTCCACACCGGCGACCTCTCCTTTCCGCTGGGCTGCCGCCCCTATCTCGTACCGCTGTCCTCGGCGACCCCGTCCCCGTTCGCGCTGACGCCCGAGGGCCGGCCGGCGGCCGGGGGCCTGGACCCGGCCGGGGACGACACGGGCGCGGGCACCTCCGGTCCGGGCGCCTCCGGCCCGGACGACGGCGGGGGCGACGGCGAGGACGACGGCGAGGACGGCGGCCGGGGCGCGGCGGGAAGCGCCGTGACCGTCGAGACCGAAGGGCTGGCGAGCCGGGTGACCCCCTTCCCGGTCACGGCTTCCAAGTACTCGGCGCTGTACCCGGTCGCGGGCGGCGGTCTCGTCTGGCTGCGCTGGCCGATCTCGGGGGCGCTCGGTGAGACCTTCGCCGACCCGGACGACACCAGCGGGCGGCCGACCCTGGAGCACTTCGACCTCTCCAGGGCGAAGAAGTCCGAACTCGTCGAGGACCTGGACTGGTTCGCGCCCAGCGGTGACGGCAGCCGGCTCGTCGTGGTGGACGAGGGGGAGCTGCGGGCCGTTCCGTCCACCGAGTCGGGCGACGGCGACACGACCGTCTGGATCGACCTGCGCCGCATCCTGCACGAGGTCGACCCGGCCGCGGAGTGGCGCCAGGCGTACGCCGAGACGGGCCGCCTCGTCCGGTCCTACTTCTGGGAACCGGGCATGTGCGGCATCGACTGGCCGGGGATCCTGGACCAGTACCGCCCGCTGGTCGAACGGGTCGCGTCCCCCGACGAGTTCGCGGACCTGCTCCGCGAGGTGCTGGGCGAACTGGGCACCTCGCACGCGTACGTCTCCGCCGCGCGCCGCGACGAGGGTCCGCCGCACTACCAGCGGCCCCAGGGGCTGCTGGGCGCGAACTTCGTGTGCCGGGACGGCGGCTGGGCCGTCAGGCGCATCCTGCCCGGCGACTCCTCCGACTCCAAGGCGCGTTCACCGCTGGCCGGTACGGGCATCCGCGAGGGTGCGCTGCTCACGCACGTGGACGGCCGCCCGGTGGACCCGGTCACCGGTCCGTTCCCGCTGCTCGCGGGGGCGGGCGGTACGACCGTGGAGCTGACGTTCGTGCCGGCGGAGGGCGCGGGACAGGCAGAGGGTGCGGGGCGTGCAGAGGGTGCGGGGCGTGCGCGCCGGGTCGCGGTGGTTCCGCTCGTCGACGAGCGCCCCCTGCGCTACCAGGACTGGGTGGCCAAACGCCGCGAAGTGGTACGGCGGCTGAGCGACGGCCGGTGCGGTTACCTGCACATCCCGGACATGGGCGGCTCGGGCTGGGCGCAGTTCAACCGCGACCTGCGCATGGAGGTGTCGCGCCCCGCGCTCATCGTCGACGTACGCGGCAACGCGGGCGGCCACATCAGCGAGCTGGTCATCGAGACGCTCACCCGTACGGTCATGGGCTGGGACCTGACCCGCAACGCCCAGCCGGTGTCGTACGCGTCCAACGCCCCGCGCGGCCCGGTGGTCGCCCTGGCCGACGAGATGACCTCGTCCGACGGCGACATGATCACCGCGGCGTTCAAACTGCTGGGGCTGGGACCCGTGGTGGGCCAGCGGACCTGGGGCGGGGTCGTCGGTATGACCGGCCGCCACGATCTGGGCGACGGGTCGGTGATCACGGTGCCGATGAACGCGGCCTGGTTCTACGCGTACGGCTGGGACGTGGAGAACCGCGGTGTCACGCCCGACCTGGAGGTGCTGCGCACACCGCTGGACTGGGCGGAGGGCCGCCACGCCCAGCTGGACGACGCGGTCCGCCTGGCCCTGACCCTCCTGGCCACGCACCCCGCCGCCACCCCGCCCCCCTGCACGGACGTCCCCGACCGGTCCCGTCCCGCCCTGCCGCCCCGCCCTTGAGCCCGCCCGCCCCGACGAGGCGACGGCAGAGAAACGTGGGGTGCCCCGGAGAAGCAGGGACACCCCACGTCGGTTCCGGCCGGGGCCGGACGTCAGCGCAGGCTCAGACCTCGAAATCTTCCAGCCGCTCCCGCACACCCGCTTGGCGCCGCGCCCCCTCGGACGGCACCCGACGCTCAATGCGCTCGGGCCGCTCGGCCCGCTCGGAGCGTTCAGGACGCTCGGACCGCTCGGACCGCTCGGAGCGTTCAGGACGCTCGGACCGCTCCGGCCGCTCACGGTCCGGACGCTCCGAGCGCTCCGGACGCTCGCGCTCGGGCATCTGCCCGCGCTCGTTCATCTCGTCGCGGCGCTCACCGAACTTCTGCTTCGCGTTGCGCTGGAAGTCGTCGGGCTTGTCCTGGAACTGGTCCTTCACGGTCATGGGTCCACTCCTGTTTGTGGATGAGGGGGTCGGACCCGATCAGAGTGACACGCCCGGACATAACGCGCATTTCGCACAGTCACGATCGGTGACGCACGGTGTCGACCGCCGTGCCGGGCGCCGTGCCGGGCCTTGTGCCGGCCACCGCGTCGCCCGCCGCGTCGCCCGTCGCGCCACGCGCGCTCTCGTCGGCCGCGCCGCCGGCCCCGACGAGCCCCGTCCCCACGTTCGAGAGCCGCGGCGCGAACCGCCGCATCTCCCGCTGCCCGACCGTCCCGATGAGCGCCGGGAGGTACCCGCGCACCCCCTGCATCCCCCGCAGCCACCACTGCCCGTACACATGGGCGGCCCGCCGCTCGATCCCGGCCACGAGCCGGTCGACGGCCGGCCCGAGCGGGTACGTCCGGTTGGCGGGCCACGGCAGCCGCTGCCGCAACTCCCGCATGACGTCGTCCTGGTCGGCCCCGCGCACCATGTCCGTGTCGGTCCACGACAGGTACCCGACCCCCACCCGTACGCCCCGGTACCCGACCTCGGCCCGCAGACTGTGCGCGTACGCCTCGACGCCCGACTTGGACGCGCAGTACGCGCTCATCATCGGCGCGGGCGTGATCGCGGCGAGCGAGGCGATCTGCAGCAGGTACCCGCGGCTCTCCATGAGCGCGGGCAGGAAGGCCCGGGCGGTGACGGCCGACCCGATGAGGTTCACCTCGACGACCCGCCGCCAGGCCACCGGATCGGAGTCGACGAAGGGGCCGCCGTTGGCGACACCCGCGTTGGCGACGACGATGTCGACCTTGCCGAACCGCTCCTTCACCTCCCGCGCGACCTCCGCCATCGCCTCGTGGTCGGTGACGTCGGCGTGCCAGTACCCGCTCTCGCCGTGCAGCCGCTCGGCGACGCCCTTCAGCTCCGCCGGTTCCAGACCGACGAGCGCGACCGTGGCGCCGCGGGCGGAGAGCTTGCGGGCGAGGAGTTCCCCGACGCCCCGCGCGGCCCCCGTGACGACGGCGACCTGTCCTTCGAGACCGGCCCTGTTCATACGCCCTCCTTGTTCGCCCTGCTCGTCGCGTACGTGGTGACCAGGTGCCGTATCCGGGCGGTGACCAGGTCGGGGGCCTCCACCGGGGTCATGTGCCCGATCCCGGGCAGCTCGGTGGAGCCGACGCAGTCCGGGAGCGCGGCGACCAGCGAGCGCGCGTGCACGGCGGGCGTCAGCCGGTCGGCCGTGCCCACCACGACCTCGGTCGGCACGGTCAGCTCCCGTACCGCGTGGTCGAGGTCGAGCAGGTCGAGCACCTTCGACCAGGAGTGCCGCACCCGCCGGGGGCACGCGTGCACGATCCGCGCGCACGCCTCGACCATCGCCGGCGCCGAACCCGGGCCCATCGTCCCGTACCTGAGGATCCGGCGGGCGAGCGGTGTGACGGGCCCGAGCGGCGCCCGCGACCCGAGGACCCTCTTGGTGAGCCAGGTCCGCGTCCGCCCCGCCCGCATCGGCAGTATCAGCGACTCGGCGACCAGCCGCGAACTGCCCGTGCTGCACAGCAGTACGGCGGCGGCGTGTTCCCGGAACCCGGCCCGTCCGGACGCGGCGATCAGCGTCATCCCGCCCATGGAGTGCCCGGCCAGGACCGCCTTCTCGCCCGGTGCGAGGGTGGCCGCCAGTACCGCCTCCAGGTCGTCGGCGAGCGCGTCCGTACTGCACACGGGGTTGGCCGGACTGCGCCCGTGCCCCCGCTGGTCGTACACGATCACCCGGTGGTCGGCGGCCAGGGCCCGTATCTGCGCGGCCCAGAAGGCGGTCGAGCACGTCCAGCCGTGCGCGAGGACCACCGCGGGGGCGGCCGGGTCGTCCGCGGCTCCGTGCACCTCGACGTGCAGCCGCGCCCCGTCGGCGGAGACCGCCGTCAGCTCGCGCGCGGCGGTGGGCGGCGCGTAGGGGCCGGAGACTTCCTTCGTCAGTCGGCTCATGCCTCCGCCTCGGCCTTCTCGTCGGACTTCCGCTCGGCCTTCTCCTCGGCGCGGCGGGCGGGGTGCGCGGTCGCCTCCGGCACGGACACGGGTACGGGGTCCGGCGCGGCCGGTGCCGGTGCCGGTGGGCGGATCAGGTCGTACTCCGTCAGGTCGACGCGCCGGGTGGCGCCGCGGAACTCCGTGGTCGTCCCCGGCCAGACCGTCGTGTTGACGCCGTTCTCGTCGAGGTACCAGCTGGTGCAGCCGCCGGTGGACCAGACCGTGCGCTTCATGCGCTCCTGGACACGGCGGTTCCAGGCGTCGACCGCTTCGGGCCGCGCGTCGAGGGCGGCGCGTCCGCCGAGCGCGTCCAGCTGCCGTACGTAGTCGGCCAGGTAGTTCAGCTGGGACTCGATCATCAGGATCATGCTGGAGTTCCCGAGGCCCGTGTTGGGCCCGATGATCGTCATCCAGTTGGGGAAGCCGGCCGCGGTCGCGCCCCGCAGCGCCTTCATCCCGGACGACCACGCCTCGGCGAGCGTCCTGCCCCCGGCGCCGACGACCCGCTCCGCGATGGGCATGTCGGTCACGTGGAAGCCCGTACCGAAGACGATCGCGTCGACCTCGGCCTCGCTGCCGTCGGCGGCGACGGCGGTGGAGCCGCGGATCTCGCGCAGTCCGCTCGCGACCACGTCCACATTGGGCTGTGCGAGGGCCGGGTAGTACGTGCTGGACAGCAGGATGCGCTTGCAGCCGATGCGGTAGTCCGGGGTGAGCCTGGCCCGCAGCGCCGGGTCCTTGACCGCCCGGAACATGTTCCGCCTGGCGAGCTGCTCGACCACGCCCAGCGCGTCGGGATACTTCGTGAACGCGTGCACCTGGAGCTCCCGGATGCCCCACAGGAGGCCGCGCCGGAGCTTGGCGGTGGCGGGGAGCGCCCGGTGCAGCGACCGCTCCGCCCCGCTGACGGGCCGGTCCATGCGCGGCATCACCCAGGGCGGGGTGCGCTGGAAGAGGGTGAGCTTCGCGACCTCGGGCTGGATCGCCGGCACGATCTGGATGGCCGAGGCGCCGGTGCCGACCATCGCGACGCGCTTGCCGCGCAGGTCGTAGTCGTGGTCCCAGCGGGCCGAGTGGAAGACCTTGCCGGGGAACGTGTCGAGCCCCGGGACGTCCGGCACCTTCGGGTCGGAGAGTGGTCCGGTGGCGGACACGACGAGGTCGGCGGAGAGGGTTCCGCTGCTGGTCTCGATCACCCAGCGCAGCCGCTCGGCGTCCCAGGTCATCAGCTTGACCTCGGAGTCGAACCGCAGGTGCGGCCGCAGCCCGAAGACGTCGGCGACGTGCTCCAGGTAGGCCCGGATGTGCTGCTGCCCGGAGAAGGTGCGCGGCCACTCGGGGTTGGGCGCGAACGAGAAGGAGTACAGGTGGGAGGGCACGTCGCAGGCGCAGCCCGGATAGCTGTTGTCCCGCCAGGTCCCGCCCACGCTGCCGGCCCGTTCCAGGACGACGAAGTCGGTGACGCCCTCGCGGCGCAACCGCACGGCGGCGCCCAGCCCTCCGAAACCGGAGCCGATCACCGCCACCCGTACATGTTCGTGCTCGGTCATCCCGATGCCTCCATGCCGCGTACGACCGCGCCAGTGAACACTGGCGCAATGGGGAGACTAGAACAGCTCCGTACCGATGGGTAGGGGTCGCACGCAGGAAAGTTACCGACGGTACGACATAGGGTGCCGGTGTGGCGGACAAGCGGGAGTACCGAATGGAGGAGCTGGCCAGGGAGGCCGGCATCACCGTGCGCACCCTGCGCTTCTACCGCGAGCGGAAGCTGATACCGCCCCCGCGCCGCGAGGGCCGGATCGCCTGGTACGACGAGGACCACCTCGCCCGCCTGCGCACGATCGCCGCCCTCCTGGAGCGCGGCCACACGCTGAGCGGCATCGCCGAACTGGCCGAGGCGTTCGACCACGGCCGCGACGTGGGCGAGCTGCTCGGCCTCGGGGCGCCGACCGAGGAGACACCCGTGCGGCTCTCCCCCGAGGAACTGGCCGACGTCTTCGCGGGCCAGGCGACCCCGGAGAACCTCGCCGCGTCCCTGGACCTCGGTTACCTCGCCACCGACGGCACGGACATCGTCCACATCAGCCGCCGGCTCCTGGAGACCTCGGCGGCCCTGGTCCGCGAGGGCGTCCCGCTGGCGGACATCCTCGCCGCCGCCCGCCGCGTCCGCGAACACGCCGACGCCCTGGCCGAGCTGTTCACCGGTCTGGTCCTCACCGCGGACCGCACCCAGGAGGACCTGCGACGCCTCAGGCCCCTGGCGAAGAGCGTGGTGGAGGCGGAGCTGTCGATGGCCCTGGACCGGCGACTGCAGAAGCGGCCGTAGCTCCTACGAGCCGCAGCCCCTACGACCGGAGCGGCCGTAGCTCCTACGAGCCGTAGCTCCTACGACCGGGGCGACCGTAGCCCCCGCGCCCGCGCCCGCTCCCGCGGTCGCCGGTCCGCCTTCACGGGCCGTAGACCACGGTGACCGGCGCGTGGTCGGACCAGCGCTCCCCGTGGGTCGCCGCCCGCTCCACGTACGCCTCGACGGCGCGGGCCGCGAGGCCGGGCGTGGAGATCTGGTAGTCGATCCGCCACCCCGAGTCGTTGTCGAAGGCCCGCCCCCGGTAGGACCACCACGAGTAGGGCCCCTCCACGTCCGGGTGCAGCGCGCGGACGACGTCCACGTACCCGCCGTCCGCCGCGTCGAGGACCTGCCCCAGCCAGGCCCGCTCCTCCGGCAGGAAGCCGGAGCTCTTCTGGTTGGCCCGCCAGTTCTTGAGGTCCGCGGGCCGGTGGGCGATGTTCCAGTCGCCGCACACCACGACCTCGCGCCCGTCGGCGGCGGCCCGCTCGCGCAGATCCTTCAGATAGACCTGGAACTCGCCCATGAACCGGATCTTCTCGTCCTGGCGCTCGGTACCGACCTCGCCGGAGGGCAGATAGAGGCTGGCGACGGTGACGCCGGGCAGGTCCGCCTCGACATAGCGCCCGCTGCCGTCGAACTCGGCGGACCCGAAACCGACCTGGACGCGATCGGGCTCGCGGCGCGTGCAGAGGGAGACCCCGGCCCGCCCCTTCGCGGCGGCGGGCGCGTGCACGACGTGCCACCCTTCCGGCTGCCGTACGCCCTCCGGGAGCTGCTGCGGCTCGGCGCGCACCTCCTGGAGGCACAGCACGTCGGCGGACGTCTCCGCCAGCCACTCCACGAAGCCCTTCTTGGCGGCGGCACGGAGCCCGTTCACGTTCACAGAGGTCACAGTCAGCACCCGGGCACGATACCGGCACACTGGAGGAGCGCCTCGCGCCCGTCCACCTTCGCCTCCACCCTCGCCTCCACCCTCGCCTCCACCCTCGTTCCGACCGATTCGATAGAAATACGATACTCAGCATGGATATACGTCCGATCGCCTTCGACCACCCCGACGCCGTCAAGCTCAACGACCAGGTGCAGGCCGAGTACGCTGTGCGCTACGGGGACGAGGGCGACGTCACCCCGCTCGACCCGTCGATGTTCAGGCCGCCGGCCGGCCTCTACCTGATCGCGTACGACTCCCAGGGCCGGCCCGTGGCCACCGGCGGCTGGCGCACCCAGGACGAGAACGACGAGGGCTACGCGGACGGCGACGCGGAGCTGAAGCGCATGTACGTGGTCGAGGAGGCCCGCGGCAACGGCCTCGCCCGCCGCATCCTGGCCGCCCTGGAGGCCGACGCCCGTGCGGCCGGCCGCACCCGCATGGTCCTGGAGACCGGCAACAAGCAGCCCGAGGCCATCGCCCTGTACGCGTCCAGCGGTTACGAGCCCTGCGTCAAGTTCGGCCTCTACCGCTTCCACGAGGACAGCCGCTGCTACGCGAAGCCCCTGTAGGCCCGCCGGCCCGAGCCGGCGGTGGACGTGGCCACCGCCGGCTCGGGCCGGAACGCGCCGGAGAATCCCGGCTGCGACCCGACAGCGAACGGCACGCAAAAGCCCCCGCCGGGTTTCCCCGGCAGGGGCTTCGAGCTGCGGTGGACCTGTGGGGATTTGAACCCCAGACCCCCTCGATGCGAACGAGGTGCGCTACCAGACTGCGCCACAGGCCCTTGCAACGAGTGAAACTCTAGCATCCCGGTGAGGGTGCTCGGTAATCCGTTCCCGGTGGCTCTCCCCCTGGTCAGGGGCAGGGCCTCCGGCGGACCACCGAGGCGGTGTCACTCGTTGGCGGCACGCGGCCGCTCGCCGTCCTCGTACTGGTCGAAGAGGGGTGTGCGGCCCCGTTCGCGGGCGCGACGGGCCGCGGCCGCGCGGCGGGCGTCCGCCGCGCCGTCCGGGCCGTCCTCCCCGTCGGACTCGTCCGGCTCGTCCTCCGCCTCGTACGCCTCGGGGGCCCGCGTCTCGTCGGCCGCCGGGCGCTCCGCGCCGGACCCGGCCGCGTTGGACCCGGCCGTGCTGGACCGGGCCGAACTCCACGCGTCGGGCGCACCCAGGTCGACGTCGGACGTGGCGCGCGGGGCGACCGGCGCGGTCACGTACGTCGGAAGGGGCACCGGGACGGGGTCCCAGCTCTCGCCCCGCGCGGGCCCGTTCCGGCGCTCGCGCTGCTGGTCGACCCACTCCGCGTGGTCGGTCTGCTCGACGAGCGCGCGGCGGTCGGCGGCGAGCGCGGACAGACCGGGGTCGGTGTCCGCCTCGGGTCCGTCCTCCGGCTCTTCGACGACGCCGGGATCGGCCGGGGGCCGCCGGCGCGGCTGCCGCTCCCGGAGCCGCTGCGCCGCGGCCTCGGCCCGCCTGCGGTCCATCACGTACGTGAAGCGCCGGCGCTCCTGGGAGCGCAGGTACGCGATGTAGACGCTCAGCATCACCGCGGGCACCCCGGGCGCCCACAGGAAGGCGAGCCCGCCGACGGCCGCGACGATCGCGCCGAGCGTGAAGGCGAGGAAGAGCATGACGGTCGTACGCCGTCGGCGCGCGAGCACCTTCGAGCGCCGGGCCCGTGCCGCCGCCTCCGCCGCGGCGGCCCGCCGAGCGGGGGACGACGCGGGCGTCCCGTCCGACGGGGACGCTCCCTTCGGCGGGGACGCCGGGTTCGGCGAGGGCTTGGCGCCCTGCTGCGGCACGGGCCGGCCACCCGCCGCCCGGGCCTGCCTCGACTCCTGGTTGGACGCCTGCCTGGATGCCTGCTGCGCCTGCGCGTGCGCGTGCGCTTCGGACCGCTCGGACCGTTCGGACTGCTCGGACCGTTCGGACCGTTCGGACCGTTCGGACCGCTCGGACCGCTCGGACCGGGCGCTGCCCGGAGTCCCCGCGCCGTCCGCACGGCCTGTGCCGTCCGCATCGCCCACGCCGCCCGTCCCGTCCGCGTCGCCGGCGTCCGCCCGTACTTCACGACGGGTCGGAGGTATGGCGAAGGCCCGGACGTCCACCGAGTCGGTGATGCCGTCCGGGTCGAAGCGGTACTCCGCCTCCTCGGCGGAGCGCGCCTGCAGGTCCTTGGCGTACCGGCGCTCCATGCCCGCCCGTCCGGACAGAAGCCGGATGGCGGTGCTGAAGCGTTCCGTCGGACGGGCCTCGTTCAGCTCGTCCTGCCTACGGAGCCACATCGGCACCAAGTAGGCGGCCCAGGCCCCGACAATGACTGCGTAGATCAGGCCGCTGCTGCTCACGCCTCACACGGTAGAGGGGTTTGCATGAGGCCATCTGCCAATTGAGCCGGTGTGTCGCACGATCTGGCTGATATTTCGAGCTTTTTTTGTGACCGATGCGATCAGCAGGCCGCCGGGAGCGCGAAATTAATGCCCGAGGATGGTCGATCACCGATCATTTTCGAACACCTATTTCATTTACGCAGTGTTCCGGGGCGTGTCCCGTGGTGAGTTTTCGGACGTGTTCGCCGAGCGTGTCCGCCGCCAGCGGGCCAGCAGTCCCTCGGGGATCTCCTCGGCCGTCAGCGCGAAGACGAGGTGGTCGCGCCAGGCACCGTCGATGTGGAGATAACGGGGGCGAACCCCTTCGTCACGGAATCCGAGTTTCTCGACGACCCGCCGGCTCGGCCCGTTCTCAGGCCGAATGCAGACCTCCAGACGGTGCAGACCGACGGTCCGGAAGCAGTGGTCGGACACCAGTGCGACTGCGGTCGGCATCACCCCGCGTCCGGCGACCGCCTCGTCCACCCAGTAGCCGATGTGTCCCGAACACATGGAGCCCCAGGTGATTCCGGCGACCGTCAGCTGTCCGACGAGCTGTCCCTGGTACTCGATGACGAACGGCAGCATCCGCCCGGCGTTCGCCTCGGTGCGCAGGTGCCGGACCATCTGCCGGTACGTCGGCCGGTGGGTGACCGGTCCGCTGGGCGTGGGCGGCGGAATGGTCGCTTCCCAGGGGCGCAGCCAGTCCCGGTTGCGCCGGTTGACATCGCGCCAGGCTCGCTGGTCGCGCAGCTTTATGGGCCTGAGGACCACATCGCCGTCCACCAGCTCGACCGGCCAGGCTGCGCTGTTCAGCTCGCACCCCCACCGTCGGCGGGTCTGGGATGGTCGCCGCCGCGGATCTGATCGACGGCGTGGACCAGGAGGGGTTCGAGGACGGCCAGACCGTCCCTGACCCCTCCGGTGGAGCCCGGCAGATTCACGATCAGTGTCCGTTCCGCGACCCCGGCGAGGCCCCGGGAGAGCGCCGCCGTGGGCACCTTCTCCCTTCCGAACGCCCTGATGGCCTCGGGAATGCCCGGCACCTCGTACGCGATGACCCGCCGCGTGGCCTCCGGGGTGCGGTCCGTCGGTGAGATGCCCGTGCCGCCGGTGGTCACGACGACGTCGTAGCCGGCGCGGACACCCGTCCGCAGCGCGTTCTCCACGGGGTCCCCGTCGGGAACCACCCAGGGACCGTCGACGGCGAACCCGGACGCGGCCAGGCCCGCCGCGATCAGGGGCCCGCCCTTGTCCTCGTAGACACCGGCCGCCGCACGGTTCGAGGCCGTGACGACCAGCGCGCTGTACGAGGCGCCCAGCGCACCACCAGCCGGCTGCCCGGCGGGGACGGCCTGCGACCCTGCGGGGACGGCTTGCGACCCTGCGGGGACGGCTTGCGACCCTGCGGAGGCGGCCGGCTGCCCGGTCGGGGTGGCCGGCTGCCCGGGCTGTGGGGGTGTCACGTGCGGCTCCAGTCGCCCGACTTGCCGCCCGTCTTCTCCTCCACGCGCACGTCCGTGACGACCGCCCCCTTGTCGACCGCCTTGACCATGTCGATCACGGTCAGGGCCGCCACGGCGACCGCGGTGAGGGCCTCCATCTCGACGCCCGTGCGACCGGTGGTCCGCACGGTGGCCAGGATCTCGACGGCGTCGTCCGCGACCGACAGGTCGAGCTCGACACCCGACACCGGCAACGGGTGGCAGAGAGGGATCAGGTCCGGTGTGCGCTTGGCCCCCATGATGCCCGCGATGCGCGCGGTGGCCAGGGCGTCGCCCTTGGGCACCCCCTCGCCGCGCAGCAGCTCGATCACACGCGGCGAGACGAGGACGCGACCGCTCGCGCGCGCGGTGCGTACGGTCACGTCCTTCTCGGACACGTCGACCATGCGGGCGGCACCCGCCTCGTCGATATGGGTCAGTCGGTCCTGCGTACTCATGCTGTGGCGGCGCTCCTGGTCGTGCCTGTCGTGCGCGACACGGTACTCCCATACCCCCGGGCCGGGGGCCCTCGGCCTACCGGCCGAGGCGGACCACGTCCACCTCGGCGCCGGGCTCCAGGGACTCGACGGCCTCCGGGACGACGATCAGCGCGTCCGCGTGCGCGAGGGCCGCGACGAGGTGGGAACCGGCGCCACCGACGGGCGTCACCTCCCCGTCCGCGTACCGGCCGCGCAGGAACTGGCGCCGGCCGGCGGGTGAGGTGAGGGCCTTCTCCGTGCGGAGCGTCGCCCGGCCGGTGGGCCGGTGGACGTCCGCCACGCCCATCAGGGTGCGGATCGCGGGGCGCACGAACAGCTCGAAGGACACGTACGAGGAGACGGGGTTGCCCGGGAGCGCGAGCAGCGGGGTGTGGTCGGGGCCGATGGAGCCGAAGCCCTGCGGCTTGCCGGGCTGCATGGCGAGCTTGCGGAACTCGATGCCGCCGCCCGCCTCGTCCTCGTCGCCGACCGAGGAGAGCGCCTCCTTGACGACGTCGTACGCGCCGACGCTGACGCCGCCCGTGGTGACCAGGAGGTCGGCGCGGATGAGCTGGTCCTCGATGGTGGCGCGGAGCGTCTCGGCGTCGTCGGTGACCGCGCCCACCCGGTAGGCGATCGCCCCGGCGTCCCGGGCCGCGGCGCACAGCGCGAAGCTGTTGGAGTCGTAGATCTGGCCGCTCTCCAACGTGCCGCCGGGCTGGACCAGTTCGCTGCCGGTGGACATGACCACCACGCGCGGGCGCGGCCGTACGCGGACGGTCCCGCGGCCGATCGCGGCGAGCAGGCCGATCTGCGGCGGGCCGAGGACGGTGCCCGCGGACAGGGCGCGGTCGCCGGCCCTCACGTCGCTGCCCATCGCGCGCACATGCGCGCGTGCCTGCGCCGGGCGGTGGACGTGCACCTGCCCCGAGGCGCCCTCGGGGGACGCGCTGCGGGCGCGCATCCCGGTGACGGGGCCCTCGCCGAGCCCGCCGTCGGTCCACTCCACGGGCACGACGGCCTCCGCGCCGGGCGGCAGCGGGGCGCCCGTCATGATGCGGGCGGCCTGGCCGGGACCCACCGGGAGCAGGTCGGCCTGGCCCGCCGCCACGTCGCCGACGACGGTGAGGACCGCCGGGTACTCCTCGCTCGCGCCCGCCACGTCCGCGACCCGGACCGCGTACCCGTCCATCGAGCTGTTGTCGAAGGGCGGCAGGGACACCGGCACCATGACGTCCTCGACCAGGACGCAGCCCTGGGCGTCGAGGAGCTGCAGCTCGATGGGGTCGAGGGGGCGCACGGTCGCGAGGATGTCCTCCAGGTGCTCGGACACCGACCAGAGTCGGTCCTGGCCGGTGTCAGGGGTCGCGGCGCTGCTCAAAGTGCTACATCTCCTCGGTGACGTAACTGCGGAGCCAGGCCCGGAAGTCCGGGCCCAGGTCCTCACGTTCGCACGCGAGCCGGACAATGGCACGCAGGTAGTCCCCGCGGTCCCCGGTGTCATAGCGGCGGCCCGTGAAGACGACGCCGTGCACGGGGCCGCCGACCTTCTCGTCGTCCGCGAGCTGCTGGAGGGCGTCGGTCAGCTGGATCTCGCCGCCACGGCCCGGCTCGGTCTCACGGAGTATGTCGAAGACGTGCGGGTCCATCACGTAGCGGCCGATGATCGCGTAGTTGCTGGGGGCGTCCGCCGGGTCGGGCTTCTCGACGAGGCCGGTGACCCTGACGACGTCGCCGTCCTCGGTGGGCTCGACGGCCGCGCACCCGTAGAGGTGGATCTGCTCGGGCGTGACCTCCATGAGCGCGACGACGCTGCCGCCGCGCTGCTCCTGGACGTCGACCATGCGCTTGAGCAACTGGTCGCGCGGGTCGATGAGGTCGTCGCCGAGGAGCACGGCGAAGGGCTCGTGGCCGACGTGCGGGGCGGCGCACAGCACGGCGTGGCCGAGGCCCTTGGGGTCGCCCTGGCGGACGTAGTGCATGGTGGCCAGGTCGCTCGACTCCTGCACCTTGGCGAGCCGGCCGGCGTCGCCCTTCTTCTGAAGGGCCGATTCCAGCTCGTAGTTGCGGTCGAAGTGGTCCTCCAGCGGCCGCTTGTTGCGGCCTGTGATCATGAGGACGTCGTCGAGGCCCGCGGCCGCGGCCTCCTCGACCACGTACTGGATCGCCGGCTTGTCCACGACCGGCAGCATCTCCTTGGGAGTGGCCTTGGTGGCCGGCAGGAACCGGGTACCGAGACCTGCTGCTGGGATGACAGCCTTGCTGATCCTTGGGTGCGACTGAGTCATGCCCGACACCATATCCGGTGCCTTTGTAATGATTCTGTGGCTCCGGTTAATTCGTTCTCATATGAGCGCATTACGAAGGGTACGGAACAAGACCGTGAGCCACCCGGAAACCGAAGAGGAGTCTGGCAAGCGTTCGTTGCGACGAGCGCTCCTGGAGGTGAGGAGCCGGTTGACGGCGGATGACGTGCGGGGAACGGGGACCTTGCTCGCCGCCCGCGCCCTGGAGCTCCCCGAACTGGCGCACGCGCGCACGGTGGCGGCCTATGTGTCCGTCGGGAGCGAACCGGGCACCCGCGCGCTCCTCGACGCGCTGCACGCACGGGGCGCGCGCGTCCTGTTGCCGGCGCTCCTCCCGGACAACGACCTCGACTGGGGTGCGTACGACGGCCCGGACTCGCTCGTGGGCGTCCGGCACGGGAACAGGACGACCCTCCTGGAACCCGCGGGCGAGCGCTCGGGCCCGCGCGCCGTGCTGTCGGCCGACACCGTGCTGCTGCCGGGACTGGCCGTGGACGGGCGCGGCATGCGGCTCGGCCGCGGCGGCGGCTCGTACGACCGGGTCCTCGCCCGTCTGGAGCGGGCGGGCGCCGATCCGGCCCTGGTGGTGCTGCTGTACGACTCCGAAGTGGTCGGGCGCGTCCCCGAGGAACCGCACGACCGGCCGGTGCACGCGGCGGTGACCCCGTCCGGGGTACACCGCTTCCGTAAACGCCTGTAGGCCGCTTTCGCTTTCAGGCGCTTGTCACGAGGAAAGGCCCCCACGCGCGCGTGGGGGCCTTTCCTCGGGCACTTCTCACATGCTCGTCAGGGTTTCAGCACCAGCGTGTCCACCGTGGCCTTGTCGACCGCGCGGGCCGAGGAGGCCCAGGGCAGCAGTTCGCCCTTGACCCACTTGCTCGTCTGGTCGATGTAGTGGGCGCTGTACGCGTGCCCCGAGGCCCCGGTGAGGTTGATCCACCTGGACTTGTCGAAGTCGTCGAGGTTCACCACCATGCGCATCGACGGCACCCAGACCACCGAGTACCCGCCCGCCGCGTTCCAGCCGGTGGCGTTCACCGCCGCCTCGCCGCCGCCCAGGTCGTACGGGCCGCGGTTCAGCATGTACTGCAGGAAGCCGGGGCCCTCGGTGCCCAGGGTCTGGTTCTTCAGGTACAGCCGGTGCAGCCGGCCCCAGCTCCAGGTGTCGAGGTCCTTGCCGAGCTTGGCGGTCAGCTCCCAGCGGGCGTCCGCGAGGGCCCGCCCGAACAGCTCGTCACGGGTGTCGACGGCCTTGTCGGTGCGCGTCCTGGGCGCCGTCCACCAGTCGTTGTCCTCGTCGTCCAGGATCTTGCGGACCACCTCGAACCAGCGGTCGCCGCCGTCCGGCTGCGCGCTCTTCGCGTCCCTCTGGCCGCACTCGCGCACCCTGTCGTCCGCCACGTCGACCGGTCCGGTGGAGCCGGCCGGTTCGACGTACAGGCACTGGCCCTTGACGCGCAGTTCCTTGGGCAGCTTGTTGCCGAAGGCGAGCTTGAGGATGTTGCGCCAGGTCGCGTTGAAGTACGCGGCCGCGGCCGAGTCGGCGTCCTGGGTGTAGTTCCAGCCCTCCAGGAGCTTCTGCGCCTCGCGCACGTCCTTGTCGGCGACGTCGATCTTGAGCAGCTTGGGCACCAGCAGCTTGGCGATCTCGCTGCTGTTGTCCAGCTGCATCTGGCGCATGTCGTCCGTGGAGACCTTGCCGCCGTTCTTGGTCTTCGACTCGATGAGGTCGGCGATCCGCTGGCTGCGGGTGCCGTAGCCCCAGTCCGTGGTGAGCGTGTACGGGTACGCGTCCTTGTCGATCACGGCCTGGTTGGCGGTCACGATGTAGCCGCGGTCCGGGTTGTACTCGTACGGCAGCTCCGACTGCTTGATGTAGCCGGTCCAGCGGTACTCGGAGTCCCAGCCGGGCGACGGGAGCGAGCCGTCGCCCTCGCCGCGGACCGGGATCCTGCCCGGCAGCTGGTAGCCGATGTTGTTCTCGGTGTCCGCGTAGACCAGGTTCTGCGAGGGCACGTCGAAGAGGGCGGCGGCCTCGCGGAAGTCCGTCCAGTCGGCGGCCCGGTTCATCGCGAACACCGCGTCCATCGTGGTGCCCGGGTCCAGCGCGGTCCAGCGCAGGGCGATGGCGTAGCCGTCACCGCGGTCCGGGGCCGCGCTGTCGACGCCGGCCTTCCTGCCGACCTTCACGAGTTCGTCGTCGCGGTCGGACAGCAGCGGTCCGTTGTTGGTCTCCCGGACCACGATGGTCTTGGTCGTGCCGCCCGCGACGCGGATCTTCTCCTTGCGGGTGGTGAAGGGCAGCACCTTGTCGTCGTACTCGTAGCCGTCCCCGGTCAGCTTCTGCAGGTAGAGGTCGGTGACGTCGGCGCCGGAGTTGGTCATGCCCCAGGAGATCTTCTGGTTGTGGCCGATGACCACACCGGGCATGCCCGCGAAGGTGTACCCGGAGACGTCGTACCGGCACTTCTCCGAGACGTTCCTGCAGTGCAGGCCCATCTGGTACCAGACCGACGGGAGCGAGGCCGACAGGTGCGGGTCGTTGGCCAGCAGCGGCTTGCCGCTGATGGTGTGCTCGCCGCCGACGACCCAGGAGTTGGAGCCGATGCCGTTGCCGTTCACGCCGACGGCCTCGGGGACGTCGTCCAGCACCCGGTAGAGACCCGCCAGCTGGCTCTCCAGGCCCGCGGGGGCCTCGGCGCCGTCCGCGATCCCGGTGCCGGTACCGGTACCCGTACCTGCCGAGGACTGCGTACCGGTGCCGGTTCCGGTGCCTGTCCCGGTTCCGGTACCCGTCCCGGTCTCGGTGCCGGGTTCCGTGCCCACACCGGTACCCGTACCCGTACCCGTGCCTGTACCGGTGCCCGTGCCTGTGCCGGTGCCCGCGTCGTCGCCCTGCGCGTACTCCCCGGTGATGCTGTCGTACTGACCGTCCTGCACGATCGGCTTGTTCCGGTCGTACGGGTACTGCGGGTACAGGTCCGCGATCTGCTTCGGGCCGAGACGGCTGGTCATCAGGGAGCGGTCGATCTCGTCCTGCATGTTGCCGCGCAGGTCCCAGGCCATCGCCTTGAGCCAGGCCACGGAGTCGACCGGGGTCCACTCCTGCGGCTCGTAGTCGTTGGTGAAGCCGAGGGCCGCGTACTCCAGGGAGAGGTCAGCGCCCTTCTTGCCCTTCAGGTAGGCGTTGACCCCCTTGGCGTACGCCTGGAGGTACTTCTTCGTCCCGGCGGAGAGCTTGCTCTCGTACTCCTTCTCCGCCACCCGCTGCCAGCCGAGCGTGCGCAGGAACTCGTCGTTGTCGACCTGGCTCCTGCCGAACATCTCGGAGAGCCTTCCCGCGGTCATGTGGCGGCGTACGTCCATCTCGTAGAACCGGTCCTGCGCCTGGACGTAGCCCTGCGCCATGAACAGGTCCTCGTCGGTCGCGGCGTAGATCTGCGGGATCCCGTGACCGTCCCGTTTGACGTCCACGGGGCCCGACAGGCCGTCGAGGGTGAGGGAGCCCTTGGTCTGCGGGAAGGAGGCGCGGACGGTGCTGACGCTCCAGAACGCCCCGTAGGCGACGCCGCCGATCAGGGCCAGAATCAAAATGATCAGGATCAGACGGGCTCTGCGCCCCTTCTTCCTGCCGGACTTGCCGGGCTTCTGACCGGAAGATGCGGTGGTGTTGGGGGGCATCGCTGTCCTTGCTGTCCTCACGCGAGCGGCAGGCGGGCTTGTCCAATTGACTGAGCGCTGGAGCAACCATAGGCGCAGGGCCCGGCCGGACTTGACTCGGAGTCGGGTACACGGGCGGACGGAAGTTCGATCTTGCCTCGAAGAGCGTCAAGAAAGCGTCAAGATTTAGGTAAGGTAACGAAGTAGTTCGACCGGCGAACCAGTGGAAAACGGTTGCACTCGTCCCTCCCGGCGAACGGGCGACCGGAACCGCGGGGCCGGACAGTGAGACCGAAACAGCGAGAAGGGAACAGAGCCGCTGACTGTCCACCACCTCAACCAGCTCTTGCTCGTCTGCTCGCTCGTTCTGCTCGTCGCGGTGGCAGCGGTCCGGATCTCCTCGCGCAGCGGGCTCCCCAGCCTGCTCGTCTACCTGGGCATCGGCGTGGCCATGGGCCAGGACGGCATCGGCGACGTCCACTTCGACAACGCCGAACTGACCCAGATCATCGGGTACGCGGCCCTGGTCGTGATCCTCGCCGAGGGCGGTCTGGGCACGAAGTGGAAAGAGGTCAGACCAGGACTCCCGGCCGCCTCCTCACTGGCCGTCGTCGGCGTCTCGGTCAGCGTCGGCATCACGGCGACGGCGGCCCACTACCTGATCGGACTGGAGTGGCGGCAGGCACTGATCATCGGCGCGGTGGTGTCCTCGACGGACGCGGCGGCGGTCTTCTCGGTGCTGCGGAAGGTGCCCCTCCCCTCGCGTGTGACGGGCATCCTGGAGGCCGAGTCCGGCTTCAACGACGCCCCCGTCGTCATCCTCGTCGTCGCGTTCTCCACGGCGGGACCGGTGGACCACTGGTACCACCTGTTCGGCGAGATAGCACTGGAGCTGGCCATCGGGGCGGCCATCGGCCTCGCGGTGGGCTTCCTGGGGGCGTTCGGGCTGCGGCACGTGGCGCTGCCCGCCTCCGGCCTCTACCCGATCGCGGTCATGGCCATCGCGGTCACGGCGTACGCCGCCGGAGCGCTCGCCCACGGCAGCGGCTTCCTCGCCGTCTACCTGGCGGCGATGGTGCTGGGCAACGCCAGGCTGCCGCACTGGCCCGCCACCCGCGGCTTCGCCGACGGGCTCGGCTGGATCGCCCAGATCGGCATGTTCGTCCTGCTCGGGCTGCTCGTCACCCCGCACGAGATGGGTGACGACATCTGGCCGGCGCTCGTCATCGGCCTGGTGCTGACCATGGTGGCCCGGCCGCTGAGCGTCGTGATCGCCCTGCTGCCGTTCCGGATGCGCTGGCAGGAACAGGCGCTGATGTCCTGGGCCGGGCTGCGCGGCGCCGTGCCCATCATCCTGGCCACGATCCCGATGGTGAGCGGCATCGAGGGAAGCCGCCGGATCTTCAACATCGTCTTCGTCCTCGTCGTCGTCTACACCCTCGTCCAGGGGCCGACGCTGCCCTGGCTCGCCCGGACGCTGGGCCTGGCCAAGTCCTCGGAGACCGCGGACCTCGGGATCGAGTCGGCGCCGCTGGAGCGGCTGCGCGGGCATCTGCTGTCCGTCGCGATCCCGGAGGGCTCGAAGATGCACGGCGTCGAGGTCGCCGAGCTGCGGCTGCCCGCGGGGGCCGCGGTGACGCTGGTCGTGCGCGGCGGAGAATCGTTCGTTCCGCTGCCCTCGACCGTGCTGCGTCGCGACGACGAGCTGCTCGTCGTCGCGACGGACCCGGTCCGGGACGCCGCCGAGCGCCGGCTGCGCGCGGTCGGCCAGGGCGGCAAGCTGGCGGGCTGGCTGGGGACGGGCGGCAACGGCAACGGCAACGGCAACGGGACCGGGAACGGAAGGGGCACGGAGGGGTAGGGCCGGTGTGAGGTGGGGCGGGGCGGGGCGGGTGGGCCTGTGCCGGGCGGGGGGCCTGCGCCGGGCGGGGGGGCAGCCGCTGCGACCGGCAAACGCAGGCGTGGAGCACGGATGTGCCGGCTTTCACAGGTGAGCAGCTGTTGACCCCTGTATCATCAAGCACACCTGATCGAACCAACTCTGCCTGACGCAGTGCTGGCGCGACCGTATGGCGGCCGCGGCGCCCCCCTCAGCGGGCGGCCCGGTATCTACCGCAGTTCCGCGCAAGAGGACAGCTCTCGGCGCACCGCGCCCCATGGACGGGGCCGCGCTACCAGGCGGCAGAAAGGCACGGGCCGTGGCATCCACGGTCACCCCGGAGACCCCCGCGAACCCGGGTTCCCCCCGCCCGGGATACGGGCAGCTGCTGCGCACCCGCGGCGCCTGGACGTTCCTGCTCCCCGGCTTCGCCGCACGTCAGCCGTTCGCGATGCTGACGCTGTCCATCGTGCTGCTCGTGCAGCACACCACCGGCTCCTACGGGGCCGCCGGCGCCGTCGCCGCCGTGACCGGTGTCTCCATGGCGCTGTTCGCGCCGTTCACCGGCCGTCTCGCCGACCGGCACGGTCAGCGGGCCGTGCTGCTGCCCGGTGTCGTCGTGCACACCCTGGCGGGTCTCTCCCTGACCGCGCTGGCCCTCGCGGACGCCCCGCTGTGGGCGCTGTTCGCGGCCGCCGTGCCGACCGGTGCCTCGGTGCCGCAGGTCGGGCCCATGGTGCGGGCCCGCTGGGGCGTCAAGCTCCAGGGCTCGCCCCTCATGACGACCGCGGCGGCCTTCGAGTCCGTCACGGACGAGCTGACCTTCGTGCTCGGCCCGCTCCTCGCGACCGCCCTGTGCACCGCCGTGGACCCGGCTGCGGGGCTTCTCACGGAGGCCGCGCTGACCCTGGTCGGCGGTCTGCTGTTCGCCGCTCAGCGCGGCACCCAGCCGTCCGTCGGGGCGGGTGCGGCGACCGGTGCGGGTACGGGAGCCGGTGGCAGTGGCAGTGGCAGTGGCAGTGGCAGTGGCAGTGGCAGTGGCAGTGCGAACGCGCGCGTGAAGCCCGTCTCCGCGCTGTCCGTCCCCGGCGTACGCGTCCTGGTCGTGGCCTTCCTCGGCATCGGTGCCGTCTTCGGCGGCATGCAGGTCTCGCTCGCCGCGTTCAGCGAGTCGATCGGCGAGCCCGGGCTGAACGGTGTCCTGTACGGGACGTTCGCCGCGGGCAACATGCTCTCCGGCGTCGTCTGCGGCGCGATCGCCTGGAAGGTGGCCCCGCGCCGCCGTCTCCTCATCGGGTACGCGGCGCTCGCGCTGACCGCCTCCGGGCTGTGGGCGGCGCAGTCCGTGGTCGTCCTCGCCGGGCTCGGTCTCCTCGTCGGCATGTGCATCGCACCCGCCCTGATCACCGGCTACACGATCGTCGAGGACCTCGTGCCGGCGGGCGCCCGTACGGAGGCGTTCACCTGGCTGACCGGTGCGGTCGCGTTGGGCCAGGCCGCGGCCGTGATGGCCGCCGGACAGCTGGAGGACCGCTTCCGGGACGGGGCCGGTTTCCTCGTGCCGATGGGGGGCACCCTGCTCGCCCTGGCGACCCTGGTCGCCCTGCGCTCGCGGCTCGCTCCGCCGGCCGCGGGGCGGACCGCCGCACGTGGCGTGGGTCACCGCGCGCCGGTGGCAGTGGACTGATCCCGAGGAATACGTCACTATGGACCGTCGTTAGCACTCACTGAGTGAGAGTGCCAGGAGGAAGACAAGTGCCGACCTACCAGTACCAGTGCACCGAGTGCGGCGAAGGCCTAGAGGCGGTGCAGAAGTTCACCGACGACGCCCTGACCGAGTGCCCCAACTGCAATGGCCGCCTGAAGAAGGTGTTCTCCGCCGTAGGCATCGTCTTCAAGGGCTCAGGTTTCTACCGCAACGACAGCCGCGGCTCGTCGTCCAGCAGCAGCCCCGCCTCGGCGGGTGCGAAGTCCTCGGGCTCGTCCGACCCGGCGTCGTCCTCGTCGTCGGACTCGAAGGCGTCCTCGTCGAAGTCGGCCTCGGCCTCGTCCCCGTCCTCGGGTTCCTCGTCGTCGAGTTCGTCCTCCGGGAGCAACGCCGCCTGAGGCGTCCTGGCGCTTCTTTCCCACCGGACCCTGCCGTCGTCACCCGACGGCAGGGTCTTCGGCGTTCCACGGCCCGGTTAGGGTGCCGTGCATGGCGAACACGGAGAACGTCGAGATAGGCGTCATCGGCGGATCGGGCTTCTACTCGTTCCTCGACGACGTCACCGAGATCCAGGTGGACACCCCCTACGGGCCGCCCAGCGACTCCCTCTTCCTCGGCGAGATCGCCGGACGGCGGGTCGCCTTCCTCCCCCGTCACGGCCGCGGGCACCATCTGCCGCCGCACCGCATCAACTACCGGGCGAACCTGTGGGCGCTGCGGTCCGTCGGCGCGCGCCAGGTGCTCGGGCCGTGCGCCGTCGGCGGGCTCCGGCCCGAGTACGGGCCCGGGACGCTGCTCGTCCCGGACCAGTTCGTGGACCGTACGCAGTCCCGGGCGTCGTCGTACTTCGACGGGATTCCGTTGTCCGGGGGCGGCACGCCGAACGTGGTGCACGTGTCGCTGGCCGACCCCTACTGCCCCGCCGGCCGCGAGGTCGCGCTCGCGGCGGCCCGCGGGCGGGACTGGGACGCGGTGGACGGCGGAACGCTGGTCGTGATCGAGGGACCGCGCTTCTCGACCCGTGCGGAGTCCCTCTGGTACCGGGCGCAGGGGTGGTCCGTGGTGGGGATGACCGGGCACCCCGAGGCGGCGCTCGCCCGTGAACTGGAGCTCTGCTACACCTCGATGGCGCTGGTCACCGACCTCGACGCGGGGGCCGCGGCCGGCGAGGGCGTCTCGCACGACGAGGTGCTGCGGGTGTTCGCGGCGAACGTGGGGCGGCTGCGGGAGGTGCTGTTCGACGCGGTGGCCGGGCTGCCGGCCGGCGGGGCACGGGACTGTGCGTGTGCTTCGGCGCTGGGCGGGATGGATCCGGGGATCGCGTTGCCGCAGGGGTGACGGGGTTTTCCACATACCGAGGGTTGTCCACGGGGGGCCGCGGGATCTTCGGTGAGG
This sequence comes from Streptomyces beigongshangae, assembly GCF_019710745.1. Taxonomy (GTDB): domain Bacteria; phylum Actinomycetota; class Actinomycetes; order Streptomycetales; family Streptomycetaceae; genus Streptomyces; species Streptomyces beigongshangae. The sequence continues at coordinate 66,148 of NZ_JAHKJW010000016.1, forward strand.
GAGCAGTCTGAGGGCTCAGCCGATTCCCGAGCTCTGGCGGTGGTGGTCGTGTCGCAGGTGTCGTTGTCCTCGCGTCCGTTGGGGACCGATGTCCCCGGTACGTGCGAGGTGCCGCACTTCGCTCCGGTACGGGTGCGGGGCGGGCGGTACGGGGTGCGCCGGCTGGTCCGGTGCCGGGGGCGGGCCGTCGCGGCCGGTCTGGCGATGACCGCGGCGGCTCTCGTCGCGGCGGGGCCCGGGGACGCGGTGGAGCGGGACACGGGACCGCCCGCCGTCCGTCCGGTGGCCGACTCCGTACGGGAGCGGTCGCGGTCCGTCGAGATGGTCACGGCGCCCGTGCGCATCGCCGACGGTGCGGCGGTGCGGCTCCTCAGGGCCGGCGACCGGGTCGACGTGGTCGCGGCGGAGCCTTCGGGAGCGGGCGGCGCCCGGGTCGTGGCGCGTGGGGCGCGGGTGACGAGGGTTCCGGAGTCCGCGGACGACGCGGCGGAGGCGGGCGGTCTCGTCGTCCTGGCGGTGCCCCGGGGGACCGCGGCCCGGCTCGCCGGGGCGGGTACGACGTCACGGCTGGCGGTGACCCTGTGCTGAGCGACCTTGTTTCGACAAGGCCGCCACGGACTGGCGTAGGTTGCGGAGTTGTTCGTTCCGCAGTCTGCGCAACCGAGAGAGGGCTCCCTGGTGAGCGAGAAAAAGGACCCGAGCATCCTGGACGGCTTCAAGGCGTTCCTGATGCGCGGGAACGTCGTCGACCTGGCCGTCGCGGTGGTCATCGGCGCCGCCTTCACCAACATCGTCAACTCCCTGGTGAAGGGCGTGATCAACCCGCTGGTCGGCGCCTTCGGCACCAAGGACCTCGACAAGTACAGCTCGTGCCTGAAGGCCCCCTGCACCTTCGACCGGGAGACGGGCACCGCGACGAGCGGCATCCCCGTCATGTGGGGCACGGTCCTCAGCGCGACGCTGACCTTCCTGATCACGGCGGCCGTCGTCTACTTCCTGATGGTGCTGCCGATGTCCAAGTACCTCGCCCGGCACGCCGCCCGCCAGAAGGCGAAGGAGAGCGCACAGGAGGTGATCGAGGTGACCGAGGTGGAGGTCCTGAAGGAGATCCGCGACGCCCTGGTGGCACAGCACGGCTCCGGACAGCACGGCTCCGGACAGCACGGCTCCGGACAGCACGGCTCCGGACAGGGCGGACGACAGCAGCAGTAGCAGTCGTCGTGCTCATAACAATGACAGCGGTGGCGCCGGCGGTCGGTCGCCGGTTGCGCACGGCGCTCGCTCAGATGTGGTGGGGCGGCTTCTCGTCGAGGAAGCGGGCCAGGTCCGCGGCGCCGTCACCGCTGGGGCGCTCGCCCCACCCGCGGTCCGTGTCGTCCGCGGACGGCCGGCTCAGCGGATCGTCGAAGACCAGCGCGGACTTGGGGTCACGCGCGTCGTGCGGGGCACGCGGGCCGGGGGTGGGCGCTTCACTCATGTCTCCAGGGTACGCGCCGGGAGGTGCGGCGCCCCGGGCCCGGCGCAGAGGGGGGCCTCGCCTCGGGGGCCGGGGCCGACACTTGGACCATGACAGTTGACGCTCTGACCGATGTGACCGGGCTGCGCGTGGGGCATGCCACGCGTATCGGCGACGGATGGCTCACCGGCACCACAGTCGTTCTCGCGCCGGAGGGCGGCGCGGTCGCGGCCGTGGACGTGCGCGGTGGCGGACCCGGCACCAAGGAGACCGACGCGCTCGATCCGCGCAATGTGGTGCGGACGGTCGAAGCACTCGTACTGACCGGCGGCAGCGCGTACGGGCTGGACTCGGCGACGGGTGTGATGGCCTGGCTGGAGGAGCGGGGGCGCGGGGTGCGGGTCGGGCCCGATCCGCACCATGTCGTACCGGTCGTACCGGCGGCCTGCGTCTTCGACCTGGGCCGGGGCGGCGACTTCCGGGCCCGGCCGGACGCGGGGACGGGCCGGGAGGCGGTGGAGGCCGCCGCCGCGAGCGGATCGGGTGCGCCCGTGCCGGAGGGGTGCGTGGGCGCCGGGACGGGGGCGGCCGTCGGAATGATGAAGGGCGGGGTCGGCACGGCGAGTGCCGTACTGGAGTCGGGGATCACGGTGGCGGCGCTCGTCGTGGCCAACGCGGCGGGTTCGGTGCTGGAGCCGGGGACGGGGGCGCTGTACGGGGAGTTGGCCCAGGGACGTCTCGACTGTCCGGCCGCCGAGGTCCATGAGGCGGCGCGGGGTCGGCTGGCCGAGGCCGAGGCCAGGAACACGGTGCCGCCGCTCAACACCACGCTGGCGGTGGTCGCCACCGACGCCGCCCTGTCGAAGGCACAGGCCCAGAAGCTCGCGGGCACGGCGCACGACGGCATCGCGCGCGCCGTCCGGCCGGTGCACCTGCTCAACGACGGCGACACGGTGTTCGCCCTGTCCACGGGCGCACGTCCGCTCGCGGCGGAGGACCCCCTCGCGCTGAACGAAATCCTCGCGGCCGGCGCGGACCTGGTGACCCGCGCGATCGTACGAGCGGTACGCGCCGCCGAGCCGGTGGAGGGACCGGGCGGGATGTGGCCGGCGTACGGGGAGTTGTACGAAAAGGGGTAGAAGGGGGGCGGAGGGCCGGGGGGCGGGGGCCCGAGGAGGGCCGGGGGGGCGGAGGCCGGGTCAACGGCTGGAACAGGGCCTGGAGTGCCCGGACCGCCGGAAGTGCCCTCCGAGCAAGAGGTTTTGAGGTTCTGCCGGACCACGCGGGAATTCCTCCGGCGGGTCCGGCGTTTTTCCGTGTGCAGGTTTTCTCGGTTCCGGGACATGATGTCCGGCCGAGGGGCTACGGTATGCACCCACAAGGTGACATGCAGCAACGCCGGGAGAAGCCTTGAGCGTTCCGTACGAGACGGCAGCGTACGAGCCACCCGAGTCGCCCGAGTCTCCGGAGGAGCATCTCGCGCGACTCCTCGGTCGCGCCCTGAACTCCTTCGAGCTGCCGGACGACACGATACGGCGGCTCGACCGGGCGCTGGCCCACGACAGTTCACTGCACTCCGCGCACCACAGCGCGGGGCTGCACCGCGAGACGTACCGCCACACCTGGCTGCTCGCCGACGGGAGCGCGCTCACGCTGTGGGAGCTCGTCCACAACACCACGCCGAGCGGCGACACCCAGCACGAGGTGTACGAGGACGAGGAGGAGCTGCGTACCGCGACCGCGCGGCTGCCGCTGCCCTCGGACACCCCTGACCTGGAACTGCCGGTCTGGGTGCGGCTGTCGCCCGTCCCCGAGCCGTTGCACACCTACGTCCTGGACAACTCGGCGGACCACGCCCGGCGATTACTGCGCCGCGCCGAGAACGCGGACCGGCCCGGGGAGGACGTGGCCGAGCTGCTGCGCAAGGCGTTCGCGCACCAGATCACCCAGGCCTTCGGGCGGCCGTGCCGGGCGGGCCGCAAAGGGGTGTGCTTCTCGCTCTACGAACACGCGTTCCTGCTCGGGGACGGCCGCGAGCTGTCCCTGTGGGAGGTCGAGCACACGGCCACGCCCGACGGGCGGCACATGTGCGAGGTGTACGCGTCGGAGGAGGACGCCCGGGCCGCCATGGAGCGGCGGGCGGCCAACCTGCGCTGACGCACGCGGCGCACCGCATGTGACGCACCGCGCATGGTGCATGGCGCAACCGGCGGACGCGCACGGAAGAGGACGAGGCTGTGGCCCGGGATCGGATCCCGGGCCACAGCCTCGTCACCGGCCGTCGGCCGCCGGTCGCTGATTACCGGCCGCCGGTTCTGGCGGGGCGTCTACGCCGTGACCGGTTCCTTCGGCTGTGACGTCCCCGACGTCCCGGCGGCGTTCGTGGCGCCGCCGTCGGGTGCCTGCTTGCGCATGCCCTTGAGGACGACGACCAGGGCGGCCGTGACCGCCGTACCGGCCAGGATGGCCAGCAGGTACAGGAACGGCTTGCCGATCAGGAAGGTGACCCAGACGCCGCCGTGCGGGGCGCGCAGGGTCGAGCCGAAGGTCATGGTCAGGGCACCGGTGACCGCACCGCCCGCCATCGAGGCCGGGATGACCCGCAGCGGGTCGGCGGCCGCGAACGGAATGGCTCCCTCGGTGATGAAGGACGCGCCGAGGACCCAGGCGGCCTTGCCGTTCTCCTGCTCGGCCGGGGTGAAGAGCTTCTTGCGCAGGGTGGTCGCCAGCGCCATGCCCAGCGGCGGGACCATGCCCGCGGCCATCACGGCCGCCATGATCTTCATCGCGGAGTCGCTGGGGTCCTGCACGGCGATACCGGCCGCGGCGAAGGCGTACGCGACCTTGTTGACCGGGCCGCCGAGGTCGAAGCACATCATGAGGCCGAGCAGGACGCCGAGCAGCACCGCGTTCGTGCCGGAGAGGCCGCCGAGCCAGTCCGTCATGGCGTCCTGGGCCTCGGCGATGGGCTTGCCGATCACGACGAGCATCAGGAAGCCGACGACGATCGACGAGACGAGCGGGATCACGACCACCGGCATGATGCCGCGCAGCACCGGCGGGATCCTGACCCGCTGGATGGCGAGGACCACCGCACCGGCCAACAGACCGGCCACCAGACCGCCGAGGAAGCCGGCGTTGATGTTGAAGGAGATCATGCCGCCGACGAAGCCTGGTACCAGGCCGGGCCGGTCGGCCATCCCGTAGGCGATGTATCCGGCGAGGACCGGGATCAGGAAGCCGAAGGCGACACCGCCGATCTGGAAGAGCAGTGCGCCCCAGCTGTCGACCCGGCCCCAGTCGAACACCTCGGTGACCGGCTTGGCATCACTGATCCTGTAGCCGCCGATCGCGAACCCGAGTGCGATCAGCAGACCGCCCGCGGCCACGAAGGGGACCATGTAACTCACGCCGGTCATCAGCCACTTGCGGAGTCTGGTGCCGTAGCCGTCGGCGGGCTCGCCCGCCCGGTCGACCGGGGTGCCACCGGAGCGGGCGGCCGAGGTGACCTCGCCCCGTTCCGCCTTGCCGCGCACCTCCGCGATCAGGTCGGCCGGCTTGCTGATACCCGCCTTCACTCCCACGTCCACGGTCGGTTTGCCGGCGAACCGCTCCTTCTCCCGCACGGGCACGTCGTGCGCGAAAATCACGCCGTCCGCAGCGGCGATGACGGCGGGGTCGAGCCGGGTGAACCCCGCCGATCCCTGCGTCTCGACGACGACCTCGACGTCACCGGCCTCGCGGCCCGCGTTCTCAAGTGATTCGGCCGCCATGTAGGTGTGTGCGATGCCGGTGGGGCAGGAGGTGACGGCGACGATCCGGAAGGGGCGGCCGTCCTCGTCGTCCTGGCCGTCCTGGCCGTCCCGGTCGACCGCTGGCACGGTCGTGGTCGTGGTCGTGGTCGCGGGCACGGCTGTGGTCTCGGGCACGGACCCGGTCCCGGTCCCGGTCCCGGTCCCGGTCCCGACCGGAGTGCGCCCGGAGTCGGGCTCCGATGCCTGGTCGCCGCGGATGAGGGCCGCCGCGGCCGTCGCGTCGTCCACCGCACGCAGCGCGGACGTGAACTCCTCGTCCATCAGCTGACGGGCCAGCGACGACAGGATGGTGAGGTGGGCGTCGTCGGCGCCGGCCGGGGCGGCGATCAGGAAGATCAGGTCGGCGGGGCCGTCCGGCGCGCCGAAGTCGATCCCGGCCGCGCTGCGCCCGAAGGCCAGGGTCGGCTCGGTGACGTGCGCGCTGCGGCAGTGCGGGATGCCGATACCGCCGTCGAGGCCGGTCGGCATCTGGGCCTCGCGGGCGGCGACGTCGGCGAGGAACCCGTCCAGGTCGGTCACCCGCCCCAGGGACACCATGCGCTCGGCGAGGGCGCGCGCCGCCGCTTCCTTCGTATCGGCGGACAGGTCGAGATCGACCAGGTCCGCGGTGATCATCTCGCTCATCGCGGGCTCCTTCGCACGCGTATCGCCCGGGGAGAGGTACGGGCGGGAATGGGGACGGGGGTGAGGGTGGGGGCGGAGAGGCGCCGCCCCCGCACGGCCGGTGTCGTGGGCGGGGTGGCGGCCGGTGTCATGGGCGGGGTGGCGGTCGCGGTGGTCGCGGTGGTCGAGGGCAGCCCGCGCCGGGCCGCCGTGCGGATGTGGCCGTGGGTTCTCATGGCGCGGGCTCCGTCAGTAGGCGGTCGGCCGGGATCTCCGCAGTGACCGTCACCGCGGCCGGGTCGAGGTTCGCCGGGCCCGGCATCACGCTGCCCGGCAGCTGGACGGCCGCCGCTCCGTGGGCCACGGCGGAGGCGAGCGCGCCGGGTCCGCCGCCACCGGCGACGAGGAAGCCGGCGAGGGAGGAGTCACCCGCGCCCACGTTGCTGCGTACGGCGTCGACGCGTGCGCTCGCGAACCACGTGCCCTCGGCGCCGACGAGGAGTTGCCCGTCCGCGCCGAGGGAGGCCAGCACGGTCCGGGCGCCCAGCTCCCGCAGTTCCTCCGCCGCCTTGAGCGCGTCGCCCACCGTGGCGAGTGGACGGCCGACCGCCTCGGCGAGTTCCCCGGCGTTCGGCTTGACGACGTCGGGCCGCTCGCGGAGGGCGGCGAGCAGCGCGGGCCCCGAGGTGTCCAGCGCGACACGGGTGCCGGCCCGGTGGGCACGGGCGACCAGTTCCGCGTACCAGGAGGGGGCGAGGCCCCGGGGCAGGCTGCCGCAGCAGGCGATCCAGTCGGCGTCGCGGGACCGTTCGCGCACGGTCTCCAGGAGCGACTCCTGCTCGGCGGGGGTGAGTTCGGGGCCGGGTGCGTTGATCTTCGTGAGGACGCCGTCCGCCTCGGCCAGCGCGATGTTCGAGCGAGTCGCACCGGCGACCGGGACCGGCGCGACCTCGATGCCCTGCGCGTCGAGCAGGTCGGCGACGAGCGCGCCCGGCGCGCCGCCGAGCGGCAGGACCGCGACGGTGGGACGGCCTGCCGCGGCCACCGCCCGCGAGACGTTGACGCCCTTGCCGCCCGGGTCCATGCGCTCTCCGCCGGCCCGGATGACCTCGCCGCGGTCGAGCGACGGGATCTCGTACGTACGGTCGAGGGACGGGTTCGGGGTGACGGTGACGATCATGCGGGCTCGTTTCTGGACACAGGGCACTTCGGTTGCGGCGCTTCGGTTCTGGCGCTTCGGTTGCGGCGCTTCGGTTCTGGCACTTCGGTTGCGGCGCTTCGGTCAGACGCGGAGCACCTCGGTGCCGCCCCGCTCGACGGCCGTGGCGTCCTCGGGGCTCAGGCCGCTGTCCGTGATCAGCAGGTCCACCTCGTCGAGACCCCCGAAGCGCGCGAAGTGCTCCTGGCCGTGCTTGGCCGAGTCGGCGAGCAGCACCACGCGGCGCGCGGCGGCGAGGGCGGCGCGCTTCACGGCGGCCTCGGCGAGATCCGGGGTGGTCAGGCCGTGCTCGGCGGAGAAGCCGTTCGCGGCGAGGAAGACCACGTCAGCGCGGATCTCCCCGTACGCCCGCAGCGCCCAGGCGTCGACCGCCGCGCGCGTACGGTGCCGGACGCGGCCGCCGACGAGGTGGAGCTGCAGGCCGGGGTGGTCGGCGAGACGGGCCGCGACGGGCAGGCTGTGCGTCACGACGGTGAGGGTCGCCTCCAGCGGGAGGGCCCCGGCGAGGCGGGCGACGGTCGTGCCCGCGTCGAGGATCATCGTGCCCCGGTCGGGCAGTTCGGCGAGGGCCGCCTTGGCGATGCGGTCCTTCTCGTCCGCAGCCGTGGTCTCGCGCTCGGCGAGGTCGGGTTCGAAGTCGAGCCGTCCGGCCGGCAGGGCACCACCGTGGACCCGGCGCAGCAGTCCCGCCCGGTCCAGGGCCTTCAGATCGCGCCGGATGGTCTCGGCCGTGACCTGGAACTCCTCCGCGAGCGACACCACGTCCACACGTCCGCCGTCGCGCGCGAGCCGGAGGATCTCCTGCTGCCGCTCAGGTGCGTACATGTCCGTTCGTCTCCGTCTCGTGTCCATCTCGTGCCCGAACCTGTGGTTTATCCGGCAGGCTACGCCCGGATTTCAGGAAAGTAAACAGACTCGGGCGCGAAGACGGGCATGAACAGACATTCAGCCATTCAGCGTTCGTACGGTGGTCGCCCCGCTCGGCCGCCCCGCTCGGCCGTCCCGCTCAGGTGTCCCGCTCAGCCGACGGGTGCGGGCTCCGGGTCCCGGGCGGGCGGCGTGGTCGTGGGTGCCGCCTCCGCGCCCTCCACGTGCTGGGCGGGACGCCTCGGGAGGGCGGACATCAGGAGGAAGATGGCCGCCATCACCACGGCGACCCAGATCAGCGCGTGCTGGAAAGCGTCGACGAAGGCGGGGCCCACCTCCGGCGGCGTCAGGCGGTCGGACATCGTGCCGAAGAAGACGACGGAGACCGGGCCGGGGCCGAGGGCGTTGCCCATCTGCTGGACGGTGTTGATCAGGCCGGACGCCGAGCCGGAGCATCCGTACGGGATCTGGAGGGCCGTCTGACGCGGGCCGCCGAGGGCTCCGGAGGCTGACGGGGACGGCGGCGCCGACGGCGGTACTGGTGGCGGTGACGGTACTGGTGACGGCAGCGGTGGCGGTGGCGGTGGCGTGCTCATCGGCGGGGTCTGCCCTCGTGACACAATGCGCCACCCGGGTCACCCCGGGGTTCAGGTCCGGGGTGACCCGGCCCCCGGACGCAGCCGAGCCCCGGCGCCAGGGGGGGGAGGCGCCGGAGCTCGGCTCTGGAAGAGTCCCCGCACCGGGGGGAGTGCGTCGGGACTCGGTTCTGGGGGCCCTGGAGTTTTGTGCCCCGGGACCGGGGTGTTGAAGCGGCGGTAAACGGACTTCTGTGCGAGCTGATGGGGCCTTGTTCAGCCATGTCGTCGGACATGGCCGCCGCGGCTCCACCGGTGTGGTCTGCGGTAAGCACGCGTGCCCTCGAATCGCAGACCCAATCCTCCCGGCGGGCACCAGTTTTTCTCACCCGGACGACGGGCGCCGCCGCGGCGGGGCGCAGGCCGTGCGTATGGAGCGCGTACGGCGTGCGTCCCTCAGCCACAGTGCGTCTGCGGGCTTACGGGCTTACGGGCTCACGGGCTCACGGGCCGACGATCGCGCGCTCAAGCAGCGGGTCGGTGGTAGGCGGATCGCGGCGGATCGGCGGACGCCTCCGCCGCCCCCGGCCCGGCGCCGGACGAACCGGCGTCCTCGGGCCAGGCGGCCGGCCGGAGGGCTATGCCGCCGCGTCGAAGCCGGTGGAGCGGGCCAGCTTCTTCAGCTCCATCAGGGCGTGCTTCTCGATCTGGCGGATGCGCTCGCGGGTGAGGCCGTGCTCCTTGCCGACCTCGGTCAGCGTGCGCTCGCGGCCGTCCTCGATGCCGTACCGCATCTTTATGATCGAGGCGGTGCGCTGGTCGAGGCGGCCGATCAGGTCGTCCAGCTCCTCGCTGCGCAGCAGCGTGAGCACGGACTGCTCGGGCGACACGGCGGAGGTGTCCTCCAGCAGGTCGCCGAACTGGGTGTCGCCCTCGTCGTCCACCGCCATGTTCAGCGAGACCGGGTCGCGGGCCCAGTCGAGCACGTCGACGACGCGCTCCGGGTTGGAGCCCAGCTCCGCGGCGATCTCCGCGGGCTCCGGGTCGCGGCCGTGCTCGCGGTTGAACTCGCGCTGCACGCGGCGGATACGGCCCAGCTCCTCCACCAGGTGGACGGGGAGGCGGATGGTGCGCGACTGGTCGGCGATCGACCGGGTGATGGCCTGCCGGATCCACCAGGTCGCGTACGTCGAGAACTTGAAGCCCTTGCGGTAGTCGAACTTCTCGACCGCGCGGACCAGGCCGGCGTTCCCCTCCTGGATCAGGTCCAGCAGGGGCAGACCACTGCGGGGGTAGCGCCGAGCGACCGCGACGACCAGGCGGAGGTTCGACCGGATGAAGACGTCCTTGGCCCGCTCGGCCTCGGTGACCAGCGCTTCGAGCTCCTCGCGGGACGCCTTCACCTTGGTCTCGGTGACCTCACCGTCGAGAAGCTGCCGCGCGTAGACGCCGGCCTCGATGGTCTGGGACAGCTCCACCTCTCTGGCGGCGTCGAGCAGCGGTGTGCGCGCGATCTCGTCGAGATACATGCCGACCAGGTCGCGGTCGGCGATTTCGCCGCCTACGACGCGAACACTGCGTGCCGCGTCGGTCTCGCCGGAGGCGGACTTACGACGGGCGACGGCACGGGTTGCCATGCGTGCTCCCTTGCGATGGTGGGCTTGCGGGTCCTGGTGTTGTTGGTTCTGGTGGCTCGGGCTCTCTCCCGAGTGCCCTGCATCCGTTGGAAACAACGACTGGAATCCGGACAGAATTCCCAACCCGCCCTTCGATTTTTCCGAACGTGCAGTACCCTGTGCCGCCACCAAAGGAGGCAAGGCACTGTCGGAATACGAAGAGGTGCAGGTCAGACCGGGAGTCGCGGAGGACCTCGACGCCCTCACCGACATCTACAACCACTATGTGCGCGAGACGCCGATCACCTTCGACACCGTGGTCTTCACACCGGAGGAGCGCCGCCCCTGGCTGCTCTCCCACCCTGAAGACGGCCCGCACCGGCTGATGGTTGCCACGGGCGCGGACTCGCGGCGGATCCTGGGGTACGCCACGTCGAGCGCGTTCCGGCCCAAGCCCGCGTACGGGACGTCCGTGGAGGTGACGGTCTACCTCGCCCCGGGGGCGGGCGGCCGCGGGGTCGGCACGCGTCTCTACCAAGCTCTGTTCGATGCGCTCGCCGACGAGGACCTGCACCGGGCGTACGCGGGGATCGCGCAGCCCAACGAGGCGTCGACGCGGCTGCACGAGCGGTTCGGCTTCCGGTACGTCGGTACGTACCGGGAGGTGGGCCGGAAGTTCGGGCGGTACTGGGACGTGGCCTGGTACGAGAAGGAACTCTGAGCCCCGCGCTCTGAGCTCTGGGCGCGGGGCTCTGGGCGCGGGGCAGAACAGAGCTCGACGCAGAGCGGGGTGGGGTGGGGTGGGACCCGCCTTCGGGGCGGGCCGTCCTCAGCCGAACTGCACCGACCGTTTGGCCAGGCCCAGCCAGAAGCCGTCGATCACGGAGCGCTGGGTGTCCAGGTCCCCGGAGGCGTCCGCGGCGCCCATGGTCACGAACAGCGGGGCGAAGTGCTCCGTGCGCGGGTGGGCCAGCCGCCCGGCCGGGGACCTGTGCAGGAAGTCGAGGAGGCCGTCCACGTCCCCCGAGTCGAGGGTCTCCCGGCCCCACGCGTCGAACTCGGCCGACCAGCCGGGGACACCGCCCTGCCGGAGCGCCGCCAGGTTGTGGGTGAAGAAGCCCGAGCCCACGATCAGGACGCCCTCGTCGCGCAGGGGTGCCAGCCTGCGGCCGATGTCCATGAGGCGGACGGGGTCGAGCGTGGGCATGGAGATCTGCAGGACCGGGATGTCGGCGCCGGGAAACATCTCCACGAGCGGGACGTACGCGCCGTGGTCGAGGCCGCGGTCCGGGATGTCCTGGACGGGCGTGCCGGGGGCGCGCAGCAGCTTGCGGACGGACTCGGCCAGGGCGGGGGCACCAGGAGCGTCGTACCGCACCTTGTAGTAGTGCTCGGGGAAGCCCCAGAAGTCGTACACCAGCGGGACGGGCGCGGTGGCGCCGAGGGCGAGCGGGGCCTCCTCCCAGTGCGCGGAGACCATGAGGATCGCCTTGGGGCGCGGGAGGTCCGCGGACCAGGCGGCGAGCTGGCCGGGCCAGACGGGGTCGTCGGCGAGCGGCGGGGCACCGTGGGAGAGGTAGAGGGCGGGCATGCGTTCCGCGCGCTCCACGACGGCACGCTCTTCGGTGGCTGTGGACATGGCTGCGGCTCCCTCTGCTGCTCATCCCTGCCGGCTGCTGCTTGCCCCTGCCGACTACTGCTTGAAGTATCAAGTTTTACGGGACGGAGCCTACCCTTTACTTGTTTAATCTTCAAGGATGGCCTCGTACAGTGGAGGTATGAACACCGCATCCGCTGACGAGCCGCGCTGGCTCAGCGACGAGGAACAGCGCACCTGGCGTGCGTTCATGCACGCGACCACGCTCCTCGAGGACCATCTCGACCGCCAGCTGCAGCGTGACGCGGGCATGCCGCACATCTACTACGGGCTGCTCGTGCAACTGGTCGAGGCTCCGCAGCGGCGGTTGCGGATGACCGAACTGGCGATGAAGGCGAAGATCACCCGGTCCAGGCTCTCCCACGCGATCGCCCGGCTGGAGAAGAACGGGTGGGTGCGGCGGGAGGACTGCCCGTCGGACAAGCGGGGGCAGTTCGCCGTCCTGACGGACGAGGGGTACGGGGTGCTGGAGCGGGTCGCTCCGGGGCATGTGGCGGCGGTCCGGCAGGCGCTGTTCGACCGGCTCACGCCCGAGCAGCAGAAGGCGCTGGGAGAGGCGATGCTGCTGATCGCGGAGGGCCTCCAGCCGGAGGGGACAGGAGCGGACCTGCCCTGGCTGCGGTAGGCCCCGCCGGTTTGGCGGGCCAGGTGCGGGTGCGTTGCGGCTGGTCGCGGACACATGGATCCGCCCCGGCTCCACCAGCGTGGAGCCGGGGCGGATCCCGGATCGTACGTACGAAGGCGTCCCCACCCCTGCGCACGTACGAGGTCAGTGGGTGACCCATGGGGGACACGGGGAACCGCAGCTCACCCCCGTGACCCCCGCAACTCCGCGGAGCGGCTAGTGGGCGATGACCGGAACCCTCAGGTCGTCCTCGGCCCCGTCGGGGGAACCGGCCGGCGCGGTCATGTCCGTGCGGCCGGCGTTGACGAGGGTGAAGACGATCGCCGCGGCCAGGACGAGGATGCCGACGGCGAACCAGATCGCGTTGGTGTAGCCGTGCACCTGGGCCTGCAGCTGGACGAGCTGCTGCTGGGACTGGGTGGTGGCACCGGCGATGTGGTCCTTGACGTACGCCGTGGTGGCCGAAGCGGCGATCGTGTTCAGCAGCGCCGTACCGATCGCGCCGCCCACCTGCTGCGAGGTGTTGACCATCGCGGAGGCGACACCGGCGTCACGCGGCTCGACACCGAGCGTGGCCAGGGACATGGCCGGCATGAACGCCGTACCCATGCCGAGGCCGAGCAGCAGCATGGCCGGCAGGAACAGCGTGGCGTACGAGGAGCCGATCTCCATCTGGGTCAGCAGCAGCATGCCGAGTGCGGCGACCAGGAAGCCCGGACCCATCAGCAGCCGCGCCGGGAGGCGGTTCATCAGGCGGGCGCCGATCTGCGTGGAGCCCGTGATCATGCCCACGATCATCGGCATGAAGGCGAAACCGGTCTTGACCGGCGAGTAGCCCTTCACGATCTGCAGGTAGTAGGTCAGGAAGAGGAACAGACCGAACATCGCGATGATGGCGAGGCCGAGCGAGAGGTAGATACCGCCGCGGTTGCGCTCGGTGATGACGCGCAGGGGCAGCAGCGGGGCCTTGACCTTGGACTCGACGAGCACGAAGGCCGCGAGAAGCAGCGCCGACGCGACGAACAGGCCGATCGTCATGGAGTCGCCCCAGCCCTCGGACTCGGCACGGGTGAAGCCGTAGACGAGGGAGACCAGGCCCAGGGTGGACAGGAAGACACCCGGGATGTCGAGCGGCGAGCGGTTGCGGGTGCCGGCCGGCTCACGGATGACGAAGTACGCACCGGCCGCGGCGACGACCGCGAACGGGATGTTGACGAAGAACGTCCAGCGCCAGTTCAGGTACTCGGTGAGGAAGCCGCCCAGGATGAGGCCGACGGCGCCACCGCCACCGGCGATCGCCCCGTAGATGCCGAACGCCTTGGCGCGTTCCTTGGCGTCGGTGAACATCACCGCGAGCAGCGAGAGCGCGGCGGGCGCGAGCAGCGCGCCGAAGGCGCCCTGCAGGGCGCGGGAACCGAGCAGCATCGCCTCGTTCGTCGCGGCGCCGCCCAGCGCGGACGCGCCGGCGAAGCCGATCAGACCGGCGACGAAGGTGCGCTTGCGGCCCCACAGGTCGGCTATCCGGCCGCCGAACAGGAGGAGTCCGCCGAAGGCGAGGGCGTAGGCCGTGATGACCCACTGCCGGTTGCCGTCGGAGATCCCGAGGTCCTGCTGGGCCGAGGGCAGGGCGATGTTCACGATCGTCGCGTCGAGCACGACCATCAGCTGGGCGAGCGCGATGAAGACCAGCGCTTTCCAGCGGTTCGAGTCGGGAGCCGGTGCCTTGGCGGCGGCGGCCTGAGCTGTTTCAGACATGGGGGTACCCACTTCGGGACTTCGTGATGAAAAAAGGTGACGGAAGGGACGGCTCGTCGCCGGTGACGACCGGTTTCTGGGGCGTGAAGAACCAGAAAGAACCAGAAAGAACTGGAAAGGACCAGAAAGAACTGGAAGTAACTGGAAGTAACTGGAAGTAACTGGAAGTAACTGGAAAGAAACGGAAAAGGTCGGGAAGCGCTAGTCGGTCAGGCTCGTCGCAGGTCCTCCATGGTCGCGGCCGCACCGGGCAGTTCGGAGCGGGCGGGTGCCCGCAGTCCGTCCAGGAACAGCTGCAGATGACGGTGTACGAAGCGGTCCATGTTCGGGCACGCGGTGCCCGGCAGGGGCCGGGTGAGCTGGCTGATGGCGACCATGAGGTCCCCGACGGCGACGTCGGGGCGGAGCTGGCCCGCCTGCCGGGCCCGTTCCATGAGCCTGTCGATCAGCTCCTCGACCCGCTCGCGCGAGGCGACCAGGTCCGGGTGGTTCTGGTCGAAGGCCTCGGAGAGCATCGGGCACAGGGCGCCGATCCGCTCGTCGGCCGACGTGTGCACGAACCGCGAGAGCGACTCGAAGGCGTCACCGGTCTCGGCCAGCATCTGCTCGACCTGTTCCGAGACGCGGTCCATGACCGAGCAGACGACCTCGCGCTGGAGGGCCGCCCGGTCCGGGAAGTTGCGGTACAGCGTGGCGTTGCCGATGCCGGCCCGGCGGGCGATCTCGTCGAGCGGCACCTCGGCGCCGAACTCCACGAACATCTCCCGTCCGGCGGCGACGATCCGCTCCCGGTTGCGCAGAGCATCGGCCCGCGGGCGGGGCGTCCTGCGCTGGGCGGCGGTGGCGGTCTCCACGGCGTACTCCTTCGGTGTTCTCTCGGTCCTGCGGCTCTCTCGGCCCTTGCGGTTCGTGCGGTCGTGCAGTTCGCGCGGCCCTGCGGTTCGTGCGGTCCTGCGGTTCGTGCGGGTCCTGTCGTCACTGCGGTTCCCGCGGGTCCCCGATCCGGGGAATCGCTCCCCGTTTCATGCGGACACAGGGCTAAACGGGGAAACGGTCCCCGGTTATTTCCCGATCCCGAAGAAGTTTCCTGTGACCTGAGTCACATGCCCAATGAGCCGGAATCCCGGCCTTCCCACGATCGGTCTCTTCCAGCGCGCGCCCGCGCACCCGGCGGCACAGGGTGATCGGAGGGTGCAGCCAGAAACGGCCGGCTGCCTGGAGCGAAGGGCTTCCGCATGCAGCCGACCAGCCGCCGGATACGCCCGCGCCGCCGTACCGCAGCCCTCGCCTCGGTCACCCTCCTCACTCTGGCGGTCACCACCTCCGCCGGGAGCGGGCAGCCGACGACCGGCTCGGCCTCGGCGGCGGGCCCCGTCGCGCCGGTCCCCTCCTCCGCCCTCGGCCCCTGCATGATCAGCGGCTCGGCGGGCGTGCAGATGTCGGAGGGCATACCCACCCCCGCCGGTTACGCCCGCTCCACCGGCACCGTGCGCGCCCTGAACCTGATGGTCGACTTCTCCGACGCGCCCGGCGAGGGCGACGCGCTCGACCGCTTCGGCGAGTTCTTCCCGCAGACCACGGACTGGTTCCGCACCAGTTCGTACGGCCGCCTCGACTACCGGCCGCAGACCCCGGCGGCCGACTGGTTGCGGATGCCCAAGCCTTTCAGGGGCTACGGGATAGAACGGGGCGCCCTCTTCGACCCCGGCTACCGCGAGCTGGTCCAGGACATCGTGACCACCGCCGACCCCAAGGTGGACTTCCGGGACTACGACCTGCTGAACGTCCTGATCACTCCGAACGCCGGTCCCTCCGCCCTGGACACCGTCCTGTCCGTCACCTTCGCCGGCAACACCGAGGCGCCGATCGCGGACGGGGTGCCCGTCGCCAACGCGTCCTTCGTCTACAGCCGCCAGGACGACGGGTCCGGCTCGTACGCCGAGACCGGCTACCGCGTGCTCCCCCACGAGAACGGCCACGTCTTCGGGCTCCCCGACCTCTACACCCAGGACGGGGGCGGCGCCGTCGGGCACTGGGACATCATGAGCGAGGACTGGGGGGCCGACAACGATCTGCTGGGCTGGCACAAGTGGAAGCTCGGCTGGCTCGACGACTCCCAGGTGGGTTGCGCGGCCGGGTCCGGTACGACCGAGCACGTGCTGACCCCGCTGGCCGAGCCCGGCACCGGCGGGAAGCTGGTCTTCGTCCCGCTCGACGGGAGGACGGGGTACGCGGTCGAGGTGCGCACCCCGGCGGGCAACGACGAGTCGGTCTGCAAGACGGGCGTACTCATCTACAAGGTGGACGCGGACGTCGACACCGGCCACGGCCCGATCTCCGTGGTCGACTCCACGAAGGACAGCGGCGGCTGCACCCGCAGCCCGAACGTCCACGCGGAGCTCTCGGACGCCCCCTTCACCCCCGGCCAGTACTTCAAGGACCTCAAGACGGGCATCCGCATCACGGTCGCGGGCACCGACCCGACGGGCAACCACCGCGTGTACGTGACCCGCGGGACACGGGGTTAGACCACCTCCCGCCGGGCCTTCTCGTCGGGCTCTCTCGCCGGACCCTCTGACCGGGCTCGTTCGCAGGGCCCGTGCGCCGGGCCGCGGCCGGGTACGCGCTTCCGGCCCCGTTCATTACCGTGTTCCGGACACCGTAATGGGGAGACCATGCCACCGACCCACCTCACACCGGCCGCGCCCGACGCGGTCACCCCCGCAGAGGCCGTGGCCCCGCTCGTGCGCGGTATCACCGTGCTGCGCCGCCTCACCGAAGCGGGCGGCGCCCAGAGCCTCAGCGGCCTGGAGAAGGCCACCGGCCTCGCCAGGTCCACGGTGGACCGCATCGCGGCGACGCTGGCCCGCATGGGGTACCTGCGCCTGGACGGCCGCGACGCCGTACTCGCCCCGCAGCTGATGGAGCTGGGCAACGCCTATCTCGCCGCGCTGGAGCTGCCCCGCCTGCTGGCCGCCCGCGCCGACGCGCTCGCGGACGAACTGGACGAGTCGGTTTCCCTCGCGGTCGCCGACCGGGACGGTATCCGCTTCGTCCACCAGGCCACCCGCCGGCGCGCGATGTCCCTGAGCTTCCGCATCGGCGACCTGCTGCCGGCCGAACGGACCGCGCCGGGCCCGCTGTTCGCCACCGGCTGGACCGGCGAGGACTGGGCCCGGTGGCGGGACCGGCGGGCCGCGGACCCGCAGGACCGGGGCTTCCCGGCGGTGCCCCCGCGGGAGCACCCCGCGCCGGACGAGGAGTTCGAGGACCGGACGCGCCGGGCGGACGCGCGGGGCTGGTCCCTGGACGACCAGTTGATCGAGCCGGGCCTCGTCGCCGTCTCGGTGCCCGTACGGGACCTCGGGGAACGCATCGCCTGTGTGGCGAGCGTGGTGAGCCACACCAGCAGACACACCGCGCACTCCCTGCGGGACGTCATGCTGCCCCGTCTGCGGACGACCGTGAGCGCCATGGAACGGGACCTCCGCGAGGCCCCCGCCCGACCGCCCGCCTCCCCCATGTCCCCCGCCTCCCCCGCCGGGCTCGCCACCTGGACCGGCGCCTCGAAACAGGAGCTGGGCCGGGAGTTCGTCGAGTCGCTGGCCCGCGGCCTGACCGTGATCACGGCGTTCGGCGAGGGCCGGGCCGAGCTGACGCTCACCGAGGTGGCGCGGGCGACGGGCCTCGCGCGGGCGACGGCCCGGCGCGCACTCATCACCCTGGAGCACCTGGGCCACGTCACGTCCCACGGACGGGTCTTCACCCTCACACCCCGCGTCCTGGCGCTGGGCTTCCCGGCGCTGTCCCGTACGACGCTGCCGCAGATCGCGGGCCCGCACCTCGCCGATCTCGCGGACCGGCTGCACGACTCGGCGTCCCTCGCGGTCCTGGCGGGCGACGAGGTCCAGTACACGGCCCGCGTCGCCACCAGCCGCATCATGAGCGTCAACATCACGGTCGGCACACGGCTGCCCGCGTACGCGACCTCGCTGGGGCGGGTGATGCTGGCGGACCTGGGCCCGGCCGAGCGGGGCCCGCTCCTGACCGGCCTCCACGCCCTGACTCCGCACACCGTCACGGACCCGGGGGCCCTGGCCGCCGTCCTCGACCGCGTACGGGAGGCCGGGTACGCGCTGGTCGACGGCGAGCTGGAGGAAGGGCTGCGATCGGTCGCGGCCCCCGTCCGGGACCGTACGGGACGGGTCGTGGCGGCCGTGAACGTGGCCATGCACAGTTCACGGCGGACGGTCGAGGAGTGCGTACGGACGGTGGTGCCGGAGCTGACGGCGACGGCCGGGGCGATCGAGGCGGATCTCCGGGTGGCGGGCCGCTTCACGCACGTGGCCGTCGCGTAGCGGGTGGGACGGGCGTGACTGGCGGGACGGGCATAGCGGGCGGGGCGGGCGGGGCGGGATGTGAGAGCCCGCGCCCTCAGAGGGCCGTCGGCGCCTCGGCGACCCGCGCCGCCTGCTCACCCCCGGTTGCCTGCTCGCCCCCGGTTGCCTGGTCGGCCCCGGTTGCCGGTCGGGCCGCCCCGTCGCCGTCCCGCATCAGGAAGAACGCCAGGACCGCCGCCCCGACCACTCCCGCCGCGCCCACCAGGAAACTCGCGGACATCGCGGTGGTGAAGGCGTCGTGGGTGGCGGTCAGCAGGGCGGCGTCCTTCGTGGCGGTGGCTGCCGCGAGGGCGTCGCCGACGGAGTGGCGGGCGGCCTCGGGGGCGTCGGCGGGCATGTTCCCGGTGAAGGTGCCGGAGAGGACCGCACCGAGGATCGCCACACCGAGCGCGGCACCCGCCTGCTGGACGGTGTCGTTGAGGGCGGAGCCGACGCCGGCGTGCTCGTCGGGGATGGCGCCCATCATGGCCGACATCGCGGCGGGCATCGCCAGCCCCCCGCCGGCGCCCATCAGGCACATCGCCCCGGCCAGCACTCCCCAGCCGCTGCCGGTGTCCAGCCTGGACAGCAGGGCGAAACCGGCGGCGATGACCAGGAGCCCGAAGACCGCCATGGCACGGTTGCCGGTCCGGCCGAGCAGGGCGGCGCCGATGCTGTTGAAGACCAGGGTGGCGACGGCGAGCGGCATGAAGGCGAGGCCCGCCTCGGTGGCGGAGTAACCGAGGACGAACTGCAGGTACTGCGTGAGGACCAGCATCAGGCCGCCGTTGGCGAGGGTCAGCAGGACGAGCGAGAAACTGGCACCGGTGAACACCCGGTCCTTGAAGAGCCGTACGGGGACCATCGGGGACGTGCAGCGCGTCTCCCACACGGCGAACGCCACCAGGCTGAACACTGCCAGGGCGAGGGAGACCTGTGTGCCCGGGCGGCCGAGACCCCCGTGCGGCAGCTCGACGACAGTCCACACGACAGCGGTCATACCGACCATCGAGAGGACCATGCCGACCGGATCGGCCTTGCGCCAGGGGCCCTTGGACTCAGGCATCAGGACGAGCGCGGCCACGACGGCCAGGAGCGCGATGGGGATGTTGATGAGGAACACGACACCCCACCAGTAGTGCGCGAGCAGCGCCCCGCCGAGCACGGGACCGCCGACCAGGCCGGTCATCGCGACGGCGCTCCATGCGGCGATCGCCTTCGGCCGTTCCTCGTCGTCGAAGACGGTGATGAGGATCGAGAGCGTGCTGGGCATCACCAGCGCACCGCCGACACCCATCAACACCCGTCCGAGGATGAGCAGTTCGGGCGTAGTGGCCTCCATCGCCACCACCGATGCCGCTCCGAAGAGCGCCAGCCCGATGACCATGACCCTCCGGCGCCCGAACTTGTCGGACAGGCTCCCCGCGGTCAGCAGCAGACCGGCGAAGACCAGCATGTACGAGTCGAGGATCCACTGCAGGTCCGAGGTGCTCGCCCGCAGGTCCTCGGCGATGGTCGGGATCGCGACGGTGAGCACCATGTTGTCGACGACCAGCACCAAGGTGCTGAGGCACAGCACTATCAGGATGAGCCAGCGGCGCGGATGACGGTCCATTTTCCAGCCTCTCGACGGGCGGAGCACACAGGGAACGGACAGAACACGCACTCGCCCCCGCTACGGCAGGACGCCGTACGCTCGCATGGAACAACGTACGTCGATGCGCACACCGTGCGCAAGTGGGTACGGCGTTCCCGCTGACGGTGCGCTGCACAGACGTCACGTCACGTCACGGCGTGACACGGCGCGGCGTGACACGATCCACCGCCGGACACAGCGAAGCGGCCGGGCAGCTCACCACCCGACCGCTGGACGGCCTCAGCCGCCGACCACGCTTTTACCTACGTGGCGTCACGCACTCCCACGCGCTTTCATACGCCCTCACGCGTTCTCACGCGCCCTCACGCACTCTGCCGCATGGCGATCCGCCGCGGGGCCGGCAGCGGATCGTCCGCACCCGGCAGCCCCGGCACACCCGGCGCGCCCTCGCGCCGTCGCCCGGAGGCGACCAGCTCCTTCAGGGCCGTCTCCGCCGCCAGGCGAGGCAGCAGCAGCGTCCAGAAGCGGGTCAGCATGGACTGCGACAGCCACTGCGCGTTGCGGCTGCCCAGCGCCCCGAACCCCACGGTGGCCGCGACCACCGCGTGGGCGGCGTCCTGCGGCGCCACGTCCCGCGCCAACGCGCCCTCCCTGGCCGCCTGGACCAGCAGACTCTCCACCCATGCCTGCCAGCGCCGCCGGAGGTCCCTCCCGGGCGCCATGGGCACAGGGCTCTCGCTCAGGTCGAACCCGGCCCGCAGGATCACATCGTGCCGGAGCCCGCGCAACAGGGCGTGCGTGGTGTCCACCAGCACCTGGAGGGCCCCGCCGCTCCCGGCGGCCCGCCCTCTCGCCGCTCCCTCCTCGGTGATCCGGCGCAGCCGCTGCGCCGCCGCCTCCCACACCGCCGTGGTCAGGGCCGCCTTGCTGGCGAAGTGGAAGTGCAGTGCTCCGTTGCTGACTCCGGCGCGCGCGCTGATCGTGGACAAGGACACGACGTCGAAGCCGTCCTTGCTGAAGAGCTCGGCCGCCGACTCGATCAGTGCATTGCGCGTACGGACCGCACGCTCCTGTTGGGCCATCAGAACGCTCCGTTGCTGCGAGGGCATGCCGGAAGAACAAGGACCAGATTAACAAACCGCCTGCGCGGTTTCTACAGAACCACCGGCAGTGAGCTGAGGCCGTTGACGATGAAGGACTCCACGGGCTTGATCCCGTCCACCGGTACGGCCAGGGAAAGTTCGGGAAAACGGTCGAACAGCCCGGCCAGCGCGACGCCCGCCTCGATCCGTGCGAGCGGCGCTCCCAGGCACCGGTGCGCCCCGTACCCGAAGGCCAGGTCGTCGCGTCGGCCCGGCCGCAGCAGATCGAACACGGCGACGTCGTCCCCGTACGCCTCGGGGTCCGAGGTCGCGGCGGCGAAGGAGACGAGGATGGGGTCACCCTTCCGGATCACCACGCCACCGCTCCGCCCGCCCTCCGCGCCGGACGCACCACCGACCGCACCGGCCACGCCTTCGGCCGCACCCGCCACACCTTCGGCCCCACCGGGTGTGCCCTCGGCCGGCCGGTCGTCCCCCAGCACGATGTCGTCCACCGCGAACCGCATCGGGGAGTACGCCGCCGGGCTGTGCACCCGCAGCGTCTCGTCGACCACGTCCGCCCAGGACGCCCGGCCCTCCCGTACGTGGGCCAGTTGCTCCGGGTGCGAGAGCAGGGCCCCGACGGCGTTGGTGATGAGCGTGCAGGTCGTCTCCTGCCCCGCGGCGATCATCAGGTAGAGGGTGCCGAGGAGTTCCTGCTCGGAGAGTCCGCCGTCCTGGTCGCGGGCCTCGATCAACGCGGACGTCAGATCACTGCCGGGGCGGGCCCGCTTCTCGGCGACGAGGCGCGCCAGCATCCCGAAGACCTCGACCTGCGCGGCGGCCATCTCACTGGCGGGCACCGCCGTGCCGAACACCAGCTCCAGAGCGGTGCAGAGGGGTTCGCGCGCCTCCTCCGTCACTCCGAACAGTTCACAGATCACCCGCATCGGCAGCAACTTGGCGAACTCGGCCCGCAGATCGACCCGTTCACCGGCCGGGCGGGCGGCCAGTCCGTCCAGCAGCGCGGTGGTGATCTCCTCGACCCGCGGCCGCAGGGCCTCGCTCCGGCGTACGGTGAACGCGCCCGCGACCAGCCGCCGCAGCCGGGCGTGGTGCTCCCCGTAGGCGAACAGCATGTTCTCGTTGGCGACCCACGGATACAGCGGCCACTCGGCGTCTATCCGCCCGTCGACGAAGGCGGGCCAGTGCTGCCGCGCGTCCTTGGAGACGCGGGGATCGAGCAGGAGCCGCTTGACGTACTTCTGCCGTACGACGGCCCAGGCCATCACCTTGCCCGGCAGCTCCACCCGGGCCGCGGGCCCCCGCGAGCGCAGTTCCTCGGCCTCCGAGGCGAGGTCGCGGCCCGTCACGTCCAACGCGTACGGGCAAGCGGGCATGTCCATCCGTGCACTCCGTTCGGTAGGTCGTACGCGCGCCCCGCCGACACGGGGGCGTCTCACTGGGTGACGGTCACGGACGCCACGGACTCCATGGCCTTCGCGGACTCCACGGCCTTCGCGGGTCTCATCGAGTCCGCCGACGACCGTGTCCGCTCCCGCCCCCCGGCCCTCTCCGGAGGCACCTCGTCCCCGGTCCCGCCCTCCACCCCGGTCCCGCCCTCCGCGTCGCGCAGGCGCATGGCCTCCGCGTAGACACGGGAGGCCCGTTCCGCCGAGAAGTCCAGCCGTACGAGGACGCCCGGCACCGCGATCGCGGGCATCAGGTGCCGGTAGAGATCGGCCACCCGCTCCGCCAGGTCCGCGCGGCCCGTCATGATGCGCGACAGCACCTGCACGCCGGTGAAGGCGCCGACGAACAGCTTGGCCAGCGCGTCCACGTCGGCGTGCGGCAGCACCTCGCCCTTGGCCTTGGCCTCCTGGAAGAGGGCGTGGGTGTGGTCCTGCCAGGCCCGCATCGGCACCCGCCGGTTGAGACGGTCCCGGGGGGAGCCCTGGTCGACGGTCAGCCGCACACTGCCCTGGACGATGGGGTCCCCGGTGTCCTGCTTGAGGAGGTAGGAGAGCAGCAGCGCCTCGTCCAGCGACTCCTGGAGCTTCAGCTCCTGCTCGGGCACGCGGGGCAGGGACTCGACCTGTTCCGCGAGAACCGCCTGGGCGAGCTCCTCCTTGGACGTGAAGTGGAAGTAGAGGGCACCTTTGGTCATGCCCGACTTCTTGAGGACGTCCGCGATGGTCGCCGCTTCGTACCCGACCTCGTCGAACACCTCGGCCGCCGCGACGAGGATCGCGCGCCGCGTCCGGATGGCTCGCTCTTGCCGCGCCACGGGGAACCTCCGTACCATCCCGCCCACCGGGAAAAGAGACCAAGAGGTCTGTACCGTACGCCGTCGACCTCGCGGCTCAGAATAAAACCAGCCGAACGGTTTCTCAAGGATTCACCCACGGCACACCGGTCGCACCCCGCCGGACCGCGTCAATGCGCCGATATCACCCTTGAAGCCCTTCCCGGCCCCCTTCGTGCACCTTGGAGAACCCCAGTAAGCCCCTTACGCCCCGCAGGCACCTTGATAACAAAACCGGTTGGTACGTATCTTCGTTGGGCAATGGTCCGCATCCGACGGTCCCACACTCCGGGGAGTTCGATAGCCGTGCCCGCACACACGAAGAGCCACCCCGTCGCCGAAGAACTGGCCCGGCTCCTCTTCGAGGGTGCCGACCGCGAGCGTGTCCACGGGGCCTGGCGCAGGCTCGTCTGCGGCAAGGAGTTCGCCTACC
Organism: Streptomyces beigongshangae; assembly: GCF_019710745.1. Lineage (GTDB taxonomy): Bacteria > Actinomycetota > Actinomycetes > Streptomycetales > Streptomycetaceae > Streptomyces > Streptomyces beigongshangae. Next base: position 90,132 of record NZ_JAHKJW010000016.1, read on the forward strand.
GCCCGGACCTGCCGCCGCAGGAGCGTACGGCCCTGTCGTACGAGCGGCTGCGGCTGCTGAACGAGGCGGCGGGCGACCCGGTGGAACTGGCGACCGATCCGTACCGCCTGGCGGGTCTGCACGAGTGGACGGGACCGGTGGACGGCGGGCTGACCACCCTCGCGAGCATCCACTACAACCTCTTCCTCGGCAGCATCCTCGACCATGACGGCGGCCGGGAAAGAGACGTGTCGTCCTTCACCTCTCTGAGGAGTACAGGAACGTTTCTGTGCACGGAGTTGGAGCACGGCAACGACGTGGCGTCGATGGAGACGGTCGCGGTGTTCGACCGCGCGACGGGCGGGTTCCGCCTGACCACCCCCACCGAGGGCGCGCAGAAGTTCATGCCCAACACCAGCCTGACCGGCGGCCCCAAGACGGCCGTGGTCGCGGCACGCCTCGTCGTCGACGGCGAGGACCAGGGGTCCTTCCTCTTCCTGACCCCGCTCAGCGACGAGACCGGCCACCTCCCCGGCGTCCGGGTCCGCCGGCTGCCCCTGCGCACCGGCACCCCGGTCGACCACTGCCTCACCTCCTTCGACCAGGTGTGGCTGCCGCGCGAGGCGCTGCTGGAGGCCGAGCACGGACGGCTGTCCGACGACGGCACGCTGACCAGCAGCCTGGGCAACAGGCGCAAGCGGCTCCTGCGCTCCATCAACCGCGTCACCATGGGCAAGCTCTGCATGAGCGCCGGCACGCTCGGCATGTCCCGCGCGGCGCTGACGATCGCGGTGCGCTACGCCCACAGCCGCTTCGTGGCCGGCCCGAGGGCGGGCGAGCGCATCCCGCTGGCCGCCCACCGCAGTCACCACGGGCGGCTGCTGGACTCGCTGGCCACGGCGTACGCGATGACGTTCCTACACCGGTCGACGGTGCACCGTTTCGCGACCCGTGCCGACGGGGGCCCGCAGGAGCGGGAGGAGATGGAGCGTGAGGTGGCCGTGGCGAAGGGCTGGATCACGTGGCAGGCGCGCGCGATCACCACCGAGTGCCGCGAACGGTGCGGCGCGCAGGGCCTGTTCCCGGCCAACGGCCTGGCCGACCTCCCGCTCAACATCGAAGGCGGCATCACCGCCGAGGGCGACAACCTGGTGATCTGGGTGAAGGCGGCCGCGGAGATGATCTTCGGCCACCAGGTGACCCGGTCCGCGGCCGGCACTGGCACCGGTGCCGGCAACGGGCCCGCCGCCAACTCCGCCCCCGACAACGGATCCCGCGCCGGAACGGGCGACGGAACGGGCGGCCCCGAGGGCCGGGTCCTCACCGACCCCCCTTTCCTCCGGGACCTGTTGGCCGACGTGGAGGCGATCTGGCAGGACCGGGCCCGCACCGCCCTGCGCGAGGGCCCCTCGGGCGACCCGGTCGGCCGCTGGAACGCCACCTCGGACGCCGCCCTCGAAATGGTCTCCGCACACGCCCGCCTCCAGGCCGCCGACGCGTTCCTGGCCGCGACCGCCCGCACCACGGATCCCCGGGCCGCGCACCTGATGCGGAACCTGTGCCGGCTCTTCCTGCTCAAGCAGCTCGGCGGGCACACCGGCGACCTGCTCGCCGAGGGCCGACTCACCCCCGACCACGTACGGGCCCTGCCCAAGGCCGTCGACACGGTGGTGGCGGACCTCGCACCGCATCTGATGACGCTGGTCGACGCGTTCGACCTGCCGGCGGAGGTGCTGTCGAACATCCCGATCGCGAGCGGGAGGTACGTGGGCGGGACGGTGACGGCGGCGGAGGAGCCCGCGCACGGGGAGGCAGTCGGCCCGGCTTCCCGGCCGGCCTCCGAACCGGCGGTCTGCTGACACCGGGCGCTCGCCCACCCTCCCCCTTGGAGAACAGCGTACGCTGCGTGCGTAAGGTGTACGCACACAGGTACGGACACGAGTCCTGTCGTCGACGGATCACAGAGCAGGAGTGCCGTCTGCCATGCCCACGCAGAAGCAGCCGAAGCAGGAGCAGCAGGAACCGGAGCAGGAACCGGGGCAGGAGCGGCAGAAGTCGCCCGTCCGGTCGGTGTGGACCAGGCCGCAGGGCAAGCGGGAGCAACCCGCGCTGAGCCGGGAGCAGATCGTCTCGCAGGCCGTCCGGCTGCTCGACGCCGAGGGCATCGACGCGCTGAGCATGCGCAAGCTCGGCTCCCGGCTCGGCGCGGGCGCCACCTCGCTGTACCGGCACGTGGCCAACAAGGACGAGCTGATCGAGCTGGCCGTGGACGAGATCTACGGGGAGATCGAGGTACCGGACTCGGGGGACCCGGCGCGCTGGCGCGACGACGTGGCCCGGTGCGCCAGGAGCCTGCGCGCGACGATGCTGCGCCACCCCTGGATCGCCTCGGTGCTCGGCGAGATGGGCATGTCCTACCTCGGGCCGAACGCGATGCGCATGTCGGAGACGCTGCTCACCGTTCTGACGCGGGCGGGATTCCCCGCGGCCGAGGCGGATCCCGCGGGGACGACGGTCGTCGCGTACGTCACCGGCACGGCGACGAGCGAGGCCGCGTGGCTGACCGTGCTGGCCCGCAGCGGGCAGAGCGAGCAGGAGTACGTGAGCGGACTGTGGCCCGCGGCGGAGGAGGCGGTCCGGGCGTACCCGCACTTGCGCGACGGGTACGCCGGGCAGCGCGAGAAGGACCCCGCGAAGACCCGGGAGGAGGGCTTCGAATACGGCCTGGCCCGAGTCCTGGACGGCCTGGCGACACGCGTCACGGGCTGAACGCCACCGGGTCCCGCCGGACGGTCGCGGGTGTGCGGCGCGCGGCCCCTCCGGACCGCGCACGACGAAAAGCCGGGGCGCGGCCCCGCTTTTCAGGGGAGCGGGGAACTGCGCAACCAGCCCTTCCCACACCCACACCCACACCCACACCCACACCCACACCCACACCCACAGGCTTACCCCCTCCCCCGACCCCCGGAGGGTTACCGCACCAGACACGGCCGCCCGGCGTCGAACCGCCACCCCGGCACCAGATACCGCATCCCCACCGCGTCGTCCCGGCCCCCCAGCCCCTTCTCCAGATACAGCTCGTGCGCCGCCTGCAACCGCTCCACGTCCAGCCGCACCCCCAGCCCCGGCGCGTCGGGCAGGGCGATCTCCCCGTCCACGATGCGGGGCGGCGCGACAGTGAGCCGCTCCAGCCCTTCCTGCCAGATCCAGTGGGTGTCCAGCGCGTTGTACTCCCCCGGCGCGGCCGCCCCGCAGTGCGTCACCATGGCCAGCGAGATGTCGAAGTGGTTGTTGGAGTGACAGCCCCAGGTCAGCCCCATCGCGTTGCAGAGCTGGGCCACCCGCACGGACCCCTGCATCGTCCAGAAGTGCGGGTCGGCCAGCGGTATGGAGACCGACTGGAGCGCCAGCGCGTGCGTCAGCTGCCGCCAGTCCGTGGCGACCATGTTCGTGGCCGTCGGCAGCCCGGTCGCCCGCCGGAACTCCGCCAGGACCTCCCGCCCCGAGTAGCCGTCCTCCGCCCCGCAGGGGTCCTCGGCGTAGGCGAGCGTCCCGACGAGCGGCCTGCACAGCTCGATGGCCTCGCGCAGCGACCACGCCCCGTTCGGGTCCAGGGTGATCCGCGCCTCCGGGAAGCGCCCTTTGAGCGCCCGTACGGCTTCCACCTCCTCCGGACCCGCCAGGACACCGCCCTTGAGCTTGAAGTCCCGGAAGCCGTAGAGGTCGTACGCGGTCTCGGCCTGCCGGACGATCGCCTCGGGCGTCAGCGCCTCCTCGTGCCGGACGCGGTACCAGTCGACGTCCGAGTCGGGCTCACGGACGTACTCCAGATCGGTGCGGCCGGGGTCGCCGACGTAGAAGAGGTAGCCCAGGACCCGTACGGACGAGCGCTGCTGTCCGTCGCCCAGGAGCGCGGCGACCGGTACGTCCAGGTGCTGGCCCAGCAGGTCGAGCAGCCCCGACTCGACGGCCGTGACGGCGTGCACGGTGGTGCGCAGGTCGAAGGTCTGGGCGCCGCGACCGCCCGCGTCCCGGTCGGCGAAGCGGTCCCCGATCGCACGCAGGACCCGCTTGTAGTCGCCCAACTTCGCCCCGACGACCAGGGACTCGGCGTCCCGCAGAGTCTGGGTGATCTTCTCGCCGCCGGGCACCTCCCCCAGCCCCGTACGGCCCTCGGAGTCCTTGAGGACCACGACGTTCCGGGTGAAGTAGGGGCCGTGCGCGCCGGAAAGGTTCAGCTCCATGCTGTCGCGGCCGGCGACGGGGTGGACGGCGAACTCGGTGACGGTCGGCTGGCTCATACGTATCGGAGTCCTTGACTGAGGAGGGGCGGGGAGGGGTGGGGAGGGGCGGTTCGGGACCGGGACCGGGACCGGTTGCCGGCGCTCACCGGTCACCGGTCACCGGCCGTCGGCCGTCGGCCGTCGGTCACGAAGGCTTCACAGGCCGAGGAGGTCGAGCGTCCACTCCAGCGCCAGGACACCGCCCAGGCCGAGGACCGCGAGGACCGTCGTATAGGTGGTACGCACCTTGATCGCTTCGACGACGGAGAGGTTGAAGTACTCCTTGAACAGCCAGAAGCCGGGGTCGTTGACATGGGAGAAGGCGATCGATCCGCAGGAGACGGCGAGCACCATGATCTCGGGGTGGATCCCGCTTCCGGCGAGGAGCGGCAGCACCACGCCGGAGGCTGTGACGACGGCGACGGTCGCCGACCCGAGCGCGACGCGCAGGATGACGGCGATGAGCCACGCCAGGACGATCGGCGAGATGGACCAGCCGTCGGTGGCGTCCTTGATGTAGTCGGAGATACCGCCCTCGACGAGGACGTTCTTGAAGGCGCCGCCCGCACCGATCACGAGGAGGATCATCGCCATGGACTGGGCGGCGGAGGTGCAGGAGGCGTTGACGTCGGCCAGGCTGCGGCCGATGCGCGGCCCGAAGGCCCAGATCGCGAGGAGCAGGGTCAGCATGAGCGCGATCGGCGCGGAGCCGATGAAGGCGACGAAGTGCAGGAAGGGGCTGTCGCCCGAGGCCGTCATGTCGACCACCGCGGCGCCCGCGATGAGCACGACGGGGAAGAGCGCCACGGACAACGACCAGCCGAGGCCCGGCATCTCCCCGTCCTCGAACTCGCGCTCGCCGACCAGTCCCTTGGGGATCGACGGGTCCATCGCCCTGACGAACGGCAGCCGCGGCCACAGCAGCGCGACGAGCGCGCCCGCCGGAACGGCGATGAACAGGCCGTAGAACAGGGTGTGCCCGACGGAGGCGTGGAAGGTGGCGGCCACCGCGGTGGGACCGGGGTGCGGCGGCAGGAAGCTGTGCATCGTGGACAGGGAGATCGACATCGGCAGGCCGACCCAGAGCAGCTTCGCCCCGGTGACCCGGACGAGCGTGAACGCGATGGGCACGATGATGACGAACGCGACCTCGTAGAACATGGTCACGCCGATCAGCATCGACGTGACCACCATGGCGACCTGGACCCAGCGCGGCCCGAAGGCGTCCAGCAGCGTGCCGGCTATCCGCTGGGCGGCGCCGGAGTCCCCCATCACCCGGCCGACCATGGCACCGAGCCCGATGACGAGCATCGTGTCGCCGATCTGACCCCCGATGCCCTCCGAGAGGACGTCCGGGATGTCGGCCACCGGAATGCCCTGGACGAGGGCGACGCCCACCGCCACGAGCAGCAGCGCGGCGAAGCCGTTGAGTTTCGTCCGGGTCATCAGGAACAGCAGCACCAGAACGCTGATCCCGACTACGAGCAGAGGCATGCGGTTCTCCTTTGAACCGTGGAGGCGGTGCTGCGGTGCTGCTGTCCGTGGGCGCGCACCGGGCGGCGTACGAACGGAGGGGCGCGTCAGGGAGTGGTCATTCCTCATCTCCATATGCAGATGACGTACACGTATGAGAACGGAGGTTAGGTCGCCGCACCGGAAGCGGTCAATGGGTGCGACACCGCGGATCTACGATGAGGCCATGCCGGAGAGCAGCGGGGTCCGCGGAGTACGCGGGGTGAAATCGGCGGCCCGCACGGTCGCCCTGCTGGAACTGCTCGCCGTCCGCGGCGACCGCCCGGCCCGTCTGGACGAACTGGCCGAGGAACTGGGCGTACCGCGCAGCAGCATGTACCAGCTGCTGCAGACCCTGATCGAGAGCGGCTGGGTACGCTCCGACACGACCGGGTCCCTCTACGGCATCGGCATCCGCGCGCTGCTGACGGGCACGAGCTACCTGGACAGCGACCCGCACGTCCGCGTGGTGCGCCCCTACCTCGACGAGGCGTCGGACGCGCTCGGCGAGACGATCCACCTGGCACGGCTCGACGGCCCGGACGTGGTGTACCTGGCGACCCGCGAGTCCCATGAGTACCTGCGGACGATCAGCAGGGTCGGCCGCCGCGTCCCGGCCCACGCGGGCGCACTGGGCAAGGCACTGCTGGCGGAACGCCCGGCGCACGAACTCCCGCTCCCACCCGACCCCCTGCCGGCCCTGACGGCCAACACGCACACCACCCGGACGACCCTGCTCGCCGACCTGGCGCACGTACGGGCGCGCGGCTACTCGACGGACCACGAGGAAACGGTGCAGGGCATAGCGGGCTTCGGCTTCGCCCTGCGTTACGACTCCCTGCCCACGGATGCCATCAGCTGCTCGATCCCGGTCTCCCGCCTGACCCCTTCGCACGAGACCCGGGTGATCGCGGTGATGCAGGAGACGAGAACAAAGATCGAGAACGCGCTCCCCTCGGCACCGGGATCACCGGACTGGCGATGAGAACCACCGGCACCCCGAAGGGCCGCCCCGCGCGCCGCACCGAAACCCACGCAGCCACCCGCTCGCTCGACCCACCGACCCTCGACCGAGCCACACCCCCCTCGACCGGGGCCACCCCCACGCCCACCCCATACCCCCGCACCGGCCCACCCTCGATCCGGTACGCTGTGACCCGAGCGTTCCTGGCAGACACTGCGGCCACCGCAGCAACCACCACGCTCACGCTCACGCCTTCGTAGCTCAGGGGATAGAGCACCGCTCTCCTAAAGCGGGTGTCGCAGGTTCGAATCCTGCCGGGGGCACACGACACAGGGCCGGTTCGAAGGGATTGATCCCTTCGAACCGGCCCTGCTGCATGTTCACATCCCTGCACGCGCGGACTATTGGGTCCGGTGCGCTCCCACCTCACCAGTGTCTCGCCGTGAGCCTTCGTGGGGCATCCTCGGGCGAGTGACCGGCACGACGGTGAGGAGGTCATCCAGCCCTTTGAAGTCGTCGGGGTTGGTGGTGAAGAGGGGAAGGTTCTCAGCCACGGCGATGGCAGCGATCATCAGGTCGGCCACCCGACGGCGTGGCTTGCGGCCGGCGCTGATCACTGCGGCACAGATACGGCCGTAGATGCGTGCCGCTTCGGCGTCGAAGGGGATGGGGTCGAACTCGTTCTCGGCGCGTTGCAGGACGTCGAGCCTACGGGCGCGTTCGACGTGTTCGTCGTAATTGCTCTGTTCGTCGTTGCGACGGACCTCGTGCGGACCGGCGGACAACTCGGCCAAGGTGATGGCGGTGATCGCCATTTCGTCCGGTAGCTCCTCGGGGGCCACCCAGTGGCGCAGAATCATGATGTTGGTGTCAAGGAGGCCCTGCTGATGCGTCGAGCGGTCAACGGTCATAGGGATCGCCCGGGTAGGTGTCGACCGCGGCGTCCTGATCGGCGCGGAACCTGTCAAGGTCGATGCCGGGGGCGGTCCCGGACATCGCGGCGAACTCCTGGCGGGAGACGAACCGACGACGTCGACGCAGCGGGACGAGTTGGCCGATCGCATGTCCGTCGCGGGTGACGGTAAACGACTGACCACCCTGTATCGCATCCATGATCTCTCGGGACCGGCTGCGTAGATCCCGTTGGGTAATTTCGGGCTGAACGCTCATACCGACCAAGGTAGCACCGGGTGCTACCAGGTGACACATGACGGCCGAAGCCTTGCGCCGACAAACCTTCGGCTGTGGCGGCCAGGTACGGCCTTCGCTGATCGATCCGGCTGGAGCCACAGATGAGAGGGCATCTGACATCCACAACTGACATCAACGACTTCGGACGGGGATGCACACCAGCGACTCCCGCCGGCCGTCGCGCCAGCCGACGACAGCAGTCGGGCCGCGCTCGTGATGTTGATCTGGCTGTGGCCGAGGAGCTCCATCACGATGCGGGGAGGGAGAGAGTGACTCCGGCCGCTGTCAGGAGGGCGGTCGTACCGTGTCAGGCGTCATGCAGCCGAACCACGCGCAGCCCGGGCGGATCCGGCGGACCCGGCGACGCGGGTCTCGTCGAGGAAGCGGCTCCAGAGCTTCGGGGTCCTTCGATGCGCACTTGGCGCCGCAGGCAGACAGGTGTGCTCCGGTCTCGCACCGCAACTGTTGGCCCGTCGAGGGAGTCGTACTCGCCGTGACCGGAATACGTGCACAGCGCAGCATGAGGTTGTCCCCCGCTTTCTCCACGGCAGCGGGCGCCGGCGCTCTGGTCGTCGCCGCGGTGGGGAGCTGGAGCAACCTCTTGCTGGTCGTGCAGGGGCGGGTGGTCCCCGGGTGGGGAGTGAGTGCAGGGCTCCTCGTCATGTCGCTCGCCCTTCGGTGGGCACTCGCCCCTGCGAATCGCCCAGCGGGTCCTGCGAGACTCCCGCGGAAGCAAGCCGTATGGGCACCGCTGGGCAATCGTCTGCTGATCGCCGCAGCGGTGTTCGGCACCGCGGGGGGAGCGGCGGACGATCTGATCTCGGGCGCGGAGTACCACGTACTGCGTCCCTCGGGGCCGGGAGGCTGCACGGCAGTGGTGCGCGAGACGTCCTTCCTCATGAGTGGCGCCGGCGAGGCCTACGCGGTGGAGCACACCGGCCTGGCCCTGAGCGAGGCGGGATCCTGGGCGGTCGATGACGGCTACCGGCCCGTCGCCGCAGGCACATACGAGTTGGACTGGGGGCGGGACGGCGGTGATCTGGAGATCAACGGCACGAGCACCGACCCGATCGTCAGCGGGGGATCGGGGGACATCGATTGCGGGTGGTGAGGCCGGTCGCGCTCAGCGGCAAGAGCTCTCGTCGGTGCAGCGCAAGACCAATCACCGCAGGGTGTGGGTCCAACCAGGTGCGCGTCCGGCTGTGTGCCGAAGCCGACACGCACCAGCGGACAAGGACGGCCGCCGACGCGTCATCGGCGCATCGGAGCCCCAGGCTTCTGACATCCCCCGATGACACCGCTGACACCGATGACACCGATGACACCGATGACACCGATGACACCGATAGGGCATACGCCAGTGGGCCCGGGCCGCGAGGCGCGGTCCGGGCCCTGTCCGTTGCTGTGCCGCCCTGCGGCGGCGGTGCGTCAGCTCTGTGCGCTGTCGTCGGCCGTCTCCCCCGCGGCCTCGGCCGCGGCTGTCTTCTCGCGCATCTTGCGCACCAGCTCCGCCTTCTGGTCGGCTGCGCCCTGGCGGTCGCGGTTGCGGTACGGGCCGTTGTTCTGCCGTTCGGCGCGGGACTGCTTCTTGCGCTGGCCGCCGCCCTGGCCCACGGGGTTGTTGATGTTCTTGCTCACGGTCATGGGTTCTCCCGGTGATGGTGAAGTGATCTACGGATTCGTCGGTGGGGGACGGGCGGCGGCGTCGAAGGACGTCGGCAGCGGCCCGTCACGCTCTCACTCGTAAATCGGCGTCTGGAAGAACATGCCAAGGACGTTACCCGGTTCCGTCGGCTCCGCGCACCAACCTTTTCGCCGCTGGGGCTCAATACAGCTAGCCCTGGTCAAGCGTCGCAGCAGCGGGAAGGTCGGTGCGGTGTCGCCGCCCTCCGTCCGGAACAGGCCGAGGTCGTCGGCCGGGCGGGCGGGCAGGCGGGCGTCGGCGTACCCCTGTCGCACTCCGTCACCTCACCCGCTTCCCGCGCTTCCCCCGTGGGTTGCCGGGTCCGGCCGGACCCGGCGCGGGAGGCTACTCGGCAGGCAGGGTCTCTTCCATCGCCTTTGCGGCGGCGGTCGGGGTGTAGCCCTCCGGGACGCCCTCGACCAGGATGATGTCGCCCTCGATGTGCCGTGAGCGCAGCGGCGCGATCTCCTGGTAGCCGGGGGAGTCCCACCAGGCCCGCGCCTCGGTGATGCCGGGGAAGCCGATCATCACGACGTGCCCGGGCCAGTCGCCCTCCTTCACCTCGTGCTGCGTGGCGTGCACGAGGAAGCGTCCGCCGTACGGCTCGAAGGTGGCGGGGATGCGCTCCATGTACTCGACGATCTCCGGGTGCGGGGCGGCCTCTTGCAGGTGGGCTATGACGTAGGCGGGCATGGTGTCCTTCCGGTCAGTCAGTCAGTCGGTCGGGTTCCGTATGCCGGGAGCGTGGCATGCCGGCGCACCGGGGTCGATGACCTGACAGGTGAGCGGACCATCCCGGCCGCACTGCGGACCGGCGATTCCAAGTGCTCGCGCAGGTGGAGATAGGAGAGCGGGCTGTCGCAGCACGGCTGAAATTGGTCTCATCGGCTTCGGTGGGCCGACTCAAGGACCACACCAGCTTCTTGTAGGATCCCCTATACACAAATGGCCGTGAGGCACGCGCTCCGCGAAGAGACAAGCGTGCCGCACGGCTGACCGAGGGGAGCTCAAGTTGAGACCCAACCCCACCCGGACAAGCAGCATTGTCCGCCACAGCGCGTCACGAATTCAAGATTCGCCACACACCGAGGGGACCAACGAGCGAAACTGTACACCATGTCCGGGCACGCGAGCTCGATGGCAGCCTGACCGGATCACGAGCAGTGCGGCGCTGATCACCGCACTCGCCAGCCTCGTCACGGCGGCGCTGCCCCTGATCGTCAGGCTGCTGTAACCCCGCCCCGACCGGTGACCTCGGGGATCTCGGGGACCTCGGGAACTTCGGCCGCACCGTGCGGCCACCTGTGAGCCGCCTCCGCACAGGACTCGGTGGAGGCCGCGTCACCAAGGTGTCGCGGCCTCTGGACAGTCCGGGAACAGGGCTTTGTCTTCCGTGGAGCGCGGTGCGAGGCTCGGGGGACTCACGTATCCCCTGGGGGTTCTCATGGCACTGTTCGGCAATGCCCACACTGTCGACCCGGCGAAGGCCCAGCACGACTACGCACGGCTGCTCGGGCACAGCGAGCAGGTGCACGCCGCCTTCCAGTTGATCCGCGACACCATCCTGTTCACCGACCGGCGTCTCATCCTGGTCGACAAGCAGGGCATCACCGGCAAGAAGACGGAGTACCACTCCGTCCCGTACCGCAGCATCACGCACTTCTCCGTCGAGACCGCCGGGACCTTCGATCTCGACGCCGAGCTGAAGATCTGGATCTCCGGCACGCCCGCGCCCATCGAGAAGACCTTCACCAAGGGCGTCGACATCTACGAGGTCCAGGCGATCCTCACCCAGTTCGTCGCCCGGTAGGCCCGGTAGGCGCGGTGGGTCCGTCAGGCACGGCGGGTGCGGAGGGGCGGGGGGTCGTCGGTCTCAGGCCCCGTGCCAGGGCCAGTGTGACCGCCGTCGATGCCGCCGCCATGATCGTCGTCGCCGTCGCCGGTGACGTGAGCTGGGCCGTCGCGCCCGCCAGTGCCGCGGCCAGTCCCTGCGTCGCCAGCATGCCGGACGAGTGCAGACCCAGCGCGTGGCCCGCCAGTTCGGGCGGGGTGAGGGCCATGAGGCGCTCCTGCTGGAGGAGGCTCGCGCCGAAGCCGACCGACGCCAGGGCCGCCAGGGCCGCCGCCAGGGGCGGGCCCGGGTGGAGGACGAAGAACAGGTACGGGGCCGCCAGCAGCAGGAGGAGCGGGACTCCGAGACGGGGGCGCAGGGCCGGGCCGGCGAAGCGGGCCACCGCCACGTCCCCGGTCAGCATGCCCAGCGCCGCACAGGCGAAGAGCAGGCCCGCGTGGTCGGGGGCGTAGGGGACGTAGAGGGACTCGCAGCCGACGACCAGGCCGTTGGGGAGCCAGAGCGCCAGATAGAGGTGACGGCGCGGGCCCGCGGCGAGGAGGGTCCTGTTCGTGCGCCATGTCGCGCGTACGGACGGGCGGCCCGCCGCTCTCGGCGGGCGGCGGGTCAGGCCGTACCGGGCGACCGCCGCGGCCGTCGCGTACAGGGCCGCCGCCGTCAGCAGGGTGCCGCGCGGCGACAGGAGCGCGATCAGTACGCCTCCGGTGGCGTACCCCGCGATCTGCGTGACGCCGTTCGCCATGTTGAAGACCGAACGGCCCACGATGTAGGCGTCCTTGGGGAGGATCTCGTTCAGCAGGCCCCAGCGGACGCCGCCGCCCAGGGAGGCCACCAGGCCGAGGACGAGGACCAGGGCGAAGAGCGTCCAGAGCGGGGCCGGGAGCGCCAGGAGCGCCGTCCCCGCCGCGAACACCAGGGCCGTGGCCGTCATCGTGGCGCGGGGCGGCAGGCGGTCGGCCGCCGACAGGAGCGTGGTCGCGCCCAGGACCTGGACGAGCGACGGACCGAACATGCTCAGGGCCGACAGGAGGGGGGAGCCCGTGGCCCGGTAGACCAGGGTGCCGAGCGCGAGACCGCTCATCGTGTGGGCCGCCACCTGTGCGGAGGAGGCCAGGAAGAGGGGGGTGAACTCCGTTGTACGGAAGAGGGATCTGTACGTCGTGGGCATGCTCCGGAGTCTCGGATCCGTGCCGGGGCGGGCGTTAGAGTTTCGCGTCCGTGCGAAACCGTCGCGACAGGGGGGCGGAGAAGGAAGGACGGGGAGGGGAGGGCGGAAGTGGGCTGGTGGCAGGTCAGTGCCGACACCCTCGCCGGCAGCCGCTTCGTGGTCTCGCCGATCGCCGAGACCTTCGCCTGTCTGAAGACCCTGCACGTCGGAACGGCCGCGCACCCCGGTGAACGGGCCTGGCTCGCCGCCCAGCTGCCGGGCTACGCACGGCGGCTGGTGGAGGATCCCGTCACCGCCGCGCTGGTACGGGCCGGACTCGGCCCCGAGTGGATCGCCGACTTCCTCACGCCCACCCCGCGCGGCGAGGGCGAGGAGGACTTCGCCACGGAGGTCGCGCGGGTGCGCGAGACCCCGCCCGACGCCGCCCGCGCCCACCTCGCCGTCGCCCTGCGCGGTCCGCTCCCCGCCGTCCTGCGGGACCGCGACGACCTTCCCGGGCGCGCCGCCGACCTGCTCACCCACGTCTGGACCGAGGCCGTACGCCCCGACTGGGCCCGTCGCCGCCGGGTGCTGGAGGCGGACGTCGTGGCCCGTACCGCCCGGCTGAGCCAGGAGGGCTGGGCCGCCGCGCTCGGTGCGATGCGGCCCGGCATGCGCTGGCTCGGCGGGAACCGGCTGCAGGTCAACCTGCACGAGTATCCGCCCCGCGAGATATCGGGCGCCCGGATCCTCTTCGTGCCGGTGACGCCGCGGCGGGGGTGGGTGTCGTGGGACGAGCCGGACCGGTACGCGGTGGTCTATCCGTGCTCGGGCGTGCTGGCGGAGGTGGGACCGCGGGCCGCGGCCCCGTCGGCCGTTCCCGAAAGTCTTGCCCGGCTGCTCGGTCGCGCGCGGGCCGGCGTGCTCGTCCTCCTCGGCTCCCCCATGAGCACGAGCCAGTTGGTCGCCGTCACCGGGCAGGGGCTCGGTTCGGTCGGCCGCCATCTGAAGGTGCTGCTCGACGCCCGGCTGGTACGGCGGCGGCGGTCGGGGCGGTCGGTCCTCTACTACCGGACGGCCGCGGGCGAGGCCCTTGTCGAGGCGCAGGGTGGTCGCCGGGCACCAGCGGTCGTCACCCGTGCGGGTGGCCGTCCCCCGGCCGGCGGCCGTCCCCGTGTCGGCGGGCCGGAGTTAGCATCCGGTCATGACTACTGACAACACCGGCACCCCCGGCGCCTCCGGCACCCCCGGCGCCTCCGTTCTCGACGTCGACATCGATGCGCTGCAGGGCGGCTCCGCGGATCTCGGCCAGTACGCGGGCCGGGCCGTGCTCGTCGTCAACGTGGCGTCCAAGTGCGGGCTCACTCCCCAGTACGCCGGTCTGGAGCGGCTGCACGAGCGGTACGCGGCGCGCGGCTTCACCGTGCTCGGGGTGCCCTGCAACCAGTTCATGGGCCAGGAGCCCGGCTCGTCCGAGGAGATCGCGGAGTTCTGCTCGGCGACGTACGGCGTGACCTTCCCGATGACCGAGAAGGTCGATGTGAACGGGGACGGACGGCACGCCCTGTACGAGCGGCTCACCGGCTTCGCGGACGGCGAGGGGCACAGCGGCGACATCCGCTGGAACTTCGAGAAGTTCCTGATCGGCCGGGACGGTGCGGTGGTCGCGCGCTTCTCGCCGCAGACCGAGCCGGATTCGGCCGAGGTGGTGTCGGCGATCGAGGCGCACCTCGGCTGAGTCCGCACCGGCGGTCTGGCGGTTCGACGGGCCGACGGGCCGACGGGCCGACCACCCAATGGCCCGGTGGGCCCGATGACTCGGCGGCCGGTAGCCCGGTGAACGGCCGCCGGGTGGCCCGTCGCCCGCGAGCCCTGTGGCCGGCCGCCGGGTGGCCCAGCGGTCCGGTGGCCCCGGGCCCCGCGACCAGGCGGCCCCGGGCGCCTACCCCCCGCTCCCCCGGGCCTCCTCGCGCAGTTCCTCGGGGCACCCGGTGCCCCGGGGCAGCTGGTAGGGCGCCGCCAGGCGGTACGTGCCGGGGCGCGGGGCCAGGAGTTCCGTCCACTCGTCGCCCTGGGCGTCCTTCTCCGTCACCATCAGGCAGCCGTTGACATTGTCGTACGTCTTCGGTTCCCCGTCCTCCCGCCGCTTGGACTCCTCGGTCTCCTGCGGCGGCTTCAGGCTCTTGCCCTCCGCGTCGACGAGGCCGAGCCACGGCGAGTACGGGATCCGGATCAGCACCCGGCCCGCCTGCTTCACCCGCAGCGTCATCCCGTTCTGCTCCGCGCGCTCGACGACGGCGGGCGGGTCGGCCATCGGCGTGGGGTCGGTGACCTCGAAGAGCTGCCAGTTGGCGTCGCCCCAGACCTGCTTCAGGTACGGCATCCCGCGCTGGACCAGTTCGCGCTCGCGCTCGCCCCCGTCGCCGTCGGGCTCGCCCTTGGGCAGGACGACGTAGTGGACGGCCCAGCGCTTGAGCCACTCGTGGTAGTTCGCGGAGTTGAGGGTGTCGTCGTAGAAGAGGGGGTTGCGCTCCATGTCCGCCTGGCGGTTCCAGCCGCGGGCGAGGTTGACGTACGGGGCGAGGGCCGACGCCTCCCGGTGGGAGCGGGCCGGTACGACCTCGACGCGGCCCTTCTCGGCGCCGGCCTCCTGGAGCTGGTTGACGAGGGGGGCCAGCTCGCGGGCCCAGGACGCCTCGGGGGTCGTGTGCACGACGTCGTCCACGGCCTTGAAGCCGATCCAGGCGTTCATTCCGGCGAAGGCCACGACGATCGCGTACCACTTGCGCGAACGCGGCACCGTCCAGGGCAGCGCGGCGATCAGCGCGACCCCCGCGAACAGCATCGGCAGACGGCTGATGTTGGAGCCGATCTGCGAGCTGATCAGCCAGACGAGGAGGACGGCCAGGCCGTACACCGCCGACGTGATCCGGACCGTCTTCCACTCCTTGGGGACCAGGAGGAAGACGAGCACCGCGTACGCGAAGGGCAGCACGACCGAGCCGAACAGCATCGGCTGCGTACCGGAGAAGGGGAACATCAGCGCCGAGACGCCCACCACGGCGGCGGGCGCGAGACCCAGCGCCCATGCGCCGGGGCGGCGTTTCTGCAGGAACAGCGCCACGGCGACGAAGCCGACGAAGAGACCGGCCACCGGGGACGCGGCGGTCGCGGCCGCGGCCAGCGGGGCGGCGCACAGGGCCTTGGCCCAGCGCTTGTAGCGCCAGCGGTACGGCCAGCAGAAGACCACGGCGGTCGCGCCGAGCGCGAAGACCATGCCGAGGCCGAAGGTCACCCGGCCCGAGGCGGCGTTGCACAGGAGCGCGAAGACACCGGCGAGGGCCGGCCACAAGGGGTTCCGTACGGCTCCCCTGCTGCGCATCAGCACCAGCGTGAGCAGCCCGGCGCTGATCGTCCCCGCGATCATCATCGTGGTCCGCACGCCGAGCACGGCCATCAGGTACGGGGACACCACGCTGTACGACACCGGGTGCATGCCGCCGTACCAGGCCAGGTTGTACGCCGAGCCCGGGTTCCGTCCCACGAACTCGGCCCACGCGTCCTGCGCCGCGAGGTCGCCCCCGCTGTTCGCGAACGTGAAGAACCAGATGATGTGGAGCACGCCGGCGAGCGCCGTGGTGAGGACCGCGGGGTGGCGGACGAAGCGGCGGAGGCGGGTGTCGCCGTCCCCGCCGGAGCCGATACCGGTGCCGGTGCCGGTGCTGGAACCGGTGCCCGTGTCGGTGCCGGCCGGTTGCGCGGGGCCGGGGGGCGTGGCCGGGTCGGAGGACCCCGCCGTGGGGCCCGGCCTGTCGTCGTACCGGGTACGCACCCGTATTCGCGGGCCGGCCTCTCGGTCCGGCTCGGCGTCGTCGGCGTGGGTCGGCTCCGCTGTCGCCACGTGCTGGACTCCTGTGTCCCGTTGTTCCACTCTCGGTCTCGGCCGGGCCCCGCGGCGGGCGACCTGCGCCATCCCGGCGACGCTAGCACGCACCCCGCCGGAGAGCTCCTGGGTGGTGCTCCGCCGGCGGGGTGCGAGAGGGCGCGGTCGTCGCCCGGGGCGTACGCCCCCGTCGATCCGCCCGGGTGAGCCCGTCCGGATCAGTCGCCCCGGGCGGGCTCACCCGGGGCGACCCACCCTGGTCAGCTCACCCGGGTCAGCTTGGCGCCGAGTCCCGGTTCGGCGAGGTCCGACCGCAGCGCGACCGGAACCTCGACCGCGTCGCCCTCCGTACCGTCCCCGACACTCAGCGAGCCGACCACGGTTCCCGCCCCCGCCTCGTGCGGAACGGTCTTGCCGCCCTCGTCCAGCTGCAGCTTCACCGTCTGCCCGGCCCAGCCCACCGCGGAGACGTCCTTGGTGGCGACGACCGGCGTCCGGCCGCCGAGCCCGTCGTCCACGTACCCCACGACGTCACCCTTCTTCAGGATCTTCCGCGAGGTCAGCGCCTCCTGGGCGGCGATCATCGCCGTCTTGCTGACCGCGTTGACCGTGTCGATGATCGGCGGCGTGTGCTGGCCGAGGACCGCGCCGACGACGATGACGTTCTCGCCGCCGACCTCCTGGGTGGCGGCGAACAGGAGGTTGCCGCCGGCCTTGGTGGTGGAGCCGGTCTTGATGCCGATGGCGTTGTTGTACGGCACGAGGCGGTTGTAGTTGTCCCACTTCTTGCCGGACGGGTCCACCCAGCTCGGCAGCTTGGTGATGTCGACCAGGGCCTGGATCCGCACGAGTTCGTTGCCGAGCTTCACCTGGTCCTCGGCGGTGGAGACCGTGGTCTCCTTCAGCCCCGAGGGGTCGGTGTACTTCGTGTCCTTCATCCCGAGGTCCTCGGCGGCGGCGTTCATCTTGTCGACGAACTCCGCCTCGGAACCGTTCGCGTCCCAACGGGCCAGCAGCCGGGCGACGTTGTTCGCGGAGGGGATCATGATGGCCGCGATGGCGTCCTTCTGGGTGAGGGTGTCGCCCTTCTTGATGGTGTTGAGCGTCGACTCGCCCTGCGCGTCGTAGCCGCCCTCCTTCTCCGCCTTCGCGTCGACCTCGATCTTCGCGCCGTCCTCGCCGGCCTTCATCGGGTGTTCCTTGAGGATCACGTACGCCGTCATGGCCTTGGCCACCGAGCCGATCGCGACGGGCTTCTGCTCCCCGAACGAGTCGACCGTGCCGATGCCGTTGACGTCCATCCAGCCCTGGCCCTCGTCGGGCCACGGCAGGGATGCCTTGTCGCCCTCGAAGGCGTACGTCCCGTCGGCCGTCAGCGCGAGGGTGGGGGCCGGCAGCGGGCGTACGGCCTGCACGACTGCAAACACCACGATCAGCAGGAGGACCAGCGGAGTCCAGATCTTGACCCGGCGCACGAGCGTGCGGACCGGGGTCTGGCGGGGCGGCGGTGTGTTCGTCAGCTCCGCGAGGAGGTCCAGCGGGGGCCGCGGCGGGAGGGGCTGCTGGGTCGTCCGCTCGGGACCGATCTGCGGTACGACGGCGGTCTCGGAGGCGGGCGGCACGGCGGGCTTCGCCTTGGGCGGGGCGGGTTCGTCGAGCGGCTTGAGCGCCACGAACCTGCTGGTGCGCTCGACCTCGGGCTCGGGCCCGGGCCCGGGCTTGGATTCGGGCTCGGGCCCGGATTCGGCTCCGGGCTTGGATTCGGGCTCGGGTTCGGCAGCGGGCTGGACCGTGGTTTCGGCAGCGGGTTCGACGACCGCCGCGCCACCGGGCTTCGTGACACCGGGCTTTGCGGCGTCGCCCTTGTCGGTCGCGAGGTTCTCGGCCGGCCCGGAGTCCTTGCCGTCCTCGGCAGCGGGCTTGGCGTCGCCCAGCTTGAGCATGGCCGTGGGCTGGTCCACGACGGGCGGCCGCTTGAAGATGGCGGTGGCCTGGTCGACGGAGGGCTTGGGCCGGGTGCCGGCGTCCGAGGTGGTGTCCGCCTCCGGGACGGCGTCCTCGGGGGACGCGTCCGCCGGAGCCGCGTCCCGCGGCTCGTCCTCCACCGCCTCCGCGGATGCCGGCTCGGGCTTCCGCCCGGCGCTGCTGTCGGCATCTGCGTCGGCGCCGGGTGCGGCGTCCTCGGGCTCGGGCTCCGAGTCCGAATGCGCAGCTGCATCCGTCTCCACGTCCGTACCGGCGTCGGCATCGACATCGGCGTCCGTGCCGGCGTCCGACCCGGAGGTGCCCCCGGCCGCGTCCGAACCGGCATCCGCACCCGCACCCGCACCCGCAGCTTCCGCCTCCGACTTCGGAGCCCGCTTCGGGGCCGCGTCCTCGTCCGCGCCCGCAGAAGCCCCCTCAGGCGCCTCCTCGTCCGCCGTGGCGGCCGGAGCCGCCGCCGTGCCCCGGAGGCGCGCGGCGCCGCGCCCGGCGCCCTTCTCGGCGCCCCCGGCGGCACTCTCCGGCTCCGCGGAACCGTCACTCCTCGGGAAATCCCCGGCGGCCGCCCCCTCCGCCCCGGCGGATTCCGCCGACTCCACGGAACCGGCCGGCTCGGCGGCCACCTCGGACCCCGCCGCACCTTCGGCGGAACCGACGGAACCGACGGAACCGGCCGTTTTCCCGAGCCCCTCGGACTCCGCCGGACCCGCGGAGCGGCCCGTGGAGAAGACCGCCGTCGCCGTGTCCACCCGGGCGGCCGCCGTCACGGCCTCCCGGGCGACCGCCAGTCGCGGATCCGGAACCGGAGCCCTGCTCCCCGACGTCGGTTCCGCCGACGACTCGTGCTGCTTCGACCTGTCGGGGGACTCGCCCGCCACCGATGCCTCCTCCGTGCGCCACACACCGTGCGCCCAACCGAACCATGAACCAGAAAAGAACCCGAAAACAGTGCACACGCGGCCCGGACACCCCGTGTCCGAACCATCTACCAGTGTCCTGTGTGAGGGGTTGACCCCTGCGGTAGACGAGAACGACATATCTACTGGTTCCACTACGAACCGGTCACGTGCTCTCGACAGACCAATGTGAGAGGGGTCACCCTGTCACTCATCCACGCGGGGAGGCATGGATGGGCAGGAGCCGCAGAACACTTCCGGAGGAGCTTCTGCTGCTGGCGCTGGACCCGACCACGGGTACCACCGCACAGCCGCAGTCGCTCGACCTCGGCCTGGCCGGAGCACAGCTAGTAGAGCTGGCGCTGGCCGGACGGATAGCCCCAGACGGGGATCGTATCGCCGTGGTGGCACCACGGCCGACCGGAGATCCGACCTTGGACTGTGCGCTGGAACTACTCCGCAGGCGGGGTGCTCCAGTACGCGCTGTGAACTGGATCGGCGGGCCCCGGCTGGGGTTGCGCCAGACATATCTCTCGCATCTGGAGCGATGCGGCATGGTTCATGCCGTGGCGGGCCAGATGTGCGGGGTGCTTCCGACGACTCGCTACCAGGCGACGGACACGGAGATCAGCCGGGAGATCAGGGCCCGGCTGGACAGTGCGATCCGCACCGGCGTCCCGCCGGACCCGCGGACCGCCGCCCTGGCCGCACTGGCGCACGCCGTGGGCCTGGGCAAGCACCTCTACCCGGGGAACGAAGGGCGTTCGTCGCGCTCCCGTCTCCGGGATCTGATCAGGCACGACCCCATGGGCGGACTCGTGGCGCACGCCGTGATGGACGTCCAGAACGGTGTGGCAGCACAGCCGCGCCGCAGCCCGGCACCACAGACCGGCCGTCAGGCCGGGCCCGGAGCCGGACCCGCACCGGAGCCTGCCAGGGGCGTTCCGATGCAACCGCGCCACGGTTCGATGGCGCGCGCCGTGGCCCACTGAGTCACCGGTCCACGGCACCCACCGCAACACAGCAGGACCCGTAGCAACTCCGCAGCACCCACCGTGCACCACGCCTCGCGCGTCACGCACGATCAGCGCCGCACCGCAGTCCCCAAGACCCGGTTCGGGAGCCGCTGGGCCGCGCGGGGCGGCGGACCGTACGTCCGGACGACGAGACGGTCCGCCGCCCCGCGCAGCCGCATGCCCGTGCCTGCGTCCATGCCCATGCTCACGCCCATGTCCGCATACCTGGCCTGGTCGGATGTCCGTGCCCACTCGGACCACCGCCGTCCCGCACCTGACCGTTCGCCGCCGGACCCATCGTCACCCGTCCCCGGCCGGCCCGCCAGGTGGCGCGATGTGGCGACCCGTGGCGGGAGGTGGCGGCAAGTGGGCGGCAAGTGGCGCGTACGCGCTGCTTATCCGCTGTTTCCCAGCGGTGGCAAGTGCCTTGGTGGCAATCTGCTCAGCAGCAGATACGCAAAGTACAGGCAGTCCGCAGCCGGAGGTGCACGTCCCGTGGCGTCCAACGTCAATCCCACCGTCAGGCGTCGCCGGCTGGGCCAGGAGCTGCGCCGGCTCCGGGAGCTCAAGGGCATGACGGCCGAGGAGGTGGCCGAGCGGCTGCTCGTCTCGCAGTCGAAGATCAGCCGCCTGGAGAACGGGCGGCGCAGCATCAGCCAGCGCGACGTCCGCGACCTGTGCGGGGTGTACGAGGTCGAGGACGTCCGGATCGTCGATTCGCTGATGCAGATGGCCAAGGACTCGCGCCAGCAGGGCTGGTGGCATTCCTTCGGCGACATCCCGTACAGCGTCTACATCGGTCTGGAGACCGACGCGGCGAGCCTGCGCGTGTACGACCCGCTGGTCGTGCCGGGCCTCCTGCAGACCCGTCCGTACGCGGAGGCCCTGATCCAGGGCGCGCTCCCGGAGGCGGCGACCGGTGACGTCGACAAGCGCGTACAGGTGCGGCTGCGCCGACAGGAACGTATCTCCGACCCGGAGAACCCGCTGCGGCTGTGGACCGTCCTCGACGAGGCGGCCCTGCGCCGGACCGTCGGCAACAAGCAGGTGATGATCGAGCAGTTGGAGCACCTCGTCGAGATGTCCCACGTGCCGCACGTGACGGTTCAGGTCATCCCGTTCGCGATGGGCGCCCATCCGGGGGTGAGCGGCCAGTACGCGATCCTGGAGTTCCCGGACGCGGCCGACTCCAGCGTGGTCTACATCGAGGGCGTCACCAGCGACCTCTACCTGGAGAAGGCGAACGACGTCCAGAAATACAGTGTGATGTACGAGCACCTGCGGGCACAGGCCCTCAACGCGGACCAGTCCCGCGAGTTCATCGCGGACGTCGCCAAGGACTACGCGTACTGAGGTGACGCGAGGTCGGTTCCGACAAGAGAGCGGCGGACGATACACCCTCTGCCTATTGCGGCGGAAGACTCGACTGGCATATGTCATCCGGTCGAGTGAATAGTCGCTTCGTAAGCCGATGTTGGCGAGTAGCGTCGATCACGCCAAGGGGCAACAACCTTGGCGCAATCCGAACCGCGGGTTCCGGAAAGAACCCGCAACTCGGTGACATCAGTTCAGACAACCGGCTACCGGAGCGAACATGACGATCAAACAAGGTGCCACGGACACGTGGACGAAGTCTTCGTACTCCCAGGGGAACGGCGCGTGCGTCGAGGTCAGGTCCCCCGTCCCGGCGGCGATGGCCGTCCGCGACTCCAAGGTCGCCGAAGGCCCCGCCCTGGCCTTCCCGGCGGAGTCCTGGAGCGCCTTCGTGACAGAAGTGAGCCGGGGCACCGTCTGACGACGACGGACGCCTCGCGCGGTACGTTCCAGCGACAACCGCATACGCACCATGAACGAGCCCTCTCGACTGGCCCGCCGTCCCGGCCGAGGGGGCTCGGCCCTTTCCGCGTAAAAATGATCAGTCTTCCCACCGGTCGCACACCAACCGCACACCGATCACATACCGACCACATACCGACGACCGCATACCGACCGCATATCGTTCCGGCCCTCAACCGAACGTCCCCGTTCGATTACAGTGCTGCCGTGTCGGCCGTACGTACGGATTCGGATCGGGATCTCAGGAGGCCTCGGTGGGTGCGACAGCCGGTGCCGTCTGGGGCCGTGCCGAACAGCAGGACTTCCGCAGCCGGGTGCGCGGCACGCTCCTCGGCGCGGCGGTGGGCGACACGCTCGGTTCGCCCGTCGACGGCCTCTCCATGGACCGGATCCGTGCCGCGCACGGCGCCGGGGGGCTCACGGATCTGGCCCACGGGTTCGGCAGGCGCGGAGCCGTCTCGCACCTCACCCAGCTGACCCTGTTCTCGCTCGACGGGCTGATCCGGGCCCAGGTGCGCCGGGACACCGGTGCCTGGCACCCGCCGACGGACCTGCACCGGGCGTATCTGCGGTGGGCCGCCACCCAGCGCGACTGGGGCCCCGACGAGCGGCGCAAGGAGGACGGCTGGCTGGCCCGCGAGGAGTGGCTGTACGCGCGCCGTGAGCCCCCGCGCGCCTGCCTGCTGGGACTCGGCGACGAGACCATGGGCACCCTGGACGCGCCCAAGAACCCCGACGAGCGGGGCGTGGAGGCCGCGGCCCGCTCCGCCCCGTTCGGGCTGCTGGTCGGCTGGGAGCCCCAGCTCGTCATGCAGCTCGCCGTGGAGTGCGCGGCGCAGACGCACGGCCACCCCCTGGCGTACCTGTCGGCGGGGGCGTACGCCGTCATCGTGCACGGTCTCGCGCGCGGGGAGAGTCTCGACACCGCCGTCCAGCGGGCGTTGCAGCTGCTGGCCGCGAGGCCGGGGCAGCAGCCCGTCGCCGAGGCGCTGCAGCGGGCGCTGGGGGCCGTACGGCAGGGCATGCCGACCCCGTCGCGGGTCGAGGACCTGGCCGGGGACGGCACGGCCGAGGGGCTGCTCTCGGTGGCGGTGTACTGCGCGCTGGTCGGCGAGGACACCCGCCACGGGCTGTGCCTGTCGGTGAACCACGGCGGCGCGTCGGGGGCCGCCGGCGCGCTCACCGGCGCGCTGCTCGGCGCCCTGCACGGCGAGACGGCCCTTCCGCCGTCCTGGCTGGCCGAGCTGGAGGGCCGCCCCACCATGCTCGTCCTCGCGGACGACTTCGCGATGGAGATGACCCAGGGACCGGCCCTGCACGGCCCGGCGGGCTCCTCCCCCGGCTGGCTCGCCCGCTACCCGCGGGGGTACGCGGCGCTGTCGGGCGGGACGCCGGTCCCTGCGGGGCTGACCGCCCAGACCTGACGGGCTGACGGGCTGACGGGCTTGACGAGCTGACGAGCTGACGGCCTGACGTGCCCGGCGGGTTTGCCCAGCAGCCACCCCGCCGGTCGCCCGATGCCGGTCGCCGAGCACGCGTGGGGGTGGCCGCTCGTCGAGGAGCGGCCACCCCGCTGCCACGCCGGCGCGCGACGGTACGGGCCCGGCGCCCGGCGCCCGGTTCAGTCCTTGGCCGGTGTGCCCACCACGTCGTCCGCCGGGCCGGCCGGGGCCGGTACCGCCGCCGCGGCGGAACCGCCGTCGTCCGAGTTGATCTTCGCGATGAGCGCGTCCCGTTCCGGGGTGTCCTCCGGCTTCACATAGCCGATGAGGACATAGAGGACGAGCGAGACCGCGAGCGGGATGGACACCTGGTACTGGAGCGGGACCCCGCCGTCGACGTTCCAGCTGATCGGGTAGTTGACCAGCCAGAAGGTGACCAGGCCGATGCCCCAGCTGATCAGCGCCGCCGTCGGGCCGCTCCTGCGGAACCACGGGAGCAGGCCCAGCATCAGCGGGATCGCGATCGGGCCCATCAGACCGGCCACCCACTTGATGACGACGGTGATGATGTCGCCGAAGAAGTCGGAGTTGACCTGGGTCGCGATGGCCATCGACAGGCCGAGGAAGAGCAGCGTGGCCCAGCGTGCGGCCAGCAGCCCCATCCGGGTGTCCCATTCGCGGGCCTTGCGCGAGACCGCGGGCATGATGTCGCGGGTGACGACCGCCGCGATGGCGTTGGCGTCCGAGGAGCACATCGCCATGGTGTGGGAGAAGAAGCCGACGATGACCAGGCCCAGCAGGCCGTGCGGCAGCAGCTGTTCGGCCATCAGCGCGTACGAGTCGGCCGGCACGTCGGTCTCGATGATCAGCGGCGCGACCCACATGGGGAAGAACAGCACCAGCGGCCAGACCAGCCAGAGCGCGGCGGACAGGGCGCCCGAGCGGGTGGCGGACTTCGCGGAGTCCGTGGCCATGTAGCGCTGGGCCTGGTTCCACATGCCGCCGTTGTACTCGAAGGTCTTGATGAAGAGGTAGGCGATCAGGAAGACCATCATGTACGGGCCGGCCAGCGGCTTGGTGTGCCCGTCGAGCGCGGGTTCGTCCCAGACGCTCCACAGGGTGCTGAAGCCGTTCAGCTCGGCCATGACCGCGATGAGCATCGCGATACCGGCGACGAACTGGATGATGAACTGGCCCAGTTCGGTCAGCGCGTCCGCCCAGAGCCCGCCGACCGTGCAGTAGACGGCCGTCACGGCGCCGGTGATGAGGATGCCCATGTTGAGCGAAACGCCGGTGAAGACGGACAGGAGGGTCGCGATGGCGGCCCACTTGGCGCCCACGTCCACGATCTTCAGCAGCACGCCGGACCAGGCGAGGGCCTGCTGGGTGGGCAGGTCGTAGCGGTTCTTCAGGTACTCCAGCGGCGAGGCCACGTGCAGCCGTGAGCGCACCCGGTTGAGCCGGGGCGCGAACAGCTTCGCGCCGATCGCGATACCGATGGCGATGGGGAAGGACCAGGTGACGTAGGACGTGACGCCGTACGTGTACGCGATGGCCGCGTAACCCGTGAACATGACCGCGCTGTAGCCGGACATGTGGTGCGAGATGCCCGACAGCCACCACGGCATCTTGCCGCCGGCGGTGAAGAAGTCGCTGACGTTGTCGACCCGTTTGTGGGACCAGACACCGATCGCGACCATCACCCCGAAATAGCCGATGAGCACGGCCCAGTCGAGACCGTTCATATGCCCTCTCCCAGGATCGTCAGGGTCGTGAAGCGCCCGCTCATCGTGGGTTCGATGGCATGACTGCGACAACATCCCGTACGGTCAAGGCGAGGTAAAATAGTTCAGCTCTTCGACCTCGATTCATGTCCATGAACTGCGCAACGAGGTTGCTATCGCATCAGCTCCCCCGCGTTGACCAGCAACGACTGGCCCGTGATCGCCCTGGACCGGTCGGACGCCAGGAACGCCGCGGCGTCCGCCACGTCCCCGTCCGTGGCCAGCTCCGGCAGCGCCATCCGGGAGGTCAGCCGCTCCAGCACCTCGGCCTCCGGCACGCCCTCGGTGCGTGCGGCGAACCGCACGTACGCCTCCACCGGCGGGCCCCACATCCAGCCCGGCAGCACGGTGTTCACCCGGATGCGGTGCGGTCCCAGCTCCCGCGCCAGGGAGTACATCGCGCTGGTCAGCGCGCCCTTCGAGGCCGCGTACGCCGCCTGCCGCACCTGGGAGGGGGCGGCGACGGACGACTGCGTCCCGATGACGACCACGGACCCGCCGCGCTCCTTCAGCGCGGGCAGGCAGGCGCGGGTCATCCGCAGCGTGCCGAGCAGGTTGACGTCGAGCACGGCCTGCCAGACGGTGAAGTCCGCGTCCTCCAGACCGCCGAAGTGGCTGTCCCACGCGGCCACGTGGACGACCGCGTCGAGTCGCCCGAACCGCTCGGCCGCGAGCGCGGCCAGCGCCTCGCACTGCCCCTCGTCGGTGATGTCCGTCGCCCGGTACGCGGTGTGCGCGCCGCCCGGGTCGAGTTCCGCGGCGGTCTTGGCGAGGTTGGCCTCCGTGCGCGCGCCGAGCACGGCGTTCCCGCCGTCCCGCACGACGGCCGCCGCGACCCGGTGTCCGAGTCCGGCCCCGACCCCCGAGACGACGACGGTCCTGCCCCGGAGCAACGACATGTGCGGCCTCCCGGCTCTGGCGCCAGATCTGACGGACCGTCAGAGTAAGTGCGTCCGGAGGAGGACGGAAGGGAACGGGAGGGAGCGCACCATGCCCGATGACACGCGCAGCGAGGTGTACGCGGAACTGGCCGCCGTCGGCCCGTACGGCGTGCGGCCCGGCCATGCCCTGATCACGATGGTGGAGCCGCACCCGGGCCACGAGCACGCCTACAACCGCTGGTACGAGGACGACCACTACTACGCGGGTGCGATGGCGATGCCCTGGATGTACGCCGGCCGGCGCTGGGTCGCGACCCGCGACCTCCAGCTCCTGCGCTACCCCGGGAAGTCCGCGGTCGCCCGGCCGGTCACGGCCGGCTGCTACCTCTCGACGTACTGGATCACGGACGGCCGCCACGACGACCACATGAAGTGGACCGTGGGCATCAACAGACGGCTGAACAGGGACGGGCGGGTCTTCCAGGACCGTACGCACGTCTTCACGGCGTTCCAGGAGCACGAGGCGACGGTGTACCGGGACGGGGCGGCGGGACCGCGCGACTTCCACGCGCTGGACCACCCGTACGCGGGACTGGTGCTGCAGGTCGTCGACGCCGGGTCCGCCGCGGAGCGGGGCGAGTTGCTGGAGTGGCTGCGGTCCCGCCACCTCCCCGGGCGCCTCGCGGGCTCCCCGGCCGCCATGGTCACCGTCTTCCGGCCGACCCCGCTGCCCGGCGACCGGATGTCGTACGTGAAGCAGGTCGAGGGCGTCGACACGCGGCTCACGTTGCTGTGGTTCCTGGAGGCGGATCCGCGGGAGTGCTGGGAGGAGTGGTTCACCGGGCTGGAGGAGCAGGTGGCCGGGGCGGGGACGGGGCGGGTGGAGCTGGTGGCGCCGTTCGTCCCGACGGTGCCGGGGACCGACCGGTACGTCGACCGGCTGCGGTGAATCGGCCGACCGCCCGGCGGATCAGCCGACCCTCCGGCGGATCAGCCGGCCGCCCGGCGGATCGCCCGGTGAATCCACGGGCTGTGCGCGGCATACACGGCGACAGGTGTTTGTTGTCCGACACACCTGTCGACGAGGGGGACTCGAACATGACCGCAGCACGTGCGTTACCGATCACCGCGGCCCTGCTCACCGGTACGGTCGCGCTCTACATCGCACTCGTCGCATTCGGGAACATCACCGACTTCGACACCAACCAGCAGTTCGTCCAGCACGTACTCGCCATGGACACCACCTTCAAGGACGAGGACCTGATGTGGCGGGCCGTGGAGTCCGAGGTGCTCCAGAACGCCGCGTACGTGGCGGTCATCATCTGGGAGACGACGGCCGCGCTCGTCCTGATCTTCGGCACGTTCCTGTGGTTCCGGCGGGACCACGTCCAGGCCCGGCGGGTCTCCACCGTGGGGCTGCTGATGCTGATGCTGCTCTTCGGCGCGGGGTTCATCGCCATCGGCGGCGAGTGGTTCGCGATGTGGCAGTCGGAGGACTGGAACGGACTGGACGCGGCGATGCGGGTGTTCCTGCTGAGCGCGGCGGTGCTGATCGTGATCCACCTGCCGGGGGTGGACCGGGAGGGGGGTTCACCCGGCCCGGGCCGTGACGGCTAGGAGTTTCCCCCGCCCTCCAGTACGTCATGAGTCACTACGTCACGAGTCAGTACGTCACGAGTACGTCATGTGCCGCGTTGACCCCGCGCTGTCGCCGCGGTCGCATGCTTGTCCCCCTCGGGTGGGGTACCGGAGGGGGACACATGTCACGGGGGCTTCGGCTGCCGTGCGCTGCCCGGGGAGTCAGCCGGTGGTGGTGTCCGGGGGTGTCCGCCCGGCCCGGCGCAGGTCCTCCGCGCTGCCCGCGGTGTCGCCCAGTGCGTGTCTCGTCCGGGCTCTCGTCAGCAGCGCCCAGGAGTAGTCGGGGACCAGCTCGACGGCCCGGTCGAGGTCGGCCAGCGCCTCCTCGTACCGGCCCAGGTCGTACAGGGCTCCGCCTCGGCTCGCGAGGGCCGAGGCGTAGTCGGGTTTCAGGGCGACGGCCCGGCCCAGCTCGGCGACGGCCTCCTCGGAACGGCCGTCGAGCCGGTGGACGTCCCCCCGTTCCGACGCGACCCAGGGGCTGTCGGGTGCGATGCGGACCGCCCGGTCGAAGTCGGCGGACGCCTTGTCCGGTGCGCCCATGGCGCGGTGCAGGCGGGCCCTGCGCACCAGCGCCCAGAGGTGGTCCGCGTCGACGGCCAGGGCCCGGTCGAAGTCGGCGAGCGCCTCGTCGTACCGGCCGAGGGCGTGCCGGCACACGGCGCGGCCGGTCAGCGGCCCGGCGTCGGCCGGGTCGAGGGCGACGGCGCGGTCGAAGTCCGCGACGGCCTCCTCGAAGCGGCCCGCCAGCCGGTGGGTCTCCGCACGCCCGGCGATGATCCACACGGTGCCGGGGGCGAGTTCGTCCGCCCGGTCGAAGTCCGCCAGCGCCGCCGGCAGGTCGCCCAGCGCGTAGTGGGTGGAACCGCGGCCGTGGTGGGCCCGGGCGAGTCCGGGATCGAGCTCCAGGGCCCGGTCGTACTCCGCCAGGGCCCGCCGGTGCTCGCCGGCGTGGCGCAGTTCCCTGCCGCGCAGGGTGTGCGCCAGGGCCCGGCCGGCCGCGTCCGGGCCGGGGCGGGCCAGGAGCAGGTCCATCGCCCCGGCGATCCCGGCCGCCTCGTCGTCGAGGGCCTCGCCCAGCCGTGCGCCCCGTTCGGCGAGATCGGGGCTGTCCGTCGCCTCGCCCGCGTCCCGCAGCATCCGCGCCCAGCGGCCGCCGACGGCGCGGTCCTCGTGGCATGCCTCGACCAGGGCGTGCAGGGCCGCGCCGAGCGCCGCGGAGGGCCGGGCGCAGAGCAGGTGGTAGGTCTCCTCCAGGAGGAGTTCGCGCCACTCCTCGTCCGCCCACGGGTTCTCGTCCTCCCGCCCGGCCGCGGCCTCGGCCCGCCACCGCGCGAAGGCCGCCGCCAGCCGCCGGTGCCGCGCGGCCCACTCCCGCGGGGACCGGCGCCGCTCCAGGCGCAGCATCGGCGCCCGTACGACGTCGTGGTACCGCACCCGTGCCCCGCGCTCCGCGACGAACGGCAGCCCGGTCAGCCAGTCGTACAGCGCGTCCGCTCCGGCGTCGTCCGGGTGGTCGACCAGGACCCGGAACACGTCCGCGTCCAGGTGCCGGGGCAGCGCGCAGGTCCGGGCGACCTGGCGGCGGGCGTCGTCGGTCTCCCACTGCAGGAACCGTTTCACGGCGGTGGCGCTCGGGTCGCCCACGTCGTCCGGGTCGCCGGGGCGGGTCTCCGCGAGCGTCGACACGAGGACGGGCAGGCCGCCGGTGAGGCGCAGCACCTCCTTGACGACCGGTTCGGCCACGACCCCCTTCGCGGCGAGGAGGCCGCGGGCCTCGGGTTCGGTGAACGGCGCGAGCGGTACGTCCGCCACATGGCCCGTACCGCTCCAGCGGGCGGTGTCCAGGGGACGCTGTCCCGCGGTGACCACCACGACGGAGGCGGGCAGTCCGCCGTCCGCCTCGTGGCATGTGACCAGGTCGTGCAGCCACGGGTCGAGGAACGGTCCGGTCCGTTCGTACGCGTCGAGGAACAGGACGACGGACGCGGTCGCGGAGGCGGCGGTGCGCAGTTCACGCAGCAGGACGGGGGTGAGCACCCGCTCCGGGGACATCACCAGTTCGATGTCGTCGGGGTTGCGGAAACGGGCGCTCAGACCGGCGCGCAGACGGTCCGCGCCCTGGGCGAACAGGTCGGCGGGGAGGGCGCTCGTGAGGAGGCCGGCGCCCGGGACGACGGCCTCCGCGGCCGCGAGGCCGAGTCCGACGGCGGTCCGGCTGCCGGCCGAGGGGTCCGGGGGCGTCCCCTGCCCGGGGGCGAGCGCCGCCAGGGCGGCGGCCTCCGCCTCGTGCCGCCGCTCCCGGTACACGGCGAGCCGCCGCTCCAGCTCCTTCAACCGCCGCCCCTGTCCGGCGAACTGCCGGCACACCTCCGCCATCGCCTCCGGCACGCTCCCGGCACGTTCGTCGACGTACGCCGTCAGCGCGCCGCGTTCACGTGCGAGGTGCCGCAACTCCTGGACCAGGTAGGTCTTCCCGACCCCGGCGGTGCCGTGCACATGGAAGCGGAAGCGCCGCCCGGGGTCCCCGGCCGGGAGGTCGAGGTCCGCCAGGAACGCGGCCCGCTCGGCGTCCCGCCCGACGAACCCGGCCCGGTTGCCCCGCTGAATCAGCTCCTGCCACGACACCCCTGCCGCCCGCACCACCGGTCCGCCTCCCCACCGCTCCGCGCCACGTCCGGCTCCCAGTCTGGATCAACCCGGTGTGAAAGGCCCAGGGGTTGACGGGTCACCCGTGAGCGACCGGACACGACGAGCGGTCTACCGGAGAACCCTGGCGGAAGCGGGTACGGGCCTTGCGCGGCGGGGCCGGGCGGAGCGCTCCGCCCGGCCCCGCCGCCTCCTGGGCGTCGCAAGCCGTGTCACACTCCGGTTCCGCAGATCACAGCCGCCCCCCGGGCGAGGTGCGGCTCACCACCAGCGTTGTCCGTCGCTACCGGTGTACTCCCACTGCAGGGCGTGCGCGCCGTCCTCGGTGCTGCTGCTCCCGATGGCCAGGTACTTGCCGCTGTTGTTGTTCCAGAAGAACTCGCCGCTCCATGTCCACTGCTGGCCCTTGCTCCCCGTGTAGTCCCACTGGATCGCGTGAGCGCCGTTGGCGGTACTGCTGGAACCTATGGCCAGGTACTTTCCACTCGCGGCGTTCTGGACGAAGTGACCGTCTATGTACCAGAGCTGTGCGTTGCTGTCGAGGCATTTCCACTGGATGGCGTGGGCCCCGTTCTCCTGGCTGCTGTTGCCGATCGCCAGGCACTTGTTGCTGTTCTTGTTGTGGATCCTCACGTATGTTCCCCGGGCGGCCGCTCCACCGTGACGGCGGACGGAGTCGGCTTTGAGGCGCGCGTCCTCCTCGGGGTTCTCCTGCTCGAACGCCTTCACCTCGGCCGCGGAGAGCTTCTGCACCGCGCCGGGTCCAGAAGGGTCGGCGGACTCCGCGGCGGTTGCCGGTGAGGCGAACGCAGGGCTCATCACCCCGCACAGGGCTGTGGCGATGACACCCGTGAGGAACTTGGCGGTTCGGGACACGTACGTTCCTTCCTGTGAGAGCGGGACCGGCTCCGCACCCTGCGGAGCGGCCGTGTGCGGCGCGTGTTCCGGGAGCCCGCCGGCGGGACATCCCCGAAGCGCCGTGAGCACCCGTTCGAAGGGGTGCTCACGACGAGTCCACCGGGTGCGGGGTTGTTGCACAGCCGTCTCCCGGGCATGAAACAAAGCGATCCGCGGGATCTTCGGAGCCGGGCTCAGCACGTCTTCCTGTACGGGACCTCCGGGATGTACGTCCGCCAGTCGGCGGCCGCCACGCCCCCGCCGGAGCGCTCGCACACGGCCTTGGCCACGAGGCCGGGGCCGACGGGGTGGGTGCGGGGCGGGGTGTGGGCGCCGCGCACGGTCAGGGTTCTCCCGTCGCCGCTGAAAGCGAGGGACCGCACGGTGTCTCCCGTGGTGAGCAGGCCGTCTCCGAGGGGCTGGGCCGACGCGGTGTCCCAGAGCTGCACGGTGCCGCCGCCCGCGACGGCCAGGATGCGGCCGTCGGGGGAATAGGCCAGGGCGGAGACGGGCCGGGGTCCGCCGTCCCCCTCGTCGGCGGGGATTCCGGCGAACATGCTGACGCGTCGCTCGACCGCCCGGTCCCACAGGGTGACCCAGCCCGTCGCGTCCCCGGTCGCCACCCGGTCGGCGGTGTCCGGGCCGACCGCGACGGAGGTCAGCCGGCTGCCGTACAGCTCGTCCGGGCGGGACACCGGTGGGGTGTGCTCGGGGGCGTCGTTCCGCCAGTCCGGATCCAGGGCGGCCCCGAGATGGAGGGTGCGCGCCACGGAGGCCGAGGCGGACTGCCGCTCGATGTACCGGATCACCCTGCGCTCCGGGTCCAGACGTACGTCGGCGACGCTCCGGCCCTTGAGGGGGTACCGGTAGACGGGTTCGGCGAGATCGCCGATCCGCCGTACGAAGATGTTCCGGTCGTCCGCGGTGACGAGGAACTCACCGCCGGGGGCGACGTCGTACGCTCTGCGGCCTCCGGTCCTCGGGACGGGCGGGAGCTCTCTGCCCGTGGTCAGGTTCCAGGTCCGTATCCGGGTGTCCGTGACGATCATCAGGCTGTCCCTGTCCGGACGGAGAGGAAGGACGAAGGGAGGCATCCCGTAGACGTCGGGATCACGCGGGCCGCAGGCCAGGCGTACGACGGAGGCCCACCGTCCGGCGGCGCGCAACCGGCGGGTGCCGCGGCCGTCCAGGAGTTCCAGCTCGCCGGAGTTCCGGCACACCGCGCCGTGCCGGTCGTCCGGGTGATCGGCGGAGCGCATGACTCGTTCGGCCTCGTCCCGGGAGAGTTTGCGGTTCCGCCGCAGGTCCCACAGTCCGGCCGGCCGGTCCTGGGACCACAGGGAGAGGGTGTGGGCATTCGGTCCGAAATTGACCCCGATGTCGAAGAGCTCCTCCGAGAGACGGACCGACGCGCCGGACGTCAGGTCCCGCAGCTTCCAGCCGGCCGGCCCGTACAGCAGCACCCGTCGTCTGTCGGGGGAGATGTCGACCAGGTCCTCGTGCTTCCCGGTCCGTACCGTACCGGTCAGCCGATGACCGTCCAGGTCCCACACGTGTACGCGTCTCAGGCCGACGGTGACCATGGCGCGGCCGTCGGAGCTGAGGATCCGCTGGTCGGCGGTGCGTGCTCCGGGTTCGGTGAAGACGTCCTGCTCGCGCTGGGTCATCGCGCCCAGGAGCGCGGCCCGTGCCTGCAGCGTGGGGCTGATGCGCCAGGCGGCGACGCTGAGCCGCATGGCGGTCGACGGGTCGGCGTAGCGCATGCTCTCGGCGACCGACGCGACCCGGCGGGACGTGGCCTCGGCGAGCCGACGCTCGCCGTCCGTGTTCCGCTGCCACGCCACCACTGCGGCCAGCAGGGTGAGCACGGCCGCCACGGACAGGGCCGCGCGCAGTCGGCGCAGCCGCCTGGCCGTGTGTCCTGCCAGGCGCCGCTCCTGGTCACGGAGGGCGACAGCAGCGGTGAGGAACGCATGCTCCACCGCGGTCAGTTCATCCTGTTCGAGTTGTTCCTCGGCCGTGGTCAGCCGGCTGCCGCGGTACAACGCACCCGGATCCCTGCCCAGTTCAGCCCATGTCTCGGCCGCCTCGGTCAGTCTCCGGTGGACGCGCAGGCGCTCCCGGTCCCGCTCGATCCAGTCGCGCAGCCGGGGCCAACCGGTGATCAGCGCCTCGTGGGCGAGGTCGACGGTGTCCTCGTGGAGGGTGACCAGGCGGGCACGGGCCAGCCGGTCCAGGACGAGTGCGACCTCGCCCGGTTCGTCGGCCGGGTCGAGTTCGGTCCGGGCGGCGGGGCGGCGGGTGTCCGGGGTGCCCTCGCCCGGGTTGATCAGGCGTAGCAGGATCCTCCGGGCGCAGTCGGCCTGGTGGGCGGACAGCCGGGTGCAGAGGTCTTCCGCGGTTCGGGCGACGGCGCCCTGGATACCGCCCGCCGCCTGGTAGGCGGCCAGGGTCACGGTACGGCCTGTGCGGCGACGCCAGGTCTCCAGCAGGGCGTGGGACATCAAGGGCAGGCCGCCCGGTTTCCCGCCTGCCTCTTCGACGATCCTTGCGGTCAGTTCGCGCTCGACGATCAGTCCCATGGCAGCCGCCGGTCTGACGACGGCCTGGCGGAGTTCGGCCGGGCTCATGGGTCCGACGAGCAGGGTGGCGTCACGCAGCACTGCGGGCAGCGTGTGGTGCTCGGCGCAGCGGCCGAAGAAGTCGGCCCGTACCGCGATGACCACCCGCAGCCGACGCTCCGGATCCGCGGCGTTCACCAGCAGGTCGAGGAAGGCCGCGCGCTCGGCGGGGTCGACGCACAGGGTGAAGAGTTCCTCCAACTGGTCGACCACGACGACCGTGTCCCCGGGTTCCCGGCTCGCCGTCATCGATCCGCCGTGAGTGGAGAGGGGGTGGGGACCCGGGGTGAGGATCCTGATGGCCGCCGGCCGACGGTCCGGGGAGTCCTCCTTCCGCAGGACGGGGATCAGTCCTGCGCGCAGGAGGGAGGACTTGCCGCTGCCCGAGGCCCCGACGACCGCGACCAGCCGGTGGGCACGCACCCGCTCGGCGAGCTGAGCCACCAGCCGCTCCCGGCCGAAGAACAGCTCCCGGTCACCGGGTTCGAACCGGGCCAGACCCCGGTACGGCGCCCGCTCGCCGTCACCGTGCTGTGGCTCGGCGGCCCTCTCCCGGGCCGCCGCGTGCCAGCGCCGCTCCCACTCCCCGGCGTCTGCGCCACATGCCCGTGCATAGGCCAGCGCAACGGGCAGGGACGGTAATTGCTCGCCGGCAGCCGCCCTGGACAAAGTGGCGGTCGAATAGTCCGTGCGCTGCGCCATGGCCCGGTAAGTCGGGCCTCCGGCTTCCTGGCGCAGCTTGCGCAACTCGAACGCGAAGCGCTGCACCGGGCCTGCCGCCGGGTCCAGCGCGCCTTCGCGACGCCCCATCGCCCCCCCATGGACAACTCGTTCGGTACCACACGAAAGGCCACCCTTACAGCTCCTGGGAACCGTCACAACGCACTGAGCAGCGCGTTTCGGCCGATTGCCTGCTCCGGTCAAGGGAGCACGAGCGACCTCGTGTCCCCGCCGTGCGCATCGCCGGGGCAGCCGTCGGTGTGGTCGGGGGGACTTCCGCGGAGGACGGGTCAGCGACCCGCGGCCGGCGGCCGGCGGCCGGCGGCCGGCGGCCGATAGTCGGCGGTCGGCGGCCGGCCCGGACAAGCTCCACGTGTGGACCGATGCGGACGCGAACGCAGGCGCGGGGGCAGGCGCGGACATGGGGGCAGGCACGGACACGGGGACAGGCACCGGTGCCGATGCCGAGCCGTGCCGAGGGGGCGCGGGCTACTTCACGACCCTGACCGTCGTCCCCGCCGTGCCGAACTTCCAGATCGCGTCGCCGTCCGCCGCCTTCATGCGGACTCCGCCCGTCTGCGCGCCCGGCTCGGGCGGGGGCGGGGAGGAGCCGTCGACGGCGTTGGAGAAGGCCACGTAGACACCGGACGTGACGGCGAAGTAGACGATGTTCTCGATCTCCACGCCGTCACTGCCGGTGGCGGCCTCGGTCCGGGTGCCGACCGTGTAGGTGCCGGGCGCCGGGCTCACCGTCCCCGGCCACACCTCGAAGGTGCGCCGGGACGCGTCGCTCGCGTCGATCAGCCACACACGGCGCTGCGCGAGGGAGTAGACGATGCGCCGGCCGGTGCCGGAACCGTCCGGTACGGCGACCGGCGCGGACTCGTCGGGGGCGGCGGAGGGCTTGGCGCTCGCGGAGGCGGACGGCTTCGGGCTCGCCGACGCGGTCGGCTGGGGCCCCTTGTCGGCCTTGACGGCCAGCACGGCCACCAGCACCAGAGCGACCGTGGTCAGACCGGTGACCCAGGCCCACGAGGGAAGCCGTCGGGCAGGCACGGGCACGCATCTCCTCAGCTCTGACTCACCCCGCCGGAAGCACGCCCCGGGCGCACCCCGTCGGAGGGTCCGATCATCCTACTCCGACGGGGGAGGCGCCCCGGAACCGGCGGCCCGGGAACCGACGGACCCGCTCCGGCTGCTCCGGCTGCGCCAACTGCTCCGGTTGCGCCGGTTGCGCCGGGACCGGTCACTCCAGGACCGGCAGCAGCTCCGGCAGGTGGCCGTCCGACCGCTCCGCCGCCCGCTGCCGCTCCTCGGGCACCGGCCCGTACAGCGTCGTACGCGGCTTCGCCGGGCGGCCCGCCGCCTCCGCCACCGCGATCAGGTCCTTGACCGACTTGTACGAGCCGTAGCTCGACCCCGCCATACGGGAGATGGTCTCCTCCATCAGCGTCCCGCCGAGGTCGTTGGCGCCCGAGCGCAGCATCTCGGCCGCGCCCTCCGTGCCCAGCTTCACCCAGCTCGTCTGGATGTTGGGGATGTGGGGGTGCAGCAGGAGCCTCGCCATCGCCATCACCGCGCGGTTGTCGCGGGTCGTCGGGCCGGGCCGGGCGATCCCCGCCAGGTAGACGGGCGCGTTGGTGTGGATGAAGGGGAGGGTCACGAACTCCGTGAAACCGCCCGTCCGCTGCTGGATGCGGGAGAGCGTGCGGAAGTGGCCCAGCCAGTGGCGGGGCTGGTCCACGTGCCCGTACATCATCGTCGAGGACGAGCGGATGCCCAGCTCGTGCGCGGTGGTGACGACCTCGATCCAGGTCGCGGTGGGGAGCTTGCCCTTGGTGAGGACCCAGCGGACCTCGTCGTCGAGGATCTCCGCCGCCGTGCCGGGGATGGAGTCCAGGCCCGCCTCCTTCGCCGCCGTCAGCCACTCCCGGATGGACAGGCCGGTGCGGGTGGCGCCGTTCACCACCTCCATCGGGGAGAAGGCGTGGACGTGCATGCCGGGGACGCGCTCCTTCACCGCGCGCGCGATGTCGAAGTAGGCGGTGCCCGGCAGGTCGGGGTGGATGCCGCCCTGCATGCAGACCTCGACGGCCCCCACGTCCCACGCCTGGGCGGCGCGGTCGGCCACCTGCTCCAGGGAGAGCGTGTACGCGTCGGCGTCGGTGCGGCGCTGCGCGAAGGCGCAGAAGCGGCAGCCGGTGTAGCAGACGTTGGTGAAGTTGATGTTCCGCGTGACGATGTACGTGACGTCGTCGCCGACCGCCGACCTGCGGACGTCGTCCGCGACGCGGCAGAGCGCGTCGAGCGCCGGCCCGTCCGCGTGGAGCAGGGCGAGGGCCTCGTCGTCGGTCAGGCGGGTCGGGTCGTCGGCCGCCGTCGCGAGCGCCGCCCGTACGTCGGTGTCGATGCGCGAGGGGACCATGCCGGGCGCCGCGGCCTCCCGCAGCGCCTCCCAGTCCCCGTACACGTGGTCGTAGTCCTCGCGCCGGTCGCCGGTGCGCCCCTCGGTGTCGATCGTGGTGTGCAGGTCGGTGCGGCCCGACGACGTGAACGCCTCCTCCGGCTCCTGCCACGGGTGGCCCACGACGGGTGCGTCGGGCAGGGCGAGCCCGGTCCGCGGGTCCGCCAGCGCCCGTACGTGCGGCAGCAGCCGCGGGTCCAGCCACGGCTCGCCCCGTTGCACGAACTCCGGATACACGCACAGGCGTTCGCGCAGCTCGAAGCCGACCTGCGCGGACTGCTCGCGCAGCAGCTCGATCTGCGGCCAGGGGCGCTCGGGGTTGACGTGGTCGATGGTCAGCGGCGAGACCCCGCCCCAGTCGTCGACACCGGCGCCGATCAGCCGCCCGTACTCGGCGTCGACCAGGTTGGGCGGCGCCTGGAGGCAGGCGGCGGGGCCCATGATGTGCCGGGCCACGGCGACCGTCGCGACCAGTTCGTCCAGCTCGGCGTCCGGCATCCCGCGCATCGCCGTGTCCGGCTTGGCGCGGAAGTTCTGGATGATCAGCTCCTGGACGCCGTGGTAGGCGCGGGAGACGCGCCGCAGCGCGAACAGGCCGTCCGCGCGCTCCTCGTACGTCTCGCCGATGCCGATCAGCAGCCCGCTGGTGAAGGGGACGGAGGAGCGGCCCGCGTCCTCCAGGACCCGCAGCCGGACCGCCGGCTCCTTGTCGGGAGAGCCGTGGTGCGGGCCGCCCGGCTCGGACCACAGGCGGGTCGCGGTCGTCTCCAGCATCATGCCCATGCTGGGCGCGACCGGCTTGAGCCGCTGGAAGTCGGTCCACGACATGACGCCCGGGTTGAGGTGGGGCAGCAGACCCGTCTCCTCCAGGATGCGGATGGAGACGGCCCGTACGTACGCGATCGTGTCGTCGTAGCCGTGCGCGTCGAGCCACTCGCGGGCCTCGGGCCAGCGGTCCTCGGGCTTGTCGCCGAGGGTGATCAGGGCTTCCTTGCAGCCCAGCTCGGCACCCTTGCGGGCGATGTCGAGCACCTCGTCGGGGGACATGAACATGCCGTGACCGGCCCGGCGGAGCTTGCCGGGGACGGTGACGAACGTGCAGTAGTGGCACTTGTCCCGGCACAGCCGGGTGAGCGGGATGAAGACGCTCTTCGAGTACGTGATCACGCCGGGGCGGCCCGCCGCCTCCAGGCCCGCGTCACGCACCCGGGCGGCGGACGCGGTCAGGTCGTCCAGGTCGGCGCCGCGGGCCTGGAGCAGCACGGCGGCCTCGGTGACGTCGAGGGCGACGCCGTCGCGGGCGCGTTTGAGGGCGCGACGCATGGAGTTCTCGGTGGGCCCGGTTCCGGAGGTCGCGGAAGTCGTCATCCTTCGAGCATACGATCGCGGTGACCAGGCACTACCGGTCAGGCACCGCCGACCGGGCACTACCGGTCAGGCGCGGGCGCGAGGGGGCCGGGCGCGGGCGGTGGCCGGGGGCCCGGCGGCCGACGGTCGGAGGCCGGGCGTACGGCGGCCGAGGGCTCTACAGGTACGCCGCGTACCCGTCCAGTACGCGCAGCACCTCCTCCTCCCCCGCCGGCGGCAGCTGCAGCACGACCTCCTCGATACCGAGGTCCGCGTAGTGCGCGAGCTTGCCCGCGCCGGGCAGCACGGCGTACGGCACGACCTGGAGGGTGCCGGGGTCCCGGCCCGCCTCGGCCCAGGCGGTCCGCAGCACGGGCAGCGACTCCGTCAGGCCCCGGCCGCCGATCGGCAGCCAGCCGTCCGCGTACTCGGCGATGTGCGCGAAGAGCTTGGGGCCCGCCGCTCCCCCGATGAGCGTGCGCGGCCCGACGAGCTGCCCGCGCGGCTTCTGTACGGGCTTGGGGTAGGCGTGGCTGGCCCGTACGGAGTCGAACCGGCCTTCGTACGCGGTCGGTTCGGGCGACCACAGGGCCCGCATCAACGCCATCCGGTCCCGGCCCAGCTCCCGTCGCGTACTCCACTCCACGCCGTGGTCGGCGGCCTCCTCGACGTTCCAGCCGAAGCCGATGCCGAGGGTGAAGCGGCCGCCGGAGAGGTGGTCGAGGGTAGCGATCTGCTTGGCGAGGTCGATCGGGTCGTGCTGGGTGACGAGGGTGATGCCGGTGCCGAGCGCGAGCGCCCCGGTGACGGCCGCCGCCTGGCCGAGGGCGACGAAGGGGTCCAGGGTGCGGGCGTACTCCGGCGGCAGGTCGCCCCCCGCCGGGTAGGGGGTGGTCCGCTCCGCGGGTATGTGCGTGTGTTCGGGCAGATACAGCCCGGCGAAGCCGCGTTGTTCCAGTTCACGGGCGAGCCGGGTCGGGGTGATCGTCTCATCGGTGAGGAAGATCGTCACGGAGATGCGCATGCGTCATCTCTACCGGCGCGGGGTTCCCGTGTCCATACCGACCGGTCGGCACATTCGTCGCGGGCGTGCGGGCGCTCCGCGTCGTACGGGTGCTCCGTCCCCGAAAGCTGCCGGTCCCCTTCCCTTGAACCGTGGTTCACGGCTGAATACGAGGCTGGTGGCGACCACACCCGCGCCACCGCCACCGCCACCGCCACCGCCACCGGTGACAGTGCCAGTACCAGTGCCAGTGACTCACGACGACCTGGGAGCAGCAGCATGTGCGAGGACGACCAGCACGCGAGCGACCACGGCATCGGCAGACGCGCCCTGTTCGTGACGGGGGCCGCCGCCGCGCTCACCTTGGGGAGCGTGAGCTTCCCGGACCGGGCGGCCGACGCGGCGGAGGCGTCCGGTGCCTCCGAGACCCGGACCGTACGCGGCACCCTGCCTCCCGGCGCGCCCGACTTCGTGTACCTGCCCGTCGAAGTCCCGTCCGGCGTACGGGAGATCAGGGTCGCGTACACCTACGAGCGGCCCGCCGTCCCGGCCGGGACGGCGGGCAACGCGCTCGACATCGGGATCTTCGACCAGCGCGGCATCGAGCTGGGCGGCAAGGGGTTCCGGGGCTGGTCGGGCGGGGCGCGCACGGAGTTCTTCCTCCGCGCGGACGACGCGACGCCCGGCTACCTGCCGGGCCCGGTCCGCGCGGGCACCTGGCACATCGCGCTGGGCCCGTACACGGTGGCTCCGCAGGGACTCGCGTACGAGGTCACCGTCACGCTGACGTACGGCGAACCGGGCGAGGCCGTGAAGCCGGTGTACCCGCCGTCGCGGGCCAGGGGCCGCGGCCGGGCCTGGTACCGGGGCGACTGCCACCTGCACTCCTGGTACTCGGACGGCCGCCGCACCCCGGCCGAGATCGCGGCGCTGGCGCGGGCGGCGGGCCTGGACTTCATCAACACGTCCGAGCACAACACGCACTCCTCGCACGCCCACTGGGCCGACCAGGCCGGCCCGCACCCCGACGGGGAGCTGCTGATCCTGCTGGGCGAGGAGGTCACGACGAGGAACGGCCACGTCGTCGCGCTCGGCACCGACCCGGGCACGTTCATCGACTGGCGCTACCGGGCCCGCGACAACCGCTTCGGCAGGTACGCGCGCCGCATCCGCGAGGCCGGCGGGCTGGTCGTCCCCGCCCATCCGCACGCCACCTGCATCGGCTGCAACTGGAAGTTCGGCTTCGGCGAGGCGGACGCGGTGGAGGTGTGGAACGGCGCGTACGGGCCCGACGACGAGGTGTCGCTCGCCGACTGGGACAGCATGCTCGTGGCCTCCGTACGGGAGGGCCGGATCGGTGGGGACGGCCGGGACGGTGGGGACGGCCGGGGCGGCGCGGGCGGCCGGGGCTGGATCCCGGCGATGGGGAGCAGTGACGCCCACCGCGATCCCGACCCCGTCGGCACCCCGCAGACGGTCGTCCTCGCCGACGACCTGACCCGTGAGGCGATCCAGGAGGGCATCCGGGCCGGCCGCTCGTACGTGGCCGAGTCGAAGGCGGTGTCGCTGTCGTTCTCGGCGACCGGCCCGAAGGGCGAACACGCTGGAATCGGCGGGCGGTTGAAGGTGGACCGCGACGACCCGGTCACGGTCCGCCTGGAGGTCTCGGGGGCGCCGCGCTGCACGGTCCGCCTCGTCACGGACCAGGGCGTCCTGCACACGAGCCCCGCCCTGCCGGTGTCGGGCTCCGGCACGGTGGAGTGGCGTACGACGGCCCAGTACGCGGCGTACGTACGCGCGGAGGTGCGGCACGAGGTGGCGGCGGGGCCGTTGCCGGGAGCGCTGGCGGCGTTCACCAACCCGGTCTTCCTGGGGCGGTAGGGAAAGGAAGGGGGAGGGGAAGGGCTGGGAGGGGAAGGGCTGGGAAGGGCTGGTACCGCCCGGGGCGTCTCAGGCGGTACCCGCGTTCCGCGCCTCCTGGATGCGGGCCTGCTGGACCGTGGTGAGCCGCCTGACGACGAGGACGGCCAGTACGGCGCTCACGACACCCAGGACGTTGGTGACCAGCCCGGTGACGATGTCGTCCGTGGCCTCGACCACGATGTCGCTGTCGTACCAGCTGCTCCACGAGTCGCTGAAGTACATGACGGCGTAGGCGACGAAGCTCCACCACCACAGGTGCAGGATCCACCGTCCGGCGCCGACGCGGTGGCCGGTGGACGCCGTCCAGATGTCGTTGCTGATCTGCTTGGGCATGATGAGGTTGACGAGCGGGACGAACCAGGACCCGGCCGCCATCCCGGACGCGTAACGCAGCTGTCCCGGCTCGAACGCCTCGGCGTTGTGGCGGACGCGCTGGAACCAGATCGGCCACACCACCACCACCGCCAGGCCCACCAGGAGTTCGATGGAGTCGGCCAGGTCCGTCGCGAACTTCAGCTCCTCGAAGCCGTTGACGTCGCGGGTGGCGGACATGCTGTCCCGCGCGTCGAGCAGCAGGTACGCCTCGCCGAGAACGGCGCTGCGGAACAGCAGGGGCAGGATGTAGAGGCCGAGCAGGAGGGCCAGGGCCGTCGCGAGCGCACGGGCGGGGCGGGCCGGGGGTGCGGAGAAGGCGCCGCGGCCCGGCGGGGTCAGCCGCCCGGCGGGCGGGGGGCTGCCCGCGTGGAGAACACTCGGCTGCAGGCCGCCCGGGTGCAGGCCGCCCGGCGGCGGGCTCTGCCACGGAGGCGGGGAGGGGGCGTAGGCGAGCGGCGGGCCGAAGCCCTGCACCGGGGCGTGCGCCGGGGTGTGCGCTGGAGTGTGCGGGGACGCCGCCGCCGGTGTCTGCCCGGCGAGCGCACGGCTCCGCGGGTCCTGCGCGCTTCGCGGGTCCTGCGGGTCCTGCCGGTCCTGCGCGTTCTGCGGGTTCTCGATGTCGAGGAGTTGCACGGCGTGTCTGCCCAGCTCCGCCAGCACCTCGCCGGGCAGCCACGCGCCGCCCGTGCCCCTGATTCCCCCGGCGCCTCCGACACCCCCGGCACCTTCGGCGCCCTCGATGCCCTCGATGTGCTGCGACAGGTCGTCGAGGGACGGCCGCCGGGCCGGGTCCTTGACGAGGCACCAGGCGATCAGCCGGTCCCACGGCTCGGGGATCCCCGTGAGGTCCGGCTCCTCGCCGGCGATGCGGAAGAGCAGCGAGTGGATGCCGCCCTCGCCGGCGCCGAACGGCATCCGCCCCGTCGCGGTGTACGCCAGCACGGCGCCCAGGCAGAAGACGTCACTCGCGTACGTCACCCGCTCCCCGCGCACCTGCTCGGGTGACATGAAGCCCGGGGACCCGACGACGACACCCGTCAGGGTGAGTCCGTCGCCGGACTCCATGGACGGGTCGAGGGCGCGCGCGATGCCGAAGTCGATGACGCGGGGTCCGTCGATCGTCACCAGGACGTTGGACGGTTTGAGGTCGCGGTGGACGAGCCCCGCGCCGTGGATGGCCTGGAGCGCGCGGACGAGTCCGGTCGCCAGTGCCCGTACGGACTTCGGGGGCAGGGGCCCGTACTGCTTGTCCACCACCTCGGCGAGCGAGGGTCCGGCGACGTAACCGGTGGCCACCCACGGTGTCGCCGCCTCCGTGTCGGCGTCCAGGACGGGTGCCGTCCACTCGCCGCCGACCCGCTGGGCGGCCTTGACCTCCTGGGCGAAGCGGCGCCTGAAGTCGGGTTTGCGGGCCAGTTGTTCCTGGACGACCTTGACCGCGACCGTACGGCCGCGGTCGGAGCGGGCCAGGTACACCCGCCCCATGCCGCCCTCGCCGAGTCTTCCGAGCAGTCGGTAGTTGCCTATCCAGCCCGGATCGTCCGGGGCCAACCCGTCCATGCGTGTTCCTTTTTCCCCGGCGACGCGTTCGCAGCGAGGATAGGAGATGGGGAGGGGGTGGCGCGCGCGAACCCTGTGTCTACGGGCAGTACGTGTCCCGCGCGGGACGCTGACCCGTGGTCAGGTAGCGGGTGACGGCCCGGTCCCCGCAGGCGTTGCCCTGGGCGAGATGGACCTCGTGCCCGGTCGAGCCGACGGTCACCATGACGGCCCGTCCGCCGAGGGCGGCCCGGACCGCGCGGGCGCCGGCGAGCGGGGTGGCGGGGTCGCGCTCGTTCTGGACGAGCAGCACGACGGAGTCGCCGCGGTCGGTGATCCGTACCGGGTCCGGCTTCGGGTACGAGGGCCAGGCCGCGCAGGCCGTGGCGTTGCGGGGCATCCCCGCGGTCAGCGGGTGGTCGGCCCGGCTGCGGTCGACCGCCGCCTGGTACACGGCGGCCGAGCGCGGCCAGTCGCCGTCGTTGCAGAAGGTGGCGAGGGCGACGGCGAGGCCGTTCTGGAGGAAGGGCTCGGGGGCCTGCTCGGGCGCGGGCGGGGTCTCGCCCCGCTGCGCGGCCCGGATCAGCTCGGCCAGGCCCGGGAAGTCGCCGGGGCCGTACAGCGCGTAGACCATGGCCTGGCGCAGGACGTTGCCGTTCAGCTCCGCCGGAGCGGCGCCCGGCCAGGGGAGCGGCTCGCGGTCGAGCCGCTCGGCGAGCCGCAGGAAGAGGTCCCGGACCTCGGCCGGCGTCCGGGCGAGCCGGTACGGGTTCCCGTCCCGGGACGCCCACTTCGCGAACTCGGGGAAGGCGTCCTCGACACCGCCCTCGAACCCCGCCCACATGCCGCGGGGGAAGTTTCCGTGGCTGAGGGAGCCGGTGCCGTCCGGGTTGCTGTCCAGCACGAACCGGTCGGTGCGGTGGGGGAACAGCTCGCGGTAGACGGCGCCGAGGTACGCCCCGTACGAGACGCCCCACGCGGACAGCCTGCGCTCGCCGAGGGCCGCGCGGACGCGGTCGAGGTCGCGGGCGTTGTCGGCGGTACTGATGTGCCGGATCAGTTCGCCGCCGTTGCGGTCGCAGGCGGCGGCCGTCCGCCGGGCGGTGGCCATGTTCCCGGCGACGGAGCCGTCCGCGGCGGGCCAGGGCCAGAACTTGGTCGTGGTCAGATCCTCCCGGTCGAGCCCGCAGCTCACGGGTGCGGACCGGCCGACCCCGCGCGGATCGAACCCGACCAGGTCGTATGCGTTCCGCACCTCCTGCGGCAGCCGCTGCCCCTTCCCGGAGATC
Organism: Streptomyces beigongshangae; assembly: GCF_019710745.1. Classification (GTDB taxonomy): domain Bacteria; phylum Actinomycetota; class Actinomycetes; order Streptomycetales; family Streptomycetaceae; genus Streptomyces; species Streptomyces beigongshangae. Next base: position 134,930 of record NZ_JAHKJW010000016.1, read on the forward strand.
TCGTCGAGGCTCCCGCCGCCGGGACCACCGGCGATCATCAGCAGGACCCCGCGGCGGGCTTCCGGCCTCTCGGCGGGAATCCGGGACACGGCGATCCCGATCCGCTCACCGGCGGGATCGGAGTGGTCCACGGGCACCTCGACGGTGGCGCACCGCTGCCGGGGGTCGAGCCCGTCCCCTTCGCATGCCCCCCAGACGAGGGGCTTGCCGTACCCGGCGGTCGCGGGGACCGCGGGGACCACTGGGACCACTGGGGCCGCGGGAGCCGTCCCGGGCGGGACGGATGCGGTGGATGCGGCGGACGCGGCGGACGCGGCGGACGCGGCGGACGGCAGAGTGAGCGCGAGCACCGCGCCGGAGGCGGCGAGAAGGCGGGACTTTCGCTTGGTGGTCACCATGCGACGAGCTTCGCGGACGGGACGGGCGGGTCCCATGCGGCCAACTGGCCTGTCGGGCGGGCGGTTTCCCGAACCGCCCCGTCCCACCCTGCCTCTCGCCACTTAATACATTTCCCATTCTGGCAATAGCATGAGGTTTTCCCTCGTGCGGGTGACAACAACATTCTCTTGCGCAAGGAGAGTTGAGCCATGGCGTCCAGGATCGCCACTACCGCCCGCCGACTGCGTCTCGGCACCGAACTGCGGCGGATGCGTGAGCGCGCGGGACTCACCGTCACCGAGGGCGCCCGTCAACTCGGCGTCAGCCAGGCCCAGCTCAGCAACATCGAGGCCAGCCGGTTCGGTGTGAGCCGGGACCGCCTTCGTGCGCTGGACCACATCTATCGCTGCTCCGACACCGAGTACGTCGACGGGCTGTCCGAGCTCGCCACCGAGCGGGCGGGAGGATGGTGGGAGACCTTCCGCGAGGTGCTGCCCACCCCGCTGCTGGACATCGCCGAGCTGGAGCAGCGCTCCAGACGTCTGCGGTCCGCCAACACCGCTCACATTCCAGGTCTTCTCCAGATCACGGATCACGCCCGCGAGATCTTCCGGCAGGTCGTTCCCGAGTTCTCCCGCACCCACATCGAGCACCGGGTGAGCCACCGGCTCCAGCGCCAAGCACTGCGCAACTGAACACATACCGCGTCCTCCTCGACCGCATGGAGTCCGTGGCCCTCTCTCCCGAGAAGTCCCGCGACTTCATCCACACCATCGCTCAGGATCTGTGAAGGGACCGACATGCTCGATCACTCCTGGCAGAGGTCGTCCTACTGCGGGCAGGGCGAGTCCTGCCTGCACGTCACCACCGCCGCGCGGACCGTCCGCCTCACCGAGAGCGGCGACCCCGGCGGAGCCATACTCGGGGCCTCCCCGGATGCCTTCGAGTCCCTTCTCCTCCTGCTCAAAGAAGGGCGGGACCGACGTGTCCCGTGATCGCGACCTCAGGTTCCGGGTGGTCACCGCGTTCCAGCGGCGGGTGGTCAATCCGGTGACCCGGCGGCTGCCGTTCCAGACGCTGCTGGAGACGACCGGGCGCACCTCCGGACTCCCCCGCCGCACACCGGTCGGCGGACGCCGCGTCGGGCAGGCATTCTGGCTCGTCTCCGAGTACGGCGACAAGTCGCAGTACGTGCGCAACATCCGGGCCGACCCGAAGGTACGGGTCCGCGTCGGCGGGCGGTGGCACCACGGCACCGCCCACCTGATGCCGGAGGACGACCCCCGCGCCCGCCTGAAGTCGCTGCCGCGGTTCAACAGCGGTGCGGTCCGAGCGGTCGGCACGAACCTGTTGACGATCAGGATCGACCTGGACGGCTGACCCGTCCGGCGGGGCGGGCCTCCCGGCCTCCGGAGACCTTCCGACTTTCCGACCTCCCGACCTCTCAACCTCTTGACGAGACGGAACGTTGCGTCTAGTTTCATGTTCATCCGCTGGACAGCGCACAGGAAAGGACCGCTCTTGCACCGTGCTTCAGCCGGCACCACTGCCACCGTCTCTTCCGTCACCGACATCTCCGCCACCTCGCAGATCGCTCTCGCCGGGGTGACCAAGCGCTACGGCGACCGCGTGGTGCTGGACCGCGTGTCCCTCACCGTCCGGCCCGGCGAGAAGGTCGGGATCGTCGGGGACAACGGCTCCGGGAAGTCCACGCTCCTGCGGCTGCTGGCAGGGCAGGAGCCCGTCGACAACGGCAACCTGACCGTCGTGGCACCGGGCGGGACCGGCTACCTCCGCCAGACCCTCGACCTGCCCGGTTCGGCGCGGGTGGGCGACGCCGTGGACCACGTACTGGGTGAGCTGCGCGCCCTGGAGCGGCGTATCCGTGCCGCCGAGGCCGCCCTGGGCACGGCCGGGCCCGCCGGGTTCGAGCGCTACGCCGCGCTCGTCGCCGAGTTCGAGGCACGAGGCGGGCACGAAGCGGACCGCCGGGTCGAGGTGACCCTGCGCCGGCTCGGCGAGCGCGCGCCGCTGGACCGGGAGCGGGCGCTGAACACCCTCTCCGGCGGACAGCGCTCCCGGCTCGCGCTCGCCGCGACCCTGGCCGCGGCCCCCGAACTGCTGCTGCTCGACGAACCGACCAACGACCTGGACGACGAGGCCGTGGCCTGGCTCGAAGGACATCTGCACCGGCACCGGGGCACGGTCGTCGTGGCCACGCACGACCGGGCCTTCCTGGAACGCGTCACCGGCACCGTCCTGGAGGTCGACCAGGACCGGCGCACGGTACGGCGCTACGGCAACGGCTATGCCGGCTTCCTCACCGCCAAGGCGGCGGCCCGCGCCCGGTGGGCGTGGGAGCACGAGCAGTGGCGCGACGAGGTCGCCCGGCAGGAACGCCTCGCCGACGCCGGTGCCGGGATGCTGGCGGAGATCCCCCACAAGGGGCCGCGGGGGTTCAGCGGCGCCGGCGCCTTCCGGGCGCGCTCGCGGGCGCACGGCGCGCAGAGCCGCATCCGCAACGCACGCGAGCGGGTGCAGCGGCTCATGGAGCACCCCGTGCCGCCGCCCCCGCAGCCACTGCGGTTCACGGGCCGCGTCGGGAGCGCGCCGGCCGCCGGGGAGGCATCGGCGGCGGTGCGCCTGGAGGACGTCCTGGTCGAAGGGCGGTTGTACGTTCCGTCCCTGGAACTCGCCCCCGGCGAACGGCTCCTGGTCACCGGACCCAACGGCGCCGGCAAGTCCACCCTCCTCCAGCTGCTCGCGGGGGAGCTGACGCCCGGCACCGGTGTCGTGCACCGGCCCCGCCGGGTCGGATTCCTGCGTCAGCGGAGCGCGCCCGACGACGCCTTCGACACCCGTACGCTGCTCGCGGCCTTCGCGGCCGGCCGGGCGGGGCAGCCCGAGGAGCACGCCGACGCACTGCTCGCGCTCGGTCTGTTCCGCGGGGCCGATCTCGCCGTTCCCGTACGGGACCTGTCCGTCGGGCAGCGTCGCAAGCTCGAACTGGCCCGGCTCGTCACGGCCGGTCCGCTCGACCTGCTGCTCCTCGACGAGCCGACCAACCACCTCGCCCCCGCCCTGGTGGAGGAGGTCGAGGCGGCGTTGGCCTGCTACACCGGCACCCTGGTCGTGGTGACGCACGACCGGCTCCTGCGTGAACGCTTCGACGGGGCCCGCCTGGACCTGGCGAACACGCCACCAAGCGCTCCGTGACCGTCCGCCACGTACTCGGCAGCAGTGACGGGCGGGCTGCCTGAGCTCACCTCCGTTTCCGGCGGGGGCCGGCGCAGGTCTATGCGTCGGCGTCCCGCGGGCAGGGGACACCCGTGTCCATGGCGGATGAGGCGCCACCGATGACGGAGTCGAGCCTGTCCCGGGTGTGGACGAGATCCGCAATGCGCCGGTCGAGGTGGTCACGTTCCGCGGCCAGGCGCCGGAGGAGCTCGGGGGTGGCCTTGCCGTCGATGACGCAGGGCGTCAGCTCGGCGATGGCCTTGCTGCCCAGTCCGGCGGCGTACAGCCGGCGGATGAGGCGGATCCGGTCGACGGCGTCTTCCGCGTAGTGGCGCTGGCCGCTGCCGCTGCGCTCGGCGGTGAGCAGGTTCTGTTCCTCGTAGTAGCGCAGGGCCCGGGTGGTGACACCCGTGCGGCGCGCGAGTTCACCGATCCGCATTCCCGCCTCCTCTCCTTCGTGTGCCGTGCGTCACGCGCACTTGCCTTTCACGTCGACGTCAACTTTTACGGTAGCCAACGCGCCCGCCGGCCGAACGCGTCCTCGGTACCCCCAGTCCGTCGTCCCTGAAAGGCAGGCACCCGTGCCCACGTACTCCGCGACCGGCCTCTCCGGCCCCGTCCTCACCGCGACCGTGTCCGTCAGGCCGCTCGTGCTGAACGCACCGCAGCGCGCTGAGGACCTGCACGTCCGCGTCACCGCCCCCACCACCGGCACCGGCCTGCCCGTCGTGCTCTTCGCCCACGGCTTCGGCTCGGACCTGGACGGTTACGCCCCGCTGGTCGATCACTGGGCGTCCGGCGGCTTCGTCGTGGTCCAGGCCACCCATCTGGACTCCAGGCGGCTCGGCCTGCCCGCCGACGACCCCCGCCGGCCCCGGATGTGGCGCTACCGCGTACAGGACATGCGGCGCGTCCTCGACGGACTCACCACGCTGGAGGCGGCCGTGCCGGGTCTGTCGGGCCGCATGGACCGCAGCCGCGTCGTCGCGGCCGGGCACTCCTTCGGCGGCCAGACCGCCGGCATCCTGGTGGGCCTGCGCGTCACGGACCCGCAGACCGGTGCCGCCGAGGACCTGTCCGACGCCCGGGTCATGGCCGGTATCCAGCTGGCCACCGCCGGCAGGGGCGGCGACGAGCTGACCCCCTTCGCCCACGACAACCTTCCCTGGCTGCGCGAGCAGGACTTCTCCCGCATCACCGCCCCCGGCCTCGTCGTCGCCGGAGACGAGGACGACTTGCCGCTCTCCACCCGGGGCCCGGCCTGGACGACCGACCCCTACACCCTCAGCCGCGGCGACAAGAGCCTCCTGACCGTCCGCGGCGGCGAGCACTTCCTCGGTGGCATCTCCGGCTACCGAGCGGCGGAGACCACCGACGAGAACCCCGACCGTGTCGCCCTCGTCCAGCAGGTCACCCTCGCCTACCTGCGGCACGTCACCGGAGTCGACCACACCGACTGGAACAACGCCCGGACCGTCCTCACGGGCAGCCACCCACTGGGACACCTCGAATCCAAGTAACCCCGGCCCGATGGGCGGAACACGTCCGTTCCTAGTCCTTGCGGCCCGTCGCGGCGATCGTGACGCCGAGGCCGATCATCGTGACCCCGCCGGCCCCGCCGACCAGGGCGAGCCGTCGCGGCGAACCGGCGAACCAGTTCCGGGCGGCGGCCGCGCCCAGGCCCCACACGCTGTCCGAGGCCACCGCGATGAGGTTGAAGACCAGGCCGAGCAGCAGCATCTGCGCCATGACGTGGCCCTGGCCGCGGTCGACGAACTGCGGCAGGACGGCGGCGAAGAACACGATCGTCTTCGGGTTGGCCACGCCGACCGCGAACCCCTCCCCCAGCGTGCGCAGACCGCTCTGCGCGGGCCCGTCACCGGTGAACGCGGCGTGCAGCGACCCGCGCTGCCGCACCGCCCTCACCCCCAGGTACACGAGGTACGCCGCCCCCACCAGCTTCAGCGTCATGAAGACGACCACCGAGCGCTCCACCACGGCCCCGACGCCGAGGGCGACCGCCACGACGAGGACGTACGCGCCCAGCGTGTTCCCCACGACCGTGGTCAGCGCGGCCCGGCGCCCCTGGGCCAGCGCCCGGCCGACCACGAACAGCACGCTGGGTCCGGGGACCACGATCAGCAGGAACGACATGGCGGCGAAGGCGAGCAACCTGTCCGTGGACACCATGCCGCCCATCCTGGCCCCGGGACCCGATCGACCGGTAGCGGTTTTCCGGCGGCGGCGGCGACGGCCCGTTCGCCCACAGGACCTGCGGGATCTATGGGGCCTATGGGGTTTACGGGGCGTCGGCCGGGGCGACGGCGGCGTCGTGAGCGCCGCTACGGGCAAAGCGGAAGGCCCCGCCGGAGCGGGGCCTTCGTCGCGCGGTGCGCTGCGCGGGTGCGCAAGCGCCCGGAGGGTTCACTTCACGTCGACGTGGTCGCCGGACGAGTTGCTCGCGCCCGTGGTGGTGTTGCCGCTGTAGCGCCAGCGCCAGGTGCCGTCCTGGGAGGCGGTCACCGTGGCCCTGAGCGCGCCCGTGCCGCTCGCCGTGACCGACTTGACCGTGCTGTAGGTGCTGGAGCCGGCGGGCTTGAACTGCAGCTTCACCGAACGGCTGCCGTAGTTGTCGTAGCGGTGCGCGCTCCAGTTGGCGCGCTGCACGGTGCCGGTGACGGTGATCTGCTTGCCCTTGGTGACGGGCTCCGGGGTCGCGTTCGCGCTCTGGATGCGCGAGGCACGCTGGAGACGGACCGTCGCGGAGAGCCGGTCGGTGTCGTAGCTGCCGTTCTTCCTGATGGCCGTACCGACGGTCTTCCACACGGCCGCGTCATCGTTGACGAGGCGGTTGCCGTTGCCGCCCGGCATGCCGTCCGGGTCGATGGTCATCGTCTCGTCGCAGTCGCGATAGGTGTAGCCGCCCGCGGAGGACTGGCGGCAGCTCCACCGGGTCGTGGAGATCGCGAGGATGTACTCGTCGGTGCCGAGGGTGCGCCGGTACGCATCGACCCACCAGTCGTCGAGCGCCACCTTGCTCTTCACCGTGTACGTCAGCGATGCCTCGACCTCGGCGCTGAGGCCGACGACGACGGGCTTGCCGTTGTTGATCACGACGTCCGAGAACGAGATGTCGCTCTCGGCGGCGTGGGCGGCCGGGGCCGTGAGCACCACGGCCGCCAGTGCCGTGCCGGCGGCCAGCGTCGCGGTGAGCGCACGCCGGGCCGCGGGTCTGTGCCGCCGCCGGGCAGCAGTCGGTGTCGATGAAATGATCAATTCCCACCCCTGGGGCAAGGTCCGGGCGGCGGGTCCACCGCCCGCCGCGTGCGGGAACTCTAGATCATTTCACGCGCGGCTCCCCCTGCCCTCCCTCCGGGAAGGCCGGCTCCCCGCGCCCCCGGCTCCTTCGGCTCCCTCGGCTACGCCTCCCACACCAGCGACTGCAGTTCCGAGTACGCGTGCAGGGCGTACGAGCCCACGTCCCGCCCCACCCCGCTCTGCTTGAAGCCGCCGAACGGTGCCTCCATGTTGCGGCCGACCGTGTTGACGCCGACCCCGCCCGCCCGCAGCCGGCCCGCGACGCGGAAGGCGCGGGCCACGTCGCCCGACCAGACGTAGTCGATCAGGCCGTAGTCGCTGTCGTCGGCCAGGGCGAGTGCCTCCTCCTCGTCGTCGAAGGGCAGGACCACGACGACCGGGCCGAAGATCTCCTCGCGCACCACCCGCATGCCGCTGGTGCAGTCCGCCAGGAGCGTGGGCGCCACGTAGAAGCCCCGGTCCATGGGCGGCCGTCCGCCGCCCGCGACCAGTTGCGCGCCCTCCTCGCGGCCCAGTTCGACGTACGACTCGACGCGGTCCCGGTGGGCCGCCGAGATCACCGGTCCGACGGTCGTGCCCTCGGCCCGCGGGTCCCCCACCTTCAGGTACCCGATGTACGCCGTCAGCTGGGCGATCAGCCGGTCGTACACCGGCCGCTGCGCCAGCACCCGCGTCGGGGCCGTGCAGATCTGGCCGCTGTAGAACGAGAAGGTGGTGCCGATCCCCCGGACCGCCGCCCTCAGGTCCGCGTCCTCGAAGACGAGCGCCGCGCCCTTGCCGCCCAGTTCCATCAGTTGCCGTTTCATACCGCGCCCGCACACCTCGGCGATGCGCCGCCCGACGGCGGACGAACCGGTGAAGCTCACCATGTCGACGTCGGGCGAGTCGACGGCCGCCTCCCCCACCTCCGCCCGCGCCCCGCCGACGACGTTCACGACCCCGGGCGGCACGCCCGCCTCCTGGAGCGCCTCGGCCATCCGGTACACGGAGAGCGGGTCCTGCGGAGCGGGTTTCACGACGACCGTGTTGCCCATCGCCAGCGCCGGCGCGATCTTGCCGGCCGGGTTCGCCCAGGGGTTGTTGTACGAGGTGACGCAGGTGACCACGCCCACCGGCCGGCGTACGGCGAGGGCACCGAGGACGGCGGCCCCGCCGAACGGACCCGCCTCGTTGATCTGCGGGAGCAGCGGTTGCTCGGCGGGCTCCACGCGCGCGTACCGCTCGAAACGGGCCGCGGCGACCCCCACCTGCACCCCGCGCGCGGTACCGGTCGTCGCCCCGGTCTCCGCCTGGGCCAGTTCGGCGTACGCGCCGAGGTTGCGGCGGATCACCCCGGCCGCCCGGCGCAGGACGGCGGCCCGTTCCTCGGGGGTCGTGCGCGACCAGGTGCGGAATGCCTCGCGGGCCGCGCCCGCCGCCGCGTGCACCTGTTCCCGCGAGGCTTCCGGGGCCGCGCCGACGACCTCCTCGGTCGCCGGGTCGACCACCTCGTAGTGACCGCCGTCCGGCTCCACCCACGAACCGCCGATGAACAGCCGCTGCTCCCGGCTCACTCGTCCTCCAGGTGCTCGTCCCCCGGGTTCCGGTTCGGGTTCGGGTTCCGGTGCCGGTTCGGGTTCCGGTGCCGCGTCATGCCGTGCCCACCGTGTACGTGTCCCGGCCCGACCGCAGCACCCTGCCGGGTACGGCCCCGGTCACCACGTCGTCCCGTATCGACTCGACGCCGTTGACCCACACGGCCCTGACCCCGACGGCCTTCGAGTCCAGGCGCGGACTGTCCCCCGGCAGGTCGTGCACCAGGGTGGCCTTGCCCGCGTCGACGCGTTCGGGGTCGAGGAGCACGAGGTCCGCGTGGAAGCCCTCCTCGATCCGGCCGCGCTCCCGGAGTCCGAGGAGCCGGGCCGGGTCGTCCGTGAGCATCTTCACCGCCTGCTCCAGCGGCACCAGTTTCCGCCCCCGCAGGCAGTCCCCGAGGAACCGGGTGGTGTACGGGGCGCCGCACATCCGGTCCAGGTGGGCGCCCGCGTCCGAGCCGCCGAGCAGCACGTCCTCGTGGCGCCAGGTCTCCTGGCGCAGGCGCCAGGAGTCGGGGTCGTTGTCGGTCGGCATGGGCCACAGGACCGTACGCAGATCGTCCTCGGCGCAGATCCCGACGATGCACTCGAAGGGCTCCTGGCCCCGCTCGGCCGCGATGTCCCGTACGACCCGTCCGGTGAGTCCCTTGTTCTGCGGGCTGTACGTGTCCCCGATGACGTAGCGCCCGAAGTCGGCGAGGCGGCGGAAGACGCCGGCCTCCTTCGAGTCGGCCCGCCGCAGCATCCCGGCCCGGACGCCGGGGTCCCGGAGCCTGGCGATCCGCTCGGGCACGGGCAGGCCGAGGACCTCGCCCCAGCCGGGGATGAGGTTGAGGGCGCAGAAGGTGCCCAGCGACATGTTCATCGGGGTGAGGATCGGCATGGTGAGGGCGACGACCCGGCCGCCCGTCTCCCGGGCCCGCTCGCTCGCGAGGAGCTGCCGGGGCACGCGCTCGGGGACGGCGGCGTCGATGGTGAGGACGTTCCAGTTCAGGGGCCGGCCGGCGGTGGCGCTCAGCCGCGCCAGCAGGTCGATCTCGGCGTCGCTGAACCGGTCCAGGCAGCCGGCCACGATCGCCTCGATCTGGGTGCCCTCGTGCTCCCCGACCGCCCGCGACAGCGCCAGCAGCTCGGCGGGTCCCGCGTGCCGGGAGGCGACCGGCCGCCCGTCGCCGTCGGAGTGGGTCGAGGACTGGGTGGTGGAGAATCCCCAGGCCCCGGCGTCCATCGCCTCGTGCGCCAGCCGGACGATCGCGGCCAGCTGCTCCTCGTCCGGCTGCCCGCCCACCGCGTCGGGGCCCATGACGTACCGCCGCAGCGCGCAGTGCCCGACCATGAAGCCGGCATTGACCGCGATACGTCCTTCGAGGGCGTCCAGGTACTCCCCGAAGCCGCTCCAGTTCCACGGCGCGCCCTCCTCCAGGGCGACCAGCGACATCCCCTCGACCTTGGACATCATCCGCCGTGTGTAGTCGGCGTCCCCGGGGCGTGCGGGGTTGAGGGGGGCGAGGGTGAAGCCGCAGTTCCCGCCCGCGACGGTCGTCACGCCGTGGTTGAGGGAGGGCGTGGCGTACGGGTCCCAGAAGAGCTGCGCGTCGTAGTGGGTGTGGGGGTCCACGAAGCCGGGGGCGAGGACGAGCCCGCGCGCGTCCTCGCGCGTACGGGCGTCCTCGCGCACCTCCCCGACGACGGCGATCCGGCCGTCCCGGATGCCCACGTCGGCGAGGTACGGGGTCCCGCCCGTCCCGTCGACGACCCGTACGCCTTTGATCAGATGGTCCAGCACCAGAACCCCTTCTCGGTCAACCCCTTCTTGTTTTCTGGGGCGCCGGGAGCCGTGCGAACAGCCGCAACGCGCCCGCAGCCGCCGCCGAAGCTCAGACAGCCCCCCGGAACCGCGTGGTCCGGTGCACGGGATCCGTGTCGATCTTCGGAACGACGTGCTCGCCGATCAGCCGGATCGTCCGGAGCGTCTCCTCCTTCGGCACCCCGACCGGCAGCCCGAAGGACAGCTGGTCGGCCCCGGCCTGCTCCCACCGCTTGCACTGCGTGAGCACCTCGTCCGGGTCCCCGCAGATCAGCAGCTCCTCGGCGATGAGGAGTTCGATCAGCTCCTCGGTGTACTCGGGCAGCGTCTCCGGCCACACGGGGAACCCCTCGGGCCGCGGGAACGTGTCGTGGTAGCGGAAGACGAGCGAGGGCAGGTAGTGCAGCCCGCCGCCGGCGGCGACCCGTACCGCCTCCTCGTGGGTGGGCGCGCAGATCGCCGTCGTCGTCACCATCACGTTGTCGTTGACGAAGTCCCCGACCGGCTCCGCCTCGACGACGGCCGTCTTGTACTGCTCCAGGACCCACTCCATGTCGGAGACCTTCTGCACGCTGAAGCCGAGCACCCCGAGCCCCTTGCGGGCGGCCATGGCGTACGAGGGCGGCGACCCGGCTGCGTACCACATGGCGGGATGCGACTTCCCGTACGGCTTCGGCAGGACCTTGCGGGGCGGGAGCTGCCAGTGCTTGCCGCGGAACCCGGGGTACTCCTCCTGGAGCCACATCTTCGGGAACTCGGCGATGGTCTCCTCCCAGATCTCCTTGGTGTGGTTCATGTCGGTGATGCCGGGCAGGAAGCCGAGGATCTCGTGCGAGCCGGCCCCGCGTCCGCTGCCGAACTCGAAGCGCCCCTCGGAGAGGTGGTCGAGCATGGCGACCTTCTCGGCGACCTTGACGGGGTGGTTGACCTGGGCGAGCGGGTTGAAGATGCCGGACCCCAGGTGGATCCGCTCGGTCGCGTGGGCGAGGTAGCCGAGGAAGACGTCGTTCGCGGAGAGGTGCGAGTACTCCTCCAGGAAGTGGTGCTCGGACGCCCAGGCGTACTTGAAGCCGGACCTGTCCGCCTGGATGACGTACTCGGTCTCCTCCATCAGCGCCTTGTGCTCGGCGAGCGGATCGGTCTCGGCCCGCTTGCCCACGTATCCCTGTACGAAGAGCCCGAATTCCACGGAGGTTCACCGTCCCCAGTTCCTCTGGTGCGCGCCCATACAAACTGACGATCCGTCAGGTTTGCCTGCCGCCGACTGTTGCACCGCCCCCGTGAGGCGTCAAGGGCCGCCGGGCCGCCGCGTCCGCCCGTCCCGCGCTCACTCCGTGCTCACCCCGCGCTCACGCCCGCCAGCCATCCCCCGTCGATCACGAAGGGCTGGCCGGTGATGTAGGAGGAGTCCTCGCAGGACAGGAAGAGGGCGAGCCGGGCGACCTCCTCGGCCCTGCCGATCCGGCCGAGCGGGACGAGCTTGCGGTAGAAGCGGGCGACGGCCTCCGCGCCCGCCCCGGGGTCCGACCCGAGGTCCGAATCGGGGTCCGCCCCGGGGTCCGTCGCCGGGTCGAGCAGGGCCGGATTGCTCATGGCGGTGTCGATCGCGCCGGGGCAGACCGCGTTGACGCGGATGCCCCGCGCCGCCAGTTCCAGCGCGGCCACCCGCGTCAGGCCGACGATCGCGTGCTTGGTCGCGCTGTACGCGCCGACGTACGCCATGCCGGTGAGACCGGTGTACGAGGCGGTGTTGACGACGGTCCCGCCGCCGGCCGCCCCGATCTCGGGGGCCAGGGCCCTGATGCCGAGGAAGACGCCGACCTGGTTGACGCGGACGATCCTCATGAACTCGTCGAGGGGGGTGTCCACGAGGGCGTTGAAGCGCAGGATGCCGGCGTTGTTGACGAGCCCGTCGACCTTCCCGTACGCGTCCTTCGCCACGGCCACCGCCGCGGCCCAGTCGTCCTCCCGGCCCACGTCGAGGTGGACGTACCGGGCCCGGGGGCCCAGCTCCTCGGCGAGGGTCTCGCCCTGCTCGTCGAGCACGTCGGCGAGCACCACCGCGGCCCCTTCCGCGACGAAGAGCCGCGCCTCCTGTTCTCCCTGTCCCCGGGCCGCCCCGGTGACCACCACGACCCGCCCGTCCAACTTGCCCATGCCCTCTCTCCCTCTCTCCCTCTCTCCCTCTCCCTCCCCTCGGTCGAGGGCGCCCGTACGACGGGAACGCGCCCGCTACCCGAGGAGCGGGGCGACCCCGACCCCGAACGCCGCCATCTGGTCCGTCAGTTCGCTGCGGCTGCGCGAGCGGAACCGCACCTGGATCTGGTGCACGCCCATCGCCCGGTAGGCCCGCAGGGACTCGGCGATCTCCTCCGGCGTGCCGGTGAGCGTGCGCCGCCCCACCCGCCAGGAGGCCCCTCCCACGTACAGCGGTTCGGTGATCGCGCCGACGGTGAACGGGCCGGCCGCCCCCGCCTCCTCGCGCAGCCTCAGCAGCCGGGCGATCTGTTCGGGCAGCCGTTCGCGCGGATCGCCCTGCGGCAGCCACCCGTCCCCCCTGACCGCGGCCCGCCGCACCGCGGCGGGCGAGGACCCGCCGACCCACACGGGCACCCGTTCCTGCGCGGGCCGGGGCCGCTGGCCGAGCCCCTCGAAGTCGTACAGCCTCCCGTGGTGGGCGGGGAACTCGTCGGGGCCCAGCGCCGCCCGCAGGGCGTCCAGGCACTCGTCCAGTACGGCCCCGCGCCGCTCGAAGTCCACCCCCAGCGCCTCGAACTCCTCCCGTACGTGCCCGGCGCCGACCCCGAGGACCAGCCGGCCCCCGCTGAGGTGGTCGAGGGTCGCGTACTGCTTGGCGGTGACGAGGGGGTGGCGCAGGCCGACGACCGCGACGTGGCTGAGCAGGCGTACCCGCCGGGTGACCCCGGCCAGGAAGGCGAGGGTGGCGACGGGGTCGTACCAGACGGTGCTCATCGCGGCGGCGAGCCGTCGCGGGACCCCGACGTGGTCGCAGCTCGCGAGGTACGCGAAGCCGGCGGTGTCGGCGGTCCGGGCGATCTCCACGAGGTCGTCCGGACCGGCGTCGGCCTCCCACGCCTCGGCGTAGAGGGTGCTCTGCGACTGGACCGGGAGCTGCATCCCGTACGCCAGCCGCCCGTCGGAGGGAACCGGTCGCCCGTCGGCGGGAATCCCCTTCACCCGCCTCACCCCTGCCGCGCCGCCGCCCACAGCCCCTCCTCCGTCAGCCCCAGCAGGTCGATGGCGTTGCGGCGGACGATGCGGTCCACGACGTCCGCGTCGAGGTGGCCCATCTGGGCCTCGCCGACCTGGCGCGACTCCGGCCAGGTGGAGTCGGAGTGGGGGTAGTCGGTCTCGTAGAGGACGTTGCCGACGCCGATCGCGTCCAGGTTCCGCAGCCCGAAGGCGTCGTCGAAGAAGCAGCCGTGGACGTGCCCGGCGAAGAGCTCGGAGGGCGGGCGGTGGACCTTGTCCGCGACGCCGCCCCAGGCGCGGTTCTCCTCCCACACGACGTCCGCGCGTTCGAGGATGTACGGGATCCAGCCGATCTGGCCCTCCGCGTACATGACCCGGAGGTTCGGGAAGCGTTCGAACTTGCCGCTCATCAGCCAGTCGACCATCGAGAAGCAGCAGTTGGCGAAGGTGATGGTGGAGCCGACGGCGGGCGGGGCGTCCGCCGAGGTGGAGGGCATCCGGCTGCTCGACCCGATGTGCATGGCGATCACCGTGCCGGTCTCGTCGCACGCGGCGAGGAACGGATCCCACTCGTCCGTGTGAACCGAGGGCAGTCCCAGGTGCGGGGGTATCTCGGAGAAGGCGACGGCGCGCACCCCCCGGGCGGCGTTGCGCCGCACCTCCTGCGCGGCCAGTTCCGCGTCCCAGAGCGGGATCAGCGTGAGCGGTATCAGCCGGCCCCGCGCCTCGGGTCCGCACCACTCCTCGACCATCCAGTCGTTGTAGGCGCGCACGCACAGGAGCCCCAGTTCATGGTCCTTCGCCTCGGTGAAGGTCTGGCCGCAGAAGCGGGGGAAGGTCGGGAAGCAGAGCGCGGACTGCACGTGGTTGACGTCCATGTCGGCGAGGCGTTGCGGGACGTCGTACGAGCCGGGGCGCATCCGCTCGTACGTGATGACCTCCAGCTTGATCTCGTCCCTGTCGTACCCGACGGCGGTGTCGAGCCGGGTGAGCGGGCGGTGCAGGTCCTCGTAGACCCACCAGTCGCCGATCGGGCCGTCGTCCCCGGGGTTTCCCATGACGGGCGCGAACTTCCCGCCGAGGAAGGTCATCTCCCGCAGCGGGGCGCGCACGACACGCGGTCCCCTGTCCTGGTACTTCGACGGGAGCCGGTCCCGCCAGACGCCGGGCGGCTCCACCGTGTGGTCGTCCACCGAGATGATCTTCGGGAAGGTCTCCATGTGCCGTACGGTAGCGCTGATCTGACGGTCCGTCAGCCAGCGGGCGCCGGTCTCCGGAATGCCGGGCGCCGCCGCGGGGTTGCGAGGACGGGGTGTCGACCCTGTGGAGGGGTTGCCCGAACTTGGCATGGCGGCCTGTGATGGGCGTCTCCCACGGCTGACGCATCCGCCATGAACAAGGCAAACTGGCCTGGTTGTCATGACGGTACGGCAGGGGGACAGCGATGGACGGTGTACCGGGAGTGCCGGAGCAGCGGAGTCCCGAGGGATCGGCGGCCCTGCGCTTCAGCGTGCTCGGCCCGGTGCGCGCCTGGCGCGGAGCGGAGGCGCTGCCCACGGGGTCCCCGCAGCAGCGCGCCCTGCTGGCCGCCCTGCTGCTGCGCGAGGGGCGCACGGCCACGGCGGGCGAGCTGATCGACGCCCTGTGGGGTGACGAGCCGCCCTCCCAGGCCCTGGCGGCGGTCCGTACGTACGCCTCGCGGCTGCGCAAGATCCTCTCCCCCGGCGTCCTGGTCAGCGAGTCGGGCGGGTACGCGATCCGGCTCTCCGACGCCTCCGGTCCGGGCGGCGCGGGCGGCACCCTGGACCTGGCGGTGGCCCAGGAGCTGGCGGCCGACGCGGAGAAGGCGAAGGCGGCGGGCGACCTGTGCCACGCGCGCGCCCTGCTGAACAAGGCGCTCAACCTGTGGGACGGGGAGGTGCTGGCGAGCGTCCCGGGTCCGTACGCGGAGACCCAGCGCGCCCGGCTGGACGAATGGCGCCTCCAGCTCACCGAGACCCGCCTGGACATGGACCTCGAACAGGGCTGCCACGCGGAGGCGGTCTCCGAACTCACCGCGCTCACCGCGGCCCACCCCCTGCGGGAGCGGCTGCGCGAGCTGCTGATGCTGGCGCTGTACCGCTCGGGCCGCCAGGCCGAGGCCCTGGCCGTGTACGCGGACACCCGGCGGCTGCTGGCCGACGAGCTGGGCGTGGACCCGCGCCCCGGCCTCCAGGAACTCCAGCAGCGCATCCTCCAGGCCGACCCCGGTCTCGCGGAACCCTCGGCCCCGCTGGTCCCGCCGGAGGTCGCCGCCACCCCGGTGCGGCCCGCCCAGCTGCCGGCGACGGTCCCGGACTTCACCGGCCGGGCGTCCTTCGTGTCCGAGCTGAGCGAGGTGCTCGCGACCTCCGAGGGCCGGGTGATGGCGGTGTCCGCGCTGGCCGGGATCGGCGGCGTGGGCAAGACGACGCTCGCCGTCCACGTCGCGCACCGGTCGCGGGGCGTCTTCCCGGACGGGCAGCTGTACGTCGACCTCCAGGGCGCGGGCGCGCGGGCCGCCGAGCCCGAGGCGGTCCTGGGCGCCTTCCTGCGCGCCCTGGGCACCGCGGACTCGGCCATCCCGGACACCCTGGAGGAGCGGGCGGCGCTGTACCGCTCGGTGCTGGACGGCCGCCGGGTGCTGGTGCTCCTCGACAACGCGCGGGACGCGGCCCAGGTGCGGCCGCTGCTGCCCGGCACCGAGGGGTGCGCCGCGCTGGTGACCTCGCGGGTGCGGATGGTCGACCTGGCCGGCGCGCACCTGGTCGACCTGGACGTGATGTCGCCGGAGGAGGCCCTCCAGCTCTTCACGAAGATCGTCGGCGAGGAGCGGGTGGCGTCGGAGCGGCAGTCGGCGCTGGACGTGGTGGCGGCCTGCGGCTTCCTGCCGCTGGCGATCAGGATCGCCGCGTCCCGGCTGGCGGCGCGGCGCACCTGGACGGTCTCGGTCCTGGCGGCGAAGCTCGCGGACGAGCGGCGCCGGCTGGACGAGCTCCAGGCCGGGGACCTCGCGGTGAAGGCCACGTTCGAGCTGGGCTACGGGCAGCTGGAGGCCGCCCAGGCGCGCGCCTTCCGGCTGCTGGGCCTCGCGGACGGCTCCGACATCTCGCTGGCGGCGGCCGCCGCGGTCCTCGACCTGTCCGTCGAGGAGACGGAGGACGTGCTGGAGTCGCTCGTCGACACCTCGCTGCTGGAGTCGGCGGCGCCCGGCCGCTACCGCTACCACGACCTGGTCCGGCTCTACGCGCGTGCGTGCGCCGAGCGGGACGAGCAGCCGCCGGGCGAGCGGGCCGCCGCGCTGTCGCGCCTGCTCGACTTCTACCTGGCCACGGCGGCCGGGGTCTACGCCATCGAGCGCCCCGGCGACCGGCTGGTGGACCACCTGGAGACGACGCAGTACCCGGGCCTGCGCTTCGCCGACGGCAGCGCGGCGCTCGACTGGCTGTACACGGAGGCGGCGCCGCTGCTGGCGTGCGTACGGCAGGCGGCGGGGACGGACCGGCTGCGGCGGGCGGTGGACCTGCTGTGGGCGGCCAAGGACCTCACCGAGTCGGGGGCCAACTCGCACCAGTACGAGACGACGGCGCGGGCGATGTGCGACGCCACCCGGGTCTCGGGGGACGGCAGGGCGGAGGGCAGGGCCCGGACGGTCCTCACCGACGTCCTCCTCGTCTCCGGCCGCATCGAGCAGGCGGAGGAGGAGGCGCAGCTCGCCATGGGACTTGCGGGCTCCGCACAGGACGCCACCGCGATCAGCTGGGTGGCGAACAACCGGGGACTCATCTGCCTGCACCAGGGCCGCCCCGCGGACGGCAAGGGCTTCTTCGACCAGGCCATAGAGCTTCTGCGAGCGGCGGGCAACCGGCCGTTCGAAGCAACGAGCCTGTGCAACCTCTCCCGCGCCCACCTGGGCATGGGCAACGTCACCAAGGCCGTGGAGATCGCACAGCGCGGCGTGGCGATCCACGCCGAGTTCGGGCGGACGGTACGCCTCGCCAACAGCCACTACGCCGTGGGCATCGCCCTGCACATGGCCGGCCGGCACCCCGAGGCGCTGGGACACTTCTCCGAAGCCCTGGGCATCCTCGGCGACCACCGGCAGCGGCTCTGGGAAGGGACCACGCACTTCCGCATCGCCGAGGTGCACCTGGCCGCCCGTCGTCCCGCGCAGGCCGCCCAGCATGCCGAACAGGCGCTCGCGCTCAGGTGCATCGGCGGCGA
Organism: Streptomyces beigongshangae; assembly: GCF_019710745.1. GTDB lineage: Bacteria > Actinomycetota > Actinomycetes > Streptomycetales > Streptomycetaceae > Streptomyces > Streptomyces beigongshangae. The sequence continues at coordinate 152,699 of NZ_JAHKJW010000016.1, forward strand.
CCGTATGCGGGGCAACGTCCTGACACTCCTGGGGCGGGCCCTGTCGGTCCTGGGGCAGGTGGACCGGGCGACGGCCTGCTGGCGCGAGGCCCTCAACCTCTACGAACAGAGCAATGCCGTGGAGGCCGAGGAAGTACGGGCCCTGCTCTCACCGGCCACGGCGGCCTGATCGGCGGGACTCCCAGCAGGGCGGATGCAGACGTTCAGCATTCGTTTATCTCCGCCCGTCACTCTCTAACTGTCACACCGTCGCGTCGGGGGGCAGACGGTCTGACCAGGAGCCCGACCATTAGTCTGCGGCTCCGAACGCCCGTCCGGCGGCCCTCGGGGGAGCCTCCGGACGGGCGTTCTTCAGTCGTCATCACATTCAGAGGGAGTGAACCCCATGAGCGACAAGAAGAACACGAACGCGACTCTGCCGGACGACTCGGTCAAGGACGAGACCTTCACCACGCTGGACAACCCGATGCCGACGCCGTCGGCCGGACCCGACGCCGTGGCGATGGACAACCCCATGCCCGTCCCGCCGGCCGGACCCGACGCCGTGGCGATGGACAACCCCATGCCGACGCCGTCGAAGGAGCCGGACGCCGTCACGCTGGACAACCCGATGCCGAGCGGGCCCGCCAAGGGTGGCGTCACGACGCTGGACAACCCGATGCCGGCGCCCCCGGCGTTCGGCCTGGACAACAAGTAAAGACCTTTCTCCCGACGGGGGATTCGGCCGCGGTGGCGCGGAGGGGGAGCCACCGCGGCCGAGGTCTGTCTGCGGAAGGGGTTCAGGTCAATCGACGGCGCAAATTGTTCGATTCTTTCGAACGCGCGTCTTCTCTTCCTACTGTCACTTGCGTCCGGAACTCCCCTCCCACCAGGAGCAGAGATGAGCCGTATCAAGAAAGTTCTCGCCACGACCGCCCTGATGCTCGGCATAGCGGCCGCGGCTGCGAGCCCGGCACCGGCCGACAACAGCATGCCCGTCGCACCGCCGGACAACAGCATGCCCGTCGCACCGCCGGACGCCGTCACTCCCTGACGCAGCACTGGCCGAGCAGGGTCGAGCCGATCCGGTTCGGCCCTTCGTCATGCCCGGCGCGGTGGCCGTGACCCTGGCAGTGTCCGGGACCGGGGCCGTGGCCGTGACCGTGGCCGCATCGGCCGACCGGGCGCCCTCACGTGCAGAGTTCGTCGTCGATCAAGGCGTTCGCCGTCTCCTGCGTCGACCAGTCCGCCGAGCCGTCGCCCGTGGCCTGCAGGACCACCGCGCGGCGGCCGTCCCCGCTGACGCCGTTGCGGGTCGTGTAGCCGGGCAGGTCGCCGCCGTGGCCGTAGTACGTCCCGCCGCAGGACAGCGGGACCTCCATCAGGCCGAGGCCGTACCGTGCGCCGGGCCAGCCGCGGTCCAGTTCCGGGGCCCGTACGGCCGTCCTCATCAGCGCCAGTTCCGCCGGGCGCAGCAGTCGGCCGCCGAGGAGCGCCCGGTAGAAGCGGGACAGGTCGGCCGTCGTGCTGATCATGGCGCCCGCCGCACCGCCCGCGGTGGGATTGAGGTCGGTGACGTCGATCGGCGCCCGGTCCTCCCCGAAGCTGGAGTAGCCGCGCAGATGGCGTCCGGAGATCCGCGGGTACGTCGTCGGGGCGGTGGTGTCGCGCAGGCCCAGCGGGCGGATGACACGCGCGGTGACCTCCCGCTCCCAGCTGTGCCCGGTGGCCTTCTGGATGATCATTCCGGCGAGGATGTAGTTGGTGTTGGAGTAGCCCCACCCCTCGCCGGGCGCGAAGTTCGGCACGTGCTCCGTCGCGACGGCGACCAGCTGCTCCGGGGTCCAGGTGGTGTAACGGTCGGCCCGGTAGCCGTCCGTACTCGTGAACACGGGCAGGTCCGCCGCGTAGTCGAACAGTCCGCTGGTGTGCTGGAGCAGCTGCCGCACAGTGATCGCGCCACCGTCGTTGCCGTTGCCGGACACGGCTCCGGGCAGCCAGTGCTCCACGGTGTCGTCCAGCGACACGCGTCCCTCGCCGACGAGTTGCAGCATCACCGTGGCGACGAACGTCTTGGTGGTGCTGGCGATCCGGAACCGGTCACCGGGGCGCGCGGGGTCGCCCGTGGCCCGGTCGGCCAGCCCGGCGGTGGCGTGCCGGGAGCCCCGCGGGCCGGCCGACAGCGCCACGACGCCGACGGGTCCGGTCCTGAAGACCGCGTCCACGTGCGCCTGCAGCGTCCTGCCGCCGTGCGTCGGAGCGGGGGAACGTCCCTGCGGTGTGCCGTGCGGCGGGGCGTACGTCCCGTGGTGCGCCGGCGCGGCCGCGGATCCGGCCGGGGATCCGACTGCGAACCCCGTCGCGGACCCGGCTGCGGACCCGGTCGCGCCCGCCGCGGGCAGGGTCAGGGCGATTCCGGCCAGGGCGGTCGCCAGCGCCGTGACTGCCACACGGGCGGTGAGTCCGGTCTTCATCGGTCGCGCTCCTCGCGTATCGGTCGGGCCGCCGTCGCGGTGTGACCACCACGCTGGGAATTCCGGCCGGACACGACGATCAAGCAGGCCGGCCGGCTGCCGGGGGTGCCTTCGCCCCGGCACGGACGGTGCCTGCTGTACCGCCCGGCGCCCGGTCCCGGCCGGCGCCTGACCCCGGCCTGTGCCCGACCCCGGCCGGCGCGGGTGCGGGCACGGGGCAATATATGCGTACTGATGCCCCGTCAGGTGCGACGACGCGCGTCGTCGAGGTAGCGCAGCACCGCCGCGACCCGCCGGTCCACCTGATCGGCGGGTGACAGGTCGAGCTTGGCGAAGATGCTGCGGATGTGCTTGTGGACGGCGCCCTCCGTGACGACGAGCCGCTCGGCGATGGCCCCGTTGCCGAGCCCTTCCGCCATCAGCCCGAGCACATCGCGCTCGCGCGGGCTGAGCCGCTCCAGACGGGTGTCCTGGCGGCTGCGGGTGAAGAGCTGCGCGACGACCTCCGGATCGATGGCCGTCCCCCCGGACGCCACCCGGCCCAGCGCGTCCAGGAACTCCTCCACCCGCCCGACCCGCTCCTTGAGCAGATAGCCGAGCCCGGTGACCCCGCCGACGAGCAGCTCCGTGGCGAAGGACTGCTCGACGTACGCCGAGAGGACGAGGACCGCCAGGTCGGGCCGTCGGCGCCGGGCCTCGACGGCCGCGACGATCCCCTCGTCGGTGTGCGTCGGCGGCATCCGTACGTCGAGGATGGCGACGTCCGGCTCGTGGATGTCGATGGCGTCGAGGACGCCGTCGGCGGTGTCCGCCGTGGCCACCACGTCCAGGCCCTCGGCGCGCAGCAGCAGCGCGAGCCCCTCCCGCAGCAGCGCGTCGTCCTCGGCGATCACAATCCGCATGGCAGTTCCACCTTCAGGGTCGTCGGGCCGCCGGGCGGGCTGGCCAGTTCGAGGGTGCCGTCGTGGGCCGCGATCCGGTCGCGGATGCCGGTGAGCCCGGAGCCGCCCTCCGCGTCGGCGCCGCCGCGGCCGTCGTNTGCCGGTGAGCCCGGAGCCGCCCTCCGCGTCGGCGCCGCCGCGGCCGTCGTCGGTGATGCCCAGGTGCAGCCGGCCGCCGCGGCTGCGGACCGTGACGGACGCCCGCCGCGCCCCGCTGTGCTTGGCGATGTTCGTCAGCGCCTCGGCCACCACGAAGTACGCGGTCGCCTCCACGGACGCGGCGCACCGCTCGGGCGCCTCGACGTCGATGCGGCAGGGCACCGGGCAGCTCGCGGCGAGTCCGGTGAGCGCACCGGCGAGCCCCCGGTCGGCCAGTACGGGCGGCAGGATGCCCCGGGCCACCGAGCGCAGCTCGGACAGCGCCTGCTCGGCGGCGCCCTGGGCCCGCTCCAGGAGTTCCTCGGCGCCCGCCGGGTCGCGGGCGACCATGCGGCGCGCGGCGCCGAGCAGTACGGTGACGGTGACGATCCGGTTCTGGGTGCCGTCGTGCAGCGACCGCTCGATGCGGCGCAGTTCGACGGCGTGGGCGTCCAGGGCGGCGGCCCGGGTCGCGGTGAGCTCCGCGACGCGCAGGGACAGGTCCGTGTCGGGCCCGGCCGCGAGGAGGGTGCGTCCCGGCCGCGCCTGGAGCCGTGCCATACCGGGGGCGAGGCCGAGGATGATGGCGGTCCAGCCGAGCCCCAGCAGGAAGGCGGCCGGCGCGTCGGCCCAGGTCTCCGCGACGCCGATGCCCAGGGACGTACTGGTCGCGCCCTCCGGCAGCAGCCTCCAGTACAGCGGGAACGCGGTGTCGCGCACGGCCAGCACCGGGAGCAGCGCGCCGCCGAGGCCCAGGAGCAGGCCCAGTGAGGCGTGGCGGACCAGCCAGCGCAGCTCCCGCCGCGTGGTCGGGTCGACGAGGGCGAGCCGCAGCCGGGTCGGCGCCGGGTCCGGGCCGACGACCTCGGGGCCCCGCCTGCCGAGCCGGTGGCGTTCGCGGCCGGCGAGCGCGTGCAGGGCGCGCAGGACGGCCGGGGCCAGCAGCAGTCCGACGCCCGCCAGGGACGTCACGGCGGTCACGGCCGTCCAGACCAGGACGAACAGCGCCAGCAGCGCGGTACCGAGTCCGCCGACGAGTTCCCCCAGCGCGGCGAGGGCCGCACCGCCCGCGCGGGACACCGCGGCCCGCACACCGGGCCGGTCCGCACCGGCCGTGCGTTCGGCCCCGCCGCTTTGGGCCGTGCCGCCCTGGGCCTCACCGCCCTCGGCCGGCTCGTCGTGCCGGGTGGAGGTCGGCATCGGCGGACTCCCCTCTCGCTCCCCGGCAGCCCGGTCCGGGCGGCCGCTCCGCTGTAGAGGAGGAGCGTAGAGGTACAGCCTGCTGTACCCCCATCCGGGCTGCTGGCGGGCTCGGCCGCCCGGGGCCCGGATCCGTAGTTTCGACGGTGACGGCGCGGCCCGACCGGGGCCGGCGCGACGACCCGGAGAGGGACAGCGATGACGACCACGGACCCCTACCGCTTCGACGGCGGAACAGGAAACCTCGACGGCGGCACACGGAGCACGGGCCAGAGGAACCAGGGCGCCCTGGGCGCCACCGGGGACGGCGTCACCCGGTCCGACGTCGTGCGTACGGCCCTGTGGCTGGTGCTGGTCATCAGCACGGTCGGCAACATGGCGGCCTCGCTCGGCGGCGCCGCCACCCAGATCCACCTGGTCTGCGGCGCGGTCACCGCGCTCTGCGCGACGGTGCTCGTCACCCGCCACCTGCGGGGCCGTCGGTGAACGGCTTCCCCACGGGAGCCGGCCACCCGGCGGTGCAGTCCTCCTCCACTTCCACTTCCACCTCTGCCCCCGCCCCCGCCCCCGCCCCGGCCATCGCGCTCTCGAACGTCAGCAAGACGTATGCGGGAGGCGTCCGCGCCCTCGACGACGTGTCGCTGACCGTGGACCACGGCACCTTCCTCGCCGTGATGGGGCCCTCGGGGTCCGGCAAGAGCACGCTGATGCACTGCGCCGCCGGTCTGGACTCCCCCACCTCGGGGAGCATCCGCATCGGCGGCCGCGAGATCAGCGGGCTGAACGAGACCCGCCGCACCGAACTGCGCCGCGAGCACATCGGATTCGTGTTCCAGGCATACAACCTGGTCCCCGCCCTCAGCGTCGCCGACAACATCACCCTGCCGCTGCGGCTGGCGGGGCGGGCCCCCGACCACGCGTGGCTGCGGACGCTGGTCGAGCGGGTCGGCCTCGCCGACCGGCTGTCGCACCGGCCCGCCGAGCTCTCCGGCGGCCAGCAGCAGCGGGCCGCGATCGTACGGGCGCTGGTGGCCAAGCCCGCCGTCGTGTTCGCGGACGAGCCGACCGGCGCCCTGGACCTGCGCAGTGCCCACGAGGTGCTGGGCCTGCTGCGCGAACTCGTGGACGAACTGCGCCAGACGGTGGTGATGGTCACCCACGATCCGGGGGCCGCCGCCCAGGCGCACCACGCGCTGGTGATGGCCGACGGCCGGGTGGTCGACACCCTGGCCCGGCCCACCGCCCTCGAACTGGCCGACCGCCTCGTCAAGCTGGGAGAGGTCTAGAACCATGCTGCATCTCGCGGTCCGCATGGCCGGGCACCGGATCACCGCCCTGCTGGCGGTGGCGTGCGCGGTGTTCGGCGGCGCGGCGCTGATCACCGGGACCGGGGTGCTGGCCGAGTCCGGCATCCGCTCCCAGCTGCCGGCCGGCCGGCTCGCCGGCGCGGACGTCGTAGTCTCCGCCGACCAGAACCTGCGTCCGGGCGGTGACCTGCCGATCGCGCTCCCGGAGCGCGCCACGGTCGCGGCCGGGCTGGTCGACCGGCTGGGCCGGCTGCCCGGTGTCACCGCCGCAGTCGGCGACGTCGGCTTCCCGGCCGCCGTGATCGACGCCGGCGGCCGGGTCGTACCGTCCGGGGACCCGAAGGCGGCCGGGCACGGCTGGTCCTCGACGAAGCTGTTCGAGGACCCCGGGATCGACGGCTCCGCGCCCACCGGCACCGGCGAGGTGGCCCTCGACAGCGCGACGGCGGGGGCCGCGGGTGTCGGGGTGGGCGACCGGGTGGACGTCGTCGCGGCAGGCCGGGCCGCCGCCGCGTACCGCGTGACGGCGGTGGTGGACGCCCCGGACGCCGGGATCCTCTTCGCCGACCCGACGGCCCTGCGGCTCGCCGGACGCGTCGACGCCGGGCGCACCGACGGCGGGCGTGCCGACGCCGGACGCGTCGACGGCGGGCGTGCCGGGACCGTGGACCTGATCGGCCTGCGCACCGAACCCGGAGCCGAGGCCCCGGTGGCGGCCGCGGCCCGCAGGACGATCGAGAAGGCCGGCCGGGAGGAGGACAAGGGCGCCGGCCGGGAAGGCGGCAGGACCGTCGACCGGGAAGGCGGCGAGGGCACCGGTCTGATCGTCTCCACCGGCTCCGCGCGCGGGGACATCGCCTCCCCCGGCGCGGGCGCGGCCCGTTCCCTGCTGGTCCTGCTCGCCGGTTCGCTCTCCGGCGTCATCCTGCTGATCGTCGGGTTCGTGATGGCGAGCGCGCTCGCGGTGTCCATCGGCGGCCAGCGCCGCGACCTCGCCCTGATGCGGGCCGTCGGCGCGACACCCCGGCAGATCAGACGGCTCGCGGCCGCGCAGGCCTCGCTGATCGCGGCCGTGGCGGCCGTACCCGGCGTCGCGCTCGGCTACCTGCTGGCCGGGCGGTTCCGGGAGATGCTGGTCGACCGCGGGGTGACCCCGGACGGCCTGCCGCTCACGTACGGCCCGCTCCCCGCGCTCGCCACCGTCCTGCTCCTCGGCATCGGCGTCCAGGTGTCGGCCCGCGCCGCCGCGTGGCGCACCTCGCGCATGCCGGCCACCGAGGCGGTCGCCGAGTCGCGCAGCGAACCCCGTACCCCGTCGAGGACGCGGACCCGTGCCGGGCTGCTGCTGATCACCGGTGCCACGACGCTCTCGGCGGTGCCGCTGCTGAGCCGGACGGTCCTCGGCGCGACGGCCACCTCCATCGCCGGCATCCTCGGGGCGATCGGCCTGGCCCTGGCCGGACCGGCCCTGGTCCGGGGCATCGGTGACACGGCGGCCCGGCGGCTGCGCCCCGGCGTCACGGCGCCGACCTGGCTGGCGGTCGCCAACGTCCGCGGCTACGCCCTGCGGCTCTCGGGGGTCGTCAGCGCCCTCGCCATGGCGGTCGTGTTCGTCCTCACCTACACCCTGGCCCAGACGACCGTCATGAGCGCCACCGCGCGGGACACCGACACCGGCACCCTGGCCCAGCAGCGCCTGGGCGCACCAGGGCTCGGCGGGGTGCCCACCGGCACCCTGGACGCCGTCCGCCGGACCGACGGCGTGCGGGCGGCCGCCCCGGTCGGCGACACCACGGTCGTGTGGAGCTACGAGATGTTCGGCGACCCGCAGGTCGAGGCCAGTTCGGCGATGATCCTGACACCGGCCGCGCCCGGGGTCCTGGACCTCGGCGTACGGGACGGCAGCCTGGACCGGCTCACCGGTGACACGGTCGCCGTCAGCGCCGACGTCGCCCGCTCCCGCGACGCGGGCGTCGGCCGGCGGATCACCCTGGTCCTCGGCGACGGCAGCCGGGTCAGCCCGGAGGTGGTCGCCGTGTACGACCGCGGCCTCGGCTTCGGCCCGGTCGCCCTCTCCCACGACCTCGCCGCGGGACACACCACCGCCGGTCTCGACCAGGGCGTCCTCGTCCGCACCGACGGCACCGACGCCGCACGGCACGCTCTCGCCGCCCTCGCCGCGGACCGCCCCGGCCTGGTCCTGGAGCCCACCGGCACCGGCACCGGTTCCGGCTCCGGCTCCGGCGAAGGGCTGGACGACGCCCCGCCGGAGGTCTGGATCAACCTGGCGACCATCGTCGTACTCCTCGGCTACCTGCTCCTCAGCATCGCCAACAAGCTCGTCGCGACGACGGCCCAGCGGCGGGGCGAGATCGCCACGCTCCGCCTGAACGGCACCACACCGCGCCAGATCCTCGCGATGATGCGCCGCGAGGCCGCGGTGATCGGAGTCGCCGCGCTCGCCACCGGGGTGCTGCTGTCCGTGATCCCCCTCGCGCTGCTCGGCATCGGCTTCCTGGACCGGCCCTGGCCCGCGGGCCCGGTGTGGCTGCTGCCCGCCGTCGCGCTGACCGTGCTCTGCACGGCCTTCGTCACGGTCGAGCTCCCCACCCGGCAGGCCCTGCGCACGGCCCCCGCCGACGCGCTGTCCGCCCGCGAGTAGGACAGGCCCGCTCGCCGGGGAGCCCACCCGCCGGAGGTACGCACCTCCGGCGGGCGGCCCGTCAGCGTCCGCGCAGCTCCCCCTTGACGACCTTCCCGCTCGCGTTCCTCGGCAGTGCGCCGAGGAACTCCACCGTCCGGGGCACCTTGTAGTTCGCCATCTTGCGGCGGGCCCAGGCGATCAGGTCGTCGCCGGTGAGCGTCGCGTCCGGCCGCCGTACGACGTACGCCTTGCCGACCTCGCCGAGCCGTGTGTCCGGGACGCCGACCACCGCCACGTCCGCGACGCCGGGGTGCAGGCCGAGGAGCTGTTCTATCTCCGCCGGGTAGGCGTTGAAGCCGCCGACGATGAACATGTCCTTGATGCGGTCGGTGATCCGCAGGTTGCCCGCGTCGTCCAGGACGCCGATGTCGCCGGTGCGCAGCCAGCCGTCCGCGGTCATGGCCGCCGCGGTGGCGCGGGCGTCCTCGTAGTAGCCGCGCATGACGGTGAAGCCGCGGACCAGGACCTCGCCCCGGACGCCCGGGGCGACCGTCCGGCCCCGGGCGTCCACCACCTTCACCTCGGTGCCGGGAACGGCCCGGCCGGACGTGGCGGCGACGACGCCGGGTTCGTCCCCGCGGCGGCACATCGTGACGATCCCGCTCGCCTCGGAGAGGCCGTAGGCGGTGAGGACCGTGTCCACGCCCAGTTCCGTCCGCAGCCGCTCCACCAGGCGCAGCGGCACGACCGCCGCGCCGGTCACGACGAGGCGCAGGGAGGAGAGGTCGTACGCGTCGCGGCCGGGGTGGTCCAGGAGGGACTGGTGGAGCGTGGGTGGGCCGGGGAGCACCGAGATGCGCTCCGCGGCCACGTTCGCGAGGACGGTGTCCACGGTGAAGACCGGCTGCGGAACCATCGTCGCGCCCCGCATGAGGCAGGCGAGGACGCCGGCCTTGTAGCCGAAGGTGTGGAAGAAGGGGTTCACGATCAGATAGCGGTCGCCGCGGCGCAGGCCCGCCAGTTCGCACCACACGTCGTACGCCCGCAGGGTCTGGGCGTGGGTGATCACGGCGCCCTTGGGGCGGCCCGTGGTGCCCGAGGTGAAGACGATGTCCGAGGGGGCGGACGGGTCCTGTGCCGCGGCCCGTCCCCGCACCCGCGCCGCCTCGACCGCGTTCCCGCTCGCCAGGAAGTCCTTCCAGGTGCGGAAGTCGGCCGGGGCGTCGTCCGACAGGACGACCACCTGCTCCAGCCACGGCAGCCCGGGGAGGGGACCGGGGGCTGCGCCGCCCCCTTTCCCGGAGCCTCCGGACTCCCCGAAGTCCCCGAAGTCCCCGGAGTCCCCGGAGTCCCCGGAGTCCCCGGAGTCCCCGGAACGGGCTCCTCCCCCGGAGCAGGCCCGCCGCAGTGACGCCACGTACGACGTCCCGAGGAACGTGCCGGTCACGAACAGCAGCTTCGCCCGGCTCCGGGAGAGGACGTACACGGCCTCCGTCCCCTTGAAGCGGGTGTTCAGCGGGACGAGGACCGCGCCCGCCGACACCGCGCCCAGCGAGGACACGATCCAGTCCAGGGTGTTGGGCGCCCAGACCGCCACCCGGTCGCCGGGTTCCACGCCGTTGGCGACGCAGGCCGCCGCCGCGCGTTCCACCCGGGCGCCCAGTTCCGCGTACGTGACACGGGTACGGCCCTCGACGACCGCCTCCACGTCGGCGTACCGCCCGGCCGCCGCCCGTACGAGTCCCGGGATCGTGCCCCACTCCAAGTCACCGCGCACAGCGGGCCTCCCACCGTCGCCCGGCCGGCCTCTCACCGGCCGGCCGATCGCTAGCTGACTGTCCGTCAGATTAGCTGTAGCCTGACGCCCTGTCAGCATCGGTATCGGTGGACCGGCGTGGAGGTGTGCTCATGGCAGGCACCCGGACAGCGGGACTCAAGGACGCCACCGCGATCGTCGGGATCGGGCAGACCGCCTTCGCCAAGCGGCTCCCGGAGAGCGAGAAGGCGCTGGCGTGCCGGGCGGTCCTGGCCGCGCTCGACGACGCGGGGATCTCTCCGGCCGAGGTCGACGCGCTCGCCTCCTACACCATGGAGGAGACCGACGAGGTGGAGCTCGCCAAGGCCGTCGGATTCGGCGACCTGAGCTTCTTCTCCAAGGTCGGCTTCGGGGGCGGCGGTTCCTGCGCCACCGTCGCGCACCTGGCGGCGGCCGTCGCCACCGGCCAGGCGACGGTCGGGGTCGCCTGGCGGTCCCGGAAGCGGGGCAGCGGACCGAGGCCGTGGCGGAACACCGCGGTCCAGCTGCCCACCCCGGCCCAGTGGACGCGCCCCTTCGGTCTCCTGCGCCCCGTCGACGAGATAGCCATGCTCACCCGCCGCTACCTGTACGAGTACGGGGCGACCCGCGACCACCTCTTCAACGTCGCCCTCGCCTGCCGCAACCGGGCCAACCAGAACCCGGCGGCGATCATGTACGAGAGACCGCTGACCCGGGAGATGTACATGACCTCGCGCTGGATCAGCGAGCCGCTCTGCCTCTTCGACAACTGCCTGGAGACGGACGGGGCGCTGGCCTGCGTCGTCGTCTCCGCCGAACGGGCCCGCGACTGCCGGCGCCGGCCCGTGTACGTGCACTCCGCCGCCCAGGGCCTGCCCGCCCAGCACCACGGGATGGTCAACTACTGGAACGACGACCCGCTGACCGGCCCCGCCTGGACGGCGGCCCGCCACCTCTGGAAGCACGCCGACCTCACCCCGGAGGACGTCGACGTGGCCCAGATCTACGACGCGTTCACGTCCCTCGTCCCGCTCTCCCTGGAGGGCTACGGCTTCTGCGGCCGGGGCGAGGGCGGCGCGTTCACCGAGGGGGGCGCCCTGGAGATCGGCGGGCGGCTGCCGCTGAACACGGGCGGCGGCGGCCTCTCGGAGGCGTACGTCCACGGCTTCAACCTCGTCACCGAGGGCGTGAGGCAGCTCCGGGGGACCAGCACCGCGCAGGTGCCGGACGCCGCGACCTGCCTGGTCACGGCGGGTGAGGGGGTCCCGACGTCGGCCCTGCTCCTGCGGAACTGACGTCTGCCGGACCATGCTCGCCGAGCCGAGGAGGAACTCCCATGCTCACACCCGTCGTGGACGACGACGGCACCCCCTTCTGGGAGTACGCCGCCCGGGGCGAACTGCGCGTCCAGGCATGCGCGGAGCCCGGCTGCGGCGAACTCCGCTTCCCGCCCCGCCCCTGCTGCCCGCACTGTCACTCCTTCGCCGCGGAGTGGCGCAGGATGAGCGGCAGAGGGCGTATCTGGTCGTACGTGATCCCGCATCCGCCGCTGCTGCCCGACTACGCGGCGCAGGCCCCGTACAACGTGATCGTCGTCGAGCTGGCGGAGGCGCCGCGCATCCGGCTCGTGGGGAACCTGGTCGCCGGGCCGGACGCGCGGCTCGACTCCGTCGCGCGGGAGCGGATCAGGATCGGGGCGCGGGTGCAGGTGGTGTTCCCGAGGGAGCCGAAGGAACTGGAAGAGGGGGCCGTCCGGCCGCCCCGCTGGACGCTGGAGCGGTCATGACCCTGCGGATCGCCGCCGACGAGGACACCGGGGTCGCCGTCGTCACCCTCGACCGCCCGGCCCGGCTCAACGCGCTCGACCTGGCCACGGTCGCCGAACTGAGGTCGGCCTGGGACGGGTTCCGGTACGACGACTCCGTACGGGCGGTCGTCCTCACCGGTGCGGGCGGGCGGGCCTTCTCCACGGGCCTGGACCGCGGCGCCGAGGTGCCGCAGCCCGGGTCGCCGTACATGGTGGAGGACCCGCTCGCGGCGGTCGGGCCGAAGGCGGCGGGCCTGTGGAAGCCGGTGGTCGCCGCGGTGAACGGCATGGCGTGCGGCGGGGCGTTCTACCTGCTCGGCGAGGCGGAGTTCGTGATCGCCGACGAGACGGCCACGTTCTTCGACCCGCACACGACGTACGGCATGGTCAGCGCGTACGAGTCGGTCTACCTGGCCCAGCGCACGCCCTTCGGGGAGGTGGCGCGCATGGCGCTGATGGGCACGGCCGAACGCGTCTCGGCGCGGCGGGCGTACGAGGTGGGGCTGGTGTCGGAGGTGACGGCGCCGGGCGGGGCGCTGCCGGCCGCCGTGCGCTGCGCGACCGTCATCGCGTCGTACCCGCCGGAGGCGGTGCGGGGCACGGTCCGGGCCCTGTGGTCCGCCCAGGAGGCCACCCGCACGGCGGCCCTGTCCCAGGCCCCCCACCTGGTCTCACTCGGAAACCTGCCGCCCGCGGCGCAGGCGGAGCTGTTCGACACCCGCCGCGCGGACTTCCGGACCCGCTGAGCCGATCGGCACGGTCCGGCTTCGGTCACCGTCCGGCGCTCCGGGGCACCGTCCAGCGGCTTCACCGCCCGGCGGTGAAGCCGCTGGACGGCCTCTACCGGCGCGCCCCCGGAAAGCCCGCGAACGCCCGCCTGCCGTGCACGAGCAACTCGCGCACCGCCGGGTTGTCCGCGTTCCTCCAGACCAGGGCCAGCAGCGCCGGTGTCACGGCATCGACGACGGTGCGGGCGGTGAGGCGGTCGCGGTGGTCGGCGGCCATCGAGTCGCTGAGGACGGCGACACCGAGTCCGCGGGCGGCGAGGCCCGCGATGGCGTCCGCGGCGCCGGCCTGCAGCGCGATCACGGGCTGGAGGCCCTGCGCGGCGCAGGCCCGGTCGAACACCGCGCGCAGCCCCGTGCCGGGCGGCATGCACACGATCGGGTGGGCCATCAGGTCGCGCAGGGTGACCTCCGGCTGTTCCGCCAGGGGATGTCCGGCCGGGACCGCCGCGACGAGCCGTTCGCTGACGAGGGTCAGCGCGTCCAGCCCCTCGGGGGCGGCCGCGGCCCCGACGAGTGCCACGTCGACGGCGCCGGCACGCACCCCTTCGACGAGCCGGTCGGAGCGGTCCTCCAGCAGGGAGATCTCCACACCGGGATGCGCCTCGTGGAACGCGGCGAGGGCGTCGAACAGCGGGGTGAGGGTGCAGCCGACGACCATCCCGACGGTGAGCCGGCCCCGGACCAGGCCGGTCACCTCGTCCACGGCCCGGCCGACCGCCCCGGCTGCCGCGAGTGCGGTGCGGGCGTGTCCGAGCGCCGCCTTCCCCGCGACGGTGAGAGTGGCGGAGCGGGCGGACCGGTCGAACAGCTCGGCACCGAGTTCCCGTTCGAGCCGGCGGATCTGGGCGCTGACGCCGGACTGGCTGATGTGCACCCGCTCGGCCGCACGCGTGAAGCTCCGCTCCTCGGCGACCGCGACGAAGTACTCCAGCTGCCTCAGTTCCATAACCGCTGATTCTAGTTCGCAGAAAAACCATCTGTTGGACTTCTGACCGGCGGACGACCACGCTGGGAAGCACCGGAACCCGACGCCAGGAGGAACCCGTGCCGGAGTACGAGAAGGCCATGCGGCCCGAGGACATCACCCGTCTGTTCGTCGAACGGTCCAACGCCGGTGACGCGGCCGGGGTCGCCGCGCTCTACGAGGAGGACGCGGTGCTGGCCTACCCGCCCGGCGAACGGACGGTGGGGCGGAGCGCGATCCACGCACTGTGGCAGAAGGTGCTGTCCAACGGCCCCCGCTTCGAGCCGGAACAGCCGCTGCCGACGCTGGTCAGCGGTGACATCGCCCTCACCTCGACCCCGCCGGGAGACGGGACCGGCGCGCGGGCACAGGTCGTCAGGCGCCAGCCCGACGGAAGCTGGCTGCGCCTGCTCGACCAGCCCGAGTTCGCCCCGCCCGCCCGCTGAAACCGGCGACTTGGCCCCCTCACGGGCCCGGCCCCGAACTGCTCGGCGCGCCCTACATGGGCCGGTCACGATCCCGCACGGCGCTGAGGCCGCCGCCATCGTTGAAGGTGCTGGTGGGCATGGGCACCGGCCTCGGAGCACGGACCGGGTACCCAGCGTCGACGATCGCGGCGTACGAGCAGGGGCGCCGGGTACCGCCGCCCCGGTTCATCGACGTGGTGGACGGACTGCTGGACGCGGGTGGTGTCCTGCAGGAGATGAAGGAGGAGGTTGCCAGGGCGCAGTACCCGGCTTTCTTCCACGATGCGGCGAGACTGGAGGTGGAGGCGGTCGAGCTGCACGCCTACGACACCCATGTGGTGAAAGGGTTGTTGCAGGCCGAGGAGTACGCGCGGACGGTGACGTGGACGAAGAGCAGCCACAGCAGCGGCGAGGGCGGTGACTGCGTGGAAATCGCTGTGTGCTCCTGCACCGTCCGTGTACGGGACTTCAAGAACTCCGCCCGCCCCGGACTGGCCGTCACCCAGGATGCCTGGGCGGCCTTCGTCGGGTACGCCGCGGAGCGGACCGGCTGAGCCGATCCGGCCCCACCGGTCTCAGGGGAGGCAACCGTTCAGGAACGGGCCGTCCCCGTTCCCTTCTCCGCGTCCAGCGCGTACACGCAGCGGTCCTTGCTGCACGCGTACACCACCCCGTCCTTGACGACGGGCGACCCGGTGATCTCCCCGCCCGTGGCCAGCTTCCAGCGCAGACGGCCGTCGTCCGCCTTCAGCGTGTACAGCAGGTGGTCCGTCGAGCCGAAGTGGATCCGGCCCTCCGCCACCGCCGGCGCGCCCACCACGTCGCCGCCCGCCTGGAAGCGCCATTTGGGTGTACCGGTGACCGCGTCCAGGGTGTAGAGCCCCTTGCCGCTGCCCACGTGGACGTGCCCGGCCGAGACGAGGACGGGGTCGACGGAGGAACGGGCCTCGGTCGCGATGCGCCAGCGGTCGCGGCCGTCCGTGGCGTCGAGGGCGTACACCGTGCCGAGGTAGTCGGCGAGGTACACCCCGCCGCCCGTGACGGCGGGGCCCGGTACGAAGGCCGGCGGGCTGAGGAAGACGGCCGGTGCCTCGAAGTGCCAGCGCACGTGCCCGCCGGCGATGTCCACGGCGAGGACCCGCGTGCCCGCCGACACGTACACGTACCCGTCGTCGGCGTGCGTGATCCGGACCGGCACCCCGCCGCAGGAGGCCGCGTCGCCGATGGGGTACGACCAGCGCTCCTCGCCCGTACGGGCCTCCAGCGCACGCAGCCGGGCGTCCTTCCAGACGTACACCGTGCCGTCGTGGATCGCCGGACCGGCCTCGGGCGACTCGAAGTCGGTCTGGGCGCCGGTGATCTCCCAGAGCTTCTGCCCGTTGGCGGCCTCCCACGCCTGTACGCCGCCGCCCCGGGTGCCGGTGACGACGGTGCCGCGGTCGGCCTTGAGCGAGTACACCCAGGCGTCGGTCGGCAGCCGCCACAGGTCGGTGCCCTCGCGGGCGTCCAGCGCGAAGAGGGTCGGTCCGTCGGAGGCGTGCACGCGGCCGTCGGCGACCGCCATCGACCAGGCGACGTCCCGCGTCTTGAAGCGGCGCCGGCCGGTGGCCACGTCGAGCGCGTGCACCTCGAAGGAGGTGACGTAGACCAGGTCACCGGCGACGGCGGGGGTGCCCCACACGTCGTTCGACATGCGGAAGCGCCACGGCCGCCAGGACGCGCCACCGTCCGCCGCGGAGGGCTGCGCGGGTACGGCACCCGGGCCGGGGACGGCACCGGGAACGAGTCCGGAACCGGGGACAGGGCCTGAACCGGGGACGGGTCCGGCCGCCATCGCACCGCCGTTCACGCCGGGGCGCGGCCGGGACCAGGAGGCCACGAGCCCGGCCTCGGGCGGAGGCGCCTTCACGGCGGCCGCGCGGGCGTCGGCGACGCGCGGCCCCGGCCCGATCGGCACCCGGGCGCCGGCGAGGCGC
>NZ_JAHKJW010000160.1 GCF_019710745.1 Streptomyces beigongshangae
GTGTACCGCTTCGTGTACTTGTTTCCCACCTGGTGCTACTTCCTCTGGAACCTCAGGTTCCAGTCTCCAGGCGTCCACGATCAAGGGGAAGGTTCAAGTAGTTGAAACGGCGGGTCTTGTGTTCCGCCTGGAATCCCCAGGTGATTTCCAGGTTCCGGCCGGAGGTGACTGGGTGCTTCTTCCAGTCGCGGCCGATCTCGTCCAGGGAAGCCGCGTAGTCCTTCCCGGCGCTGGCGATCCGCCCGTCCGTCGGCGGCTGGGCGTTGACCACGTCGCTCGGAGCGAAGGGATCGGACAGGCCCGCCTGCGTCTGAGGGAAGAACTTGCCGGCCTCCAGGCCGTTGGCCTGCCAGTCCTCCAGGTAGAGGTGGGCTCGGGAAGGGGGAAAGCTGACTGCTCCGTGCCTGGCTTGCATGAGACGCTCCTTGCTTTGAGTGCATTTATGCACACGGAACGTTACCGGCGTAGGTGCGGTCCATTCGCTCATTGAACCTCGCGCCGCGGTTTTCCACCGCTGCCCTGATCGGCTCTGTCCTCTGACAAACGATCTCGACCGTTTGCTGAGTGATCCTGACCGCTCGTAGTTCCCTGGCGCTCACGGCAGTGCTGACCAATCATCTTGACCTGAGGTAGTCCATCCTCACCGGCACAAAGGCCGCTGCTCCATCTTCGATGTCAATCAGTCCAACTTCGCTGTCGCAGGACAGCCGGTCTTCGCGGATCAAGTCGTCTCGCCTACGTGTCCCGTCTCAGTCGATCTGGTCCCAGTCTCAGATGATCTGGTCCGTCAGGACACCTGCCGGCAGGGAGGCAGCCGTCGCCGATGAGCACAGCGGCCGCTGAGGGCTGGCGTGTGGAGCTGTCACTGGGGCCTGCGATGATCGCCCTGGCTGGCGTGGGTCCGCTGGTATCGCAACTCTGGGGTGGTTTCGAATGGATACGTGGCGGGAGCTTTCCGCGCTCGTGGAGGAGCGGCTGAAGGCGGTGTCGTCCGGCGAGCGTGGCGTGTTCGCCGCTGGTGTCGCGGAACGCCTGATGAGTCGGCACGAGGCATTGCCGGAGGACGAGCAGGCGCCGTTCACCGTGAGCCTGCGGCCTCTGCTGAATTCCGTATGGGAGGGCGTCCTCGGCGACTCGACGGCCTTCTGGGCCGTCAAGCGCGGTGTCGCTGAGTACATGCTCAGCGAGTACTGCCACAACGACGGCCAGGACGGGCCGGATGACGCGGACGAGTCGGCTGCGGCGGCGGCGTTGTATGCCGCACATGCCCACCTGTTTGGCTGTCAGGAATTCGCCGTCTGGACCAGCAGCCGGGCAATTGAGGCGACGGACCAGCACCTTGAGTACCTGGCTGAGCAGGAAGAAGACGAACTCCCCGTCGACACGGACGAGGCACTCGCCTCCGAGCTCCAGCGCCAACTACGGGATCTGGACCTCATCGCACGCTACTCGAAGGATCTTCGCCACGCCGGCTTGGGACTGCCCATCGACACGTCCATCCGACTCCGCGTCGAGCTGCGCGCTCCTCTCTCCAGCCGGGAGTGAGCTCCCAAGGAGCCACTTCCTCACCCCGGGGCGGGTCACGCCCCTGCTGGTCTGCATCGACCAGAACCAGGTCGACTGAGACGGGACCGGGCATTCGCCTCTGGGGGACCAGGGCGATTGAGATTTTCGGCCGACTGACATCTCAATCCATCTGGTCACCCCAGGTCACAGCTCGCTCCTCGGACCAGATCATCTGAGACAGGACACTACGGTCGCCTTCATGAGCGGCGACGGCGTAGTGGTGGATGAGGCGGTCCGTGCGG
>NZ_JAHKJW010000161.1 GCF_019710745.1 Streptomyces beigongshangae
CACTTCCACCATGCGGACAACGATGCCGTGCTGGTCTACAGCAAGCGGGCCGGTGCGGACACGGTGGTGGTGGTCGTGAACCTGGACCCCCACCACACCCAGGAGGCCACGCTCTCGCTGGACATGCCACGCCTTGGCCTGGACTGGCACGAGTCGGTCCCCGTGCGCGACGAGCTGTCCGGCGAGACCTACCACTGGGGCAGGAACACCTACGTACGCCTCACCCCCGGCCACCGGCCCGCGCACGTACTGAGCGTCCTGCGACCCACCACACCGCCCACCGGAGGGTCACCCGCATGATCGTCAACGAACCCGTCGAGGACAAGTTCGAGGACACCCCCGCCAAGGACCGCGACCCCGAATGGTTCAAACGCGCCGTCTTCTACGAAGTCCTGGTGCGCTCCTTCCAGGACAGCAACGGCGACGGCATCGGCGACCTCAAGGGCCTCACCGCCAAACTCGACTACCTCCAGTGGCTGGGCATCGACTGCCTGTGGCTGCCCCCCTTCTTCCAGTCCCCCCTGCGCGACGGCGGCTACGACGTCTCCGACTACACCGCCGTCCTGCCCGAATTCGGCGACCTGGCCGACTTCGTCGAATTCGTCGACGCCGCCCACCAGCGCGGCATGCGCGTCATCATCGACTTCGTCATGAACCACACCAGCGACCAGCACCCCTGGTTCCAGGCCTCCCGCAACGACCCCCAGGGCCCCTACGGCGACTACTACATGTGGGCCGACGACGACCAGCAATACCCCGACGCCCGCATCATCTTCGTCGACACCGAAGCCTCCAACTGGACCTTCGACCCCGTCCGCAAGCAGTACTACTTCCACCGCTTCTTCTCCCACCAGCCCGACCTCAACTTCGACAACCCCGCCGTCGTCGAAGAGATCATCTCCGCCCTGCGCTTCTGGCTCGACCTGGGCATCGACGGCTTCCGCCTGGACGCCGTCCCCTACCTCTTCGCCGAAGAGGGCACCGACTGCGAGAACCTGCCCGCCACCCACCAGGTCCTCAAACGCGTGCGCGCCGAGATCGACGCCCACTACCCCGACACCGTCCTGCTCGCCGAGGCCAACCAATGGCCCGAGGACGTCGTGGACTACTTCGGCGACTACAGCGCCGGCGGCGACGAATGCCACATGGCCTTCCACTTCCCCGTCATGCCCCGCATCTTCATGGCCGTACGCCGCGAATCGCGCTACCCCGTCTCCGAAATCCTCGCCAAGACCCCCGCCATCCCCTCCAACTGCCAGTGGGGCATCTTCCTGCGCAACCACGACGAGCTGACCCTGGAAATGGTCACCGACGAGGAACGCGACTACATGTATGCGGAATACGCCAAGGACCCCCGCATGCGCGCCAACATCGGCATCCGCCGCCGCCTGGCCACCCTCCTGGACAACGACCGCAACCAGATCGAACTGTTCACCGCCCTGCTGCTGTCCCTGCCCGGCTCCCCGATCCTCTACTACGGCGACGAGATCGGCATGGGCGACAACATCTGGCTCGGCGACCGCGACGCCGTACGCACCCCCATGCAATGGACCCCCGACCGCAACGCCGGCTTCTCCTCCTGCGACCCCGGACGCCTCTTCCTGCCCACCATCATGGACCCCGTCCACGGCTACCAGGTCACCAACGTCGAAGCCTCCATGAGCAACCCCTCCAGCCTGCTCCACTGGACCCGGCGCATGATCGAGATCCGCAAACAGAACCCCGCCTTCGGCCTGGGCACCTACACCGAACTGCCCTCCTCCAACCCCGCCGTCCTCGCCTTCCTGCG
>NZ_JAHKJW010000162.1 GCF_019710745.1 Streptomyces beigongshangae
GCCAGTTCGGGCCGGTGTACGCGGTGGCGTGCACTGTGCTGGACGGCCGGCCCATCGCCATCACCGGCGGCGTGGTGCGGGTGTGGGATTTGACCTCCGGTGAATCTCTCGGCCGCCCTCTCGCTAGCCAGTTCGGGCCGGTGTACGCGGTGGCGTGCACTGTGCTGGACGGCCGGCCCATCGTCGTCGCCGGTAGCGGCGGCGACGACGGCGGCGTGGTGCGGATGTGGGATTTGACCTCCGGTGAACCCGTCGGTCGCCTTATCGCTGACGACACCGGGCCGGTGTACGCGGTGGCGTGTACCGTGCTGGACGGCCGGCCCGTCGCCGTCACCGGTGGCAGCCGCGGCGTGGTGCGGGTNGAGGCCGGTGACCGCGGTGGCGTGCACTGTGCTGGATGGTCGGCCTGTGGCCGTCACCGGCAGCCAAGACAACACGGTGCGGGTGTGGGATTTGACCTCCGGTGGCCCCCTCGGCAGCCCTCTCGCCGGTCACATGAGGCCAGTGAACTCGGTGGCGTGCACTGTGCTGGATGGCCGACCCGTCGCCATTACCGGCAGCCACGACAACACGGCGCGAGTGTGGGACCTGGTCAGTAGTGCATGCACCGTCCTGAATGTAGGACTTGAGGTCGCTGTTGTGGCGGTCGCTCCAGATGGTGGCCTCGTGCTGGGCTGCGGCGTTGACGTCTGCGTTGTAGAGCAGGGAAGGGGGTGCCGCGGATGAAGATCCTAGGGGTCCATGGGGTGGGAAATTTTCGCCCAGCTCAACCTCCTGATCACGCCGCCATGCAGTTGGCAGAGGTCTGGGCTGACGCGTTGTCGCCGGGGCGGCTGCAGAGGAGCGGGCCTGTGGACAGTAGGCGTGAGGAGGTGGCGGTCGTCTACTACGCGGACTTGTTGCGCCGTGGGGGCAGTCAGGGGCCGGATGATCTGGTGTCGCTCGATGAGTTCGAGCGGGAACTCGTCGGTTGGTGGCTGGAGGCGTGCGGGCTGCCGGAGGCGACGGCTGCGGGGCGGGCCACCTGGCCGCTGCGGCAGGCTCTGACCTGGCTGGCCAAGAGGCGCGGTCTGGGGCAGCCAGCTGTCGAGTGGTTCGTCGCGGTCTGCTTCCGGGAAGTTGCTGCCTATCTGCGCGATCCTGCGCGCCAGCTGGTGCGCTCCCGTGTCGCCGAGGCGCTGGCCGTGCAGCGGCCGTCGGTGGTGATCGCGCACTCGCTGGGTTCGGTGGTGGCGTACGAAACTCTGTGGGCGCACCCGGATGTGCGGGTTGAGTTGCTGGTGACGTTGGGGTCGCCGCTGGCGTTGCCGCATGCGGTTTTCCCGCGGTTGCAGCCCCCTCCGGTCGGGGGGAAGGGCGGGCGTCCGCCGAATGTGGCCCGGTGGGTGAATCTTGCGGATCCCGGGGACCTGGTCGCGATTCCTCCCGGAGGGGTACGGGAGGGTTTTCTTGGCGTGCAGGAGCCCAAAGGCCAGCCCATCCATGTGTTCGACTTCCACAAGGTTGTCCACTACCTGGCGACGCCGCAACTGCGAGAGGTGCTCGACGGGCGCACGTGAGGACCTGGCGTCCGGGTGCGCGGGCGGGCACCGGGTCAGTGCGGTCGTCGGCGGGGATCGGGGAAGGGGGCACGTGTTTCTCCTCGGCGATGCCGTCGTTGCGCCGCTACGTGGCCGCGCAACGACGGGCGGGGCGCACGTGGTCAGCGGTCCTGGGAAAGCTGAAGGAGTGAAGTTTCCCCGTGATCTTGGACACGTGATCGTTATGCCGCGAGGGTGTGCTGGT
>NZ_JAHKJW010000163.1 GCF_019710745.1 Streptomyces beigongshangae
CGGCCTCGCCCGGCGGCTGCGCGGCGCACTCGCCCGCCTGGAAGCGGCGCAGGACGCCGGGGCCGACGGCCGCGCGGACACCGCCGAAGCCGTCGAGTCGGCCACCAACGAAGAGATCTTCGACCTGATCGACAAGGAGCTGGGCATCTCGTGAGTCCCGTCCCGACCACGCCGTCCCGACGCACCCACGGAGGGGCCCGGTGAGCGAAGAGAACGAGCGGCGGCTGCGCGACTACCTCAACCGCGTCACCATCGACCTGCGGGACACCCGCCGACGGCTGCGCGAGGCCGAGGACAGGAACCGTGAACCGATCGCCGTGCTCTCGATGAGCTGCCGCTTCCCCGGCGGCGTCCGCACCCCCGAGGAACTGTGGGACCTCCTGGCGGCCGGCCGCGACACCGTCACCGGCGTACCCGGCGACCGCGGCTGGGACACCGCGGCGCTCACCGCGGACGGCGTGCCCTGCCGGGGCGCGTTCCTCGACGGCGCCGCCGACTTCGACGCCGGGTTCTTCGCCGTGTCGCCGCACGAGGCCGTCGCGATGGACCCGCAGCAGCGGCTGCTGCTCCAGGCCGCGTGGGAGGCCGTCGAACGCGCCGGCATCGACCCGGCGTCGCTGCGCGCCACCCGCACCGGCGTGTTCGCCGCCGCCATCGACCAGGGCTACGCCCAGCTCGGCACCGGCGCCCCCGAGACCGTCCGGGGTTTCCTGATGACCGGCAACTCGATGAGCGTCGTGTCCGGGCGCGTCGCCTACGCACTCGGCCTGGAGGGCCCGGCGGTCACCGTCGACACCGCCTGCTCGGCGTCGCTCGTCGCCCTGCACCAGGCGGCGCGGGCACTGCGCGCCGAGGAGTGCTCGCTCGCCCTGGCGGGCGGCGTGACCGTGATGGCACGGCCCTCGGTGTTCACCGAGTTCAGCCGCCAGGGAGCCATGGCCGCCGACGGCCGGTGCAAGCCGTTCTCGGCCGCCGCCGACGGCACCGGCTGGGGCGAGGGCGTCGGCGTGCTCCTCCTGGAACGCCTGTCGGACGCCCGCCGGGCCGGCCACCCCGTCCTCGCCGTGCTGCGCGGCTCCGCCGTCAACCAGGACGGCGCCAGCAACGGCCTCACCGCCCCGAACGGGCCCAGCCAGCAGCGCGTCATCCGGGCCGCGCTCGCCGACGCGGACCTGTCCGCCGCCGACGTCGACGCCGTCGAGGCCCACGGCACCGGCACCACCCTCGGCGACCCCATCGAGGCCGACGCGCTGATCGCCACGTACGGCAGGGACCGTGCCGCCGGGCGGCCGCTGTGGCTCGGCTCGCTGAAGTCCAACATCGGCCACACCCAGGCCGCCGCCGGGGTCGCGGGCGTCATCAGGACGGTTCTCGCGCTGCGCCGCGGACTGCTTCCCCCGACCCTGCACATCACCGAGCCGACACCGCACGTGGACTGGGGCGAGGGCACCGTCGCCCTGCTGACCGAGGCCAGGAGGTGGCCCGCGACGGACGGGCCGCGCCGCGCGGGCGTCTCCTCCTTCGGCATGAGCGGCACCAACGCCCACGTCGTCCTGGAGCAGGCCCCGGAGCCCGGACCGCGGCGCCCCGCCGGCACCGCACCGGACGTCGTGCCGTGCGTGCTCTCGGGGCGCACCGCGGCCGCCCTGCGCGACCAGGCCGTACGCCTCGGGGCGCGCCTCGCCGCGGACCCGCGGGCACGCCCCGCCGACATCGGCTACTCGCTCGCCACCACGCGGACCGCCTTCGCGCACCGCGCCGCCGTGACGGC
>NZ_JAHKJW010000164.1 GCF_019710745.1 Streptomyces beigongshangae
AACAGCGGTCCACCTGTGGACCTGCCACACCAACGCCAACCAGAAATGGACCCTGCCGTAGGAGGGAGGAGACCGACCATGCGTACCTATCTGAAAGCTGCCCTCGGCCTGTTCGCCGGTGCCGCGCTCTGCCTGGGCCCCCAGGCGGCGGCACTGCCCGGAGCGGTGAGCCAGCCCGTGAGCCAGTCCGTCGGCCTGTCCGTCACCGGATCCGCCGGATCCGCCGACGCGCAGAAGCGTGCGGCGGCGGACCCGGCGTACAAGATCCTCGTCTTCTCCAAGACGGCGGGCTTCCGCCACGACTCGATCGACGACGGCATCGCGGCCCTGCGCGGCCTGGGCGGCGCGAACAACTTCACCGTGGACGCCACCGAGGACGCGCAGGCGTTCACGGCCGCCAACCTCGCCCAGTACAAGAGCGTCGTCTTCCTGTCGACGACGGGCGACGTGCTGAACGCCGCCCAGCAGACGGCCTTCGAGCAGTACATCCAGGGCGGCGGCGGGTACGTCGGCATCCACGCGGCCGCCGACACCGAGTACGACTGGCCCTTCTACGAAGGGCTGGCCGGCGCCCTCTTCCACTCGCATCCGGCCATCCAGGCCGCCACCGTCAAGGTGGAGGACCGGGCGCACGACGCCACCGCCCACCTGGGCAGCACCTGGCAGCGCACCGACGAGTGGTACAACTACCGCACCAACCCGCGCACCACCGCCCGCGTGCTGGCCTCGCTCGACGAGTCCAGCTACTCCGGCGGGAACATGTCCGGCGACCACCCGATCGCCTGGTGCAAGGACTACCAGGGCGGCCGGGCCTTCTACACCGGCGGCGGTCACACCGACGAGTCGTACACCGACGCCGCGTTCCGGCGGCACCTGCTCGGCGGCATCCGCTGGGCCGCCGGGATGACCGACGCCGACTGCCGCGCGGAGACCGGCTACACCTCACTGTTCGACGGCTCGTCCACCAACGGCTGGAAACAGGCCGGACCGGGCCGGTTCAGCCTCGCGGACGGCACGCTCACCTCCGTGGGCGGGATGGGGCTGTTCTGGCACTCCGCCCGGGAGTTCACCGGTGACTACTCCCTCAAGCTGGACTGGCGGATGGCCGGGGACGACAACTCCGGTGTCTTCATCGGCTTCCCGGCCTCCGACGACCCCTGGACGGCGGTGAACAACGGCTACGAGATCCAGATCGACGCCACCGACACCGCCGACCGCACCACGGGCTCCGTCTACGGCTTCAAGTCCGCCGACATCGCCGCACGGGACGCCGCCCTGAACCCGCCGGGGGAGTGGAACACGTACGAACTCCGGGTCACCGGCGAGCGGCTGGAGATCTTCCTCAACGGCCGTAAGATCAACGACTTCACCAACACCGACCCCGCGCGGAGTCTGCGGCAGGGGCACATCGGCCTCCAGAACCACGGCGACGGCGACGACGTGTCCTTCCGCAACATCCGCGTCAAGCAGGGCGGGGGGCAGGAGCCCGGTCCTCGTACCGGTGAGGTGAGGGGGGTGAACGGCAAGTGCCTG
>NZ_JAHKJW010000165.1 GCF_019710745.1 Streptomyces beigongshangae
TCGGCCCCACCGGTCGCCGGGGCCCCGCCGGCGGTGCCGCCGGTCGCGTCACCGGACCGGGCGTCCGTGTACGCCCCGTCGGCACCGGCCACCGCGACCGCCGACGTGACCACCGCGGCTCCGTGCTCCCGCAGCGCCCGTACGGCGTCCCGTACCGTCCCGCTCTCCTCGTGTCCCTCGGGCGTCAGGACCAGCCACGTCCCGTCGAGCGCGGGGGCCGGCGGGTCGGGGACGGGATGCCAGACGACGCGGTACCGGCGGGCGCCGGACGGGTCCGCCGTGCCGTGGCGGTGGCGCCAGGCGCCCAGTGCGGGCAGTACGGCGCGCAGCGGTGCGGCGTCGACGGCGAGGGCGGTCGCCAGCTCCGTCGCGTCGCCGCGTTCCACCAGGTCCCAGAAGTCGGTGCCGCCGTCCGCCGACGGTGGCGGCGGCGGTGCGGCGGGCGTCAGCCAGTGGCGGCGCTGCTGGAACGGGTACGTGGGCAGGTCGACGCGTACCGCGTCCCAGTCCTCGTACACCTTCCGCCAGTCCACCGGTACGCCGCGCACCCAGAGTTCGGCCGCGGCGGTGAGGGCGCGGCGGATGCCGCCCTCGCCGCGGCGCAGGGTGCCGGTGACGACGGCGTCCGGGGCGCCCGCGGACTCGGCGGTGTCCTGGACCGGCGCGGTGAGGACCGGGTGGGGGGACACTTCGAGGAAGACGCCGTGGCCCTGCCCGGCGAGTGCGCGCACGGCGGTGTCGAAACGAACGGTGCGGCGCAGGTTGCGGTACCAGTACGCGGCGTCCATGGCCGTGGTGTCCAGCCACTCCCCCGTGACGGTGGAGAGGAGCGGGACACGGGAGGCGGCCGGGGTGATGCCGGAGAGGGCCGCCAGGACGTCCTCCTCGATGCCCTCGACGTGCGCGGAGTGCGAGGCGTAGTCGACG
The DNA here is from genome assembly GCF_019710745.1 of Streptomyces beigongshangae. Taxonomy (GTDB): domain Bacteria; phylum Actinomycetota; class Actinomycetes; order Streptomycetales; family Streptomycetaceae; genus Streptomyces; species Streptomyces beigongshangae. Next base: position 928 of record NZ_JAHKJW010000165.1, read on the forward strand.
GGGACCGTACGGGCCCGCACGCCGCTCGCCGCGCACCGCGCGGTCAGTTCGGCGAGGGCCGCCGCGTCGCCGGAGACCACCACGGAGGCGGGGCCGTTGACGGCGGCGACCGACAGGCGCCCGGTCCAGGGGCCGATCGCCTCCTCGGCCCGTTCGCGGGAGAGGGCGAGCGAGACCATGCCGCCGCCGCCCGCGAGCGCCGCGAGGGCCCGGCTGCGCAGGGCGACGACCTTCGCCCCGTCCTCCAGGGACAGCGCCCCGGCGACCACCGCGGCGGCGATCTCCCCCTGGGAGTGCCCCACCACCGCGTCCGGCTCGACTCCCCAGGACCGCCACAGGGCGGCCAGCGACACCATCGTCGCGAACAGCGCGGGCTGCACCACGTCGACCCGGTCCGCCGCGGCCGCGCCGGGCCCGCCGCGTACGACGTCGTGCAGCGACCAGTCCACGTGGGCGGCCAGCGCCTCCTCGCAGGCGGCCATGGAGCGGGCGAACACAGGCGCGGTGTCGAGGAGTTCGCGGCCCATGCCGGGCCACTGCGCGCCCTGCCCGGGGAAGACCATGGCGAGCCGGCCGGGCCCGGGCTCCGCGACACCGCCG
>NZ_JAHKJW010000166.1 GCF_019710745.1 Streptomyces beigongshangae
ACTCGGGCTGCGCGAGGCGGCCGGCACCGAGCACCGGCGGGCGGCCGACGCCGAGGCACGCGCGCGGGCCCTGCTCCCCGACGACTTCGCCGGCACCGGGGCCGCGGGCCTCGCGGCCGCCGCACGCAGGGCCGCCGAGGAAGTGGGCGGACTGGAGTCGGCCCGCCGCGGTGAGCGCCGGCTCGCCGAACTCGCCACCGAGCAGAAGGCGCTGGACCGTCAGGAGCGCGCCGACGAGGAGGTGCTGCAGGACGCCGGGCACTGGCTCGCCGAATGGGAGACGACCAGGGCCGGCCTGCAGACCCGTGTCGAGTCGGCCCAGGAGGCCGCCGCCCGCGCCGAACAGCTGGCCGTCCGGCGCGAACCCGCCACCTCGCGGCTCGCCGCCGCCCGGCTGCGCGACCAGCTCGCCGCGGACACCGACCGGGCCCAGGCGCGGGTGCTCGCCGCGCGCGAACGGGCGGCGGAGGCCCGCGACCACTGGCTGGACCTCAAGGAGCAGCGCCTCAAGGGCATCGCCGCGGAACTCGCCGCGGCCCTCGTGGACGGCGAGGCATGCGCAGTCTGCGGCGCCACCGAGCACCCCGCCCCCGCCCGCAAGGTCGACGGGCACGTCGGCCGGCGGGCCGAGGACGCCGCGCTCGCCGCTTCCCGGAGCGCCGACGAACAGCGAGCCGAGGAGGAGCGGCGGCTCGGGACGGTGCGCGAGGCGCTGGCCGCCGCGACGGCCGAGGCGGGGGACACCCCCACCGCGCAACTCGCCGAGCAGGCCGAGGAGCTGGAGCGGTTGCACGTCCGGGCGCGGGATGCCGCCTCGGGGCTGCACGCGGCCGGTGAGGCGCTGCGGCAGGCCGAGCAGGAGCACCGGCGCCGGTCCGCCGCGCACCAGGAGGCCGCCGTGCGCGGCGCGTCACGGACCGCGCGCAGGGAGAGCCTGGTCCGCGAGATGACGGCCCTGGAAAGGGAGTTGGCGCAGGCGAGGGGGCCGGCGGGCAGCGTGGCCGAGCGGGCCGCCCAGCTGGAGCGGCGGGTCTCGGCCCTCACCGGGGCCGCCGACGCCGCGCGCGTGGCGGCGGACACCGCGCAGCGCCTCAAGGACGCCGACGCGCGCCTCGCCGACGCGGCCTTCCGCGCCGGGTTCGACACCCCGCAGGACGCCGCCGACGCCCTCCTCGACGACGCGGCCCACCGGGAGCTGCAACGACGGCTCGACGCCTGGCAGCAGGAGGAGGCGGCGGTCCGCGCGGTGCTCGCCGAGGCCGGGACGGCGGCC
>NZ_JAHKJW010000167.1 GCF_019710745.1 Streptomyces beigongshangae
GGAGGAGGCCGGGCACGCCGGTCCCGATCGCATCCACCGGCTGCTGAACCGGATCGAGTGGGACGCCGACGAGGTCCTGGACGACGTACGCGACTACGTCGTGGAACACCTCGGAGACCGCGAGGCCGTCCTGGTCGTCGACGACACCGGCTTCCTCAAGAAGGGCGTCCGTTCGGCCGGGGTGCAAAGGCAGTACTCCGGCACCGCCGGCCGGACGGAGAACTGCCAGATCGGTGTGTTCCTCGCCTACGCCACCGGCCGCGGACGCACTCTGATCGACCGCCGTCTGTATCTGCCCACCTCCTGGACGGACGACCGGGACCGCTGCCGGCGGGCCGGCATCGACGACCACGTCGCCTTCGAGACGAAGGTGGCCATGGCCAAGGCGATGGTCCGCCGGGCCATCGCCGACCGTATCCCGTTCGGGTGGGTGACGGCGGACGCCGCCTACGGCTTCAGCAAGGGCTGGCGCTTCGAACTCGAGCAGGCGGACGTCTTCCACGTCATGGCCACCACCCGGCACGACACCGTCGTCACCCGCTGGGCACTCGACCACCCCGTCCACGACCTGTTCCCCGGCCTGCCCCGACAGAAATGGAAACGCCGTTCCTGCGGCGAGGGAGCCCACGGCCGGCGGATCTACGACTGGGCCCGCGTCGAAGTGCGGCCCTGGCACCGCGAGGACCGCCGGCACTGGGTCCTGGCCCGCCCCGCCGCAGTGTGAGCAGGCCCGAGGAGATCTCCTACTACATCGCCTACTGTCCTGCCGACACCACCCTGGACGAGCTGATCCGCATCGCGGGCAGCCGCTGGGCGGTCGAGGAATGCTTCCAGACCGCCAAGCAGGAATGCGGCCTGGACGACTACCAGGTCCGCCGCTACCCCGGCTGGCACCGTCACATGACCCTGGCCATGGCCGCCCACGCCTGCCTGACCGTCCTGCGAGCCCGACAGCTGGACACCGACAAAGCAGAAACGGATCCTCCCAGCTCATCCACCTCAGCCTCGCCGAGATCAGACGCCTGATCACCCGCCTCACCGACCGTCGTCCCACCCCGATCAACCACATCCTGCACTGGTCAACCTGGCGACGACGACGCCAGCACCAAGCCCGCATCAGCCACTACAAACGACGCGGGCACAGCCCCTGAACTGCCCAGCACTCAGAACAAGCACCGTTGCAGTACTA
>NZ_JAHKJW010000168.1 GCF_019710745.1 Streptomyces beigongshangae
GTTTGAGCTCGCGGTAGTCATGTTCGATCCGCCAGCGCATCTTCGCCCACTGCACCAGGTCAGCGGTGGGTGTAGTGGCGGGCAGGTTCGATATCCAGTAGTCCGTCGGGCGGTCCTGACCTTTCGGCCATTCGACCAGGAGGGTCTGGGTGGGCAGGACGCCGTCCCAGCGGCTGCGGCCGCCGCCTGTTTCCTGGGCGGCGGCCAGGGACTGTTTGCCCGCGGGCCGCACTGTCAGCACCGTGAATCGTGAGGCCATTACGCCTTTGCTGCCCTGCCTCCAGGTCACCTCGGAGTATCGCTCCGCGCCCGCCTGCGCCGCGAGGATGGAGAGGGCTCGCGGCGGGGTGCGGTAGCGGGGAAGGGTGGGTGGTCCGAGTCCGCCGTAAGCGGGCTGATGCGGCTCGGCATCCTCCGGATGAGCGACTTTCTGGCCCTGCAGGGCCAGGACATAGGACAGCCCTCGCTCCTGGAGGCCGAGCCTAAACGGCGTGCTGACGCCGTAGCCGGCGTCGGCGACGATGACCGGCGCCTGCAACTGCCACTCGGCGAGTGTGTCCAGGAGGCTGAGCGCGAGACGCCATTTCTCTTGATGCACCACCTCCTGGGGGACGCCTGCCCTGCGGCAGCGATCGGGCTCGTCCGTCCACTCCCGTGGCAGATACAACTGCCAGTCCAAGGGGCACGAAGCGGTGTCGGTGGCGGCATGAACACTGACTGCGACCTGGCAGTTCGCCCGTTTGCCGACCGCTCCGCAGTACTGGCGGGCCACCCCGACCGACGCCTTGCCGCACTTGGGGAACGACACGTCGTCGATCACCCACACTTTGGGCCTGACCACTTCGGACAGCCGCTCGGCGATCCGCCGCCTGACCGGCAGCGGGTCCCACGGCGACTGGTTCACGAACTGCTGCAGGGCCTGCATGTTCCCGCCCGGCAGACGCGCGGCCATCGGCTGGATCGACTTGCGCCGGCCGTCCAGCATCAGCCCCCGCAGATAGCACTCGCCCCTGGCACGCTGGTCCTTGCGCGGCACCGAGGCGAACACATCGGCCACGAACAGCTCCAACGCCGCCCGTAATCGGTTCACTTCATGTGTGTCCACACTTTCAAAATGCTCTTGATCAGCACAAACATACAGACCTAACGAAGCACTA
>NZ_JAHKJW010000169.1 GCF_019710745.1 Streptomyces beigongshangae
CGACTCCCTGGCGTACACCATCTTCACCTCGGGTTCGACCGGCCGTCCCAAGGGTGTCGGCGTCACCCACCGGGGGCTGGCCAACCATGTCGGCTGGGCGGCCCGCGAGCTGGCCTCGCAGGGCGGGCGGGGTGCGCCGCTGTTCTCCTCGGTCGCCTTCGACCTGGTCGTCCCCAACCTGTGGGCGCCGCTGGTCACGGGCCAGCAGGTCCACACCGTCGCGCAGGACACGGACATCGCCGACCTCGGCGGTGTGCTCGCGGAGGCGGGTCCGTACAGCTTCATCAAGCTGACCCCGGGGCATCTGGACGTCCTGGCGGAGCAGTTGACCGCCGAGCAGGCGGGCGCTCTGGCACCGGTGCTCGTGGTGGCCGGTGAGGCGTTCACCCGCGCCACGCTGGAGCGCTGGCGCGCCCTGGCGCCGCACACTCGGCTGATCAACGAATACGGGCCGACCGAGGCGTCCGTCGGCACCTGTGTCTACCGGGTGCCGGCCGAGGAGTCGGCGGAGGTCCTGCCCATCGGCCACCCGCTGCCGAACATGACCATGTACGTCCTGGACGCCGGGCTCGACCCGGTGGCCGTCGGAGTGCCGGGTGAGCTGTACGTCGGTGGCACCGGTGTCGCCCGCGGCTACGCGGGCCGCCCCGACCTCACCGCCGAGCGTTTCGTCCCCGACCCGTTCGGACCCGCCGGGGCACGCCTCTACCGCACCGGTGACCTGGCCCGCACCCGGGCCGACGGCGCCGTGGAGTTCCTGGGACGGCTCGACGATCAGGTAAAGATCCGTGGATACCGGATCGAACCGGGCGAGATCCAGACCGTCGTGGCCGAGCACCCCTCGGTCCGTGAAGCGGTCGTGGTGGCGCGTGAAACGCCGACTGGCGCGCAGCAGCTCCTCGCTTACTACGTCCCGGCCGACAGCGCCGAGGACCCGGCCGTGACCGCGGCGGACCTGGCCGCACACTGCGCGACCCGGCTGCCCGACTACATGCTCCCGCAGGCCTACGTGGCGCTGGACGAGATCCCCCTCAACGCCAACGGCAAGACCGAC
>NZ_JAHKJW010000017.1 GCF_019710745.1 Streptomyces beigongshangae
GGCGCGGCGCGCGGTGGAGCGGCGGGCCGGGCCGGTGGCTGGGCGTGCGGCGCCTCCGAAGGGCGGCCGGGCGGTGGAGCGGAAGGCCGGGCCGGTGGCTGGGCGTGCGGCGCCTCCGGAGGCCGGCCCGGCCGGTCGAACCGTACGCCGGGGCCCGGGCTCTCGGAGCCGCCCGACTCCCGGCCCTCCAGGTCCGTCGGCAGGACCACGGCCGCCGGGGTGTCCGAGCCGGCCGGCTCGGGCGCGACCGGCCAGTCCACGGAGGCCGCGGCCGAAGGGGGCCGCGGCGCCGCGCCGTTCATGGCGATCGTGGGGTGGTCGTCCGGCGGCGCGGGTACGGCCGACAGGTCGTACCCGCACGCACCGCAGAAACGGTCTCCCGACTCCAGCGGTTCCTCACAGCTGGGGCAGGCGGCCAGTTGGGGCATCTGCGACATGAATTACACCCACGTCCGGGGGCGGTAGCGGTTGGCGCGCTCCACCAGATCGATCCTCTCCTCGCCACCTGGGGCGAGCCGGGCCAGTGTCCGGTACGAACGCTCCAGACCGAAACGCAGACCCCGCTCGTCCAGGTCACTGCCGAGCAGTACGGTCCGCGCACCGGTGGCCGGTGGGACGGAACCCTGGCTACCGGAGAGTACCCAGTCCAGGGCGCAGCCAAGGACCTCTGTGGACAACTGCTCGCGGCGCACGGCGTCCAGGCCGTATCCGTCCAGGGCCTCGACCTGGGCCGAGGCCGAGGTCAGGTCGGCCAGGAACGCCGTACCGGGCGGCCCGGAACCCGGTACCCCCTGACGGGGCACCACCGTCCCGGGCGCGGTCGCGGCGGCGCCCGCCGGTGCCGTCGGTACCGCTGCCGCCGTCGCTGCCGCTGCCGGTACTGCCGTTGCCGGCGCCGCGAGGGCCCCCGGCACGGACGCGGCGGTCTCCGCCAGGCGCTGCCGCAGCCGTGCCCGCACGGCGGCGACCCGCGCCGCCGTGTAGTGGATGGATGCCTCCGGCACCGACTCCAGCGTCCGTACGGCCCCCGCGCGGTCGCCCGCCGCCAGCTGGACGCGGGCCAGGCCGAACGCGGCGCTCACATAGCTCGGGTCGGTCGTCCACACCAGCCGGTAGTACTCGGCGGCGTTGTCCAGCTGCCCGAGGACCTCCGCGCACAGCCCGAGGGCGAGCTTGGGCGCCGGCTCGCCCGGGAACGCGTCGTAGACCGCGTCGAAGGACACCGCCGCGACCTCGTGGCCGCCGGTCGCCAGTGCCGCCACGCCCCGGTACCAGACCACCCGCCAGTCGTCGGGGTGGTCGGCCTCCAGGGCTTCGAGGGTCCTGGTCGCGTGGTCGTGCTCGCCCATCTCCAGGCGCGCCCGCAGTTCGCGCAGCCGCAGTTCCGGGGAACCGGCGGGCGCCGCGTGCAGCGCGGTGATCAGCTCCGCGGGCGCGGAGGTCATGAGCCCCGCCAGGAAACCGGCGTTCGGATCGCCGGGGTCGACGTGGGGGACCGGCAGCGCGAGCCCGGCGGCCGCGGTGTCCAGCGGCTTGACGAGGGATGCCGGAGCGGGCGCGAGGGCCGGCGAACCGTTCGGCCCGTTCGGCCCGCCGACCCGGCCGACTCCGCCGACCCCGGCTGCCGGGGCCGACCCGTTCGCCTCGGCCGCCTCGGCCGCCCGCGCCGACGCGCCTCTCCTCCACCACGCGGGTACGTGCACGGGCCTGGCCCCCAGCAGCGACACGTCCCCGTCCAGCCTGCCGAACAACTCCGTGTCGGTGACCCTCAGCTCGGGCCCGAACAAGGTGGACAGCGAGGGCCGCGGACGTCCCGTCTGCACGGCGACGACCTCGCGCAGCACCCCGGTGAGCTGCTCGGCCATCTCCTGCGCGGAGGCGAACCGGCGGGCCGGATCGGGGTCGGTGGCCCGCACCAGCAGCCGGTAGAACGACTCGTAGGTGCGGAAGACCTCGATGGTGTCCGGGTCGGGCAGGGAGTCCGCGAACACGTTCGTGTAGCCCTGGAAGTCGAAGGTCAGGACCGCCAGGGTGCGCGCGACCGTGTAGAGGTCGGAGGCGACCGACGGGCCGACGTCGGCGACCTCCGGGGCCTGGTAGCCGACCGTGCCGTAGATGGCCGACTCCTCGTCGTCCATCCGGCGCACCGCGCCCATGTCGATCAGCTTGAGCTGGTCCTCGGTCTGTATCGCGTTGTCGACCTTGAAGTCGCAGTACAGGAGGTTGCGGCTGTGCAGGTGACCGAGGGCCTCCAGCGCCTCGATGCCGTACGCGCACGCCTGCTCGACCGGCAGCGGGTCGCGCCTGCCGAGCGCGTCGCGGCGGCCGTTGGCGATCTCCTTGAGGGACTTGCCGCCGACGTACTCCATGACGATGTAGCCGTCGAGGGAGCCGGTGCGCTGGTCGAGGTGTTCCACGAAGTTGTAGATCCGCACGATGTTCGCGTGCTCGATCTCGGCGAGGAAGCGGCGCTCGGAGATCGCGGCGGCCATGGCGTCCTGGTCGCCGGTGTCGAGGAGGCCCTTGAGGACCACCCAGCGGTCGGAGACCGCCCGGTCGACGGCGAGGTAGACCCAGCCGAGCCCGCCGTGCGCGAGGCAGCCCACGACCTCGTACTGGCCGTGCACGATGTCGCCGCTGCACAGCTTCGGCACGAACGAGTACGGATGGCCGCACTTGGTGCAGAAGCCCTCCGTGCGCCCGGGCCGCTCACCGCGCGAACGCCCCACCGGCGCCCCGCAGTCGGAGCGGGAGCAGAATCGCTTCCGCTCGGGAACCTCGGGGTTCTCCTGCACCATCGCGCGCGGGTCGGGCCGCGGTACGCCCGGGACCTGTACGAGACCCACGCCGAGCCGGCCGCGGGCCGAGGAGCCGGCCGCCGAACCGGAGCTGCGCACCGACACCGAGCGGCCCGTGGAGCGCCCCGAGACGGAGCGCGACAGACGGCCCGACACCGAGCGCCGGGACTGGGCCGACCGCGACGAGGAGCGGGACGATGAGCGGGACGACGCACGGGAGGACGCGCGGGAGCCGGAGTGCGAGCCGGCGTTGCCCGAGCCGCGCGCCCCCTTGCCGCCCGCCGTGATCCCGGTGGGCGGCGAGCCCACCCTGCCGGTCGACGAGACGACCGGCGCCAGACCGCAGGTGTCGCAGTACAGCTCGCCGCCGCCCACGTCCTCGTAGGACCCCGTGCACCCGGGCCGCTGGCACGGCTTCTGCGGATCCTGTCCGCTCCCCTGGCCCTGCCCGCCCTGCCCGCCCTGCCCGCCCTGCCGGTTCGGCCGGTTGGGCCGGTTGTGCCGGTTCTCGTCCGGCTGACTCATGACTCCCCCCTCCGGTCCTGTGGCCCGCCGTCGCCGGGGACCCTCGGTGCCAGCAGCTCGGCGGCCGCCCGCTGGTAGCGCAGCACCGCCTGTTCCGCCACCCGCAGGTCGCAGGGCGCGCTCCACAGCATGCGGCGCGCCGCGTCGTACCGCTCCACGAGCAGCGGGTCCTCGGCGAGGCCGTGCCGGGCGACCTTCGCCTTGTACGCGTCGAGCCGGCCGCGCAGCTCCGCGCGGACCGCGAGCGGCGCGGTGACCGCGGTCAGCGACTCCCGGGCGCGCAGCAGCTCGTCCTCGGCCTTCTCCTCCAGGGACTCCAGGAGGGGCGAGAGACGGTGCCACTGCGCGTGCCTGCGGTACTCGGAGGCCGCCGCCAGCTGCTCCTGCAGCGCGGTGGGCGGGCCGCTGACCGCGGGCACCTCGGACGCGGCGATCTTCGCCAGGACCTCGCCGCGCGCGCTCCTCGCCTCCGCGAGGGTGCGGTCCGCGCGGCTGAGCACGTCCCGCAGCCGCACCAGCCGCGCCTCCGCGTCCTGGCGCACGGTGAGCACGGCGTCGATCTCGCGGCGCACCTCCTCCAGGGCGCGCGCCTCCCGGTCGTAGCGCGTCGTGTCGGGGCGGCCGCCGCCGGGCGCCGAACTCCCCCGCGCCGGTGTCCAGAAGGCCAGCGGATCGGAGACCACCTGCTCGCGCAGCGACGTCAGCGTGCGCGTGATCCGCTCCAGGTCGTCCCCCGAGGGGTGCTCACCGGGCCGGACGCCCACGGAGTGCGCCAGCCGGCGGGTGCGCTGCAACTCCGCGGCCAGCAGGTCGATCCGGGCCGGCAGCGCCGACCAGACCGCGTCGGCCGCGACGACCATGTCCAGCGACGACGCGTACAGCTCGTTCATGCGCTCCACGAGTTCGGCCAGGGTGAAGCGCTCGCTCAGCCGGCCCGTGCCCGCCGTCGTGGGCGCCGCGGCGGTGGAGGCGCTGCCGGCCACCGTGACGCTCTCGCCGCGCAGCAGTTCCGTCAGCTCGACGAGGTCCTCGCGGCTCGACCAGCGCCTGCGGGAGCGGATCTGCCGCGCGGAGCGCAGCGCGCCCGCGTACGCGTCGAAGTACGCCCACAGCAGGGTGATCGCCGCCTCGGTGGTCTCCCAGCGCTCCTTGGTCGTGCCCGTCAGCTCGGCGCCTTCGAGGAGTCTGCGGCCCGCGTGGTCCTGCAGGGCGAGGAGCGAGGTCTCGATGGCCTCGTGCTCCGCGCCGAGCCGCGCCAGCGCGCGGTCCACCTCGTCCCGGTCCAGTACCGGCCCGGACGGTCCCGCGACGCCCATCGATCACCCCTCGCCTCGTCCGTGCCGGCCGACTGCCCGCCCGGTGTCTCCCGGGCACTTCAAGTACTTCGGGTACTTGAGGTACTTCCTGAACTTTCCGGAGCCTATTCGCCGAACCGTGCGTCCCCGTACGCGTTTTGTGTCCGAACCGGCCTCAGGGCTGCCTGTACTTGACCGCGGGCGGTCCGGACGAGGGGCCGAGAGTCCTGGCGAGCCACGTGTCGTACGACGTCCGCCAGCCGTCCTTGCGGTAGTCCACCAGGATCTGGTTGACCCGGCGCACCAGGTCGTCCGCCTCCTTCTTCATCGCCACGCCGTAGTACTCCTCGGTGAACGGCTCGCCCTTGAGCCCGACCGTCGGGTCCTGCGCGGCCTGGCTCGCCGCGAGGGCGCCGTCGGTGACCACGGCGTCCACCTCGCCGAGCTGCAGCCGTACCAGGCAGTCGAGCTGGTTCGGCACGGTGCGCCCCTCGAAGTCGGCGGACCCGGCCAGGCTCCCGGACTTCTTGCCGGCCTCCAGCGCGTCGTAGGCGGTGGAACCGGCCGCCGTGCAGATCCGTTTGTCCGCCAGGGAGGCGTCGTACCCGGTGATGCCGGACTTCTTCGGGGCGAGCACCTGCTGACCGGTCTCGAAGTAGGGCGAGGAGAAGGCGACGTCCTCCAGCCGCTTGCAGTTGATCGTCATGGTGCGCACCACCATGTCGACCTTGTCGTCCTGGATCGCCGGGATGCGCTGGTCGGTGGGGATCGCCCGGAAGCGGACGTTGTTCTTCTTCTCGCCCACGATCCTGTCCGCGATCTCGCGCGCGAGGTCGATGTCGAAGCCCTCCAGTTCGGCCTCGGCGGACGCGCTGTTCGGGTTGCGGTAGCCGAAACGGAAGCTGTTCTGGTCGACGCCGACGATCAGATGGCCGCGCGCCTTGATCTTCCGGACCGCCGGGCCGTTCTGCCCGCCCGAGGACGGGGACAGGCTCTGGTCCTCGGGGTGCTCGGGGTCGAGGCAGTCCTCGTCCCCGACCGGGTCGGTCCGGGCCGCCCCGCGGCCGTCGGAGTCGGCGGCGCCCCCGCGGGACTGGGCCACCGGCAGCAGCAGCGCGAACACCGCCGCCAGGGCGCAGACGACCGCCATGGCGCCCACTCCGCCCCAGCCCCGCAGACCGGCCCGCAGACGTCGCACGTTCATCACCGTGTCCCCTCCCACCGTCTCACCGGTACTCCGACAGCCTGCGCCCGATGCCCAGCACCGCGCCGGCCGCGGCCAGCACGGCGAGCACCGCGGCCCCCACCACGAGACCGTCCATCGCGCCCCGGCCGTCACCGGCCGCCCGCCGGAACTCGGCGCGCTCGTGCGCGAGCGCCTTCCTCAGGTTCTCGTCCACGTTCTCGAAGCACTCGCCCGTCGGTTCCTCGGCGGCGGTGCCGATGACCTTGTCGAGCGCCGCCTGGTAGTTGCCGGCGGTGTCCTGCGCGCGGGCTTCCCGGTGCCGCTCCTTCCAGACCCTCATGCTGTCCGTCGCGGCCTCGACCGGCTTCGCGCCCGCGGTGTCGTCGGCGAGGTCCCCGGCGGCGGCCAGCTTCGCGGTGAGGTCCCTCATCTGCCGCTCGTAGTCGTAGTCGTACACGTCCACGGTCTTCCTGGCGGCGCCCGTGCCGACGTCCTTGGTCTCCGCGCCGCGGGCGACCAGGGTGAGGTTCTCGTTGCCGCGGGCCTTGAGCGAGGCGATCCGGGCGTCGTTCAGCGTGTTCAGCGAGCGCACCCCGTGGTCGTACGACTCGTTCAGCCCGGCGCGGGCGGCGGTGTGGCCGACGGCCAGCCAGAGCAGGACGACAGTGGTGGCGGCCGTGGCGGTCGCCAGGCCGTGGTTGAGCACGCGGTTCGTCCTGCGGTAGTTGCGGCGCTGGGCCCATCCGAGGCCGCCGAGGGCCAGGACGCCGGCGCCGATCGCGATCCACGGGTAGGGCGTCGCGTCGTCGTAGTCGGAGCGCAGCCGCTGGTTCTCCACCTTGTAGAGCTGCTCGGCGTCCCCGAGCATCACCTGCATCTTGGAGTTGGCGTACCGCAGGTAGGCGCCGCCGAGGGGGTAGCCCTGGCGGTTGTTGGCGCGGGCCCGCTCCACCAGGCCCTTGTACTCGGGGAGCATCTTGTTGAGCTCGGTGATGGTCTTCTGCGAGGTGGAGCCGGGCTCGGAGTTGGCCGCCGCCGTCACCAGCTTGTCCGCGGCGAGGCGGATGTCGCGCTCGTACGTCCTGCGGGACTCGGCCGTCTCCTGGCCGCCCGCGAGGAAGCCGCTGGACGCGGCCGTGTTGGCGTCGGCGAGGGAGCGGTAGATGTCGGCCGCGTCGGCGCTCAGCGGCTGGCTGCGGTGCAGCACGTCGTCCGCGGCGGCCGAACGTTCCGCCATCTCCCAGGCGGTGAGCGCGCCGAACACGACCACCAGGGCGGCGAGGACGGCGCCGATGACGCGCAGCCGCCCCGGCTCGGTGGTGGCCGCGGCCCGCAGCCGGTCGACGCCCTCCGCCCACGCCGTGCGCCGCGGGGGCACGGAGCCGGGCCCGCCCGGCCCTCCCCGCGGCCCCGGCGGCGGGGCCTGCGGCGGGAGTGGGGGCAGCGCGCCCGCCGGGGTTCCCGGGGTTCCCGGTGGTCCCTGTGGTCCCGGTGGTCCCGGTGGTCCCGGTGGTCCCGGTGGCGCCGCGGTGCCCTGCTCCTGGTGTGTCACCCGACCTCCCCCATGGTCATCACCGGTCGTCTCCGCCCGGCGCCGGGGAGCACGGGAAGAGACGCACGGCCGCAAGTATCGCCGCCGGGACCGGTATCCGCACAGGTCTTGACTCGATCTTGCGCAGATCGCGGTACGGCCTTGCGCGGATCGCGGTACGGCGAAGATCCCGCACCACCCCTGCTTCTGAACACCACCCTTGCTTCTGAATACGCCAACTCGAACTGTTCGGTTCCCGGCACGCCCGGACCCGGCGCCCGGACCCGGCGCTCAGACCCCCTCGCACTCGTAGAACTCCCGCACGCGGGCGTACGCCCGCGGCGGAGCGCCCTCGTGGTCGAGGCCCAGGAGCGCGGCCCCGAGGACCGGCCGGGCGGTGACGACCCCGGGCGCGGCCTTCGGGGCCCGCTCGGCCAGCAGTTCCCGCACCCGGTCGTCGAGCCGGGGATGGCGGGCGGCCAGCACGCCGCCGCCGAGCAGCACCGGCACCTCCTCGTCCAGCAGGTCGAGCCGGGTCAGGGCGACGACCGCCATGGTCACGATCTCGTCGGCCAGCCGGTCGACGAGCGCGCGGGCGACCGCGTCGCCGTCCGCCGCGGTGGCGAACAGGACCGGCACCAGTTCGTGGCGCCGCACCTCCTCGATGCGCCGCAGGTGCAGCGCCTCGATCAGCGCGTACATCGTGGGCAGGCCGAAGTGCGCGGGCAGGGCGCGGGCCAGCCCGGTCGCGGGGCCCCGTCCGTCCTCGGCGCGCGCCGCGTGCCACAGCGCCTCCTCGGCGAGCCCCGAACCGCCGCCCCAGTCACCGGAGACGCGGCCGAGCGCGGGGAAGCGGGCCACCCGGCCGTCGGGCCGCATCCCCACGCAGTTGATGCCCGCGCCGCACACCACGGCGACGCCCCGCGGCTCCTCGACCCCGGCCCGCAGGATCGCGAAGGTGTCGTTGCGGACCTGCACGGTCGCGCCCCACGCGCGCGCGTGCAGCGCGGCGGCCAGCCGCTCCTCCTCCACCGGCAGGTCGGCGTTGGCCAGGCACGCCGAGACATGGCCGACGGAGGCGGTGCCCGACGCGGCGAAGACCCGGTCCACCGCGTCCGCGAGCGTGTCCACCGCCTGCCGGACCCCGACCACGGGCGGCTGGAACCCGCCGCCGCGCGCCGTGGCCAGCACGCTCCCGTCGGCCGCCACGACCGCGACGTCGGTCTTGCTGTTGCCCGCGTCGACGGCGAGGACGGTCCCGCCGGCCCCCGCGCCGGTGCCGGTACCGACTCCGGTGTCAGTGCGGGTGCCGGCTCCGGTGGCAGTGCCGGTGCCGGTGCCGGGCGCGGTGTGCGTCACGCCCACGCCAGGTGCTCCCGGTTGTGCGCGATCAGCCGGTCGGTGAGCCCGTCGGCCGGCGCGTACTGGCCGACCAGGGGATGTGCGAGCAGCGCCCGGAACACCCGCTCCCGGCCCCCGCGCAGCGCGGCCTCCAGGGCGAGGTCCTCGTACGCGGTGACGCCCGCCATCAGTCCCGCGAACAGCGGGTCCACCGGCGCCACCGGCAGCGGGTCCGCCCCGGTGCGCCCGACTGCCGCCTGCACCTCGATCACGGCGTCGTCGGGCAGGAACGGCAGTGTCCCCCGGTTGTACGTGTTCACCACCTGGCGGGGACTGCCGCCCCCGCCCAGCAGGGACGCGGCGAGGTCGACGGCGGCCTCCGAGTAGTAGGCCCCGCCCCGCTTCGCCAGCAGCGCCGGCTTCTCGTCGAGTGCCGGATCGCCGTACATCGCCAGCAGCTCCCGCTCCATCTCCGCCACCTCCGCGGCCCGCGAGGGCTTCGTCCCCAGCTCCCGTACGACCTCGTCGTGCGCGTAGAAGTAGCGCAGGTAGTAGGAGGGGACGACCCCGAGCCGGTCCAGGAGGCCGCGCGGCAGGCGCAGGTCGCCGGCGAGGGCGTCACCGTGCTCGGCCAGCAGCTTCGGCAGGACGTCCTCCCCCTCGGGGCCGCCGAGCCGCACCCGCGTCTCCCAGGTGAGGTGGTTGAGGCCCACGTGGTCCAGGTGCACGTCACCGGCGGCGACCCCGAGCAGCCCGGCGAACTTCCGCTGGAAGCCGATCGCCACGTTGCACAGCCCGACCGCCCGGTGACCGGCCTGGAGGAGCGCGCGGGTCACGATGCCGACGGGGTTGGTGAAGTCGATGATCCAGGCGTCCGGGTTGGCCCGCCGTACGCGCTCGGCGATGTCGAGCACCACCGGGACCGTACGCAGCGCCTTGGCGAGGCCGCCCGCGCCGGTCGTCTCCTGGCCGACGCAGCCGCACTCCAGCGGCCACGTCTCGTCCTGATGGCGGGCGGCCTGACCGCCCACGCGGAGTTGGAGCAGCACGGCGTCGGCGCCCTCGACACCCGCGTCGAGGTCGTCGGTCGTGGTGATGCGCCCCGGGTGCCCCTGCCTGGCGAAGATGCGCCGGGCCAGCCCGCCGACGAGTTCCAGCCGGTCCGGGTCCGGGTCGACGAGGACCAGGTCCCCGACGGGCAGCGTGTCCCGCAGCCGCGCGAACCCGTCCACGAGCTCGGGGGTGTAGGTGGAACCCCCGCCCACTACTGCGAGTTTCATCCTCAGCCTTTCACTCCGGTGACTCCGCTTCCCACTCCGGCGCGCGTGACGGCCGCGGCACCCGGTCCGGCCGCCGGCGGCACGGCTTCCGGCAGGGTTCCCACATCAGGAACCACCGCGGGCCGAGGTGTCGAAGACCTCGTCGCGGGTGGCGGCGAGCGCGCTCTCCAGCGCGCCGCGCAGCACGGGCTGTTCGCGCACCTCGCCGAGGACGAGGCGCGGCCGGGACGCGGCCAGCTCCGCCAGTTCGGCCTGTACGAGGGCGCGCAGGGGTTCGCCGCCCCTGCTGAGCGAGGCGCCGCTGAGGACGACGAGTTCGGGGTCGAGGACGGAGACGAGCGAGGCGAGGCCGGTGGCGAGCCCGGTCGCGTACGTCTTCAGCAGCTCCCGGTGCGGGCCCGCGTCGATGTCCGCGGCCTGCTCCACGAGGGTGGCGGCGACCTCGGTGCACGGGCCGCTGGGGATCGGTTCGACGCCGAGTGCGCGGGCGAGCTCCGGAATGGCCTGGGAGCCGGCCAGCTCCTGGTAGCCGCCGCTGTTTGCCTTGGTGACGTGCCGCACGAGCGGGGCGCCGGGCACGGGCAGGAAGCCGACCTCGCCCGCGCCGCCGGTCCAGCCGCGGTGCAGCCGCCCGCCGAGGACGAGGGCGGCTCCCAGGCCGTCCTCGTTCCACAGCAGGACGAAGTTCTCGTGACCCCGGGCCGCGCCGAGCCGCTGTTCGGCGATGGCGGCGAGGTTGACGTCGTTCTCGTACTCGACGGGCATCGGCAGCGCCGCGGCGAGCTCGTCGAGCAGGGTGGGGGAGTGCCAGCCGGGCAGGTGGGAGGCGTAGCGCAGGCGTCCGGTGTTCGGGTCGAAGGCGCCCGGGGTGCCGATGACGAGCCGCCGGAGGTCGGCCCGGGTCAGCCCCGCCGCCTTCACCGCACCGTCGAGGGCGTCGGTGACCTGCTGCACGACGCCGTGGGCGGGGCGCCGGCCGGGGGTGGGCAGTTCGTACGCGCCCACCGTCCGCCCCGTCACGTCGGCGACGGCGGCGAGGATCCGCCCGGGCGTCACGTCGAGCCCGGCGGCGTGGGCGGCGGCCGGATTGACGGCGTACAACTGCGCGTTGGGTCCGGGCCGCCCTTCACTGGTGCCGGTGACGACGACGAGCCCCGCCGCCTCCAGCCGGGCGAGCAGCTGGGAGGCGGTCGGCTTCGACAGCCCGGTCAGCCTGCCGATCCGGGTCCGGGACAGCGGGCCGTGCTCCAGCAGGAGGTCGAGCGCGGCACGGTCGTTCATGGCGCGCAGCACGCGGGGGGTGCCCGGTGTGCCCGGTGCGCCGGGTATGCCTGCCGTTCCCGCCATGACGGTCGCCACCTGCCTCTCGGCTGCCCAGCCCCCCAGGACGCCGGCCGGTCGGTCCACCGGGACGACACTGTTAGGAAACTTTCCTGTCGACGGGGTCACTGGGAAGGAAGGTAGGCCGGGGCGAGGAGGGCGTCAACAAGGACGCGCCCTCGCGGCGACGGAGCCGTCACCTGCGGGGGCGGTGGTTCCGCGGGCGGAGGATCCACTTCCGCCGAATCGGCGGCGGGGGGGCCGCGGCGGTTGCGCCGCGGCCCCCCCGCCCGTCCTGCGGGGTCAGCGCACGACGCTGCCGAACTGCGTTCCGGCGGCGGGGAGCCCGCCCTGGCCCGGCTGGTACGTGGTGACCGGCTCCGACGCCGCGGAGACGATGTTCGCCCACGGCACCGTGTGCACGGCACCGTACGGGGCCGGGCCGTACGGCATGCCGACGTACAGGTGCGCGGCGGTCGCGAAGACGCTCGTGCCCAGCCGCTGGTTCGCACCCGAGGCGCCCGGCAGGCCGACCATGCCCGGCTCCACCGCCACGTCGCTGTCACCGGGGTTGCCGAGCAGGGAGAAAGCGGTGATGGAACCGGCGTTCGAGGCCGTACCGATGTCCTCGTCGGGAACGCCGACGGCGAGCCGCATGTTCTGGGCGGTGGCCACGGCGCCGGGCACGGTGCTCGCGACGGAGACCTGCCGGCCGAAGTGGTCGGCCTCCTCCGGGGCGCCCACCACGTCCGCCGGGTCCTGGCTGATGTCCCCGAGCTGGCTGGCCTTCCCGGCCGCGGTGATCCGCAGCGTGACGACGCGGCCCGCCTCCTTGACGGTGCCGAGGGCCTCGCCGGGGGAGCCGACGGCGAGGATCGAGTCCGTGGCGGTCGCCGAGTCGGAGGCCGTGGTGCGGTACGAGGTCAGGGAGAGCGAGGCGCCGAACTGGTCGCCCGCCTCCGGCGAGCCGGTGACGGTGACCGCGGAGTCGTCCTGGTCCACGTCCACGACGGGAGTGGGAAAGCCGCCGGTCAGACCGTGCTTGAGCACCTGGACGCTGCCGGAGTCCGCCTGGTCGCCGATGTCCTCGGCGGGGGCGCCGACCGCGAGGTGCTCCGGTGAACCGGCCAGGGAGGTGCCGAAGCGGTCGCCGTTCTCCAGGACACCGGGGACGCCGTCCTTGCCCTGGTTGATCGAGGTGTTGGTGGTGCCGCGCAGGTAGTAGGCGTTGCCGGCGTCGACGACGCCGTCGAGGTCCTCACCCGGGACCCCGATCAGCAGATAGGGCTCACCGCCGGTGGTGACGCCCGCGGTCAGCGAGTGGCCCATGCGGTCCCCGGCCTCGGGGGCTCCGGCGAGGATCGCGCCCGCGCCCTTGCCCTGCTCAAGGGTGGTGGCCGTCTGCCCCTTGGTCAGGCCGGCGGCCGCTCCGTAGACGATCTGGACGAAACCGGAGTCCGCCTGGTCGCCGATGTCCTCGGCGGGGGCGCCGACCACCAGGTCGCTGTACCCGTCCAGGTTGTGGTCCACCACGGCCAGGGACTCGCCGTACCAGTCGCTCGCCTCGGCGGACCCGCCCACGCCCGGGGAGTTCTGCGTGATCTCGGCGGTGCCCTTGCCGCCGCCGTACACCACGCGGACGAGGCCGGCGCTGGTGAGGCCGCCCACGGCCGCCGCGGGATCGCCGACAGCCGTGTCGGGCACGCCGTCACCGTTGAAGTCGGTGATGCGGGCGGCGTTGACGGTGGTGGTGACCCAGGCGGCCAGGTCGTCGGCGCGGGAGGCGACCGCGCCGGTGCGGGTCTCCTTCTCGTTGAAGCAGCCGCCCTGCCAGGAACGGCTGCTGACGCCGACGAGGCTGACCTGTCCGCCCGCCTCGCGGAGCAGGGGCCCGCCGGTGTCGCCCTTGCAGAGCGCGGCGTTCACCCCGGTGACGGCGATGTCGTCGGACCCGGCCGTACCGACGGTGAACGCGGCGGTGCGCAGCGAACCCGGCACCCAGTCGGTCTTGGTGCGACCGTACCCCGCGGCTTTCAGCTGCTCGCCCGCCGTGGCGGCGGTGGCGGACAGGGGGACCGGGGTGATGCCGGTGAGGGGTTTGGCGAGCCGGGCCAGCACGATGTCGCGCCCCGCGCGCGGCACCAGCTCCACGACCTCGCCGGTCTTGCCGGAGACCGTGGCGACGGTCTTGAGGGCGGGCCTGCCCGCGGCGGCCGCGGCGGTCTCGGGGTCGGCGGCGAAGCAGCTCGCCGCGGTGAGGATCCACTGCGGCGCGACGAGGGAACCGGTGCAGGCGCGGGCGGTGTCGTCGGCGCCGATGGCCAGTCGGGCGGCGAAGGCGTAGCTGCCGGCGGAGGAGCCGTCGCCGGAGACGGCGTGGGCGGGGGCGGTCAGCACACCGGCGGCCACGGCGGCGCCCAACAGGGCGGCGGCTGCGGTTCCGGCGGTGGTCACGGGTCTGTGGAGACGTACGGGGATCACGTTTCTCGATTCCTTGACTCTGGGCGCGGTCGGGTCAGCCGGTGACACGGATCTCGACGAGCACGGACCGGGCCCCGCCGACGTTGCCCTCGCCGACGCTCTGGAAACCGCCCTCGGCGACGGTGACCGTCTTGGTCTCGCCGTTCGCGGTCAGATCGGCGCTGATGGGGTGCTCGCCGGTCTGGAGGGCGAAGACGCGCGGCAGTTCGAGCGTGAGGTATCCCGTGCTCGCGGTGGCCCGGAAGCAGTAGGTGTCCTTGCGGCCGACCGAGTCGTCCCTGACGGTGAAGACGCTGATCTGGTCGGGCGTGGCGCCGCACTCCTCCAGCAGGATGCGCCCGTCGCCCCTGTTCAGCTTGATGCCCTCGGTCGCCAGGATGTCGGCGGCGCCCGGGTAGTGGTAATCCTCCACCGCGACCGGCGGGACGTCGGCCGCCGCCTTCGGCGCAGCGGATTCATCTGCGACGGCGAGCGGAATTCCGATGACCGCGGCAAGAATTGCTGCCGCCCCGGAAAATATCAGGCTACGCGTGCGGAAAGCCACCGCACACTCCTTTCAGGTGCGGCTTTCCCTGGGGGGAGACCCGCTTCCTGTCGAGTTACGTGAAAGTAAAGGCGGTGTGGACCTTATCCCTCTGTTTCACCGGTCGTCAAACACTTTCTCTGCGCTTTTGCACACCGGAATATCGGTCATGTGACGCTAGTTGACGGTTTGTCATCCCTCAGTCATTTCGCAGGTCCAGAAGCTGAGGGGAGACAAAAAGGGCGATCGGTGAAGCCCCCGGTAGCGGCGGGTGCGGGAGTTTTATTTGTGATCCCCGGTGGAAATGCTGGGCGTTATGATCGGCTCTCCGATATTCGGCGGACGGTGGTACGCGTCGCCGATGGCTGAGAAAGGTGTCCAGTGAATCGAAGAATGAACGGATCCGTTCTGGCGGAAAGACCGCCGGGCGTGATACGCGCAGCGGTACTGGGTCTGCTGTCCTTCACCCTCGTGCTGGGCCTGCTGGGCACCGCGCCCTCCGTGGCCGCGGAAGCTCCGTCGGCCGGCGCGGAGGTCGCCGCGCTGGCGGAGGTGACACCGACCGACCGGGGCCTGGTCGTCGACTACTGGAAGTCCGGCGGTCCCGGAGTGAAGGCGGCCGCCGAGGCGGCGCTGAGCGGCAGTGACGCCGACGTGCAGGCGTTCCTCGCGGCGGCGGAGGACATGTCCTTCCAGGACAAGCGGGTGAGTGCCGCCCAGCTCGCTTCGGTGGGCGGTCCGGAGCTTCTGGACGCCGCCCGTACGGCGCTCTCGGGGGCCCCCGAGGATCTGGAGATCTTCGTCAGCTGGGGCTGGGAAGCCCCGATGCAGCAGGACAACCGGGTCCGGGTGGCGCAGGTCATCGACGAGGGCGGGCCCATCGTGCAGGACGCGGGACGGGCCGCGCTGAACGGTACGGCGGACGACGTCAGCAAGTTCCTGCAGGAGGGGCAGTACGTCCAGCGGGAGCAGGACGAGCGGGTGCAGCTGGTCCAGGTCATCAGCGTGGGCGGCACCAATGTGCGCGCTGCCGGGCGCCTGGCGCTGAACGGCACCGCCGCGGACATCCGGGAGTTCCTGGAGGTCGGGCAGTTCGTCGCGCGCGCCAAGGACGAGGAGCACGCCACGGTCGCCGAGCTGGCCGCGCAGGCGAAGGAGGCCGGTCGGCAGGCGGCCAAGGAGACCGCGGCAGCGAAAAAGGAATCCGCCAAGGCGGTCAAGGCGGCGGAGCTCGCCAAGGAAGCCGCGCTCAAGGCCGCGTCGGAGGCCGAGGCGGCCAAGAAGGACACCGACAAGGCCGCTCGGGCTGCCGGCCGGGCGGCGGAGGCGGCATCGCAGGCCGCTGCCGCCGCACAGACGGCGATCAACGCGTCGCGGGCCGCGAACAACTCGGCGCGGGTCGCCGCGAACGCCGCCTCGCAGGCGGCCGCGGCTGCGGCGGGTGCCTCGCAGGCGGCGTCCCGGGCCCGTAGTGCGGCGGCCGACGCGGCGGTGGACGAGCGCAACGCGGGTGCCGCGCTGAAGGCGGCCGAGAACGCGGAGAAGGCCGCTGCCGGTGCCGATCTGGCGGCCGACGCGGCCGGTCAGGCGGCCACCGCGGCCGACGCGGCCGGGGACGCCGCGCGCTCGGCCGTGAGCGCGGGCACGAACGCGAACCTCGCCGCCAACGCGGCGGTGGAGGCGAGCAGCTACGCGGGGCAGTCCAGTGAGGCCGCCGCCCGGGCTCGTGCCGCCGCGGCGGCCACCAAGCGCCATGCGGCGGAGGCCAACCGCGCCGCGTCCGCCGCCGAGGGCCTGGCCCGCAAGGCGGCCAAGGCGGCCCGTGAGGCCCGTGACGCGGCCAGATCAGCGGCCACGCACGCCAGGAACGCGGGTGCGGCGGCCCGGGACGCGGCCGAACACGCGGGCAACGCCGCCACGGCCGCCGCGAAGTCCACCGAACACGCCAACGCGGCCACCGAGGCCGCCGGCGTGGCCACCGACGCCGTGACCAAGGCCCAGGAGGTCTACACGCTCGCCCGCGAGGTGGAGGCCGAGGAACTGCTCGGCCGCACCAACGCGGGCATCGAACGCGCCCGGGACCAGCGGGAGGCCGACGCGGCCCGCACCGCCGCCCTGGCCGGACGGGAACAGGAGGACAGGGACCGGCAGACCGAGCGGGACCGGCTGGTGACGGAGGCGGCCAAGCCCGGCGCCGACCTCGCTGCCGTCGCCGGGCAGGGCCGCGAACTGGCCGTGCGGGTCATGAAGGGCGGCACGGCGTGGGCGCGTGCCGCGGCCGAGGCCGCCCTCGCGGGTCCCGACGAGGTGGTCATCGACTACCTGCGCAACGGCTGGCGGACGGCGCAGGAGCAGGACGACCGTTCCTATGTCGAGCGTCTGGCCGAGGAGAGCGGGACGAAGAGCGTCCGGGACGCGGCCGAGGCCGCCCTGGACGGTGACGCCGCCGCGATCACCGCGTTCATCACCAGCGGCCAGTACCAGGTGGCTTCCGACGACATGCGGGTGGCCATCGCCCAGGCCCTGGACGGCGCAGGACCGGTTCTCACCGATGCCGGCCGTGCCGCTCTGAACACCGGCGACCCGAAGAAGTACAGCCACTTCCTGCTCACCACGCAGCCCACCGCGCGGACCCAGGACGAGCGGGTGCGGGCCGCCCAGTTGATCGATTCCGGCAGCCCCGAGGTGAAGTCCGCGGCACGGATCGCGCTGGAGGGCTCGCCGCAGACGCTGCACGCCTTCATCGTCTCCGGCCAGTACCAGGCACAGCGGAAGGACCATCTCACCGCCACCCACGTGGCCCAGGTCCAGAAACTCATCGCGGACGCCGCCAAGGTCGCCGCCCTCGCACAGCAGAGCGCCGCGACCGCCCAGAAGGTCGCCGCCACCGCCCGCAACGCCGCTGCCGAGGCCAACGAATGGGCGCGGAAGGCCGACGCCTCCGCGACCAAGGCCCAGGGCTACGCCGACCAGGCCACACAGCACGCCAAGAACGCCGAGGCCTCCGCGGCCAGCGCCGCCGCCTCCGCCAGAACGGCCCGCAACGCCGCCAACAGCGCCGATGCCGCCGCCCAGGACGCGGCCAGATCGGCGACCGACGCCACCCTCTCCTCGGAGATGGCCCAGGCATCCGCCTCCAGTGCCTGGGTCGCCGCCGACCAGGCACGCCGGTCGGCCATCGAGGCCGGCAAGGACGCCGAAGCCGCGCTTGAGGCCGCCACCGGCGCGTTCGTCATCGCGGTCAAGAAGTACAAGGAGGAGGAGGAAGCACGCCGCAAGGCCGCCGTCGAGGCCAAACAGAAAGCGGTCAACGACAACGGGGCGCTCGCCCGGAAGATGTACCGCTGCAACTCCGGGTACATCCCCTGCGACCCGCGGGAAGAGGCCCAATGGTGCCAGCATCAGGAAGTCCTCTGCGGCATCACCGCCCAGGGCGACGAGTTCGGCGCCGCCATGAAGGAACTGTGGGGCGTCAGCAAGGAACTCATCGGCCTCGGCGAGTACCAGGCATGCCTGGAAGAGAAGGACTTCGAGCACTGCTCCAGCTTTGCCGCCGACGCGTTCATCGGCGGCAAGTTCAGGGCCTTGGAGAAGCTCCACGACGAGCTGAAACTTCTCAGGCGCGGCTGCAAGGTCGCCGGTAGGTCCACTCCGTTCGGTGGCTCCCTCGCCACTTTCGCGGATGCTTCTTGCGGCGTGCACAGCGTTCCTGGGCTGCCCCGAGACAAGTCGATGATCACGAACGGCCCCGGAGACTGCCAGGTTTGCGCTGAGAGGATCCGTGAAAATCTCGGCGAAGGCAAGATCATTCGGATTCCCGCACCAGGGGCATTCTTTGGCGAATACCGGGATCAGTCGACCCACAACTGGAACAATGGTTATCATGTCGTAGTGGTACTCAACGACAGGGTCTATGACGCATTCACTCCGAGTGGCGGAGAGTCGATCGCGGAGTACAAGTCCAAATGGCAGTACGGCGATGTCATAGATTTCGGATTCTAGGGGAGTCCGTGGACGACAAGAAGTACTTTGAGGGTGTGAGAGCCCGGCCGGGGCTCTACGGTCTCAACAAGGCATATAGCGATACGGTCATGTTTCTCAACGGATTCGATCAGGCCCGCTCCGGTGGGCTGATGCGCGGATTCACCGAGTGGCTGGTCGTGCGCAAAGGGGAATGTTCCAGCTTCGGATGGCAGGCGCTCGTCCTCGAAGAGGCGCTGCCTGAAATCGAGTCATGGGGCTGGAGCAAGCTGGAAAAGGCGACTCCAGAGCAGGAGCAAAAGGCAATAGAATTGCTGCTCTCCCTCCTGCTTGAGTTCCTGGCAGTGCGGGATAACGTGATGGCGCTGGCTGGTATGTATTCGAAGTACCATTCTCTCCATTCAGGGGTCGGTGATCCTGGAGGAGAGTAGGGCTGCGTGACCTCTCGGCGCGAAGCGGCCCCGGCGGGATCTTTCGAAGCTGCCCGCTGATTCGGGGATCACATGATGTCGGCCTTCAAGACCCAGTTGTGGTCTTGAAGGCCGACATTGTTGTGCGCGAGGGATGCCGCTGCAACTAATGGATGTCTGCAGGTCGGGCGGGCCGTGCTCCAGCAGGAGGCCGGGTGCGGCACGGTCGTTCATGGCGCACCGGGGGCGAGGAGGGCGTCGGCAAGGACGTCCCCACGGCGGCGGAGTCGTTACCTGCGAGGGCGAAAGCGAGGGCGCCGTCGTCGGCCGCTCCATTACTCCGAGGGCTCCAGAAAGGGAGCCGTCTCCAGGGCCGGATAGGGGGAGGGGAGCGGAAGGGGGCGGCCCAGGTCGGACTTGACCTCGGTGGCGTAGTACGCCTCGGTGAGGTCGTCGCCGGGGTTGATCGGGTCCGAGTAGCAGTGGGCCGTCTTCCGGCGACGGTTGACCAGTACGTACACGGGGACGCCGGCGGCGGCGTAGGTGCGCAGTTTGGGACCGGTGTCCGTCTCGTGGTTGGTGGAAGTCACCTCGCCGACCAGGGAGATCATGTCGATGGGGTACCAGCCCTTGTGGGCCCTGCGGTACGACTCGTCGAGCTCCGTCGCCTTGCGGCGGCGCACGTAGAAGTCGGGGATGAGCAGGGCCATGGTACGGCCGTCCTTGTGCGCGGCTCGGTAGCCGTTGCCCATGCCCACCAAGCGGTATCCGGCGGCGCGGAACTGGAAGGACAGTTCGAAAGCGCCGTCATTGTGGTTGTCGTTCGGTGCCGGCGGCACGATGACTGTCCCCTCGACGTACTCGGGTCGAATCGGCGTCTCGGACGCTTCTTCGAACGCGATCAGCAGATCAATGGGGTCCTGCTGCGTCATGACCGGCTCCATGATGAGTTCGGCAGTCATCGATGCTTCTCCCTCGCCACGCTGTTGCCAGGCTACGTCCGTTCTGGGTGCCCCGGCAGAACCATGAGGCACTCGGACCCGTCCGACCTGGGAATCCTGCTGGCGTTCACTCGAATGAGGGGCGCCCGGTTGAAGGGCTTGCTGAGGCGTCGAGCGCTTTCGCCCTGCAGTCCGGGCATGTCCCGGCCTTCTTGGCGAGGAACAGGTGCCGGTAGGCCGTCACCTGATGCCGAGGGATGCCGCAGAGTGTCGTGTTGCCCGCCAAGGCGTGATCCAGGGCTGAGGCACCTGGTTCCCGGCAGGCGGCGAAGTGCGTCGGGACAAGTCCGAACGCGAATCCGAGAGACCGAAGGCGACGACCTGGCTGAGGCGTGGGGTGCTGACTCACTTTTATCGCCGACGGCCGTCGAAGGCTCGTGCGGCGGTGAACGCCGCCCAGGCGGTGGGGGAGAGCCGGAGTATTCGGCCGTCGGAGTCCTTTGAGTCGCGGACGGCGATGGTGTGCGGGACATTGAGGGCGACTTCGACGCATTCGCCGCTTGCAGTGCTGTAGCTGGACTTCACGAAATTGAAGCGGTATGTCAATGCATGTCCTCGCTGATGCTCTCGATCAGTCCGAGCGAGTCCTTGGGGGCCAGGCTCAGCCGTGCCGTGCGTTCGAAGAACGAACTGTACGTGGCGCTCTCGGTGTCGTTCTCGACCCACACGGTAGCGGCGATGCTGTCGACGTGGACCACGTCCACCGCTTCGGCCTCGGCGAACGAGAGGATGTTGAAGGAACCGCCGACGCAAGCGTGGCCGCCCGCCCGGAAAGGCAGTACCTGAATGCGAACATGGGGGAGCTGAGCCGCCTTCAGCAGGTGCTGCAACTGTGCGCGCATCACCTCTGGGCCGCCGACCTGCTGGCGCAGCGCTCCCTCTCCGATCACCGCGTAGAACCGGAGCGGTTCGGGTCCTGACAGGCGGGTCTGGCGTTTCGTCCGGACCTCGACGATCCCCTCGATCTCGTCCGGATCGTTCCAGAGACCCTCGCTGACAGCGAGGGCCCGCGTGTACTCGGGAGTCTGCAACAAGCCCGGGACCAGTGCCTGTTGCCAGGCTCGTACGCCGGTTGCCACATCCTCCATCGCGATGTACTCCGCCATGGCGCCCGCCTGGGGGGTGTGCTGCCACCAGCCCTTGGCCTTACGGCGGTCACGGTCCAGCTTCGCCAGTTCCAGCAGCCGGGCCACCGCCTTCGGGTCCTCCAGCCCGTAGAACTCGCAGAGCACTCGGATGTCCGGGTCCCGCATGGGTACCCAGCCCTGCTCCATCTTCACGATTTTCGAGTTGGTCGCAGTGATGGTCTGGGCGGCCTGGTGCTGGGTCTTGCCCGATGCGTCGCGCAACCGCAGCAGTTCGCCACCGAGCTTGCGTCCCAACACCGTTGACGCCCGGTTTCCGAGCTGAGCAGATCGATTCACGGGTCCAGTGTCGCTCTGCTCGCACTGTGTAGTCGACGACGTTCACTCGTTGGAGACAATTGTCTCTTAGATTCTTGCATCCAAGACATCCGCCTAACTACGTTCAGTGCTCAGTCGCCTACCCGGCGGCGTCGACTGACGTACAGGAGGCCCGTGTCCTATGACCGAACCCCCCACCATGTCCGACACATCCGAACCCCTCCACGAGGACACCCTCGACTACACCCCCCCCCTCGCCCGCAGCGTCACGCTCGGTCGCCGCAGGGTCGCGCGGCTCGTCGCCGAGTGGGGGCACCCCGCCCTCGCCGGGGACGTCGCGGTGGTCGTCTCGGAGCTGATGGGCAACGCCCTGCTGCACGGCAGCCTCCGGGACCGGCTGATCCGCGTACGGATCTCGCTCACCGCCACCGCACTCCGCGTCGAGGTCAGCGACCCGCGCGGCGAGCGGCTGCCGTGTCCGCGTCCGGCGGGGGCCACGGACCAGTTCGGGCGCGGATTACTGCTCGTCGCGGCCCTGGCCGACCAGTGGGGTGTCGAGCCGCGCGGCGTCGGCAAGACCGTGTACGCGCAGTGGGCGCTCACTTTCACCGCGGCGGGGGCCGGTCACCTCGCGGGCGTGAAGGAATGACGGGACCGTACGCGGCCGGGGAGGGCGGCCCGCTCGTGCCGCGGCCCGAGCTGACGCGGCAAGCCCTGCGCCGGGCTGTGACCGAAGTTGTTCCGTCCCGGTTGCCCGAGTTCCTCGAAGACCTCCGAAAGGCGTTCGTCCGGGCGGGGGACGAGGGCGGCGTCGTACCGGTCCGGATGTTCTGCCTGCGATGGGGCGTCGTGGTCGAGATCGAGCGTCGTCCCGCAACCGCGCGCGGTCTGCGCGCCGCCGAGCGGGCGATCGACAGCCCGGACCCCGCCGTGCGCGACCGGGCGGTCCGGAAGGCCGGGGACATCGTGCGCGCGGCGCACCGCGAGGTCGAGGGCGGTTCTCAGTGAGACCGGTCGCCCGGTCGACGGGATCGACGCACGGGTCCGGTCGGCGCGGTACGCATACGAGTGGACGCGCGTGGGGCGGCCCCCGGAAACACTCCGGGGGCCGCCCCACATGGCTGAGCGCGTATGAAAAAGGTCTCGCCGCTACTTCGTCACATTCGACGGTACGTTCGCCGGCGCGGGCGCCGTCGGCGCTATCGGGGACGCCGTCATCGACTGCGGGGACGACGCGTTGGCGTACGCCGAGGGGGCCGCCATGCCCGCCGTCGGGTCGGCGGCGGCCGGTTCGCCGTCCGGCTGGAGCGGGGGGTGGCCCACGATGCGGATGCCCGCCCGGTCGAAGGCCAGCTTGATGCGCCAGCGCAGCTCGCGCTCCACCGGCAGGGCCTTGCCCGGCATCGTCTTGGCGGAGACGCGGACGACCATCGAGTCCAGCAGGACGCTGTCGAGGCCCAGCACCTCTATCGGACCCCACAGGCGCTCGTTCCAGGGCTCGTCCCTGCTCATCGCCTCGCCCACCTCGGAGAGGACCGAGCGGACCCGGTCCAGGTCCTCGTCCGAGCGGACCGTGACGTCCACACCGGCCGTGGCCCAGCCCTGGGAGAGGTTGCCGATGCGCTTGACCTCGCCGTTGCGGACGTACCAGATCTCGCCGTTGTCGCCCCGGAGCTTGGTGACCCGCAGGCCCACCTCGATGACCTCGCCGGAGGCCACGCCCGCGTCGACCGTGTCGCCCACGCCGTACTGGTCCTCCAGGATCATGAACACGCCGGAGAGGAAGTCCGTCACGAGGTTGCGGGCACCGAAACCGATCGCCACACCCGCCACACCGGCGGAGGCCAGCAGCGGCGCCAGGTTGATCTGGAACGTGCCGAGGACCATCAGCGCGGCCGTGCCCACGATCAGGAAGGACGCGACCGAACGCAGGACCGAGCCGATGGCCTGGGAACGCTGGCGGCGGCGCTCGACGTTGACCAGCAGCCCGCCGAGCGCGGTGCCGTCCACGGCCTGCGCCGTACGGTTCATGCGGTCGATGAACTGCGTGATGGTCCGCCGGACGGCGATTCTCAGCGCCACGGCGATGACCACGATGAGCAGCACCCGCAGTCCGATGCTGAGCCAGGTGGACCAGTTCTGCTCGACCCAGCTGGCGGCGTTGGTCGCACTTTCCTGGGCGTCCTGGAGCGTGGGCGGCGTCGGTTCCTCAGTGGGATCGACGGCCGACAGGACGGACAAGAACACGGCAGGTACCTCCAGGCGTAGCGGCCCGCCCGCGGCAAGGACATCGGGTGAAGGGGGGTGAAGTGCCGACGGGCGGAAACACCACACTAACGGGGCACCGTGTGCGGATCGTTGCAATGTTCGAGGGAGAGACGGTGCTCACCTGGGGATGAAGGGGGTGTGGTCGAAAACACTCCCAGCCCGTTACCGGGACATGGTGGCGCTTCCACCAGGCCGGAGGGGAGACTGACTACGGATCGTCCCGGCGCGAGCCACGCGCCGCCGGCGTACAAGGAGGCCATCCGTGCCGCATGTCCTGGTCCTCAACGCGTCGTACGAGCCCCTCGGCGTCGTACCGCTCCGCCGCGCGCTCGTCCTCGTCCTTGAGAACAAGGCCGTTTCTCTTGAGGAATCCGGCGCCTTCATGCACAGCGCGACCGTCACTGTCCCCGCGCCCAGCGTGGTCCGGCTGAAAAGGTTCGTGCGGGTCCCCTACCGGGGGCCCGTCCCGCTGACCCGCCGGGCGCTGTTCGCCCGCGACGGCGGCCGGTGCATGTACTGCGGTGGCGTCGCAACCAGCGTCGACCACGTCATCCCGCGCAGCCGCGGGGGCCGGCACGTCTGGGACAACGTGGTCGCGTCCTGCCGCCGCTGCAACCACGTCAAGGCCGACCGCCACCTGGGTGAGATCGGTTGGCGCCTGCGCCACAAACCGGCCCCGCCGACCGGGCTCGCGTGGCGCATCATCGGCACCGGGCACCGGGATCCACGCTGGCTGCCCTACCTGCAGCCGTACGGCGCGGAGGACGCGATGGCCCGGATCGACGGCATTTCCGCCTGACGATCCGGGCCTTCGTCGTACCTCGTCCGGTCCCGGGGGGTCCGGGCGCGTGGCGGCGCCCGTCCGGGGACAGAATGTGACCAGGCGCACGTTGTCGGAGCTCTCGCGTCTGCGGGTCCGCCCGGTGGGTAGGGGCTGCCTGACCCGCCCGCACGATCGTCAAGGAGGCCCCTGTGGCCGCATCGGCACAGCTTCTGCTCCAGGCCCTCTCCCCGCCTCCGGCGGGCGCGGCGGACGTGCCCGCGGACCCCGAGCCCAACTCGCTCCACTGCGCCTCCGGCGCCGAGAGCTCCTGTGCCGAGACGCCGCTCACCAGCGAGCCGCCGCTGCCCGACGCCGCACCGCTCACCAGCGAACCTCCTCTTTCCGACGCCGCGCCCCCGACGGGCGGGCCCACTTCCACGGGTGCCGCCGCGGGCCCGGACTCCGCGGGGGCCTGATGTCGCTCTCCCGGCTCGCCGCGCTGTACGGCGTCGCGACCTCCTACAGCCCGTCCCCCGGCCGTACGGTCCCCGCCTCGGACGCGGCGGTCGTCGCCGCGCTCGCCGCGCTGGGGGTCACCGCGGGAACCCCGGACGCCGTCCGTGACGCGCTCGCCGCGCGCGAGGAGCAGCTCCGGGAGCGCCTGCTGCCCCCGACGGTCGTGTGCTGGATCGACACGGACACCGATACCGATACGGACATCGATACCGATACCGGTCCCGCTGCCGGTACCGGCCCCGACAGCCGGGCCGCCGACCACGGTCCCGGCGCCGCCGCCGGAGGCGGGGGAGCCGGTGAGGGCGATTCGGGACCCGCCGAGCCCGCCGTCGGCTTCGGGGACTCCTCGCTCGCCTCCGCGCTCGCCGCGCTGCCCGCCGGGACGCGGCTGCGCGTGCGGACCGAGCAGGGCGGGACCCATGAGTCCGTCGAACGCGCGTCCGTCGAGCGGCTGCCGTTCGGGGTGCACCGGCTGGAGGCCACCGCCCCCGACGGACGCACCGCCCACGCCCATCTGGTCGTCGCCCCGAAGCGGCTGCCCGCACCCTCCGGACGGGCGTACGGACTGCTCGTACAGGTCTACTCGCTGCTCTCCCGCCGCTCCTGGGGCATGGGCGACCTCGGGGACCTCACCGAGCTGACGGCCTGGGCGGGACGCGCGCTCGGCGCCGGTTTCGTACAGGTCAACCCGATGCACGCGGCCGTGCCCGGTGCGCCCACCGACCCCTCCCCGTACCGGCCCTCCTCGCGCCGCTACCCCGACCCCGTGTACCTGAGGGTCGAGGACGTCCCCGAGTTCGCGTACGTCGACGAGGGGGACCGCGAACGGCTCCTCGCCCTCCTGGAACGGGCCCGCAGGCAGCGCGAGTCCGTGCTGGAGAAGGACGCCCTGATCGACCGCGACGCCGTGTGGGACCTCAAGCGCGAGGCCCTCGAACTCGTCCGGAACGTGCCGCTCGGGCCCGGCCGCCGGGCCGCCTACTGCGACTTCCTCGCCCAGGAGGGCGAGGCGCTGGAGGACCACGCCACCTACTGCGCGCTCGCGGAGGTGCACGGTCCTGACTGGACGCAGTGGCCGTCCGGTCTGCGCGACCCCCGTTCCGCCGAGACCGCCCGCGCCCGCGCCGAGCTGATGGACCGCGTCGACTTCCACAGCAGGCTCGCCTGGCTGACGGACGCCCAGCTCACCGCCGCGCAGCAGGCCGCCCGCGACGCCGGGATGCCCGTGGGCCTCGTGCACGACCTCGCCGTCGGCGTCCACCCCGGCGGCGCGGACGCCTGGGCGCAGCAGGAGTACTTCGCGGCCGGCATGTCGGTCGGCGCGCCCCCGGACGCGTTCAGCGTCCAGGGCCAGGGGTGGGGACTGCCGCCCTGGCGCCCGGACCGCCTGGCCGAGTCCGGCTACGCCCCGTACCGGCGCCTCCTGCGCGCCCTCTTCCGGTACGCGGGCGCCCTGCGCATCGACCACGTCATGGGCCTGTTCCGCCTCTGGTGGATCCCGCAGGACCGCCCGGCCACCGAGGGCACCTACGTCCGCTACGACGCCGAGGCCATGCTCGCGGTCCTCGCCCTGGAGGCGTCCCGCGCGGGTGCCCTGGTGATCGGCGAGGACCTCGGCACCGTCGAGCCGGGCGTCCGGGAGACCCTCCAGGAACACGGGGTGCTCGGCACCTCCGTCCTGTGGTTCGAACGCGACTGGGACGGTACGGGGCTGCCGCTGCCCCCCGGGAGCTGGCGCGCGGACTGCCTGGCCACCGCCACCACCCACGACCTGCCGCCCACCGCGTCCCGGCTCACCGGCGACCACGTCGAACTCCGCGACCGGCTGGGCCTGCTGACCCGTCCGGTGGAGGAGGAGCGGGCCGAGGCCGCCGCGGACGTGGGGGAGTGGCTGGCGCTGCTCTCCCGGCTCGGGCTGCTCCAGGGCACCGCGGGCGGGGTCTGCGAGCCTTCGGAGGAGGCGGAGATCCAGGCCGTGCACCGCTTCCTGCTGCGCACCCCGGCCCGGCTCGTCGGCGTCTGGCTCCCGGACGCCGTCGGCGACCGCCGCCCGCAGAACCTGCCGGGCACCTGGGACCAGTACCCGAACTGGCGCCTGCCCGTCGCGGACGCCGAGGGACGCCCCGTCACCCTGGAGGAACTCGCCGCCTCGCCCCGGCTGCACGCGCTCGTCGAGGTGGTGCGCGAGAACCACGCAGCCGACGCGGACGCGGACGCCGACGCCGACGCCGACGCCGACGGAGACGGAGACGGAGACGGGGTGACCGAGTGAGACCCAGGACGCCGGAAGGCCCGTACGGCACCCCCGGGCGCGCGGCCGCGGGAGGGGTTCGCTACGTTTGCACCGTGGACAAGAAGAACGCCCTGCGCGCCGGCGCCCTGGCTGCCGGTACGACGCTGATGATGCTCATGATGTCGTCCCCCGCGCTCGCGCTGACGCGTGACGACGGCGACGACCCCGCGCAGAAGCTGAGCGTCATCGAGACGCTGGGCCTCTACGTCGTGGCGCCGATCGGGTTGTTCCTGCTGATCGCGGGCCTGGTCTGGGTGCTCGACGGTTCGAGCGACCGCCAGCCGAGGCTCAAGCCGGGAGGCAGGGGCCAGGGCAAGATGGAGGGCAAGGACCAGGTGCACGCGGGCGCCTGACCGCGCTCCCTCCTTCCGGGTTCTTCGCCGAGGGCACCGTCCTCGTTCCCGTACGCGTCCGATGCCGTACGGGAACGAGGACGGTGCCCTCGGTGTGTCCGGGCCCGGTGGCCTCGCCCTATGGTGGCGAACGGGTGCCGGTCCACGGCTGTTCGCCACCCGCCGCAGGCCGCCGCCCCGACCGGAACCCACCGGCACCAGGAGGCAGCCATGGACGGCAAGATCCGCAACGCCACCGCACCGGGCGACGTCATCGTCGTCGGTGCAGGTCCCACCGGACTGCTGCTGGCCGGCGACCTCGCGGCCGCCGGCGTTCCCGTCACCCTCGTCGAGAAGCGCCCGCGCGGCATCAGCAACCTCTCCCGCGCCTTCGTCCTGCACGCCCGCACGCTGGAGCAGCTCGACGCCCGCGGGCTCGCCGACGAGCTGGAGGCCAAGGGGCGCACCCTCGACCGGCTGTTCCTCTTCGCCCGGCTGACCGTCGACCTCGGCACGCTCCCCTCCCGCTTCCGCCACCTGCTCGTGCTGCCGCAGTACGAGGTGGAGAGGGCGCTGGAGCGGCGCGCGGTGGAGGCGGGGGTGCGGTTCGCGTACGAGACCGAGGTGACGGGCCTGGCGCAGGACGCGGACGGCGTGACCCTCCGGGTCCGCGGGGCCGACGGGAAGACGGCGGAACTGCGGGCCGCGTACGCCGTCGGGGCGGACGGGATGCGCAGCGTCGTGCGGGAGTCGCTGGGGCTGCCGTTCCCCGGGCGGTCGGTGATCCGCTCCGTCGTCCTCGCCGACGTCAGGCTCGCCGAGGAGCCCGGGACGCTGCTGACGGTGAACGCGGTCGGGGACGCGTTCGCGTTCCTCGCGCCGTTCGGCGACGGCTACCACCGGGTGATCGGCTGGCACCGGGGCCGCGACGCCGCCGACGGCGAACCCCTCGGCCTCGACGAGGTCAGGGAGATCACCCGGCTCGCGCTCGGCCGTGACTTCGGTATGCACGACGCCCGCTGGATGTCCCGCTTCCACAGCGACGAGCGGCAGGCCCCGCGGTACCGGGTGGGCCGCGTCCTCCTCGCCGGGGACGCCGCGCACGTCCACACCCCGGCGGGCGGCCAGGGCATGAACACCGGCCTCCAGGACGCCGCCAACCTGGGCTGGAAGCTCGCGGCGACGCTCCACGGGTACGCCCCCGCCGGTCTGCTGGACACCTACGAGTCCGAGCGGCACCCCGTCGGCAGGTCCGTCCTGCGCAGCAGCGGCGGCATCGTGCGGCTCGCGATGGCCAAGCGCCCCTGGACGCTCGCGGGCCGCGCCCTGCTCACCACGTTCCTGAACCGTGTCGGCCCGGCCCGCAGGCGCATGGTCGGCCAGGTCACCGGCATCGGGTACGCGTATCCGGCCCCGCGCGGCGCCCACCCGCTGGCCGGCCGGCGCGTCCCGGACCTGGCCCTGCGCGAGGGCCGCCTGTACGAAACGCTGCGGGACGGTCGGTTCGTCCTGGTGACCCCCGCCGGCACGGCCGCCGACCCCGCCGCGGCCGCCGCGGCCGGGGCCCTCAAGGACCGGCTGGACGTGGTGTCCTGGGCGAGCGGCCGGCGTACGAGCCTGCTGGTCCGGCCGGACGGGTACGCGGCCTGGGCGGCGGAGTCGGCGTCCGCGGAGGAGACGGAGGCCGCGCTGACCGCGGCCCTCGGCCGCGGCTGACCGCCCGGCGCGCGCAGCACAAGAAGGGGGCGCCCGGTGCAACACCGGGCGCCCCCTCGCGTACGCGTCACCCCACGGCCGCTACAGCCGCTACGACTGTTACGACTGCTCGGCCGCAGCCGCCGCCGTGTCCGCCGCCTGCGCCCGCAGCGCGCGCTCCACGCCGGAGCGGGACTCGGAGATCAGCCGGCGCAGCGCCGGGGTCGGCTCGGCCGCGGCCAGCCACTCGTCCGTCTTCGCGAGGGTGTCCGCGTCGACCTGGACCGACGGGTAGAGGCCGACCACGACCTGCTGGGCCATCTCGTGCGAGCGCGAGTCCCAGACGCCCTTGACCGCCGCGAAGTACCGGTCCGTGTACGGGGCGAGCAGTTCGCGCTGGTCGAACTGCACGAAGCCGCCGATGACGGCCTCCTGGATCGCGTTCGGCAGCTTGTCGGACTCGACGACCGACGCCCATGCCTCCGCCTTGGCCTCCTCGGTCGGGCGGGCGGCCCGGGCGGTCGCCGCGTGGCGCTCGCCCGCGGCGGTCCTGTCCCGCTCGTACTCGCCCGCGATCTCGGCCTCGTCGAAGCGCCCCACCGCCGCGAGCCGCTGCACGAAGGCCCAGCGCAGCTCGGTGTCGACGGCCAGCCCCTCCAGGGTCTCCCGGCCGTCGAGCAGGCCCTCCAGGAGGTCCAGCTGCTCGGGCGTGCGGGCCGTCGCCGCGAAGGCGCGCGCCCAGGCCAGCTGGTGGTCGCCGCCCGCCTCGGAGGTCCGCAGGTGGGCCAGCGTGGCGTCCGTCCAGCGGGCCAGCAGCGCCTCGCGCGCGTTCGGGTCGGCGTACAGCTCGATCGCCGTCCGCACCTGCCGGTGCAGCGTCTGCACGACGCCGATGTCCGACTCCTTGCCGATGCCGGACAGGACGAGCGAGAGGTAGTCGCGGGTGGCCAGCTCGGCGTCGCGCGTCATGTCCCAGGCCGAGGCCCAGCACAGGGCGCGGGGCAGGGATGCCTCGAAGTCGCCGAGGTGCCCGGTGACGAAGGCGAGGGACCGCTCGTCGAGGCGGACCTTCGCGTAGCTGAGGTCGTCGTCGTTGAGCAGGACCACGGCCGGGCGCCGCCTGCCCACCAGCTCGGGCACCTCGGTCAGCTCGCCGTCCACGTCCAGCTCGAAACGGTCACCGCGTACCAGCTTGCCGCTGCCGCCCGCCGCGTCGTCGAGGTCGTACAGGCCGATCGCGATGCGGTGCGGGCGCAGCGTGGGCTCGCCCTTCGCGCCCGCGGGCAGGGCCGGGGCCTCCTGGCGGACGGCGAAGGACGTGATGACGCCGTCCGCGTCCGTCTCGATCTCCGGGCGCAGGATGTTGATGCCCGCGGTCCGGAGCCACTTCTGCGACCAGGTGCCCAGGTCGCGTCCGCTGGTCTCCTCCAGCGCGCCGAGCAGGTCGGACAGGCGCGTGTTGCCGTACGCGTGCGCCTTGAAGTACGCCTGTACGCCCCGGAAGAACTCGTCCTCGCCGACGTACGCCACGAGCTGCTTGAGGACGCTGGCGCCCTTGGCGTACGTGATGCCGTCGAAGTTGACGAGGACGTCGTCGAGGTCGTTGATCTCGGCCATGATCGGGTGCGTGGAGGGCAGCTGGTCCTGCCGGTACGCCCACGTCTTCATGGAGTTGGCGAAGGTGGTCCAGGAGTGCGGCCAGCGGGAGCCCGGGGCGTACGCCTGGCAGGCGATGGAGGTGTAGGTCGCGAAGGACTCGTTGAGCCACAGGTCGTTCCACCACTCCATGGTCACGAGGTCGCCGAACCACATGTGGGCCAGCTCGTGCAGGATGGTCTCCGCCCGCACCTCGTACGCGGCGTCGGTCACCTTCGACCGGAAGACGTACTGGTCGCGGATGGTCACCGCGCCCGCGTTCTCCATCGCGCCCGCGTTGAACTCCGGTACGAAGAGCTGGTCGTACTTCTCGAACGGGTACGCGTAGTCGAACTTCTCCTGGAACCAGTCGAAGCCCTGCCGAGTGACCTCGAAGATCGCGTCCGAGTCGAGGAACCCGGCGAGCGAGGGCCGGCAGTAGATGCCCAGCGGCACGCTCTGCCCGTCCTTCTCGTACACGCTGTGCACCGAGTGGTACGGGCCGGCGATCAGCGCCGTGATGTACGTGGAGATCCGCGGCGTCGGCGCGAACTTCCAGACGTCGTCCTCGGGCTCCGGTGTCGGCGAGTTGGAGATGACGGTCCAGCCGTGGGGCGCCTTCACGGTGAACCGGAAGGTCGCCTTGAGGTCGGGCTGCTCGAAGCTCGCGAAGACCCGGCGGGCGTCCGGCACCTCGAACTGCGTGTAGAGGTACGCCTGCTGGTCGACCGGGTCGACGAACCGGTGCAGCCCCTCACCGGTGTTGGTGTACGCGCAGTCGGCCACGACCCGCAGGACGTTGCGGCCCTCCAGGATGCCGGGGAGGGCGATCCGCGAGTCCGCGAAGACCTCGGCGGGATCGAGCGGGTCGCCGTTGAGGACGACCTCGTGGACGGCCGGGGCCACCAGGTCGATGAAGGACTCGGCGCCGGTCTCGGCCGAGTCGAAGCGCACCGTGGTCACGGACCGGTAGGTGCCCCCCTCGCCCTGCGCGCCGGAGAGGTCGAGATCGATCTCGTACGAGTCAACGGTGAGCAGCTTCGCCCGCTGCTGCGCCTCTTCACGGGTCAGGTTTGTGCCAGGCACGCGGTCATCTCCTCGTCATGTGTGGATTGCGACATCCTTCCACGGTGGCTGCGGGAGTGCGATGTCCGTTTGTCGCCGGTGTCGGGCCCGGCACCGGCGCCAGGCTGGAGCCATGACCAGCCATCATGCACGGGCCGTCGGACCCCGGGTCTCGAAGGAACTCCGCGACAGGGACGACGCGGGCCGCCCTCGCACCGCCGTGGAGGACACGGAGGGCGGGGCCCCGCTCCGCTGCTGTCTGCGGCGCAGCAGGCCGGGGGAGCGCGTCGTCCTCGTGTCGTACGCGCCGCTGCGCCGCTGGGCGGCGGAGACGGGGGCGCGGCCCGGCGCGTACGACGAGCAGGGACCGGTCTTCCTGCACGCCGGGGAGTGCCGGGGCCCCGGCACGGCCGCCACCGGGTACCCCTTCGTCCGGCCGGGCGTCCTGCGCGTCCTGCGCCGCTACTCGGCCGACGGCCACATCCTCGGCGGACACCTCCTGAAGATCCCCGAGACGGCCGACAGGACGATCGACGGGGCGGTTGACGAGACGATCCGCAAGGAGACCGCCAAGGAGATCGATGAGGTGGTCGACGCGGCCCTCACGGACGCCTTCGCCGCTCCCGAGGTGGCACTGGTGCACGTCAGAGCCGTCGAGTACGGCTGCTTCCTCTACGAGGTGCGCCGTCCCCGACCGGGAGGGGCACCGTACGAAACCGGCCCCGATGTGGGCAGGGGGGAGTGACACGTAAAGCACGGGGCACCTGGGTTCGAGTCAAGTAAACCGACTATGAACCGAGTTGTGGGGGAAAGTCCTTATGGCAGCGAAGCGTGTCCTGGGAGTCGCGACCGTCCTGGTGCTCACCGCGGGGGTGGCCGGCTGTTCCGACGGCGGTGACGGCGGCGACGCGAAGTCGAAGGACGGGGCGAAGTCGGCGTCCTCGACCAAGGGCGCGTCCGAGTCCCAGGTGGTGCTGGCCGCCCACCAGAAGACGATCGCGGCCGACACGGCGAGGATGAGCCTCGTCTCCGAGGCGACCGCCGCGGGCAGGACGGCGACGGTGCGCGGTACGGGGGTGATGGACCTGGAGGACGGCAACAGCACCATGACGATGACGACCCAGGGCCAGAAGATCGAGCAGCGGGTCCTGGACGGCGTCGTCTACCAGAAGGCGCCCGCCGAGCAGCGCGCCCAGCTCGACCTGCCCGAGGGCAAGACGTGGATGAAGATCGACCCCGCCAAGCTGAACGGCTCGAACGGGCAGGTCAACGACCCGGCCGAGTCCTTCGGGT
The DNA here is from genome assembly GCF_019710745.1 of Streptomyces beigongshangae. Taxonomy (GTDB): domain Bacteria; phylum Actinomycetota; class Actinomycetes; order Streptomycetales; family Streptomycetaceae; genus Streptomyces; species Streptomyces beigongshangae. Next base: position 32,936 of record NZ_JAHKJW010000017.1, read on the forward strand.
ACACCAAGGGTGTGACCGACCGCGACGTCACGAAGGTCGGCACGGAGACGATCGACGGGACCCGCACCACGCACTACCGCGTCAAGGTCGCCGTGAAGGACCTGGCCAAGGGCGACCAGGCCAAGGCCGACCAGCTGGAGAAGCAGCTGGGCACCTCGACGCTGCCGCTGGAGATGTGGCTCGACGACGAGGGCCGGCTGCGCCAGCAGACCATCAAGCTCACGCTGCGCCCCCAGACGGGTGAGGGCCAGAAGGGCCAGACGGTCACCAGCGCCACGACGCTCAAGTTCACCGACTTCGGCACCGAGGCGGACGTCGAGGCCCCGGCCGCCGCCGACACGGCGGACGTGACGAAGAAGCTCGCCGACGCCTCGAAGGCCCAGGGCACGGCCTGAGTTTCCAGGGGCGCGGGGAACTGCGCGAGCAACCCCCGCCGGCCCGCACCCGGCACACCGCACGACCCGCGTGCGGAGAACCGCAGGCCGGTTCTCCGCACGCGGGTCGTCCGGCTCAGACCGCGGCGGCGCTCAGCTCGGCCGCCACCAGCTCCGCGATCTGCACCGCGTTCAGCGCCGCGCCCTTGCGCAGGTTGTCGCCGGAGACGAAGAACGCGAGACCGTGCTCCACGGTCTCGTCGGCGCGGATGCGGCCCACGAAGGACGGGTCCTGGCCCGCGGCCTGCAGCGGGGTCGGGATGTCCGAGAGGGCGACCCCCGGAGCCCCGGCCAGCAGCTCGGTGGCGCGCTCCACGCCCAGCGGGCGCGCGAACCGGGCGTTCACCTGGAGCGAGTGGCCCGAGAACACCGGGACGCGGACACAGGTGCCGGAGACCTTGAGGCCCGGGATCTCCAGGATCTTGCGGGACTCGTTGCGGAGCTTCTGCTCCTCGTCGGTCTCGTACGAGCCGTCGTCGACGATCGAGCCCGCCAGCGGCAGGACGTTGAAGGCGATGGGGCGCTCGTAGACGCCCGGCTCGGGGAAGTCGACCGCCGAACCGTCGTGGGTCAGCCTGTCCGCCTCGGCGACGACCTTCTGCGCCTGCCCGTGCAGCTCGGCCACCCCGGAGAGACCGGAGCCGGAGACGGCCTGGTAGGTGGCGACGACGAGGGCTTCGAGGCCCGCCTCCTCGTGGAGCGGCTTCAGCACGGGCATCGCGGCCATCGTCGTGCAGTTCGGGTTGGCGATGATCCCCTTGGGCCGGTCCGCCACGGCGTGCGGGTTGACCTCGGAGACGACCAGCGGGACCTCGGGGTCCCTGCGCCAGGCCGAGGAGTTGTCGATCACGACCGCGCCCTGGGCGGCGACCTTCCCGGCGAGGGCCCTGGACGTGGCACCGCCCGCGGAGAACAGCACGATGTCGAGGCCGGAGTAGTCGGCCGCGGAGGCGTCCTCCACGGTGACCGGCTCGCCCTTGAAGTCGATCGTCGAACCGGCCGAACGGGCCGAGGCGAACAGGCGCAGGGTCTCCACCGGGAAGTCGCGCTCGGCGAGGATCCTCAGCATGACCGTGCCGACCTGACCGGTGGCCCCGACGATTCCTACCTTCACAGCGACTCCTTCTGCCTGTTCATCACCGTTTGCCCGTCCGTTTCGGGCCGGCGTTTCCATCATGCGTCCCACCCGGGCCCAGGTGTCCAATCCTTTGCCCGCGGAGTGGGACGGTGTGACGCACGCCTCCGCCGGAGCCGGAGCCGGAGCCGGAGCCGAAGCCGGTCGAACGTTTCGCGCGCCCCCCGCGTCCTAGAGGAAACGCGGCGAGGGGAGGGGTGGCTGTGCTGCGCAGAAGAGCCCGCCGCGTCCAGGAGGACGGGGCGGCGACCGGGGAGACGGCCGGGGGGCCGCTCGACGACCCCCTGGACGCGGTCCAGGAGCGCCGGGTGCGGGCCGTGCTCGCGCTCGGCGGGGTGCCGCAGGCGGACCTGCCGGACGGGGTGCAGCAGGTCCGCCTGCGGCTGCTGGAACGGGCGGCGAGCGGGGCCGGGGCGCCGCGTGACGTGTCGGCGTGGGCGGCGGTCGTCGCCTCCAACCTGGCCGTGGACTGGCACCGGGCCAGGCGCCGGCAGGAGCGGATCGGCGAGCGCCTGGCCTCGCTGCGGCCCGCGGCGCACGCCGTGGACGACTCGGGTGAGGACACGAAGGTGCTGTCCCTCGCCGTGGCCCGGGGCCTGGACGAGCTGCCCGACGCCCAGCGGCAGATCCTCGTGCTGCGCTTCTACGCCGACCTGCCCGTCCGTGGTATCGCCGAGGAGCTCGGCATCCCGGAGGGCACGGTCAAGAGCAGGCTGCACGCGGCGGTCCGCGCACTGCGCACCCGCCTGCACGAGGACGAGGTGGTGTGACATGGCCGACCACGAGAGCGGTACCGGCGATGCGGCCGCGGACGCGCTGAGGGCCGCGATCACGGACGAGCCACTGCCGGACGGTGCCCTGGAGGACGAGGAGTTCGCGGCGGACCACCGGGCAGCGCTGGCCGACGTGGCGGTGCTGCGGGAGCAGCTGAAGATGATCGGCGCCGCCCTCGCGGAGCCGGAGGCGCCGCCCGGTGATCCGGCACCGAGGCGTTCGGCCGGCCGGCCGGACGGTACTCCCGGGAAAGGCTCCCGAAGGCCCCGCGCACGACGGGCCTTCGCGGTCGGCACCATGATCGCGACGGCTCTGGCCGGCGTGGTGGTGGGGATGTCGTGGCTGGTGGCGCGGGGCGGCGGGGACGGAGTGTCCTCCTCCGACGCAAGCAGTTCCAAGCAGGATGCCGACGGCGGTGCCACGGACAGCGAGAAGGCGGGCGGGGCACGGAACGGCCCCATCCGGATCGCCTGCGCCCGGATCGTCGTCGAGGGTACCGTCGTCCGTGTCGAAGGGGCCCCCGGTACCCGGCAGGACCTGGTCACCGTCGACGTGGACCGCTACTACAAGCCGGAGGAGGGCAAGGGCGAGATCACCTTCCCGATGGCCATGGACGCCCACCCTCCGCTCCGCAGAGGCGACCAGGCCCTGGTCGTGATCTCGGGCGGCGCTGCCACCCCCGACATCTTGACCACGGGCGAGAGGGAAATCGCCTACGACCGCGCGTGGATCCTCAAGGCACTGCCGGAGGCGGACGGGCTGAGGTGCACCGGGCGATGACGCTGTCGGCGCACGGCCTGCGCCGTCCCCTCGTCGGCAGCCCGGTCGAATCACCGCCGGCGGCCCTGTCGAACGATCCGTGATGCTTCTGCGTCATAGGAGAAACACGATGGGGGGAGAGCACCGGTGCCGACGAGAAGATCCCCGCGTGCCGAAGCGGATCCGCTCGCCGAAGATCCGCTCGACGCGGTCCAGGCGGACCGGGTCCGTGCGGTCCTGGCGCTCGGCGGGGTACCCCAGGACGATCTCCAGGACGGATTGCAGCAGGTCCGGCTACGCCTGCTGGAGCGCCGGGCGCGTCGTGAGGAACCTCCACGTGACATCGGTGCGTGGGCGGCGGTGGTGGCGTCGAACCTCGCGGTCGACTGGCACCGGACGAAGCATCGGCAGGAGCGGGTCAGCGAACGGCTCTCCCTGTTGAGCGCTCCGGACGCCCAGGTCCAGGGCGGCCCCGAGGAGAGGGTGCTGGCCCTCGCGGTCGCCGAGGGTCTCGACGCACTGCCCGCCGCGCAGCGGCAACTGCTCGTCCTGCGCTACTACGTGGATCTCTCGGTGCCTCAGATCGCCGAGCAGCTGGGGATCCCGTTGGGAACGGTCAAGAGCAGGTTGTACGCGGCGGCGAACCTGATGCGTGAGCGGCTGCGAGTGGAAGAGGTGGCGTGACGGTGCACGAGCACGAGCAGCCGGTGAACGACGAGCAGATGATGGCGGTCCTGCTGGGAGAGCCCTCGCCGCCCGGACCGGACGGCGCCGAACAGCACGCGGCCGCGGAACGGGACATGGCCGTGGTGCGGGAGCAACTGCGGTGGATCGGGGACGGCCTGGCCCGGAAGGCGGCCGCGGTGGCACCGGACCCGCAGGTGTCGCGGGAGGGGTCGCACGCGGACTCACGGGAACCGCGGACGGCTGTCCGTCGCTCCTCCCGCCCGCACAAGGGCCTGCTCGCGCTGGCGGCTTCCGCGGCCGTCGTCCTGGGGGGCACCGCCGCCTATCTCATCGCCCACAACGGTGCCGCGGACGATGGCGGCGGCGACGCCAAGCTCACCCCGGAGGGGGTCGTCGCCTGTTCGACTGCGGTGGCCGAGGGCACGGTGGTTCGTGTCGAACAGCTGACCGGCGACGAGAAGTTCAGGGTCGTACTCGATGTGGACCGCCACTACAAGCCGGAGAGCGGGAAGCCCCGGCTGAGCTTCACCACGGAAGGGGCGGAGACGAGGACGTACTACAGGACGGGCGTGCGGATGCTGGTCGTGGTCTCCCGGTTCGCGGCCGAGGGGCCCGAGACCTTCCGGGAGGGCGATCCCGCGGACGCCGGCCCCGGCGGGACCGGGAAGGACCCGGGTGACGCCCTGGCCTGGGGGCGCGAGTGGGTCAAGAGGGCCCTGCCGGGTGCGGAAGGTCTCGGCTGCCCCGTCGAGTGACACGCGCTCCTGATCAAATTCGTTGCATTCCCGTCACCGCCCCTTTACTTTTCTCCTGCGTGATCTTTGTGGCAGGTGCATGCCACATACCGTCGTAGGGGGGATGTGCTGTGAGGACGAGGAGAACGAGGGTTTCCTGGAGAACCGCCGTCGCCGTGGCCGCCGCGAGCGCGGTCATCGGGGCCGGCGCGTGGAGCGTCTCCGGGGAGGGGTCCGCAGACGGCGCGCGTCTCGACGCGCAGGCCGAGCGGATCGTGCACGGGCGTGAGACCCGGGTGTTCAAGAGCCTGGAGCAACTGATCGGAACGACGCCGTACATCGTCAAGGCGACGGTCACGGACGTCCGGCCCGGACGGACCGTCGGCGGCGAGGAGGACGACGGCGGTGCCACTCAGGCCAGGGACGTGACCCTCTCCATCGAGACGAAGTACAAGAAGACCCTGCTTCCGGCCACCCTCGTCGTCGAGGAGTGGGGCTGGGACGACACGGGCGCCGGCTATCAGGTGGAGAACGTCGCCTGGAGCGAGGTGGGGGACAAGGGGTACTACTTCCTCACCAGGAGCCAGGACGCCGACGACCGCTACCGGCTCATCAATACCCAGGGCCGGATGCTGGAGACCGGCGACGGGTTCCTCGAACTGTCGGCGGATCCCGATTCGGAACTGGCCGTTGCCGTCGACGGAATGGATTCGCTGGAATTCGGCCAGCGGATCAAGTACCTGCTGCTGCCGGAAAACAGCGACCAACTCGAGACCGTCACGGAACCGCCGACGGCCCCCAGCGCCTCCCAGACCGCACCCGCGCCCGAGGACGGCGGCGAGGAACCCTACCCCGGTGACAATGTCGACGACGGCTCGGAGCCCAGCGCCTCGGCCACCGGCTGATGGCCCCGCGCACCGTCTTCCGCACCGTCCGTCCTGACAGAAAGCGAACCGACGTGCCGAGAGTCCTTCCCCGGCTGACCACCGCCCTCACCGTGGCGGCCGCGCTCACCCTGGCGATTCCTTCCGCGGCCCGGGCCGACCACGACGACAGCGCCACCGACCCCGACAACAGGAACCAGGCCGTCAAGGGCTTCAGCCTGACCGCCAACGGTACCAAGGCGATGAATCACGGCAAGGCCGAACTCGAACGCAGTGTCATCACCACCTCGTGGGGAGGCGGGGACATCGAGGTCTACGACAAGAACTACGGTGACACCGGCTGGTACGGGCGTACGGACTGCACGAACTGGAATGCCCTGTGGACCTCCTGCGACATCATCCGGGTCCGGCTCAACACCAAGTGGTCGCTGAGCGCATCGCAGTGGCGCAGCCTCGGCTGCCACGAGTTCGGCCACACCGCTGATCTGGGGCACCGCAAGGGGTCCAACGACAGCGACAACAACTCCTGTATGCGGGTGAACATCTGGCCCACCCACTACGACCAGCACGACCTCAACGCGATCAAGGCGGGGACCTGATCATGCGGAAGACGCTTCTGGTCGCCTCGGTGACCGCGGCGGTGCTCGCGCTGGGCGCCACCGGATTCCACGTCCTCGGCGAGTCGGAGGTCGACGGGTTCAAGGACTCGGCGCGGAGCGCGGCGTTCTGCCGCACAGCGGCTCCACTGGATCTTCAGCGGACCGAGGAGCTGTCGGCGCACGAACGGAAGCACATCATCGAGGACCTCAACGACGGCCTCCCCGGGAAGGTCTCGAACGACTTCGACCGGCTGCTCGCCTGGTACGAGCACCCCGAGCCGGAACACGAGGAAGCAGCCCGCAAGTCCAGTTACGCGGTCGGTGAGTTCATCGAGCGGGTGTGCGCGGACGTCAACATCGGCGGCATCCGGGCATCCGGTTAGAACCTGTCCGGTCGGCCCACCCGGCCGGACGCGCGCAAGAGGCCGGGGGCGGGCATCCGGAAGGACGCCCGCCCCTGGCCTGTCGTACGGGTACCACTTGCTACTACGGCGTGACCTTGCCGATCCGCACACTGCCGATGCCCGCGGCCGTACCGCGCGCGTTCACCAGCTGGACCTGGCCGAAGAATTCCCGGCCCGCGGGCGCCGCGGCCGCGACGGTGACCGATCCGGACACCGTCGCGGAGCCGCCCGCCCCGAGCTTCACCGGTGCCGAGTCGACGCTGATGCTGCCGAGCGCGGCGGAGAAGAACACGTCCTGGTAGTCGTACGAGGTGGAGCCGGACGGCACCGAGTAGCCGATGACCTGGACCGTGTACGTACCGGCGGCGGGCGAGGCGACGGAGACCGCCTCCTCCGAGTCGCCGTCGGCGGAACTGCCCACCACCTTGCCTGCCGCGTCGACCACGGCCAGGTCGAGATCGGCTGCCGGGTCGGAGACGTTGCCGATGACGACGTCCAGCGACGCGGCGCCCGCGGGCACCTGGACGGTCGTGGTCTGCGTCACGCCCTCCGTGATGGCGGGCCGCGCCGACTTCGAGGAGCCGAGCGGGCCGCCCACCAGCCTGCCGTCGATCGCCGCGAACCTGTTCGTCACCTTCCAGGAGGCGGCGACCGGAGTGCCGACCTCGGCCTCGGGAACGGTCACGACGTCCGGGTCGAAGGTCACGCCGAGCACCTCGGCGTCCAGCCTGTACGGGTTGTCGAGCACCGGCGACGTACGGCGGGACTCGACCTCGATCTCCCAGACGCCCGGCTGCGGCTCGCTGTAGGAGCGCAGGTCGGGGCGGCAGCCGTTGCCGTCGAGGTAGTTGTTGTAGCAGTTCGGGGTCGAGGTGCTGTCGACCGGGACGCCGTACGGGTGGATGGCGATGAACCGGGTCTGGCTGCCGGCCTTCAGCCCGCCGATGGAGACCTGGAGGTTCTCGGCGCCCTCGGGGACGGTCACGAAGTACGACTTGCTGGAGTTGCGCTGGACCGTGCCGGACGCGGAGAAGGCGTACTTCTGCGCGGCGGCCAGCGGGGCGGCGACCACCACGGTGGTGAGGACCTGCTTGTCGACGCCCTCGGTGCGCGGGTCGTCGACCTCCAGGATGGCGCTGCTCAGCCCGGCGCTCGTGGGCCTGGCCTCGACCTTCACCGTCACCGGCTTGTTCAGCGGCAGCGAGACCTCGTCCTCGCCGACGATCCGGAACGTCCTGTCCCGGTTGTTCTCCAGCCGCAGTTCGTGCCGGACCGCGCGGTCCGCGCCGGTCGTCCGGGTCACGGTGACGTCGTACGTCTTCTTCTGGCCGGCCTTCAGGCCGCCCTCGCGGTCGTAGAGGCCGGTGCCGAAGCCCGGGGTCTTGAGCGCGAAGTCGACCGCGGTGTCGACCGGGGCCTTCACCGTGTACTCGTGGGCGGTGGCGCCGCGGCGGATCGACTTCCAGGCGTCCTGGATGTCGATGAGGCCCGCACCCTCCTCGTACGCCTGCGTACCGCTGATGTGGTCGGCGGTCGAGGTCAGCGCGGTGCGCAGCTTCGCGGGCGTCAGGTCGATGCGCTTCTGCTTCGCGGCGCTCAGGAGCAGCGCGGACGCGCCCGCCGCCTGCGGGGACGCCATCGAGGTGCCCTGGAGCATCGAGTAGCCGGGCGGCAGGGAGTAGCCCGCCTCGGCGACCGGGCCGCCGGGGAACCAGGTCTGCGTGGTGTTGATCGCCGCGCCGGGCGCGGTCAGCGTGGGCGTGAAGCCGCCGTCCTCGCGCGGGCCGCGCGAGGAGAAGGGCATCATCGCGTACTTCTTCGCCACGGCCGAGCCGTAGTTGGCGGCCCAGGTCTCCCTGGAGGCGGACGCGCCGACCGAGATGACCTTGTCGGCCAGACCGGGGTCGCCGATGGTGTTGGCGCCGGGGCCGGAGTTGCCGGCCGAGATGACCAGCTGCACACCGTAGGTGTCGATGAGGCGCGTGTAGAGCTCGGCGCGCGCGTTGTTGCCGTCGTTGAGCGCGGGCAGGCCGCCGATCGACATGTTCACGATGTCGACGCCGCGGTCGGCGACGAGGTCGATCATGCCCTCGGTGAGCGCGACGTTCGTGCAGCCGCCGGTCCAGGTGCAGGCGCGCGAGGAGACGAGCTTGGCGCCGGGTGCCGCGCCGTTCATCTTCCCGCCGAACAGCTTGCTGGCGGCGGTGATGCCCGCGACGTGCGTGCCGTGCTCGGACTCGATGATGCCGATGTTGACGAAGTCGGACTTCTTGCCGACCCAGCTGCCGCCGAGCGGGTCCATCGGGACGTCCTTGCGGATCTCCACGACGAACGGCACGCGCTCGGCGACGGCCGTCGCCGGGTCGTCGGTGCCGAAGTAGCCGATCTGGTAGCCATCCTTGTACGGCTTCATCGGGGTGTCGTCCGTGAAGTCGTTGTCGTCGTTCAGGTCGACGCGGGCGGTCCCGGCCGCGGCGTCGTAGAGGACGCCCCAGCTGTCGGTGGTGTCGCCGTCGCGGTTCAGGTCGCCGTTGGCGTCGCCGCCGGTGGACGCGGACTCGCGGAAGCGGCTGACCGCGTAGTCCCCGGCCGGGGCCCGCCAGCTCTCGCCGTCGTAGGTGAAGACCGGGCCCGAGCGGGCGTTGGTCATGGGCTGCCAGGTCGCGTCGCTGTCGATCAGCGGGTCGGTGGCCGTCACCCAGTCGACGATCTTGCGCTCGCCGGTCGTGGTCCTTTGCAGCGCGGGGTGCGCCACGTCGACACCGGAGTCGAGGATGCCGATGGTGACGCCGCGGCCGTCCGCCTTCGGGTTGTCCTCCACGAAGTCGACGGCGCCCGTCTCGAAGGACGGGTTGTACGGGTTCTTCGCCGGCGTGTTCTTCCCGGGCGCGGGGTACGCGCCGGCGGTCGGAGCCTTCTCGGCACCCTTGGCCCGGTCGGCGGACGGGGTCGGGTCGTCCAGCGCGATCTCCTGGCGCAGGTCGATGCCGTGCACGGAGGAGAGTTTGGCGGCCGCCGCGATGGCCGCCTCGGCCCGGGCGGTCGGCACGGTGGCGCGGACGTAGCCGAGCTTGTCGTGGGTGCGGCCCACGGAGCCGCCCTTGACCGCGTCCAGCTGCCCGGCGACCTGCTCGGTCTGCCCCGGGGCGGTGGCGATCATCATCGTGACGTTCTTGTCGCCGGCCGCCTGCGCCTCGGCGAGGAGGTCGGCGTCGGCCGAACCGAGCTTGCCGCGCGCGGACTTGACCGGCGCGTCGGCGGCGGGGGCGCCCGGGTCGTCCGCGGCCAGGGCCATGGGTATCGGCCCGGCCGCGGAGAGCGCGGCCACGAGGCCGGCGGCGACGGCCAGGCGGGCCGCCCGTCTCGCGCCGGTGATCGGAGCGCGCTGAGGGTTGGGGGTCATCAGCATCCTTTGGAGGTAAAGGAAAAGTCCGTTCGTGATCGGATCGATCGCGTCAGTCCGGTATGTGAACCCGGATGGCCGCTCAGCTTTACCCACGAGGTGGACTTTTGGGGAGGGCTGACCGGGATGTGAGGTGTGCATGGCGTAATTCCGCCATACGTCATGCGGTCCATCTCGGGCCAAACCGGGACGCGCGGATGGACGTGACGTAACGTCTGCCCATGCACAAGGAGTTGCGGGTGGCGGCCTACGCCGTGTGCGTGCGGGACGGGCGGATACTCCTCGCGCGCTGGGTGTCGCGCAAGGACGGCAGGCTCTGGACGCTGCCCGGCGGCGGCATGGACCACGGCGAGGACCCGTACGACACCGTCGTGCGGGAGGTGGAGGAGGAGACCGGGTACGCGGCCGAGCCGGTCGCCCTGCTCGGCGTCGACACGCTCCGGGAGACCCATCCGCGCCGCCTCGGTGCCGACGTCGACTTCCACGGTCTGCGGATCGTCTACGAGGCCCGCGTCACCGGCGGCGAGCTGCGCCACGAGACCGGCGGTTCCACCGACATGGCGGCTTGGTACCCGCTTGAGGAGGTGCCCGCGTTGAAGCGGTCGGGACTCGTCGACCTCGGGCTCGCACTGTGGCGGGAGCGGCCCGCGCGAGGACGGGTGACGGACGTCCTCGGGCGCCCCGAGCGTCCCGCGGCGGCCGGCGGATAGCGGCCGGGGCCTCCCCCTACCCAGCCGGATGAACGCCGAGTGACCGGTCCGCCTCGGTTCGGGGAGGGCCCGGTGGACGCGGAGGGTGGTGCGAGATCGACGTACGGTGATCGGTGCCGCCCGTTGCCGTCCAGTTAACGCCCAGGCCATCCCCGGTGCCAACCATCCAGTAGTGACGGGAAGTTCGTGCGAGCGAACCGCCCGCGACCACTGCTGACGCGTTCGTACCCGGGGAGACCGCGCCATGTCGCGCACACGCTCTGTCGCCACCACCGCCCGTGACCGCCGCGCCTTCCTGGCCGCCACCGGGGCGGTGTCCCTCTCCGCGGGCATCGGCTTCGCGCTGCGGCCGGGCACCGGCGAGGCCGCCGCCGGCACCGCTGCCGCCCCCGCGCAGGGGCAGTCCGTCGCCGTCTCCCGCAGGGCGCCGGCCGCGCCCCTGGCCCCGTACACGCGGGGCACCACCCTCTCCACCCTCGCGGCCGCGCGTCCGGGCTCCGGGTTCCGCCGGCTCGGTGACGGGCCCGCCTGGCCGCGTGTCGTCCGCGGCGACCTGGCCGCCGCCGGGGCGGGGCGGGCCGGACGGCGTACCGCGCTCGCCGCGTTCGTGCAGTTCACCGACCTGCACCTGGTCGACGTACAGCACCCGCTGCGGTACGAGTACCTGCGCGCCCAGACCGCCAGCGCCTGGCGCCCCCAGGAGTCCCTGTCGGTGCCCGGCGCGGTCTCGCTCGTCGAGCGCGTCAACGCGCTGCGCGGCGCCCCCGTCACCGGGTCCCCGCTGCACTTCGTGATGACCACCGGCGACAACACCGACAACAACGCCAAGACGGAGCTGGACTGGTTCCTGAAGGTGATGAGCGGCGGCCGCATCACCCCCAACTCCGGTGACCCGGACCACTACGAGGGCGTGCAGAACAGCGACCTCAAGCTGTACTGGCAGCCCGACTCGGCCCTGCGCGACGCCGACAAGCAGCTCGGTTTCCCGCGCATCGAGGGCTTCCTCGCCGCCGCGATCCGCGAGGTGCGCAGCCCCGGCCTGAACCTGCCCTGGTACTCCACGGTCGGCAACCACGACTCGCTGCCCGGCGGCTGCTACGCGCCCGGCGACCCCTTCTTCGCCGAGTTCGCGGTCGGCGGCAGGAAGCTGATGACGCTCGACGAGTCCATCGGCACCGGCTTCTGGAAGAACGTCAAGAAGGGCGGCGACCCGAAGGGCACCGACTTCAAGGCGATGCTCGGGTCCCAGGCGCGCAGGATGCGCCCGGTCACCCCGGACGAGGGCCGCGCCCCCTTCACCCCCGCCGAGTACCTCCGGGCCCACCTCGACCCGGCGCACACCGGCACGGGCCCCGTCGGCCACGGTTACTCGCAGGCCAACCTGGCCGAGAAGACCCAGTACTACACGTTCCGGATCGCGGACGACCTGCTCGGCATCAGCCTCGACACCACCGACCCGGGCGGCCACTACGAGGGCTCGCTCGGCACCGCCCAGCTGCGGTGGCTGGAGCGCGCGCTCGAAGCGGCCGAGAAGAACAAGGAACACGTCATCGTCTTCAGCCACCACACCAGCAAGACCATGCGCAACCTCCGCGAGGACCCGGCGCGCCCGGGGGAGCGGCGGCACGGCGGCGACGAGGTGCTCGCCGTGCTCGGCGCCCACCGGCCGGTACTGGCCTGGGTGAACGGCCACAGCCACAAGAACAGGATCACCCCGCACGCCGCCCCGGACGGCCGCTCCTTCTGGGAGGTCTCCACCGCCTCGCACGTCGACTTCCCGCAGCTCGCCCGGGTGATCGAGGTCGCCGACAACCACGACGGCACGATCTCCCTGTTCACCACGCTCATCGAGTCCGCGGCCCCGCACGACACGGACTTCGCGGACCTGTCCCAGACGGGCCTGGCGGCCCTGTACCGGGAACTGGCGTACAACGCCCCCGGCGCCCGCACGGACCTGTCCGGCGACCCGGAGGACCGCAACACGGAGCTGGTGCTGAAGAAGGGCTGACCTCCCGGGCGCCGGTCCACGACGCATCCGCGCCTACCGGGGCAGCACCACGACGTACGCGGCCGGGTCGTGGTCCCCGGCCCGATCGTGGTCCCCGGCCGGGTCGTGGTCCCCGGCCGCCATGAGCGCCGTCCGCACGGCCGCCGCCTGCTGCTCCGGCGCGTCCCGCAGCTTCTTCGGCGTGACGTGGACGACCGTGATCCCGAGCCGCTCCAGCCGTTCCCGCTTGCGGGCGTACTCGGACCACGTCGCGTCGTCGTCCTGCCGCGGCGCCCGGGTGTCGAGTTCGAGGGCGACGGCGTGGTCGGGCCAGTACGCGTCGAGACCGCCGAGGCGTGCCCCGCCGGGCAGCCGCAGGTCCACGTTCCAGACGGGGTCGGGCAGGCCGTGCTCGGCGACCATGCGGTAGAGCCGGTCCTCGGCGACGGCGCGGCCCTCCGCGAGCAGGCAGCCGACCGCGTCCACCACGTGCGGCCTGCTCAGCAGCCGGGCCTGCGCCAGTTCCCGTACGACGGCCGCGGGGTCGCAGTGGCCGCCGCGCACCGCCTCGGTGAGCAGCCGGCGTACGGCTCCCGCGTCCGTGAGGTGGGCGGCCGCGTCGGCCAGCGCGCGCGGGACGGGCGCCACCGGCAGGCCGTTGATCCGCTCGGGCTCCGGCACGCCCCCCGCGCGCACGATCCGGGCGCAGCCCGTCGAGCGCAGCCGGCGCAGCCGCGGGACGAGGACGTCGATCCGGTCCAGGGAGAGCAGCGGGGGAGCGGACGGGAAGCCGTGCAGGGCGAGCGCCGCGAGACCGGTGATCATCGCGTCGGCGTACCGCTGCGGGGGATGCGGTGGACGCGAGGGGCGTGGGGGGTGCGGAGGGCGTGGGGGGTGCGGCGCACCGGCGTCCGGCCGGACGGGGACCCCCGGCTCGGTGACGGGCGGGCAGGCGGCGTACATCAGGACCGCGTGCAGCCGTTCCTCGCTGGTGGCGGGGCCGGGGCGGAGCAGGAACACCCCCGGCAGGAGCTGCTGCCAGGAGCCGCCCGGCCGGCACTGCGCGCCGATGTCGGCGCCGGTCACGCCCCGGGCCCGGAGCTGTGCGGCGGTCAGCACCCGCTGCTGCACGTCGGGCAGGTGACGGAACGGCCGGGGGGAGAGCGGGGTGTTGTGGTTCATGCCCTCGAATCTCCCGCCTCCGGCCGTCCTCCTAACCGCTGTTACACGCTCGTCGTCAAACCAGGACGAAGCCGTCCTGAAGCACACACGTCCGACCGCCGAAACCCCCTGGTCCGCCAGGGGGTCACGGCACCGGCGCCCCGCGTTCCGTAACCGTTGCGCACGCCCCGCGGGTCAACCGGCAGCGCGGCGTCCCCCTTCGGGGGAGCGGAGTCGCGCCGTCCGCTCAGCCGGCGGCGGCCTCGTCGCGGGCCTGGCCCCGCAGCGCCCGCGCCAGGTCGTCCCGGGCTTCGAGCACCAGCCGCCGCAGGGCGGGCGCGGCCCCCTCGTGACCGGCGAGCCACGCGTCGGCCGCCTCCACCGTCGACCAGGAGTCCTGGAGCGACGGGAACAGCCCCCGCACCACGTCCATCCCGATCTGGATGGACCGCTCCTGCCACACCCGCTCGATCACCTCGAAGTACTTCCCCGCGTACGGGGCGCAGAGCTCCCGGTGCGACGCCTGCGCGAATCCCCCGATCGTCGCCTCCACCAGCGCGTTGGACAGCGAGTCCGACTCGACCACGGAGTCCCACGCCTGCGCCTTGACCGCCGCCGAGGGCCGTGCGGCCAGGCACCGCACCTGGTGCCGCTTGCCGGACGCCGTGTCGTCGCGGGCCAGTTCCGCCGCGAGCGCCTTCTCGTCCGCGATCCCGTGCGCGGCGAGCGGTTCGAGGAACGCCCAGCGCAGCTCCTGGTCGACCTCCAGCCCGTCGATCTTCTCCGTGCCCTCCAGCAGCCCGCGCAGCAGCTGGAGATCGGCCTCGCCGGACGCGACCGCCGCGAAGAAGCGCGCCCACGTCAGCTGGTGCTGGCTGCCGGGCCCGGCGAGCCGCAGCTCCCGCAGCGCGCCCTCGGCGAGCAGCCGCCCGCCGGTCTCCCGCCACCCGGGCGCCACGTAGAAGGTGAGCGCGGAGTTCGCCCACGTGTGCAGCGTCTGGAGCACCCCGATGTCCGACTCGCGGCCCGCGAACCGCAGTACCAGGTCGAGGAAGTCCCGGGCGGGCATGAGCGCGTCGCGGGTCATGTTCCACAGCGCGGACCAGCACAGGGCGCGGGCCAGGGGGTCGGTGACGGCGCCCAGGTGGGCCCGCAGCGTGTCCAGCGACCCCTCGTCGAAGCGGATCTTGCAGTACGTGAGGTCGTCGTCGTTGACGAGGACCAGCTCGGGGGCGTCCGCGCCGGCCAGCTCGCCGACGACCGTGCGCGGACCGTCGACGTCCACCTCGGCGCGCGCGTACCGCACGAGGGAGCCGTCCGCGCCCTCGCGCCGGTAGAGGCCCACGGCCACCCGGTGCGGCCGCAGTTCCGGATGCGACTCGGCGGCCTCCTGGAGGACCGCCAGCTCCGAGACCCGGCCCTGCGCGTCGAGGAGCACCTGCGGGGTGAGGGAGTTGACGCCGGCGGTCTGCAGCCAGGCCCGCGACCAGGCCGCCATGTCGCGCCCGCTGGTCTCCTCCAGCGCCGCCAGCAGGTCGCCGAGGCGCGTGTTCCCGTACGCGTGGCGCTTGAAGTAGCGGCGTGCGCCCTCCAGGAAGGCGTCCCGGCCCGCGTACGCCACCAGCTGCTTGAGGACCGAGGCCCCCTTCGCGTACGTGATCCCGTCGAAGTTGAGCTTGGCGTCCTCCAGGTCGCGGATGTCGGCGGTGACCGGGTGGGTGGAGGGCAGCTGGTCGGCGCGGTACGCCCACGCCTTGCGGTTGTTGGCGAAGGTGATCCAGCCGTCCGTGAAGCGGGTCGCCTCGACCATCGAGAACGTGCCCATGAAGTCCGCGAAGGACTCCTTGAGCCACAGGTCGTCCCACCAGACCATGGTCACCAGGTCGCCGAACCACATGTGGGCCATCTCGTGCAGGATGACGTTCGCCCGGCGCTCGTACGACGCCCGCGTCACGTTCCCGCGGAAGATGAACTCCTCGCGGAAGGTCACGAGACCCGGGTTCTCCATCGCGCCGAGGTTGTACTCGGGCACGAACGCCTGGTCGTACTTCCCGAACGGGTACGGGAAGTCGAAGTGGTCGTGGAAGAAGTCCAGGCCCTGCTTGGTGATCCGGAAGACGTCGTCGGCGTCGAAGTGCCTGGCGAGGCCCTTGCGGCAGAGCGCGCCGAGCGGGATCTCCAGCCGGGTGCCGTCCGCCAGGACGCGCTCGTAGGAGTCGGTCACGTGGTGGTAGGGGCCGGCGACGACCGCCGTGATGTACGTCGAGATCGGCTTGGTCCCGGCGAACCGCCAGACCCCGTCGGTGAGTTCGCCGGCGCCGTTGCTCCACACGACCCAGCCCTCGGGGGCCCGCACCTCGAAGCGGTAGGGCGCCTTGAGGTCGGGCTGCTCGAAGTTGGCGAAGACGCGGCGGGCGTCGGCCGGCTCGTACTGCGTGTAGAGGTAGACCTCGCCGTCCTCGGGGTCGACGAAGCGGTGCATGCCCTCGCCGGTACGGCTGTACGCGCACCGGGCGTCGACGACCAGCTCGTTGTCCTCGGCCAGGTCCTCCAGGAGGATGCGCGAGCCGTCGAAGACCGCGCCCGGGTCCAGGTCCCGGCCGTTCAGCGAGACGGCCGTGACGGCCGGTGCGATCAGGTCCGCGAAGCTCGTGGCGCCCGGCTCCGCGCTGCGGAAGCGGATGGTCGTCACCGAGCGGAAGGTGCGCGGTTCGGAGTCCGTCCCGCCGATCGCGGAGCGCAGGTCGAGGGACACCTCGTACTCCTCGACGGACAGCAGTGCGGCCCGCTCGCGGGCCTCGTCGCGGGACAGATTCTCACCGGGCACGGGCGGCACTCCCTCGTGGCGTCATGGGGACGGATGCATGCGTGTGAACAGCACCGATCCTGCCATGCGCACCTGACACGGGACACCCGGGAACGGCGGGGAAGGTGAGGACGGGCGACGGAACGGGAGGGGTGCGGGTGGCTTCCGGGGAGGGACGGACCGGCTGTCAGGGCGGTGCGGGGGCGGCTGTGCGGGAGAAGGGCGGGCGGTTGACGGGGAAGACGTGAGTGGCCGGCGGGGCAGTCGCGGGCGGCCGATCGGGAATGGCGCGGGTGACCGATCGCGTTGAGGCTGGGAGCAGTAACCGGGACCTCCGGTCCGTGACGGACCCCGAAGGACGCTGACCGAACCGACCGCCCCTCACCGAGGAGAAGCATGTCCGAGCAGCCTTCCGCCAAGACTCCCGTCGACTTCTGGTTCGACCCGCTGTGTCCCTGGGCGTGGATGACCTCCCGCTGGGTCCTGGAGGTGGAGAAGGTCCGGGACATCGAGGTGCGCTGGCACATCATGAGCCTCGCCGTGCTGAACGAGCCGAAGCTGGACGAGTTGTCCGACGAATACCGCGAGACGATGTCCACCTCGGCGTGGGAGCCGGTCCGCGTGGTGACGGCGGCCTGGCAGAAGCACGGCGCCGAGGTCCTCGGCCCGCTCTACACCGCGCTCGGCACCCGCATCCACAACGACGGGCAGGGCCCGACGAGGGAGGCGATCGCCGGCGCGCTCGACGAGGTGGGCCTCCCCGCCGACCTGCTCGACCACGCGGACCAGAAGGACTTCGAGTTCGACGCCGAGCTGCGCGCCTCGCACAAGGAGGGCATCGACAAGGTCGGCCAGGACGTCGGCACGCCCGTCATCGCCGTCCCCGGCGCGGACGGCGAGCAGATCGCCTTCTTCGGCCCGGTCGTCACCCCGGCCCCGCAGGGCGAGGAAGCGGCCAGGCTGTGGGACGGCACCCTGCTCGTCGCATCGGTCCAGGGCTTCTACGAACTCAAGCGCACCCGCACGCAGGACCCGGACTTCAGCAACCTGTAAGAAGGGCTGCGCCCCGTTCTCCAGGGGCGCGGGGAACTGCGCGGTCAGCCGTGGCGGACCCGCAGGCGCGACCTGAAACGGGGGGACCCCCGCGAGTCACGTCCTCGCGGGGGTCCTCCATTTCCTCGCCCGCCGCGTGAAAGGTGAGAAGACGATCACGGGGCAGGGCGCGCCCGGACGAATCCGCGGCTCTTATTGCAAGTTACTTGCAAGTGCGATGCCTGGGCAAGAGGGCGGGGCCGCGTGTCCGTGCCCACGGCGGTGAACGCGGCGGCGCATGCGGCTGCGGACACGGCGGCACATGCGGTGGTGCACACCGCGGCGTGCGCCGCGGGAAAGGCACCCCGCCTCAGTGACCGGTATCACGCCCTCGCAGGTGTATGTGACACCCTTTGTCGGAGGTGCACCAACCCCCCGTCGCCCCCTTGTCGACCACTGACGGTGAGTGGCCCGACCGCCCTGGGATAGCGTCAGGACGTCCCCCGCCCGCACCCCCGCCGGAGCCCCCATGACCACCGCCGTCGCAACGACCCACCCGCGCCAGGTCCTCGCCGACCTCCTCCCCGCCTCCCGCGTCCGGGACATCGCACTCGTGGCGGGCGGCGCCGCGCTCACCGGCCTCGCGGCGCAGATCGCGGTACCGGTACCGGGCTCCCCGGTGCCGGTGACCGGCCAGACCTTCGCGGCCCTGCTCGTCGGCACCGCGCTCGGCGCCGGCCGCGGCCTCGCCGCCCTGGCCCTGTACGCGCTGCTCGGCCTGGCGGGCCTGCCGTGGTTCTCCGAAGGGAGCTCCGGCGCCACCGCGTCCTTCGGCTACATCCTCGGCATGCTGCTCGCCGCGACCGTCGTGGGCGCCCTCGCCCGCCGCGGCGCGGACCGCTCGGTGGTGCGCATGGCGGGCGCGATGCTGCTGGGCGAGGCGGTCATCTACGCGATCGGCGTCCCGTACCTGGCCCTCGTCGCCGACATGACGGCGACCCAGGCCGTGGCGGCGGGCCTCACCCCGTTCCTGATCGGCGACGCCGTCAAGGCCGCCCTGGCGATGGGCCTGCTCCCCGCCGCCTGGAAGTTCGTCCACCGCGAGAACTGACGGAGAACAACTGACGGAGAACGACGGAGGACCGGCGGCCCGGGCGACCGGGTACCGGTTCACCGTTTCACCGGTTCACACGGAAGGGGCTCACCGGTTCGTGCACCGGTGAGCCCCTTCCGCCTCGTGCGGCCACCCTTACGACTCGCTCCGCCCGGGGCGCCGCTGCGTCCACCACAGCCCCACCGCTCCCGCGGAGACGAGCGCGGCGCCCGCCGCGCCGAGCGGCAGGACCCGGTCGGCCGGTCCGGTCCTGGGCAGCTCCTGGCCCCCGCTCCTGTCCCCGGCCTCGTCCCCCGCCTTGTCGCCGCCCGGTGTGACCGGGCTGTTGTCGGTGCCCAGCAGGAGAGGCGTCGCCGGGGCGTTCGGCGAGGGGTCGTTCGCTCCGAACGGGACCGGCCCCTGCTGCCAGAACGTCTTCCTGCCGTCGGCGTCCTGGACGGGCAGACAGATCCTGCCCTCCTTCTTCAGGTCGAACGTCGCGTCCACGGCGTACGACTTCGACTTTCCGGCGGCCAGGTTGTCGATGGCGCAGGCATAGCCGCTGTTCGCTCCGTCGGGGAGATCCTCTTCGGTGATTTTCGCGCATCCCTCGACGCCCTTGACCGAAAGGCCGTCGAAGCCGACCACGAGCAGCCGGACCTCTCCGCTGTCCTTCGTGCCCCCGTTCTCCACCGTGGCGGTGATCGTCGTTTTCTTCGAGCTGTTGTCGACCTCGATCTTCTCGGGCAGTTCGGTCGCCAGTTTTACACCTGCCGGGGCTTCGTCGACGGCCTTTCCCCCTTTGTCGCTCATCGGCCCCGGGTCGTCCGCGCCGGCGGGGGCGGAAAGAATCATCACCGCCGACAGAGATGCGGTGAGCAGCGATCCCGCGGCGATCGTCATGCGACGAGAACTCATGTTCGTCCCCCTTGTATCCCCGTACTGCGCCTGAATTCGCAGTACTTGAAGAGGTACCACAAGATTTCTCCGCACTATGCTGGTGCGGCGTAAAGTTGTGGCCATTGTGCTCCTTTGCGTTTTTTCTGGGGCAGGTGTTGAAGGGGGGCATGAGGGTGCCGGAAATGACGAGGGGTGGTATTCCGGGATTGCTGGTGACCGGCCGGTACCGACTGGTCGAAATCATTGGGCAGGGGGGAATGGGGCGGGTGTGGCGGGCGACCGACGAAACACTCGACCGGCAGGTCGCCGTCAAGGAGATGCGCATAGACGGAATGGACCAGGAGGATGCCAGGACCCGCCGCGAGCGGACCCTGCGCGAGGCCAGGGCCACCGCCCGGATCGACCACCCCAACGTGGTGCGCGTGTACGACGTCGTGGACGAGGGCGAGCGACTGTGGATCGTGATGGAACTGGTCGACGGGCGCTCCCTCGAACGGGTCGTGGCGGCGGACGGACCGCTGAACCCGCGCGACACGGCCGGGATCGGACTCGAACTGGTCGCGGCACTCCGCCAGGTGCACGCGGGCGGCGTCCTGCACCGGGACATCAAGCCGGGCAACGTCCTCGTCGAGCGGCGTGCCGGGCGGGTCGTGCTCACCGACTTCGGCATCGCCGCCATCCAGGACATGGAAGCCCTGACGATGGCCGGCATGCTGGTCGGTTCCCCCGACTACATGGCGCCCGAGCGGATCTCCGGCCGCCCTCAGGGCCCGCCGTCCGACCTCTGGTCCCTGGGCGCCACCCTCTGCGCGGCGCTCGGCGGCCGGTCCCCCTTCTCCCGCGCGACGACCCTCGCGACGCTGCACGCCGTGCTGTACGAGGAGCCCGAGATCCCGTCCGCGGCGGGGGAGCTGCGGGACACGCTCACGGCCCTGCTGCGGAAGGACCCGGCGGAGCGCCCCCGGCTGGAGGAACTGCCCTCGCTCCTGGCCCCGGTGGCGAACGGCGGCACGGGAGCGGCGACGTGGCCCCCCGCCGCCCCGGACGAGGCGGAGGAGCCGCCCACGACCGCGCTCGCGCCCACTCCCACGCCGGCGGGCGAAGGCACCGGCGGTACGGCGGAGCCCGTGCAGGACGCCGTGCCGGGGCCCGCGGCCCCCGGCGCCGGGAACACCTCCTCCGAGGCCCCGTCCGGGGGCACCCCCGAGATCCCCTCCGAGGGCGCGACCCCCGGGCGCGCACTCCGCGCACCGGGAGTCCGCCTGAAGCGGCCGAAACCACCGCAGCCGCAGCCGCAGCCGCGGCCGGAGACAGAGCCGCAGTCGCAGCCGGAGCCGGAGCCGGAACCGCAGCCGGAGAACGAGGCGCCGGCAGAACCGCCCGGGCCGCCGCCACCCCCGCGGGCAGCCGCCGGCGCCGGGCTGCCCACGGAGCCCCGCCCCGCCCCGATGCCGCCGGGGGAACCGCTGGGCCCCGTCGAGCCGCCCGCACCTCGCCGCGCCGGGAGCGGGACCCGTGACCGGACCCGCAAGGGCCTCGTGGCCGCCGTGGGCGTGGTCGTCGCGGGGGCTCTCGCAGCCCTGCTCGTCCCGCTGCCCGACGGATCGTCCGGCGGCGGGGGCGGCGCCTCCCCGGGCTCCCGGACCTCCCCGCCGCCCACCGTCGCCGGCACCTCCCGCCCGCCGAGCCTCCCGGCGGGTTCCCGTGTCGAGGCGGGAATGTACGCCTGGGTGCCGCCCGAGGACTGGGACCGGGTGGTGCGCAGCGGCGCCCAGATCCACTACACCTCACCGGACACCGAGCAGGAGATCCTGGCCAACGCCTCCACGGCCCGCGGCGATCTGATGGACCAGTGGGAGAGGACGGAGACGACCACCCGCAAGGGTCTGGACTACCGGCTGATCCGGCTGGAGGAGACCACGTTCCGCGGGCGGCCCGCGGTCGTCTGGGAGTACACGGTGACGGCGAAGGGCCGGCCCTGGCACGTCCGCCTGCTCGGCTTCGACACGGACAGCCGGTCGTACGAGATCAGCACCTGGTACAACCCGGCCATCGAGGACCGGGCCCTCCCCGTCTACCACGAGGTCCGGGACAGCTTCACCCCCCTGTGACCGGCGGTCCCGCACACGACGACGCCTCCGCGGGAAAGGCCCACGGAGGCGTCGTACGGAGCAACGGTCGTGCGGGACGGCGGACGTACGGTCAGCCGGCGGACCCGCTCGGCGTCCGGTGCCGCCGGCGCATCTTCTCCAGCACCAGGGAGATGCCCACCACGACCGCCGCGACCAGCAGCGACAGCAGGACCGTCTTGCGGCCGTCGTGCTCGGTGTCGGTGAGCATGTAGCCGAGCACGAAGACGATCAGCGCGATCGTGGCGTACGTCAGGTACGGGTACAGCCACATCCGCACGACCAGCCTCTCCGGCGACTCGCGCTCGATGATCTTCCGCATCCGCAGCTGCGAGCAGCAGATGACGAGCCAGACGAACAGCGCGACGGCGCCGGAGGAGTTGACCAGGAAGAGGAAGACCGTGTCGGGGAACTCGTAGTTGAAGAACACCGCGACGAAGCCGAAGGCGACCGACGCGAGGATCGCGGTCCGCGGGACGCCGCGCTCCGTGGTGCGGGCGAAGGACGTCGGCGCGTCACCGCGCCGGCCGAGCGAGAACGCCATGCGGGAGGCCGTGTAGAGGCCGGAGTTGAGGCAGGACAGGACGGACGTCAGCACGATGAACTTCATGATCTCGCCGGCGTTCGGGATGCCGAGCGAGTTCAGGGCGGCGACGTACGAGCCGTCCTCCTGGATGGCCTTGGAGTCCCAGGGCAGCAGCGTGACGACGACGAAGATCGAGCCGAGGTAGAAGACGCCGATCCGCCAGATGATGCTGTTGGTGGATTTCGTGACGGCGCGCTGGGGGTCCTCCGACTCGCCCGCCGCGAGGGTGGCGATCTCGCTGCCCATGAAGGAGAAGACGACGAGCAGGATGCCGGTCAGGATCGCGCCGGGCCCGTTCGGCAGGAAGCCGCCGTGGCCGGTGAGGTTCCCGAGACCGGCGCTGTCGCTGTCTACCCCCGGCAGGATGCCGAGGACCGCGAGGGCGCCGATGACGATGAAGGCGCCGATCGCGACGACCTTGATGCCGGCGAACCAGAACTCGAACTCGCCGTACGAGCCCACGGAGACCAGGTTCGTCGCGGTCAGCACGACCATGACGAGGAGCGCCCAGCCCCACTGGGGGACGGCCGGGACCCAGCTCTCCAGGATCACCGCGCCCGCCGTGGCCTCGATCGCGAGCACGACCACCCAGAAGAACCAGTACAGCCAGCCGATCGAGAAGCCCGCCCAGCGGCCGAGCGCCCGGTCGGCGTGCGCGGAGAACGAGCCCGAGGTCGGGTTGGCGGCGGACATCTCGCCGAGCATCCGCATCACGAGGACGACCATCGTCCCGACGAGGGCGTACGACACCAGGATGCCGGGGCCCGCGGTGGCGATGCCGGAGCTGGAGCCGACGAAGAGGCCGGCGCCGATGACCCCACCGATCGCGATCATCGACAGGTGGCGGTTCTTGAGTCCGGCCTGCAGGCCGGCGTCGGGTTCTCCGGAGCCCTCGGGGCCGTTACCGGCCTTGTTCAGGGTCGGCTGCGAAGTCATGGGCGGTGTTCCTTTGCGCCGGGACTGTGGGGAGGTTGCTGACGGTGCGCGGCCGTCGGGCACAGCGGCCCAGCGACGAGCCGGTCCAGTGAATCCCAGGTGAATGAATAGGTGAACCTTTGAATCCAGATTGTTACTTGAGATTGCCTTGAGGTTCTGTGGTTTTACTTACACTTTCCCTCATTCGCCTCGGAAGTCTTCTGCGCATGCCCCGACGCGGCCGATCCGAAACAGCCGTGCCACACTCGGACCATGCGCGTGTACCTCGGCTCCGACCATGCCGGTTTCGAACTCAAGAACCACCTCGTCGAGTGGCTCAAGTCGGCCGGGCACGAGCCCGTCGACTGCGGGCCCCTCATCCATGACGCCCAGGACGACTACCCGCCGTTCTGCCTGCGCGCCGCGGAGCGCGCGGCGGCCGAGCCGGGGGCCCTGGGCATCGTGATCGGCGGATCGGGCAACGGTGAGCAGATCGCCGCGAACAAGGTGAAGGGGGTGCGGGCCGCTCTCGCGTGGAGCGTGGAGACGGCGGCACTCGGGCGGCAGCACAACGACGCCAACGTCATCGCCGTCGGCGCGCGGATGCACTCCCAGGAGGAGGCGACGAAGTTCGTCGAGACGTTCCTCGACACGCCGTTCTCCGGCGACGAGCGGCACGTCCGCCGGATCGACATGCTGTCGGCGTACGAGACGACGGGCGACCTCCCCCCGATCCCGCCCCACCACCCGCAGAGCTGACTTCACGGTTCCCCGCACCTCCGCCCCTTCGGGGGCGCGGGGAACCGCGCGACAGGCCCTCACGCACCCGCGGACGAAAGCCCCTTCAGGGGCGCGGGGAACTGCGCGACAAGCCCCCACGCACCCGCGGACGAAACGGATGGGACTGGGGTCCGGGGCGCAGCCCTGAAGCTCGTCCCCCACCCGACCGGAGGTCACCCCGTGCCGGAAGGGCACACCATCCACCGGCTGGCCGAGGACTACCTCGGCGGATTCGGTGGCCGCAGGGCACACGCCACCAGCCCGCAGGGCAAGTTCGCGGACGCCGCCGCCCTCCTGGACGGCACGGTCCTCACCACGGCGGAGGCCCACGGCAAGCACCTCTTCCTCCGCTTCGAGAGGGAGGACTGGGTCCACATCCACCTCGGCCTCTTCGGCAAGGTGGCCTTCGGTGACGCCCCCGCGCCCCCGCCCACGGACACGGTCCGGCTGAGGCTCGCGAACGACACCGCGTACGTGGACCTCCGCGGCCCCACCACCTGCCACCTGATCACGGACACGGAGAAGCAGGCGGTGCACGACCGCCTGGGCCCCGACCCGCTGCGCGAGGACGCCGAGCCCGACCGTGCGTACGCGCGGATCGCCCGCAGCCGTACGACGATCGCCGCCCTGCTGATGGACCAGAAGGTCATCGCGGGCGTCGGCAACGTCTACCGCGCGGAGGTCCTCTTCCGCCACGGCACCGACCCGTACCGGCCGGGCCGGGACATCACGCGGGCCGAGTGGGACGCGATGTGGGCGGACCTGGTGGTGCTCATGCGCGAGGGGGTCCGGAACAACCGGATCGACACGGTCCGCCCGGAGCACGAACCGGAGGCGATGGGCCGCCCGCCGCGCAGGGACGACCACGGTGGCGAGGTCTACGTGTACCGCAGGGCTGGCCTGCCCTGCCACGTCTGCGGCGGCGAGATCCGTACCGCCGGTCTCGCCGCCCGCAACCTCTTCTGGTGCCCTACCTGCCAGCAGGCATAGCGCCGCCGGGGTGGCTCAAGGGCCACCCCGGCGGCTCAACCACCTCAGGACCGGCTCAGTCGAACGGGTCGAGCGAGATCGTCGCGTCCTTCGGGGCGCCGTCGTGCACCAGCGACTCGTGGTTGCCGACGTCGTCGAACGCGAAGGCGTACGCCTGCCCGTCCTGCATCTGCTCGTGGACCAGCCGGGCGTAGTGGTTGGTGACGCCGTCCCGGTAGAAGCCGGACGCGTCGGCGTCGGGCTGCTGGGGGTTGCTGAGCAGGGTCGACCGGTTGTACGCGGCGCACAGGGTGCGCGAGATGGGGCCGCGGACCTGGTCGTTGGGGGCGTCCAGCTTGTTGTAGCAGCCGAAGACGGAGTCGGAGTCGGGCTTGTCGAAGGACGTCACGACGGCACCGGTGCCGTCGGTGAACTCCATCCTGCCGCCGTTGACCCGGCCCTCGAACTTCTTGTCGGGCTGGTCCTTGAACGGGGTCACCGTCAGGGTCTCGGTGGCGTACTTCGCCCAGACCCGGTCGATGTAGTCGTCCATCACCCCGGCCGGGATCGCGCCCGCGGAGATGCCGTGCCCGGGGGCCAGTACGCGCAGCGGCGTTCCGTCGCCGCGGGACTCGACCAGTCCTTCCCAGCCGCCGCCCTGCTCCTTGAGGCCGTTGACGACGGCCTGGTAGCCGCCCGGCTTCAGCTTGCCGGTCTCCTTGACGGAGCCGTCACCGGCGGTGAGGCCCACGGAGTAGGGCGCGGAGAACATGTCCACCTGGGTGGAGTTCAGCCACAGACCGGAGTCGTTGAGGGTGTACTCGGTCCAGTTGAACAGGGTGTCGTGGTTGGGGTCGGAGGCGTTCTGCACGGCGGGCTGCACGAGCCCGCCGTCGGCGAGCCGGAAGTCCAGCTTCTCGCCGTACGAGAAGTAGACGCGGCCGGAGAACTTCGGCAGCCGGACGGTCTTGGACGCGCCGTCGGCGGGACCGGCGAACGAGGCGTCGGGGGCCGGGACCGGCGGGGCACCACCGGCCGGCCAGGCGTGGAAGACGCCGTTCTCGTCGGCGTACCCCTGCTTGCCGGAGGCGAGTTCGGTGCCGATGACGTACACGTACACCTGCTCGCCGCTGCCCGAGGCGTTCTTCAGGGTGAGCGGGATGGTGTCCGCCACGGCCGTGGCCCGTTCGGCGGGCCCGACGACGACGGCGGCGGCGCCCAGCGCGGCCGCGACGGCCAGGGACACCGTCAGCTTGCGTGGGGAGAGCATGGTTCTCCTTGGTGCGTGGGGGGAGAAAGGGAGAGAGGCAGGGGGGCGGGGCCTGGAAGAGGCGCGGGGCGGACGCCGCCCGGGGGCCGGGCTCAGCAGCCGAGGTTGCCGCCGGGTTCGACGCCGAGCAGCCGGGTGAAGCGCTGGTAGTTGTCGATCCGGCTCTGGACCTGGCCCGGGTTGCCGCCGTCGCACTCCAGGCTGCCGTTGATGGAGCGGATGGTCTCGCCGAAGCCGGCGCCGTTCACCATGGCGTCGTGCGGCGTCATGGTGCCGGGCCCGCTCTGGGTGTTCCAGTACCACAGGCCCGTCTTCCAGGCCACGGCCGCGTCGTTCTGCACGAGGTCGGGGTTGTTGAGCAGGTCGATGCCGAGCGCGTCGCCCGCGGCCTTGTAGTTGAAGTTCCAGCTGAGCTGGACCGGGCCGCGGCCGTAGTACTTGTCGTTGCCGGCCGGGCAGCCGTAGGGCTGCGTGGTGTCGCAGTAGTGCGGGTAGTTGGCGGTGTTCTGCTCCACCACGTGCTGCAGGCCGCCGGTCTCGTGGCTCACGTTGGCGAGGAAGGCGGCGGCCTCCTGCTTCTTCACCGTGTCGCCGCCGGTGTCGCCGAAGCCGGGGTAGGCGTCGAGCGCGGCGGTGAGACCGCTGTAGGTGTAGAACGGGTTCCGGCTCGGGAACATCTCGTCGAACTGGCTCTCGCTGACGACGAACGCCGCCGCGGCGGTGTCCTCGCCGGCCTTCTGGGCGGAGGCCGTCGGGGCGAGCGTGAGCGTGCAGAGGGCGGCGGCCGCGCCGGTGGCGGTCAGCAGCCCGAGTATGCGGCGGTGCACGATGTCGACTCCTGTGGGGGGTGGGGTGTGGGGGACGGCGCGAGGGGGCGGCGGGAGAAGGTGGGGGGCTCACGCCGTAGGTACGCGCCGGGCCGGCGCGAGTACGCGCCGGGTCGAGCCGGGACCGGACCGGGCCGGCCCGGTCCCGGCCGGAATGTTCACCCGGCCGGGACGGCCCGTCAGCCGCCGACGTTGACGTCGATGCAGGCGTAGAAGGCGTTGTCGGTGTCGGCCACGTTCCAGACGGCCAGGACCTTCTGCTGGCCGCTGAGACCGCCGAAGTCGACCTGGTGGTTCACCACCGCGCCCGGCTTGGCGCCGCCGTCGTCGAACACGGCGATCTGCCGGCCGCCGGCGTAGTACTCCCACGTGCTGGTGGAGTGCTGCGCGGTGAGCTTCCACGAGAACGTCGTGTTCTTCGCCACCGGCGTGACGGTCCAGCCCCTGCTGTCGTCGTCCAGTTCGGAGAAGCGGCTGTTGCCACCGCTGCAGCTGGTCAGGCCCTTGGAGCCTTCGACGCTCTGGGGTTCGTAGGCGATGTCCCCGCAGGACACCGTGCCCGCGGCGCACTGCGCCTGACGGCTGGGCGGGTCGGAGACGTAGCCGTGGGCGCTCGCCGAACCGGCGGGGAGGCTCACGGCGACGACGGGGGCGAGCACGGCGCCGACGAGGGCAGCCGTCTTCCTGCTGGCGTGCATGGGAACTCCTTCACATCAGGCCTTCCCTGGAGCGTGCGGCGGTGTGGGGGGCCGCACGCGACGGGACCGGCCTCTCGTGGGTGGGGCCAAGAGGCGCGAAGGTGACGCGCTCCGGCCGTCCGTGCACGGGGGGTTGCTCCCGCGAAGGGCCAACTCACCGGACGGAACGGCGCGTTCTGTTGGCCTAGACCTTACAAGTGGCTCTTCGCGATCTGTCAAGAGCATGACCCGGCGGCGTACGGAGGCGTCCGGTCGTCCGCACCCGGTCGTGCGCGCACCCCGGCGACGGCGTGGCGCGCGGGTGCGGCGGGTGCGCGGCGGGACCGACGGATGAAGGTTTCCGCAGCTGGCGCGCGGTGCCGGTGCCCCGGTATTCCCCTGGCCGCCGGGGCGTACGTCCTGTGCGGCATGAGCCCGGCCCGGCGGGGTACACGGGATCCCACCGGACCGCAGGAGGTCGTACGAAGCCGTGCGAAGCCGCAGGGGGCGCCGTGGGAGACCGCCGCGCGGGAGGTTCACGCCGGCAACAGGGAGGACCGGCTCAGAAGCCGTGCGGCAGCCAGGGGGCCACCACGGAGGCGAAACCGACCGAGGCATCCGCGAGGGCGCCCCGGCGCAGTTCCCGTACCCGTCCCGCCGCGGCGAGGGAGGAGAGGGACACACCGCCGAGACAGGCCGCCCCCAGATCCCGTACGGACAGGGCGATGTCGGCCGCGTCACCGGTCCGCGCGCAGGACGCGCCCTTCGCGTCGCCGGTGAGCCGCCACCGCCCCTCGTTCCAGGGGCAGAAGGCGTCCGCCACCTCGAACACCACGTCCACCGGCGCCTGGTACGTCCGTGCCTCCAGCGCCGCGCCCACGTCCACGAGCCGCACGTGCAGCGAGTCCCGCGGCGCCATGTCGCACCGCCGGTTGTCGGACACGAGGTGCTGCCAGGCGTCGTCGACGGGCCTGTTGTACATCCTCACCCGCGACGTCAGGTCGATGTCGAACAGGTGGCGCCACAGCGCCGCGTAGGCGGCCGGGTCGAGCGCCTCCAGGTCGCGCAGCTCGATCGTGCCCTTCGGCCCGGCCGCGTCCCAGTCCGGTTTGTTGAAGTAGCGCGCGTATCCCACGACCTCGCCGTCCCGCCGCGCCAGCACGCACTGCAGCGGTGAGGTGCCCTTGCGGTCGTCCTCCGCGTCGAGCAGCGGCAGCCGCTCCCAGCCGGGCCGCCGCTCCAGCATCCCGGGCCGCGTCGGCACCAGGCGCGCGTACACCGCCTCGCAGGCGTCGCGCACCTCGGGCGCGTCCGCCTTCACGAGCCGCAGCCGTACGTCGTCCGTGCCCTCCGGCACCGTGAGGCGCACCCGGCTGGTGTCGATCGTGGCACGCAGCTGCTGGGTGGCTATGCCGTAGCCGAACCGGCCGTAGATGGCCGGTTCCGATGCCGTCAGCACCGCGAGCGGCTCGCCCCAGGACCGTATGTCGTCCAGTTGACGCCGCATCATCGCGGTCAGCACCCCGCGCCTGCGGTGGGTCGGGGCGACGCTCACCATCGTGACGCCCGCGGCCTGCACGGCGGCCCCGCCCGGGACCGTGACCCGGAAGGTGAAGGCCCCGGCCGTGCCCACGCACTCGTCGCCGTCCCAGGCTCCGAGGGAACGGTCGTGCTCCGTGAGGTCCCTCCACAGGGCCCGTTCCTCCGGGGACTCCGGGACCCCGCCGAACGCCAGCTCCAGTCTCCCGTACCACTCGTCCCAGTCGGCCGGACGCAGCACGCGCAAGTCTGTCGTCATGTCCCCATGCCTACCAGGGCGATCCGCGATCAGCGACCGGATTTCCCCCGGCTCTGCGGTGCCGGGTACCCATCCGGCCTTACGCTCTGCGAGGGCCGGACTTCCCTGTGACTTCCGTCCCCGGACGGGGGACAAGTGGGACCTCCCGTGCCAAGCACCTGGTCCGATGGATAGGGTCCCGAACTAATGGCAGCAGGACGAGAGCGGCGCGCGGCGGCCGATACGTTCACGGCCCGGTTGAAGAAGCAGGTACACCGGGTCCGCACCGGGCTGCGCAGATCCGCCGTGGACTACTTCCGCGGCGACGGATCCGACTGGGTCGCCCTCGCCGGCCTCCTGCTGACCATTCCCGTGATCGCCTGCGTGACACTCGTGAACTCCGTCTGGTGCTCGCCCGCGATGCTCGTCCTGCCCATCGTCGCGGGCGGGCTGCTGCTGCGGCCCTCCAGCCTGCTCGGGCTGTACGCCGCCGCGGCCACCGCGCTGATCGTGGAGTCCGTGAAGCTCGGCCCCTACACCGAGGGCCCCTCCCGGGTGACACCGGGGATCGTGCTGGTCGTCGCCGCGTGCGGGTTCTTCGGGCTGCTGATCGCGCAGTTCCGCAGCCGGGTCGGGGTGCCGTGGCGGCGGGGCGGCACGATGCTGTTCGACCTGCGCGAGCGGATCCGGGTGCAGAGCAAGCTGCCGAAGCTGCCCGCGGGCTGGCACCGGGAGATGGCCCTGCGGCCGGCCGGCGGGCAGTCGTTCTCCGGCGACTTCGTCGTCGCGGCCCGCACGAACGGCGGCCGCACGCTCGAAGTGGTCCTCACCGACGTCTCCGGCAAGGGAATGGACGCGGGCTCGCGGGCCCTGCTCCTGTCCGGCGCGTTCGGGGGCCTGCTCGGGTCCCTGCCGCCGCACGCCTTCCTGCCCGCGGCGAACGGGTACCTGCTGCGCCAGGACTGGGAGGAGGGGTTCGCCACCTCGACCCACCTCGTCCTGGACCTGGACTCGGGGGACTACGAGCTCTTCACCGCGGGGCATCCGCCGGGGCTGCAGCTCAGCGCGGGGAACGGGCGCTGGGAGGAGAAGGCCGCGGAGGGGCCGCTGCTCGGGGTGTACGACGGCGCGCAGTTCGACCCGGTGAAGGGGTCGCTGCGTCCCGGGGACGTGCTGATGCTGTTCACGGACGGGCTGGTGGAGACGGCCGACCGCGACATCGTCGAAGGCATCGACCGGCTGACCGGGGAGGCCGACCGGTATGTGGCGGGCGGGTTCCACGGGGCGGCCTGGCATCTGATCGAGGCGGTGGCGAAGGACGTGAACGACGACCGGGCGCTGCTGCTGATCTGCCGTGAGGGGGCTACGACGGGGCCGGCGACGCTCTGAGCTCGGCTGCGGCTGCGGCTGTGGTCGGGTGCGGACCGGTGGGGGCTGATCGCGCAGTTCCCCGCGCCCCCGGGAAGCAGGGCTGTGCCCCTGCTTCCCGGGTCGCGGGGAGGGGCCTCAGCCGATCCGGGCCGGTTCCCGTGCTTCCGGTTCCGTTCGTTCCTTGCCGCCGGGCAGCAAGCGGGCCAGCCAGTCCGATCGGACCGCGGCCAGCGGCCCCAGAACGGCCAGCAGCAGGACGTATCCCGCGATGAACGGCGACAGCCGCTCGTCGAGCCCCGCGGCCGCGGCCATCGTGGCGAGGATGAGCGCGAACTCGCCCCGGGCGAGCAGGGTGGTCGAGATGTTCGCCGCGGGCCCGGCGCCGAACCCGTAGACGCGCGCCGCTCCGAGGCCCGCCAGCACGTTCATGACGAGCGTCACCGCCACCGCGGCGAGCACCGGCCACAGCACCGTGGGCAGATCACCCGGGTCGATGGACAGTCCGAAGGCGAAGAAGAACATCGCGCCGAAGGCGTCCCGCAGGGGATGGACGAGCTTGAGGATGCGTCCGCCGGACGTCGTGCTGCCGAGCATCAGACCGACCATGAACGCCCCGATCGCGTCCGCGACCCCGAACCACTCCGAGACCCCCGCCATGAAGACGGCCGCGCCGAGGAAGGAGATGACGAGCAACTCGTCGTCCCTGGTGGCGAAGAGGCGCCCCACGACCCGCGTGCCGAAGCGGGCGGCGAGCGCCAGCAGCAGGAGGAAGGCGAATGCCTTGCCGCCGTCGAGGACCGCCGAGCCGAGGGAGTCCGCGCCGGACAGGATCGGCTGGAGGGCCGCCAGGTAGAGCGCGAGGAACACGTCCTCCACGACGATGATGCCGAGGATCGGCTTGGTCTCGGGGTTGCCCAGCCGCCCCGTGTCGACCAGCACCTTCGTGACGATCGCCGACGAGGAGATGCCGAGCACACCGGCGAGCACCAGCGCCTCGGACGTGCCCCAGCCGAGGGCGAAGCCGAAGCCCAGTCCCGCGCCGACGTTCAGGGCGAGGTAGGTCCCTCCGGCGAGGGCCATCCGGCGCCCGCCCGCCTTGAGGTCGTCCATGTGGAACTCGAGGCCGAGATAGAAGAGGAGCAGCACCAGACCGAGCGCGGAGAGCATCTCCATCTCGTGCGGGTCGGAGACGAGCACGAAGCCTGGCGTGTGGGGGCCGAGCAGAATCCCGGCCAGGATGAAGAGGGGGATCGTGGGGAGCCCGATCCGGGCACCCGCGCGGGCGAGGACGGCGGCGGCCAGAAAGGCGCCGCCCATGGCGATCAGAAGCTCTGCGTGTCCGATGGGCCCGTTCCTTCCGAGTGGTCAGTAGGTCAAGGGAGTGTCAAGAAATCGTCAGTAATTAGTTTACCAAACGATCGGGAAGGGGTGATCGGGCAAGGTTGTCCGCTTCTTGGGGAAGTCCTTGAGGAAGCCGGACTCGCCGGGCTTCGGCCCGGGGAGTCCGGCAAGGGGGCACACTCGACCCATGACCGACGACGCACACCGTCCGCTGCTGACCTGCGCGGAGGTCGAGGCCCTGGCGCGCGACGCGCACGCCGCGCAGACGGACAAGGCGGGCCGCCCGTACGCCGAGCACCTGCGGGCGGTGGCCGACGGGGTACGGGCCCGGGGCGGCGACGAGGCGCAGATCGCCGCGGCCTGGCTGCACGACGCGGTGGAGGACGACGCGCTCACGGAGGACTGGCTGCGCGCGGCGGCGCTGTCCCCCCGTACGAAGGCCATCGTGCTGGCGGTCACCAAGCGTCCGGCCGAGCCGCCGGAGGACTACGCCGCACGCGTCCTGGCCACTCCGGGAGCCCTGCTGGTCAAGGAGGCGGACCTGGCCCACAACGCGGACCCGGCCCGCCTGGCGGTCCTGGGCGAGCCGACCAGGACCCGCCTGACCCGCAAGTACGCGAAAATGCGAGCGCTCCTGGGCCTGGACCCGGGTCCGGGCCTGGACCCGCGCCCGGACCGGCCCCGCGGCTGAGCGCCCGCCGGCGGTCCTACGGCCGGTTCAGGACCGGCTCCGCCCGCGGGCGACCTCGGCCGCGTCCCGCTTGAACGCCCACTCCATCCTCGGCTCCATCGCGAACCGGAACATCCGCTGCACGGGCGGAGTGCACAGCGCGGTGATGACGGCCGCGGCGAAGACGGACACGAAGACCTCGCCGACCGGGTGGCTCAGCCAGGTGTACTGGTCGTACCAGCCCCAGAACCGGGACCCCTTGGCGAGGAACCCGTGCAGCAGGTAGCCGTACAGCGTGCCCGCGCCGAGCACCGTGAACCACATCCTGCGGCGCGGCACCCACGCGAGGAAGCACGACGTGAGCACCATCGAGACGCCGAACAGCGCGAGCGTCACGACGACGCCGACCCACCAGGGCGCCCCCAGTTCCTGGGCGCTGTCGCGGTGGTAGAACCAGGCCGAGTTCACGTGCGGCCCGGTCCAGTACGCGAGGGCGAGGGCGGCCGCGAGGACCGGCGCCGACAGGATCCGCACCTCGCGGCGGCGCATCAGCTGGAAGTGCTCGGGCTTCATGAACAGGCCCACGACGAAGAACGGCAGGAACTGCAGGACGCGCTGGAGGTCCAGGTCGTCACCGATGTCCGGGGAGACGGAGGCGAGGACGGCGATGGCGAGGGCGAGCGGCACGGGCCACCGCACGACCTTCCACAGCGGGACGGTCATCCGCCACACGAACAGGGCGATCAGGAACCAGGTGAGGTACCAGGGGTCCAGCAGGCTGATCGGGTGGCCGGGGTCGTCGTCGGCCCACCGCTTGAAGAGGGAGTACGCGACCTCGAAGAGGACGTACGGCACGGCGATGCCGGTGACCAGCCGCCGCAGCCGGTCGGGGCGCATGTCGAAGCTGCGCGAGAAGTAGCCGGAGATGAGGACGAAGGCCGGCATGTGGAAGGTGTAGACGACCATGTAGAGCGCCTCGGCGGCGCGGCTGTGGTCGGTCAGCGGTTCCCAGGCGTGGCCCATCGCGACGAACACGATCGCCAGGTACTTGGCGTTGTCGAAGAACGCGTCGCGCTGCTTGGCGGGCTTCGCGTCCGGCCTGGCTGTGGCGCCGTCCGTCCGGAGTGCTGCGGGCGGACGCGGACCGGGCACCCCCGGCGCCGGGGGCCGGGTCGGCGGGAGGGGGGCCCTCTGTTGGCCGTGCGGACGGAGCGAGTTCGTCACGGACCCTCCCACCAGGAACCGGGGGAGACGGTCCGCGACCTCGCTGCACATACGGGGGACGAGGCAGCGTAGGACATCTGAGGCACCCTAGCGTTGTCCGTGGGATTCCGTGAAACCCCTGAGGCGGTTCCTGATTGTCCTTCTGCGGATACCCGGTATTCAGAAAAGTTGATATGGGGACCACTGTGGCGATCACCACACCGCTTCCGGCCGTTACGTACGGGTTTGTTGCGACTAAACATCGCATAAAGCCCACGGGTGACTCCGGTGATATGTCCGTTCGGGTGGGATTTGGTGATCTGTCGGTGCCCTGCTCCAGGACCCGCCGATGTGCCCGTGCCGACAATTCGAATTACCTGCGAACAGGCTGTGCGTGGGGATGGATGGGCATGGAAAAGATCATTCTGGATTCATGGGCGGGAGATCGCTCGAATTGCCGTACGGCGTCCGGTCGTTCGCTTCCGTGACCTACCGATGCCCCACCCGCCGCATACGGGGGGCCAGTTGGTGGCACGATGGTTCTGGCGGGGGTGTGCGGGGCTGCACCTCCGGGCCGGGAGAGCGGACCGACCGTAAGGTGTGATCAGTTGTGGCCATTTCGCTGTCAGTGGTGCTGCTGTTGGGGATCGTCCTGGTGGTGTTGATACGGGGTGGATCGCTCAAGGGGGGCCCGGCGGTGGTCGCCGTCCTCTTCGGGTTCTTCCTCGCCTCCACCGGCATGGCGGACGACATCCAACGGTTCCTGAACTCCGTGGCGGAGACCATCAACTCGATCCAGTTCTGAGCGGGTTCGCGCATCCGGCGCGGAAGGGCGCCGGTGCCGGTGACAGCCGGCCCCGCCGGCCCGGGGCCCCGGCACGTGGACGCCCCTCATGCGTGCGCCTGCTACGCCCGTCAGCCCTCTGTGCCCGTTGACGGACGATCCGGATCTCTCCGAACCCTTCGCCCTTTCCCCTTCCCCTCTCGTCCCCCCGTCCCCTCCCCGTCCCCTCCCGTCCCGTCTCCCGAAGAAGCCGGCGGCGTGGACCCGGGGATCGTCCGGTGGCCGCGCGAGACCTGTGGACCCGGAGAGCCCGACCGCCGAGGGGTATCGGGCCAATGTCCGGAACATGCCAGACCGCGGCGCCCCGGCCGCGTACGACGTCAGGGCCGTGTCGGCCCGGTGGCCCTCCCGACGGATGAGACCGGACGGGTGGCGTTCCGCCGCCGGATCGCCCGGGCGGGCGGACGCCACCTGGGGAGCGCGTCAACGCATCAGGGCCAGGTCGGAGGAATCGTCCTCCGACCTGGCCCTGAGCCGTCGAGAGCGGGCGACGGGAATCGAACCCGCGTAGCTAGTTTGGAAGACTAGGGCTCTACCATTGAGCTACGCCCGCACAGCGTGCGCCGCAGGTCGGCGACGCGCGGCACTGGAGTATCGTAGCGGGTCGCGGTACCTCGCCGCACACCCGGTGCGCACTCGTCCCGGCGGGCGGGGACGCCATGGGAAATGCGGGCGTCGCGCGGTCCGCGGGCATGTACCCTTCGTGTCGCACCAGACGGGGTGTGGCGCAGCTTGGTAGCGCGTCCGCTTTGGGAGCGGAAGGCCGTGGGTTCAAATCCCGCCACCCCGACCACCCCGCCGGACCACCGGCGAGAGATCACCTTTTGGGGCGTGTACCGGCTGCGGCTAGTATGCAAACTGCGCGCCCGTGTGTCTGCATTGTTACGTCCCTCAAGGGCCGCCGATCCGCTGAGGCTCCGCCGTGTCCGGTGGGGAATGTCAGCAGAACCCCTAAGAAGTCAGCCCCCAAGGAGACCGAACCGTGAAGAGCGCCGTGGAGACCCTGAACCCGACCCGGGTTCGGCTCAGCATCGAGGTGCCCTTCGAGGAGCTCAAGGACAGCCTCGACGCGGCGTACAAGAAGATCAACCAGCAGGTCACGGTGAAGGGGTTCCGGAAGGGCAAGATTCCGGCGCGCGTCATCGACCAGCGGTTCGGCCGCGGTGCGGTTCTGGAGGAAGCGGTCAACGACGCGCTCCCGAAGTTCTACACCGACGCGGTCAACGAGGCCGAGCTGAACGTCCTCGGCCAGCCCGAGGTCGACATCACGGAGCTGAAGGACGGCGAGACGCTGAACTTCACCGCCGAGGTCGACGTCCGCCCGACCATCGAGATCCCGGACTACTCCGGCATCGAGGTCGAGGTCGACGCCGTCGAGGTCGGTGAGGAGGACGTCGACAAGGCCGTCGAGGAGCTGCGCGAGCGCTTCGCGTCGACCGCGCCCGTCGAGCGTGCCGCCGAGGAGGGCGACGTCGTCACCCTCGACCTGGAGGCCAAGGTCGACGGCGAGGTCCTGGAGGACGGTGTCGCGAGCGGCGTCTCCTACACCATCGGCTCCGGCGAGCTGCTGGACGGCATCGACGACGCCGTGAAGGGCCTGGAGGCCGGTGGCGAGGCCACCTTCGCCTCCGAGCTCAAGGGCGGCTCGGCGGCCGGCAAGGAGGCCGAGGTCACCGTCAAGGTCACCCAGGTCGCCAAGCGCGAGCTGCCCGAGCTGGACGACGACTTCGCGCAGCTCGCGTCGGAGTTCGACACCCTCGAGGAGCTCCGCGCCGACAGCCGCAAGCGCCTCGAGAACATGAAGCAGTTCGACCAGGCCACGCAGGCCCAGGAGCGAGTCCTGGAGAAGCTGCTGGAGCTCGTCGAGGTGCCCGTCCCCGAGAAGCTCCTCGAGGAAGAGATCAACACCCGCAAGCACAACCTGGAGCACCACCAGCTCGGCCAGATGGGTCTCGACCTCGAGAAGTACCTGGAGATCCAGGGCAAGACGGCCGAGGAGTTCGACACCGAGACCAAGGAAGCCGCGGTCAAGGGCATCAAGACGCAGTTCGTCCTGGACGAGCTCGTCAACAGGGAGAAGCTGAACGTCAACCAGGAGGAGCTCACCGAGCACCTCATGCGGCGGGCCGCCTCCTCCGGCATGTCCCCCGACCAGTTCGCCCAGGCGGTCGTCGAGGGCGGCCAGGTCCCGATGCTGGTCGGCGAGGTCGCCCGCGGCAAGGCCCTTGCCGCGGTCGTCGAGGCCGCCACCGTCAAGGACACGAACGGCGAGGTCGTGGACCTCGACGACGACGAGGACGAGACCGGGGCCGAGACCTCCACCGAGGCCGCCGCCTCCGAGGAGGAGACCCCCGAGGCCGAGACTCCCAAGGCCGAGGCCGCCGCCTCCGAGGAGAAGAACGAGGCCTGACCGCCTCGCGAGCAGCAGCAGGCCTGCGGGCCCCCGGGACACGTCCCGGGGGCCCGCAGGGCCTTCCAGGGGCGCGGGGAACCGCGCGAGCGACCCACGACGGGCCGCACCCGCCGACGAACAGCGCGCGGCAGACGCGTCCGCGGCCCGCTGGGGGCGGGCCGCGCGGTTCCCCGCGCCCCTTACGGAGCACCCCTTAATCCCTGCTCATCCGGCGGAGCGCATGCGCTCACAGCGAACAGTTCCGTCTCCGGGATTCCCCGGAGGGACCCGCGCGTTAGGGTCCATGAGTACGAGGGCAGGGGAGTCCCCGGAGCCGTCCGACACGGCAAGCACACGGGGTCCCACGCCCCCAGCAGAAGACGTGTAGACGGCCCGGCGCCGTCGTAAGACGAGCAGGTGGATACGTGACGAATCTGATGCCCACAGCCGCCGGCGACCCCATCGGTGGTGGCCTCGGCGACCAGGTCTACAACCGGCTGCTCGGCGAGCGGATCATCTTCCTCGGCCAGGCGGTCGACGACGACATCGCCAACAAGATCACCGCACAGCTGCTGCTCCTTGCCTCCGACCCGGACAAGGACATCTACCTCTACATCAACAGCCCCGGCGGCTCGATCACCGCCGGCATGGCGATCTACGACACCATGCAGTACATCAAGAACGACGTGGTGACGATCGCGATGGGCATGGCGGCCTCCATGGGCCAGTTCCTGCTGAGCGCGGGCACTCCCGGCAAGCGCTTCGCGCTGCCGAACGCCGAGATCCTGATCCACCAGCCCTCGGCCGGCCTCGCCGGCTCCGCGTCGGACATCAAGATCCACGCCGAGCGCCTGCTGCACACCAAGAAGCGGATGGCGGAGCTGACCGCCTTCCACACCGGCCAGACGGTGGAGCAGGTCACCCGCGACTCCGACCGTGACCGCTGGTTCGACCCGGTCGAGGCCAAGGAGTACGGCCTCATCGACGACATCATGCCCACCGCTGCCGGAATGCCGGGCGGCGGCGGCACCGGGGCGGCCTAGGGCGGCCCAGCGCCACCCGGGCGTCGGCACAGGCCGACGCCGGCCCCTCCGAGCCCCCAGCCGACCGCCTCAGCCCTTACCAGGCTCTTCAGGAGACACAGTGAACGACTTCCCCGGCAGCGGACTGTACGCCCGCGCGCAGGCCGAGTACACGGGTCCTCGCGCGGAGTCCCGCTACGTCATCCCGCGCTTCGTCGAGCGCACCTCGCAGGGCGTCCGTGAGTACGACCCGTACGCGAAGCTGTTCGAGGAGCGGGTGATCTTCCTCGGCGTGCAGATCGACGACGCCTCCGCCAACGACGTCATGGCGCAGCTGCTGTGCCTGGAGTCGATGGACCCCGACCGTGACATCTCGGTCTACATCAACAGCCCCGGCGGCTCCTTCACGGCCCTCACCGCGATCTACGACACGATGCAGTTCGTGAAGCCGGACGTTCAGACTGTTTGCATGGGTCAGGCCGCCTCGGCCGCCGCGATCCTCCTGGCGGCCGGCACGCCGGGCAAGCGCATGGCGCTCCCGAACGCCCGCGTGCTGATCCACCAGCCCTACAGCGAGACCGGCCGCGGCCAGGTCTCGGACCTGGAGATCGCCGCCAACGAGATCCTGCGGATGCGCGGTCAGCTGGAAGACATGCTGGCCAAGCACTCGACGACGCCGATCGAGAAGATCCGCGAGGACATCGAGCGCGACAAGATCCTCACGGCCGAGGACGCCCTCTCGTACGGCCTGATCGACCAGATCATCTCGACCCGGAAGATGAACAACGCCGCGGTCGCGTGACGCATCGCTGTATCGTCTGCCGCTCCTTGACGCGGTTCACGACAAAGTGAACCGCGCCAAGGGGGGCCCGAACGAGGGGCCCGGCAAGGTACCGTCGGACATAAGGCAGCACCAGGAGCCGCTGTACCCAGGCGACTCCCAGGCGAAGGGGAAGCACACCGTGGCACGCATCGGTGACGGCGGCGATCTGCTCAAGTGCTCGTTCTGTGGCAAGAGCCAGAAGCAGGTCAAGAAGCTCATCGCAGGCCCTGGTGTGTACATCTGCGACGAGTGCATCGACCTCTGCAACGAGATCATCGAGGAGGAGCTCGCGGAGACGAGCGAGGTGCGCTGGGAGGAACTGCCCAAGCCCCGCGAGATCTACGAGTTCCTCGAGGGGTACGTCGTGGGCCAGGAGTCCGCCAAGAAGGCCCTCTCGGTCGCGGTGTACAACCACTACAAGCGGGTCCAGGCCGGTGAGAACAGCACGGGCCAGAACCGCGAGGACGCCATCGAGCTGGCGAAGTCCAACATCCTCCTGCTCGGTCCCACGGGTTCGGGCAAGACGCTGCTGGCCCAGACCCTGGCCCGCATGCTGAACGTCCCGTTCGCCATCGCCGACGCGACCGCGCTCACGGAGGCGGGGTACGTGGGCGAGGACGTCGAGAACATCCTGCTGAAGCTGATCCAGGCGGCGGACTACGACGTCAAGAAGGCCGAGACCGGCATCATCTACATCGACGAGATCGACAAGGTCGCCCGCAAGAGCGAGAACCCGTCGATCACGCGCGACGTGTCGGGCGAGGGCGTCCAGCAGGCCCTGCTGAAGATCCTGGAGGGCACCACGGCCTCCGTGCCCCCGCAGGGCGGACGCAAGCACCCGCACCAGGAGTTCATCCAGATCGACACGACGAACGTCCTGTTCATCGTGGGCGGTGCCTTCGCGGGCCTGGAGAAGCTCGTCGAGTCCCGCGCGGGTGCCAAGGGCATCGGCTTCGGCGCGACGATCCGCTCCAAGAAGGAGCTGGAGGCGAAGGACCGCTTCGAGGACGTCATGCCCGAGGACCTGGTGAAGTTCGGCATGATCCCCGAGTTCATCGGCCGCCTCCCCGTCATCACGTCGGTCCACAACCTCGACCGCGAGGCCCTCCTCCAGATCCTGGTGGAGCCGCGCAACGCCCTGGTGAAGCAGTACCAGCGCCTCTTCGAACTGGACGGCGTGGAGCTGGACTTCGAGCGCGAGGCCCTGGAGGCCATCGCCGACCAGGCCATCCTCCGCCAGACCGGCGCGCGGGGTCTGCGCGCCATCATGGAGGAGGTCCTCCAGGCGGTGATGTACGAGGTCCCGTCCCGCAAGGACGTGGCCCGCGTGGTCATCACCTCCGAGGTGGTCCGCTCGAACGTGAACCCGACACTGATCCCGCGCGACGCGCGGGGCCGGGGCCCGGGGGAGCAGAAGACCGCGTAGGCGGCAGACCGTGCAGGCGGCGCGTGCGCAGGTGGTGCACGCGAATCCGCCCACACCCGGAAGCGAGTACGGCGAAGGGCCCCGGTCGACCGACCGGGGCCCTTCGCCGTCGTGCGCGTTCGCCGTCGCGCGCGACGGTCAGAGCTTGACGCGGACCTCCTTGCGGACCTTGGCCGTCAGGTCCGCCGCCGCCGTCAGGTCGGCGCCCTTGCCCGCCATGGCGTCGGCCATGTCGATGTTGATGATGACGCCGAGCGTGCTGTGGTCGCCCCAGATGCACACCGGCATGCTGATCGAGGACGGGCCCGCGGCCGTGCCGCCCGCGGCGTCCTCGTTCGTGATCTTGGTTTCCTGGCACTTCAGGACAGCGCCGTCGAGGCCGCCCGGCGAGTAGCTCTTGGGGGAGCCGACGAGCTCGCCCTCCCCCTTGTCCTTCTCGGCGCCCTCCTTGAGGTCGCCGAACATGCCGTCGACGACCTTCTCCGGGTCCTCGATCTCGCCGTAGACGCCCATGAACTGGATCATCCGCTGGGCCAGCGGGTTGTCCTTGTCCCCGGACTGGTATCCCGCGTTGACGTCCTTGGCGTCCTTGACGCCGTGCTTCTCGGCCTTCTTGACGTCGTTCGCGTCGAAACCGCCGCTGCCGGCGCTCTCGCTCTTCTTGTACTCGGTGAGCAGCGTCGCCGGCGTCGTCAGCTTGTGGGGGCCGTCGTCCGCGACGTCCGAGGAGCCGCCTTCGCTGCTCCCGAGGACGAAGTACGCGCCGACCGCGATCGCGGCCACGACCGCCACCGCGCCGACGACGAGACCCGTCTTCTTCCTGCCCCCGCCGGGAGCCGGCGGCATCGGGGCGCCGTAGGGGGCGCCGGGCGGCTGCTGGCCGTACGGGGGCTGCTGGCCGTAGCCGGGCTGCTGCGGCGGGGTCCCGGGAGGGGTCTGCTGGGGGTACCCGTAGCCGGGCTGCTGCTCGGGAGCCTGCTGGGGGTAGCCGTAACCGGGCTGGGGGGCCTGCGGCTGCTGGCCGTAAGGACCCGGCTGACCGTACGGTCCGGGCTGCTGGGGCTGCCCGCCGTACGGGCCCGGCTGGTTGTAGCTCATTCTGGGTTCCCCTCCAGATGCTTATGTGGCTCGAACATCCTCGCCCAGGGAACGGGCTGCCGGAGCACCGGGGGCCGCACCGTTACCAAGTAATCGAGTTTCGGAGCGGGCCCGTGACACCTCTAAACTGGATCCGTGACCGACAACGCTCAGCAGCAGCCACCAGCCGAAGCCCCCGATCTGCCGACCCAGTACACGCCGGCCGAGGTAGAGGGGAAGCTGTACGAGCGCTGGGTCGAGCGCGGTTACTTCGAGGCCGACGCGAAGAGCGACAAGCCCGCGTACACCGTCGTCATCCCGCCGCCGAACGTCACCGGCTCCCTCCACCTGGGCCACGCCTTCGAGCACACGCTGATCGACGCCCTTACCCGCCGCAAGCGCATGCAGGGCTACGAGACGCTGTGGCAGCCCGGCATGGACCACGCGGGCATCGCCACGCAGAACGTCGTCGAGCGGGAGCTCGCCAAGGAGGGCAAGTCCCGCCACGACGTGGGCCGTGAGGCGTTCGTCGAGCGGGTCTGGCAGTGGAAGGCAGAGTCCGGCGGCCGGATCGCCGGCCAGATGCGGCGCCTGGGCGACGGCGTCGCATGGAGCCGTGACCGCTTCACCATGGACGAGGGCCTGTCCCGTGCCGTCCAGACCGTCTTCAAGAAGATGTACGACGACGGCCTGATCTACCGCGCCGAGCGCATCATCAACTGGTGCCCGCGCTGTCTGACGGCCATCTCGGACATCGAGGTCGACTACCAGGACGACGACGGCGAGCTCGTCTCCATCAAGTACGGCGACGGTGAGGACACCGTCGTGGTCGCGACCACCCGCGCTGAGACGATGCTGGGCGACACCGCCGTCGCCGTCCACCCGGACGACGAGCGGTACGCGCACCTCGTCGGCAGGCGGATCAGCCTGCCGCTGACGGGCCGCACGATCCCCGTCGTCGCCGACACGCACGTCGACCCGGAGTTCGGCACCGGCGCCGTCAAGGTCACGCCCGCCCACGACCCGAACGACTTCGCCATCGGCCGGCGCCACGACCTGGAGTCGATCAGCGTCCTGGACGAGCGCGGTGTCATCACGGCCCACGGGCCCTTCGAGGGGCTCGACCGCTTCGAGGCGCGTTCCGCGATCGTCGGCGCGCTGCGCGCCGAGGGCCGGATCGTCGCGGAGAAGCGGCCGTACGTCCACTCGGTGGGCCACTGCTCGCGCTGCCGGACGACGCTGGAGCCGCGGCTGTCCCTCCAGTGGTGGGTGAAGGTCGAGACGCTCGCGAAGGCCGCGGGGGACGCGGTCCGCGACGGCCGCGTGGACATCCACCCCGCCGACCTGTCCCAGCGGTACTTCGACTGGGTCGACAACCTCAACGACTGGTGCATCTCACGGCAGTTGTGGTGGGGCCACCGCATCCCCGTCTGGCACGGCCCGGACGGGGAGACCGTCTGCGTCGGCCCCGACGAGCAGCCGCCGAGCGGCGAGGGCTGGGAGCAGGACACCGACGTCCTCGACACCTGGTTCTCGTCCGGCCTGTGGCCCTTCTCCACGATGGGCTGGCCGGAGAGGACCGCGGACCTGGCGAAGTTCTATCCGAACTCGGCCATGGTCACCGGGTACGACCTGATGTTCTTCTGGGTCGCCCGGATGATGATGTTCGGCCTGTACGTGATGGACGGCGAGGTCCCCTTCCGCACCATCGCGTTCCACGGCATGGTCCGTGACGAGCACGGCAAGAAGATGTCGAAGTCGTACGGCAACACGGTCGATCCGCTGGACTGGATGGACAAGTACGGCTCCGACGCCCTGCGGTTCACACTCGCGCGGGGCGCCAACCCCGGTACCGACGTGCCGATCGGCGAGGACTGGGTCCAGGCGTCCCGGAACTTCGCCAACAAGCTCTGGAACGCGACGCGGTTCGCGCTGATGAACGGCGCCACGACCGAGGGGGAGCTGCCCCCGGCGGAGCGGCTGTCGGCCACCGACCGCTGGATCCTGTCCCGGCTGAACACCGTCGTGGCCGAGGC
Organism: Streptomyces beigongshangae; assembly: GCF_019710745.1. Taxonomy (GTDB): domain Bacteria; phylum Actinomycetota; class Actinomycetes; order Streptomycetales; family Streptomycetaceae; genus Streptomyces; species Streptomyces beigongshangae. The sequence goes on from NZ_JAHKJW010000017.1 coordinate 76,573, forward strand.
GGACGCGTACTACGACGACTACCAGTTCGCGAAGCTCGCCGACACCCTGTACCACTTCGCGTGGGACGAGGTCTTCGACTGGTACGTCGAGCTGTCCAAGACGACGTTCATGGCGGGCGGCGCCGCGGCCGACGTCTCGGCACGTGTCCTGGGCGAGGTCCTGGACGTGACGCTGCGCCTGCTGCACCCCGTCGTCCCGTTCGTCACGGAGACCCTGTGGACCACGCTCACCGGCCGTGAGTCCGTCGTGATCGCCGACTGGCCGGCGGACAGCGGGTTCCGCGACACCGCCGCCGAGGCGGAGATCGGGAGCCTCCAGCAGGTGATCACCGAGGTCCGCCGCTTCCGCTCGGACCAAGGGCTGCAGCCCGGTCAGAAGGTCCCGGCCCGCCTGGACCTGTCGGGTACGGGGCTCGCGGCCCACGAGGCGGCCGTCCGCCAGCTGCTGCGGCTTCAGCCGGAGGGCGAGGACTTCAGCGCCACGGCGACGCTCCCGGTCGCCGGTGCCACGGTCGCGCTCGACCTGTCCGGCACGATCGACGTCGCGGCCGAGCGGAAGCGGCTGGCCAAGGATCTTGCCGCCGCCGAGAAGGAGAAGGCCCAGGCGGAGGCGAAGCTCGGCAACGAGGCGTTCCTCGCCAAGGCGCCGGACCAGGTCGTGGACAAGATCCGGGGGCGGCTGGCGAAGGCGGAGGAGGACATCGCGCGGCTGGGGGCGCAGCTGGAGGGGTTGCCGCAGGCGTAGGTTTTTCGGAGGCCCCCGGAACCGTCACGGTTCCGGGGGGCCTCCTGCGTGTGCCTCCGGGGTGTCTTGCCGGGTGCGGGCCGGTGGGGGCCGGTCGCGCCCCGCGGCGGAGCCGCAGATCGATACGGCCCCGCGCCCCGCGGGAGGGCTGTGCCCTCCCGCGGGGCGTTCCTCCGGCTCCGTAGAATGGGGGTGTGAGTGAGCTTCCGCAGGACAGTCGTGGGTCCGATCCGTTCGACGAGATCGTCGAGGCCGAGACGGAGCGCGACCCCGATCTCGCCGTGATCGAGGCCGGCAGCCGCACCCTGCGCACGCAGGGCGGGCCGCCGCAGTCCGACATCCCCGCGCGCCCGGACGACCCCGAGACCGACAAGGCGCTGCGCGAGGTCGAGACCGAGCTCGCCTCGCGGTGGGGCGAGACCAAGCTGGAGCCCTCCGTCGCCCGGATCGCCGCGCTCATGGACGTGCTGGGCGAGCCGCAGCGTGCGTACCCCTCGATCCACATCACGGGGACCAACGGCAAGACGTCGACGGCCCGCATGATCGAGGCCCTGCTCGGCGCCTTCGACCTGCGCACCGGGCGGTACACCTCACCGCACGTCCAGTCGGTCACCGAGCGGATCAGCCTGGACGGGGCGGCGATCCCCGCCGAGCGGTTCGTGGAGACGTACCGGGACATCCAGCCGTACGTCGAGATGGTCGACGCGCGGCAGGAGTACCGCCTCTCCTTCTTCGAGGTGCTCACCGGCATGGCGTACGCGGCCTTCGCGGACGCCCCCGTCGACGTGGCCGTCGTGGAGGTCGGGATGGGCGGCAGCTGGGACGCCACGAACGTCATCGACGGGGACGTCGCCGTGGTGACCCCCATCGACCTGGACCACACGGACCGGCTCGGCGGGACCCCGGGGGAGATCGCCAAGGAGAAGGCCGGGATCGTCAAGCGGGGCGCGACGGTGGTCCTGGCCCAGCAGCCCGTGGACGCCGCCCAGGTGCTGCTCAAGAAGGCCGCCGAGGCCGACGCCACGGTGGCCCGCGAAGGGCTGGAGTTCGGCGTGGTGGGCCGACGGGTCGCCGTCGGCGGACAGCTGCTGACGCTGCGCGGCCTCGGCGGGGAGTACGAGGAGGTGTACATCCCGCTGCACGGGGCGTACCAGGCGCACAACGCCGCGGTGGCGCTCGCCGCCGTGGAGGCGTTCTTCGGCGTCGGGACCCAGCGGCCGGAGCCGCTCGACGCCGACACCGTCCGCAAGGCCTTCGCGTCGGTGGCCTCGCCGGGCCGTCTGGAGGTCGTGCGCCGGTCGCCGACCGTCGTGCTGGACGCCGCGCACAACCCGGCGGGCGCGCGGGCCACCGCCGAGGCGGTCCGCGAGGTCTTCGACTTCAGCCGGCTGATCGGTGTCGTCGGGGCGAGCGGGGACAAGAACGTACGGGGCCTCCTTGAGGCATTCGAGCCGATCTTCACCGAGGTCGTGGTCACCCGGAACTCCAGCCACCGGGCGATGGACGCGGACGCGCTGGCCGCGATCGCCGTCGAGGTGTTCGGGGACGACCGCGTGCAGGTCGAGCCCCGGCTGGACGACGCGCTGGAGGCCGCGATCACGCTGGCCGAGGAAGAGGCCGAGTACGCGGGCGGCGGCGTCCTCGTGACCGGTTCCGTCATCACGGTCGGCGAGGCCCGGCTGCTGCTGGGAAGGGGCTGATCGTGCGTACGCTCTGTGCTTCGACGCTGATCGGTGAGTTCTTCGTCATCGGGTTCGCCGGACTCGTGGCGATGAAGGACCCCGACCTGTCCATGGCCACGGTCTGGACGGTGTGCGGGATCGCGATGGCGCTGTGTCTGCTCCTGTGCGGGGCGATCACCCGCCCGGGAGGTGTCCAGCTGGGCTGGGCCCTGCAGATCGCGCTGATCGCGAGCGGGTTCGTGGTGCCGGTGATGTTCTTCCTGGGCGCGGTCTTCGCCGCGCTGTGGTGGGCCTCGGTCCACTACGGGCGCAAGGTGGAGGAGGCGAGGGCGCGGTTCGCCGCGCAGGCCGGGGCGGGGGGCGGGGCGGCTTAGCCGGGGCTTCGCCGCCCCGGCCCGCGAGGGACCGCCGCCCCGGATGCCGTCCGCGGGTCCGGATGCCGTCCGCGGGCCCGGCGAGGGCTGGTCGCGCGGTTCCCCGCGTCCCTGGAGGGCCCCTGCCCCGCCCCCGGCCGGCGTTCATAGCACCTGACACTGCGTAACGCATGCCGGAACACGCCCTGTAGCCTCGTCATCCGCACATCCGTGACCCGAAGGAGCCACCACCGTGAGCCAGCGCACCCTCGTCCTCCTCAAGCCCGACGCGGTCCGTCGCGGCCTGACCGGCGAGATCATCAGCCGTATCGAGCGCAAGGCCGGCTGGCAGATCACCGCGCTGGAACTGCGCACCCTGGACCAGGACACGCTGGAGCAGCACTACGGCGAGCACAAGGGCAAGCCCTTCTACGAGCCGCTGGTCGACTTCATGGCCTCCGGCCCGGTCGTGGCGCTGGTCGTCGAGGGGGAGCGCGTCATCGAGGGCGTACGGGCGCTCGCGGGCCCGACCGACCCGATCGCCGCCGCCCCCGGTTCCATCCGCGGTGACTTCGGTGTGATCGTCCGCGAGAACCTGATCCACGCCTCGGACTCCGAGGAGTCCGCCGAGCGCGAGATGAAGATCTTCTTCCCCGGCCTCGCCTGACCGGCTCGGCTGCGCGACCCGCCCGCGCGGGGGTCCCGTGGCCAAGCCGCGGTGAAAATCTTCTGAAGCCTTGTCAGACAAGTAGGTGTCCGGCCCACGGTCCCGCAGAATGGTGGATGTTCACCGGCGCACGCGTGCCGATCGGGGGAACGGATTCCCCCGATCGCCCGTCTCCAGGAGCGGGGCCGCGCGTCGTACGGTGACAATGGCGGAGACCCTCGCGCAGTGTTCGTGCAGGCGAGACTACGATGGAGTCTTCACGTCACAGCGCTCACCCTCGCCGTCCTGAAAAGCCATAAAAAGCTCCACTTGGGAAGGCCAGACGAATCCTGATGGGGAACTCAATGTCGTTCATCGGCCGTGACATGGCTGTCGACCTCGGGACCGCCAACACGCTGGTGTACGTCAGGGGTCGCGGGATCGTACTCAACGAACCGTCCGTCGTCGCGATCAACACCAACACCGGTGGCATCCTCGCGGTCGGCGCGGAAGCGAAGAAGATGATCGGACGGACGCCGGGCAACATCGTCGCCGTGCGCCCGCTGAAGGACGGCGTCATCGCCGACTTCGAGATCACCGAGCGCATGCTCCGCTACTTCATCCTGAAGATCCACAAGCGGCGCTACCTCGCCCGTCCCCGCGTCGTCGTCTGCGTGCCCTCCGGCATCACGGGCGTCGAGCGCCGCGCCGTCATCGAGGCGTCGTCCCAGGCCGGCGCCCGCCAGGTGCACATCATCGAGGAGCCGATGGCCGCGGCCATCGGCTCCGGCCTGCCGGTCCACGAGGCCACGGGCAACATGGTGGTGGACATCGGCGGCGGCACCACCGAGGTCGCGGTCATCTCGCTCGGCGGGATCGTCACCGCACAGTCCATCCGCGTGGCCGGCGACGAGCTGGACAACGCGATCATCCAGCACATCAAGAAGGAGTACTCGCTCCTCCTCGGTGAGCGGACGGCCGAGCAGATCAAGATCACCATCGGTTCCGCGTACGACCTCGACACCGACGAGCACACCGAGATCCGCGGCCGGGACCTGGTCTCCGGCCTCCCGAAGACCGTCGTCATCTCGGCGGCCGAGGTCCGCAAGGCGATCGAGGAACCGGTCAACGCGATCGTCGACGCCGTCAAGACCACCCTCGACAAGTGCCCGCCGGAGCTGTCCGGCGACGTCATGGACCGCGGGATCGTCCTGACCGGCGGCGGCGCCCTGCTGCGCGGCCTCGACGAGCGGCTGCGCCGCGAGACGGGCATGCCGATCCACATCGCCGAGGACCCGCTGGACAGCGTGGCGCTCGGCTCCGGCAAGTGCGTCGAGGAGTTTGAGGCGCTCCAGCAGGTGCTGGACGCGCAGCCACGCAGATGACGTAACTCTTCGATTCCGCCGTACGAGATGATCTCCTCTCGTACGGCGGATCGTTGATATCGAGGCATAAGCTCCCCCTACCACCCGCGGGCCACGCCCTCCGGGCGCTCCGGGGTTCTTCGGGACCCAGGTGGGTGGGTCATACATGAATTCCGACGAGGAAGGCACGGCCGTCGCACGTGAGGGACACACGAGAGAGCCGGCTGCTCCTGGTGCTGCTGATCGCCATCGCGTTCGCCTTGATCACGGTGGACATCCGCGGGGGTGAGGACTCCCCGGTCGACGGCGCCCGCCGCGGCGCCGCCACGGTCTTCGGCCCGATCGAGGACGGGGTGGCCACCGCCGTCGACCCCGTCGGCAACGCGATCCAGGCCGTGCGGGACTCCGGTGACCGCCACGACCGCCTCACCCGACTGGAGCGCGACAACGCCGAGTTGAAGGCGAAGCTGGGCAGCGACGAGCGCAACCGCAGCCGTGGCGCGCAGCTCGACAAGATGCTCAAGACGGCGGGCGCCGGGCGGTACGGCATCAAGGGCGCCGAAGTCATCGCCATAGGCGCGGCCCAGGGCTTCTCCTGGACCGTCACCATCGACGCCGGCGCGAACGACGGCATCGAGCGCGACATGACCGTCCTCAACGGAGACGGACTGGTCGGCCGCGTCACCACCGTGGGGCCCAACACCGCCACCGTGCTGCTCGCCAACGACCCCGACTTCACGGTCGGTACGCGCATGGAGTCCACCGACGAACTCGGCTTCGCCTCCGGCCAGGGCGACCGCCCGCTGCGCGTGGAACTGCTCAACGGCAAGGCCAAGATCAAGAAGGGCGACCGGCTGGTCACCTTCGGCTCCCAGGCCGACAAGCCGTTCGTGCCCGGCGTCCCCGTCGGCACGGTCTCCCGCGTCGACCCCTCCGGCGGCGACCTGACCCGCACGATCCACGTCACACCGTTCGTGGCCTTCTCCAAGCTCGACGTCGTCGGCGTCGTCGTCCAGGCCCCGCGCAAGGACCCGCGCGACACGGTGCTGCCGGCCGCGCCCAAGCCCACACCCAGGCCGACCGTGACCGTGACGGTCACGCCCTCGGCGGGCGCGCCCGCCGACGGCCTGCAGCAAGAGCAGTAGGAGCTGATCCCCCATGCGCTTCAACCGAATGCTGCTCTCCACGGCCCTGGTGGTCGTCGCCCTGGTGGTCCAGGTCAGCGTCCTCGCCCGCCTGCACCTGCCGGGCGCCGTACCGGACCTCCTGCTGCTCACCGTCCTCGGCCTCGCCCTGGTCTACGGCCACGTCGGCGGCGCCCTCGTCGGCTTCGGCGCCGGTCTGCTCGCCGACCTGGCCCCGCCCGCCGACCACGCCGCCGGGCGCTACGCCCTCGTGCTGTGCGTCATCGGCTACCTCGCCGGACTCGCCAAGCCCGACAACGGCCAGCTCAAGTCCGCGACCGGCCCCATGGCCGTGGTGGTGGCCGCCGCGGTCGGCTCCACCCTCCTGTACGCGGGGGTGGGCGCCCTCGTCGGGGACACCGCCGCCCGCCATGTCGGCCTGGGCAACCTGCTGTTCACCGCGGCCCTGTACGACCTGCTGCTCGCCCCGTTCGTGGTCCCCGGGATCATGGCGCTGGCCCGGCGCGCGGAGAACGACCCGCTCGCCGACACCGGCGGCTCCGCGAAGTCGGCCGACGTCGCCCCGGGCCTGCTGTCCTCCGGCACGGGCCTGAGCGTCGGCGGCCGGCGCGGCGGACTGAAGGCGAAGGCCGCCAAGGCCCGGATGGCCCGCGCGGGACGCATCAAGGGGGTCAAGCGGCTGTGACGACCGCGCCCACCGCACCGGCCCACCGGACGGGCCGCACGACGGCGGCCCACCGGACGGGCCGCACCGCACCGGCACACCGAACGAGCTGAGGGAGGGAAGCAGTGACCAACATCCCCGAGACCGGCCGGACCCCGCGGGTCCAGATCCGGCTCGTCGTCATCCAGATCCTCGTACTGTCCCTCCTCGGCACCCTCGGCGGACGCCTCTGGTACCTCCAGATCCGCAACGGCGACGAGTACGCCAAGGAGGCATCCGGCAACCACGTCCAGCAGGTCGTCAGCCCCGCCGTGCGCGGCTCGATCCTGGACGCCCGCGGGGTGCCGATCGCCGACAACGAGACCCGCCTCGTGGTCTCCGCGTCCCGGACCGACCTGATGAAGATGAAGGACGACGGCGACGCCGTCCTCACCAAGCTCGCGGCCGTCCTCGGCATGAAGACCTCGGACGTGCTGGACAAGGTCCGGCTGTGCGACTCCAAGACACCGCAGCCCTGCTGGAACGGCTCGCCCTACCAGCCCATCCCCATCACCGACGAGGCCACGCCCAAGCAGGCCCTGCAGATCCGCGAGCGCGCCGAGGACTTCCCCGGCATCACCGCCGAGCCGCAGGCCGTCCGCCGCTACGCCGCCCCCGGCGGGGCCAACACGGCCCAGGTCCTCGGCTACCTCTCGCCCGTCACCGACGAGGAGATCACCAAGGCCGAGCACACCGACTCGCCGTACCTGCGCTCCGACCAGGTGGGCCGCTCGGGCCTGGAGCGCCAGTACGACAAGGAACTGCGCGGCAAGGCGGGCGTCACCCGCTACGAGGTCGACAACCTCGGCCGCGTCATCGGCCAGGCCGAGAGCGACAAGGCCCAGCCCGGCGCGAACGTCGTCACCAGCATCGACTCCCGCGTCCAGCGCGTCGCCGAGTACGAGCTGAACGAGGCCATGAAGGACGCCCGCAAGGAGCACGACAGGAACACCGGGGTGAACTACAAGGCCGACTCCGGCGCCGTGGTCGTCATGGAGAACGCGACCGGCCGCGTCGTGTCGATGGCCTCCAACCCGTCGTACGACCCGAACGCCTGGGTCGGCGGCATCTCCGGCAAGGACTACACCCGGCTCACCGGCAAGGAGTCCAACTACCCGCTCCTGAACCGCGCCATCCAGGGCCAGTCGGCCCCCGGCTCGGTCTTCAAGGTCATCTCGACGGCCGCCGCCATAAAGGCCGGCTACTCCTTCAACGGGCCCTACCAGTGCGGCGCCTCGTACTCCATCGGCGGCCAGGTCTTCAAGAACTTCGAGTCCAAGGGGTACGGCCCGATCAGCCTCGGCCGCGCCCTGGAGGTCTCCTGCGACACCGTCTTCTACAGCCTCGCCCACGAGCAGTGGAAGAAGGACGGCGGCATCAAGCCGAAGAAGGACGCCAAGGACTGGTTCTACCGGACCGCCCACCAGTTCGGCCTCGGCAAGGAGACCGGCATCGACCTGCCCAACGAGGTCACCGGCCGCGTCCCCGACCGCCGGTGGAAGCAGGACTACTGGAAGGCCAACAAGGACGCCTGGTGCAAGTACGGCAAGAAGGGCGGCTCGTACGCCCAGCAGATCGCGTACGAGAACTGCCTCGAAGGCAACAGGATGCGCGCCGGTGACTCCGTCAACTACTCGATCGGCCAGGGCGACACCCTCGTCACCCCGATCCAGATGGCGACGATCTACGGGGCCATCGCCAACGGCGGCACGCTCTACGACCCGACCGTCGGCAAGGCGATCATCAGCGCGGACGGCAGGAACGTCCAGGAGATCAAGCCGAGGTCGCACGGCAGGCTGCCGATGTCGAAGCAGACCCGCGACGAGATAGACGGTGCCCTGGAAGGGGTCGCGACCCGGGGATCGGCCGCCTGGAGGTTCGGCGGCTGGCCGCAGGACGAGATCCCGATGCACGCCAAGACGGGTACGGCCGAGGTCTACGGCAAGCAGACCACCTCGTGGTTCACCACGTACACCAAGGAGTACACGGTCGTCATGACCATCTCCCAGGGTGGTACCGGTTCCGGCGCCTCGGCCCCCGCCGTGCGCAAGATCTACAACGCGCTGTACGGCGTCTCCGAGGACGGCGAGATCGACAGGAGGAAGGCGCTGCTGCCCACGCCGCAGAAGAGCCTGCCGAAGATCGGGAAGGACGGGTCGATCGACGCCCCGAAGGTCGGGGTCTACCCGCCGAAGGACGAGGAGCAGGCCACCGGGGAAGTGCAGCAGCAGGTGGCGTACGAAGGCCCGGCCGCCACCGTGCCCGCCTCCGGCACCGCCACCGACCGGGCCGCCCGCAGGCGCTCGGCGCGCCCCGGGAACCCGAAGAACCCCAAAAAGGGGCGGAGGTCGCTCGTATGACCGGCGCGCACGGCTTCTCCGTCTCCGGGTACGGTCCCGAACGCGCCGGCTGGACCCGGCTGTTCGCCCGCGACTCCCTGGCCCGCAGACTCGACTGGCCGATACTGTTCTCGGCCCTCGCGCTCTCCTTCATCGGCGCGGCCCTCGTCTACTCGGCGACCCGCAACCGCACCGAGCTCAACCAGGGCGACCCGTACTACTTCCTGTTCCGGCACCTGCTCAACACCGGCATCGGCTTCGCCCTGATGATCGGCACGGTCTGGCTGGGCCACCGCACCCTGCGCACGGCCGTACCGATCCTGTACGGCATCTCCGTGCTGCTGGTCCTGCTGGTGCTGACCCCGCTCGGCGCGACCATCAACGGCGCGCACGCGTGGATCGTCATCGGCGGCGGCTTCTCGCTCCAGCCCTCCGAGTTCGTGAAGATCACGATCATCCTGGGCATGGCGATGCTGCTCGCGGCCCGGGTCGACGCGGGCGACAAACCGCACCCCGACCACCGCACGGTCCTGCAGGCGCTGGGCCTGGCCGTCGTACCGATACTGGTCGTCCTGCTCATGCCCGACCTCGGCTCGGTCATGGTCATGGTGATCATCGTGCTGGGGGTGCTGCTCGCCTCCGGCGCCTCCAACCGCTGGATCTTCGGCCTGATCGGGACGGGCGCGCTCGGGGCGGTCGCGGTCTGGCAACTCAAGATCCTCGACGAGTACCAGATCAACCGCTTCGCCGCGTTCGCCAACCCCGAGCTCGACCCGGCCGGCGTCGGCTACAACACCAACCAGGCGCGGATCGCGATCGGCTCCGGCGGCCTGTTCGGCACCGGCCTCGGCAAGGGCTCGCAGACCACCGGCCAGTTCGTGCCCGAGCAGCAGACGGACTTCGTCTTCACCGTCGCGGGCGAGGAACTCGGCTTCGTCGGCGCCGGGCTCATCCTGGTCCTGCTCGGCGTCGTCCTGTGGCGGGCCTGCCGCATCGCCCGCGAGACGACCGAGCTGTACGGCACGATCGTCGCCGCCGGGATCATCGCCTGGTTCGCCTTCCAGTCCTTCGAGAACGTCGGGATGACCCTCGGCATCATGCCGGTCGCGGGCCTGCCCCTGCCCTTCGTCTCGTACGGAGGTTCGTCGATGTTCGCGGTGTGGGTGGCGGTGGGGCTGCTGCAGTCGATCAGGGTGCAGCGACCCATGTCGGCGTGAGCGTTCCACCGGGTTCCCGCGCCCCCTGCGGGGCGCCCCGCAGGGGGCGCGGTTTCCCCCACCGCTCCCGGGGCCTAGATTCAGGTCATGGTGGACACGAAGCGGGAGATTGAGCGCAAGTACGAAGCCGGCGCCGACACGGGACTGTCGAACCTGTCGGATCTGCCGGACCTGACCCGGGTCCGGGGCGTCTCGGCCGTCGTCGACCGGGGCGCCGTCGAACTCGACGCGACCTACTACGACACGACGGACCAGCGCCTCGCCGCCGCGTCCCTCACCCTGCGCCGCCGCACCGGCGGCCACGACGCCGGCTGGCACCTGAAACTCCCCGTCTCCGACGGAGTGCGGGACGAGATCCACGCCCCGCTGTCCGACACCGTGCCGCCCGCCCTCACCGGCCTCGTCCGCTCCCGTACGCGCGACGCCGAACTGGTCCCCGTCGTCCGGCTGCGCTCGGCCCGCGACGTCCGCCACCTCGTCGACGAGTCCGGCGGCCTGCTCGCCGAGATCAGCCTCGACCACGTACGCGCCGAACGGCTCAGCGGCGGCGACGGCACCACCGCGTGGACCGAGATCGAGGTCGAGCTGGCGGACGACGGCGACCCCGCCCTCCTCGACAAGGTCGACAAGAGACTCCGCAAGGCCGGTGTCTCCCGCTCGGCGTCCTCGTCCAAGCTGGCCAGGGCGCTGAGCGAGACGGGCCGCAGGCCGCGCAAGGAGGCCGTCGTGGCGGCGGCGCCGGTCACCGCGGGCGACCACGTCCTCGCGTACGTCCGGGCCCAGCGCGACGCGATCGTCGCGCTCGACCCGGCCGTCCGGCGCGACGTCCACGACGCCGTGCACAGCATGCGCGTCGCCACCCGCCGGCTGCGCAGCACCTTCCGCTCGTACGGCGCCGTCCTGGACCGGACCGTCACCGACCCGGTCCGCGACGAACTGAAGTGGCTGGCGGGGGAGCTGGGCGCCGACCGCGACCGCGAGGTCCTGACCGAGCGGCTCACGGCCGCCCTCGACGGCCTGCCGCGCCCCCTGTTCGCCGGACCCGTCCGCGACCGCCTGCGCACCTGGGCCCAGGCCAGCAGGTCCGGCTCCCGGCACCGTCTCGTCGCGGTCCTCGACGGCGGGCGCTACCTGGACCTCCTCACCACCCTCGACGCGCTGCTCGCCACCCCGCCGCTGCGGAACGCCGCCGCGGACACCACCGGGAAGACGCTCACGAGGACCGTCCGCAAGGACTTCGCACAGCTCTCCGGCCTGGTCGGCGGAGCCGTCGGCCTGCCGCCCGGGGAGACCCGCGACCTCGCGATCCACGAGGCCCGCAAGAAGGCCAAGCGCACCCGCTACGCCGCCGAACTCGCCGCCCCCGTCCTCGGCGAACCCGCGAAGGAACTGGTGCGCGACATGAAGGCCCTCCAGAGCCTGCTCGGCGAGCACCAGGACAGCGTGATGGCCAGGCGGGCACTGCGCGACCTGGCCGACCGGGCACACGCGGCGGGAGAGAGCGCCTTCACCTACGGCGTCCTGTACGGGCGCGAGGAGCACAGGGCCGCGACCGCCGAGGCCGCACTGCCGGAGACATGGGAGTCGATCCACGGCGAGAGCGCCTTCTAGGCGGAGCCGCGCCCTCCAAGGGGCGCGGGGGACCGCGCGCTCGGCCACGACGGACCCGCGGCCGCACGACGACCGGTGTCCGGCGGGTCCCGGGCGGCCGGGGCCCGGCAGGCGGACGAAGGGCACCCCCGGGCACGTTACGCTTGACAGTCACCCCTTGTCAGCTCACGAAGGTTCGCGACATGCCTGCCGAAGCCGCTGCGTCGGTGTTCCCACAGCTCGAAGCCCTGCTCCCGCATGTGCAGAAGCCGATCCAGTACGTCGGCGGAGAGCTCAACTCCACCGTCAAGCCCTGGGAGGCCTGCGACGTCCGCTGGGCGCTGATGTACCCGGACGCGTACGAGGTCGGACTGCCCAACCAGGGCGTCATGATCCTCTACGAGGTCCTCAACGAGCGCGAGGGCGTGCTGGCCGAGCGCACGTACAGCGTCTGGCCGGACCTGGAGGAGCTGATGCGCGAGCACGGCGTCCCGCAGTTCACGGTGGACGCCCACCGCCCGGTGAAGGCGTTCGACGTGTTCGGCCTGTCCTTCTCCACGGAGCTGGGCTACACGAACATGCTGACCGCCCTCGACCTGGCCGGCATCCCGCTGGAGTCGAAGGACCGCGGCCTCGACGACCCGATCGTCCTGGCCGGCGGCCACGCCGCCTTCAACCCGGAGCCGATCGCCGACTTCATCGACGCGGCGATCATCGGCGACGGCGAGCAGGCCGTGCTCGACATGACGGACATCATCCGCGCCTGGAAGGCGGAGGGCCGCCCCGGCGGACGCGAGGAGGTCCTCCTCCGCCTCGCGAGGACGGGCTCGGTCTACATCCCCGCCTTCTACGACGTGGAGTACCTCGCCGACGGCCGTATCGCCCGGGTGGTCCCCAACAGGTCCGGTGTCCCGTGGCGCGTGTCCAAGCACACCGTCATGGACCTGGACGAGTGGCCCTACCCGAAGCAGCCCCTCGTGCCGCTCGCGGAGACCGTCCACGAACGCATGTCGGTGGAGATCTTCCGCGGCTGCACCCGCGGCTGCCGCTTCTGCCAGGCGGGCATGATCACCCGCCCGGTCCGCGAGCGCTCCATCACGGGAATCGGCGAGATGGTCGAGAAGGGCCTGAAGGCGACCGGCTTCGAGGAGGTCGGCCTGCTCTCCCTCTCCTCGGCGGACCACTCCGAGATCGGCGACATCGCCAAGGGCCTGGCCGACCGGTACGAGGAGGACAAGGTCGGACTCTCCCTCCCCTCCACCCGCGTCGACGCCTTCAACGTGGACCTGGCGAACGAGCTGACCCGCAACGGCCGCCGCTCCGGTCTGACCTTCGCCCCCGAGGGCGGCTCCGAGCGCATGCGCAAGGTCATCAACAAGATGGTCTCGGAGGAGGACCTCATCCGGACCGTCTCGACGGCGTACGGCAACGGCTGGCGTCAGGTCAAGCTGTACTTCATGTGCGGCCTGCCCACCGAGACGGACGAGGACGTCCTGCAGATCGCGGACATGGCGATGAACGTGATCGCCGAGGGCCGCAAGGTCTCCGGCCAGAACGACATCCGCTGCACGGTCTCCATCGGCGGCTTCGTCCCCAAGCCCCACACGCCGTTCCAGTGGGCCCCGCAGCTCTCCGCCGAGGAGACGGACGCCCGCCTCACGAAGCTCCGCGACAAGATCCGCGGCGACAAGAAGTACGGCCGCTCCATCGGCTTCCGCTACCACGACGGCAAGCCCGGCATCGTGGAGGGCCTGCTCTCCCGCGGCGACCGCCGCATCGGCTCCGTCATCCGCGCCGTCTACGAGGACGGCGGCCGCTTCGACGGCTGGCGCGAGCACTTCTCGTACGACCGCTGGATGCGCTGCGCCGACAAGACGCTCCCCGCGTTCGGCGTGGACGTCGACTGGTACACCACCCGCGAGCGCACCTACGAGGAGGTCCTGCCCTGGGACCACCTCGACTCCGGCCTGGACAAGGACTGGCTCTGGGAGGACTGGCAGGACGCACTCGACGAGACGGAGGTCGACGACTGCCGGTGGACCCCTTGTTTCGATTGTGGCGTATGTCCTGCCATGTCCACGGAAATTCAGGTGGGCCCGACGGGCAAGAAGCTGCTGCCGCTGACGGTGAAGCAGCCGGTGGCCGGCGGGCACGTCCACTGAGCGGCTCCCGCGTCACGGTCACGCGTCACGGAGGGGTGAGCCGGCGGCGGCACGTTCGAGGACGGACGCAGCGGGAAACCGCGGTGGTGGGTCCGCACGGACCGCCGGCCGGCCCGCTCCCGGCGGGAACCGCCCGCGGCCGGGACACGTACTCTAGGTAGGAGTACGACCGCACTCACGAAGGACTGAGCGACACTGGGCAAGCGACAGCCCGAAGGCCCGCCGCCCGCACCCGCGGTGCAGCGCATCCGACTGCGTTACACCAAGCGCGGCCGCCTCCGGTTCACCAGCCACCGTGACTTCCAGCGTGCCTTCGAGCGGGCGCTGCGCCGGGCCGAGGTGCCCATGGCGTACTCGGCGGGGTTCACGCCGCATCCGAAGGTGTCGTACGCCAATGCCGCACCCACCGGCACGGGCAGTGAGGCGGAGTACCTGGAGATCGCGCTCACCGAGGCGCGCGATCCCGAGACCCTGCGCGCGCTCCTCGACGAGTCGATGCCCGTCGGGCTCGACATCGTCGACGCCGTGGAGGCCCGCACGCCGGGTCTCGCCGACCGCCTCACCGCGTCCGTGTGGGAGCTGCGCCTCGACGGCGTGTCCCCGGCGGACGCGGAGCGCGCGGTCGACGCCTTCACGGCGGCCGGGACCGTCGAGGTGCAGCGCAAGGCGAAGAACGGCATCCGCACCTTCGACGCCCGCGGCCCCGTCGCGGGTCTGGAGGCGCACAGCGCACCGTCGGCGGCACACGGCCCACAGGCTGATAGGCCGACCGGCCAGGCCTGTGCGATACTGCGGCTGGTTGTTCGGCACGTGACGCCTGCCGTTCGACCTGACGACGTCCTGTCCGGTCTCCGAGCTGTGGCCGACCTGGCGCCGCCGGTCCCCGCAGCGGTGACCAGGCTGGCGCAGGGGCTGTTCGATGAAGAGACCGGCACGGTGACCGACCCGCTCGCGCCCGACCGCGAGGCAGCAGCACCCTCCCCGGTCCTTTCCGGGGACACCGCAGTTGCCGCCGCGAAGGCGTCGGTGTAAGGAAGGTCCCGCGTAGGGACGTACGTCGAAGCGCCGCCCTGGTATCCGGGAGCCACCTGGTTCGGGCAGCGCACCGACCACAAGACTTTCGCCAGGCCGTACGCACACAGGGCGTACGGAACCGGCGAGACAGGACACAGAGAGCTCCCGTGCGGCGCCCGCGCCCCGGACGGCGGCACCGCGCAACGCGCGAGCCGCGGACGTCACCGGATCCGCGGCGCCCGGGAGCCTGACGGGAGATCCACCCGCATGCTCGAGCCCACCGAACCGACTGAGCCCAACGAGCCCACTGAGCCCAACGAGCCCACTGAGCCTCTCAGCGGGTCCGACCACGACACTCCCAGCGACACGCTGCCGCCGCGCCGTCGCCGTCGCGCCGCCTCCCGGCCCGCGGGACCGCCCTCGGCCAACGCCGAAGGCGCCGCCGCGGCAGGGACCACGGCACCGGCCGTACCGGGCGGCGACTCCGCCGACCGCACGGCGGAAGCGGCACCGGAGACCGACGGGACGACGGACACCGCAGCGGAGATCGAGGCGGCGGAGGCGGCGATGACCGCCGAGACCGCCACCGCCGATCCCGCCACCCCGGGTCCCGACGAGACGTCCGTGGAGGCGCCGGCCGCCGAGGCCGCGTCCGCCCCGCGTGCGCGTCGCCGTGCCACGCGCCGGGCGTCCGCCCCCGCGGGCGCACCGCAGGCCACCGAGCCGGCGGACGCCGCCGCGGCGGCGGGTGACCAGGCCGCCGAGGCCCCCGCACCCGTTGAGGCCGCTGCGCCGGTCGAGGCGGAGGCCGCGCCTGCTCCGCGTGCGCGTCGCCGTGCGACGCGCCGTGCCACCGCGCCCACCGGTGCGCCCCAGACCGCTGATGCCGCTGATGCCGCTGGTGCCGACGCCGGTGCCGCTCCGGTGGCCGACGAGGCATCCGCGCCTGCCGAGGTCGCTGCCGTACCGGTTGTGGAGGTGCGGTCCGAGACGGCTGACGCGCCGGTCGAGGCGGAGGCCGCGCCCGCTCCGCGTGCGCGTCGCCGTGCCACGCGCCGTGCCACCGCGCCCACCGGTGCGCCCCAGACCGCTGATGCCGCTGGTGCCGACGCCGGTGCCGCTCCGGTGGCCGACGAGGCATCCGCGCCTGCCGAGGTCGCTGCCGTACCGGTTGTGGAGGTGCGGTCCGAGACGGCTGACGCGCCGGTCGAGGCGGAGGCCGCGCCTGCTCCGCGTGCGCGTCGCCGTGCGACGCGCCGTGCCACCGCGCCCACCGGTGCGCCCCAGACCGCTGATGCCGCTGATGCCGCTGGTGCCGACGCCGGTGCCGCTCCGGTGGCCGACGAGGCATCCGCGCCTGCCGAGGTCGCTGCCGTACCGGTTGTGGAGGTGCGGTCCGAGACGGCTGACGCGCCGGTCGAGGCGGAGGCCGCGCCTGCTCCGCGTGCGCGTCGCCGTGCGACGCGCCGTGCCACCGCGCCCACCGGTGCGCCCCAGACCGCTGATGCCGCTGATGCCGCTGGTGCCGACGCCGGTGCCGCTCCGGTGGCCGACGAGGCATCCGCGCCTGCCGAGGTCGCTGCCGTACCGGTTGTGGAGGTGCGGTCCGAGACGGCTGACGCGCCGGTCGAGGCGGAGGCCGCGCCTGCTCCGCGTGCGCGTCGCCGTGCGACGCGCCGTGCCACCGCGCCCACCGGTGCGCCCCAGACCGCTGATGCCGCTGATGCCGCTGGTGCCGACGCCGGTGCCGCTCCGGTGGCCGACGAGGCATCCGCGCCTGCCGAGGTCGCTGCCGTACCGGTTGTGGAGGTGCGGTCCGAGACGGCTGACGCGCCGGTCGAGGCGGAGGCCGCGCCCGCTCCGCGTGCGCGTCGCCGTGCCACACGCCGCGCCACCGCGCCCACCGGTACGCCCCGGACGGAGGCAGAGACGGGAACGGAGGCGGGAACGGAAGCGGAAGCCGTGAGCCCGCAGGAGCAGGAGGCGTCCGCCCAGCCGGCTCGCCGTGCCACCCGGTCGAGGGCCGCTCGTGCCCAGGACCCCTCCGCGGCCGAGCCCGCCGGGGCAGAGGTCCGCGACGAGCGCGGAGAGGCCCCCGCGGCCCCCGCGGCCCTTACCGGGAACGACCGGTCCGCCGAGGCCGGGGCACCCGCCGACGCCGAGGACGCCGCCCCGCGCCGCGCCCGCCGCCGGGCCACCCGCAAGGCCGCCGGAGGCTTCTCCGCGCCCGCGCCGCGCAGGACCGCCGGGGAGGAGTCGGCCCGGCGCCCCGCACGCCCCGCCGTCGCCGTCTTCCAGGCGCCGGTCTTCACCGAGCCGATGTTCCAGACCCCGGAGCGCGCAGCGGCCGCCGCCGCTGCCGAGGAGATCGAGCAGATCGAGGAGATCGACGAGGTCGCGGAGCCGGTCCAGGAGGCCGCCCCCGTGGTCGTCGAGGAGGAGACCGGCGGTTCGCGCCGTCGCCGCCGCAGGAAGGCCGAGGAGCCCGCCGCACCGGCGGAGCGGACCCCCGTGGAGCGTGCCCCCGAGGTGGCGGTGCCCGCCGACGAGGAACTGCCCGAGGAGGAGCCGGCGGAGTCCGCCGAGGACGCCGCCGACGGTGACGACGGCGAGGAGACCGGTTCGCGCCGCCGTCGCCGCCGTGGTGGCCGTCGCCGCCGCCGGGGCGAGTCCGCCGACGACGAGTTCGCCACGGAGCAGACGGACCCCGCCGAGCAGGCCGCCGTGCCCGCCGTGCCTGCCGAGGACACGGTGGACGCGACGGACGCCGAGGACACCGCCGAGCAGTCCGGGCGGACCGAGGAGGACGCCGCGGACGCGGACGACGAGCACGAGGAGGCCGGCGGCTCCAGCAGCAGCCGTCGCCGCCGTCGCCGTCGCCGTCGCGCCGGTGACTCCTCCGGCGAGGCCGAGACCGGGACCGGCGAGAGCGACCCCGAGCGCACGGTCGTCAAGGTCCGCGAGCCCCGCAAGAAGGACGAGCGGCCGTACGACAGCTCGGACGAGGTGCAGTCCATCAAGGGCTCGACCCGTCTGGAGGCCAAGAAGCAGCGCCGCCGTGAAGGCCGCGAGCAGGGCCGCCGCCGTGTCCCGATCATCACCGAGGCCGAGTTCCTGGCCCGCCGTGAGGCCGTCGAGCGGGTGATGGTCGTCCGCCAGAGCGGCGAGCGTACGCAGATCGGTGTCCTGGAGGACGACGTGCTCGTGGAGCACTACGTCAACAAGGAGCAGGCGACCTCGTACGTCGGCAACGTCTACCTGGGCAAGGTCCAGAACGTGCTGCCGTCGATGGAGGCCGCCTTCATCGACATCGGCAAGGGCCGCAACGCCGTGCTGTACGCCGGTGAGGTCAACTTCGAGGCGCTGGGCATGGCCAACGGCCCCCGGCGCATCGAGAGCGCCCTGAAGTCCGGCCAGTCGGTCCTCGTCCAGGTGACGAAGGACCCGATCGGCCACAAGGGCGCCCGTCTGACGAGCCAGGTCTCGCTGCCCGGCCGCTACCTGGTCTACGTGCCCGAGGGCTCGATGACCGGCATCAGCCGCAAGCTGCCCGACACCGAGCGGGCGCGTCTGAAGACCATCCTCAAGAAGATCGTCCCCGAGGACGCGGGCGTCATCGTGCGCACCGCCGCCGAGGGCGCGAGCGAGGACGAGCTGCGCCGTGACGTCGAGCGGCTCCAGGCGCAGTGGGAGGACATCCAGAAGAAGGCGAAGAGCGGCGGCAGCTCGAACGCGCCGACGCTGCTGTACGGCGAGCCGGACATGACCGTCCGTGTCGTGCGCGACATCTTCAACGAGGACTTCTCCAAGGTCATCGTCAGCGGCGACGAGGCGTGGGACACCATCCACGGGTACGTCTCGTACGTCGCGCCCGACCTGGCGAACCGGCTGTCGAGGTGGACCTCCGAGGTCGACGTCTTCGCCTCGTACCGGATCGACGAGCAGCTCGCCAAGGCGCTGGACCGCAAGGTCTGGCTGCCGAGCGGCGGTTCGCTGGTCATCGACAAGACCGAAGCGATGATCGTGGTCGACGTCAACACCGGCAAGTTCACCGGCCAGGGCGGCAACCTGGAGGAGACGGTCACCAGGAACAACCTGGAGGCGGCCGAGGAGATCGTGCGCCAGCTGCGGCTGCGCGACCTCGGCGGGATCGTCGTCATCGACTTCATCGACATGGTCCTGGAGTCCAACCGGGACCTGGTGCTGCGGCGCCTCCTGGAGTGCCTGGGTCGCGACCGTACGAAGCACCAGGTGGCCGAGGTCACCTCGCTGGGCCTCGTCCAGATGACCCGCAAGCGGGTCGGCCAGGGCCTGCTGGAGTCGTTCTCGGAGACCTGCGTCCACTGCAACGGCCGCGGTGTGATCGTGCACATGGAGCAGCCGGCCTCCGCGGGAGGCGGCGGCAAGCGCAAGAAGCGCGGTCGCGGCGGTGCCGAGCAGACCCACGAGCACGACCACACGCACGAGCACGAGCAGGAGCCGGAGACGGAGACGGCCGCGACGGGCGAGCCGGTCGAGACGGCCGCCGAGCCGGTCGCGTTGCCCGAGCCGCCCGTGGCGGAGTCGCGCACGGACGCCTTCGTGCCGGACGAGGAGCTCTACAGCAGCGCCGCCGAGGCGGAGGCCGCGGCCACGCGTGGCGGTCGTTCGCGCCGCCGGGCGAGCCGGCGCGCGTCCGCTCCGGCGGGTGCGCCGCGGTCCGAGTCCCGCAGGTCCGAGCGCCGGAACGAGGTTCCGACCGCGCAGTCCGTGACTCCGGAGGAGGAGGCCGCGCGTCCCGTGCGGCAGGAGCAGGCCGAGGCCGCCCAGGCCGTGCCCGCCGCGGCCGAGGACCCGGTGGTCGAGGCTCCGGCCGCCACCGAGGCTCCGGCCGCCACGGACGCTCCGGCCGCCACTGAAGCACCGGCGGTCACCGAGGCATCGACGGCAACGGAAGCCCCCGCCGTGGACGACGCCGCCCCCAAGGGACGTACGCGCCGTCGGGCGACCCGCAAGGTGTCCGCGCCCGCCGGTTCGCCCAAGGCGGCCGAGGACGCCGTGGTGACGGTCACCGAGCCGGTCGCCGCGCCTGCCGCATCCGTCGAGCCCACGGCGGAGCCGGTCGCCGAGGCCGCCCCCGCGGCGGAGCAGCCGGTCGCCGACAGCGCGGCCCCGGCCCGTCCGAGGCGTCGGGCGGTCCGCAAGGCCACCGCGCCGACCTCGTCCGCGGACACCGCCGTCGTGGTCGTCCCGTCCTCGTCCCCGGGGGCCCCGTCCCCGGTCGCCGAGGCACCGGCCGAGACCCCCGCGGTATCGGAGCCGACACCGGAGGCACCGGAGGCATCGGAGGCACCGGAGCCTTCCGGTGAGGGCGAGGAGGCCCCCGCCAAGAAGACGGCGGCCCGCAAGACGGCGAAGAAGGCGACCGCCAAGACGGCGACCGCGAAGAAGACGACGGCGAAGAAGACCGCCGCGAAGAAGACGACGACGGCGGCCAAGAAGACGGCCGCCAAGAAGACCACGGCCAAGAAGACGGCGAAGACCGCCAAGACGGCCGCGAAGTCGACGTCGAAGAAGACCGCGGCGGCGGAACAGCAGACGCCGTCCGGCGTCACGGCCTCCACCGAGGAGGACTGAGGGCTCCGCGGGCCTCGCTCCCGACGCCCCCTGACCGGCTGGATGACAGCCGGTCAGGGGGCGTCGTCGTCACCCGTACGGCTGAAGCAGTTGTTGGAACTGCTGTTCAGTGGATCTGTTCTGACATATTTTCACCCGTTTTAACGGGTGTCACGAACCCCGCCTCCCCCTTCTGCCTCTTGGAGCACGTTCACTTACCTGTAAAACTCATGCGGTCATCGGTATGCACACACAGTGAGCGTCGGGGAGACGCTCGCACGTGGCGTACGTGTCACACGTGGCATACGTGTCACACGTGTCAGGGGAGGGATCGCATGACGTGCGTGCGCCTGACGGGCACCGGGCGGCACCGTGCCGTGAAGCCGGTCAAGGGCGGGCGCCAGGCCGTCGCGCTGGCGGCGGTGCTGTCCGCGGCGGGCGTCCAGACCGTCACGTCGGCGGGTGCGGCGGAGGCCGCCGGCGATCCGACGTGGATCGAAGGCCCGATCTTCAACGATCCGCTCGGCACCGCCGACCGGCAGACCGCGATCCGTACGCGGCTGATCGGGCTGACGAACTCCGCGCTCCCCGGCTCCACGATCAAGGTCGCGGTCTACCACCTCTGGGAGACCGGCGTCGTCAACGCCCTCGTCGCCGCCAAGGACCGCGGGGTGGACGTGCAGGTGCTGCTCGACGAGTCCAGTGTCAGCGACCGCCCGGCCAACGCCGCGTACGGGATGCTCTCCTCGGGCCTCGGCACGGACCGCACGCGGGGCTCGTACGTCGCGACCTGTCCGGCGAACAGGTCGTGCCTCGGCGACCCGAAGTTCGGGCAGTCGATCATGCACAACAAGTTCTGGCTGTTCTCCGCGGTCCAGGGCGCCACGAACGTGGTCGTCGAGACCACCGCGAACTCCACGCCGTCCGCGCACACGCGCTTCTTCAACGACGCGCTGCTGCTGCCGGACAACCCGACGATGTACGACGCGTACGCGGACTACTTCGACACGATGGTCGCGCGGGACCGGGAGTCCTGGAGCTACCGCTCGGTGAGCAACGGCCTCCACAAGGCGTACTTCTTCCCGCGGGCGGGCACCTCGCGGG
Organism: Streptomyces beigongshangae; assembly: GCF_019710745.1. Classification (GTDB taxonomy): domain Bacteria; phylum Actinomycetota; class Actinomycetes; order Streptomycetales; family Streptomycetaceae; genus Streptomyces; species Streptomyces beigongshangae. The sequence continues at coordinate 98,232 of NZ_JAHKJW010000017.1, forward strand.
CCACCGACACGGTGTACTCGATCCTCGACAACGTCACCTGCACGTACGAGGACACCGAGGGCGTCACCCGGTCGACCGAGGTCAGGGTGGCGATCTTCAAGATCACGCGGCTGGTCATCGCGGAGAAGCTGGTCGACCTGAAGAAGGCGGGCTGCTCGGTGAGCATCGTCTACGCCGAGTCGGACAGTGCCAGGAGCAGCGGCGGCACCAAGGGCACCTGGGAGAAGATGCACACTCCTGGAGGCCCGGCCGTACGCTGCTACAACGACGACCGGGACCCGCTGAACCCCGGCCGGAAACTGGCGACGCCGTACATCGTCCACTCCAAGTACATCCTCGTCGACGGCATGTACGGCGGTGTGAGGAACAAGGTCGGCTTCACCGGCTCCGGCAACTACACGGGCCCCGCGCTGCGCGAGAACGACGAGTCGATCGTGAAGGTCGACGACGACGCCGTGCACGACATGTACCGGGTCCACTTCGACCGGATGACCAAGGTCGCCCACCCGGGCACCGAGGACGCCACCGACCTGTGCACGGGCGTGAAGCCGCTGCCCGCGGACGGTGAGCCGACCTAGCCCGTACGGCCCGTAGAGCCAGGACGGCGCTCAGGGCCTGGTTTGACCCCCACGTCGGGGCCCCGTAGCCTTGACCCTCGGCGTGTTCGCTGAACATGCCACATTCCCGTAAACCTCTTCCTCCCGGTGGCTCGCACCCCGGGAGAGGCCGTCTGCTTCCTCCGGCGGCTGGACTGCGGGGATTCCATTTCGAGCGAGAGAGAGACCCGCGTGTACGCCATCGTGCGCAGCGGTGGTCGCCAGCACAAGGTTGCTGTCGGCGACATCGTTGAGGTTGACAAGATTTCCACTGCCAAGGTCGGCGACACGGTCGAGCTCTCGACCCTGCTCGTTGTCGACGGCGACGCCGTGACCAGCGACCCCTGGGTGCTGGACGGCATCAAGGTCCAGGCCGAGGTCGTGGACCACCACAAGGGCGTCAAGATCGACATCCTTCGCTACAAGAACAAGACCGGCTACCGCCGTCGTCAGGGCCACCGCCAGCAGTACACGGCGATCAAGGTCACTGAGATCCCCGCGGCTGCGAAGTAAGGGACTGAGGAGAGATGGCACACAAGAAGGGCGCATCGTCCACCCGGAACGGTCGCGACTCCAATGCTCAGCGGCTCGGCGTGAAGCGCTTCGGCGGTCAGGTCGTCAACGCCGGTGAGATCCTGGTCCGCCAGCGTGGCACCCACTTCCACCCCGGCGCGAGCGTCGGCCGTGGCAAGGACGACACGCTGTTCGCGCTGGCCGCCGGCGCGGTCGAGTTCGGCACGCACCGCGGCCGCAAGGTCGTGAACATCGTTCCGGTCGCCTGACCGGATCCTTCGCGAGGCGGACCTCACTTCCCGTTCGGGAAGCGGGTCCGCCTTTCGCGTGTTTCACCTCAAGCGTGATCCTTTGAGTGTGATCTTTGAGCGTGATGTTTTCCCCGAGTAGTGACCGCCGGGCGGCGCCGACCGCGCGCACGGTGATCATCGATGAGAGTCTTTCCGTACGTAACTGGAGGCACATTCCATGACCACCTTCGTGGACCGCGTCGAGCTGCACGTCGCCGCGGGTAGCGGAGGTCACGGCTGTGCCTCCGTCCACCGGGAGAAGTTCAAGCCCCTCGGTGGCCCGGACGGCGGCAACGGCGGCCGTGGCGGTGACGTGATCCTGGTCGTCGACCAGTCCGTCACCACGCTCCTCGACTACCACCACTCCCCGCACCGCAAGGCCACCAGCGGCCGGCCCGGCGAGGGCGGCAACCGCTCCGGCAAGGACGGCCAGGACCTGGTCCTGCCCGTGCCGGACGGCACGGTCGTCCTGGACAAGGCCGGGAACGTGCTCGCGGACCTCGTGGGCCAGGGCACGACGTACGTGGCCGCGGAGGGCGGCCGGGGCGGCCTCGGCAACGCGGCGCTGGCGTCCGCGCGCCGCAAGGCGCCCGGCTTCGCGCTCCTGGGTGTCCCCGGTGGCGCCCAGGACATCGTCCTGGAGCTCAAGACCGTCGCGGACGTGGCGCTGGTCGGCTATCCCAGCGCGGGCAAGTCCTCGCTGATCTCGGTCCTGTCGGCCGCGAAGCCGAAGATCGCCGACTACCCCTTCACCACGCTCGTCCCCAACCTCGGCGTGGTGACGGCCGGCTCGACCGTCTACACCATCGCCGACGTGCCCGGACTGATTCCGGGGGCCAGCCAGGGCAAGGGCCTGGGACTGGAGTTCCTGCGGCACGTGGAGCGCTGCGAGGTGCTGGTCCACGTCCTCGACACCGCGACCCTGGAGTCGGACCGCGACCCCGTCTCCGACCTCGATGTCATCGAGGAGGAGCTGAGGAGCTACGGCGGCGGCCTCGACCGCCGGCCGCGGCTGGTCGTGCTGAACAAGACCGACGTACCCGACGGCAAGGACCTGGCCGAGATGGTCCGCCCCGACCTGGAGGCACGCGGCTACCAGGTCTTCGCGATCTCGGCGGTGGCCCACATCGGGCTCAAGGAGCTCTCCTTCGCACTGGCCGACCTGGTCGCCAAGGCGCGTGCGGCGAAGCCGAAGGAGGAGGCGACGCGGATCGTCATCCGGCCGAAGGCCGTCGACGACGCCGGCTTCACGGTGGAGCGGGAGGAGGACGGCCTCTACCGCGTGCGCGGTGAGAAGCCGGAGCGCTGGGTGCGCCAGACCGACTTCAGCAACGACGAGGCCGTCGGCTACCTCGCCGACCGGCTGGCCCGTCTCGGGGTCGAGGACTCGCTGATGAAGGCGGGGGCGCGGTCGGGCGACGGGGTCGCGATCGGACCCGAGGAGAACGCGGTCGTCTTCGACTGGGAGCCGACGGTGATGGCGGGGGCGGAGATGCTCGGGCGCCGTGGTGAGGACCACCGCTTCGAGGCACCGCGCCCGGCGGCGCAGCGGCGCCGCGACCGGCAGGCGGAGCGGGACGAGGCGGACCAGGAGTTCGACGACTTCAACCCGTTCTAGCCGGGCCCACCCCTGAAGGGTGCCCCTTCAGGGCCGCGGGGAACTGCGCGACCTGGGGGCACCTCCCGGCCGAAGGCCGGGAGACCATGACACACCCGCGGCGACACACCCGCAGCCGCGCACGCACCGGCGGTACTGCGGTACCGCAGTACCGCAGTACTTCAAGGGTGAGGGGCCCGGAGTCACAGACTCCGGGCCCCTCACCCTCTTCGGGCCACCGCGGTGGCGGCTACGCGCTGACCGCGTCCTCCGCCTCGTTCGGGTCCTGCGCCGTCTCCTCCGCCGCGTCCTCCTTCGCGGACCGCTGCAGGGGAATCTCCGCGGCCAGCCGCGACTCCATCCGCCCCCGCCGCTCGTCGGCCTTCGCGCACAGCGCGTCGACCGCCGCGTTGAAGCGGACCATCGACGGCGGGTCGGACGGACCCAGCAGGTGCTCCTTCAGCGCGGCACGGGCCGCCGTGAAGGTGTCCTTCTCAGGACGGCGCACCGACTCCAGGAGCGCCGGAACACCCTCCGCCCCGGGGGTGAGGACGACCCCGGCGGACACGGTCGGGAACCCGGTGCGGAACGCCGCCTCGGTCATCCCCGACGTGTTGGCCACCGCGTACGGCTTCTCGCTCGACAGCCAGTCGGAGACGACCGACGAGACATCGCTGATCAGCAGGTCCGCCTGGTTGAAGCAGGCGAAGATGGCCGGCCGCGCCTCCGTGACGATCTGGTGCTCCCACTCGGGGAAGGACGCCCAGTACGCCTTCTCCCAGGCCAGCGTGGCCTCGGTGATGGCGGCCTCGCGGTCGCCCCGGGGCGTGCCCTGGAGCAGCATCCGCTCCAGCTCGTCGGCGCTCTTGCGGAAGGCCGTGGAGGTGAGCCTGTCCAGCTCGGCCGTGCGGCGCGCGAGTTCCGCGGCGGCAGCGGCGTCGGGGCGGGCGCCCGACCGCCCGGTGTTGGCCTCGCGGATCATCGCCTTGATGCGTTCGTCCGCGGCGCCCGCACGCGGGTCGACGGAACCGGTCATCGGGTGCGGCTTGTAGAGGAGCCGCACACCGTCGTCGGCCAGCAGCCGCCGCACGATGTTCTCACCGGCCAGCACCACCGACGTGTTGCCGGGGTTGCCGTCCCAGCCCTCCCAGGTGGGGGCGTACAGCACGGTCGTGAACGCGCCCGTCGGCGCTCCCGAGTAGGGGCGGATCGGCGCGAGCTGGGGCCGGCCGACCTCGACGACGTCCTTGTCCTCGACGCCGACCTCGGCGAGCGCGTACCGCTCGCGCGCCGCGGGACCGGCCACCCACACCTCGTCGTACGCCTTCGCGTACGGGTTGCAGGAGGAGAGCTTGTCGCTCTCGCCGTGGTTGATGAAGGCGTGCTTGACGGTGGGGATGCGCAGCACCTGCGAGGTCTTCGCGGCGTTGGCCGGGTGCAGCATCATCTTCAGCGTCGAGTTCTCCAGCGAGAACATCGTCGACACCTTGGGGAAGCAGATCACCGGCACGTCGGTGGCGTCGATCTTCTGCACCATGAAGCGCTCGCGCAGCACGATCAGCGGTTTCGCGTCGACCGCGGAGAGGGTGGAGAGCCACATGTTCGCCTGGTAGGCGGAGGTCGTGCCGCCGGAGAAGTACATGGCCACGGTCGGGCGGTAGTCGGCCAGCCACGCGTCGAGCCACTCCATGACCTTCTGCTCGCCCAGGGCGCGCTTCCCCGGCAGCAGCCAGGTGGCGAGGTACACCGTGCCGCCGCAGATCAGGGCGAGGGAGATCCCGAGGCCGACGGCACCGGACAGGACGTCCTCGGTGGCCGCGGTGGCCAGCAGACCGGCCGTGGCCGGGACGGAGAAGGTGAGCAGCCGGTGGTTGGGACGGCGGGCCAGGATGCGCGGCGGCGCGGCGGACAGGCGCAGCGCGGACGCGTCGATGTTCCGGGTGACGACCGGCAGCGTACGGCTGCGGCGGACCATGATCGCGGCGCCCTGGCAGGCGAAGTGCAGGGCGTAGAAGAGGCACAGCCCGATCAGCAGCGGGGCCTGCTCGCGCGTCGGGCTGATGCCGTCGATCCGCAGGAGGCCCACCAGGACCAGCATGTCGCGCAGCAGCTGCCGGACCGTGGCGTCGAAGCGGACCTTGCCGAGCAACGAGAGCAGCCCTGGGTCCCGGTACTGCAGGTACACGTCGAGGGCGAGGCCCGCAGCGGTCGCGGCGATGAACACCGGGACGTTCGGCAGCAGAGCGGAGACGATCTGGGCCGTGAAGAGCGCGAACATCGCGAGCAGTGCGGACAGCAGCGCGACGCGGCGGGTGGCGGGTCCGGCGGAGGGCACGGAATGGGCTCCTGCGAGGGGTGCGGCGGATGGGGGAAGCGCGGGGGTCGGACCTCGCCGTACCTCCCTGGGGCTCGTACGGGAGAGGCCGATCCCTGACCGTATGACCTCTGCGGGTCGCCTAGCAATCTTGGGTGAGAACTATCACCGGATATGGGTTTAAAACCACGAAGCCCGGTGGGACTTGACCTCCGCCGTCCTCCGGCCCGTCATGCCACCCGCGTGCCACCGTCACGCCACCCGTGCGCCACGTCCACGCCATGTCCACGCCGCATCCGCCACCCGTGACGCGCGGACGTCCGCCACTCGGAATGCGGAGGCGTCCGGCGTCCGCCGTCCCGTAGATTGCCCGGACCGGGCAGGTCGGAACATAGGGGTACAGCGTGTCAGCGGTCAGGCAGGCGGCAAACAGGCAGGACGTGGTGGAAGCCCGCAGGATCGTCGTCAAGGTGGGCTCCTCGTCCCTGACCACCGCGTCCGGGGGCCTGGACGCCGACCGCGTGGACGCCCTCGTCGACGTCCTGGCCACGTGCCGCGACGGCGGGCGGCGGGAGGTCGTCCTCGTCTCGTCCGGTGCCATCGCCGCGGGCCTCGCCCCGCTGGGCCTGCGCCGCCGTCCCAAGGACCTCGCCCGCCAGCAGGCCGCCGCCAGCGTCGGCCAGGGCCTCCTGGTCGCCCGCTACACCGCCTCCTTCGCCCGCTACGCCATCCGCGTCGGCCAGGTGCTGCTCACCTCGGACGACATGAGCCGGCGCGCCCACCACCGCAACGCCTCCCGCACCCTCGACAAGCTCCTCGCGATGGGCGCCCTGCCGGTCGTCAACGAGAACGACACCGTCGCCACGGACGAGATCCGCTTCGGTGACAACGACCGCCTCGCCGCGCTCGTCGCCCACCTCGTCCGGGCGGACCTGCTGGTCCTGCTCTCCGACGTGGACGGCGTGTACGACGGAGACCCCAGCAGGCCCGGTACGTCGCGGATAGCGCAGGTACGCACTCCGGCCGACCTCGCCCACGTCGACATCGGCAGCGCGGGCAAGGCGGGCGTCGGCACCGGGGGCATGGTCACCAAGGTCGAGGCGGCCCGGATCGCGGCCGCGGCCGGCATCCCGGTGGTGCTGACGAGCGCGGTCCACGCCGCGGACGCCCTCGCGGGACGGGACACCGGCACCTACTTCCACGCCACCGGCCGCCGCTCCGCCGACCGGCTGCTCTGGCTCCAGCACGCGTCGACCCCGCAGGGCGCCCTGGTCCTGGACGACGGGGCGGTACGCGCGGTCGTCGAGCGGCGCACCTCGCTGCTGCCCGCCGGGATCGCCGCCGTCGAGGGCGACTTCGCCGCGGGCGACCCCGTCGAACTGCGGGACGGCACGGGGCGGGCGGTCGCCCGCGGACTGGTCAACTTCGACGCCAAGGAGATCCCGCAGCTGATCGGGCGCTCCACGCACGAGCTGGCCCGCGAACTGGGCCCCGGGTACGAGCGGGAGGTCGTCCACCGCGACGACCTGGCGCTGCTGCACCCCTGACGGCCGCGGACCCCCGCCGAAAACAGGGCGGAACACCGGACAAAGGCGCTGTCCGGAGGTGGACCTTCGGTAAAAGCGCCACGCGGCGCCTCCCCACCTGCTCAACTTTGTCTCGGGGAGACCCCCTGCAGTCCGACAGTCCGAGCGGACCCATTGCGTAAAGGAGGCCGTCGTGAGACGAGTGCGCCCTGGGGCGGCTGTGTCCCGCGGTGTCGCCGGCCCCCGCGCGGCCGGCGAGGAGCGGGCGCTCACCAGCGTCGCGGCCGGCGACACGTACGAGGCCGAGGAGCCGCAGGACCTGCCGCGGCTGTGGCACGTCACGCTGAGCGTCTCGGGCGGCGAAGCCCCGCTGGAGGAGGTCAGGCGCGGACTGGAGCAACTCGCCCACGACCACCCCTTCCTGCTGACCAGCCGGTACGCCGACGACCACGCGGAGATCCGCTACTGGGAGGAGGCCCGCGACCTGCACGACGCGGCCGCGGTCGCACTGCGGCTGTGGGGCGAGCACCGCCAGACGGCGAAACTGCCGCCCTGGGAGATCGTCGGCCTGGAGGTCATCGACCGCGGGACCTACCACCAGCGGATCGCGGAGGGGTACGGGCCACTGCCCGCCACCCCCGTGGGCGTACACCCGTTCTAGCCGTTGACCGGTCCGCGGCCGGTCCTCGGGCGCTTCGCGGCCGGTCATCAGCCGGTCGTCGGGCGATCCGCAGCCGGTCCTCGGGCGGTCCCGGGATCCGTGGGGCGCACGCTTTCTGCGGCGATGTCAGGACCTGTCTCGCGGTGTGGGACAACGGCTGAACACCTTTCGCGGGCGCACTACCCTGCGGGTTATGACCACGCTCTCGCCGTACGACTCGATGTCCCCGGTCACCCGGGCCGCCTACCGCGCCAAGGGCGCCGCCGCCGACCTCGCTCCGCTGCCGCGGGCGCAGAAGGACGACGCGCTGCTCGCGATCGCGGACGCGCTCGAGGTCCGTACGAGCGACATCGTCGAGGCCAACGCCGAGGACGTCGCACGCGCCCGCGAGGCGGGCACCGGGGAGACCGTCGTCGACCGGCTCACCCTCACCCCCGAGCGGATCCGCGCGATCGCCTCCGACGTGCGCGACGTGGTGGCGCTGCCCGACCCGGTCGGCGAGGTCGTCCGCGGCTCGACCCTGCCGAACGGCATCGACCTGCGCCAGGTCCGCGTCCCGCTCGGCGTCGTCGGCATCATCTACGAGGCCCGCCCGAACGTGACGGTCGACGCGGCCGCCCTGTGCCTGAAGTCCGGGAACGCGGTACTGCTGCGCGGCTCGTCCTCGGCGTACGCGTCCAACACCGCCCTCGTCCGCGTCCTGCGCGACGCCGTCGGCGGCTCGGGCCTGCCCGCCGACGCCGTCCAGCTCGTGCCGGGCGACAGCCGCGAGTCCGTACGGGAGCTGATGCGCGCCCGGGGCCTCGTGGACGTGCTCATCCCGCGCGGCGGCGCCTCGCTGATCCGCACGGTCGTCCAGGAGTCCACCGTCCCGGTCATCGAGACCGGCACCGGGAACTGCCACGTGTACGTCGACGCGCACGCCGACCTCGACATGGCGATCGACATCCTGGTCAACTCCAAGGCGCAGCGGCCCAGCGTCTGCAACGCCGCCGAGACGCTCCTCGTCCACCAGGAGATCGCCCCCGCGTTCCTGCCGCGCGCCCTCGACGCCCTCGCGGAGGCCGGTGTCACCGTGCACGGAGACGAGCGCGTCCTCGCGTACGCGAAGGACTCCAAGGCCACCGTCGTGGAGGCGACGACCGAGGACTGGGAGACCGAGTACCTGTCGTACGACATCGCCGCGGCCGTCGTCGACTCGCTGGACCGGGCCGTCGACCACATCCGGCTGTGGACCTCCGGGCACACCGAGGCGATCGTCACCACCTCCCAGCAGGCGGCCCGCCGCTTCACCCAGCTGGTGGACTCGACGACGGTGGCCGTGAACGCCTCCACGCGCTTCACGGACGGCGGCCAGTTCGGCTTCGGCGCCGAGATCGGCATCTCCACGCAGAAGCTGCACGCGCGGGGACCGATGGGGCTGCCCGAGCTGACGAGCACCAAGTACATCGTCACGGGCGACGGGCACATCCGCCGCTGACACCGGCCCGGGAGGCGTCTCGCCGGGCGGGAGAATTTCCGCACGGTCTGCCCAAATCGACCACCCCGGTCTACTCTGGGTCCGTGCCGGAGGACGTGGGGGGCATGCCGTTCCCTGACGGCTGGGAGCCCGACGACGACCGCGACCGCGGGGGTGCGGACGAAGAGTTCGCCCCCGTGGTCTTCGACGAGGCATTCGTGCGGGCCGCGACCGTCCACGAGCCGACCGCCGTGGAGCGCCTCGTGGCCGCCGCACAGGCGAGGGCGGAAGCCTCCGAGGCCGAGGCGCACTGGACGCACACCCGGGGCGCACGCGGGGACGACGAGCTCCACGAGGACGGGTCCGGTCCCGGCGGCCGAGGCGGTTTCGGCCTCGATCCGGAGCTGGCCGACCTGGACGAGCGGGACGCCCTGTACGGCGGCTGCAACAGCCCCGGCGTCTACGGCAAGCAGACCCGCTGGCACCGTCCCGTGGCCTGGATGCTCGCTCTCGTGATGGGGGTCGGCATGGTGGCGCTGGCGTTCGCCGCGGTCTACCGGGGTGCCTCCTCCGGCAGCCGGGACCAGGTGCCGCCGCCCGCCTCCACCGGTCTCGAACAGGGTGCGGGGACGGGTCCCTCGGCCTCCGCCGACCACTCCCGGCCGGCTGTGTCCGCGGTGCCCCGCACTCCGTGAGGGACCTGGTGAGAACCTGTCAGAACTTGTCGTGCGACAGGGCGTTTACCTGAGGTCCAGGAGACCTACTCTGAAAGTATGGGCGGTTCTGGAGACCCACCTGAGGGGACGTCAGAAGGTGCTCCCGGCGGTGGCGAGGAGGAGTACGGGTCCGTCGTCTTCGACGAATCGTTCGTGCAGGCTGCCCGCCTCCAGGAGTTCTCGGCGCAGGAGCGCATCGGCGACCACACCCCGGCCGTCCGCCGCCGCCCTCCGATGCGCCGCGGTCTGTCCCGGCAGGCACTGGTCCTCGTCGTCCTGATCGCCGTGGCGTTCGGCACGGCGATCTACATGGGCGTACGCCATCCGTACCAGACCCCCGTCGCGAAGCATCCCGAACCGCTGCGGATGACGGTGATCCCGCTCGCGCCGCAGAGCCGCGTGCCCGGTTCGGCCGACGTGGACGCCCTCTTCGCGAGCAGTCCCGCCGACCAGTTCCGCGTCGGCGCCGAGGGCATCACCCTGCCCGCCTCCCGGCGCACCGCGCACTTCTCCGACAGTCAGGTCGTCACCGCGCTGACCACCGCGAAGGACTACCTCGTCGAGTCCTCGCTCGATCCGGCCGTCCTCACCGGCGGGGTCAGCCGGTCCGTACGGATCCTGCTCGATCCGCAACAGCTCGACCAGTTCGACCAGAGTTTCCGGAGCCCCACCGCGGACGGACGGCACGCCCCTACCGGCTGGCTGGTCCGCTTCGACCCGGCGCGGGCCGAGCTGGCCGACTCCAAGGTCCGGGTGCGGGGCACACTGACCGCCGCCGAGGCCGACTCCGACACCCTCGAAGTCAGCTCCGACCACACCTTCGTCTACGCGCTGCGGCGGGCCGGCGCGGACGAGGAGGCCGCGGCCTCGCTGTTCACCGTGCGGCGCGAGCTGCACTTCCGGTTCGACCGCGACGACCTGCGCATGCACCAGGCCGAGCTCCTCGTCTCCTACGTCCAGGCCGGACCGCTGGCCTGCGCCGAGGACGCGACGAACCATCTGCGCCCGCTCCTCGCGGGGGAGACGGCCAGAGCGGGCGGCCCGGCCGGCACCGACCCCTTCGCCACGGGCAGTACCACGGCGCTGTGCGGATCACTGGCGACCAGCTCCCAGCCCAAGCTCTAGCCGAGCCGAGCCGGTCTCGTCGGTCCAGCCGGTTCCGCCGACCGGGCCGCCTGCCGACCGGCGACCGGGTCGTCCCCCGGCCGGTCTGTCCCCGGCAGACGCGCCCGCCGACCGGTCCGTTCCCGGCCGGTCCGGCCCCCGGCCACCCCGGGTGTGGTCAGGCGGATCCGTTCGGGCTGCCGTCGTCCGGGTGGTCGGTGCGCGGCCGGTCCTTGGTGGCGCTGCCGGCGCCACCGCCACCGCCCCCGGCGCCGCTCGCGAAGCCGCCGAAGCCGCGCCGCACCCGGCCCCCGAGGTCGCCCGCCCCGCCCGCTATGTCGCTGACCAGCTTCATCAACGGGTCCTTGGAGTTCTTGACGTCCGTGGCGTAGCTGGCCGCCGACTGGCGGAAGGAGTCGGTGACCGACGTGTCGCCGTCCTCGTCGCGGCGCGGGTAGTGACCGTCCATGATCCGCTGGTGGTCGCGGGACTCCGCCCACCTCTTCAGCTCGGCCGCCCGGACCGTGGTGAACGGGTGGGAGCGGGGCATCACGTTCAGGATCTTGAGCACGGAGTCGCGGAGATCGCCGCCGGCCTCGTACTCCTCGGCCTGAGCGAGGAACGCGTCCACGTTCATCTCGTGCAGGTGGTTGCCGCCCGCGATCTTCATCAGACCACGCATCGAGGCCCGCAGGTCCTGGCCGACCAGCAGGCCCGCCCGGTCCGCGGACAGCTCGGACTTGCGGAACCACTCACGCAGGGCGGTCACGATCGCCATGATCGCGAGGTTGCCGAGCGGGATCCACGCCACGCGCAGGGCGAGGCCGGTGAGGAAGAGCAGGATCGTGCGGTAGACGGAGTGGCCCGACAGCGCGTGGCCCACCTCGTGACCGATGACCGCCCGCATCTCCTCCTCGTCGAGCAGCTCGACGAGCCCGGTGGTGACCACGATGATCGGCTCGTCGAGGCCGATGCACATCGCGTTCGGCTGCGGGTCCTGGTTGACGTACATCGGCGGGACCTTCTCCAGGTCCAGGATGTAGCAGGCGTCGCGCAGCATCACGTTCAGGTGGGAGAACTGCATGTCGGAGACGCGCACCGAGTCCGACAGGAACAGCAGCCGCAGACTCCGCTCCGGGAGCAGGCCGCTGAGCGCCTTGAAGACCGTGTCGAAACCGCTGAGTTTGCGCAGGGCGACCAGGGCCGAGCGGTCCGCGGGGTGCTCGTACGCCCGGGAGGAGATCCCCTCGAAGCGCCTGCGCTGCCTGCTCGGTACGTTCTCGTGGCTGTCTTCCGGCATGTGGTCCCCCATGCGTCTGGTTGCCTGCTGTCCCCCTGAGGCGGGGTCCAGCCTAGGCGGAGTTACCGTGGACGGGCAGTACAGCGAAGGAGTAGGACGTCATGGAGCACATCCGAGGACACGGCCCCTGGATCGCCGGGGCCGCGACCGCCGCCCAGGAGCAGGGGGCGGGCAATCTCCTCCGCGTCGTGCTGATCGTGATGGTCGTCGGCTGCGTGCTGGCGGCCTGGTTCCTGTTGCGCGGTTACAAACGGGACGACTGAGACCCCGCGGAAGGTTCCCGGCCCGGCGGGTCCGACCGAAGGGTCCGGCCGACGGGTCGGGCCGACGGGCACCGGGCCGTCCCGATGGCGGAGCCGTCCCAACGGCGGAGTCGAAGTGATGGGGGAGAGGGCGCCCGCTTACGATGTGCGGAAGTCCGCATCCCGCCTACACCGGATAGGTCCTGCCGAAGATGAGCTTCCCCAGCACCGCTGCCCAGTTGGTCACACTTGCCGCCGAGGGTGAGCACAGCGGCAACCACGAGAGCCTCAACCCCCTGCTGGTCGGCGGTGGAGCCTTCCTCGCCCTCATGCTGCTCCTGTGGATCACCACCCGCTTCAACCGGGACCGCTGACGCCCGCGGGACAGAGCCCGCCGTCCGGGCCGGTAGGGTCTGCACGCATGGGAGAGCAGGACATGCCTACCGGTCCGGCGGGCGCCGCGGAGCACGGCGTACGGCGTGGCACCGGAAAGGGCCCGTCGAACCCGGGCAAGCGCCGCCTCGGCGTCATGGGCGGAACGTTCGACCCGATCCACCACGGGCACCTCGTGGCCGCCAGCGAGGTCGCCGCGCAGTTCCACCTCGACGAGGTGGTGTTCGTACCGACCGGCCAGCCGTGGCAGAAGTCCGACCGCAAGGTCTCGGCGGCCGAGGACCGCTATCTGATGACGGTCATCGCGACGGCCGAGAACCCGCAGTTCTCCGTGAGCCGCATCGACATCGACCGCGGCGGCCCCACCTACACCACGGACACGCTGCGCGACCTGCGCGTGCTCAACCCGGAGACCGACCTCTTCTTCATCACCGGCGCCGACGCGCTCGGCCAGATCCTCACCTGGCGCGACGCCGACGAGCTGTTCTCCCTCGCGCACTTCATCGGGGTCACCCGCCCCGGCCACATACTGACCGACACCGGCCTGCCGGAGGGCGGTGTCTCGCTCGTGGAGGTCCCCGCGCTGGCCATCTCCTCCACGGACTGCCGCATCAGGGTCGCGAAGGGCGATCCGGTCTGGTACCTGGTGCCGGACGGTGTGGTGCGCTACATCGACAAGCGTGAGTTGTACCGCGGCGAGTGAGCCGAGAGGGGCACCGGTGAACGACCGATACGACGCGGGGTACGGGGACGCCCCGTACGAGCTGGTCGGCTACGACGAGTTCGGGCAGCCTGTGTACCGGCAGGTGCCGCAACCGGGGCACTCCCCGCAGCACACCCCGCACACCGGACAGCAGGACGGGTACGGCACGTACGACCCCTACGGCGGGCAGGCACAGGGACACGGCGGCCAGGGGCAGGGGTACGGGCCGGACCACGGCGGGCAGTACGACCAGGGATACGCGCAGGGCTACGGGCAGGGCTACGGCTACGACCCGTACGCGACGGGACCGGCAGGCCCGGCGGGCACGGCAGGCCCGGCGGGACCGGAACAGCAGGCGTCGCCGTCCGCGGTGCCGTCGTACGGCACCGGCCAGCCGCCCCCCGCGGCCGGGCAGACCGCCTACATCCCCCAGCAGGCGGGCCCTCCGGAGGTTCCGGCGTCGGCACCGCCCGCCCAGGCGTCGGCCCAGGCACCCGCCCAGGCGCCGACGCAGACGCAGACGCCGGGGCAGGACGAGCAGCGGGACGCACCCGACTACCGCACCGAGCAGTTCGCGTTCGTCGAGGAGCAGCCCGAGAACTCCGAAGACGTCATCGACTGGCTGAAGTTCACCGAGAACCGCACTGAGCGGCGCGAGGAGGCCAAGCGCAGGGCGCGCGGCCGGATCATCGCCCTCGCCGTCGTCCTCGCGCTGGTCGCGGTCGGCGGAGCCGGCTACCTCTGGTCCGCCGGGAAGCTCCCCGGGTCCTCGCCGGACTCGAAGCAGGGCGCGACCACCGCCGCCGGCGCCCAGAAACGCGACGTGATCGTCGTCCACCTGCACAACACCAAGGGCGGCGACACCTCGACGGCCCTGCTCGTCGACAACACCACCACCAAGCAGGGCACCACGGTCCTGCTGCCCAACTCCCTCGCCCTCACCGACGACGACGGCACCGCGACCACCCTCTCCAAGTCGGTGGACGACGACGGTTCCTCGGGGACGCGCGACGAGCTCGACACCGTGCTCGGGACGGACATCGAGGGCACCTGGCGCCTCGACACGCCGTACCTCAACAACCTGGTCGAACTCGTCGGCAACATCGAGATCGACACCGACACCGACGTGCCGGACCCCGACGCGAAGAAGAAGGGCGAGGCCCCGCTCGTCAACGAGGGCGAGGACCAGACGCTCAGCGGCAAGATGGCCGTCGCGTACGCCACGTACCGTGCCGCGGGGGAGTCGCAGAACGCGCAGCTGCAGCGGTTCGGGCAGGTCGTGCAGGGCGTGCTGCGCAAGCTGTCGTCCGACCCGCAGGCCGCGACGACCACCGTGCAGACGCTCGCGCAGATCCTCGACCCCTCGCTGACCGACGGCGACCTGGGCACGTTCCTCGCCAAGCTCGCGGACCGCGCCAAGGGAGGGGACTACAAGACGGCGCTGCTGCCGGTGCAGACGGACGGCAGACTCAGTGCCGGGGCCGGCGACAGCGTGGTCGAGGCCGTGCTCGGCGGCACCGCCAGGAGCCCCGAGAAGGGCGCGGCCGTCGAAGTCGGCATCCGCAACGCCACGGCCGACGAGGACGCCACCGAGAAGGCCCGGGTCGTCCTGCTCAACGGCGGCTACACCTTCGTCGACGGCGGTACGGCCGACGCCGCGCAGGCGGTGTCCGAGATCACCTACGCCGACGCCGCGAGGAAGCAGGATGCGGTGGAGGTCGCCAAGACACTGGGCCTGCCCACGAGCGCGGTGAAGAAGGGCGAGGTCGTCTCGAACGCGGAGGTGTCGGTGGTCCTGGGCCAGGACTACGAGGTGGGCGGGTAGGCCGTCCCGGGACGGACCGGGACGGACCGGGACGAGCGGAACCGCGCCGCGACCGCGCCCGGGAGGCCCGGGGACGCGCCCGGGACCGGGAACTCCGGGGTCGCGGCCGGCGGATCCGGGTGATCCATTTATCGCGTGGGGGCCGTCGACGGTCCGTGAGACCCTTGGGGTACGACCCCCCGGGGTTTCCTGACCGTCTACGGAAAGCCTTGTAGTGACCGCCACTGACCGCTCCACCGAGCTCATCAACACCGCCGCGCAGGCGGCCGCCGACAAGCTCGCGCACGACATCATCGCGTACGACGTCAGCGACGTGCTGTCGATCACGGACGCCTTCCTGCTGGCCTCCGCGCCCAACGACCGCCAGGTCAAGTCGATCGTCGACGAGATCGAGGAGCGGCTGAACAAGGAACTCGGCGCGAAGCCCGTGCGCCGCGAGGGCGACCGCGACGCCCGCTGGATCCTGCTGGACTACGTCGACATCGTGGTGCACGTCCAGCACAGCGAGGAGCGCGTGTTCTACGCGCTGGAGCGGCTCTGGAAGGACTGCCCCGAGCTCGACCTGCCCGAGGACGCCAAGGCCACCCGCGGCAAGGCCGCCGAGCACGCCGAGCTCCAGGACGCGGAGGACGCCGCCGAGCTGCGCGGAGAACTTCGATGACCGTCGGCACGGACCGTCCGGCGCCGGACGGCAGGCCGCTGTCCGAGGCCGGGAGGAGGGCGGGGCGCGGACGCCGCGTCATCCTGTGGCGCCACGGCCAGACACTGTGGAACGTGGAACGCCGCTTCCAGGGCACCACGGACGTCGAGCTGACCGAGACCGGCGTGGCCCAGGCCCGCCGCGCCGCCCGGCTGCTCGCCTCCCTGAAGCCCGACGCGATCGTCGCCTCGGACCTGAAGCGCGCGGCCCACACCGCGAACGAGCTGTCCGTGCTCACCGGTCTCGACGTGACCCACGACGAGGGACTGCGGGAGACCTACGCGGGCGTCTGGCAGGGCCTGACGCACGAGGAGATCATCGAGCGGTACGGCGACCAGTACGCGGCGTGGAAGCGCGGCGAGCCCGTCCGGCGGGGCGGCGGCGAACTGGAGACCGAGGTGGCCGACCGTGCGGCCCCCGTGGTGCTCCGGCACGCCGAGAAGCTCCCCGACGACGGCACGCTCGTGGTCGTCAGCCACGGCGGCACCATCCGCACCACCATCGGCCGCCTCCTCGGTCTGGACTCGCCGCACTGGGAGAGCCTCGGCGGCCTCTCCAACTGCTGCTGGTCGGTCCTCGGCGAGGGCGCGCGCGGCTGGCGGCTCCTGGAGCACAACGCGGGCACCCTGCCGGAGCCGGTGCTGGGCGACGACGACTAGGGCCTCCGGCCGGGACAGGCGGACGCACACCCGTACGCCAGCACGCCTGTGCGTACGTACACCGGCCGGAGCGCCCTGGCCCGCCCCGGTGCCCCGCCGCCCCGGTGCCCCGTCGGTCTGTCGGCCGTCCGTCCGCCGGAGGGAAGGGCGCCGGGCACCCGCCCCCCGGCACCGGATTTCACTTTCCGGCTGGTCGCAGGCTAAAGTTCTTCTTGTCCGGCCGCCGAGAAAGCGACCGGCACACCGCAAGGGGCTATAGCTCAGTTGGTAGAGCGCCTGCATGGCATGCAGGAGGTCAGGAGTTCAATTCTCCTTAGCTCCACAGTCCGAGGATCCCGTCCCCTCCAGGGGGCGGGATTTTTCGTTCCCCCACCAGGGGGCGACCCGCGCTCGCCCGCCTTCGCCGCACTCTTCTCGATCCGGCTCGAGTGACTCTTGAGTGACTTGGGCCTCCGGGGCGTATACCTCTTCGGACACGCGACTGGTCTGCGTATCCGTGCCGGCCGCGACCGCCGCCACGGGGTCCGTGTCCACACTGGTACGAAGGCGTCGCTGACCGTATTGCTCCGACCGTGGCAGAATCAAACGGCCGGAAGGGGGCGCGACCCGACGGGAGGGAGTGGCGATGCCTGCGAGCATCCTCGGGGAGGTCGGCGACCTTCCCGGATCCGCGGTGACACGGGGCCCGTTCACCCGTCCCGATCACCTCGACCACCCTTCCCGCGGTTCGGCCCACGTCACCCAAGTCCTCGGGGACAGCGGAGGAGTTTCCTACGTGTGCACGGCCTGCGGCCACAGCTGGAGCTGATCGATGGGTGCACACAGGCGCAAGTGCGATTGGTGCGGCAGTGGTACGCCCATCGTCCGCGACATGGAGCCGGTCAACCACGAGTACCAGTACTGGTGCGAGGAATGCGCACGGGCGCTGATCATAAAAGGCGACCCCATCGAGACCTACCGCGAGCTGGAGGGGGAGCCGATCTACGGCCGGCTCCTCGACGAGCACTGCACGCTGAAGCGCTTCTACTCGTTCGCCACGGCCTGAGCGCGGTGCCGTCGGCGGCGACCGGAAACGATTTGGTGGAGCGCCGGGGGGACCGGTAATGTTGGCGTCGCCGCCGGGGAGACCCGGTGGGACACCGCAAGGGGCTATAGCTCAGTTGGTAGAGCGCCTGCATGGCATGCAGGAGGTCAGGAGTTCAATTCTCCTTAGCTCCACAGCAGTCGAAAGAGCGGGCCATCCGGTCAGGATGGCCCGCTCTTTACTTGTACCTCCTGTGTACCTCCTGAGCCCTCGTCGACGCCCCGACGCCCCGACGTCCTGGCGGCCCGGAAGCCCGGGCCGCCGGGGCGCCGGCGGATCAGCGTCCGCGTCCCAGCGCGCGACGGCCGCCCTCGCGCACGGCGGGCAGGTTCTGCCGGGGGGCCGCCGCGCGGGTGTCCTCCTCCAGGCGCAGGGCGAGCGCGGGACAGCGGCGTACGGCCCGCAGCGCCTTCGCCTCCGCGTACCGGGGCACCGGCGCCTGGGCGACGGTCGGGAAGCCGTCCCCGCCCAGTTGGAAGACCTCCGGGAGGATGTCCGCGCACAGACCGTGCCCGCGGCACAGCGTCCAGTCCACGTAGATCTTCTGACGGCTGGCACCCTGCTCCTGCTCGGGCCGGCCGCCGGGGATGCCGGTCGGCTGCTGACCGCCCTCGAAGAGCGGCAGCACACCCTCCACGGGCCGTCCGCAGCCGTTGCCCAGGACGTGCGCGGCCAGGTCGTCCGTGAACGCCTTGATGGTCGACTCCAGGAACATCGCGGAGCCGTCCGGGTGCGAGCACGCGCCGCGCCGCTTCACGGCGTTGGCGACCTGCTTGAGCGCCTCCAGGGCGGCCGGGCCGCCGCCGTTGAGGATGTCCTCCATGCCGCGGGCCGCGGCCGGCAGTCCCAGGTAGCAGGGACCGCACTGCCCGGCGCTCTCCTCGGCCAGCCACTGGGCCACCCGCAGCGACTCGCCCAGCGGGCAGGTGTTCATGCTGATCGGCAGGATCGCGCCGGCGCCGAGCGCACCACCCACCGCGTCCAGGGAGTTGCGCGAGACGATCGCCTCGTTGACCGTCGCGGAGTCCAGCCACTTGCCGTGGTAGCCGCCGGTCAGCACGCCCTGCGGCACCGGCGGAGCACCGGCCAGCTGCAGGATGTAGCGCAGCGGCACACCGGTCGGGGCCTCGATCACCATGGGGCGGGCGACCGCACCGGAGACGGTGAGCATGACCGTGCCGGGCTCGTCGTACAGACCGGTGTTGCCGTAGCGTTCGGCGCCGATGCGGGCACCGATCGCCAGCTGGGCGAACGTCTCCGCGTTCGAGAGCAGGGTGGGGGCGCCGCCGACACCGTTCTGCGACGCGCTGGTCTTGCGGCCGGGCGGGATCGCGGGGCCGCCGTCGATGGAGCGGACCAGAGAGGCGGCCGCCCCGGTCACCATCCGCACGGGGTTGCGCTGCACCCGGGCGCGGATGGTCGCTCCGCGCCGGTTGGTCAGGCCGCGCTCGGCGAGCGCCGCCTCCATCGACCGCTGGGTGGACTCGCGGGTCACGCCGATGACCAGGGTGCGGGCGCCCAGGGCCTCCGCGACCAGCAGGGCGCCGTCCAGGATCAGGTGCGGGGCACGGTTGATCATCACCGTGTCCTTGCGGCAGGCGGGCTCGTCCTCGCTGCCGTTGACGACGACCACGGGCCGTACGCCCCGGCGGATCGCCGCCTCGGCGACCGACCGCAGCTTCTTGTGGAACGGGAAGCCCGCGCCGCCGCGGCCCTTCAGGTTGATCCGTTCGGAGAGCTGCGCGAGCTGCTCGCCGCCCATGGGCTCGAGAGGTCCGTGCACCTTCAGGTGCATGGGCAGGTCGAGTCTCTCGACGAGGTCGAAGCCGGAGGTGAGCTGGGGAAGACCCACCACGCGGACTTCGGGGACGTCGGGAAGGGCCTCGTTCACTAAAAGCCTCCGGAAGGGGCGTTCCAGGGTTCGCCGTTGCGCGGTGCCTCGTAGGAACCGGGCAGCGTTTCAGTGGCGGGACCGCTGTTGTACGTGTCGTTCGGGTTGTACGTACCGAAGGGGTCGTTCGTCTCACCGGTGTTGTACACATCACTTCCGCCGTACGGGGCGCCCGCGGGGGGAGGGGTGTCGTACGAGACGGCCTGGAAGGTTCCGGTGTCGGAGACGGGCTGGAAGGTCCCGGTGTCGTAGTTCGGCGTCTGCGCGGGGCGCGGCGGGGCCTCGTAGAGCGGCGGCGACGGGGACGGCCAGCGGGGGCCGCCGTCGACGCGCGGCACCGCCTCCGTGGGCTGCATGTCCAGCGGGACCTGCATGGGCCGGGTCGGGTCGACGTCCAGCGGGTCCTGCGCGCGCGGGCTGGCCGTGGCCCGGTAGGCGGCCGCGAAGCCGCCGGTGTCGGTGAGCGACCCGGTGTCGGTGAAGGAGCCCGTACCCGTGAGGGATCCCGTACCCGTGAGGGATCCCGTACCCGCGAAGGAGCCCGTACCGGCGAGGGACCCCGTACCGGCGAGGGACCCCGTACCGGCGAGGGATCCCGTACCGGCGAAGGAGCCCGTGTCCTGCCGGTCGGAGCCTCGTGCGAGGTCGGGGAAGCCGGGCCGGCCGCCGCCCTTGCCGCCACCCCTGCCGCCGCCCTGCGTGGCTTCGGCGGCGCGGCGCCCGGGCGGCTCCTCGCGGAACGACCTGGTGGTGCCGCCGTTGTCGAGCAGGGCCAGGACGCGCCTGGAGAACTTGCGCTTGAACGACAGCGGAGCCGTCCGCAGGCCCAGGGCGGCGATGACGGCGACCAGGGCGAGGCTGTAGAGGATCACGAAGACCGGCTTCGCCTCGCGGCCCGCGAAGAGGCCGTGGATCAGGGCCGAGCACCAGGCGGGGTAGGCCAGCATGTGCACCGCGCGCCAGCGGGCGGCGACCTGCACGGGGGACGCGAACGCGCTGCGCAGGGCGCCGGTGAGGGCGGTGAAGACCATCAGGAGGCCGGCCAGGGTGCCGAACCCGATGAGTCCGGCCGTGCCGCTGACGCCGAGGCCGAAGGGGACGACGGCCGCGATCGCCGAGGTGTGGTCGAGCGCGAGCTTGACCGAGACGTGCAGCAGCAGGAAGCCGACCGAACTCACCGCGGTCGTCCGGTGCACGGCCTGGGCGATCAGGCGCTGACGGGTGTTGAGGAAGACCCGGTCGGTGGCGACGAGCCCCCAGAGCACCGAGAGGGTGAGGGCGACCAGCGACAGGACGCCCGCACCGAAGTTGAGGAAGTCCCTGAGTCCGTCACCTCCGAACACGACGACGAGGGGTATGAGCAGCAGGACGGCAGCCATCGCCCCGCCCTGGACCGAGCGGCTCGGCCGGGTGAGCGTGCTGTTGTTGCGGCGAGAGTTCATGGGGGCAACTCCGAACAGTTCGGGAAAGCGGTCCCGCTGCCGCACTCTAGGTCCAGCCATACCGAGGAGTACGAGGTTTGAGTTATATCGCTGTTATCAAAGGGCGGTGCGGGAACTGTGATGTCCCTTAGCGGCCCTTACGCGAAGTAACCTTCGGCCTCCGTCCGGCTTTCGCCGACCGAGTGCGGGAGCGAGCGGGAGCGGCACTCAGTGCCGGAGCGTAGCCGAAAGCGCGTCGCGGGCCGCTCGGCCGCTGCGGTATCGTGGCGCTATGCGTGCCGTACGCCTTCTGCTTAGCGAGCCGCGCTGATCACTCCCGGTCGCCGGAGAACCGCGACCGGTATCAGCGCGGCGTCCCCTCCTGTGCGAGGGGTTTTTTCATTTCCCGAGCCGCTGGCAGAGACGATCGATGGAGCTTTGAGGATCATGAGCGAGACGAACACCGCTGCCGCCTCCGAGGTGGCCGCGCCGCACCGCTACACCGCCGCCATGGCCGAGCAGATCGAGGCACGCTGGCAGGACGCCTGGGACGCCGACGGCACCTATGCGGCGCCCAACCCGACGGGTGACCTGGCCGGGGACCCCGAGCTGGCCGCCCGGCCCAAGAAGTTCATCATGGACATGTTCCCGTACCCGTCCGGTGCGGGCCTGCACGTCGGCCACCCGCTGGGCTACATCGCCACCGATGTGTACGCCCGCTACCAGCGCATGACCGGCCACAACGTCCTGCACACCCTGGGCTTCGACGCCTTCGGCCTGCCCGCCGAGCAGTACGCCGTGCAGACCGGCACGCACCCGCGGGTGTCCACCGAGGCCAACATCGCCAACATGAAGTCCCAGCTGCGCCGTCTGGGCCTGGGCCACGACAGGCGCCGGTCCTTCGCGACGATCGACCCGGACTACTACAAGTGGACCCAGTGGATCTTCCTGCAGATCTTCGACTCCTGGTACGACCAGGAGGCCGGCCGGGCCCGCCCGATCGCCGAGCTGGTGGCGCTGTTCGAGAGCGGTGAGCGCCCGGTGCCCGGCGGGCGCCCCTGGAGTGAGCTGTCCCACACCGAGCGCGCCGACGTCCTGGGCGACTTCCGCCTGGCGTACGCCTCCGAGGCGCCCGTCAACTGGTGCCCTGGCCTGGGCACCGTCCTGGCGAACGAGGAGGTGACCGCGGACGGCCGCTCCGAGCGCGGCAACTTCCCCGTCTTCAAGGCCAAGCTGCGCCAGTGGAACATGCGGATCACCGCGTACGCGGACCGCCTGCTGGACGACCTGGACGGCCTGGACTGGCCCGAGGCCATCAAGCTGCAGCAGCGCAACTGGATCGGCCGCTCCGAGGGCGCCCGCGTCGACTTCCCGGTGGCGGACGGCGAGGCGATCGCGGTCTTCACCACGCGCCCCGACACCCTGTTCGGCGCGACCTACATGGTGCTGGCCCCCGAGCACCCGCTGGTCGGGAAGTTCACCCCGGCCGCCTGGCCCGAGGGCACCCACGACGTCTGGACCGGTGGCCACGCCACGCCGTCCGAGGCCGTCGCCGCCTACCGCGCCCAGGCCGCCTCGAAGTCGGACGTCGAGCGCCAGGCCGAGGCCAAGGACAAGACGGGCGTCTTCATCGGCGCGTACGCGACCAACCCGGTCAACGGCGAACAGGTCCCCGTCTTCATCGCCGACTACGTCCTGATGGGCTACGGCACCGGCGCGATCATGGCGGTCCCTGCGGGCGACCAGCGCGACTTCGAGTTCGCGCGCGCCTTCGAGCTGCCGATCCGCTGCGTGGTCGAACCCACCGACGACCGCGGCACCGACACGTCCACGTGGGAGAACGCCTTCGCGTCGTACGACGCGAAGATCATCAACTCCTCGAACGACGCCGTCTCGCTGGACGGCCTGGGCGTCCCCGAGGCCAAGGCGCGCATCACCGAGTGGCTGGAGCGCGAGGGCTTCGGCCACGGCACCGTCAATTTCCGGCTGCGCGACTGGCTGTTCAGCCGCCAGCGCTACTGGGGCGAGCCCTTCCCGATCGTCTACGACGAGGACGGCGTCGCCCACCCGCTGCCCGAGTCGATGCTGCCACTGGAGCTGCCGGAGGTCGAGGACTACTCGCCGCGCACCTTCGACCCGGACGACGCGAACACGTCCCCCGAGACCCCGCTGTCCCGCAACGAGGACTGGGTGAACGTCACGCTGGACCTGGGCGACGGCCGCGGCCCGCGCGCGTACCGCCGCGAGACCAACACCATGCCCAACTGGGCGGGCTCCTGCTGGTACGAGCTGCGCTACCTGGACCCGCACAACTCCGCGAAGCTGGTCGACCCGGAGGTCGAGCAGTACTGGATGGGCCCGCGCGAGGGGCAGCCGCACGGCGGCGTCGACCTGTACGTCGGCGGCGCCGAACACGCCGTGCTGCACCTGCTGTACGCGCGCTTCTGGTCCAAGGTGCTGTTCGACCTGGGCCACGTCTCCTCGGCGGAGCCGTTCCACAAGCTGTTCAACCAGGGCATGATCCAGGCGTACGTGTACCGCGACAGCCGCGGCATCGCCGTACCGGCCGCCGAGGTGGAGGAGCGCGACGGCGCCTACTACCACCAGGGCGAGAAGGTCTCCCGGCTGCTGGGCAAGATGGGCAAGTCCCTGAAGAACGCGGTCACCCCGGACGAGATCTGCGCCGAGTACGGGGCGGACACCCTGCGCCTGTACGAGATGGCGATGGGCCCCCTGGACGTGTCGCGGCCGTGGGACACGCGCGCGGTGGTGGGCCAGTTCCGGCTGCTGCAGCGGCTGTGGCGCAACGTGATCGACGAGACCACGGGCGAGGTCACCGTCGTCGACGTCGCGGACCCCGAGGGCGGTGACATCGACGTGGACACGCTGCG
This sequence comes from Streptomyces beigongshangae, assembly GCF_019710745.1. Lineage (GTDB taxonomy): Bacteria > Actinomycetota > Actinomycetes > Streptomycetales > Streptomycetaceae > Streptomyces > Streptomyces beigongshangae. The sequence goes on from NZ_JAHKJW010000017.1 coordinate 122,117, forward strand.
GGCCCTGCACAAGGCGATCGACGGTGTGCGCCAGGACCTGGAGGGCCTGCGCTTCAACACCGCCATCGCCAAGGTCACCGAGCTGAACAACCACCTGACCAAGACGGGCCGTCCGGTCCCGCGGACGGTGGCCGAGTCGCTGGTGCTGATGGTCGCGCCGCTGGCCCCGCACATCGCCGAGGAGCTGTGGCGCAGGCTGGGCCACACCGACTCGGTCGTCCACCGGGACTTCCCGGTCGCCGACCCGGCGTACGTCGTGGACGAGGCCGTGACCTGCGTCGTGCAGATCAAGGGCAAGGTCAAGGCGCGTCTGGAGGTCTCCCCGTCGATCTCGGACGAGGAGCTGGAGAAGGTGGCGCTGGCCGACGACAAGGTGGTCGCGGCGCTGGGCGGGTCGGCCGTCCGCAAGGTGATCGTGCGGGCGCCGAAGCTGGTGAACATCGTTCCGGCGTAGGTGCAGGTGCAGGTGCAGGTGCAGGTGCAGGCGCAGATGTAGGCGTAGGCGAGGCGACGGCGACCGGGTCGGGGTAGTCCCCTACGGGCAGGTTGGGGGTTCCGCAGGAACCCTCGGCCTGCCTTTTCCGTTTACCGTGAAAGAGCCGGCAGGCACTGGACGCAGTCCCGATGCCGCAGCCCCGATGCCGCAGCACCGAGAGGACCTTCATGGAAGCCGTGGTCGCGATCGTCGCGCTGATCTTCGTGCTGTTCGTGGCACTGGGCGTGTATGCCACGGTGAAGGCGGTCGGAGCCGCCAAGCGGGGCGTGGACCGTACCGTCACGCAGGCCCGCCGCACGGTGGAGGACCAGACCCTCAGGGCGAAGACCTTCGCCCAGCCGGGAGCCCAGGGTCAGCTCGCCCAGTTGCGCCTCTCCCTGCGCACGTCGATGCGGGCCACCCAGGACGCGCTGCAGGCGGGCGTGGCCGACGACGAGTCCCTCAAGGAGTCCCTGGCGCTCTTCGACCGGCTCAGCGCCCACGGCCGGGAGCTGGACGCCGAGTTGAAGCGGCTGGAGCGCGAACCGGACAGGGCGCGTCTCGCCGAGCGGCTGCCTGCGCTGCGCGAGCGCACCGAGCAGATAACGAAATCGGCCGACGCGCTGCGCTGGGCGGCGCGTGACCGCGCCCAGCGTTTCGGGAGCGACGACCTGGACTCCCTGAGCACACAGATCGACATGGAGGCGGGCGCGCTGCGGCACTGGACGACGGAGCCGTCCCCCACGCCGACGGCGCAGCCCCCGGCCGGGCGGACCGCCGAGTCCTCGACCGGGCGGACCGCCGAGCCTTCGACCGGGCGGACGGCTGGGTCGCGCAGGGCCGAGGAGCCCGCCCGGCCCGCGATCGACGCGCCCGTGCAGCGGTCCGCCTACCCTTGGGAGAAGAAGCCCCGCCCCGAGAGCACGACTTGATCCCACCGGTCCGGCAGCGGGCGTCGAGGGCCGGGCTGCCGTCCACGACCCCTGACAGGTAACCTCCAGCTCATGTCCCGCCATGTCGCGATCGTCACCGATTCAACGGCCTACCTGCCGCCGCGGACGATGGAGCGCCACGGCATCACCGCGGTCCCCCTGACCGTGGTCCTCGGCGACCGGGCGCTTGAGGAGGGCACCGAGATCTCGGCCCGCTCCCTGGCCCAGGCCCTGCAGAAGCGCCGGTCCGTCACGACCTCGCGGCCCAGCCCCGAGGTCTTCGCCGAGACCTACCGCCGCGTCGCCGAGTCGGGCGCCACCGGCATCGTCTCGCTGCACCTGTCCGCGGAGTTCTCCGGCACGTACGACGCGGCGGTCCTCGCCGCCCGTGAGGCGCCGGTACCCGTGCGCGTGGTGGACACCGGCATGGTCGCGATGGCCCTCGGCTTCTGCGCGCTGGCGGCCGCCGAGTGCGCCGAGGCGGGCGGCACGGCCGACGACGCGGTCACGGCGGCGGAGAAGCGGGCCGCGGGCACGTACGCGTACTTCTACGTCGACACCCTCGACTATCTCCGCCGGGGCGGCCGGATCGGGGCGGCACAGGCGCTCTTCGGTTCGGCGCTGGCCGTCAAACCGCTGCTGCAACTGGAGGGCGGGCGCATCGAACCCCTGGAGAAGGTGCGCACGGCCACCAGGGCCATCGCCCGCCTGGAGGAGATCACGGCAGACCGGGCCGGGAGCGCGCAGGTCGACATCGCCGTGCACCACCTCGCCGCCCCCGAACGCGCCTCGGCGCTCGCGGACCGGCTGCGGGAACGGGTCCCGGGACTGGCCGACCTGCACGTGAGCGAGGTCGGAGCGGTGATCGGGGCGCACACGGGGCCGGGCCTGCTGGCGGCGGTCGTCTCTCCTCGGTGAGGAGTTCCCGCGCGCCGGCCCCGCAGGGGTGACGGGGTTATCCACAACGGGACGGTTTTCCCCGGAAACCAAGCAAGATCATCGGGGATCGGGGGTGATGCCCGATCCTCATGGCATGGCACTTCGATCACCTTCACCTTCACCTTCACCTTCGTCTTCGTCTTCGTCCTCACCTTCATTCACGCCTTCTCGTTCGCGGAGGACGACGGTGACCAGCGGCCCCGGCCGCGGTCCGGTCTCCGACGGTCGTATGCGGCACCGTCGTCAGCTCCATCGGGGCAGGCCACGGCAGCGGGGCCCGGGCAGGGGCGGCAGCCGCGGCCGGGAAGCGTTGGTGCAGACACAGGCGCAGGCGCTGCGTCTGCGCGCGGAGACGCTCTTCGGCGGCGCAGGAGACGAACGGGCCGGGCCGCGGCCCGAGCCGGCGAACCCTGATACCGGCCTCGCGGCCGAGGCCGAGGATGCTGCGGCGAAGGGAAAGGCCGGCGGCGCCGAGGCCGCATGGCGGGAGCGGGCCGGGCTCGCCGTACGGGAGCGGATGCCCCTGTGGCTGCAGACCAGGTGCGGGCTGGAGCGGCGGAGCGTGACCGCGCTCGCTGTGGTGCTGGCCGTCGCGGTGGTCCTCGCGGCCCAGCATTTCTGGTCGGGGCGGATTCAGCCGGTGCGGGCCCCGGAGACCGTGCAGGCCGCGTCTCCCTACGGGGAGGGCGACGGGGAGAAGGGCTACAAGGGTTACGGGGAGAAGCCCGGAGGCGGGCAGGGGCCGGCGTCCGGTGGCTCAGCCGCCGCGCAGGTCCCGGTGGGCGCGGTCGGCACCGCGATCGTGGTGGACGTCAGCGGCAAGGTGCACGAGCCCGGTGTCCATCGGCTGCCGGCCGGCTCCCGGGTCGCCGACGCGCTGAAGGCGGCGGGCGGGGTACGACCGGGCGCGGACACCGGAGGTCTCAACCGCGCACGGTTCCTGGTGGACGGCGAGCAGGTGGTGGTCGGCGCCCCGCCGGCGGTGGCGGGGCCCGGCGCCACCGGCACCTCCGGTGGCGCGGGCCCCGGTGGAACCGCTCCCGCCGTCACCGCTCCGGTGGCCCTCAGCACCGCCACGCTGGAACAGCTGGACACGCTGCCCGGCGTGGGACCCGTCCTTGCGCAGCACATCATGGACTACCGCGCCCAGCACGGCGGTTTCCGTTCGGTGGACGAGCTCCGCGAGGTGAACGGCATCGGGGACCGCCGCTTCGCCGACCTGCAGAAGCTCGTACGGCCATGAGGACCGGTGAGGTCACGAGGACCGGTGAGGCCACGAGGGATCGGGGACGCCGCCGGCCGGCCGTGCACGCGGGCTCCGGCAATCCGCTGGGTACCGCGCACCCCCGCCAGGAGGGCCCGGCGGATCTGCGACTGGTCCCACCCGCGCTGGCGGCGTGGGCGACAGCGGCGGTGGCGCTGGACGCTTCGCCGGGCGGCTGGATCGCGGGCGTGGCGGGAGTGTGCGCGACCGCGGCAGGCTGGCTTCTGCTCACGGGCCGCGACCGCGATCCGGACGCCGGAAGCCAGGAGACCGACGAGGACCGGGAAGCCGATTCCCCGCGACGCGCCCGGCGTGCCTGGTCCAGGACCTCCGCCGCGGCCGTACTGCTGAGTGTCGCGGCCACGACCGCCTCCGCCGGGCTGCACGGTGCGGACCTGCGCAGAGGCCCGATCCCGGGGCTCGCGGGCCGGTACGCCCAGGTGACCACCGAGGTGGAGGTCACCTCGGACCCACGGCTCACCCGCCCCCGCGTCAGGGGGAACCGCGCCGCCCCTCCCGCGGTCCTGATCGACGCCCGGGTCCGGAAGGTGGAGCGACCGGACGGGACGGTGCTGCGGACCCGTACGCCGGTGCTGCTGATCGTGGACGCCGGCCCGGGGGCGGACCGGGAGCGGACGGGCTCACCCTGGCTCTCCCTCCTGCCGTCCACCGGACTGCGCGTGACGGCACGGGCCGTACCCGCGTCGGGAGGCGACCGCTTCGCCGCGGTGCTCCGCGTCCGCGGCAACGGCCCGCCGAAGGTGGTCGGGCGGCCGTCCGGCACACAGCGGTTCGCCGGAGAGCTGCGGGGCAGGCTGCGCGCGGCGACCGACGGACTGGAGCCGGACGCGCGAGCGCTGCTGCCGGGGCTGGTGGTCGGGGACACCTCACGGATCACACCGGAACTGGACGAGGCGTTCAGGGCGACCGACCTCACCCACATCCTGGCGGTCAGCGGCGCCAACTTCATGATCGTGCTCGCTCTGCTCATCGGACCGCCGGGCCGGGCCCAGCGGATCGAACGCCGCGGGCTGGCGCCCAGACTGGGCCTTCCGCTGCGGACGACCGCCCTGTGCGGGGGCGCCCTCACGCTCGGCTTCGTGATCGTGTGCCGGCCGGACCCGAGCGTGCTGCGCGCCGCGACCTGTGGCTCGATCGCGCTGCTGGCCATCGCCACCGGGCGCCGCAGATCGCTGATCCCGGCACTGGCCACGGCGGTGCTCGTGCTGGTGCTGTACGACCCCTGGCTGGCCCGGAGTTACGGCTTCCTGCTCTCCGTGCTCGCCACCGGTGCGCTGCTCACCCTGGCCCCGCGCTGGAGTGCGGGGCTGCGCGGGCGCGGGGTGCCGGGGCGGCCGGCCGAAGCCCTGGCGGCGGCCGGGGCCGCGCAGGCGGTCTGCGCACCGGTCGTCGCCGTCCTCTCGGCGCGGGTCAGCCTGGTGGCGGTGCCGTGCAATCTGCTCGTGGAGTTCGCGGTGGCGCCGGCCACGGTGCTGGGCTTTGCGACGCTGGCCACGGCACCCTGGGCCATGCCGGTCGCGAAGCTGCTCGCCCGGTGCGCGGGCTGGCCCGCCGGCTGGATCGCGGACATCGCCCGGGCGGGCGCGGCCCTGCCCGGCGGGGGAGTGGACTGGCCCGGGAGCTGGACCGGGGCGCTGCTGCTCGTCTGCGCGGTCACCGCCGTCGTGTTCGTCGGACGCAGACTCCTGCGGCATCCCTGGCTGAGCGGTGTGTGCGGAGTGCTGCTCCTGCTCGTGATGGTGCAGCCACCGCCGCTCACCCGGGTGATCACGGGCTGGCCGGCGCCCGGCTGGCGGTTCGCGATGTGCGATGTCGGACAGGGCGACGCGACGGTGCTGGCGGCGGGCGACGGCAGCGGGGTGGTGGTCGACGCGGGACCGGATCCGATGCTGGTCGACCGGTGTCTGCGTGCGCTCGGCATCACCCGGGTCCCCCTCGTCGTGCTGACCCACTTCCACGCGGACCATGTGACAGGGCTGCCGGGAGTGCTGCGCGGACGTTCGGTGGGCGCGATCGAGACGACGGGCTTCGAGGAACCATTCGACCAGGCGGAGTTCGTCCACCGGCAGGCGGCGGCCTCGGGAGTTCCGGTGACGCGGGCGGTGGCGGGGGAGCGGCGCCGTACGGGCGGACTCGACTGGCAGGTGCTGTGGCCGCCGCCGAGCCCGGTCCCGGGACCCGAGGGCCCGAACGACGCGAGCGTCACCCTGCTCGTCCGGTCGGCCGGGCTGACGATGCTGATGCTCGGGGACCTCGAACCGCCCGGCCAGCGGCAGTTGCTGAGATCACCGGCCGGGGCGGGTCTGGAGGCCGTGGACGTGCTCAAGGTCGCGCACCACGGCTCGGCCTACCAGGACCCGGACCTCGTACGCCGGGCGGCGCCGCGTCTCGCACTGATCAGTTGCGGTGCCGACAACCCTTACGGGCATCCGGCTCCGAGTACGGTGACGGCACTGGAAGCAGGGGGCGCGCGGGTGCTGCGCACTGACGTGGACGGGGCGGTAACCGTGGGAGGAGGCGACGATCGCCTGCTGATCACGCGAGACTGAAGGCATGAAACCCGCACAGGTCGACGCCTACCTCCGCAGGATCGGCGTCACCCACCCCGCCTGGCCCACCGCCGACGTACTCCGTGAACTCCAGCTCCGCCACCTGCTGACCGTCCCGTTCGAGAACCTGTCGATCCACCTCGGTGAGGAGATCGCGCTGGACGAGGGGCCGCTCCTGGACAAGCTGGTGGGGGCCCGCAGGGGAGGCTTCTGCTACGAACTGAACGGCGCGTTCGGCGCGCTGCTCAAGGCGCTCGGCTTCGACGTGACACTGCTCGCGGGACGGGCGTACGGGGAGGAGGGGCGGCTCGGTATCCCGTACGACCACCTGGCGCTGCGGGTCCGGACGGTGGACGGGGGCGACTGGCTCGCCGATGTCGGGTTCGGGTCCCACAGCCACTACCCGCTGGCCTTCGGGGAGAGAGGCGAGCAGGTGGACCCGGCGGGTACGTTCCGGGTGATCGTGGCCGGGGCGGATCCGGCCGGGGTGCGGGGCAGCGCCGGGGAGTTCGGGGATCTGGAAGTGGTGCGGGACGGCGTGTCGCGCTACCGGCTGGAGACGCGGCCGCGCGTGCTCGGGGACTTCATGGCCGGGTCGTGGTGGCACAGCACCTCGCCGGCCTCGCACTTCACGCAGTCACTGGTCTGCTCGCGGGTCACCGAGGACGGCGGACGGATCACGCTCAGCGGGCGCACCCTCACGGTCACGGATCCCGGCGGCGCGAAGGAGGTGACCGAGCTGGCCTCGGACGAGGAGGCGCTGGAGGTGTACCGGAAGCGGTTCGGGATCGTGCTGGACCGCGTCCCGGTCGTCCGGAAGGACGATGCCTGAGGAGCGCGGGGCCCGTGGACCCATGCACCCGCGGACCTGACGACTTGACGGAGGGGGATAAACGGAGCGGCCAATTCGGGCTACTCGTGCGCAGTACCAGCACATAGGCTGGTTTCCCTCGATGTGGGCGCCTGTTGCCTCGAAAGTCGCATCGGTGGTCGAATACCTCACCAACAACGAGTGCTTTCACAGAGCGTGCTGACGCGAAGGTGGTCGCAGATGGTCGGCAGTTGGTTGGGAAACCGTACGAACCGGGCACTGGCGGGCAACCTCGCCGCGGTGCGGATGCCGGCCGGTGCCGGAGTGCTCGGTTGCCGGGTACTGGACCCGACCGGCCGGCCGGTGCCGGACGCCGAGTTCGTCGTCACGGACGCCGCGGGGCGCAAGGTGGTCGGCGGGGGGCTGGATCCGTTCGGGTCGTTCCTGGTGACGCTCCCCGCCGGTGAGTACCGCCTCGCGGTGTCGGCCGATGGGTACGCCCCGTACCGGGCGAACGTCACGGTGCCCGACAACGAGGTGGCCGCGCTCGGCGACATGACGCTGAATCCCGCACCGCCCCCCGCGTTACCGGCGCCGGGGGACTGGGAGATAGAGCCGACCCACTCCTCGATCGGCTTCACGGCGCGGCACATCGGGCTGGCGAAGGTGCGGGGCCGGTTCAACACCTTCGCGGGGATAGTGCGGATGGCCGAGGACATGGAGCAGTCCGCCATGCACGTGGTGATCGACGCGGCGTCGATCGACACCAACGCCGGAATGCGGGACGGCCATCTGAAATCCGCGGACTTCCTGGACGTGGACCGCTTCCCGACGGTGGAGTTCTACAGCGACCGGTTCACGCACCGGGGCGGCAGCCGGTGGGGGGTCACCGGGGCGCTGTCGTTGCACGGGGTGACACGGACGGTCACGCTCGACACGGAGTACCTGGGGGTCGGCAACGGCGCGGCGGGCGAGCTGCGGGCGGCCTGCCGGGCCACCACCGAGTTGCGGCGCGACGACTTCACGGTGAGCTGGCAGTCGATGCTCGCGCGGGGCATCGCCATGGTGGGGACGAGCATCACGGTCGACCTGGACATCCAGATCGTGCCCAAGGGCTGATCCGGACTGCCGACGGGTGTCCCCCTCGCGTGGTGCGGAGCGCTGTCGCGGTGCCGGAAAATGGCGGTGTGAGCGATGTGAGACATGTACTGGTGCTGCCCGACCGCGATGCCGCGCAGGAGGCCGCGGAGGCGCTGGCGGAGAGATTCGCCCTCGACGAGGAGCCGCAGTTCGTACGGGACGCCCTCGCCGGTGAGGACGACGCCGAGGACGCCCAGTGGCTGCTGGTGCTGCGGGACGAGGGCGGGCGGCTCGACCCCCGCGAGCTGGACGAGTTCGCGGGGGAGTGGGACGGCTGGCGCGAGGAGCCGTAGGGGGAGGGTGCGGGGGCCGCGGGGGAACTGCGGGGAGCCGTGGGCGCGGACTCGTTGTCGGTGGTGCGTGGGATGCTGGGCGCGATGGCCAGGAACTCTGCACACGACAATCCGCTCGCCCCCGTCACGATCGCCGTGGGACAGGAGGACCTCCTGCTCGACCGTGCCGTGCGGGAGGTGGTGACCGCCGCACGCGCCGCCGACGCGGACACCGACGTACGGGACCTCACGTCGGACCAGCTCCAGCCGGGCACGCTCGCCGAGCTGACGAGCCCGTCGCTCTTCGCCGAGCGCAAGGTCGTCGTGGTGCGTGGCGCGCAGGACCTGTCGGCCGACACGATCAAGGACGTGAAGGCGTACCTGGGCGCTCCGGCCGAGGAGATCACGCTCGTGCTGCTGCACGCGGGGGCGGCCAAGGGCAAGGGCCTGCTCGACGCCGCGCGCAAGGCGGGGGCGCGGGAGGTCGCCTGCCCCAGGATGACGAAGCCGGCGGACCGGCTGGCGTTCGTGCGGAGCGAGTTCCGCACGCTCGGGCGGTCGGCGACGCCGGAGGCGTGCCAGGCGCTCGTCGACTCGATCGGCAGCGACCTGCGGGAGCTGGCCTCCGCGGTGACCCAGCTCGCCGCGGACATCGAGGGGACCATCGACGAGGCCGTCGTCGGGCGGTACTACACCGGCCGGGCCGAGGCATCCAGCTTCACCGTGGCCGACCGGGCCGTCGAGGGGAAGGCCGCCGAGGCGCTGGAGGCCCTGCGGTGGTCCCTGTCGACCGGGGTCGCCCCTGTCATGATCACGAGCGCGCTGGCGCAGGGGGTGCGGGCCATCGGGAAGCTGTCCTCGGCGAGGGGCGGGCGCCCCGCCGACCTGGCCAGGGAGCTGGGGATGCCGCCGTGGAAGATCGACCGGGTCCGGCAGCAGATGCGGGGGTGGACCCCCGACGGGGTCTCCGCCGCCCTGCGGGCGGTCGCGGAGGCCGACGCGGGGGTGAAGGGGGGCGGTGACGATCCCGAGTACGCGCTGGAGAAGGCCGTCGTCGCCGTCGCCCGCGCGGCGCGCTCCGGGCGGGGCTAGCACCGGTTCCTCCCGGACCCCCATGGTTCCTCCCGGACCTCCATGGTTCCTCCGGGGCCCCCATCGACCTGAGCGGCCCCGTCCCCGCACGCCGGACGGGCTGGGAGGCAAGTGCCGGACCGGGGCGGGAGGACAGCCGAAAGCCCCGGTGGCCGCCCTGGGAAAGGGTCGGCCGCCGGGGCCCGGTTCATGCTGGAGACCCGTACCCGCGTGGCGAACGCAGGCCGCGTACGAGTCGGTGTGCCGGTCGGGAGCGGAGAGAGAGGGCCCGCTCGGGTCCTTCCGGCGATTCGATCAAGTGAGTGCCGGGCCGGAGGCCCCGCGCTCGGCAGAGGTTCAGCCCTTGAGGGTCGCGACCTTCGAAGCAAGCGCCGACTTCTTGTTGGCGGCCTGGTTCTTGTGGATGACGCCCTTCGAGACGGCCTTGTCCAGCTTCCGCGACGCCTCGCGCGCGGCAACCGTGGCCTTCTCGACGTCACCCGCGGCAGCGGCCTCGCGGGCCTTGCGGATCGCGGTCTTCAGGGAGGACTTGACGGCCTTGTTGCGCAGCCGGGCCTTCTCGTTGGTCTTGATCCGCTTGATCTGGGACTTGATGTTCGCCACGAATGAGCCTTCTCAGGTTCAGGAGCACAGGACGACAGGTCCCGTGCGCCGGTGATTTTTCTTGGTGATTCCGCGTGAGCGGTGTAATGCGGTGTACTGCCGTGTAATGCCGTGCAACTCCGTGTGTCCCCTGCGGAGAGGGCATGAGACACAGCTGTCCACGGTAGCAGTCACCCCGCGGGCGGCCCAAACCGGTCGCACGCCGCCGCCCGTGGGACCATGGAGCCTACGTATCGATCCGACCCGAGGCGACAGGCGCCTCAAGAGACAGGACCCTGCGTGCCCGCGATCCCTAACCACGTGCCCGAGCCGAGCCGTACCGCCCCGGCGCTGATCCGCAACTTCTGCATCATCGCGCACATCGACCACGGCAAGTCCACGCTCGCCGACCGGATGCTCCAGCTGACCGGGGTGGTCGAGCAGCGGCAGATGCGTGCTCAGTACCTCGACCGCATGGACATCGAGCGCGAGCGCGGCATCACGATCAAGTCCCAGGCGGTGCGTCTGCCCTGGGCCCCGACCACCGGGGACAGCAAGGGCGAGACCCACATCCTCAACATGATCGACACCCCCGGGCACGTCGACTTCACGTACGAGGTGTCGCGGTCGCTCGCCGCCTGCGAGGGCACGGTCCTCCTCGTCGACGCCGCCCAGGGCATCGAGGCGCAGACCCTCGCCAACCTCTACCTGGCGATGGAGAACGACCTCACCATCGTCCCGGTGCTCAACAAGATCGACCTGCCGGCCGCGCAGCCCGAGAAGTTCTCCGAGGAGCTGGCCAACCTCATCGGCTGCCAGCCCGAGGACGTGCTCAAGGTCTCGGCGAAGACCGGCGTCGGCGTGGACGCGCTCCTGGACCGGGTGGTCCGTGACGTCCCGGCCCCGGTCGGTGTGGCGGACGCCCCCGCGCGCGCGATGATCTTCGACTCGGTCTACGACTCCTACCGCGGTGTGGTCACGTACGTCCGTGTCATCGACGGACAGCTCAACAAGCGCGAGCGCATCAGGATGATGTCGACCGGCGCCACGCACGAGCTCCTGGAGATCGGTGTCTCGTCCCCCGAGATGACCCCGGCCGACGGCATCGGCGTCGGCGAGGTGGGCTACATCATCACCGGCGTGAAGGACGTCCGCCAGTCCAAGGTCGGTGACACGATCACCAGCAAGGAGAAGGGCGCCACCGAGGCCCTCGGCGGGTACAAGGACCCGAAGCCGATGGTCTTCTCCGGCCTCTATCCGCTGGACGGCTCGGACTACCCCGACCTGCGCGAGGCGCTGGACAAGCTCCAGCTCAACGACGCCGCGCTGGTCTACGAGCCCGAGACCTCCGCGGCCCTCGGCTTCGGCTTCCGCGTCGGCTTCCTCGGCCTGCTGCACCTCGACGTCATCCGTGAGCGCCTGGAGCGCGAGTTCAACCTCGAACTCATCGCCACCGCGCCGAACGTGGTCTACCGCGTGATCATGGAGGACGGGAAGGAGCACACGGTCACCAACCCGAGCGAGTTCCCCGAGGGCAAGATCGACAAGGTCTTCGAGCCGGTCGTCCGGGCCACGATCCTCGCCCCCAGCGAGTTCATCGGCTCGATCATGGAGCTCTGCCAGACCCGCCGCGGCACCCTCCTCGGCATGGACTACCTCTCCGAGGACCGCGTCGAGATCCGCTACACGCTGCCCCTCGCCGAGATCGTCTTCGACTTCTTCGACAACCTGAAGTCCAAGACCCGCGGCTACGCCTCCCTGGACTACGAGCCCACCGGCGAGCAGGACGCGCAGCTGGTGAAGGTCGACATCCTCCTGCACGGCGACCGCGTCGACGCGTTCTCCGCGGTCACGCACCGGGACGCGGCGTACGCGTACGGGGTGCGGCTGGTGGCCAAGCTGCGCGAGCTGATCCCGCGCCAGGCCTTCGAGATCCCCGTGCAGGCGGCCATCGGCTCGCGGGTGATCGCCCGCGAGACCATCCGCGCCATCCGCAAGGACGTCCTCGCCAAGTGCTACGGCGGTGACATCTCCCGCAAGCGGAAGCTGCTGGAGAAGCAGAAGGAGGGCAAGAAGCGGATGAAGATGGTGGGCTCCGTGGAGGTTCCGCAGGAGGCGTTCATCGCCGTGCTGTCCAGCGACGACAACGCCGGGGCGGGCAAGGCGAAGAAGTAACCTTCAGTAACCGTCGGGCCAGGCCCGGGAAGAGGGCCCGTCGTGCCGGTGCGCGGCGGGCCCTCGGCGTCCACGGAACGCCCCGATGCGCCCACGCTCCGTGCGAAGTGACAGGCCGCCGCCCCTTACGCGCCGGGCGGGCGGGCTCTACTCTGATCACCACTCGACGTTACTCGCGAGTTAAACAACGACCGCAGCCAACCGCAACGAGAGCCGGTCACACGCGCTGTCGCGGGCCCCGGAGGATGTCGTGAGCGACACACAGACCCTGATCGAGAACCGTCCGCCGTCCGTGGCGGCCCTCTTCCTGGAGCGGGTGGCGGTCACCCCGGACGCGGAGGCGTACCGCTATCCGGTTCCGGCCCCCTCGGGCGTGGGGCCCGACGAGTGGAAGTCGCTGAGCTGGAGCCAGGCGGCCGACCGGGTCTACGCGATCGCGGCAGGACTGATCGAACTCGGTGTGCGGCCGGAGCAGCGCGTCGCGCTCGCCTCCTCCACCCGTGTCGAGTGGATCCTCGCGGACCTCGCCATCATGTGCGCCGGTGCGGCGACCACCACCGTCTACCCGTCGACCAAGTCCGACGAGTCGGCCTTCATCCTCTCCGACTCCGGGAGCAGGGTGCTGATCGCGGAGGACGCGGAGCAGCTCGCCAAGGCCCGCGAGAAGCGCGCCGAGCTGCCCGAGCTCACCCATGTGGTGGTCATCGACTCCACCGGTGTGGAGTTCTCCGACGAGGAGGGCGACTGGGTGATCGGCCTCGCCGAGCTGGAGCAGCGGGGCGCCGCGTACCTGGAGAAGAACGCCGACCTGATCAGGGAGAAGGTCGCGGCGATCACCAGGGACCAGCTCGCGACCCTCATCTACACCTCCGGCACCACGGGCCGTCCCAAGGGTGTCCGGCTGCCGCACGACAACTGGTCGTACATGGCGAAGGCCATCGCCGCGACCGGTCTGGTCGGCCGCGACGACATCCAGTACCTGTGGCTGCCGCTCGCGCACGTCTTCGGCAAGGTGCTCACGTCCGGGCAGATCGAGGTCGGGCACGTCACCGCCGTCGACGGCCGCGTGGACAAGATCATCGAGAATCTGCCGGTCGTGCGGCCGACGTACATGGCGGCCGTGCCGCGCATCTTCGAGAAGGTCTACAACGGGGTCGCGGCGAAGGCCCGCGCGGGCGGCGGCGCCAAGTACAAGATCTTCCAGTGGGCGGCCGGGGTCGGCCGCGAGTACGCGAGGACCACGCAGGACAACTTCCGCCGTACCGGTGTGGCCTCCGCGCCCTTCGCCCTCTCCGCCAAGCACAAGGTCGCGGACACGCTCGTCTTCGGCAAGATCCGGGAGGCGTTCGGCGGCAACCTGCGCGCCTGCGTCTCCGGCAGCGCCGCGCTCGCGCCCGACATCGGGTTCTTCTTCGCGGGCGCCGGCATCCACGTCCTGGAGGGGTACGGACTCACCGAGTCGTCCGCGGCCTCCTTCGTGAACCCCGGTGAGGCGTACCGCACGGGCACGGTCGGCAAGCCGCTGCCCGGCACGGAGGTGCGCATCGCGGACGACGGCGAGATCCTGCTGCGCGGCCCCGGCATCATGGAGGGCTACCACGGGCTCCCCGACAAGACCGCCGAGGTCCTGGAGTCCGACGGCTGGTTCCACACCGGCGACATCGGTGAGCTGTCCCCGGACGGCTACCTGCGCATCACCGACCGCAAGAAGGACCTCATCAAGACGTCGGGCGGCAAGTACATCGCGCCCGCCGAGGTCGAGGGGCAGTTCAAGGCGGTCTGCCCGTACGTCTCCAACATCCTGGTGCACGGCGCCGACCGGAACTTCTGCACGGCGCTCATCGCCCTCGACGAGCCGTCGATCCTCGGCTGGGCCGCGGACAACGGCCTGGAGGGCAGGTCGTACGCCGAGGTCGTCGCCGACCCCGCGACGGTCAAACTGATCGACGGCTACGTCAGGACCCTCAACGAGGGCCTCCAGCGCTGGCAGACCATCAAGAAGTTCCAGATCCTGCCGCGCGACCTCGACATCGAGCACGGCGAGCTGACCCCGAGCCTCAAGCTCAAGCGCCCGGTCGTGGAACGCCAGTACGGCCATCTGATCGACGAGATGTACGCGGGCACGCGCGAGGCGTAGCCGCCGGAGCCGGAGCCGGAGCCGGGGCCGGGGTCACAGACCTCGCCCCCGGCGCATCTCGCGCAACAGGTCCTCCATGTGGCGTACATGGCGGCGCAGTTCGGTCAGGTCGGCGGGACCGCCGTTCGACAACCGGGCCTCGATCGCGCCCAGCCGGTCGGTGAGTTCGTCGAACTGCGTCTGCTCGCGGGCGAGCATCCGCTCCAGCTGCCGGTTCTTGCGGTGCAGATCGAGGAAGACGGTGACCTTGGCGCGCAGCACCCACGGGTCGAACGGCTTGGTGAGGTAGTCGGCGGCTCCGGTGGCGTACCCCCGGAACGCATAGCCCGCGTCGGAGTCCGTACCGGTCAGGAAGATGATCGGCACGTCCTTGGTCTGGTCGAGCCGCTTGATGTTCGCGGCGGTCTCGAACCCGTCCATGCCCGGCATCCGGATGTCGAGCAGGACGACCGCGAACCGCTGCCGCAGCAGCGCCTTCATCGCCTCCTCGCCCGAACGGGCACGTACGAGCGGTTCGTTGAGGGACCCCAGGACGGCCTCCAGCGCGACCAGGTTGTCCTCCATGTCGTCCACGAGGAGGATGCTGGCGCGCTCGTCGGTCGATGCCTCAGTACTCATGGTGATCGATTGCCTGCCTCATTCGTTCGGCGGTGGGTCGGCGGGCTCCTCCGAAGCGCCGGCTCCCGCGATGACGGTCGCGGCGGGGCTCTCCCGCTCCGCCGCGTCCTGCTTCCCCACGCCCCGCCCCGCCGCGTCCTGCTGTCCGGCGTCCGGTCCCTCGGGGTCCAGGAGGGCACAGACGACGCTCAGCAGCTGATCGACGTCCACCGGTTTGGGTACGTAGTCGTTCGCGCCGCGCGCGATGGACTTCTCGCGGTCGCCCGGCATCGCCTTGGCGGTGAGGGCGACGATGGGCAGTCCGGCCCAGCGCGCGGTGCGGCGGATGACGGAGATGGTTTCATAACCGTCCATCTCCGGCATCATGATGTCCATCAGGACGAGGTGCACATCGGGGTTGCGCTCCAGCGCCTCGATGCCCTCGCGGCCGTTCTCCGCGTACAGGACGGGCATGCCGACCCGGCCCAGTACGTGGGTCAGCGCGAAGACGTTGCGGATGTCGTCGTCGACGATCAGCACCCGCCGCCCGGGCAGGACCTGGCCCGCCCGGCCCGTCTTCCACTCCTCCAGCCTGGTGGGCGCGGGCCAGCTGTCGTCCTGGCCGCCGTGGATGCCGAAGGAACCGGCGGACAGCTCCTCGGGCCCGGACAGGGACATGGGCAGGTCCCGGTCCTCGACGCCCGGCGCCGTCGGGTGCCCGGGGCTGACGACGGGCACGTACAGGGTGAAGGTGGAACCCTTGCCGGGCACGCTCTCGGCGATGATGCGGCCGCCCAGCAGGCCCGCGATCTCCCTGCTGATGGACAGACCGAGGCCCGTGCCGCCGTACTTGCGGTTCGTCGTGCCGTCGGCCTGCTGGAACGCCTCGAAGATGACCGGGAGTTTCTCCGGGGCGATGCCGATGCCGGTGTCGGACACCCTGAACGCGATCACGTCGTCGCTGCCGTCCCGGGTGTAGTGGGGCTCGGGGTCCTGGAGGCGGCTGACGTGCAGCTCGACCCGGCCCGACGAGGTGAACTTGATCGCGTTGGAGAGCAGGTTGCGCAGGATCTGCTGGAGCCGCTGCTCGTCCGAGAACATCTCGCGCGGTACGTCCTCGCCGACCGTCACCTCGAAGGCGAGCCCCCGGTCGATGGTGAGCGGGCGGAACGTGGCGTGCACGTAGTCCAGCAGCTTGATCAGCGGCAGCTTCTTGGGGCGTACGTCCATCCGGCCGGCCTCGATCTTCGAGAGGTCGAGGATGTCGTTGATGAGCTGGAGCAGGTCGGAGCCCGACCGGTGGATCGTCGTGGCGAACTGCACCTCCTGGTCGGAGAGGTGCCCGTCCGGGTTGTCGGAGAGCAGCCGGGCGAGGATCAGCAGCGAGTTGAGCGGGGTGCGCAGCTCGTGCGACATGTTCGCCAGGAACTCCGACTTGTACTGCGAGGAGGTGGCGAGGAGCGCCGCCTTCTCCTCCAGCGCGGCGTTCGAGCGCTGCAGCTCCGCCTGCTGCGACTGCAGTTCGTCGGAGCGGTCCTGGAGCTGGACGGCGAGGCGCTGGGACTCGCCGAGCAGCGACTCCGTACGGGAGTTGGCGATGATGGTGTTGATCGCGACACCGATGGTGTTCACGAACTGGTCGAAGAACGCCAGGTGGACGTCGGAGAAGCGGGAGAACGAGGCGAGCTCGATCACGCCGAGCAGCTTGTCCTCGAAGGGGATCGGGATGATGACGACGCTGGTGGGGGACGCCTCGCCCAGACCGCTGTTGATCTTGATGTAGTCCGGTGGGGCCTCCTCCACCAGGATCCGCTTCTTCTCGCGCGCCGCCTGCCGCACGAGCCCGTGCACCGGCATGCTGACGGTGTCGACCGTCGCGCTCTGCGCCGCCCCGTAGCCCGCGATGAAGGCGAGCCCCTTGGTGGGCAGGGCGGTCTGCAGGGTCGTCTTGTCCTCCTCCGGGTCGGCCAGGAAGAAGGCCCCGTACTGCGCGTTCACCAGCGGGGTCAGCTCGCGCAGGATCAGGTCGGCGACCTCCATCAGGTCCCGGTGGCCCTGCATCAGGGCGGCCAGGCGGGCCAGGTTCGACTCCAGCCAGTCCTTGGCGCGGGTGGTCTCGCGGAGGTTGGCCACCATCAGGTTGATGTTGTCCTTGAGCTCGGCGACCTCGCCCTGGGTCTCCACCGTGATGGAGCGGGACATGTCGCCCTGGGCCACCGCGGACGCCACCTCGGCGATCGCGCGGACCTGGGTGGTGAGGTTGGACGCCAGCTCGTTCACGTTCGTCGTCAGGCGCTTCCAGGTGCCGTACACGCCCTCGACCCGCGCCTGGCCGCCCAGCTGCCCCTCGGAGCCCACCTCGCGGGCCACGCGGGTGACCTCGGAGGAGAACGACGACAGCGTGTCCACCATGGTGTTGATGGTGGTCTTGAGCTCCAGGATCTCGCCGCGCGCGTCGACGTCGATCTTCTTCGACAGGTCGCCCTGGGCCACCGCGGTGGCGACCTGGGCGATGTTGCGGACCTGCGAGGTGAGGTTGTCCGCCATGTAGTTGACGTTGTCGGTGAGGTCCCGCCACACGCCGGAGACACCGAGGACCTGGGCGCGCCCACCGAGCCTCCCGTCGGTGCCGACCTCGCGGGCCACCCTCGTCACCTCGTCGGCGAAGGCGCGCAACTGCTCCACCATCGTGTTGACGGTGTCCTTGAGCTCCAGGATCTCGCCGCGCGCGTCGACGGTGATCTTCTTGGAAAGGTTGCCGTTGGCCACGGCCGTGGTCACCTGGGCGATGTTGCGCACCTGCGAGGTGAGGTTCAGCGCCATGAAGTTGACGTTGTCGGTGAGGTCCTTCCAGACGCCGGACACGCCTCGCACCTGGGCCTGACCGCCGAGGTTGCCCTCGGTGCCGACCTCGCGGGCGACGCGGGTGACCTCGTCGGCGAAGGCGGAGAGCTGGTCGACCATCGTGTTGATCGTCGACTTCAGCTCCAGGATCTCGCCCTTCGCCTCGACGGTGATCTTCTTGCCGAGGTCGCCCTGGGCCACGGCGGTGGACACGAGGGCGATGTTGCGCACCTGCGAGGTGAGGTTGTCCGCCATGAAGTTGACGTTGTCGGTGAGGTCCTTCCAGACGCCGGACACGCCCCGTACCTGGGCCCGGCCGCCCAGCTCGCCCATCGTGCCGACCTCGCGGGCGACGCGGGTGACCTCGTCGGCGAAGGCGCAGAGCTGGTCGACCATCGTGTTGACGGTCAGCTTCAGTTCGAGCAGCTCGCCGGTCGCCTCGACCGTCACCGTGCGGGTCAGGTCGCCCCGCGCCACCGCCGTGGTCACCAGGGCGATGTCGCGGACCTGNCGCGCGCCGACGGTGATCTTCTGGCTCAGGTCCCCGTTGGCCACGGCCGTGGTCACCTGGGCGATGTTGCGCACCTGCGAGGTGAGGTTCGACGCCATGAAGTTGACGTTGTCGGTGAGGTCCTTCCAGACGCCGGACACGCCCCGTACCTGGGCCCGGCCGCCCAGCTCGCCCATCGTGCCGACCTCGCGGGCGACGCGGGTGACCTCGTCGGCGAAGGCGCAGAGCTGGTCGACCATCGTGTTGACGGTCAGCTTCAGTTCGAGCAGCTCGCCGGTCGCCTCGACCGTCACCGTGCGGGTCAGGTCGCCCCGCGCCACCGCCGTGGTCACCAGGGCGATGTCGCGGACCTGGGCGGTCAGCCGGGACGCCATCGTGTTGACGGCCTCGGTCACGTCCCGCCAGCTCCCCGACAGACCCGTCACCTTGGCCCGGCCGCCGAGGCGCCCCTCGGTGCCGACCTCCCGCGCCACCCTCGTCACCTCACCCGTGAAGAGGGACAGCTGGTCGACCATCTTGTTGACGGCACGCCCCAGGCGGCGCAGATCGCCGCGGAGCTGACGGTTCCCGTCGTGCAGGTCGACGCGCTGGGTCAGGTCCCCGCCCGCTACGGCGTCGAGGACGCGTGCCGCGTTGGCGGCCGGTGCCACCAGGGCGTCCAGCATTTGGTTCACGTCGTCGACGCACGTCGTCCAGGAGCCCTGGCCGGGGCTCGCGGTGAGCCGCTCGTCCAGCCGGCCGTGACGCACGATCTCCCGGCGGACCCGCTGGGCCTCCGTGTTGAAGTGCAGGCTCCGGTCCAGGATCTGGTTGAACACGGCCCCCAGCTCGGCCGCTATGCCGTGTCCCGTCTCGGGCACCCTGCTGAAGTCGCCGTCCCGGGCGGACGTCATGGCGGCGAGGAGGGGCCGTAGATCCGAGACCCGGATGTGCCCGTCCTCCAGCACATCCATAGCACTGTTCTCACTCATGGTGGCCCACTTCGGTAACTCGTTGCTTATGGGCGTGGTCAGTCTGTCACTGTGGGGACATCGCCTGAGGCGTATTCGTCCGAACTGCTCAGGGAGCCGCACAGTGGGGGCCATTTCGACGCAACGAGAGTCCGAGTCCCGTGCTCCCGAGCCCACGGTACGCCCGCACAGGGTGGCGCGTACCTCGTTGCCGGGTAACCCCTTCGCGCCGGGCACGGCTCGCAGGTTCGTCCGCTCGGTACTCGCCCAGTGGGCCGAACTCGCGTCGCACGAAGAGGAGTTGATCACCGACCGGCTCGTCGGTGACGCGCTCGTGGTCGTCAGCGAACTCGTGACGAACGCCGTGGTGCACGCCGGCACGGACGTGGAGCTGCTGTGCCGGTTCGACCACTGCGCGGACGACTGCCCGGCGGCGGCCCCCGGCAGTACGGACGGCACGCGGCCGGGCCCGGAGGGCACCGGCTCTGCTTCCCCGCAAGGACCGGGTCCCGCGCGGGGGCCCGGTCCCGCGGAGGGCTCCGGTCCCGGGCAGGGGGCGTCCGGTCCAGGGAAGAGGTCGTCCGGTCCCGTGCCGGGGTCGTCCGGTCCCGTGCCGGGATCCGGCGTCGTGGAGGGGCCCTGCGCCGCGGCCCGGCCCGGTGCCGTGCGGGCCTTCGTCATAGAGGTCTCCGACCACCACCCCGAGCGCGCCGTGCGCGACGACGGCGCCGACCGGCCGCACGACCCCGTCGAGTACGGCCGCGGCCTGCGGCTCGTCTCCGCGCTCTCCGACGCCTGGGGCATCACCTACCGCACGGGCACCAAGACCGTATGGGCGCGGCTGCCCGTCGAGGGCGCCCCGGCCGTCGTCGGGGGGACGGAGTCCACGGCGGCCACGGAGCCCACCGAGATCACCGGGGCCACGGGGAGCACGGGGACCGCGGGAAGCACGGCGGCCGGGGAGGCGTACGAGGGCGAGCACGCCCTGCTGCGGGGGCAGCGGGCCGCCGAGATCCTCGCCCCCGCCCCCCGGCACACCGTGCGGGACCAGGACTGGCTCAACCGCGGGGCCCTCTCCTTCCTCGCCGAGGCGTCCGACCTGCTCGCCGGGCAGCTCGACGAGGACCTCGTCGCGGCGCTCACCGGACAGCTGCTCGTGCCGCGTCTGGCCGACTGGTGCGCGGTGTGGCTGGAGGACGAGGCACCGGGCCGCCACGACGGGGGTGTCGTCGGCGGGCCCCGGCTCGCCCGGGTCTGGCACGGCAGCGAGAACCGGATGGAGGAGCTGCGCCGGTTCCTGGAGAAGGACCCGCCCGAGGTGCCCGAGTCGGCGCGGTCGAGGCCCGTCCCCGTGCCCTGGCCCGGCGAGGCGCTGGGCCCGCGGGCGCAGGACGGGTCGGCCCTCGCGTACCGGCTGGTCGCGGGCGGCAGGCCGCTGGGCACCCTGGTCATCGGGCGCGCCGGGCAGACCCACTTCCCCGACGAGATCACCGGTCTCGTCGAGGACCTCAGCCGCCGGGTCGCGCTCGCCATCGGGGCGGCCCGCCAGTACGCGCGCCAGGCCACCATCAGCCGGGTCCTGCAGCGCGGACTGCTGCCCGGCGCGGTCGCCGAGATCCCCGGGGTGCGCAGCGCGCTCGTCTACGAGCCGTGCGACAAGGGCGGACCCAGCGGGGACTTCTACGACCTCTTCCCGGCCGGGGACGGGCGCTGGTGCTTCGCCCTCGGCGACGTCCAGGGCAAGGGACCGGAGGCGGCCGTGATCATCGGCCTCGCCCGGCCCTGGCTGCGGCTGCTGGCCCGCGAGGGCTACGCGGTGCCCGAGGTCCTCGACCGGCTCAACAAGCTGCTCCTCGACGACGCCACCGAGACCGCGGACGCGGCGGCCCGCGCCCTGGTGGCCGACGGCGGCGCGGGACTCGCCGACCAGGGGCCGCAGAGCCGCTTCCTCTCCCTCCTCTACGGGGAGCTCGTGCCGGTCGAGGGCGGGGTGCGCTGCACCATGGCCTCCGCCGGGCACCCGCTGCCGCTGCTCCTGGACGCGGACGGGAAGGTCGGCGAGGTGGCGACGCCCCAGTCCCTCCTCGGCGTCTTCGAGGACGCCGAGTACGGCTGCGGGACCTTCGAGCTGCGGCCCGGCGACAGCATCCTGTGCGTCACCGACGGCGCGACGGAGCGGCGCAACGGCCACCGGCAGTTCGACGACGAGGACGGACTCGCGGCCGCGCTCGCCGGATGCGCCGGGCTGAGTGCCGAGCTGATCGCCGAGCGGATCAGACGGCTGGTGCACGAGTTCGGCCGCAAACCGCCGGACGACGACCTGGCGCTGCTGGTGCTCCAGGCGGAATAGGCGGAGCAGGAGCAGCAGAAGAAGAAGCAGCAGGAGCAGCAGGAGCAGGGGGGAGCGGGCACAGCCGGGTGTACGGGACAATGGAGGACATGCCTTCCGCACTTCCCGACGGCGAGCCCGTCCCCGACGACGGGGCGCTGCCCGCGCACGCCCTCACCGGCGCGGCCGACCGTCCGCTCGGGTTCTACCTGCACGTCCCGTACTGCGCGACACGCTGCGGCTACTGCGACTTCAACACGTACACGGCGACGGAGCTGCGCGGCACGGGGGGTGTACTGGCCTCCCGCGACAACTACGCGGCGACCCTGACCGACGAGGTCCGCCTCGCCCGCAAGGTCCTCGGCGACGACCCGCGGCCCGTCCGCACGGTCTTCGTCGGCGGCGGTACGCCCACCCTGCTCCCCGCCGCCGACCTCGTACGGATGCTGGAGGCGATCCGGGCGGAGTTCGGGCTCGCGGACGACGCGGAGATCACGACGGAGGCGAACCCGGAGTCGGTGGACCCGGCGTACCTGGCCACGCTCCGGGCCGGCGGCTTCAACCGGATCTCCTTCGGCATGCAGAGCGCGCGCGAGCACGTGCTCCGGGTGCTGGACCGCACGCACACCCCCGGCCGGCCCGAGGCGTGCGTCGCGGAGGCCCGCGCGGCCGGCTTCGACCATGTGAACCTCGACCTCATCTACGGCACGCCGGGGGAGAGCGACGACGACTGGCGGGCCTCGCTCGACGCGGCGATCGGCGCCGGGCCCGACCACGTGTCGGCGTACGCGCTGATCGTGGAGGAGGGGACGCAGCTCGCACGGCGCATCCGGCGCGGCGAGGTGCCGATGACCGACGACGACGTCCACGCGGACCGGTACCTGATGGCCGAGGACCGGCTGTCGCAGGCGGGCTTCTCCTGGTACGAGGTGTCCAACTGGGCCACCTCGGAGGCGGGCCGCTGCCTCCACAACGAGCTGTACTGGCGCGGGGCCGACTGGTGGGGCGCCGGGCCCGGCGCCCACAGCCACGTCGGCGGGGTGCGGTGGTGGAACGTCAAGCACCCGGGGGCGTACGCGGGGGCGCTGGCGGCGGGGCGGTCGCCCGGGGCCGGGCGGGAGCTGCTGTCGGACGAGGACCGGCGGGTGGAGCGGATCCTGCTGGAGCTGCGGCTGGTGGAGGGCTGCCCGCTGTCGCTGCTGCGGCCGGAGGGGCTGGCCGCCTCGCGCCGGGCGCTGGCGGACGGGCTGCTCGCGGCCGAGCCCTACGCGGCCGGGAGCGCGGTGCTGACCCTGCGGGGGCGGTTGCTGGCGGACGCGGTGGTCCGCGACCTGGTGGACTGAGCCCTTCCCCCGCCCCGGGGGCGGGGAAAGGGTCCCCGGGGCGGGGAAAGGGCAGGCGTCACTGCGGGGCCGTGACGAAATCGATCAGTTCCTCCACGCGGCCCAGGAGAGCCGGCTCCAGGTCCCGGTACGAGTGGACCGAGCCGAGGATCCGCTCCCACGCCGCCCCGGTGTTTTCCGGCCACCCCAGCGCCCGGCACACCCCCGTCTTCCAGTCCTGCCCCCGCGGCACCCGCGGCCAGCCCGGGATGCCCACGGACGCAGGCTTCACCGCTTCCCAGACGTCGATGTACGGGTGGCCCACGACCAGCGCGTACTCGCTCGTCACCGCCTCCGCGATCCGCGACTCCTTCGTGCCGGGGACCAGGTGGTCCACCAGCACCCCCAGCCGCGCGTCCGGTCCGGGCCCGAACTCCTCGACGACGGCGGGCAGGTCGTCGACGCCCTCCAGGTACTCGACGACGACGCCCTCGATGCGCAGGTCGTCGCCCCAGACCCGCTCGACCAGCTCGGCGTCGTGGCGGCCCTCCACGTAGATGCGTCCCGCGCGGGCCACCCGGGCCCGCGCCCCGGGCACGGCGACCGAGCCGGACGCCGTACGCGTGGGGCGCGCCGGCGCGGCGGACGGACGTACGAGCGTGACCACGCGCCCCTCCAGCAGGAACCCGCGCGGCTCCAGCGGGAACACCCGGTGCCTGCCGAAGCGGTCCTCCAGCGTGACCGTCCCCGCCTCGCAGCGGATCACCGCCCCGCAGAACCCGGTCCCGGGTTCCTCGACCACGAGTCCCGGCTCCGCCGCGACCTCGGGCACGGGCTTGGGCTTCTTCCACGGAGGAGTCAGATCCGCTGAGTACTGGCGCATTCGGATGACGATAGGAGAAGTTCCGGCCAAGTGTGCCGAGACCCCCCACGACACGCCGGGACGCCGGACGCGGCGGGCACCGGCAGACACAGCGGCAGGTACCGGCAGGCACCGCGGCAGGCACAGGACGGGCTCAGGACACCCCGAAGCGCCGCGCCAGCGCGTCCCGTTGCGCCCTCACGAACGCCGCGTCCACCACCGCCCCGTGCCCCGGCACGTACCGCGCGTCCTCGCCGCCGAGGGCCAGCAGCCGGTCCAGCGCCGCGGGCCACCGGGCGGGTACGGCGTCGGGGCCGGCCTGGGGCTCGCCGGACTCCTCGACGAGGTCGCCGCAGAAGACGACGTCCGGCGCTCCGGCCGTGGTCACCAGGACCGCCAGGTCGTGGCCCGAGTGGCCGGGACCCACGTTCGCCAGCCGGACCCGGGTGCCCCCGCCCAGGTCGAGCGTCCGCCCGCCGGCGACGAGGTGCCGCGGCCGGACCAGCAGGTCCACCGCCTCGGCCGCCTCGTCCGGATCGGCGCCGTTGCGCACGGCGTCCGCGCGCAGCTCCTCCCGCCCCCGGTCGAGGACCCGTTCGACGCCCACCGCGCCGAACACCTCGACCCCCGCGAACGCCGCCGCCCCGAAGACGTGGTCGAAGTGCGGATGGGTGAGCGCGAGATGGGTCACCCGCCCGACTCCGCCCCGCTGCCCGCTCCCGGCCCCCCGCCCGCCCCCGAGCACCCGTCGCGCCCGTGCGCGCAGCCACGCGCCCTCCCGTACGCTCGAACCCGCGTCGACCATGAGCGCCGCGTCCTCGCCCACCACGAGGCCCGCCGTGCAGTCCCAGACCGGCAGCCGGCAGCGCCCCGCGCGCGGGGACAGCTCCTCCCAGCCGGGCCCGTCGCGCCCGGCCCCTTCCCAAGTCACCTTCATGCACCGACGCTAGCGGCAGGTCCGCCCGCATGTTCCCGGCGGAGCGGGACAGCCTTGTACACGTCGCCGTGGCCGGTGTGTCCGTCGTCACGGCGATACGGACCGCCCTTGCCCGGCCCGTACCGACCGGCCGTACACTTGGCCGGGGATGCTGGCACTCGTGCGCGCTGAGTGCCAGGCGACAGGCACCGAGGACGACCGATCGACCGCGTGGAAGACCAGACGGAGGTGTGCGCGATGCTCAGTGAACGCAGGCTCGAAGTGCTGCGCGCCATCGTCCAGGACTACGTGGGCACGGAGGAGCCGGTCGGCTCGAAGGCGCTGACCGAGCGCCACCGGCTGGGTGTCTCCCCGGCCACGGTCCGCAACGACATGGCGGTCCTGGAGGACGAGGGGTACATCGCCCAGCCGCACACCAGTGCCGGGCGCATCCCCACGGACAAGGGCTACCGCCTCTTCGTCGACAAGCTCGCGGGCGTCAAGCCGATGACCGCGCCGGAGCGGCGGGCGATCCACCACTTCCTGGACGGCGCCGTCGACCTCGACGACGTCGTGGGGCGGACCGTGCGGCTGCTCGCGCAGCTCACCCGGCAGGTGGCCGTCGTCCAGTACCCCTCGCTCACCCGCTCGACCGTGCGGCACGTGGAGCTGCTGTCGCTGGCCCCGGCCCGCGTCATGCTCGTGCTGATCACGGACACCGGCCGCGTCGAACAGCGCATGGTGGACTGCCCGGCACCCTTCGGGGAGGCCTCGCTGGCCGATCTGCGCGCGCGGCTCAACAGCCGGATCACGGGACGCCGTTTCGCGGACGTCCCGCAACTGGTGCAGGATCTCCCCGACGCCTTCGAGGCGGAGGACCGGGGGACGGTCACGACGGTGCTCTCCACCCTCCTGGAGACACTCGTCGAGGAGACCGAGGAGCGGCTGATGATCGGCGGTACCGCCAACCTGACGCGCTTCGGACATGATTTCCCCCTCACCATCCGTCCGGTGCTCGAAGCGCTGGAGGAGCAGGTCGTGCTCCTCAAGCTGCTGGGTGAGGTAAACGATTCGGGCATGGCCGTACGGATCGGTCACGAGAACGCCCATGAGGGACTCAACTCCACGTCCGTGGTCTCGGTCGGCTACGGTTCGGGCGGCGAAGCAGTCGCCAAACTCGGCGTCGTAGGACCGACGCGCATGGATTACCCCGGAACGATGGGAGCGGTACGAGCGGTGGCACGGTACGTAGGACAGATCCTGGCGGAGTCGTAGGTGGCCACGGACTACTACGCCGTACTCGGCGTGCGCCGCGACGCGTCCCAGGACGAGATCAAGAAGGCATTCCGGCGGCTCGCCCGCGAGCTGCACCCGGACGTCAACCCCGATCCGAAGACGCAGGAGCGCTTCAAGGAGATCAACGCCGCGTACGAGGTGTTGTCGGACCCGCAGAAGAAGCAGGTCTACGACCTCGGCGGCGACCCGCTGTCCCAGGCGGGCGGCGGGGGCGCGGGCGGCTTCGGCGCGGGCGGCTTCGGGAACTTCTCGGACATCATGGACGCGTTCTTCGGTACGGCGTCGCAGCGGGGCCCGCGGTCCCGTACGCGGCGCGGCCAGGACGCGATGATCCGGCTGGAGGTCGAGCTCGACGAGGCGGCCTTCGGCACGACGAAGGACATCCAGGTCGACACGGCCGTCGTCTGCACCACCTGCAGCGGTGAGGGCGCCGCGCCGGGCACCTCCGCGCAGACCTGCGACATGTGCCGCGGCCGCGGCGAGGTGTCCCAGGTCACGCGGTCCTTCCTGGGCCAGGTCATGACCTCCCGCCCGTGCCCGCAGTGCCAGGGCTTCGGCACGGTCGTCCCGACACCGTGCCCCGAGTGCGCGGGCGACGGACGGGTGCGCTCGCGCCGGACCCTGACGGTGAAGATCCCGGCCGGTGTCGACAACGGCACCCGGATCCAGCTCGCGGGCGAGGGCGAGGTCGGCCCCGGCGGCGGCCCCGCCGGCGACCTGTACGTCGAGATCCACGAACTGCCGCACAACATGTTCCAGCGGCGCGGCGACGACCTGCACTGCACGGTCACCATCCCGATGACCGCGGCGGCGCTGGGCACGAAGGTCCCGCTGGAGACGCTCGACGGGCTCGAAGAGGTCGACATCCGTCCCGGTACGCAGTCCGGGCAGTCGATCCCGCTGCACACGCGCGGCGTCACCCACCTGCGGGGCGGCGGACGCGGCGACCTCATCGTCCACGTCGAGGTGATGACGCCGACGAAGCTCGACCCCGAGCAGGAGCGGGTGCTGCGGGAGCTGGCCCAGCTGCGCGGCGAGGAGCGGCCCACCGGGCAGTTCCAGCCCGGCCAGCAGGGGCTCTTCTCCCGGCTCAAGGACGCGTTCAACGGCCGTACCTGAGCGGTGTCCGCCGGGCCCGGCGCAGGTCGTCCGGGCACGGGCCGCAGGACGTCTCCTGCGGCCCGGGCCCGGCGGAAGGCCGGATTCGGACTTGCACGGAGGACGTGACAACATGCCGTCATGTCCTCCGCGCTGACCGATCTCTTCCCCCTCCCGATCGTGCAGGCCCCGATGGCGGGCGGCGTCTCCGTGCCGCGGCTCGCCGCCGCCGTGTCCGAGGCCGGGGGGCTCGGCTTCCTCGCCGCCGGGTACAAGACGGCCGACGGCATGTACCAGGACATCAAGGAGCTGCGCTCGATCACGGGCCGGCCGTTCGGCGTGAACCTGTTCATGCCGCAGCCCGAGACCGCGGACCGGGCCGCCGTCGAGGTCTACGCCCACCAGCTCGCCGGTGAGTCCAGCTGGTACGAGACCGAGCTGGGCGACCCGGACAGCGGACGCGACGACGGCTACGAGGTCAAGCTCGCCGTCCTCCTCGACAACCCGGTGCCGGTCGTCTCCTTCCACTTCGGCTGCCCCACGCGCGACGTCCTGGACTCCCTCAGCCAGGTGGGCACCCTGACCCTGGTCACCGCGACCACCCCCGAGGAGGCGCAGGCCGTGCAGTGGGCGGGCGCCGACGCGGTGATCGTGCAGGGGGTCGAGGCCGGCGGCCACCAGGGCACCCACCGCGACCACCCGGAGACCGACGGCTCCGGCATCGGGCTGCTGTCGCTCGTCGCGCAGGTCCGCGAGACCGTGCGGATACCGATCGTCGCGGCCGGCGGCATCATGCGCGGCAGCCAGATCGCCGCCGCGCTCGCCGCCGGCGCGAGCGCCGCCCAGCTGGGCACGGCCTTCCTCGCCACCCCGGAGTCCGGCGCCAGCGCCCTGCACAAGGAGGCGCTGACCGATCCCCTCTTCGTCCGTACGCAGCTGACGCGGGCGTTCTCCGGCCGGCCCGCGCGGGGACTGATGAACCGCTTCATGCGCGAGCACGGGCCGTACGCGCCCGCCGCCTACCCCGAGGTCCACCACCTCACCTCCGGACTGCGCAAGGCCGCCGCCAAGGCGGGGGACGCGCAGGGGATGGCGCTCTGGGCGGGGCAGGGACACCGGCTCGCCCGGGAACTGCCCGCGGGGCAGCTGGTGGAGGTGCTGGCGGCCGAACTCGACGCCGCCCGGACAGCGTTGTCGTCCGGGCCGGACGGGGGCACGGCCCGGTGACCGCCCCCGTCTTCGTGGTGGACGCGGTGCCCGGCGGGCCCGAGTTCGTGCTCGACGGACCCGAGGGGCGGCACGCGGTGTCCGTGAAGCGGCTGCGGCCCGGCGAGGTCGTGGTCCTCACCGACGGGCTCGGCCGCTGGGCCGACGGCGTCGTCAAGGCGGCCGAGGGCAAGGACCGGCTCGTCGTGACGGACCTCCACGGGGTGCGCGAGGAGCCCGAGCCGGCGCCGCGCATCACCGTCGTGCAGGCCCTGCCCAAGGGCGACCGCGGGGAACTCGCCGTCGAGACCATGTCGGAGACCGGCGTCGACGGGATCGTCCCCTGGGCGGCGTCCCGCTGCGTCACGCAGTGGAGGGGCGAGCGCGGGCTGAAGGCGCTCGCGAAGTGGCGGGCCACCGCGCGTGAGGCCGGCAAGCAGTCGCGCCGGGTGCGGTTCGCACGGGTCGCGGACGCGATGACGACCAGGCAGGTTGCCGCGTTTCTCGCCACGGCCGACTTCGCGGCGGTCCTGCACGAGGACCGGGAGTATCCCGGCGAGCCGCTCGCGACGGTGGAACTGCCGGCGGCGGGGGAGATCGTGCTGGTCGTGGGGCCGGAGGGGGGCGTCTCCCCGGAGGAGCTGGAGATGTTCACCGGGGCCGGGGCGCGGGTGTGCCGGCTGGGGCGCAGTGTGCTGCGCACGTCGACGGCGGGGACTGCGGCGGGGGCGCTGCTGCTGGGCCGCACGGGGCGCTGGTCCTGAGACCGGGGCCGCTTCCGGGGCCCCGGCCCCCGCTGCCGGTACGCCTGTGTGCTTCGGCCGCGGGTCCGGCGGGGGCCGGTCGCGCAGTTCCCCGCGCCCCCTGGCGTGGGCTGCGCCCCGATGTCCGGGGGCGCGGGAGCGTGGCCGCATGCGGTCTACCGCCCGGCGGCGCGCAGTGGCACCCTGCCGTGCATGGGGGCAATGAGGCGTATTCGGCATCGCGGGCCGGTCCTGGCCGTCACCGCCGTCGCGGCCGTGTTCGCGCTGGTCGCGTGCGAGCCGGGGGACGGCATCAACACCGCGGCCGTGGCGATCACCACCGACCAGACGGGCACCCGCGAGCTGGAGAGACGGGGCGTGGACGTGCAGTGGCTCACCTGCACGGCCTCGTACGGCGACAACGGCGACAACGGCGACGACGGGAAGAGCACGGGGGCCTCGCCCAGCGTGCGCAGCGTGGCGGACGTCGACTGCGTGGGCGAGACCGGGGACGGGCAGGACATCAGCATCAAGGGCGAGGTGACGCAGGAGATCAACGGCACCTGCGTACGGGGCGACCTCACCGCCACGGTGGACGGCAAGGAGCGGTTCCGCCTGAACGTTCTCGGCAACTGCCGGGCCGGTACGCCCACGCCGCCCGTCGGCCACCGGACGACCCCGCCGCCCGCGGACCCCGGCGCGACCGTCACCGTCACCAGGACCGTGACCCGGTACCCGCACCCCGGGTGCTCCTGCTACGAGGGAAAGTGACCGGCACGACAGGACGACGGACAGCACGACGGACAGCACGGCGGACCGGACGAACTGATCGAAATCTCTGGTCGCGGACGGAACGGCTGCATAGGGTGATCGGGTGACACAGCCCGCGTATCTCCGGTACCCGCACCTGCACGGCGAGTTGCTCGCCTTCACCGCCGAGGACGACGTCTGGGTCGCGCCGCTCGACGGCGGCCGCGCCTGGCGGGTCAGCGCCGACAACGTGCCGGTGAACCATCCGCGGATCTCCCCGGACGGAACGGCCGTCGCCTGGACGTCGACCCGCGACGGCGCCCCCGAGGTGCAGGTCGCCCCGGTCGACGGGGGCGCCGCGAAGCGCCTGACGTACTGGGGCAACTGGAAGACCCAGGTGCGCGGCTGGACCCCCGACGGGCGGGTGCTCGCGCTCAGCGCGCAGGGCCGGGCGAGCCTGCGCCGCACCTGGGCCCACGCCGTCCCGCTCGACGGCGGACCCGCCACCACCCTCCCGTACGGGCCCGTCGGCGATGTGGCCCGGGGCGGCCCCGGGACCGTGCTGCTGTCCGCGCCCATGGGCCGCGAGGCCGCCTGGTGGAAGCGCTACCGGGGCGGCACCGCGGGCAAGCTGTGGATCGACCGCGACCGCGACCGCGACGGGGAGACCGGGGACACCGGGGAAGCCGGGGAGTTCGTACGGCTGCACGCCGACCTGGACGGGAACCTGGAGTACCCCTCGTGGGTGGGGGACCGGGTCGTCTTCCTGTCCGACCACGAGGGCGTGGGGGCCGTGTACTCCTCCCTCGCCGACGGGTCCGGCCTGCGGCGGCACACGGGGATCGAGGGCTTCTACGCCCGGCACGCCTCCACCGACGGGACCCGCGTCGTGTACGCGTCCGCCGGTGAGCTGTGGATCCTCGACGACCTCGACGGGGCCGAGCCGCGCCGGCTCGACGTCCGGCTCGGCGGGCAGCGCGTCGACCTGCAGCCGCATCCGGTGAACGCGTCGCGCTGGTTCGGCGCCGCCGCCCCCGACCACACCGGGCGCGGCAGCGCGGTCTCCGTGCGCGGAGCCGTCCACTGGGTCACCCACCGCTCCGGTCCCGCCCGCGCGCTCGCCGCCGAACAGGGCGTACGGGCCAGGCTGCCCCGCACCTTCCGCGCCGACGGCGAGGAGCACGTGGTGTGGGTGACGGACGCCGAGGGCGACGACGCGCTGGAGTTCGCCCCGGCGACGGGCGCGGCACCGGGAGCGACCCCGCGCCGGCTCGCCGCCGGACAGCTGGGACGCGTCCTCGGGCTCGCCGTGACGCCCGACGGCAGCCGGGCCGCGGTCGCCTCGCACGACGGGCGCGTCCTGCTCGTCGAGCGGGAGACCGGCGAGGTCCGGGAGGTGGACCGCAGCGAGGACGGCGAGGTCTCCGGGCTCGTCTTCTCCCCCGACTCGGCCTGGCTGGCCTGGTCGCACCCCGGCCCGCGCCCGCTGCGCCAGCTCAAGCTCGCCAACACCGCGGACCTGTCGGTGACCGAGGCGACACCGCTGCGGTTCCGCGACTACGCGCCCGCGTTCACGCTCGACGGGAAGCACCTCGCGTTCCTGTCCGCCCGGTCCTTCGACCCCGTCTACGACGAGCACGTCTTCGACCTGGCCTTCGTCGGCGGCTCGCGGCCGCACCTCATCACCCTGGCCGCGACCACCCCCTCGCCCTTCGGGCCGCAGCGGCACGGCCGGCCGTTCGAGGCGCCGGACGGCCCGAGGGCCGAGACGCCCGACAGCGAGGGCTCCCCGGCCACCCGCATCGACCTCGACGGGCTGGGTGACCGCATCGTCCCGTTCCCCGTCGAGGCCGCCCGCTACACGGGGCTGAAGGCCGCCAAGGACGGCCTGCTGTGGCTGCGGCACCCGGTGCGGGGCGTCCTCGGCTCGTCCCGGGCCACCCCCGGCGACCCGGACCCCAAGACCGACCTGGAGCGCTACGACCTCGTCCAGCAGCGCATCGACCACCTCGCCGCGGACGCCGACGCCTTCACGGTCACCGGCGACGGCAAGCGGATCCTGCTGTGGACCGACGGCAAGCTCAAGGTCGTACCGAGCGACCGCCGCGCCTCGAACGACGACGAGAGCGACACCAACATCACCGTCGACCTGTCGCGCATCCGCCAGAGCGTCGACCCGGCCGCCGAGTGGCGGCAGATGTACGACGAGACCGGCCGCCTCATGCGCGACAACTTCTGGCGCCCCGACCTGGGCGGCGTCGACTGGGACGGCGTACTGGACCGCTACCGGCCCCTCCTCGACCGGATCGCCACCCACGACGACCTGGTCGACCTCCTCTGGGAGGTGCAGGGCGAACTCGGCACCTCGCACGCGTACGTCACACCGCGCGGCGGGTTCGGCCACGGGGACCGGCAGGGACTGCTCGGCGCCGACATCTCCCGGCACGAGGACGGCCCCCGGGGGGCGGCCCGGTGGCGGATCGACCGCATCCTGCCGTCCGAGACCTCCGACCCCGACGCGCGGTCGCCGCTGGCCGCGCCCGGTGTCGCGGTGCGCGCCGGGGACGCCGTCGTGGCCGTCTCCGGACGGCCCGTCGACCCGGTGACGGGCCCCGGGCCGCTGCTCGTCGGCACCGCGGGCAAGCCCGTCGAGCTGACCGTCTCCCCGGCGGGCGGCGGTGATCCGCGGCACGCGGTGGTCGTGCCGATCTCCGACGAGGAGCCGCTGCGCTACCACGCCTGGGTCGCCGACCGTCGTGCCTACGTGCACGAGAAGTCCGGCGGGCGGCTCGGCTACCTGCACGTGCCCGACATGCAGGCGCCCGGGTGGGCGCAGATCCACCGGGACCTGCGGATCGAGGTGGCGCGGGAGGGCCTCGTCGTGGACGTCCGCGAGAACCGCGGCGGGCACACCTCGCAACTGGTCGTCGAGAAGCTCGCCCGGCGGATCGTCGGCTGGGACCTGGCCCGCGGGATGCGGCCCACGAGCTATCCGGAGGACGCGCCGCGGGGAACCGTGGTCGCGGTCGCCAACGAGTTCTCGGGGTCCGACGGCGACATCGTGAACGCGGCGATCAAGGCGCTCGGGATCGGGCCGGTCGTCGGGACCCGTACGTGGGGCGGCGTCGTCGGGATCGACAGCCGCTACCGGCTGGTCGACGGGACGCTGGTCACGCAGCCCAAGTACGCGTTCTGGCTGGAGGGGTACGAGTGGGGCGTGGAGAACCACGGCGTCGATCCGGACGTCGAGGTCGTCCAGGCGCCCCAGGACCACGCCGCCGGGCGGGACGTCCAGCTCGACGCGGCGATCCGTATCGCGCTGGAGCGGCTGGAGGAGAGTCCGGCGCGGGCTGCGCCGCCTTTGCCGGGGGCGGACGGGTAGTTCGTCGGGTGCGGGTGCGTTGAGGGCTGTTCGCGCAGTTCCGCGCGCCCCTGAAAGACAAAAGACGGGGGCGCCGCCCGTACCGGCGCTGTCGAAGAGGTGCTCGGTACCATTCCCGGGCATCGATCATTCAGCCTGAGGAGGCCGAGCTATGGCAGGGGAACCGCAGGACGAGTGCCTGTTCTGCAAGATCGTCGGGGGGAAGATCCCGGCGACCGTCGTCCGGGAGACGGAGACGACCCTCGCCTTCCGGGACATCAACCCGCAGGCGCCCACCCATGTCCTGGTGATCCCCAAGGTGCACCACCCGGACGCCGCCTCCCTCGCCGCCGCCGAGCCCGCGATCCTCGCCGACGTCGTGCGCGAGGCCGGGGAGGTCGCCGCCGTGGAGAAGCTCGACAGCCACCGCCTCGTCTTCAACACCGGCAGCGGGGCCGGCCAGACGGTCTTCCACGTGCACGCCCACGTGCTGGGCGGCCGCGGTCTGCAGTGGCCCCCGGGATAGCCGCACGTGTCCGTACGTGAACTGGTGGTCCTCGGCACCGCCAGCCAGGTCCCCACCCGGCACCGCAACCACAACGGCTACCTGCTGCGCTGGGACGGCGAGGGCATCCTCTTCGACCCCGGCGAGGGCACGCAGCGGCAGATGCTGCGTGCCGGGGTCGCCGCGCACGACCTGCACCGGATCTGTGTCACGCACTTCCACGGCGACCACTCGCTGGGTCTCGCCGGGGTGATCCAGCGGATCAACCTCGACCGGGTGCCGCACCCGGTCAGCGCGCACTACCCGCGCTCGGGGCAGAGGTTCTTCGACCGGCTGCGGTACGCGACCGCCTACCGGGAGACGGTCGCGCTCACCGAGGCCCCGGTGGACGCCGACGGCGTCCTCGCGTCCACGGCGTCGTACGTGCTGGAGGCGCGCAGGCTCTCCCACCCCGTCGAGTCGTACGGCTACCGGCTCGTCGAGCCCGACGGGCGGCGGATGCTGCCCGAGCGGCTGGCCGCGCACGGGATCAGGGGCGCGGACGTGGGGCGCGTCCAGCGGGAGGGGGCGCTCGGGGACGTCGTGCTCGACGACGTCAGCGAGGTGCGGCGCGGCCAGCGGTTCGCGTTCGTCATGGACACCCGGCTGTGCGACGGGGTGTACGCGCTCGCCGAGGGCTGCGACCTGCTCGTCATCGAGTCGACGTTCCTGGACGAGGACGTACGGCTCGCCGCCGACCACGGGCACCTCACCGCGGGGCAGGCGGCGGCGGTGGCGCGGGACGCGGGCGTACGGCACCTGGTGCTCACGCACTTCAGCCAGCGGTACTCCGGACCTGAGGGACCCGAGGAGTTCGAGCGGCAGGCGCGGGCCGCCGGGTTCGGGGGCGAGCTGACCGTGGCGCACGACCTGCTGAGGGTGCCGGTTCCGAAGCGACGGTGAAACCGCCGTACCATTCTTCGATGCCCCTCCCCAAAGCTGAACTGCACCTGCACATCGAAGGCACACTGGAGCCGGAGCTTGCCTTCGAGCTGGCCGCCCGCAACGGTGTCACGCTGCCGTACGCCGACACGGAGGAGCTCCGCACGGCGTACGAGTTCTCGGATCTGCAGTCGTTCCTGGACCTGTACTACGGGCTCATGGCCGTGCTGCGGACCGAGGAGGACTTCGCCGCCCTCGCCGACGCGTACCTCGCCCGCGCCGCCGCGCAGGGCGTGCGGCACGCGGAGATCTTCTTCGATCCGCAGGCGCACCTCGCGCGGGGCGTCCGCATGGGCACCGTGGTGGAGGGGCTCGGGCGGGCGCTGGACCGCGCCGAGACCGTGCACGGCGTTTCCACGCAGCTGATCATGTGCTTCCTGCGGGACGAGTCCGCCGGGTCCGCGATGGAGGCCCTGGAGGCCGCGCGGCCGTACCTGGCGCCGTTCGGCCCGATCACCGGTGTCGGGCTCGACTCCGCCGAGGTGGGGCACCCGCCGGCGAAGTTCCGCGAGGTGTACGAGGCCGCCGCCGCGCTCGGCCTGCGACGGGTCGCGCACGCCGGCGAGGAGGGCCCGCCCGCGTACATCACCGAGGCGCTCGACGTGCTCGGGGCCGAGCGGATCGACCACGGGCTGCGCTGCCTGGAGGACCCGGAGGTGGTGGCGCGGCTGGTGCGGGACCGGGTGCCGCTGACCCTGTGCCCCCTGTCCAACGTGCGGCTGCGCGCCGTCGGCACCCTGGCGGAGCACCCGCTGCCCGCGATGCTCGACGCGGGCCTGCTGTGCACGGTCAACTCCGACGACCCCGCCTACTTCGGCGGGTACGCCGAGGACACCTTCGACGCCGTGCGCGCCGCGCTGGGGCTCTCCCCGGAGCAACTGCGCGAGCTGGCCCGGAACTCGTTCACCGCGGCGTTCCTCGACCACGACGAGGAGCGGCGGTCCCGGTACCTCGCCGAGGTGGAGGCGTACGAGTTCCCGTAGCCGGGGAACTGCGCGACCGGCCACGACGCACCCGCACGTCCCACGGACACGACACCACGCGAACTCCGGCGGAGCGCCTGGTGCACACTGGCCTGAATCCGCACCACTCAGGGGAGCCCACCGTGACCGCGTCCAACGGGAAGGGACCGTACCGACAGGCCCAGTTCGACCCGCTCGCCGGGCTGCGCCGCCCCGACGACCCGCCCTGGGACGTCTATCTCACCGGCACCGTCTTCCTCGACATCATCTTCACCGGACTCGACTCCGCGCCGGTCCGCGGCACCGAGTCCTGGGCCCGCGGCATGGGGTCGAGCCCCGGCGGCGTCGCGAACATGGCGACCGCGCTGGCCCGGCTGGGCCTGCGGACGTCCCTGGCGGCGGCGTTCGGGGACGACCACTACGGGGAGTACTGCTGGGACGCCCTGGAGCAGGGCGAGCACATCGACCTCTCCACGTCCCGCACCGCGCCCGGCTGGCACTCCCCGGTGACCGTCTCGATGGCGTACGAGGGCGAGCGCACCATGGTGAGCCACGGCCACGAGCCGCCCCCGGAGGAGCCCGCCCCCGACTGCCCGCCCCGCGCGCGGGCCGCCGTCGCCTCGCTGACCCCGGGCACGCGTGCGCCCTGGATCGCCGAGGCCGCGCGCCGGGGCACCCGGATCTTCGCCGACGTCGGCTGGGACGACACGGGCCGCTGGGACCTCGCCGGCCTCTCCGACCTGCGGTACTGCGAGGCGTTCCTGCCGAACGCCGAGGAGGCCGTGCGGTACACGGGCGCCCCGTGCCCCCGCGCCGCCGCGCACGCGCTCACCGAGCACGTGCCGCTCGCCGTCGTCACGCTCGGTGCCGAGGGCGCGTACGCGGTGGACCGCCGGACCGGCGAGACCGCGGAGGTTCCGGCCATCGAGGTCGAGGCGATGGACCCGACCGGCGCCGGGGACGTCTTCGTCGCCGGATTCGTGACGGGCACGCTGGCCGGCTGGCCGCTCGCCGACCGGCTGGCCTTCGCGGGCCTCACCGCGGCCCTGTCCGTCCAGGAGTTCGGCGGGTCGCTGTCCGCCCCCGGCTGGTCGGAGATCGCCGCGTGGTGGCGCCGGGTGCAGTCCTACGACGACCAGGACCCCGCGGCGCTCGGCCGGTACGCCTTCCTGGAACCCCTGCTGCCGGAGACCACGCGGACCTGGCCGCTGAGACGGGCCGTACCGACGATCGGGTTCCGCAGCCCCGTGTAGTTTCCCGAGCCCCGTGCAGTTTCCCGCGGGTCCGCATGGAACGCGGACGGCAGGTCATACGCGAGGTGACCCCCGGGGCTGCGGGGGCGACGGAAAAGTCCTACGGCGTTGTCGGCGGGCCGACGTATTCTTGGAGGCACAAGGCTGCCGTACCGGCAAGCGTGCCTCACCGAGGAGGATGAGCAGGCCTTCAGAGCCGGCCCATGACGCAGACACCCACAGCTCACAACCCCGCGCAGGGGCAGTCACGAGCGCAGTTCACCGTCCCCGCCAAGCACCCCATGGTGACCGTGCTGGGATCGGGGGACGCCCTTCTGCGCGTGATCGAGAAGGCTTTCCCGGCGGCCGACATCCATGTCCGGGGCAATGAGATCAGCGCCGTCGGCGACGCCCGTGACGTGGCACTCGTCCAGCGCCTGTTCGACGAGATGATGCTGGTGCTCCGCACCGGACAGCCGATGACGGAGGACGCGGTGGAACGCTCGATCGCCATGCTGCGGGCGAGTGAGAACGGGGAGGGCGACGGCGCGGAGACCCCCGCCGAGGTCCTCACACAGAACATCCTGTCCTCGCGCGGCCGCACGATCCGACCCAAGACGCTCAACCAGAAGCGGTACGTCGACGCCATCGACAAGCACACCATCGTCTTCGGCATCGGCCCCGCGGGCACGGGCAAGACCTACCTCGCCATGGCCAAGGCCGTGCAGGCCCTGCAGTCCAAGCAGGTCAACCGCATCATCCTGACCCGTCCCGCGGTGGAGGCCGGCGAGCGCCTGGGCTTCCTGCCCGGCACGCTCTACGAGAAGATCGACCCGTACCTGCGCCCGCTGTACGACGCGCTGCACGACATGCTCGACCCGGACTCGATCCCGCGGCTGATGGCGGCGGGAACGATCGAGGTGGCGCCGCTGGCCTACATGCGCGGACGCACGCTCAACGACGCCTTCATCATCCTGGACGAGGCGCAGAACACGAGCGCCGAGCAGATGAAGATGTTCCTCACCCGCCTCGGCTTCGACTCGAAGATCGTGATCACCGGTGACGTGACGCAGGTCGACCTGCCGAGCGGCACGAAGTCCGGTCTGCGGCAGGTCCAGGACATCCTGGAGGGCCTCGACGACGTGCACTTCTCCCGTCTCAACTCCCAGGACGTCGTACGGCACAAGCTGGTCGGCCGTATCGTCGACGCGTACGAGAAGTACGACAGCCAGAACGGCACGGAGAACGGCACCCACAAGGGCGCCCGTACCAAACGGAAGTAGACCAGCGCGACCATGTCGATCGACGTCAACAACGAGTCCGGAACCGAGGTCGACGAGCAGGCGATCCTCGACATCGCCCGCTACGCCCTCGCGAGGATGCGCATCCACCCGCTCTCCGAACTGTCGGTGATCGTCGTGGACACCGACGCCATGGAGCAGCTGCACATCCAGTGGATGGACCTGCCGGGCCCCACCGATGTCATGTCGTTCCCGATGGACGAGCTGCGGCCGCCCACCAAGGACGACGACGAGCCGCCCCAGGGGCTGCTCGGCGACATCGTGCTCTGCCCGGAGGTCGCCGAGCAGCAGGGCAAGGACGCCGAGACGCAGCACTCCATGGACGAGGAGCTCCAGCTCCTCACCGTCCACGGGGTGCTGCACTTGCTCGGCTACGACCACGAGGAAGCCGACGAGAAGGCCGAGATGTTCGGCCTCCAGGCGGCCATCGTGGACGGCTGGCGTGCGGAGAAGGGCCTCACCGGTCCCTCCCCCGCTCCGACCGTCTCATGAGCCTCCAACTGGTCCTGGGCGCCGTCGCCCTCGTCGTGGTCGCCTGGCTGGCCGCCTGCGCGGAGGCCGGTCTCGCGCGCGTCTCCAGCTTCCGCGCCGAGGAGGCGGTCCGCTCCGGCCGCCGCGGCAGCGCGAAGCTCGCCCAGGTGGCCGCCGACCCGACCCGCTACCTGAACGTGGCGCTGCTGGTGCGTGTCGCCTGCGAGATGGCGTCCGCCGCCCTGGTGACGTACGCCTGCCTGAAGGAGTTCGCCGCGACCTGGGAGGCGCTGGCCGTCGCCATCGGGGTGATGGTCCTCGTCTCGTACGTCGCGGTCGGTGTCTCGCCGCGCACCATCGGCCGCCAGCACCCGCTGAGCACGGCCACGGCCGCCGCGTACGTGCTGCTGCCGCTGGCCAGGATCATGGGGCCGGTCCCGGCCCTGCTCATCCTCATCGGCAACGCCCTCACGCCCGGCAAGGGCTTCCGGCGCGGCCCCTTCGCCTCCGAGGCCGAGCTGCGGGCGATGGTCGACCTCGCCGAGAAGGAGTCGCTCATCGAGGACGACGAGCGCCGCATGGTGCACTCCGTCTTCGAACTGGGCGACACCCTGGTCCGCGAGGTCATGGTCCCGCGCACGGACCTGGTGGTCATCGAGCGGTTCAAGACCATCCGGCAGGCGCTGACCCTGGCCCTGCGGTCCGGTTTCTCGCGCGTCCCGGTCACCGGGGAGAGCGAGGACGACATCGTCGGGATCGTGTACCTGAAGGACCTGGCCAGGAAGACGCACATCAGCCGGGACGCGGAGAGCGAGCTGGTGTCGACGGCGATGCGGCCCGCCGCGTTCGTCCCGGACACGAAGAACGCGGGCGACCTGCTGCGCGAGATGCAGCAGGACCGCAACCACGTCGCCGTCGTCATCGACGAGTACGGCGGCACGGCCGGCATCGTCACCATCGAGGACATCCTGGAGGAGATCGTCGGCGAGATCACCGACGAGTACGACCGCGAGCTGCCGCCCGTGGAGGACCTCGGCGAGGACCGCTACCGGGTGACCGCGCGGCTGGACATCGGTGACCTCGGCGAGCTGTACGGGTTCGAGGCGTACGACGACGAGGACGTCGAGACGGTCGGTGGGCTGCTCGCGAAGGCGCTGGGCCGCGTGCCCATCGCCGGGGCCTCCTCGGTGGTCGAGCTGCCCGACGGGCGCGAGCTGCGGCTGACGGCCGAGACGTCGGCCGGCCGCCGGAACAAGATCGTCACGGTGCTGGTCGAGCCGGTGGAGCCCGTCGCGCCGGACGGCTCCGAGGAGGAGAAGCCGGAGTGACCCCGCGGGAGCTGCGCGCGCTCTGCCTGTCCTTCGGGGACAGCGTGGAGGAGTTCCCCTTCGACCCGCGGACCTCGGTCTTCAAGGTGCTGGGGAAGGTGTTCGCGCTCAGTGCCCTGGAGGCCGACCCCCTCACGGTCAACCTGAAGTGCGACCCCGAGGACGCGGTGCGGCTGCGCGCCCGGCACGAGGGCCTGATCGTGCCCGGCTGGCACATGAACAAGCGGCACTGGAACACGGTGACGGTCGCCACCGCGGACGGCGCGCCGGGCGGGGCCGGCGGCGCACTCCCGGACCGGCTGGTCCGGGAGCTCGTCGAGGACTCGTACGACCTGGTGGTGGCCGGACTGCCGAGGGCCGCGCGGCTGCGCCTCGACCGCCCCTGAGCCCGGCGGGGCCGGGGTTTCAGGAAGGGGTCGGATACACGCCGGCCAGCAGGGCCCGCAGCGGCTCCCACAGCGCCGGCGGGGCCGCCAGGACGTCGCCGCTGCGGGGCCAGGTGTCCGCCACGGGGCCGCTCAGGTCCCCGACCGTGCCGCCGGCCCGCTGGACCAGCAGCACCCCCGCCGCGCAGTCCCACGGCTGGAGCCCGGGTGCCCACAGGGCGTCCACCCGGCCGGTGGCGACCTGGGCGAGGGCCGCCGCGGCGCTGCCCCCACGGCGCAGGTCGCGTACGCGGGGGAGCAGGGCGTCGACCATGGAACCGGCCCGGGGCCGCTGCACGGGACGGCCGAGGTTGAGCTCCACCAGGGCGCGCACGAGGTCGTCCTGGCGCAGGGCGGGCACCGGCGTTCCGTCCGCCGTGGTGCGGGCGTCCGCGCGGGCCTCGGTGAGCAGGTCCGGCGCGGGCTCGATGACCACCCCGGCGAGCAGCCGTCCGCCGTCCGCGTCCGCCGCCGCCACACTGACCGCCCAGTCGGGACGCCCGTAGAGGTAGTTGGTGGTCCCGTCGATCGGATCGACGATCCACCGCACCCCGCCGCCGCTGCCCGCACTGGTCCCGTGCTCCTCGCCCAGCACCGGGTCGTACGGCCGGTGCTGCGCGAGAACGGCGCGGATGGCGTGCTCGGTGTCCCGGTCCGCCTGGCTGACCAGGTCGTCGGGGGCCGCCTTCTCCTCGACGCGCAACCGGTGGGCGCGCTCGCGCCAGGACAGGGCGGTGCGGGCACCGGCCCGGGCGGCGTCGCGGGCGAGGTCCAGCAGGTCGGCGGGGGTCACCGGGGGTCACCGGGGTCCTTCCTCACCGCGTCCCAGGTGGCCCGTCCCAGCACCGTACGGGCGAGGAGGACGAGCCCGGAGACCACCAGGGAGCGCAGGAGCCGGGGCCCCGCGCCGATCGTGTGCAGGCAACGGCTGCTGAAGACGAGGTACGAGGCCATCAGCGACAGCCACGGCAGCACGGCCGCCAGGGGGCGCGGTTGCGCGAACAGGACCGACACCAGCAGGTGCGCGGTGGCGCCGGCGGCCACGGCCGTGGGACGCCGGTGTGCGAAGAGGACCACCGCCCAGGTGGTGAGCGCGCCCAGCACCACCGCGAGGAGGGCGTGTGCCACGGAGGCCCGTGCGGTGGCGAGCAGGGACCCGGTCAGCGCCGCCGAGGTGCCGCCGGCCAGGAGCGCCACGTTCCACGGGGCGGTCGGCGGGGTCCGCAGCCGCAGCGGCGTCCAGTCGCCCGGCGGGCCCCCGATGATGCCGCGGGGCAGCCAGCGCACCAGCGCCAGGAGGTGCTCGCGGGCCTGGTCGGCCCGTGCGGTCCAGGTCAGCCGGCCGTGGTCGGAGGTGGCGAACGCCAGGCTCTCCAGAGCCCACCGGCTGGTGACGAACGCGACCCCGAAGGCCCACAGGGTCCCGGCGGCGGCGACCGCCAGGACGGGCCGCCGGGACACGTCGACGGCGAGTGCCAGCCCCGTCATGCCGCGTACGGCGTAGCCGGCGCCCACGACGATCCACAGGGCGGCCACGTCCGGCCGGACGGACGACGACAGGGCGGCCGCGTCCGGCCGGGCGGACGGTGCGGTGGCCGCGACCCGGCCCGTGCACCTCGCGCGCAGCGCCTCGTAGACGGCGGCCACGCCGAAGACCGCCACGCCGGCCGCGGTGAGGACGCCGCCGAGGTGCAGGGCGGGCAGGGCCAGGGCGAGCACCGCGGTGAGCACCAGGCGGCCCACCGCGACGGCGCCACTGGCGGTGACGTGCGCCCGTGCCCGGGCCAGTGGCCCCGGCAGCCTGCCGCGGTCGCGCCGGGAGGGGTGGCGCTGGTCGGCGGCGAAGCCGCGTATGTCGTTCCACTGGTAGCGGGCCGGGTAGAGGAGCAGCTCCAGGGCCGCCCAGACGATCAGGGCCCTGATCACCGTCCGTCCCGTCGGTTCGGCCCCGCAGACCACGGCGAGGAGGAAGACGAAGGGCATGAGCAGCCCCTTGACGGCGTCCTTGGGCCGCGGCATCACCAGGTACCCGGCCAGGGAACGGGACCGGGACGCGTGCGGCGGCGCGGCGGAGCCGCTCCGGTCCGCGTGCTCGGGCGGGAGGGCCCGCCGCCCGCCGCGCGGGGAGGGCGCGTCGGCCGGCATCGGCGGCATCGGAGGCACCGGAGGC
This sequence comes from Streptomyces beigongshangae, assembly GCF_019710745.1. Lineage (GTDB taxonomy): Bacteria > Actinomycetota > Actinomycetes > Streptomycetales > Streptomycetaceae > Streptomyces > Streptomyces beigongshangae. The sequence continues at coordinate 164,666 of NZ_JAHKJW010000017.1, forward strand.
ACTGGCGGCATCGGCGGCACCGTGCCGTCCCGGGCCGGCACCCCGGCCGTCACGCGGTCACCCGCACCGTCTCGGCGGCCAGGTCGGAGGCGAACTCCGCCCAGCTCCGCCGCACCCAGGCGGCCCCGGCCGCCCTCAGGTCCGCGCTCCGCCCGGCGCGCTCGTCCGCGGGGACGAACTGCACGAGGCCGGCGGTGGTGATGCCCGCGGTCACCGCGGACGCCGTGCCGGCGGCGGAATCCTCCAGGGCGAGCGCCTCGTGCGGCGCGACGCCGAGCCGCGCGAGGGCGAACCGGTACACGGCCGGGTCCGGCTTGCTCGTCGGCACCGGCAGGCTGTCCTCCGCGCTGAACCGGCACCCGGGCGGCAGCAGCCGGTCCAGGCCGCTCGCGGTGAAGCACGCGGCGAGCCGGGTCAGGGCACTGGAGCTGACCACGGCCAGGCGGTGGTGGCGGCGCAGCGCCGCCACGGCCGCCACGACCTCGGGCCGGGGCCCCAGCGCCCGGGCCAGAGCGGCCGTCACCTCGTTCCTCTCCCGCTCCACCCAGACCTCCAGCAGGTCGGGGTCCAGCCGGACGCCCTGGCGCCGGGCCAGTTCCCGGGCCGTGCCGCGGAAGGTGCCGCCCGTGGTGGCACGCCGCAGGGGCCCGGGGGAGAAGTCCCCCCGCAGGCCGAAGCGGCGGGCGAAGTCCCGGGTGACCACCGCGGAGGCGGCGAAGGCGGGTTCCTCGGACGGGAACAGGGTGCCGTCCGCGTCAAGCAACAGCGTTGTGACGTGGGTGAGGTCGGGGATGCTCATGAGTCTCCTGCGGTCGACGGGGCACAGGTCGCACGGTGGATCGGGGCAGCGGGGCCAGCGCGGCGCGCAGGCTCTCGCGGCTGCCGAAGGTGTCGGCGAGGAAGTGGCCGATGCGGGCCACGCTCGCGGTGTCGGCGGCCAGCCCGCCGAACACTTCGGTGACGGCCAGCAGGGGGCCCGGGTCGGCGCCGCCCCGCAGGGCGCACTCCCGCAGCTCCTGCGCGCGGGCGTCCTGCAGGTCGATCGGCGCGCCGTCGAGGTCCACGGCGCGCAGGTAGCGCATCCAGGCGGCGACGGCGAGGGCCAGCCGTCTGCGGGGCCGGTCCCGGGCGCCCGCGGCGTGCAGGGAGGGCAGCAGGTAGTCGGGCACCTTCGTGGAGCCCCGGCGGCACAGCCGCGCCAGCGGGTCGCCGATATGGGGGTTGCGCAGCCGCTCCAGCACGGTGTCGCAGTAGGTCGTCAGGTCCATGCCGGGGACGTCCGCCGGCAGCAGGGGCGCGATCTCCTCGCGCATCAGCCGCTCGACGAACTCGGCGACGGCCGGGTCCGCCATGGCCTGGTCCGTGGTGCGGTGACCGGCCAGGTGCCCGAGGTAGCCCAGCGCGCAGTGGACACCGTTGAGGAGCCGGCTCTTGATGAGTTTGTAGGGGGCGACGTCGGTCACGAAGAGCGCGCCCACCCGGTCCAGCGGGGGCCGGTCGTTGCAGAAGTCGTCCTCGATCACCCACTGGGTGAACGGTTCGGTGATCACCGGCCAGCGGTCGCCCACCCGGAAGTCCTCCTCGACCTCGTCCCGGTCCTCGGGGGTGGTCGCGGGGGTGATGCGGTCGACCATGCTGCCGGGGAAGGACACCCGCTCCTCGATCCACCCGGCCAGCGCGGGGTCGCGCCGGACGGCCAGGGCCATGACCGCCTCGCGGGTGGCGGCGGCGCTGTCGGGCAGGTTGTCGCACGACAGGACGGTGAACGGGGCGTACCGGGCGCGCCGGCGCACGTCCAGGGCGTCGACCAGGACGCCGAACACACAGGTGCGCGCCTGTTCGGCGTTGTCGGGCAGGGCGTAGCCGTCGGCGGTGATCGTCAGCGTCACCAGTCGTACGCGCGGATCGGCCAGGCGCGCCTTCACGGCCTCGCGGTCCTCGGCCAGCAGGAGGTACTCGACCATGCTGCCGATGACCTTGGCCACGCTGTCGTCGCTGCCGCGCTCGACGACGGTGAAGAGATTGTCCTGCGCTTCCAGGACTTCTCGCATCTCGGGCCGCCGCATTCCGACACCGATCATTCCCCACCGGGTGAATCCCAGTTCTGCGAGCTGGTCGAAGTAGACCGCCTGGTGGGCGCGGCAGAATCCACCGACTCCGAAATGCACGACGGCCGGTTCGAGCCGGTCCCGATTGTAACCGGGTTTTTTCAAATGGCTGCTGCACGGATTGTCGAGGCTGCTGTTGTTCAACGCTGGGACCGCCGGAAGCGACTTCGACATGGCCATCCTCTGACTGCTCGGTGTTCCGTCATCTCGGGGAAAAAAGAATCAGGAAGTACCGCCGGGGGTGGCGGGGCTTTGTCGAGTTGCCATGGGAATTAGTTCTGAAACATTCCGAAACGGTCCATCTGCGTGAATACGCAACGACCGGCCGGAGCAATGCCGGCCGGTCGGGAATGGTAAGGCGATTACGGTGGATCCGCAGTCGGAGGAATTCCGTGGAGGTGGAGGCGGGTCACCGGGTGAGCGCGTACACGCTCGTTCCCGCCATACAGGCGGCCGTGAGCAGCGAGGCGCACGCGGCATGCCGCTTCAGGAGGGTCCTGCGCAGTGCGGCGTAACGTGCCTCGTACTCCCCCCGCAGCCGGTGGGCCCGGTCGGCGGTCCGCTGCAGTGCCTGCTTGGTCAGCCCGAGCCGCTGTTCGACGTAGTGCCGTGTCACGTCCTCGGCCTGGGCCGTGGTGAGCCAGGGCAGCCGGGAGCACAGCGTCGTGGCCTCCTGCCGCGCCTGGTCCCGTTCGGCCTGGAGGAGCAGGTAACCCTCGACCTCGTTCGCCAGTTCGGCGGCGCCCGGCCGGGCCGGCGGCTCCGGGGAACGGGCGGGGATCACCGCGGTTCGCCCTTGTGGCTCTCGGCGTCCACCGCGTCGCGCCTGCCGTCGTTCTCCTGGTACTCCTCCAGCGCCAGTTGCGGGTGGTGGAGGTCGAAGGCGGGGGATTCGGAGCGGATCCTGGGCAGGGTGGTGAAGTTGTGGCGGGGCGGGGGGCAGGAGGTGGCCCATTCCAGGGAGCGGCCGTAGCCCCAGGGGTCGTCGACCTCGATCTTCTTGCCGTACTTGGCGGTCTTCCACACGTTGTAGAGGAAGGGCAGGGTGGACAGGCCCAGCAGGAAGGCGCCGATGGAGGAGACGGTGTTCAGGGCGGTGAAGCCGTCGGCGGCCAGGTAGTCGGAGTAGCGGCGGGGCATGCCTTCCGCGCCCAGCCAGTGCTGGACGAGGAAGGTGGCGTGGAAGCCCACGAACAGCGTCCAGAAGTGCATCTTCTCCAGCCGCTCGTCGAGCATCGTGCCCGTCATCTTCGGCCACCAGAAACTGAAGCCGCCGAACATCGCGAAGACCACCGTGCCGAAGACCACGTAGTGGAAGTGGGCCACGACGAAATAGGTGTCGGTCACGTGGAAGTCCAGCGGGGGCGAGGCGAGCAGGACGCCGGTGAGGCCGCCGAAGAGGAAGGTGACCAGGAAGCCGGCC
>NZ_JAHKJW010000170.1 GCF_019710745.1 Streptomyces beigongshangae
TGCACACCACCGGTGTGCGCGTGGACTGGGCCGCCGTCCTCCACGGCACCGGCGCCCAGCTCACCGATCTGCCGACGTACGCCTTCCAGCACGAGCGCTACTGGCCCGTGCCCAGCCCGTCGGCCGCCGGGGACGTCGAGTCCGCGGGTCTCCGGGCCGCCGGACACCCGCTGCTCAGTGCCGCCGTCGAACTCTCCGACTCCGGCGGTCTGCTGCTCACCACCCGGCTGTCGCTGCGCACCCACCCGTGGCTCGCCGAGCACGTCGTCATGGGCAACGCCCTGCTTCCCGGCACCGCCTTCGTCGAACTGGCGGTCAGGGCCGGTGACGAGGTCGGATGCGAACGCGTCGAGGAACTCACCCTCGCCGCCCCCCTGATCCTCCCGGAACAGGGTGGCGTCCAACTGCACCTCCACGTCGGCCCGGCGGACACCGCGGGTCGCCGTACCCTCACCGCCAGGTCCCGCCCCGAGGGTGCCGAGGACCTGCCCTGGACCGAGCACGCCACCGGTGTCCTCGCCCCCGGCGAGCACACTGCCGACTTCGACACGACCGTCTGGCCGCCCGCCGGCGCCGAACCCCTCGACCTCACCGGTCTCTACGAGCGGATGGCCGAGGGCGGTTACCGCTACGGCCCGCTCTTCCAGGGCCTGCGCGCGGCCTGGCGGCGCGGTGACGAGGTGTTCGCCGAGGTCGCCCTGCCCGAGAGCGCCGAGCGCGAGGCCGCGGGGTACGGACTGCACCCGGCGCTGCTCGACGCGTCCCTGCACATCTCCGCCCTCGGCGGCCTCGCCAAGGGTGTGGTCCCGTTCTCCTGGGAGGGCGTGTGCCTGCACGCTTCCGGTGCCCGGGAGGTACGGGTCCGTATGACCCGTACCGGCGACGAGTCCGCCACGGTCGCCGTGGTCGACCCCGCCGGTGCTCCCGTCGCGAGCGTCGAGAACCTGGCGCTGCGCGCAGTCGCCTCCGGGACGACCGGGACCGACGCCTTGACCCGTGACTCGTTGTTCCGGGTGGAGTGGGTGTCGGCGCGGGTTGCTGAGGCCGGTGCC
>NZ_JAHKJW010000171.1 GCF_019710745.1 Streptomyces beigongshangae
CGGCGCCCGTGCCGTCGACCTGCCCACCTATGCCTTCCAGCGGCAGCGCTACTGGCCCGAGGTGACCGCTGTCACGGCGGCGGACCCGAGGTCCGCCGGTGTCGACGCGGCGGAGCACCCGTTGCTGGGTGCGGTGGTGTCGCTGCCGGACTCCGGCGGTGTGGTGCTGACGGGCAGGCTGTCGGTGGAGGCCCAGCCGTGGCTCGCCGACCACGTGGTCCTCGGTCGGGTCCTGCTGCCCGGTACGGGCCTGGTGGAGATGGCTCTCGCGGCCGGTGAGGCGGCAGGGTGCGCCACCCTGGAGGAGCTGACCCTGGCCGCACCCCTGGTGCTGCCCGAGAACGACGCTCTTCAGGTGCGGGTCGTCGTGGGCCCGCACACCGACGCGCGTCGTACGGTCGCCGTCTACTCCCGTCCTGAGAACGCCGGCGACTTCCCGTGGACGACCCATGCCAGCGGTTTCCTCACGGAGGCGGCTGTGGTGGCCGGGTTCGAGTGGGGTGAGTGGCCGCCGGCCGGTGCCGAGGTGGTGCCGGTGGAGGGTGCGTACGAGGTCTTCCGGGAGCGTGGTTACGGGTACGGGCCGGTGTTCCGGGGGTTGCGTGTGGCGTGGCGCCGGGGTGAGGAGTTGTTCGCCGAGGTGGCGCTTCCGGAGGAGNGCATCCTCAACGACAGCGACGAAGAGACGGCCGTCCCGTTCGCCTGGAACGACGTGTCCCTGCACGCCGTCGGCGCCAATGCCGTCCGAGTCCGGATCGGCCGACTCGACGGCCGTGCTGTCTCCCTCTCCGTCGCCGATGTGACCGGCGCCCCGGTCCTGACGGTCGGCTCCATAGCCAGCCGTCCGTTCTCCGTCGATCAGCTCGGCGCCGCGTCCGGTGACGCGGGCTCGCTGTACGGGGTGGAGTGGGTGTCCCCGGCTCCGGCCGGTGCCACCGAGACCGACTGGACTCCGTGGTCCGAGGTGGCCGAGGCCGTCGGGAGTGCGGTGCCGGGTGTGGTGGTGCTGGACTGTGGTGTGCCG
>NZ_JAHKJW010000172.1 GCF_019710745.1 Streptomyces beigongshangae
CGGCGCCCGTGCCGTCGACCTGCCCACCTATGCCTTCCAGCGGCAGCGCTACTGGCCTGCCGCTACGTCGACCCGTACCGGAGACGTGCGCTTCGCCGGGCTCGGCGCCGCCGGGCACCCGCTGCTCGGTGCGGCCGTCGAACTCGCCGGTGGAGAGGGCACGGACGGCGTCGTCCTCACCGGCCGACTGTCGACGCAGTCCCACCCGTGGCTGGCCGACCATGTCGTCCAGGGCGCCGTACTGGTGCCGGGCACGGCTCTGCTGGAACTCGCCGTCCGGGCCGCCGACGAGGTGGGCTGCGACACGGTCGAGGAACTGACCCTGTCCACGCCGCTGGTACTGCCCGACAGGGGTGGCATCCAGATACAGGTGCGGGTCGGTGTGCCTGACGAGGACGGCCGGTGCTCTCTCGCCGTGCACGCGCGCACCGAGGACGACAGCCACGGCCCGTGGACCGTTCACGCCACCGGAGCCCTGGCCCGCGGAACCACTCCGGCCACGGGCTTCGACGCGTCGGTGTGGCCGCCGCGGGATGCCGCGCCGGTCGACGTGACCGACTGCTACGAGCGCCTCGCCGAAGCCGGCTTCGCCTACGGTCCCACCTTCCAGGGCCTGCGGGCCGCCTGGCGGCGCGGCGACGACCTGTTCGCCGAGATCGCGCTGGAGGACGGGACCGACGGCGGTGCCTTTGGGCTGCACCCGGCACTCTTCGACGCCGCCCTGCACGCCTTCGCGATCGACGACGAGGGTCGCGGCGGGGTTCCGTTCTCCTGGGAGGGAGTGCGTCTGCACGCTTCCGGCGCGTCAGCTCTGCGGGTCCGGCTCACCCGGGACGCCGACGGTGCCATGGCCCTCGAACTGGCCGACACCGCAGGGGCGCCCGTCGCCTCGGTTGAGTCCCTGACCGTGCGTCCGCTGGCGACCGGAGAACTCGACCTCACCGGTCGTGACTCGTTGTTCCGGGTGGAGTGGGTGTCGGCGCGGGTTGCTGAGGCCGGTGCC
>NZ_JAHKJW010000173.1 GCF_019710745.1 Streptomyces beigongshangae
CACCAGACCCTCGGCCCGACGCCGCGCCGCCAACGCGTCCAGGAACACATTGGCCGCCGCATAGTTGCCCTGCCCGGCCGTCAGCACCAGACCACCGGCCGAGGAGAACAACACGAACGCCGCCAACTCGACGTCGGCCGTCGCCTCGTGCAGCCACCACGCCGCATCCGCCTTCGGACCCAGCACCCCATCCAGACGCTCCGGCGACAGCGCACCGACCAGACCGTTGTCCCCCACACCGGCCGCATGCACCACCGCCAGCAGACCACGACCGGCCACCAGCGAACCCACCAGAGCCCGCACCGCACCCCGGTCGGCCATGTCACAGGCCAGCACCTCCACCGCGGCACCCAACCCCCGCAGCTCCGCCACCAGCTCCCCAGCACCCGGCGCATCCGGGCCACGCCGCGAAGTCAGGACCACATCCCGCACCCCACGCTCAGCCACCAGATACCGCGCCACCACAGCACCCAGACCACCCGTACCACCCGTGACCAACACCGCACCCGCACCATCCCACGACGGCACATCATCGGCTGTCTCACCCGCGATACGCGCAAGGTCCGTCTCCGGCAGGCGCGTCAGCCTGGGCACCCGTACCGCACCACCACGCACCGCGACCTCGGACTCACCCGAAACCACCGCCGCGACCGCCGTGTCCACATCGGCCGACGCATCCGATTCCAGGTCGAGGTCCACCAGGGCGAAGCGTCCGGGGTTCTCCGCGAGCGCCGCGCGCACCAGACCCCACACCGGAGCCTGCACCACATCACCCGCAGCAACCGCACCACCGGCACCCACCGGCATCGCGCCCCGCGTCACCACCACCAGGCGCGAACCCGCGAACCGCTCCCCGGCCAGCCACTCCTGCACCACACCCAGCACACGGTCCAGCACCGACCGCACACCAGACGGCACATCGACCGAACCGTCCGGCACACCACAGTCCAGCACCACCACACCCGGCACCGCACTCCCGACGGCCTCGGC
>NZ_JAHKJW010000174.1 GCF_019710745.1 Streptomyces beigongshangae
GGTCAGCGGCCACTGCACGGTCGGCGGCCCGGACGACGTCGTGGTCGTCCCTGTGCGCAACGAAGCCGCCCCGCCGGAGCCACGTCGACCTCCGCCGTCCGTGCGCCGGCCGACCCGCGAGGGGCACGCGTCTCAGGCTGGCGGCGACGTCGCGCCGGGCAGCTCCCCCAAGAAGGCCCACCACTGCTCGATGATCCACACGGCGACGCTGGAGCGGTCGGTGGACATCCGCAGCCACACCTCCTCACCGCCAGACATGAGCGCCACCTCCAAGTGCGCCTCGTCTCACGTGCCCACCGGGTACATCCACTCGATGCCGTCGGGCCACTTCCGCATCGCCACCCTGCGCACGCTCAGCGCCACGGCAACGGCAGCGAGAACTTTTCACTGGACCGTCCGACATCAGCGGTCCTCGGTGGCCATGGTCTTGAAGGTCTCGCGCATCAGCTCATCGACGGTTCCCGGCTTGCCGACCAGGGAGTCGAAGAGGTCCGCGAGCAGCCACAACACGAAGCCGTGGACCATGGCCTCCTTCGGCTCGATCTTCCCGAACCGGGCGCGCCAGGCCACCGTGTCCATGCCCATGGCGGCGGCCATGAGGACTCCGGTCGCCATCGGCACCTGCTCCGGGTCGGCCATCTCGAAGGAGGGCAGCCTGCGGATCACGGCAGGGATGAGGTCATTGAGCGGATCGAGCTGTTCCCCGCCGCCGGGCGGCTCGGCGATCAGGTACCCGGTCAGCACCCCCACCAGGAACACCGTGCCCCGGGAGACCTCCTCACGCCCGACGGAGTCCATCGCAGCCTTCACCCGCTGCTGCGCCTGCTGGCGCTCCTTGGCTGGCGTCCGCTTCTCCAGGACACGGTAGGTGTCCCATGCCGCACGGACCGCCTCATCCACCACTACGCCGTCGCCGCTCATGAAGGCGACCGTAG
>NZ_JAHKJW010000175.1 GCF_019710745.1 Streptomyces beigongshangae
GTCTGATCAGTGGGTGGTGGTCTGGCCTGCGTTGATCAGTTTGCGGCGTGTCTGCGGTCGGGTGATCGCGGAGCGTCATTAGCTGTGGTGCTTGTGGGTGCTGGGCTGGGGCAGGGATCTGATCTGCGGCTTTGTCAGTTTAGCTGGGTGGGTGATCAGGTCGTGTCAGCTGCGCTGCGCAAGGTTCAGGTTCAGTGATCGTTGGTATGCACGGCGCTTGGACGAGTCGCCTGCTGTCTAGGGGAGGCGGTGGGCGGCTGGGGCCCGCCTGTGTTCGTGTGTCGCCGGCGGATGGGCTCGCCTGTGGGTCGAGCTGCGGCGTGGGGGCAGCGGCTCGTTGGCTGGATGCCGGACAGTGTCGGGCCGCTCCGTGATGTGACCTGTGAGGGCCGCGGATCGTTATGGCGAGGCGACGCGGCGGGGGCCTGGCGTGCGCACGGCCGGTAGATCGTCTCGGGCTTCGTCGCTGGCGAGTGTGTCGGCTGGCAGGCGGCGGTAGTGGTGGAGCAGAGCGGCCACCTGCTCGGGCTCGACGTCGACGGCTGCTACCAGCGCGGCCAGCAGTTCGGCGCGTGAGGTGCGTTCACCGGCTGCTGCGGCCGCGCGGACCAGGATGTTCAGTCTGCGGTCGACGTCCTCGGGCCAGAGCACCGAGGTCGTGCGGCGCGGCTGATGGCACAGCAGCTGCATGGCTTCTCCTCGGTGACAGTCGGCATATATCGAATATATATTGCGTGCATGGTGACGCTGCTGCAAGACCGTCAGGTTCCCGCGCGGCCCGGCTCTGCGCCGGGAACGGTGCGGGTGGGAGACCGGGAACTGCAGCCGACGCCGGTCTTCGACACCTATTGGCGTTTCGCCTCGGCCCGGCAAGCTGTGTATGAGGCTCGTCTGGCCCGGCGAGCCCAGCCGTGGACCGATGATC
>NZ_JAHKJW010000176.1 GCF_019710745.1 Streptomyces beigongshangae
CGAGGAGAAGAGGACGAAGGCGTCCAGGTCGAGGTCCTTGGTCGCCTCGTGCAGGTTCCACGCCGCGTCCACCTTCGCCCGCAGCACACCCGCCAACCGCTGCGGCGTCAACGACTCGACCACACCGTCATCCAGCACACCGGCCGAATGCACCACCGCACCCACACCGTGCCGCGACACCAACCCCGCCACCGCACCGGCATCCGCCACATCACACGCCTCGACCAGCACCCGCGCACCAGCCGCCGACAACTCAGCAACCAGCCCCTCAACACCCTCCGCAGCCGCACCACGCCGACTCACCAACAGCAACTCACGCACACCATGAACCACCACCAGATGACGAGCCACCGCACGACCCAAACCACCCGTGCCACCCGTCACCCACACCGGCCCACGCCCCCACCGCAGACCCCCAACCCCACCCGCATCAGCATCAGCATCAGCGGTCACCCGGGCCAGACGCGGCACCCGCACCCCGCCAACACCCACCACGGCCTCCGGCTCACCCACCACCAGAGCACCACGCACCGACCCCGCACCCACACCGGACTCGACATCCAGCAGAGCAAACCGGTCCGGATGCTCCGACACCGCCGAACGCACCAGACCCCGAACAGCCGCAACCGACAGCTCACCACCACCCCCAGCGCCCCCGGCACCCCCGGCACCCCCGGCACCCCGCACCACGAACACCAGACGCGAGCCGGCGAACCGCTCCTCCGCCAGCCACGACCGCACCAGCCCCAACGCCCGCACCGCAGCACCATGCACCGCACCGACCACATCAACACCGTCGAAGGAAACACCGGCGTCGACGAGCACCGTCCCCGGCACCTCACCGGCACCGGCCAGCTCCTCAAGACCCGCGAACGCCACGAACCCG
>NZ_JAHKJW010000177.1 GCF_019710745.1 Streptomyces beigongshangae
CCTGGTGACGGGCATACAGAAAGCTCCTGGTAGACGGGTTCACGACCAAGATCACCAGTCCGCCAGGAGCTCTCGTGCTTGTCTACCCGTCTGTCATCGATCTGTCCAGCCGCACCCTGCAGCGGCTTGCCGGACTGCTCGCGGGTCACCGACGTCGGATCCACTCCCGCTGGCGTCGCCTCCCCTGCGGCCGGCAGGCCCTGCTCGTCCTCGCGCACCTGCGCTGCGGTGATACCTATGCCCGCCTCGCGGCGGGTTTCCGCATCGGGATCGCGACGGTCTACCGCTACATCCGCGAGGCCGTAGACCTCCTGGCCCCGCTCGCTCCGACACTGGAGCAGGCCATGCATACGGCCCGCCGGAAGGCGTACGTGATCCTCGACGGCACGCTCCTGCTGATCGACCGCATCGCCGCCGACCGCCCGTACTACTCGGGCAAGAAGAAGCACCACGGCATGAACGTGCAGATCCTCGCCGACCCTGCCGGACGCCTGATCTGGGCATCGGACGCACTGCCGGGAGCCACCCACGACCTGACCGCGGCCCGGACCCACGACATCCCGGCCTCTCTGACCGCCCGCAACATCAAGTGCTGGGCCGACAAGGCATATCAGGGCGCGAGCCCCGCCATCCGCGTCCCATTCCGCGGCAGGAACCTGCGCGGCTGGCGCCGGCGCCACAATCGGGACCATGCCAAGATCCGCAGCCTCGGCGAACGCGCCATGGCGGTACTCAAGAGCTGGCGGCTCCTGCGCAAGCTCCGCTGCAGCACCACCCGGATCACCGCCATCGTCCGAGCCGTCGTCGCCCTCGAACTCGCCAACTGATCAAGATGGAAAACCCTCA
>NZ_JAHKJW010000178.1 GCF_019710745.1 Streptomyces beigongshangae
TGACCGGTGGGATGATCTTCTGGTTGATCAGCCTGGGAAGGGTCGTCCGTGGGGAGCACGTCGCTGTCGTACAAGGGGCACCGGTACCCGATCGAGGTCATCTCCCACTGCGTGTGGCTGTACTTCCGCTTCCCGCTCAGCTTCCGTGATGTCGAGGAGTTGATGCTCGAGCGCGGTGTTGTCGTCTCCCACGAGACGGTCCGGCGCTGGTGTGTGAAGTTCGGGCAGGGTTACGCTAATGGCCTGCGCCGGAGGCGGCCCCGGCCGGGGGACAAGTGGCACCTGGACGAGGTCTTCCTCAAGATCAAAGGGAAGCAGAAGTACCTGTGGCGGGCCGTGGGCTCCGACGGTACCGTCCTGGACATCCTAGTCCAGAACCGGCGGGACACCGCTGCGGCCAGGCGGTTCTTCCGCCGGCTGCTGAAAAGGACCCGTACGGTGCCACGGGTGGTCGTCACCGACAAGCTCCGCTCCTACGGTGCGGCCCACCGCGAGGTCATGCCCTCAGTGGAACACCGTTCTCACAAGGGCCTGAACAACCGGGCCGAGAACAGCCACCAGCCCACCCGGCAGCGCGAACGTGCGATGAAAGGCTTCCGCTCCGTCGGAGGAGCCCAGCGGTTCCTGTCCGGGTTCAGCGGCATCTCGCCCCACTTCAGGCCACGCCGCCACCTGATGACCGCCACCGACTACCGAGCCGAGATGACCGCCCGCTTCGCGATCTGGGACCAGATCACCGGCGTGGCCGGCCGACCTGCCGCGGCCTGAACACAGGCCCGGACCGCAAGCACACCACGCCCCGGCGCACCATCAGCCGGTCACACACCCA
>NZ_JAHKJW010000179.1 GCF_019710745.1 Streptomyces beigongshangae
GTTCAGCCGAAGTTCACGTCGCTGCACCACATGTAGGCCTGGTCGAGGTGGGATGCCTGCCAGATCACGAACACGATGTGGTGTCCGGTGTAGCCGGAGGTCTGGACGGGGAACGTGATGTCCTGCGCCGGGGCGTAGCGGCCGGTCTGCGTGATGAAGTCGAGGTTGCCCCAGCCCAGGGTCTGGGTCTTGGGGTTGAAGCCCTGCTTGCTCACGTAGACCTTGAAGTAGTCGGCGCCGTGGGATGCCTGGTCGTACAGGTGGACCGAGAAGTTGTTGCCGACGGTGGTGGTCTTCCACTGCCCGGGCTTGTCCAGGCTGGCGTTCCTGGAGAGGTTGTTGCTGCAGAGGGTCCCGTCGGGGGTCCGCGCCTGGAACTGGCCGCCCAGACCGTCACGGAGCGCGCTCATCCAGTTCCACATGGTGTCGGAGTTGGCCTGGAATGCCTGCCAGCACATGGGGTCTTCGGTCTGCATGGCCGGGTTCGTGTGGTTGCTGCCCCATGTCTTCCAGCACTGGTAGGCGCGGGTGGCGGGGCCGACGATGGTGCCGTGGGCCTGGGCGGGGGCCGACCAGGTCAGCGCACCGGCGACCACGGCGAACAGCATGACGAGTGCCTGGAGAGGCCGGCGGAGGGATGACCGCGAACGCCCGGTCAACGGACTCTGTTTGCGCATGAGGGGGGAGCTCCTTCCAGTTGCAAGGCTGTTATGGGAGCGCTCCCAACGTACGTATCCTGAGGGAAATGTCAATGAAACAAACGGAGTTGATTACCGGGGCGGGCGATGAGCAGGGAATCTGCC